>NZ_PGVB01000041.1 GCF_002860205.1 Bacillus sp. T33-2
CTGGAAAGCAGGATCGATGGACTTGAAGACAGATTTGATGGACTTGAAAACAGGTTTGATGGACTTGAAGACAGATTTGATGGACTTGAAAACAGGTTTGATGGACTTGAAAACAGGGTTGACCGACTCGAGGAAAATCATAATAAACGATTCGATAACCTTGAACTTGGACAGGAAAGAATTTTGTCAGAGTTAAGAAGCAGTATTAGACATATGAATGAAACAGTCCAGGTTCATACGTTTGCTATTGAAATGCTTCACAAGGAGGTCAAACAAGGAATCATTGATGATTACAATGGGGATGAAACTTAAAAACTATTTTCATTTCACAAGAAGTGAACCATTTCTACAATCAACTTGTTTGTATTTTCTACTCTGAGCCGCTAATGTCTCATTTCCTTCTTCTGTACTTATTCCTACGATTTTAAGATTAGCATTCTCTCAGATTAAAAGCCTCCTCTTGTTTATATTAAAGAAGCCAACAGGCTTATCCAGTTGACTTCAGTAATACTATTCAAATAATGGACTTACTGCTATTTCATTATGAATGCGGCCAATCGCATCAGCAAATAATGGGGCAACAGATAGGGACGTAATATTACCTGCCTGCTTTTCCTCTGGCAGATGAATTGTGTTCGTCACCACCAGTTCTTTAATTGGTGATGATTTGATTCTACTGACAGCATGGCCGGACAGGATCGCATGTGTGCAGCAGGCATATACCGATTTTGCCCCTGCATCGACTAACGCGTTGGCAGCCAGTGTCATGGTTGTGGCCGTATCAATTACACCATCAATTATTATTGCATTTCTCCCTTCTATGGCACCTACGACATTTGTAACTTCAGCTAAATCTGGTTTGGGCCGTCGGATATCGATAAACGCTATCGGTGCATTTAATTTGCTCGCCATTTTTCTTGCCCTCACTACACCGCCTTGATTCGGCGCCACAACTACAATATCTTCCAACCCTTTGTATTGATAATACTCTGACAGGATCGGTACACCCAGTAGCTGATCTACAGGGATGTCAAAGAAACCCTGGATTTGCGGAGCATGAAGGTCAATAGTCAGAATCCTGGTTGCCCCCGCCTTTTCCAATAGGTTTGCAATGAGCTTCGCAGTGATTGGTTCGCGTGAACGGGCTTTTCTGTCCTGGCGTGCAAATCCGTAGTAGGGGATAACAACATTTATATTTTTTGCTGAAGCCCTTTTCAAAGCATCGATCATAATCAGAAGCTCCATAATATGTTCATTTCCGGGATATGAAGTGGATTGAACTAAAAATACATCGCTTCCCCGTACGCTTTCTTCTATATTAATTTGGATTTCACCATCACTGAATCGGGTTACAGAGCTTTTTCCCAGCTCACAGCCCAAAAGCAGGGCCATCTCACTAGCCAGCTGCCGGTTTGAATTTAATGCAAACATTTTGAAGCAGTTTTTTAATTGATAACTCACCTTTAAGCCTCCATGCTTGTTTTTTCGCTGATTGTCCGAATTCTTATTTTACCACACTGGTGTTATAGGTTCTTCCCCGTATAGTACCTTCACTAAATTGTCAGCCGCCAGATGGGCCATCTGCATTCTCGTTTTCACACTCGCGCTTCCTATATGTGGCAAAGCCACAACGTTTGGCAAGGAAAGCAAAGGATGATTCAGTGGCATTGGTTCCTGCTCGAAAACATCCAATCCTGCCGCCAAAATTTTCCCGTCCCTCAATGCATGATACAATGCTTCCTCATCCACAATTCCGCCCCGGGAGGTGTTGACGAGGATGGCCGTGCTTTTCATCATAGATAACTCTTCATTGCCGATCATGTGATGCACGCCGGGACTATAAGGAAGAAGGAGAGATACATAATCAGATTGCTGGAGCAACTCCTTCAATTCAGCATACTGAATATCAAGCTCCTGCTCTTTTTCCGGCTTTCGTGTACGGTTATAATACAGAACATTCATATCAAAGCCCTTCGCACGCTTCACAAGTGCTTCTCCAATCCTGCCCAATCCAATGATCCCCAAGGTTGCACCATAAACATCCTGCCCCGTCAGCTGCATCAGGGACCATGTTCCCCATTCACCATTGCGCAAAACATCGGATGCTTCGACGACTCTCCGGGCTGCCGCCATTAACAGTGCAAAAGTCAAATCGGCTGTCGTTTCAGTTAATACCCGGGGTGTATTTGTAACCACTATGCCTTTTGCAGCAGCAGCATCAACATCAATATTGTTATAGCCTACAGCCACGTTGCAAATGGCCTTTAATTGATTAGCATTCTTTAAAACCTCCTGATCAATCCGATCGGTTAACAAGCATAACAGGCCGTCCGCATTTGCTATTTCCTGAAGCAGCACCTCTTTTGGTACAGGGACATGTTCCTCTTCCCACATTCTTACATTAAAAAAATTAGTTAGTTTATCGACTATTTCCCCTGGCAGCTTTCTTGTAATATAAACTGTACTCGTCACACATTACCACCTCACATGTATCGATGGAAAATAACCTCAGTCACCGCCATTTTATTTCATCTCTCTGCAAAACATAAATCTTTTTCCTCCTTTATATTAAATGCCGGGGTGGCATTTTCCTTTAATATATTTAATAAAGGATTATTTTTTCAATAAAAAAACTGTTGTTAAATTACTAACAACAGATTGGGTTATTCATTTGCGCAACATTAGTTGGCACCAGTGAACTATTATCATCATTCCTTAACGAATTCCTTGTTACTTCTTACAGTATCGATTGGGCGGACCAATTTTTCGATTTGATCGCGTTTTGGTTCCAGGAATGGAGGCAGTGACAGTTTTTCGCCAAGGGTTTCATATGGCTCGTCCCCCATGAATCCTGGCCCATCTGTGGCAAATTCAAATAATATTTGTGGCGCAACCCTTGAATAAAGTGACTGGAAAAAGTATCGGTCCACATAACCAGAGGTCCGGAATCCGAAACTTTCCATTCGTTCGATCCATTCCTCAAGAACGGAACGGTCGTCAACCCGGAATGCTGCATGGTGAACAGTGCCAAAGCCTTGCTGAGCTGGAGGAAGGATTGCGTTGTATTCTACGACTACTTGAGCCCCGTTTCCTCCTTCACCCACTTCAAATAGATGGAAGGACCCTTCCTGGGCTATTTCTTTGAACATTAGCACCTTTTCCATCACTTCTTTAAAATAGTCAAAATTTGCGACTCGGACAAAAATCGGGCCCAACCCGGTTATTGCATGCTCGAGGGGGATTGGCCCTTTTTGCCATGGTGTACCGGCAGCTACGCCTTCATTTTTTTCATCGGATATCAACTGATATTGCTGGTCATCGAAATCAACAAAAGACAGTGTCTTTTTGCCGAATAGTTCCCTAATTCCAGTGTGTTCAACCTCCAGACGATCAAAACGTCTTACCCAGTAATCAAGCGCTGCGTCATTTGGTACACGGAAAGAAGTTTTTGAAATTTCGTTGGTGCCATGCACACCCTTTGGAATTCCCGGGAAGTCGAAGAATGTCATATCAGTTCCCGGGCTGCCTTTGTCGTCTGCAAAGAACAAGTGATATGTCTGGATATCGTCCTGGTTGACGGTTTTCTTAACTAAACGCATGCCTAAAACATATGTGAAAAATTCATAGTTCTTTTCGGCACTGCTGGTTATTGCGGTTACGTGATGTATTCCTTTTAAGCCGTTCATCTTTTGCCTCCAATTCATTTTTATGGTTTCGGTTAATTCCGTCTTATTTGTTATTGTACATACCCTTTTCATTTTTCCGAAAAATGAGTTGCTGATCCATATAGAAACAATGCATTTTATCTCGAATTAAATTATTTTTAATTCAAAATAAATCTATCATTGATATTATTTGTTGTCAATGAGTTGAAGCACCACCTACAGATCAGGAAGCTTACCATTGCAACCGTTCTTCATGATTTATCGTCTAAATTCATTAACAAAGCGGTGGTGGTGAAAAGCATGACGAAAAATAAAGCACCATATGATTTAAAGCAAAGGCAAATACAAAAGTCATATCAGGAAACGCTTAAGAAAAAGCAATCGAAACAACAAGATAATAAAAGGTATATACTATTGCTGTCTTGCTTGTTTCTAGGTAGTCTCTTGTTAGCGATGATGATACATTTCATTGAATATGGTCGTGTCCTCCCAGGCGGCTGACAGAAATGGGTAAAATCATGCAATAGTAAAGCCCATTCTCATTGACCATCGCTTTAGAAATCTTGAATAATCTAACACAATGCTCGCTCAGTAATACAGTTCTCTACAGCATAACCACTTATTATAAAAAACAGACTGAATAAATCATTCAGCCTGTTTCGCTTATTTAGTCTCCGACCAGTAATTATAATATACCAACACACAAAATCTTAATGCATTATATAGAAGCAAAGCGGTTTCGTTTAGGGGGATCATATTTTAACAAACTTACTTCTTTATGATCGGTGGTGTAACCGCCCATAATGTAACTACCTGCGCATTTGTCCTGTTCTCCCAGCCATGTGGTATGTTACCGGGGAAGTAAATACTGTCACCTTCCTTAACCTCAAAGCTGTCATCGCCCAGATGAAGTGTCAAGGTCCCATTTAAAACATAGCCTACCTCTTCTGCACTGTTGACGTATAGTTTGTCACTCTTGCCCCCTGGCTCTATCATGATCATATGCATTTCTATATTTCTGGAATTATTGGTGGGTGTTAACAAAAAAACCTCAGCTTTTTCAGCTGGACTGTTTAGCTTCTTGCGCCTGTTTTTTCGGACGACATACTCTTCTTCTGATTCATTGGTGTCTTCTTCAAAAAAATAAATAAGAGGCACATTCAATATTTCTGCGATTTTTTTTAATGTATTGATGGAGGGATTGGCAATATTCCGTTCGATTTGACTAATGAAACTAGGTGTGCACTCTGACAGTTCAGATAGCTGCCGAACCGACATGTCCATACTTTTTCGTAATGTTCTTATTTTCGTTCCAATATCCAAGGATAATTCCTCCTGCGCTTAGACTTACATGAAAACATATGTAACATCCCGAGGATTCACTCATGGGATTAAAATTGATGTATTAATTCCTCTATCAGTATATCACAATCCCTAATTTTGGCATATTTGGACTTTAAATATTTGTGAAATACTATGTTACACACATCAAGGCTTATTTTAAGACGCACACAGGTGCGTTCACTCTTTTCAAATTCCATAGATGATTTCAGTGAGAATGTGCCACATAATTACTTTCTCCTAAAAGCAGACTCTCCCCTGTTCTAATGATTGACGGCGTTACCGCAAACAACATAATCGCCTCTATTGATGAATTATTTTCCCATCCATGCGGTATTTTCCCAGAAAAATAAATACCATCTCCTTGTTCCAAATTGAAACGCTCGTCGCCTAAAATTATCGTTATTTTCCCCTTCAGTACATAACCGACTTCTTCAGCGATATTGATATATAATTTATCACTTTTACCACCGGGCACCACTGCCATCAAATGCATTTCAATATTCTTGCTCCCAATGCACGAAGGTGATAGAAGTGATATATCCGTTTTTTCGCTTTCGCTATAAAATTTTCTTCTTTTATGATGTCGAACAATATAATTTTTTTCAAACTCGTTGGAATGAGTTTCTTCCTCGAAAAAATCAACTAAAGAAACTTCGAGGACAGCACTTATTTTTTTCAAAGTGTTTATGGAGGGATTCGCCATGTCCCGCTCAATTTGGCTGATATAGCTCGGCGTACATTCCACCAAATCAGCCAGTTGTCGAACTGTCATATCTTGCTGCTCTCTTAACCTTCTGATGTTCCTTCCGAACTCCAAATGAACCCCTCCCGGTCGTCACAAATTTGACCCATTTTTTTACCTCCGGGATCACCCGGAGGGATAAATGGGTGTCTAAGTCTGTGGATAGTGGCATGCCACCCACCGTCCAGGCTTCTTTTCTTCGAATTTCGGTTCTTCTTGTTTGCATAAATCTGTAGCAAGAGGGCAGCGGGTATGAAACCGGCAGCCACTTGGCGGGTTTATCGGGTTGGGTACATCTCCTTGCAAGATAATTCTTGCCCTCTTTCTCTGCTGGAGCGGATTTGGCAAAGGAATGGCCGACAATAATGCCTGTGTATAGGGATGTGCAGGAGCAAGATAGATTTCTTCCGTACTTCCGAGCTCCACAATCTTTCCCAGGTACATCACTGCCACCCGATTGCATATATGCCTGATGACTGAGAGGTCGTGGGAAATGAATAGATAGGTTAATCCCAGTTCCTCCTGAAGATCCTGAAGAAGATTAATCACCTGCGACTGAACGGACACATCCAGAGCCGATATCGGTTCGTCACAAACGATCAGCCTCGGGTTTAACGCAAGTGCACGTGCGATTCCAATCCTCTGCCGTTGTCCTCCTGAAAATTCATGGGGATACCTGGAAATATGATTTCTATCAAGCCCGACTTTTTCAAGCAGCGATTGTACCCGGTCGCGCCGTTCTCCCCTTGAGCCCTGCCTATGCACTCTCAAAGGCTCTCCCACAATTTCACTCACCTTATGCTTCGGGTTCAGTGAGGCGTATGGATCTTGAAAAACTATTTGCATTTCCCTGCGAATATGCCGAAGCTGTGATTCCCGGTAATTGGTTATGTCTGTATCCCTATAGATGACCTGTCCGCCTGTCGGTTTCTGCAGACGTAAAATATTCCTGCCCAATGTGGATTTTCCACAGCCTGACTCGCCAACAATGCCCAGTGTTTCTCCCTCATCTACCGTAAAAGAAACATCATCGACAGCCTTGACCCATTCCCTCGACCGATTAAAAAAGCTTTTCTTGACAGGATAATACTTTTTAATATTCTTGACATCAAGAAGAGGCAATTTGGTTTCTATTGCATTGTCTATCAATTTAAATCACCTCTTGTTCACGAAGTTTACTGTAATGCCAGCATGCAACGCGCCGGCCCTTTTCAACCTGTTCTGCTTCCGGCTCTGATTCCCTGCATTTGTCTGTTGCAAACGGACACCTGGGGTGAAACAAGCACCCCTCCGGTTTGTTTAATGGATTTGGTATTACCCCTTTGATGGTTTGCAATCTGCCTGTCTGCCCTTCAAGTGAGGGCATGGCTTCCAACAACCCTAGTGTGTAAGGATGGTAAGGACGCTGAAAGATGTCCCACACACTGGCTTCTTCAACAACCTTGCCTGCATACATAACGACAACCCTATCAGCCATGTCGGCAACCACACCAAGATCATGTGTAATCAGGAGTATGGACATTCCAAGTTTTTCTTTTAACCCTTTCATCAACTCCAGGACCTGTGCTTGAATGGTCACATCCAAAGCAGTCGTTGGCTCGTCGGCAATTAATAGCTTGGGATCGCAAGCAAGGGCCATCGCGATCATGATCCTCTGCCTCATGCCTCCAGAGAGCTGGTGAGGATACTCGTGCACCCGCTGTTCTGGAGATGGGATACCAACCATACGAAGCAAATCGACCGACTTATCCATCGCGTCTTTTTTCTTTAGTCCTCTGTGGTAGCGCAGCGATTCTGCGATTTGGTCGCCGACTGTAAAAACAGGATTCAAGGACGTCATCGGCTCCTGAAAAATCATCGCTATCTCATTTCCACGTACCTGTCGTATCTCTTTCTTACTTTTATTCAGCAGGTTCTCGCCTTTCAGTAAAATTTCGCCTCTGTTAACCTTGCCTGTCGGCTGGGATAACAGACCCATGATCGCCAGGGATGTTACACTCTTCCCAGATCCTGACTCACCAACAATGCAGACCGTCTCGGACGGCTGTATCTGAAAAGATACACCGTCCACAGCCGGCAATGATTCGTGTTTGCTTTTAAAACTGACAGCTAAATCACGAACCTCTAGAATTGGAGTATTCATGAGTCTTTTCCGGAAGTTTTATGACCTACAATCGGAATAGCTTCTGCAATTAGCTGGCCAGGATGGACAGGCCAATACCGATGCCCTACGGCTGCAATGTAGGCGTTATCCGATGGACAAAAAAGCTCTTCTGTCACATCGCCATAGAGATTCATGACAGAACCGATTAAATCTCCTTTATTCAGCACTTCCCCTACATGGCAGGCAGGAACAAACAAGCCGCCTTCTCCAACAAAGAAGAAATCTGCTCCATTGATGATGGTATATTCTTGTTGTACGGGGGCTTCGCCCGGGAGCATGTCAAGTGCCTTCATTGCATTTTCAATCGACTCTTTAAAGAGGCGCTCATGATCCTCGGTGACATTGCCGCCGCCACACTCAACCGCCACTGCGGGAATGCCCTTGCTTACCAGGTGAGCAGTGCCAGTTCCATTGATATCGGTCTCAGCCTCCGAACGCCAGATCACATCCGATCCCATGCGCTCGGCTAGCCACATCGATTTTTTTCCGGCTTCGGATTCATCATAATCGCAAATGACATAGAAAGGGACATATGCGCCATTTCCACCCGAATGGAAATCGACAACATAATCCGCGGTTTCAGTTTGGGCCGTAAGCAAAGCATGTGCTAGGCGCTGGCTGTACGTACCATTCGCATCACCTGGGAAAATGCGGTTAAGATTGGCTCCATCAAGTGGAGATGTCCTATACCTAGCCTTGAATGACGGCAGATTGGTAACTGGTACACCAATCAATGTGCCGCGCAGCTGGCTTAAATCTAGCTCTTGAAAAAAGCGGATGATGGATGCCGCACCGCCATATTCATCTCCGTGAACACAAGCCTGTACCCATAGCGTCGGCCCTTCTTCGTTCCCTGTTGCAACCAATACGGGCAGCTTAAATGGGGTACCATCCGTATCAGTTCCTACTTGTAAAAATCCTCTCGTTTTTTCTCCCTGTACCGCCTCAGCTGTTCCAACCGTTTTCACCATTTGAATTCCTCCAATTTGTTTATCTTTTAATTTTGATATCATATTCTTGCCTGGCAAGCTATCTAGTCCTCGATCGGGATTGCCTCAGCAATCAATTCACCGGGGTCAGACGGCCAGTAACGGTGTCCGATGGCAGCGATATAGGAGCGATCCGAAGGACAACGAACTTCCTCTGTCACATCTCCAAACAGGTTGATGATTGACCCAATCAGATCTCCTTTGTTCAAAACATCACCCACTTTACAAGCTGGTACGAACAACCCGCCTTCACCGTTAAAAATAAAATCTGCCTTATTGATGACGGTATATTCTTTTTGAACAGGCGGCTCGCCCTCAAGCATGTTTAATGCTTTCATCGCGTTTCTGATGGAGGCTTTAAAATCACGCTCATGTTCTTCCGTTACATTTCCTCCTCCACATTCAACCGTTACTGTAGGAATCCCGTTTTTCACAAAATGCGCAGTGCCGGTTCCGCCCGTCCCAGCTTCCCCTGCAGATCGCCAAATGACATCAGAACCCATTCTCTCAGCCAGCCACATAGACTTCTTCGCCGTTTCCGAGTCATCGTACTTGCAGATCATGTAAAAAGGAACTTCACAACCGATACCGCCTGAATGCAAATCCAGTACATAATCGGCGGTATCCAATACTGCATTCAGCAAGACGTGTGCCAAACGCTGACTGTATGTTCCCTTTGGGTCTCCGGGAAAAATGCGGTTCAGGTTTGCACCATCGAGGGGAGAAACCCGGCTTCTAGCTTTGAATGAAGGCGGGTTTGTCACCGGAACACCAACAAAGGTTCCATGAAGCTGATTCACATCCAATTCCTGAAAGAACCTTATGATTGATGCCGCACCGCCATATTCTTCACCATGAATACAGCCCTGAACCCAAATAGTCGGGCCCTCTTCCTTTCCTGCCGCAACTAGAACAGGTAAATGAAATTCACTCCCGTCAGTGTCGGTGCCTACCTTTATTTGGCCCCTCGTTTTCGCCCCTTTTATGAATTGTGCTGTGCCAACTGTTTTCAATAGATTGATCCTCCCTCACATTTTTTCTATCGAAGACGCTATCTTTCTTTTAATCATTTTCGAAAATCACTCGGTGTTTAATGGTGATTGAGCTGTAACATAGTTTTTCGGGTTACAAACACCTCACCAGGGTCAAAGCTCATGCTGCTTTCACCCTGGTCGGAGCTTATTCTTTTGTATAAGTTTCAGCAACAAGCTGGCCCGGATGTAATGGCCAGAAACGGTGGCCGGTGGCAGCAAGATAGGCGTTGTCCGAGGAACATCTGATTTCCTCGGTTACCTCTCCGTACAGGTTCATGATTGAACCAATCAAGTCTCCCTTGCTTATAACCGAACCAACTTCACAGGCTGGCACAAACAACCCACCCTGGCCAGCGAAAATAAAGTCACCTTGTTTGTACACAGCATACTCCTCCTGGACAGGTGCCTCACCAGGAATCATATCCAGGGCCTTCAAGGCGTTCCCAATTGAATCCTTGAACAGCTGTTCATGTTTCTCTGTAACATTGCCGCCTCCTACCTCAATCGTAACCGCAGGAATGCCTTTTTGAGTCAGATAATCGGTCCCGACACCGGTCGTCGCTCCAGGTCCTCCAGCCTGCCAGATCACTTCGGCACCCATGCGTTCAGCAAGCCACATCGATTTCCGAGAAGCTTCGTTTTTACCCTGACGGCAGATCATAAAGTAATCGACATGGATCCCAATCCCGCCAGAATGCAGGTCAAGTACATAATCGGCAGTTTCGGAGATGGTTTCGATTAAAGCGTGGGCTAAGCGCTGGCTGAATGTCCCCTGAGGATCTCCCGGGAAAATCCGGTTGAGATTTGCCCCGTCAATAGGGGAAGTTCGGTAGCGTGCCTTGAAGGAAGGCAGGTTGACGACAGGTACACCCACTACAGTTCCTTTTAACTGTCCAAGATCCAACTCCTGGATAAAGCGGATAATGGAAGCAGCACCGCCATATTCGTCACCGTGGATACAGCCTTGTACCCAAACAACAGGTCCCTCTTCTGCACCTGAGGCGATTAATACTGGTATCTGAATGGGAGAACCATCGGTATCGCTGCCAACCAATAGATGGCCCCTCGTTTTTTCTCCTTGAACAAATTGTGCTGTGCCAACAGTTTTCAATGCATAACCTCCCTATTGTTTCAAATCTATTACACTATTTTCGATATTCGGCATCCCGGAGAATACTATATTCATCAAGTCTTGGAGTAAAGCCGGTCACTCCCTTTCTAACCCCGATAACCTGCGGCTCATAGTAAAGCGGAAGTGTCGGTTTGTCGTCATGCAGAATCTCCTGGATTTGCTTATAAAGGTCAGCCGCTTCACCATCATCGATGGTCTGGATTGCCTCATCCATCAGCGCGTCAACTTCCGGGTTGGAATAGTTATTTTCGGATGTTGCTGAGTGGAAATAACCGTCCCAGTGCTTACTAGGATTGATCGTAAAATCTGTTGCACCAATGAACCAGATATCATAGGCATCAGTATCAGTCTTTGGAACATAGGAGCTCCACTCAAGAGTTTCCAGCTCAACATTCACTCCGGCTTTTTTCAACATACCGGCAATCGCTTCGCCCATCTGTTTATCCATGGCATATCGTCCAACAGGAGCACCCATCTTGATAGGTGAACCATCATAGCCGGATTCGTTGACAAGCTTCTTGGCTTCTTCCAGATCAAACTTATAAACTGGCAAATCTTCGTTAAAGCCGATGGTTCCTGGTGGAGAGACTGAAGAGGCAGGAATTGTTGTACCGCCCAGGACATTATTGACCAATGATTTTCGGTCTATGGCTAATGACAGTGCTTCTCTGAAATTTTTATCAGCAATCCACTTGTTTTTAAATTCAAGGACAAGGAAATCTACCCTTAAAGTTTTTGTTTGTGAAACTTCAAGATTTTGATCATTTTTGATGGTGTTAAGCTTATCAGGGGACATCGTTTCGGCAATTTGGACATCACCGCGTTGCAGGGCAGCGAGACGGACGGAACTTTCAGGCATGATCCTGAAACGTATGTTTTTTGTCTTGCCCTTCTTGCCCCAGTATTCATCAAAACGGGTTAAGAGCAATTCGTTGTTGGGCGTGTATTTCTCAACCTTATAAGGTCCTGTACCGACAGGCTCGGTGTTATACTTTTCACCAAGTGATTTCACGGCGCCCGGTTCGACGATTGGCACCTGGGCAAGTGAGCTGACAAGCCCCCTTGTTGGTGTTTTTGTCTTAATGAAAACGGTTGAGTCACCTTCTGTCGTTACCTCAGCTACGTCTCTTAACCAAGTTTTAAGTGGTGTATTAAAGTTTGGATCCAGGATGGAATCAATCGTGAACTTTACAGAGTCTGGAGTTAGAGGAGCACCGTTATGAAACTTCACTCCTTTGCGGAGGGTGAATTTCCATGTCAGATCATCCACGTTTTCAAAACTTTCAGCGAGAACGCCTTCAAGCTTAACTTGATCTCCTTCTATGGTGCGGAATACAAGAGGTTCAAATATGTGGGAATTCATGCTGTAACCCGGTCCAGACCAGGTTTTACGCGGATCTAAGCTGATTGGGTCCGATCCGGTCGCAATCGCGATTTCATCTTCAGCCTTTTTCGTGTTATTTTTGTCGTTATCCTTCGTTGAAGTGGAACTTGACGAAGAACAAGCACCTAGGACAAACATGATAACTAACAGTAATAAAGAAACTTTCATCCTTCTCATTTCAACATAGCCCCCTTACATTACATTTGTTTAAAGCAGTAAACCATTAAAGTCGAAAAACAGAATATTACCTCCTTTCTACCTGAGCTGAGGCAAAATAAGCAACCTTATCACCAGTGGTAACGGCCTGATTTCCGGCCATAGGATAAGCAATGATCAACCCGCTGACCGGGGAAACCATCTCATCAATCTTCTCTCCAAATACGTTATGGACCGTAGCGAACACTTCGCCCTTTTCCACTGAATCCCCGACATACTTACGGAAGTAAATAAACCCGCCAGTATTTGCAAAACAGGATGTATAGAGCAATCGTTCACCAAACGGGATAGCGTTTGGGAGAGGTACAGGTTCTCCATCCAGCATGCAAAGATATTTCATGACATTTTTAACGCCAACCACTCCTGCCTCGCTGGAATCAGGGTCAAAGCGCCGTGAAAAAACAAGCTCCGGTGTAATGACTGGCTTTCCTATTTCTGATAAATATCCACTGAAGGTACCCGGTGTATGTCCTGCCGGTGTCACCGTAATCGCCCCGAACGCTTTCGCCATACCTAAGGATACATGTTGAACATTTGCATTCGCTGCATCATCTACTATGGTAAAAACACAGGACGGCGGATTGCAGGAATGGAAATCAATCACATAATCTGCTTCTTTGACGAAAACATCCACCAGCGTGTGGGCAACTCTCTGGCTTAGCGTGCCGACAGCACTGCCGGGAAACACACGATTAAGGTCGGCAGAATCCTGCGGGGTGAAACGACTCGATGCTCCGAGCGCAAACGGATTGACAACAGGAATGGCAAGCACCCTTCCACGGACCTTTCTAAAATCAAGCTCCTCGTGCATCAAACGGTTAATTACATCGTATCCGCCAATTTCGATTCCATGAATTAGGGCTGTCAGCAATAATGTCGGACCTGGTTGATGGCCTTCACCAACTATAAGGGGCATACATATTTCTGTCCCATCTGGCAGAGTTGCTAAGGGTAATCGTGCTGTGTGAACCTCACCCGGCCTGCATTCTAATTCATCTAAACTCTGAACGCGTATTTTTGACAACTGCTTGTTCAACTCCCTTTTCAATAGATTTATTTACCCACCAGGTGTTTATCGCGGATCAAGAGCATCACGCAACCCATCACCAAATAAATTAGCACTCATCGCAACAACCATGAGCATGATTCCAGGAAAAACAGCAATCCACCATGCATCCAGCATGTATTCCCTGCCATCCGCCAGCATCCCTCCCCAGGTCGGCTGACTTGCAGGCACCCCGAGACCTAGGAAACTAAGTGACGACTCTGCAATAATCAATGTGGCGACTTGAAAGCTGGCAACCACTATGAAAGGTGATATGATGTTAGGAAGAATATGCCTGAATAGAATCGTGAACTGCGAAGCGCCTACCGCCTTTGTCGCCTCTATGAATTCCAAGTGTTTAATCGACAGGACAGAGCTTCTGACCACTTTTGCATACGATATCCAGCTAGTTACTGATAGCACAAGCACGATGTTCATCACGCTCGGGCCAAGGATTGTCACCATAGTAAGCGCCAACAATAAGAACGGAAAGGCTAGCTGCATATCGGCAATCCGCATCAGGACACTGTCAATCCATCCGCCTGAATAACCGGATACAAGACCGATAATAAGACCAATCGTGCCACCAATTAAAACAGCTCCTGCCGCAACACTGATAGAAACCCTTGAACCGGCAATTAAACGGCTGAGAACGTCCCGGCCTAACTGATCAGTTCCAAGTACATGCTTCACTCCTTCGCTATCGGTCCAGCCTGGTGGTTTCAACCGCAACTCAATATTTTGTTCTTCAGGATCCATTGGTACGAGAGCGGTTGCAAATATCGCCATCAAAAGGACCAATAACATAAGGACAAGCCCGACAGCAGCAATCTTTCTTTCACTTATTTTTCGAATGGCAGTGCCCATTTCCCTCACCCCTCATGAATCAACGACAATACGACGGTCGATGACTGCATACAGAATATCTACGATAAAATTGATGATGACAAACACTAGGGCTGAAACGATTACTAGTGACTGTATCATCGGGTAATCACGGAATTGAATTGATTGAACGGTCAGGAATCCCAACCCTGGCCAGGAAAAGATATATTCCGTGATTATAGCACCGCCAAGAAGCTGTCCTGTCTGGAGACCAATCATCGTAATGGTAGGAATTAACGCATTTTTAAAGACGTGCTTAAATAGGACAATTTTCTCCGGCAGACCTTTTGCACGAGCAGTCCTGACATAATCATTATGGAGCACATCCAGCATGCTTGATCGCATGAGCCGGGAAATTAAAGCCAACTGGTAAACTGCCAGTGTGAAGGCCGGCAGAATCAGGTTATTCCAGCTGCCATATCCAGTAGTAGGAAGCAGCTGCCACTTTACTGCTATTAATAATATCAACATCATCCCAAGCCAGTAGCTCGGCACCGACTGACCAAGCATGGCCAGTACACTGACTGCATAGTCAGACAGGGAGTTCTTTTTCACCGCCGCCAGCATTCCAAGCGGGATTGCAATCACAATGGCAATGACCATCGCCCAAAAGACAAGGATTGCAGTGGCTGGTAAATTTTCCATTATGAGCTCCATGGACGGAACTCCCCGATTTAAGGAATTACCGAAATCCATGAAAATCATTTGCTTAAAATAAACGATGTACTGTGACCAAATTGGAAGATTCAACCCCATAGCTTCTCTCATTTGATGAAGCTCCTCTTGGGTGGCGTTTTCCGGAAGCATAAGGGTTGCCGGATCACCAGGAATCACCCTCAGGATAAAAAATGCAATTCCCGAAGCCCCAATCAATACAATCAGTGCCTGGAACAGCCGCCTTAATATAAACCGTCCCATCATTTCACCTCCTGATATCTATCACTTTGTGGTAAATGTAGATTTATTTCACCTCGAATGATTCATTGGTCACCTCCTTAAATGTCGGCATAGATATTTGTTCATATCTTCCACGGCCGTTAACTACAAGTAATCAAAATTTACCGAAAACGTTAAGTATGATTTTACTAAAAAAGATGTAATGTTTCGTTCATTTCTTATTATCTACCAAATTGTCCATTTGGACTTACTTAAAATTAAGTATATATTAATATCTGAATATTATGAAACATATTTTATCGACATTTTATTCGATTGTCTAGCATTATTTTTATTTTTTTGTTAAGTAATACTGAACAAATAGATCAACGTTTTTGATTTCAGACGATCCCATTTATTGTTCAGTTCTTTTATATCTTGTTAAATATAGATTACATACTTTTTTCACCTTAAGTTGGTCTAGCGAATTATTCAGAATGCCTCATTGATTTTAAAAAAGAATCGAATGACTTTTATGAGACTTTAAGAATATCTGATGATTTTTGAAGGTTCCTCGCTAAACAGTACCGATGGTAAACCAACAGTGCAGCAGCAAATAATACAAATACCATCCAGCCGATGCTGTTGCCGTCTGGAAACACATGGCCAAACAATAGTCCGCCAATCATGCCCCCAGTAGGCCTTCCTATTGCGTCCGCAAGATTTTTAAACGCAAAATAGCTGGCTGCATTCTTTTCACCTGATACATTGGTGATCAACAGGTCGGTTGTTGGAAGAATAAACATTTCCCCCACCGCCATCAGGATGACTGCTAAATGGATGCCAATCCACCCAGGAAACATCGCAATCACAAGAAAAGTCAATACAAAAAATATAACCCCAGTTGCATACGAATGCATGAGTCCTTTCCGGGCTATTATAAATTTGCTGACAGGGTATTGAAAGAGAATTCCTATTACGCCATTTAATAAAAAGATGCTTTCGATGTGCTCGGTAATATAGTTCAGTTGGTTCGGAATCGAGACAAAAAGCTGTGCATAAAGCACCCAAAAGCCGAATAAAAAAAACAGGATCAGCAAAAACGGTCGATTTCCTAAAACTTGTGCGTATAAGGGTGTTTTGTTCTGTTCAGCCTGTATATAGTTATCTTTAAGGACGAGCAGACTAGCTGAAGCAATCAGATACAAGCATCCTGCTATAAAGAAAGACAATGAGAGGTCGCCCCAAAACATGATCCAAGCAGCGATAATTGGGCCGACCAAAGTTCCAGAGTTATTGGCGATAGATCGCAAAGAGGAAACTTGCAGACGATGTTTCAATGGCACACTAAACATGATCAATGCATTCAGTGCCGGGCTCGACATCCCACCTCCCAGTCCGGACAGGAAAGAAAAGATAATAAGCATCGGGAATTGATCAATTGAAGCAATACACAATAACCCCCCGCCCCTCAAAGCCTCACCAGTGATCGCCATGCTTTTATGTCCACAGCGATCTGCGAGGGGTGCAAAAACCAGCCCGCCTCCTTTATGAGCCAACACAAATAATCCCACCAATAAAGCACCTTTACTAATACCAAATCCTCTCTCGTCCGCAAAAGCGGTAAACAACGGAATCGCAAGAAAATAACCAGTGGCCATGAGGAACACAGAAAATCCAATCAAATAAACTTTTTTAGTCATAAAAGCACCTCCTTGCAATCTAGTCTAGTAGAAGGCATTATAATAAGTGAACATAATTAATTTTATTAAATAATAAAAAAATATTATGGAGTGAGGGTGATTATGGATATTTCTGTTTATGAGGTTTTTCTGGCGGTTTCACAAACCCAAAGTATTACAAGGGCGGCTGAACGACTTTACATGACCCAGCCAGCTGCCTGGATGAAGATTGCTGCGCTGGAAAAAAATCTTGGAATCAACCTTTTCAGAAGAGAAGGAAAACGCTTAGTGCTTACCCCCGCCGGTAAAGTATTGCATGAATATGCATCACGAATCGTTGCCTTGCACCATGAGGGAATTCGTTCGGCAAAAAAGGAAGATGCTTTGGACAGCCAGTTCCTAAGGATTGGCGCATCAGTCAACATTGCAGCCAGTCTTCTCCCTGAAACAATCAAACAACAGAAACGGGCATACCCAAAAGCTCATTACCTAATAAAGACGGGTCATTCATTCCAGATAGAGCAGATGATTAACGAACAAATTATCGACCTGGCTTTCCAGCGTTACTCGCTATCGCTGCCGGGCTGGCAATCCGAAAAAGTTTCCTCTGATCCCGTCATTCTCACTGCATCACCTACCCATCATTTGATAGAGGAAAAAAATATTACGCTGGAACAAATTACACATTATCCCGTCATTGTTTATGATCCTAATTCAGAATTATGGAACAAGGTATCATCTGTGTTTAATGATAACGGGCTGACTTTTGAAACGTTCATACAGACTGATTCATCCGAGTCTGTTAAAAGAATGATGATGGACGGGTTGGGAATCAGTTTTCTTACCTGGAGCTCTGTCAGGAGGGACATTCTTGAAAAGAAGATAGTAACGGCAAAAGTCGATGGAAGACCTGCTTTGTTCGAGCGGCCCCTATTTTTAATCACAAGAAATCGTGAACATAGGCCACTCGCACTTGACTTCATCACTCGCGTAAAAGAGGAGTTGTGCAGATGGAACAATGCATTCGGGTGAAATGTTGTGAAGTAGATGTAAATAATGTTGACAAGTACATACGGACATGAAGCAGCCGTGCATTAAAAAGGTTTGTAATTGATTTGTTAAGATATACTCAAAAAAGGATGTTAATAATTAGGAAGAGGGAGTTTGATTTTCACGAGAAATGGACAGGCAGTCTTATGGAGAAACAAGTCCCTTTGCCTGGTTTGCTATCTACACTAATATTTCCACCCATGCCTTTTATAATACTGAAAGTGACCATCATTCCCAGTCCGGTCCCTTTATCTTTTGTTGTAAAATACGGCTCACCTAGGCGGTTTATTTGTTCTGGCGTCATGCCAATTCCCTGATCCTGTATATCAATTTGTATCGTTTCATTTCTACAGGTTTGATAAATATGTAATTCCCCACTATTTTGCATGGATTCAATCCCGTTTTTGAATAGATTGATCAAACATTGCTGAAATTTTTTCCCTTCACCGCTGACAAAATAATGCTCATTATCCAATAAACATGTTTTGACTTGCACCCCATTCATATTAGCCAATGGAACGATGACGTTGACCGCACGCTGGATTTCCTCGGACACACGCAATAATTCATTCGTTGCAGATAATGGTTTTGCAAAAGTTAAGTAATCATTTATGACTTCTGTCGCACGGTCCAACTCCTGCAACGCAATATCTACATACTGTTTTCTTGTCTGTTCGGATTTTTCTTCAGATAACATCTGGATAAATCCTCTGCTCACTGTCAGCGGATTTCGCACCTCATGAGAAATGCTTGCGGCCAGATGACTGACCACTTCTAATTTCTCGGCTTTTACTAGCTGTTGTAAAACATCGAAATTTGTCCTGATCACTTCCCAAAATAGTGTGGCAATCAGCATGCCAATGACATTTATCACAATATAGGGCATCCACAACCTGATCCCCAGCGTGTTTTCCAGCATATATTCCGATATAAATAAGGCTGCCAGCAATGTTAGTAATGTCACCGAGCAGCTTACCAGTACTTTATATTTTATAGTCATTTTCAAATAGTATTTTGATATGAAAACGACTAATGCCGTTACTAAAGTGAAGGAAATCAGAGTTAAATAAAAGCCCGCACCACCTATGAAATAGCGGATAACGATAATCAAGAACAATAAAAGAAATCCTAATTTATACCCACCATATAAGCCGCCTAAAATTAAAGGAATCCTGCGGAAATCCCAACTGAACCCTTCTCCTACCACAACGGGAAACAGCATGCATAAGAGAATAGATGCCGCAGGATAAACACCAAATAACCAGCTTTTTAATTTTTCAGAACGATATGTATACTTTATTAGATAAAATATTTGCAGAAAAAATAACGGAAGGAGTATAAAGAAAAAATTGATAATTAAATCTTTGGTTATGAAGTCCATCCAATCACCGAACTTTCAATAATATAGTGAAAATTCTAAATGTTATCCTATTAACATCATAACATTACATAGGTCTTTCAGACTAGGTATTCCTATAATAATTAAAAGCGTGACACCATCCCGCCTGTCCAAAATCACATGAACACTCCTTCATCCTTATTAAAGCAGATTATATTGTCAGGCTTATTTACTTCTCCAAAACTATGCCTATTAATATATAAGTATTTGTTATCAGCATACTACTTATTTACAACAAATTACACTCAAGAAAAAAAGAAGTCAGAACTCGGATAATACATCAACAAAAAAAGTTTTCTTAATAACTGGAAATCTGGCTGGAAAATCGTAACCTCCATTCCGACTGCTTGCCATGTCATTTTTAGTAAATACTCTTGGCTTCCTTGCTTTAAAATTTATTGATTTTCAGTTTCCAGTTCTGTTCAGGGAACTTTATCCTTGTAAAGAAAAAAATGCATTTGGGGCAGGATTCTTAATAGAATTCTAGAATCCTTAATATGGATTCTAAAAACGAGGAGGATTTCCATGAAATCATTGATTCGAGGTGAAAAGGTTAAACTTTCTGATTACATACCCTCTAGCCAATTGCAGGTTGAGGTCTACGTCCAATCTAATTTGGAAATGGACATTACTTGTTTTGGGTTGGACGGAGATAAAAAGCTGTCTGACGACAGGTATATGATTTTTTATAACCAGACTCAATCCCCTGTTAATGAGATTCGACTCCTGTCTCACAGCAGTGGTTCAGGAACTTTTTCGATTGATTTATCCAGGCTGCCAGCTTCGGTCCAAAATCTGGTGTTTACCGCCACTATTGATGGCAATGGAACCATGTCAATGATTTCAGCAGGTTCCATTGTAGTAAAAGCGAATGGACAGCCTGTTCTGCAATATCAATTTAATGGAACTGATTTCAAAAATGAAAAGGCGATTATTATAACCGAGGTCTACTTTAAGTCAGTGTGGAGGGCTGCCTCAGTAGGACAAGGATTTGATGGTGGCCTTGCAGCATTGTTGAAGCATTTTGGCGGAGAAATTGCAGAAGAAGAACCGACCCAGCCAGTATCCCAGCCTGTACCTCCTGCTCCAGCAATTCGACAGTCTGCTGTAGCGAACGCTGAGCCAGTAAACGAAAAGAAAGTCCTGCTCGAAAAGAAAATGGCTACACAGGCACCAAAGATTTTAGACTTATCCAAAAAAGCAAAGGTATCTTTGGAAAAAGTTGGCCTACAGAGCCACCAGGCGAAAGTCGCCTTATGTTTGGATATATCGGGTTCCATGTTCAACTTGTATAAATCCGGCAAGATTCAGGAATTTGCAGAGCGTATTTTAGCCCTGGGCACTCGATTTGATGACGATGGCTCAATCGACATATTCCTGTTTGGACAAAATGCCCATAATGTCGGCGAGCTTTCGATCGATAACTTCAATGGATTCGTAAATAATATCATTAGAAAGCATCCACTCGAAGGTGGAACCTATTACGGAAAAGTGATTAAAGAAATTCGCCAGCATTATTTCGGTACAGCGGCTAAACGGCAAAAACCACTTTCCCGTGATATTCCTATTTATGTAATGTTTGTGACCGATGGAGCCACTTTTGATGAGAACGTGACAGTTTCTCATATTCAAAACTCTTCTTATGAACCGATATTCTGGCAGTTCATGGCCATTGGAAAATCAAATAAAGACGTAAAAAGACGTAAGGGAAAGTTCCGTTCCCTTTTCCAATCGGATTTTAGCTTTTTGGAGCAACTTGACAACATGTCGGGCAGATATGTGGATAATGCGGACTTCTTCAGCGTCGAGGATCCCATCGCCATTTCGGATTCTGAATTGTACGATTTGCTGATGGAAGAATATCCTGATTGGGTAAAACAAGCTACCGCAAAGAGTCTGATTCAAAAAGCTGCCAGCAGGATCGGTTAAGCGCCAGAAACTCTGATATTCAGAATATTGACTGCCGTTTTGGCGTCACCTGCTAAAAATAATAAAAGAGTGCAGCGGGTCCTGACATCCACTGCACTCCTTCCTTTCGATTGTCTATTCTTTTACCAAATATAAACCGCTGTATTTCTCCCTGATGACATGCTTTTGTATTTTCCCGGTTGTCGTCATCGGCAGCTGCTCCATGAAGACGACTTCCTTTGGCACCTGGAAGCTGCCAAGGTGCTCCTTGCAGTAAGTGATGATTTCTTCTTTTGTGACATCCATTTCAGGCTTTGGAACAACAAATGCAGTGACCGCTTCAGTCCAGCGTTCGTGCGGAAGGCCAACGACTACCGCATTAGCCACTTTTTCATGTGATAACAGGGTTTGTTCTACAAGGATAGAAGCGACATTTTCACCGCCTGTTTTAATCATGTCCTTCTTTCGGTCAACAAACACCAGAAGACCGTCCTCATCCCAGTGTCCAAGGTCCCCTGTATGGTGCCATCCAAATTGTCGGCTTCTCTCTGTTTCTTCATCATTGTTCAAGTAACCGCTCATAACATTCGGCCCGCGGTGGACAATCTCTCCGACCATTCCCGGACCCAATAAATTGCCCTCTACATCCATGACAGCTGTGTCATTGATCAATGATGGGACGCCCCAATAAGGGCCCTTCTTGCTCAGCTGGTATTCCGGCTTAAAAACAAGTGTCGCAGGATACATTTCGGTCTGGCCTGTTCCAAGCGCAAACTCTGCTCCGAATTCCTCAATTCCTCTTTCCAATGTTTTGCTGTCCATAGGGGCCATGGCATACAGGCAGTATCTTAATGAGCTGGTGTCAAATTGCTTTAATTTTGGATGAAAGAGGATCGCCCTATACATGATTGGGAGTGCGAACATCCAGGTGACTTTTTCTGATTCGATCGTTTTTAACAATGATTCAGGTTCAAAAGCCGGGATGATGACAAGAGTGGCTCCAAGGTGAAAGAAAGAGGTGACTAACGTATGCTGGGCACAATGAAAGATTGGCATGATGGCGGTGGCAACATCTTCTTTTCTCATATTTGCTTCGATTACGTTTGCAAGGCTGGCAATAAAGACAGATAAGTGAGAAACAATAACCCCTTTTGGTGTCCCGGTTGTTCCACTTGTAAACATAATTTGGGCGATGTCACGGTCTCCAACTTCTACTTCCGGCTCGCGGGTGTCCCCCATTTTTAGCGCAAATTCAAATTGTTCTGCCTCCACAGCTGTCTGGCCAATAACCAGCAGCTCAGGGCACATTGTTGATAATTCCTCTTTTTTATCCTGAACGAAAAGCTGGTCACATATCAGCATCCTCGCCCTTACCTCGGATAAAATATAGGCCTTCTCGTTAAAAGAGACACCAGGATTAATAGGAACCCAGACCAACCCAGCCTTGGCGATGCCAAATATCGCTGTGACAAATTGCCATGAATTCGCACAAATTGTCGCGACTGTTTCTCCTTTTTGAAAGCCAAGACCTATCAAGTAATTCGCAAAACGATTGCTTTCCTCATTTAATTCTCGGTAAGTCAGCCTTTTATCCCTGTCTACCAGAGCCGTTTTTTCCGGTAATCTCGATGCCGTCCTGCGAATGATATCCCCAATTGCCACCCGATTGATCATTGTCACCGGTTCCATCCATTTTTCCTCCTCAAAAAATCAGATTTTATTTAATACTAAGATGCCAGTATTTCACGACAAATCTTCGTTAACTCAGGATCGTGCCATGCTTTTTCGACGGCAGCGGAAGTTCCTTCATCTCAAATGCGTCATAGCGGCTGATCAGCTCTTTGCGCAGCTCGCTGGGAACGATTAAATCATCTACCACCAGGTCCCCTGCCAGCTTATAAATATCATAGCCAGCCTTGTATTCATCCCTTAATTTCTTCACGAGCTCAACCTTTTCCCTCGGATCCTGCACGCTCTGGATTTTGTTATAATACACAGCATTGATGGCAGCCTCTGGCCCCATGATGGCAATTTCAGCTGAGGGAAGCGCGATGGTCGTGTCCGGTTCATACGCAGGTCCTGCCATCGCATAAATTCCGGCACCATATGCTTTTCGGACAATGACACACATTTTTGGTACATTTGCTGTGGAACTGGCAAAAATAAAATTCCGTCCTCTTCTTAAGATGCCTTCCTGTTCCACTTTGGTCCCAACCATGAATCCAGGTGTATCACACAGGAACAGGAGAGGGATGTTGTACGCATCACAAGTCCAGACAAAATTTGCCCCCTTATCGGCAGATTCAGGAAAAATGGCCCCTCCTTTTACGGATGGCTGGTTCGCTACAATTCCGACCGTCCTTCCATCTAATCTTGCAAAACCTGTGACGAGCTCCCTAGCATAATCCTTTTTCACCTCAAGAAAGCTTTCCGCATCCACAATACAATCAATCAATTTACGGACATCATATGGCTGGTTGGGCTCGAGCGGAATGATGCTGTCTATTTCAGCAGGATTTGACGCCGGCTCCTTTGCTAGCATTCTAGCCGGTTTTTTTTCATAATTATCGGGAAGGTAGGATAATAGTTTCTTTGCCAGGTCGGCTGCCTCCTGTTCCGTTAGTACGACAAAGTCAACCGAACCGCTTTTCTCGGCATGCATTTTCGCACCGCCAAGATCTTGAATTTCCACCTTTTGCCCAGTGGCCATTTGTACCATCCTGGGTGAGGCGATTGCCATGCCTGCAACTTTGTCCATCATGATCACAAAATCGCAGAAAACTGGCATATATGCTGTTCCGGCAAAGCATGGGCCATAGAGGAGCCCAATCTGCGGTACCCGTCCCGACATGATGCTGTGATTGTAAAATATTTTTCCGCCCGAATATTTCTCGACATGGTAGCCGCCGGATTCATCAATTCTCCCTCCAGAGGAATCAATCAAATAAAGAATCGGCCTTTTACCCCTTATTGCTGCTTCCTGTGAACGCAAAATCTTTTCCCCGTGCTTTCTTCCAATCGAACCGGCCTTGACCGTAAAATCACTGGCTGTAAAATAAACAAGCCGGCCATCGATTTTTCCCGCACCCGACACCACTCCGTCGGCGGGCAGTTTTTCGTTTAATGCGTTTGCAAACAGACCGGTTTCATAGGAGAGTTCTTCCCCGTCAAAAAACAGCTTCAGACGGTCCCGCACGAACATTTTCCCTGTTTCCTGAAGTTTTTCATGGTTGTGTTTCGGGCCGCCCTGCTTGATACGCTCTGCCTCCTGCATTACTTTTTGCTCACGGTTCATGTGGTATCTATCCCTTCCATAAAGCTCATGAATAGTTCAGAAACTATTTGTTCTTTGAGTAAAATAGGTGAATTATTACAATGATTGGAAAATCAGCATTTCTCTAAATCATTTAAGCGAATTATGCAATCAATTAAGCGATAGATGCCCGGAATAAAGCGAAACTTTCGATTTTTAGGCGAAAGTGATAGACAATTAAGCGAAAATTTCATTATATAAGCGGAACGAATTTCCGTACAATTTGCCATATTAATTACGCCGAATCCCGCTACCAAAAATGCTAGCTTTGTTTATTTAGGAGAATCTTAATCGTGGCGATAATCGCTGTTTCCCCTGTGTGTTTCTTAACTGCCTGGGTGGCAGTCACTACTCCAGTGCCATTTCCCTTATCTTCTAAATCCTCAATCTTTAATTCCACCTGAATCGTGTCATTGATAAATACGGGATTGATGAATCGCAATTGGTCAATACCATAAAAAGCGACGACCCTTCCAGGCTCGAGCAGGATCAGACCGGAAGCGGCGGAAAGTACAAGCATTCCATGGGCTATGCGCTGTTTAAATGGTGTGTTGGCCGCATATTCCTTATCTGTATGAAGCGGGTAAAAATCACCGCTTATTCCGGAAAAATTTACGATATCCGATTCAGTGATGGTCCTCCCTTTCGATTCCCAAGCCTCACCTTTTTCATATTCCTCAAAATATTTATTGAACATTAGGCTGTATCCCCTTTCCTTCCCTCTGTTTGTTCCTTAATACCGTCTTTAATATCTTCCCAGTGGCATTCCTCGGCAGGCTTTCGATTATCTCCAGATGCTTTGGAACCTTGAACCTGGCTAATTTCCCTTCACAGAATAATTTTACATCCTCAAGTGTGAGTGATTTTTCAGGATCCAATAAAGCAATATACGCTTTGACAGATTCTCCCCATTTTTCGTCCGGAACCCCTACAACAGCCACTTCTTTGACATTTGGGATTCGATAAAGGACCTGCTCCACTTCAATGGGATAAATATTTTCCCCGCCGCTGATAATCATGTCTTTTTTCCGGTCTACAATGTACAGGAATCCCTCCTCGTCCTTTTTAGCCAAATCACCTGTGTAAAACCAGGTACTTTTGATGGCTTTCCTTGTTTCTTCCGGATTGTTCCAATATCCGACAAAAACATTTGGCCCTTTGACAAGAAGCTCGCCAACTTCTCCTGCAGGGACTTCCATGTCCTGCGGCCCGACTATTCTCACCTCTGTATGGATTGGTGTACGTCCGACAGACCCTTTCTTACGGATGGTTTCTCCTTCGTCGAGGATGCTGACGAACGGAGCTGTTTCTGTAAGGCCGAACCCTTCGAAAAACGGGACTCCCCGCTTCTGGAAGAACTCAATTACAGTAAGAGGGCATGGTGCACCGCCGGAAATGTTAAGTTTGAGTGATGATATATCATATTCGCTGAAATCTGGATACTGCATAATGGCAAGCCACATCGCAGGAACGAGGAACAAAGTTGTGACTTTCTCTTTCTCGATTAGCTCAAGAACTATTTTGGGGTCAAATTTGTCGCATAAAATAACCGTTCCGCCTAGGTATAGGGACGGAGTTGTGAAGATGTTCATTCCGCCAATGTGAAAAAGCGGCGCTACCGTTAAGGTGATATCTTTTGCGTGAAACGGAAGGGCATTGTTTGCGTTAATCGCGTTCCAAAGAGTGTTTCCGTGGGTGATCATCGCTCCTTTTGGCTTACCGGTTGTCCCTGATGTGTACATCAGCATATGGACATCATCTAAAGACACGTCATAAGCAGGCTCATCCGCCGGGAACCTTGCAATTAAAGATTCGTAGAGTTCAAAATCAGCCTCTGGAGTGGCACCGACTTGTACATAATGCTGAATCCTCGAAACTCTCTCCTGCAGCCCGGAGGCAACAGATTTAAGTCGCTCGTCAAAAAGAAAAGCGGTTCCACCAGAATCATTTACGATATATTCCAATTCCTCAAAGCCGAGCCTTGTGTTGATCGGAACAAAAATGGCCCGGATCTTTGCACAGGCAAACATCGACTCCATTAATTCATTTGTATTCAAAAGCAATGCGTTCACCCGGTCACCTTGACCGATCCCAAGCGAACTAAGAGCATTTGCAAGTCGGTTGACCCGGTTGTTCAGCTGCCTGTAGGTTAAGCGGACATCATTATAGACCAATGCCGTTTTATTCTTAAATCGGTGGCTGTGGGTGTTGAGCCATGAGCCTATTCCCTTTTTCAACTGACTACCTCCTTTAATCATTTTCGACAGCCGTGTCTAGAAATCTGTCATAAGCAGGCATGCTGGCTTATTACTCTGAAATCCCGAGCCGTTTCACCAAAATCTCGTTCATGATTTGTGTCGTGCCGCCCCCAATGGATTGGATCCTTGCGTCCCGCCAGTAGCGCTGCACTGGATACTGCATCATGTATCCGTTGCCTCCGTGAATTTGCAAAGCCTGATCGCAAACCCGGCTGACCATTTCCCCGGCATATGCTTTTGCCATTGTTGCTTCAGTGGAGATGTCGTTCCCACGGTCATACAGATAAACCGCCCGATAAGTTATGTTTCTTGCTTTCTCAATGTCTATGGCCATGTCAACGAGCTTGTGGCGCAGCACTTGGAACTGGATGATCGGGCCGCCGAACTGGCTTCGCTCTTTGCTATAGCGGATTGCATCTTCCAGTGCTTTTTCCGCGAGGGCAATGCTAGAAAGTGCCATTATGAGCCGTTCCCACTGGAAATTGGCCATAATATATTGAAAGCCTTCATTCTCTTTTCCTATCAGGTTTTCTGCCGGGATTTTCATATTTTCAAAGTAGATTTCAGCTGTATCGGACGCACGCCACCCAAGTTTTTTCAGCTCTTTTCCTACTAAAAACCCAGGCCAGCCTGTTTCAACGATAAACAGGCTGATGTCTCTATGCCGGGGGCCGTTGCCTGTTTTCGCCGCCACCACCACAAAATCAGCATTCACGCCATTTGTGATGAATGTTTTTGAACCATTCAGAATATAATGGTCGCCTTCCTTCCTGGCTGTTGTCGTAATGGAAGAAACATCACTTCCTGCATTGGGCTCGGTAATACCGAGAGCTGCAATCATTTTGCCCTGTATGGCTGGTGCGAGGTATTTTTGCTTCTGTTCGTGACTGCCAAACCGCCACACTGGGGTTGCAGCAATCCCAATATGCGCACCAATAGCTGCACCTACTCCGCCTGAACCACATCTGCCAAGCTCCTCAAGAAAAACCGACTCGGTGATTAGGTCGAGGCCGCCTCCCCCATATTCTTCAGGAAACTTGATCCCTAGGTATCCCAGTTCCCCAAGCCTCTCATACAAACTTCGTGGAACGTCGCCCTCTTCCTCCCAGGCCTGAATGTATGGGCTGATCTCTTTATCAACCAACTTCCGCACGGCCTTCTGAAACATTTTATGCTCCTCCTGAAAAATCCAATGTGCCATGTGAACACCCCCTCCCTTAGACAGTTTCAAGTCCCATCTGCTTTGAAATGATTTCCTTCATGATTTCGTCCGTTCCCGCCCCGATCCGGTAAAGCCGTGTGTCTCTCCAAATGCGCTGGATCGGATTTTCCATCATATAGCCGCTGCCCGCAAAAACTTGCAGGGCCCGGTCTGCGACCCAATGGGCCATCCTTGCTGCGGCCAGCTTGACCATGGATATTTCTTTGCTCGGCACCTCGCCCTGCGAAAATCGGTAGGCTGTAGCATAGGTCATTTCCTTGCACAATTCAATTTCTGTTTTCATTTCTGCAAGCAGATGGGATATGACTTGAAATCCAGCAATCGGTGTCCCGAATTGATTGCGGGTTTTTGCATATTGGAGCGCATGTTCATAAGCACATTCTGCAATGCCGATGGAGCCTGCAGCAGAAATCATCCGCTCACCCTGCAGCTCCCACATGATTTGCGCAAACCCCTGTCCTTCCTTTCCTAGCAGATTGTCATATGGCACCGTGACATTGTCAAATATGATTTCCGCAGTATCAGAGGATCTCATCCCAACCTTGTCTAATTTTCGGCTGATCGAAACGCCGGGCCGGTCAAGCTCTACAAGAATCAGGCTGATGCCTTTATGGCCAGGTTTTTCATTTGTCCTTGCCACGAGGGTGATAAAATCCGCCCTTGGCCCATTTGTAATGAATGTCTTTGAACCGTTGATCACCCATTCATTTCCTTCCAGGCGCGCCCTTGTCTCAATCGACGCAACGTCAGAGCCATGATTGGGTTCCGATATTCCTATCGCTGCAAGTTTCTCCCCTTTTAACGCCGGCTTCAAAAACCGTTCAATCTGCTCATCATTGCCAAATTCCATGATTGGCGGGGTTGCCATGTCTGTCTGGACGGCGACTGCCATCGGGAAGCCTCCACAGCCACATTTGGCCATTTCCTCGGCGAACACAATTCCGGCAAAATAGTCCCATCCTTGTCCCCCGGCGTTTTCCGGATACCGTAAACCCAGAAAACCAAGATCTCCCATCCTTCTGAATATCTCCAACGGAAATTCGCCTTTTTCCTCCCAATCATCTACATACGGTGTTACTTCTTTTTCAACAAATTTTCGGACGGTTTTTCTTAGCTGTTCATGCTCCTCTGTAAAATAAGGTTCATAAGCCACGTTCATCGCCTCTTTTCTGGTATTTCAATCTCGTAGCGCAATAGGCTGGATCCAAAGCATTTACCGAGGTTGTCGATCCTTAGAGATGAGGAACCTCCCCCGTCAAGGGCCTCCCGGCAAAAAAAATTCAAGGCATGTATATTCGGAAGTTCATATCTTTTAACATCACCCAAGACTAGACCTTGAAAAAATCCCTTCACATTTTCGGCAGTTAACTGCTCAACAAGGTAAGGGTAAAGCGATTCATCATTTGCAAACACACCAATATTCACGGAATTGCCTTTGTCCCCGGACCGGGCATGGGCAATTTCCCTAAGCTTCACTTTTGGCAATGGAATCGACCTCCTTTACAGAAACCTGAATCCTGCTCTCAACAAGGTCCCTTGGCACAAGTGCCGACCACATTCCTAAAAGCTGTCTTGTCGGGATGTTTCCGATATAAGTCATTGTCGGCGGGCCATTCAACGCCAGTGGGGGAAACAGCCGGCGGAATGACTCTACCGTTCTTCTGTCTTCCGTTTTTATGGCCATTCGCAGGAAAATCTCATTGATCTCTTCGTCCGGTTCTTTTGAAAGAGGACCGTGGAGCGAGTTGTAACCCAGGAAATCTGTCCGAAGTTCTGAAAACCTGATCCGTTTTTGTTCCAGCTGATTGCGGATAATCCGGTCTGTTTCCCTGGCTTTTTTCAGTGCATCCGGCCAGGAATACCCGATCAGTACCTGGCCCATATAGCCATCTTCATATCCCATCACCACCTTCAATTCCGACGGCATTGGCCTTCCTTTTACGCCAGACACTCTGACTTTATTCCGACCTGCTTCTGAGAGCTCAGCCCCGGTGATATCGACAATTACATCAGGTGTAATATAGGAAGCAGGATCATGAATTTCATAAAGCATCTGTTCTTTTACCGTGTCCGTTGTGACAATCCCGCCGCATTCTTCCACTTTCTCAATCGTAAACTCGCCATTTGAAAGTATTTCGGCGATCGGATAGCCCATTTTTTCAAACCCATCGATTTCCTGCCAATTCCCGCTAAAATTCCCGCCGGTAGACTGTGCCGAACATTCAAGGAGGTGACCCATGAATACTCCGCTTGCGAGCCGGTCCCAGTCCTCCTCGTGCCAATCAAACTCATAAATGAGCGGAGCCAGGAATTGCGCCGTATCCGTCGTTCGGCCGCAAATGACTATATCGGCCCCCTGCTTTAACGCTTCAACAAGCGGACGGGCACCAATATATGCATTGGCAAAAACCAATTTTTTACGAATCTCCTCACCGAAACGCCGCCCTGTTTCCAAGTCCCGAAAATCTGCACCTTTCTCCAGAAAATTATCAAGGACAGGGTGAATGTTGTCACCAGTAACAACCGCAACCCTAAGGCCTCTAATACCGAGCTCGTTCGCGATCTGCAGGACAATGTCCCTGCCCCCCTCAGGATTTATTCCTCCAGCGTTGGTCAGCAACTTGATCCCTTTATCTTTAACGAATGGTAATAGCGCTTTCATAAAAGGCCCGATGTCCTTCGTAAAACCGGCAGTCAGGTCCTTTTGCCTGTCCTTGGCGAGAATAGCCATGGTAAGCTCTGCGAGGCAGTCGAATGACAGATAATCCACATTTCCATATTTGGCGTTTGCGAGCGCACCTTCAACTGAATCACCGTAAAAACCCTGAGCCGCACCAATCCGAACCTTTTTCACCATAATTCCTCCCTTTACTTTTCCAGGTCGGCCACCGGGTCGTTTTCCTGAAGAAAGTCACCCTCGTTCACATGAATTTTCATCACCGTTCCTGCCGACTCCGCAACAACCGGGATTTCCATTTTCATAGATTCGAGAATGACAAGCACCTCATCAGCTGCAACCTGCTGTCCTTCTTCCACCAGGACTTTCCAGACTGTTCCGCTCATTGGGGATAATATTTTCATTAACATTCCCTCCTTATCTTCCCTTCCAGACCGGCTCGCGTTTTTCCAGAAAAGCCGATGCTCCCTCTTTCAGGTCTTCACTCTGGAAAGATACAATTCTCATAGTCGATAAAAAGTCAAACGACTTCATCAGCTCAACCTGCTCTGTTGAACGGTATGCTTCCAGGCTTAGTCTCACCGCCAGAGGACTGAAGGACGCAATTGTCTCAGCTATCTTCCAAGTTTCTTCCTTTAATTGCTCATGCGGCACTACGTAGTGGACCAGACCCATCTCTTTTGCTTCCTGGGCCGTTAATATTCTTGCTGTCAGCATCAAATCCAGCAGCTTCCGGTCTCCTACAGCACGGCGGACCCATGGCATAATGACATATGGGACGATGCCGAGCCGCAGTTCAGTTAAGCCCAGTTTCGCTTTATCCGATGCAATGGCAATATGGCTCATCGCGGCAAGCCCTGTTCCGCCGCCAAGTGCAGGTCCGTTCACCGATGCGATAATTGGCGTTTTAACCTGTGCTCCCAGCTTGAACAATTCAGTGCTCTCAAGCCCTTCCTTATATAATTGGGGCACGGGCTTGTCAAAGTTTTTCTTGAATTCGGAAAGGTCGCCTCCAGCTGAAAATACGCTTCCATTTCCTGTTAAAATTATTGCGTGAGTATTTTGATCTTCGTCTGCTTCCCGGATGGCCCTTACCAGTTCCGGTACAAGCTTTTCCGTTAAGGGGTTTCTCATTTCAGGCAAATTCATGGTGATGACCGCGATTTTCTCAATATTTTCGTATGTAATGCATTTAAAACCCATTGTCTCCTTTCCTGCCTCCTTTCGTAATACATTCAACTATTTCTGTTGCAAATTTTATGCCAACCGTTGCTTCTGCAGTCTGGCTTAAGGAATGTTAAGAATAGTGTTCTTTTTCCTGGACAATTGTTTATAAATGAATACAACTGTACTTAATTGTCCAACAAAAGAGATTGTTTCCAGTCTTTTATTTTGTATAATTATGAATATACAGAAAATTACGCCATGTAGGAGGAGACAAAAATGAAAATAAGGAACATAATGACCACAAATTTTATTAAACTCTCCCCTGAATCCACTATAAAAGAGGCATTGGAATACTTTTTAAAGAGAAAACATGATATTGCCTGCGTTTTTGCCGGCCCTGTATTTATTGGCATCATTACAAAGCACTCGATATACCGTCTCCTCCTTGAAACCACCAGTATCGAATCTTCTATTGATCGTGCAATCAAAAAAGAAGTTGTCAGTTTTGACATTAACGAAAGCGTTTACAAAGCTAAAGACATTTTAGTGGAACATCAAATCGCCCATTCGATTATCACTGACGGTCCGGGTAATGTGGCTGGAATTCTGTCGCGTTCAGATATTGTTACCGGCCTGCTTGCAGAGACCGATCATCTTTCCAAAAGGCTGCACATATTAATGAAAAATTTAAGTTCTGGCGTCATCGCCCTCGATCTAAACAAAAGAGTGATGTCAATGAATGAATCATCGCTGCATTTGATTGGAGAAAAACATCTACACCATGTTACAGGCACCCCCATTTCCTATTTACTTCCGGAACTACAATTTTTTATCGATAAAGCGATTGCGGAACAAGCCCCCATCGAAATGCAGCGAATCATGCTCGCTGAAAAAACTATCATCTGTTCGGTGATGCCAATCAAGGAATGGCAGCAAATCACCGGGGTTCTCATTGTGTTGGAGAATATAACGAAGATTGAAAGGATTTCAAGCGAACTCGAATCAACGAAAAAAATAGAACGTGTCCTGGACAGCGCCCTGGAGCTTGCTTACGACGGCGTGATATTGACCGATTCCAAGGCAAAAATAACAAAAGTGAATCAAGGGTTCCTGAATTTATATGGATTCACCTCAGACGCAGAAGTCATCGGAAAACCCCTTTCTCTCATTGCTCCTGAAATATCTGCTGCCAGCCAGGACCAAACTGAGGATTCTGGTGGAGTCTATGTAAAAATCCGGCGCCATAAGGCGATTGTGATGAAAAAAGGAATAAATCAAGATGGCAGGCATATCGGGTTAATAATAAAAGTTATTTTTCAGCAGCTGGAGGTTTGGAAGGATATATTTTCCCATATGGACAGACTTGAACATGAAGTGTCCTATTACCGGGAGGAGTTGAACAGGCTTTCAAATAAAAATGAGTCGTTTTCTCAGCTTGTTGGAAAAAGTGTAATAATGGAGAAATTAAAAGACGATGCTTATATTGCGAGCAAAGGATTCTCTAATATATTTATTTCTGGGGAAAGTGGTACGGGAAAAGAGCTGCTTGCCCATGGAATCCATCACGCTTCAGGACGGACAGGAAACTTCATCAAAGTGAACTGCGCTGCAATTCCAGAGAACCTGCTGGAATCCGAATTTTTTGGATATGAGGACGGTGCCTTTACCGGGGCAAAAAAAGGCGGAAAACCAGGAAAATTTGAGCTTGCGGATGGTGGCACCCTCTTTCTGGATGAAATTGGCGAAATGCCCTTGCCTTTACAGGCAAAGTTATTGCGGGTCTTGCAGGAAAAAGAGTTTGAAAGAGTAGGCGGGATTAAAACTTTTAAAACGGATGTGCGAATCCTTGCTGCAACCAATCAAAACCTGCGGGATCTGCTTGTAAGAGGACAATTCAGGGAAGACCTCTATTACAGGCTCAACGTCATCCACCTTGAACTTCCGCCCTTAAGAAAACGGACGGAAGATATTTCTGATCTTTGCCGCCATTTTATCAAGAAATTTCAAAGCTACAGCCCTAAAGGGATCATCGGAGTAACCACCAGGGCCATTGATAAGCTCCAGCGGTATGACTGGCCCGGCAATGTGAGGGAACTTGAGAACGTCCTCGAAAGGGCGTACCACTTTTGCAATGAAAACTGGATCGATGAATATCCCATTCTTTTAGAAAGGCCTGGGGAATTAAGGGCTGCAGGACAAACATCGAACTCGAATACCTATAGTTATAAAAAACAGCTTCAGGAAAGTGAGAAGGCAACTATAACGAAAGCCCTGTCAACCGCAAATGGCAATAAAACAAAGGCAGCCGCCCTACTAGGAGTGAGCCGCTCCAATCTATACCAGAAAATGAAAAAGTATAATATACGTGCAAGTTTCACCTGACATCCGCCACTTCTCTATTCGCAAAAAAGTCCGCTATTGGCGGACTTTCTCAATTAAAACTAATTTTTCTACAAAATACATGTGATATATTATTTAGTTCATAACCCACTTATCCTTTAAGAATAAGATCCGTCCGATAATGAAGGCTGCAATCATGACGATCAGGTTGCTGGCGACAGTGACAAGAATATGCTCGTATGTGACAATGCCGAACAGCAATTCTTTAAATATGCTGAAAATGTTCACAATAGGAATGGCAAAATGCTTAAAGGCCAGTTCATTCACTCCAATGCTTGAAATGATCATGGCTGGGAACATCGCCAGCATTAAGACCGGGGTGCTGTAGCTTTGTGCTTCCTTCACCGTTTTTCCGATAATGCTTGTGACCATAAGCAGTGACGCGTTGAACATCGCATATACAAACGAAATCAATACGGCAAGTCCTATGACCAGGTAGGCGTTCTCACCAAACGAGACGGCTTTCTTCAAATTTTCGGTCAATAAGTTGATTTCAAGTGCCACAACGATTAAGGTGACCAACCCGGTAATGGATCCCACTGAAGTAATGGCCAGCCATTTTGCTGCCAGCAGGGTTGACCGGCTAACAGGTGTCATTAACAGAGCTTCCATTGTCTTCTTTTCTTTTTCTCCCGCAAACAAATCTGCAGCCGCAGGGTTGGCACCTACTCCGATAGCTAAAGCAAGCATCATTGGAATGATCATCGCTAGTAAATTGATGCCAGGATCTTCATCTGAAATTTCTCTCTGTTCAATTGTAAACGGCTGGATCAGCTTTGGATCAGTCCCTTGTGCCTGCAGCCGATCAGTTATTATCCCTTTTTCGTACGCAGCAAGCGCATTGGTGACCATGTTCGTCAGATTGCTGGAATTCTGGCTGAATGAATTGCCGATAATCGTTACGGCAGATGCCTCACCTTCCTGAATTTTGCTGACAAAGCCGGGCTCTGTCAGAAGTGCAGCTTGTGCATTGCCTTCCTCCACCGTTTTTTGCGGGTCAGAAGATTTAACGAGATCAATATTCTCATATATTTCAAAGATCTTTGCTTCCTGGGCACTGAATGATTTGTTTACAGCTAGTCTGAACGTCTCCCCTTCACCATCGGATATTAGTTTTTCATAGAAAAATGTCAACCCGGTCATCATGACAATCGGCAGAAGTACGGTCAGCAATAAAGTCCGGCGGTCCCGGAAACAGTCTTTCATTTCTTTTAGATAGATTTTAAGAAGCATGGTGCTCATTCCCCCTTACAAGCTTGCTCATGAAAATGTAGTTCAAGTCACGGCTGCCCTCTGATTTGTACAGTGCTTCGAGATTTCCCTGATAAACTAGTTCTCCTTTATGCATCATGATTACAGTGTCACACAACATGGACACTTCTTCCATAATATGGCTTGAAAAAATGATCGTCTTGCCGTCGTGCTTCAGCTGATGGACGAACTGGCGAAACACGTTTGAGGCCGTGATGTCCAGTCCCGTCGTTGGCTCGTCGAAGAGAATGATATCTGGATTGTGGATAAGGGTTCTGGCAATCGCCACCTTCTGGCGCATCCCTTTGGAGAAGCCCCCTACTTTACGGTCAAGATAATCTCTCATGCCAAACATCTTGGCCAATTCGTCAATCCGTACTTTCGATTCATGATTGCTTAGTCCGTATAACTGTGCAAAATATTCAAGATTTTCCCTAGCTGACAAACGGTCATACAAGCCTGTTTCCCCTCCGAAAAGCACGCCGATTCTTTTCTTGATTTCATTTGGATTTTTTACTGTGTCATGCCCGGCAACCTTCACATGCCCATCTGTCGGGTTCAGGAGGGTGGCTATCGTCCGGAGCAGAGTTGTCTTCCCAGCGCCATTTTCACCGAGCAGACCAGCCACCTGTCCTTGTTTTACTGAAAAAGCAACATGCTTCAACGCTGTAACGAACGTTTTTTTATCCTGGAATTTCTTCGTTACCTCATGAATTTCAATCATTTTCTTTGCACCTCGTTTGTTTGATTCTTGTTTTAATGATACAAACAATTGCTAAGGGAATCAGCTGTTATGTCACGAAAATGCCTTTTATTGTCGCGAAAATGTCATATTTCAATAAATAAATGGTAAAATGAACTGGAAACTAGAAAAATAATCCTGGTAATACATCCTGTTGTGAGGCGTAAATTTATGAAGATTGGTCTGGTAGATGACCGTTTTATTGATTTGGACAAAATGAATGGCATCGTTGCGAATATTCCAAATATCGAAATCGTATTTTCTACTTTATCTGCTGAAGAAGCGTATGAACATATAAAGAAAGACTCGATAGATTTACTGATTGCGGACATTGAGATGCCTAATTTGTCAGGTTATGAGCTCGCGGATATCATTCATTCTTATGCACTGAATATTTCTGTTATATTTGTCACGGGCAACAGCGGCTATGCGGTACATGCATTTGAGCTGAATGTTCATGATTATATTATGAAGCCCTATCCAAAAGAACGTTTGGTAAAATCGATTGAGCGGCTGATGGAGAAGACAAAAGCAACCGAGATGGTCGGAAGGCTTTTTTTGAAACAGAAGAACGATATACATATTATTCAGAAGAAGGACATCATTTTTATTGAAAGGTCGGGAAGGTCAACAACGATATATACGAAATCAGGCCCTATTAAAACCTACCAGACTCTAAATGAATTAGAAGGTGAATTGAGAGAAAGAGATTTTCTTCGTGCCCATCGGTCTTTCATTATTAACATTCACTATGTAAAAAACTTCTCGCTCTACGCGAAAAATTCCTATATTGTCAACTTCGAAGGAATAGAAGAACAGGCAATGATCACTAAAGAAAAAGTAGATTTTTTACAGCATAATTACTATTAAGGGCGGGAAATCATTGAAACCGGCACAAATGTATTGGGGATTTATAGCAGTCTTGGGGGCGATTCACCTGCAAGCCCTTCTTTTAAATCTCCCTTGGAAAATTCCAGTTTATTTTACTTTTTTACTAGCAATCTTTATCGTCGCGTACTTCTATAAAAAACACCTCTTACGAATATCGGTTTTAGGTTGGTGCGGGAATGGCTTGCTTTTTTCGTTGCAGCTGCTGCTGCTTCTGATTTACACAGCAGTCAAGCCCTCCTGGATTTATATAGTGCCGTTTCTGCTCTTCTTCGGGATTGAGGTAGTGCGGTTAATCGGTGCTGCGAAGCTTGCTACCCTTGAACAGGACCTTAAACAGTTTGAAGAAGAACGCGCACACTTGAACGAAACATTCCGTGTAGTCCGCAGCGAGCGGCATGATTTCCTGAAGCATGTTGTAGCTGTGCACTTTATGCTTGAAAACGGAAAATATGGTGAAGCAAAAGGTTATTTGGACGATTTAGTAGGCGGATACGAAGAGACAAATCTGTCTATTAAGGGCGAGCACGGTGTAGTTGCGGGAATTCTCCACCAAATGTACCGGCGCGCCCAAACTGCGGGGATTTCGATTGTCTATGACCTGGACCTGCCCCTATCAACAATGCCGCTCTCGGACAAAAATTTGGTTAAACTACTTGGCAATCTTTTATCCAACAGCATCGATGCATGTGAAGCTTGGCAGAAGGAGCACAACGATCAGGCACAGCTCTCGCTCCAATTTTATAAGCGAAGCGGGCTTTACCTGTTGATTTGCAAAAACAACAGTCTGCCTATACCTATTGACATACTGGATGAATTGTTTCGTACATATGGAAAAACGACCAAGTCCGGCCTCCATAAAGGACTCGGAACTAAAATCATACAGGACATCGTTTCAGGCCACCACGGCTTTCTTGACTTTACCTACAAAGAACAAGAATTCATAGTAAAAATTAAGATTCCAGCCATTGGATGAGAAATCCCGATCCGAATCGGATAATACAAAAAGGCTATCAGAAATTGATAGCCTTTTTGGTGGCGGAAACCCGATTTCAAGCGGCCCTGCCCGAAGCTACAGCAAGGAGGCTTAATAGTTAGTATTTATAATCATTGTTCGCCAGAGCATTATGACTTGCAATTGTCACTTGATCCGATTTGATACCCAATAAACATTCAATGATTTCCGTCGCTATGTATCTCCTCACCGAACGATCACGTGGAAGCTACTTCAGTCAGGTTGGCGAAAGCAACTAAAAGATTATGTAAACATTGTACCCTCATATTTTCATCATACAAAAAAGCATTTTCAATCTCTTGTTCCAATAATGAAATGATCCTAGTAGCTGCATCTCCCATTATTGCACCACGGATTCCATTGTCACTAAAATGAGCTGATATTTCTCTTTCGTAATATTCGACAGAACCAAATAATACAGTCGACATGATTGTCACCCCCAGCAATTCTTGTATATTCCAAAATTACTCTTGAGCACGCAAAAATTTCTCGCCGATATACGGCAGCAATCATGATGATACGTCTTAATAAATGGAATTTCAACATAATATTCTTTATTTAATCGAAACGTCAATTTAGTTATATAACCCACTTGATTTTTAACAGTAATGAAATATTCGACGTGGACTATCAAATCCAGACTGTACTGCTAAAATTTATCCAAATTTTGCGCCGGTCCTGGCAGGAAATTCTTATCATAAATACGGCTGCCAGTTTGGCAGCTGCATATTATATTAATATACTTCTCTCTCTGCCAATCGCTTTGTATATAGATTAACCGATATTGGCAGTTTCATATCCCCTGCCATCCATTTTTATTTTTAACCTCACTAAAATAATGAGTTTGAAAAAAAGTATGTCAGATTATACGAGACTGCTGAAAATATAAGCCTTTAAATTTACTGCAATGAAATTAAAAAGATTAGGGGATGA
>NZ_PGVB01000042.1 GCF_002860205.1 Bacillus sp. T33-2
CTTAATAGGGCACGTACGGTTTGATAAGGGGGAAGCCTTGAGAGAGGTTTCCCTACTTTATTTATTATGATGCTTTGGTTACTGTAATTTTATTTCGAGCCTGTTTCCTTTTCTTTAATAGATCAGCTGTATATTTTGGAACCAATGGGAGTAAGCTCGCAGCTAACACAAAAATGATATATGTTTGCGGTAACCCATATCTGTAATAAATATCACCTACAAAACGATTGATCTCGAATTGGGAAAGACTATCAACAAGCAGTCCATATTTGTTGAGACTGAAGAAAGATAGATTCACTAACCTAATGATAAACATATGATGAAGCATAATGTCCCAAGTGTGCTGCCCGATATAGGACAATAATTTGTCATTTTTAAACTTCTTATCAATCATGTCTGCCAAGTGTATGAACAGCCAAATACCGGACAAAGGAACAATGAATGGTTTAAAAACTGCGTTCCCAAAATAACCACTAACCATGGTGATTGTAGTGTCTTGGTAGTAATAAGTAATGATGGCTTGATAAATTAGTAATCCTATAAATGTAAGGGAATTAAACCGATCAAAAGATTGAAGTTTGGTTTTATACAAGCATCCTAAATGAAAAAAGGTAGTCCGAACAACACTCTTACTACCTAGTAATAAGGATACAAATTTACCGTTTGTTTAGAAGCATAAAACGTTGACCCAAACCTATCACCAGGTATATCCCCATTAACAAGAATTCATTTGAAATTCCAAACTTATTTAATAGAGCTCCGGATAAAATATAAATAATTTGAATAAGGAACAAAGATAACACAAACCATGCTGCTAAATTGAATAAATATTGATGACCACTCAACCATGATTCTACAAAAAAACTATGAAAACTTAATGACTGTCCAAAAGTTATAAGGTTAATACTTGTTAATATGAATACAAGAATGCCATAGAATAAATTCCACTTGTAGTAAGGAATAACCAAGTCTTTAAATTTCTTTTTAACATAATTGAAGATACGGGCCTGATGGCTAGTCTTGTAAAAGTAACCAAAAATAAAAACGAATAAAGGCATATGAAATGAATATGGAGGAAAAACGTAGCCGGCAATGTGGCCCGTAACTACAATAATAATTCCCAGAGCCTTTAATGTATTCATATGGGTATTCAAAAAAAATATCCTTTCATTTTAATCCCTTGATTGTCGATTGATAGAAAGACAGAAAGCATGTATATCATTTTTTATAGCCATAACTATAAAGAAGCGAAGGCCAGACTAGTATTTACCTACATTTACCAGTAGGACAAATGTGCTATTTTTCATTCCTCTAGTGGTAACGGTCTAATATTTTCAGGTATTATTCCGATATATATAAATGAACTCTATTATTTTAATTGATAAACTGATGGAGTTTAATAAAAACTAAAGGATGTGTTAGAAAAACAGCATGCATGATATGTCACTGATATCGACCATTACCTCAGTTTTACAGAGATAGCAATACTGTTAGTCTTGCATTGTTTTATGTTTGACTCACATTGTTCCTTTGCAAATGCCATGAGACATAGTACAAAAATTTGTTAGGAGTTAGATAATGCGCAGAAAAGCTTTATTACTGCTTTGTATTTTACTGACAGGGTATGTATGCCTTACACAAGAAGTCGTTGCCAATGCATTTGAGAGAATATATTCTGGAAATTTCGATACAGATTCCAGTTATTATTTCATCCACTATAATGGCGAGGAACAAAAGATTCCTGTCAATGAAAACACAACATTGACATTGTCTGGCTGGACAGATGAATCGAAATCGACTGTTAAGGGAACCATTGACGTTCATACTGATTCATCGAAGCAAACGGAAGACGTAACGATGCTTGTTGCCAATGAACTCACTCAAATAACTCTCACTAATAATGAAAGTATTCACTATCGATTATCGGTTTCTGACTCATATAAAGTAGAAGTAGTAAAACCTCTTGAGTTACATGACCGAATTACGGTTGTATCTGAAAACAAAAATGGCACGTCCATTGAAAAAACAGAAACGTTTGATGAGTATGGTACGGTAATTGAAGATCAAGGCTTCAGTTACTATTCTTCTGATGAAACAGACGCAAAGACAGAGATAACGAAAGAAAAATATGATTCGTTAAATGCTATGGCAGAAGTACCAGAAGATGGTTTAAATGATATACCACACTCTGATGAATTAACCTTACTCAGTACACAAGAGGCAGCCATAAAGCTCTCAAATGTCAGCCCATCTGTCGTTTATTCGACGCACGTTCAAGATTATAGCTGGCTGAATAATGTATTGAATGGTGAAATATCCGGTACTTCCGGACAAAGTAAGCGACTGGAAGCAATTAAAATACATTTACAGGGCTTTCCCTACAGTGGAGGCATCACATATTCAACGCATGTCCAAGATTATGGCTGGCTGAATAATGCAGCAAATGGTGAAATGTCCGGTACATCTGGACAAAGTAAGCGTCTGGAAGCAATTAAAATGCAGTTGACTGGTGACATGGCAAACCACTATGATGTTTATTATCGTGTCCACATTGAATCATATGGCTGGTTGGATTGGGCTAAAAACGGGATGAAAGCTGGATCAGAAGGGCTTGCAAAACGGTTGGAAGCTATTCAGATTGTTGTAGTCCAAAAAGGCACAAACGCTCCTGGCTCGGTAGCTAAACCATTTGTTACACCGTCTGTATTTTATTCCACTCATGTTCAAGATTACGCCTGGCTTGATCTCGTGGCAGACGGGGCAATGAGCGGAACTACAATGCAAGCGAAACGCTTAGAAGCAATTAGAATAAGTTTACAAGGCTCTCCGTACAGTGGCGGCATAACATATTCAACGCATGTGCAAGATTACGGCTGGCTAAATAATGTAGCGGATGGTGAAATATCCGGTACATCTGGCCAAAGTAAGCGAATGGAAGCTATCATAATAAATCTGACTGGTGACATGGCAAATCGCTATGATGTGTATTATCGTGTCCATATTGAATCATACGGCTGGTTAGGTTGGGCTAAAAACGGGATGAAAGCTGGATCAGAAGGGCTTTCGAAACGACTGGAAGCTATTGAAATAAAGTTAGTCCCTAAAGGTGAAGGTGAATCAGTCAGTGAGACGGGGGCATTCAAGCAGGTAGTTAAGCAGCCAACGAAAGTATTTTTAGATCCAGGACATGGCGGATCCGATCCTGGTGCAGTTGCTGGCGGCTATCGTGAAGCGGATATAAATTTAGCTGTAGCGAAAAAAGCTCAAGCATTATTGGAAGCACGTGGCTTTATGGTTTATATGTCACGCCATAGCAATACTACCGTAGCATTGCTGGACCGTCCGCAAATGGCCAACAATTTAAAAGCAGATGTTTTCGTTAGTATCCATACCAACTCTACAGGATCAGGAACAACTACTGCTAATGGTATAGAGTCGTTTTACTATGAATATAACCCAAATTACCCGTCAAGAATCAATCAAATTATGCATAATAACCCAGAGAGAATCGCAAAGAGTGTGAGTCTCGCAAACATCATTAACCAAAAAATGGTTGCTTATACAGGGGCAAATGACCGCGGAACTGATGGAGATTCATTCGCAGTAATTCGGGAAGCAGCTATGCCTGCCACATTATTGGAGCTTGGTTTTATTAATAATTCAAACGAACGTCAAAATTTAGTAACAGATTCTTACCAAAACATATTAGCACAAGCCATCGCTGACGGAATTGAGATGTATTTTAACATTTATTAACGTATGTTATTTTTGATAAATATTACCGATTATATATCAAATCTAATTTCCACGCGGTGCAAATAATTTTCCATTGGTTTTTTAGAAAGCGTGTAACGAGCTCAAATGAGAAGTCCTTTATAACCCCCTTTCTCTAAGGTTATTGAAAGCAGATAACATCTTCCTTCAGCTTGTCGTGAAACCAATTGCAGTCCGAAGAACCACAATGGGAGATTATCATTTTTCTGATTATCAACGTGCTTGAGTTCTATATAAATCGAAACATAAATTCAGATTAGTGGTGCAGACCTATGCATTGGTTCGCACTACTATTTTTTTTATATACTAGAAGGCTCGAATGCAGTTTTTGAACACAAATAATGAATATACTTTGGCATGAATATTACCACATATCCCGAACTTGTTTTTTTATTATTAATGTGTACACAATTATTTATTTGATAGTTTGTGCTAGAACAGTGTCAACAATACTGCCTCTAAGGGAGGCAATCATACCATGATAGGAACAATTAGATGGTTCTGATTATTTTGATTCTGGGTGTTTATGCAATACATTGATAATGACTCCCCATATCCGGTCGCCGAGTGTGTTTATTACTCACATAATGCCACAAGTGGCGTGACGACGACATAATAGATTCAGAAATGGTCCATTATCTAGTCACAACCTTTTAAATTTTCGTTCTACAGCCTCAGGCTGGCTTGTGCCCATTACTCTATGGCTTCTTGACATTGTCGTGTTTCAAGTAGAGCGCATAGGTATCAATAGGAAAAAACATTCCAGATTAAAAAAGGTGTTTAATTATTTTTATTATCCTGTTAAATTAGTAAAAGTGAGGAAACCAAAACTATTGATAGAAGTAGCTTATCGTTATATATGTATATATCAATTTTACGGGGGTTGACATGGACATAATTGATGTTACTGTAATAATTCCTTGTTTTAATTCAAGGGATACTATCGAGAGAACTATAAACTCGGTGTTAAGCCAAACGTGCTTGCCAAAACAATTAATCATTATTGATGATTGCAGTTGGGATGATTCAGTTGATATCATAAAAAAAACATTTCCGGCTTCTGTCCATCACGAAATGGAATGTAAACTTATAGCACTGAATAGAAATCACGGTGTATCACATGCCCGGAACATTGGTATTGAAAATGCTGCAGGTTCATTTATAGCATTTTTAGATTCAGATGATACCTGGCATCCGCAAAAATTAGAAATTCAATTCAATTTCATGAACGAAAATAAACAAGTGTTTCTAAGCAGCCACGAGACGAAGAAAGTATCAATAAGTGAATACCAAGAAAGTATTATTGAAAGATTTAGCACTAAAAATTTTAAGGATAAAAAAATAGGATTAATAAAATCATTATTCATTAATGAAATTTATACTAGAACTGTAATGGTTAAAAATAAAAAGGATATCGTACACTTTAATCCAGGAAAAAAAAGGTCCGAAGATTATCTTTTATGGTTGCAGATTTTGACTAAAGGCTTACAGGTGAAAAAGCTTCAAACTCCTCTAAGTTACTCATTTAAAGGTGATTTTGGGGACGCTGGTTTGACTGGTGATATGAAAAAAATGCAGATAGAAGAAATAGATACTCTTAAACGGATTTTCACCATCTCTTCTTCCGTTTTTTCTAAGTTATTGATAATCGGAGCAATGTTTTTTAGTTATATGAAATATATGAGACGGATAATAAAAAAATTAGGGATCAGAAGTTGAGGAAAATTAATAGAGAGCACCGCATATTTTCCTCAAGCTCTTAATATTCTGAAGGACTGGTGGCAGTTCTTCTTTTTTTGGTTCCAGTTTTGCATGTTCCTGTAGTTCTAGGTATCGACAATTGACATAAATTAAACGCTGTCATTAAAAAGGCCTCCTCATAGCTCACATGCAAATTACAGAATGCCCTTCTCCTGATAATAACTCAAAGAGTGGATAGCCGTTATCTTCACTATGGTAACTACTGATTAGACGTTGTCACCTGACTGATTACAAGGTAAAATCCGTAATGAAAGAGGTGAAGATGCAAATTTTTGGATCGATTGTAATCGAATTTTTCTTTCACCAACAAAGAATAATTACCGGGAGGAAATATGAAAGAAGCCATTAAATTAATTGCTGAGTTCGTAAACCCTTTACATGATGTACCGGTAGTGTTGTCAGGCGCATTAGGTTTTAATTTATCTGACAAAGACCTGCATTTTTGGGTGATAGGTGTAATTGGACTAGTATTGTTTGTCATGACTGAAGTGATTTTTAAAATGTTAGCAAAATGGAGCACCACGTCCATAGCTTTTATTTATACTGTAACAGTTTTACTGGTTATAGTGTTCGCAATCGAGATTCAGCAAAAAATTACAGGCAGAGGAAATATGGAGTTTGCTGATATTACAATTGGCTTATATGGTTTTTTCGCTTTAGCCCTGCTTTATTTATTATGTAAGCTTTTTGTGAGACTCGTGAAAAAAAGGTTTTCAAGAAATAGATATTAATAATTGATTAAACATAATAATCAAGAGTGATAATTACCCGCCCTGGAATACTGTTCAACGATGTATTCTGGGGTTTTTATTTGATCAGGAATCTATGTTTATCAATATCTTTATATCCATAATGCAAATATTCCCAAATGAGAAAAGAACTTAACATACACAGTAATTGCTGTTAAATTTATAAAGGGACCAATCAAACACATAATTTGACAAAATGCACAAAAATTCACCAGCTTATGGTATAATACTACAAGTTTAAATAAAGTTCTGAAACATGTCATGGGAAGAAAGTTGTATAATAGTTAAAAGGGATCAAGTAATCAAACGGGCATGTTGAGTTTTATATGCTAATGACCGCTAACGATGTGCGCCATTCCTAAAAGGGGGATTTGTAAAGTTGAGTTACCATAAACGTTTATTTTTTTTGGCGAGTTTGGACTCTATTATTGTTGTGTCAGCTTTTTGTTTAAGTCATATACCACTTCAACCATCTATTGAAACCTTTGGCTCGGAGAATCTTTTTTTTGTATCTCTAATATTATTACTTAGCTATCAATTATTTGCTGTCTACTTCCTTCTGTATAATAAGGCTTGGGAATATGCCAGTGTAGGTGAATTGAGTGGAATTGTGAAGGCAGTTACTTTTTCTGTTTTTGCAACGGCAATCATTCAATATATTTTCAAACTATCTTTCAATGGCAGTGCTCTGTTAAATACATGGATGCTGCTAGTCATACTGATTGGCGGTTCACGTTTTTCATGGAGAGTATACCGTGACCGTTATATACTTCCAGGCATAAATACGAAAAGAGTTCTTATTGTCGGGGCTGGGCAAGCGGGCACATTAATTGTACGACAATTGATGAAAAATACAGAGCTGGGTTTAACACCTGTTGCCTTCATAGATGATGATCCAAAGAAGTATAAGCTGCATATTTTAGGGGTCCCAGTGGCTGGTAAATCCCATGAGATAGTCCAGGTTGTTGAAAAGTTCAACGTTGATCAAATATTAATCGCCATTCCGTCTCTAGATAGAGAAGAGTTGAACACAATATTTGAAGAATGCACCAAATCCAGGGTTAAGACGCAAATCATGCCGAAAATCGAGGATGTAATGCTCGGTAAGGTGCCAGTGAGTCAATTTAGGGATGTCGAAGTGGAAGACCTTCTTGGGCGTGAGCCAATTGAACTGGACATCGAGAGTATTTCGGGATATGTAACTGAAAAAACAATAATGGTCACTGGTGCAGGGGGCTCGATTGGATCCGAAATATGCCGGCAAATTTGCAAGTTTTCTCCAAAAAAAATAGTACTAGTGGGGCATGGGGAAAATAGTATCTACCAAATCGATATGGAACTTAGAAATGAATTTGGAGGTATAGTGGACATTATCCCGACCATTGGGGATATTCAGGACCGTACCAGGGTTTTTGAAATAGTTGAAGAACACAGACCACATGTGATTTATCATGCTGCTGCCCATAAACATGTTCCGTTAATGGAGTATAACCCGCGGGAAGCGGTAAAAAACAACGTTTTTGGGACCAAGAATGTAGCAGAGGCTGCGGACACATTTGGGGTGAACACTTTTGTATTAATATCTTCTGATAAAGCGGTGAACCCGACCAACGTCATGGGATCCACTAAGAGAATTGCTGAAATGATTATTCAGCAGCGTAGTAAACAAAGCAGCACCAAATTTGTTGCTGTTCGTTTTGGGAATGTGCTGGGAAGCCGTGGCAGTGTGATTCCTCTCTTCAAAAAACAAATACAGTCTGGTGGTCCTGTAACGGTAACTCATCCTGATATGACCAGATATTTCATGACCATCCCGGAAGCCTCCCGGTTGGTGATCCAGGCTGGATCGCTCGCCAGAGGCGGAGAGATATTTGTTCTTGATATGGGGGAACCTGTTAAAATCGTAGATCTCGCAAAGAACTTGATAAAGCTGTCGGGTTATTCTTTAGAGGAGATAACAATTCAGTACTCAGGAATCCGGCCTGGAGAAAAGATGTTTGAAGAGCTTCTAAATGATAAAGAGATTCATAAGATTCCGGTATTCCCGAAAATTTTTATCGGAAAAGCTGTATTTGAACAGGAAGATGAAGTTAATTATCTACTTGAGCAGTTTGAAAACTTCAGCGCACCAGATTTAAAGGAATACGTTATAAATCTGGCTAATCGCCGGGCGAACAACATCTATAAGGTGGCAAAATAGCATTTTAGCAAAAATGACACGGACTATCCAGGCACCAGAGGCAAATGAATGAATTTGTTGCTAAGACCCTGTTGTCTGGCTTGCTTATTCTATTAAATGTTGAAAAAATTATCTGTCGCTTCGACGTTTGTGTTGTCTGCATGATTTTTGAAAATATACTTGCTCATCCAAATAAAGGGGTTTTATGTATGAATGTTTACCCAAAAATTAAGAGAATAATAGATGCTGTAACAGCATGCATCACTTTAATATTAATCTGGCCTCTGTTTCTTATTCTGGCAATATTGATTAAGTTGGATTCACCAGGACCAGTTTTTTTTATGCAAAAACGTGTAGGAAAAGACAAAAAGAATTTTTACATTTTAAAATTTAGAACAATGAGGACCGACACACCAAAAAATATGCCCACTCATATGTTGGATAATCCTGAGGCATATATTACATCGATTGGTAAAGTACTTAGAAAAACTAGTCTGGATGAATTGCCGCAAATTGTAAACATCATCAAGGGTGAAATGAGCATAGTAGGACCACGACCGGCTCTTTGGAACCAGTATGATTTAATTTCTGAAAGAGATAAGTATGGTGCGAATAATATTTATCCGGGTTTAACTGGTTGGGCACAAATAAACGGCAGAGACGAAGTTCCTATTGATGTAAAAGCGAAGCTAGACGGAGAATACGTTAAACGCATGAGTTTCAGCTTTGACCTGAAGATATTTTTAAAAACTGTTTTTAGTGTGCTTAAAAGTGAAGGGGTCAAAGAGGGTAAAACGGGGATAAAAGCGAGAGTTTAAATGATGACTCTGGTTTAAGAATAAGTAGGGGGATTAACAATGCTATTGATAACGGGTGTCACCGGCCATACTGGCAGGTATTTTCTCCAGCACCTGATAGATAATCAGTATAACGGGAAAATTAGATGTGTAGTGAGGGAAAATAGTAATATAAAGCTTCTCGAAAATAGTGGTCTTGACTTTGAGCTGGCAGTTGGAGATTTGGATGACTCATCATTTGTAAATGAGATTATGAAAGATATCACAACGATCATGCATATCTATAATATTCATCATTCTCCGGTAATAATTGAGGCTGCAATTAAAAATCAGGTGAGCCGGGCTATTCTTGTGCACACCACGGGAATATACTCTCAATTTAAGTCTGCATCGGAAGAATATATCAGAATCGAATCTGAAGTGTTGAGCAAAGCAAAAGATAAGATTGATTTGACGATATTGAGGCCAACCATGATTTATGGTGATATGTGTGACTATAATATGAGTAAATTTATTAAAATGATTGATAGTATGAGGATTTACCCGTTGATTGATAATGGTAAGGGTCTTATACAACCGGTAAACGCCAGGGACTTAGGGAAAGCGTATTATGATGTTTTGGTAAATCCTGCAAGTACAGCAAATAAACAATATGATTTGTCTGGCCATCAACCAATCAGTGTTAAAGAAGCGTTGACAATAATCAGTGATAAATTAACTAAACGTACAATGTTTGTTAATATACCGATGCAAATTGGTGTATTGGCTGCGAAGACAATAAAAATTCTATCCTTAGGCAAGATAGATGTTGTTGAACAAGTTCTCCGTATGGGTGAAGACAGGGCTTATAGCCATGATCTTGCAAAATCCGATTTTAATTTTTCGCCTATGCCTTTCGGAGACGGGATAGCAGAAGAAATTGCGGAGTTTAAACAATCGAAATAGATGCATGAGGCGAGGTAAATGGTGAAAAAAATATTGTTTGTTGCAACAGTAGATAAAGGCCACATTTTGAAATTTCATGTTCCCTATTTAAAATATTTTAAAGATAAGGGATTTGAAGTACACGTAGCGTGCTCGGGAAATGAACAAATACCTTATTGTGATCAAAAACATGTTCTCCCATTTCAAAGATCCCCTTATAAGCTTTCGAATGTAACAGCATATCGGGGGCTGAAAAAGATTGTTGATCAAAATGATTACACTCTTATTCATTGTCACACTCCAATGGGCGGTGTAATTGGTCGTCTGGCTGCCAGACATGCGAGAAACAAGGGGACTAGTGTATTATACACGGCTCACGGATTTCATTTTTATAAGGGCGCGTCTGTACTTAATTGGCTGCTGTATTTCCCTATTGAAAAAATCCTTTCTCGGTATACGGATGACCTTATTACGATTAATAACGAGGATTATAACAACACAATTAATCACCGCTTTAAATCTGGAGCTACGACACTGGTTCACGGTGTGGGGGTGGATTTGGACAGGTTTTCACCGCAGACGACTGCAGAAAAACAAGAATTGAGGCGGAAATATCAGTATAGCGATAACGATTTTATTTTATTATACACTGCTGAATTGAATCAAAATAAACATCAGGATTTGTTAATTGAGGCAATAAGCAGGCTAAAAGGTAAAGTTCCGAATATCAAATTATTATTTGCAGGTGAAGGAACTCTCGGTCACAAATACAGACAACAAGTTCAACAACTTGGCTTAAGTGAAAATATTCACTTTCTCGGTCATAGAAGTGACATCCCCAGCTTGCTTAAATTATCGGATCTTGCTGTTTCTGCATCCAGAAGAGAAGGACTTCCGGTAAACATTATGGAAGCGATGGCGACAGGGCTTCCGCTGGTGGTTACTGACTGCAGGGGGAATCGGGATTTAGTGAGTAATGATTATAATGGATTTGTTGTTGGCATCGAGGATGTAGAAGAATTTTCAGAAGGGATCATTACATTATACAACTCTCCTGAATTAAGGCGTAAATTTAGCAGCAAGAATATTGAACTCGCAAAACAATATTCTCTTAATGCCATTATGAACAAAATGGATCAAGTATATCTAAATTATATCTCTTAAGAAAGGATATAGCAGTTACACATTAGTTTTATTTATATTGATCTTGCTGATTTCTAAGGTTCATGCAATTTACTGGAAGCTGAGGGTTCTTAAGCTGAACCTTTTCAATTTCCGCAATGAGAGCGACAAAAGATAAAAATTAAACAATTAATGACTTGTAAACTACAGGATATTTAAATGTTTCCTTTTTGATATAAAACACGATTAGGTTTTTCATAACCGGTTATAGTTTGTCTTTCCATATGGTTAATCTGACATAGACATTCCTAAATAATTTTAGACTAGGAGACGGTAATGTTTATTCAAAATATAAAAAATGCGCTTGGTATGACAATGATATACCAACTGGTTTTATGTTGTGCATCCATTCTCATTCTGGTCTGTTTCCTTCCTTTTGCAGGATTTGAGTTTAACACACAGCTGTATATTGTATCTTTAACAGGTACACTGGCCTTTGCATTTTCTGTATTTTTTTATTACAAAGAAACAGGCTATTTGTTTAGTCCTTATATTATGTTCTATTATGCTTTTTTTTTATTTCATTTCGGCCAATGTTTCCTGATTCTGTTACCTTTCGATTATGATTATTTCGTATTCGAACGATTTAACGAAAAGACAGTAATTAATGGCTCAATCTATACTGTTTTCAGTCTTATCATCTTCAATCTTGGTGCACTTGTTTCCAATAAGCGAAAACCATCTTTCAACGGGTCGCTTCGTCTGGTAAATAGTGACCCACAAATACTTCGGAAAATGGGGTATATCATATTTTTTCTTTCTATCATTCCTGCATTTTATATTTCCCTCCAGGAAACTATTATTTCATTGATGCATGGATATAATGAAACGTATTCAAACCCAATTAACGAGTTTTTTGTATTTGTTTTTTTACAATATCTTTTTATCCCAAGCTGTATCTTATTATTAACGTCTCTAAAGAAAGACGATTATAAGGCGAATGTAGTCAAGGTAATCGCTTATATGTATGCAGGTATTTTATTGGTTGGTGGTGGCCGTACAGAAGGCATTGCCATCTTTTTAACGTTGCTTTTCTATAGTCATATTACTGGAAAAAAATTCAACAAACAATCCCTGGTGAAACTTGGATTGGTTCTTGGTCTGATAATTATTTTAATACCGACTCTAGCTAATTTTAGGATTATCGAAAATAAATCGTTTAGCAGTTTCTTCAGTGAACTGCAGGATTCCATTGTTTCTAACCCGATAGTTGAAACTATCGGTGAACTGGGATACTCAATTTCACCACTCTATATGACAATTGATGTCATCCCCGATGATCTCAAATATAAATATGGGGAGTCCTATCTGGCTTCCATCTTCACTATTATTCCAGCCAACTTGGATTTTACTGGTCTGTTTAGCCAATATAATGAAACAGCTGCCTTAGATGAATGGCTAAAAAATCAGTATGACATGGATTTTGGGCCAGGATTCTCCATGGTGGCTGAAAGCTATTACAATTTTGGTTATTGGGGAATTATCGTAATATTTATCTGGGGGCTAATAATCGGCCGATTATTAGGCTATGCAGATTTAAGCCACATACTGAATAACAGGTTGACTCTATATATTAAATTAGTGGGCCTGTACTCATTATTAACTTTTCCTCGTCGCTCTTCTATATTTTTTGTAGATCAAATAACTTATCTCGTACTGTCTGTTTTTATTGGTGTCCTTTTAATGCGGAAAGTAAAAGAAATCAAAACGCAGACGATTGGTGACAACCATGAAGATAATTGAGGTCTTTTCATATTCAATCAAAAAGCATTAAATAGGAGCAATCTATATGAGAAGCAAGAATGCATTGAATAATTTAATCGCTGCTTTATCGCTTAGTGTTATCACTGCGATATCAGGTCTTATACTGCCGAAACTATTTATAATGACTTATGGTTCGGAAATTAATGGCCTTATATCATCCATTAAGCAATTTCTGGTCTATCTCGCTCTTGTTGAAGCCGGTATAGGTTATGCATCAATGGCAATTCTTTATTCTCCATTAAAAGAAAAAAATTATAAAGCTGTAAATTCTATACTATCTGCAACTAAGACCCATTATATAAAATCCGGGTGGATTTTTTTAGGTCTCGTTTTGTTATTAGCTGTTGGCTATCCGTATGTCGTCGCAAACCAGATACCATGGAACTTGTCCTTCTTTATGGTGCTGGCGCTCGGCATTAGCGGAGTGGCAGAGTTCTTTTTGATTGGCAAGTATAATGTCCTTTTAACTGCAGCGCAAAAGGGATATATTGTGTCTTACATTCAAACCGGAGGTTTGCTATTAAATATTGCCGCATCTGTGATTCTTATACTGTTGGAAACAAATCCAGTATTAGTGCAATTAATCGCCTCCTGCCTTTTTGTTTTAAGGTTTGTTTTTCTGAAAATGTATATAGCGAAAAATTTTAAAAAAATTAACTATGGTGAAGTTCCCGATAATAATGCCCTAAATAAAAAATGGGATGTTCTCATACATCAAATCGTAAGCCTGGTTTTGGCCAATACACCTATCATTATGATTACTGTTTTCTTAGGGCTTAAAGAAGTAAGTGTATTTTCCGTATACCTGCTAGTTCATAATATGGTTATTATGTTGTTAGCTGTTTTCATGAACGGGTTCCAAGCAATATTTGGAGATATAATATCGGAACGGAATAAAGAGTTGTTGAAAGCCAATTTTCATTTGTACGAATCTTTGTTTTATCCGTTGGTAAGCATCACCTATGTTGTTGTTGCAATCCTGTTTTTACCTTTTCAAAGTCTTTATACCCAAGGGTTCACTGATGCGGATTACATTCGCCCCGAATTCGCTGTTCTTTTCGTTTTAATCGGGGTCCTGCATAATGTCAGAGTACCTTCAATGTCTATTATGAATGCCGCCGGCCTGTACAGAGAAACAAGGCTTTCAGCCATCGTTGAGGCAGTGGTAGGATTTGTGTTAAGCCTAATATTTGTTCATGTTTGGGGTGCAACAGGCGTTCTGCTGGCCTGGCTGCTTGCTTATAGCTATAGGATTTTAATCTTAATAAAACAAATTTCCAAAGATTATATATATGGGAGTATGAATCCTACTTTAAAAACAATTGCATTTAACACCGTATTCGGTGTACTGACATATATTTTGTGCACAAATGTTATTGATTCCAATATTACCAATTATATTGACTTCATCTTAACCGGATTTTTGTGTACTTTAATGGCTGCAATGTCTATACTGCTTCTTAACAGACTCGTGTATAGGCAGGAATATAAGATGATTAAATCTAAAGTGATGGGTGTCGTAATAAAACGAATGCCAGCTGATCAATAGCACCCTTGGGAGTGATAAAATTTGAGGATAGCATTTATTCTTGACTGCATGGTGTATGGTGGAATTGAACGAGTATCGATAGACTATATGAATTTAATGATAAGACAGGGCCACAAGTTAGACGTTTATATATTAAACCCAAAGGTTGAGGATATAGTCAAGGAAATACCGCAAGAATGTAATGTCAGATATGTGAATTTCCCGAAAACACTTTGCCCTGAATCATACTGGGTTCTAGCCAAAAGATACAAATGGGGTAAGGTTGCCTTTCCTGTCATTTATTCTGTTTTATCTTTTTTAACACCAATTATGAAACTATTCAAAGGAAGCTTCAAAAAATATGATCTAGCCATCGCTTTTTCTGGACATTATAATGATTTAACTTATGCAGCAAGTTATGTGAATACACGTAAACGACTGGCATGGGTCCATGGATCCCTGAGTGGGTATTTCCTTATTTCACCTGGCTTTGCTTTTTTATACAATAAGATGAAAAACCTCGTGGTTCTTTCAAATGATTCACAGGAAGAAGCACTTATAACTAATAAATTGAAAGACTGTAATATAACCAAAATATATAATCCTGTCTTTATCAAAGATAGGGTACAAGACGACGAAAAGATAGAAAAACTGAAAACAGAGTATGGGGAATTTGCTTTAATGGTCGGAAGGTTTTCTTCTCAGAAGGACCATCTCACTGTGATAGATGCCATCAAAATATTAAAAGAAAAATACAATAAACTTGTAAAGACTGTCTTTGTCGGTGATGGTCCAAGCCGGGCTAATGTGGAAATGTATGCTCGGGATAATGATGTTTCGAATCTCATCGTTTTTGAAGGTACTCAAAATGATGTTCAAAATTATTATAAGGCCGCAAGAATATTTGTTCATTCCAGTCCTTCAGAAGGGCTGCCAACTGTCTTGCTGGAGTCTATGTCATTTGGGGTTCCAATTGTTGCCACGGATAGTAAGCCGGGAGTGAGGGAAATCCTGGGTGAGGGTGACTACGGTCTTATTTGTCCGGTAAAAGATGCTGGGTCAATGGCAGATAAAATCAATCAACTATTGACAGATGAAGCGCAGTATTCGGAATATGCACGTAGGGGAAATGAGAGAATTAAAGACTTTGCTCCTGAGGTTATTTCAAGTCAATTAGAAAAATTATTAAATAAGATAGGATCTGAAGCATAGATGACTAAGAGACTAAATGTGGCGGTAACAGGTTATGTTGGAACAGGCTCTTCAGCTGTGATTGACTTATTGAAGGAATTTGATGTTTGTGGAGTGCCTTTTGGGAAAAACAAAGAGTATGAACATATACCATTTTACGCTGACAACGGACTTTTTGATCTTGGTGCAATACTCATGAACGTAAATACTTCGATGCGTTCTGATACAGCGATTTCTTCGTTTATCAGCAGCATGGAGTGGCTTAACAATAACGACTTTGGATGGTTTGGTTCTTATAAATCGCTTGTTGGTGATGACTTTATAAAAGCCGTCCATCAGTTTGTTGAGGAAATCAGTGTGAGAATTGAGGGTACAACGTATAGTCATTATAAGTATGTAAAATTCTCCTGGTTCAAAGTACTTTTGCAGGTCGCTGCAAAAATTGTTTACAGACGACCTGTGACTAAATGGGGAAGAACTTATGTTTATGATAAAAAACAGATGTATTTTTCCATGCCCACTGAAGAGGAGTTTTTTAAGGCTGCAAAAAACTTTGTCAATAATTATTTTGACATGTGTGCAGAACCTGGAAAGCAGATAATGATTTATGACCATCTGCTTTGGCCGCAGCAAACCAAGCTAATTGATAATTATTTTGATGATAACTTTAAGGCGATTATTGTAATGCGTGATGCAAGGGACTTATACAATTTAAATAAAAACTACTGGTATAAGCCGCCATTGGGGAATGGGAACCCTATTTTCCCTGTCACTCCTGAAGAATTTGCCGACTATTGGAAAAGAGTTCGGGGAGTCGAAACTGCCAATGATAATCCTGATAAAGTCATGTTTATCCAGTTCGAGGATTTAATTTACAACTATGATTCCACTGTGTTGGCAGTCATGAATTTCTTAGGCTTGAGACCTGAGCAGCACGTTTTTAAAAAGAAATATTTCGATCCTTTAAGATCGATTAAAAACACGCAAACTTTTACGATTAAAGACGAATGGGAGAAAGAGGCGGCTTTGGTTGGAAAGGTGATCCCTGAGTACACCTATCAATTCCCATATGCAACACAAACAAGTATCTCAGAAATGTTCGATACTCCAGGCACAACACCAGTACAGAGAAATTCAAAGCAGGTTAATGAGCAAGAACAAGTTAAATAATGTTTGTTCTTTAAATATAAATAGAAACTGAATGGAGTGACTTCATTGGCTGTACTTGTAACTGGAGGCGCGGGATATATCGGCACCCATACTTGCGTTGAGCTCCTAAATGCAAATTATGAAATTGTTGTAATCGATAATTTCTCCAACAGTAAAGCTGAAGCTTTACAGAGAGTATCAGAGCTAACGGGTAAAAGTTTTAAGACCTATGAGGTTGACTTGCTTGACATGAAGGGGATAGAGCGTGTTTTTTCTGAGAATGATATTGAAGCAGTGATTCATTTTGCAGGACTGAAAGCGGTAGGGGAATCAGTGTCAATGCCACTGTATTATTATCATAATAATATTACCGGCACTATTAATTTATGTAATGTCATGAGCCAATTTGGTATAAAAAAATTAGTATTCAGTTCATCTGCTACTGTCTATGGAATGCCTGAAGAGGTACCAATCTCTGAGGACTTCCCACTCAGTGCCACCAACCCGTACGGCAGGACAAAGCTGATGATAGAAGAAATTTTAAGAGATCTATTTGTTTCGGATAATAGTTGGAGTATAGCACTGTTGCGTTATTTCAATCCAATTGGGGCGCATGAGAGCGGCCGAATAGGTGAAGATCCCAATGGTATCCCGAACAACCTGATGCCGTTTATCACACAGGTCGCTGCCGGAAAGCTGAATCAACTCAAGGTATTTGGCGGAGACTATGCTACAGTCGATGGAACAGGAGTACGGGATTATATCCATGTTGTAGATCTTGCAATAGGCCATTTAAAAGCGTTGGCAGCTGTTCAGTGTAATTTGGGAGTTGAAGCCTATAATTTGGGGACGGGAAGAGGATACAGTGTTTTGGAAGTCGTGAGTGCTTTCGAAAAAGCATCAGGAAAAAAGATTCCTTATACGATTGTAGAGCGAAGACCCGGGGATATTGCCGAATGCTACGCGAATCCTCATAAAGCACAAAGGATTCTAGGTTGGACTGCAGAAAAAGAGATTGATGAAATGTGTGCTGATTCATGGCGATGGCAAGTGAATAATATAAATGGCTATAATTAGTATTGCAATATAAACATTTAATCATAGGTTCTTATCCTGGAAGAAGGGCGTGATTGCCCTTCTTTTTGTGCGACGGGCAGTCGCATAGGGCGGGGATAATCTCCACAGCCCTCTTTTCTTTTAT
>NZ_PGVB01000043.1 GCF_002860205.1 Bacillus sp. T33-2
GGAAGCGTGGCGACACGTGGAGCTGACTGATACTAATCGATCGAGGACTTAACCTAAAAGATACAAAGTTCATTAACCTTCTTACAAAAGATTATCCAGTTTTGAGGGAACAAGAAATTTCCTCTTGAAAAAACACACAAGGCATTATAATATATTAAATGTCTTTAAAAATTGTCTGGTGGCGATGGCGAGAAGGCCACACCCGTTCCCATACCGAACACGGAAGTTAAGCTTCTCAGCGCCGATGGTAGTTGGGGGTTCTCCCCCTGTGAGAGTAGGACGCCGCCGGGCACACGAAAACAGCTGATTTTATGTCAGCTGTTCTTTTTGTGCAATGCGTAATCATTCCAATCCTTAGGCACTGGTTAGCACCTTTTCCATTTGTCCGCACTTGCCGTTTCCAGCAGAGGTTTTATAAATCCGGCGCAAGGGAAACATTATGATAGATTATCATTCGCAGGAGATTACCTGACAGAGCGCTCAAAAATGGAACTTATTTGAGTTTCAACCGTAGTATTGTTATCCAGAAAAAGAAACCAATTAATAGTTAAATTTTTTTAATGACCTTTACAACAAGGAGGATACATCATGTACAAAAAAATCATTGCAGCCATCGTGGCGATTGCCGTGGCTTTCTCCCCTGCAGGAAATATTGTTTTTCAGGACCATGACCATATTGCCAGTGCAAAAAGGTATAGTTCCGGGGCAAAGAAATATAGAGGCGGCAACAACTACGATTACAACAACAGGCAAAATAACACCGTAAGAAAAACTGCACCAAGCGAATCTACCGCCAAAAAGAATATCCAAAATCGAAGGGGCTTTATGGGTGGGCTGATGTATGGTGGCCTGGCCGGTTTATTGCTGGGAGGATTGTTTGCCAGCATGGGGCCGCTGGGGCCAATGCTTGGGTTTGCGATCAATATCCTGGGAATATTTTTGTTGTTTGCAATTATCAGAAGGCTCTTTTTCCGCAACCGATATAACAGGGATAGGCAGCAATGGTAAAACGAAAAATATCTGAACAGGATATTGTCGACGCAATTTGTCTATATACAGCAGACAAAAGGCAAATATCGCCCCATGCAGTTGAAGTGGAACTGCTGTATGACGATGATTATGGCTTCTCCGCCGAAACGTTTATAGAGGGCCGAAAACAAATCCTTATTACACAGAATATCATTGAAGCCATCCGGCTTTGGCTTGATCAAGTATTAAACGAGGATCCCTTTTCTGGAATTGAACTGCTGCTTGATGATTCCGAAGGCATAATCGCATTGATAAAATGAAATGGAAATGGGTTCACAGCCCCAATTTTAAGGAATCATTATGGAAAACCGAGTCCGTCCATTTTCTGGATGGGCTTTTTTTAATAATAAGCCGTTGCTTTTTATAGAAATTCATTCAGGTTTTTGCCTGTGTTGGACAAAAAATTTTGGAGAAATAATAAAACAAGCGTACAATTAGTCCATATGAACGATCGTAAAGAGGAGCTATAAAATGAATCAATTACTCACTGTCTATCCTAAAGCAGTGGAACAGACGAAACAGAAAATATTCGGCGACATCGATCTCTATCTGGGAAAGCACAAGTCAATGCCATCTTTTGATGAATATCTTTCCGAAAGAAGACATTACATTGAACAAATCTGGATGAATGTGTGGCTGAATAAATCTACAAACGATGTACCCAAAATACAAAAAAAGGCATTTTTGAATGCCAAGGGATTCGTCACTGAAGCTGTCGACCGTAAGCTTATCAATACGCTATTCAGGAACCAAATGAGGACGTATCAGCCATTCGATGCCATTGCCTGGGTCATTGAAACCTTCTCCCATAAACAAGAGGAGTGGAAAGAAAGATATAAAAATGCCAGGACGGATTTCTTGATAAAGGAGAAGGCGTTAAAGCTTCAGGAAAAAAGAATGGAAGTGCGGAAGGCTATCCAAAGGGTGGCAGAAGACTACCTGGGGCGGAACTATGGGCATCACTACTTGCATGTCAGACATTTTACGGCAAAGCAACTGGTACAGGACTTGGACAACAATCCTAAATACGGGGAAGTTGACACATTCGCACTAGAAGAAAAATTGATTAATGAAGGACGATTTAACGCAGAAGATTATTTTTCACTGTCCGAATTCCTCAATGAATTGACTGGAGATATTCATAAGACCGTCCATTGGGGAAGGAGCTATTATGAATATGAAACGTATTATTTCCGTTATGAGAGACTGATCACGAGCCACTTCTACGAAATAGCTTCATCCGGACTTTTCGAAGATCTCACAAGTGAATTATTGGAAGAATATCATCAAACACATATGGAGCCTTTAGATACAAAAGTGTTAAAGAAGCTCATGGCGGAATCCCTGTCAGCTATTTTTGACCATTATTTATCAATGCTGGAAGAAGAGCATATCCTTGATCTAATAGAACTTGCAGCAATTCCTTTTGATGCTGATGTGCATCGCAGCATCTATGAACAGGATTTGGCGGCCCGTGAACGCCGGAAGGCTCAGAAAGTTGCAGAAGTGGAACGCAAACAGGCCGAGGAGAAACGTATTTTAGACGATATTTTTGGACAGGAATACAGCCCTGCCATCGGCCAAAATATCCGGTATGTACTTCATATCGGGGAAACAAATACTGGTAAAACTCATCATGCTTTAACGCGTATGAAAGATGCAGACAGCGGATTGTATTTGGCACCGCTCCGTCTTTTGGCCCTGGAGGTATATGACAGGCTGAATTCTGAGGGCGTTGTATGTTCATTAAAGACAGGTGAAGAAGAAAAACTAAACGATGGTGCCCAACATTATTCCTGCACTGTCGAAATGTTCCATGAAAAAGATTTTTTTGAGGTAGTCGTTATTGATGAAGCCCAGATGATTGCTGATAAGGACCGTGGATTTTCCTGGTATAAGGCCATTACGAAAGCAAATGCGAGGGAAGTCCATATTATCGGAAGCATGAACATAAAGACAATGATGTTAGAGCTGTTAGGTGATTCAGAAGTCGAGGTTCATGAGTACAGTCGTGAGATTCCTCTTCAAATTGAGAGGAAGGAGTTCAATTTAAACCAAACAAAAAAGGGAGATGCCCTCGTATGCTTTTCGAGGAGGCAGGTTCTTGAAACGGCATCAAGACTGCAAAATAATGGCCACACTGCCAGTATGATTTATGGGAGCATGCCTCCTGAAACGCGAAAAAAACAGATTCAGCGATTTATCGATGGACAGGCAGATGTGATCGTAGCAACGGATGCGATTGGCATGGGCCTTAACTTGCCAATACGCAGGATCGCTCTTTTAGAAAATGAAAAATTTGACGGTACCAGGAGAAGGAGATTAACGTCACAGGAAGTGAAGCAAATAGCTGGACGTGCCGGACGCAAAGGGATTTATGATGTAGGAAAAGTCGCATTTTCCTCTGATATAAAATTAATGAAAAAACTGCTCCAGCAAGAGGACGCCCCCGTGCTGTCATTCGCAATCGCCCCAACAAGCACAGTTTTCGAGCGGTTCCAGAAATATTACCGAAGCCTCGGGACTTTTTTTGAGCTGTGGGAACAATTCGATAGCCCGCAGGGAACAAACAAAGCAACCCTGTCAGAAGAACGGGAGCTATATGAATTAATCAGGGGCAGTGAAATTGAAAGGCGCATGTCGATGATGGACCTGTATGGCTTTTTGCACCTTCCGTTTTCCAAAAAAGAACCTGTCCTTACTCAGCAGTGGCTTGAAACAATGACTGCCATTGTTTCTGGCAGTGAATTGCCAGAACCGGTAATAAAGACTGGGAATCTTGAGGAACTGGAACTATCCTATAAGGCACTGGGCCTTCACCTGCTGTTTTTATATAGACTGGACAAACGCACTGAAGCAGTTTATTGGGAAAGGGTACGCGAAGGTTTGAGTGATGAGGTACATGAATATTTAAAATCGGAAGTAAGGCATTGCACAAAAAAGTGCAGGCATTGCGGAAAAAAACTGCCTGCTGACAGTCCTTTTCAAATATGTAATGATTGCCATTCATGGCGTTATAAAAAAAGGAAGCATACGCACCGCCGATGATTTAAATGGGATCGAAAAAAACGTCAGTCAGAATAGATTCCCCTAAATCCTCAAATTCTAAAGGAAACGCACGGAATGGGGGATAACATGAAATTTGGGTGCCATATCAGCATCAGGGGAGGATATTTAAATGCAGCAAAACACGCTGTTGCGATTAAGGCGGCCGCCTATCAGTTTTTTCCCAAAAATCCCCGGAGCCTTACAATAAAGAAGTTTGATAAAGAAAATGCTGCACTTTGCAAAGAATTTAGCCGGAAGAACGGACTGGTTTCTGTTGCGCATACGCCATACCCGACCAGCCTGACACCTTTAGCTGATAAAAAAGAACTGACAATCAAATCGCTGGTCAATGATTTGGAAATTGCCGATGCCTGCGGCGCTTCGGGTGTGGTCGCCCATTTCGGCAGCCATATCAGTGCAGATGATCCTTTGGCTGGTTATCAGTTGATGATTGAAATGCTGAATTCAGTGCTCGTTAATTGGGAGGGCGATTGCAAAATCCTTCTTGAAAACAATGCCGGAAAGCCCGGCTCTATTGGAACCACTCTTGAGGAATTGGTACAGGTCCGCAATTTATGTGATTACCCAGACAAAGTCGGCTTTTGCCTGGACACATGCCATGCTTTTGCAAGCGGGCTATGGAGAGGGGACAATACGGAGGAACTGTTGGCAAAGGGTAATGAGACAGGCTATTTTAAAGAACTGGTGGCAATCCATTTCAACAATAGCAAATACCCTGCTGAATCTGGCAAGGACCGGCATGCCAATATATTTAAAAATGGCCATATAACAGAAAGGCAGTTTGCAGCCTTGATCGGTTTAGACGCGTTAAAAAATGTCCCGTTTATTCTGGAAACTCCGTCAGACGAGGGAGTTACCCACAAGGAAGAAGTCCGGCTTTTAAATGAAAAGTGGGGATGATTTCAAGTTACGGTCCGAGCAGCTTTACGGAACGGGCGCACCCTTAAAGACTTACAGCCAATCACGGGGAAGGAATTGAGTATATAAACCAAAACGTCCCATAAGATGGTTATAAGGAAATTAAAAGGTGTGATGTGATGGCTGTGCATGTGGTGAAAAGAGGGGATAGCCTTTGGGCAATCTCCCGGAGGTTTGGCGTTTCGATTTCAATGATTGCTGAAGTGAATGGATTGCAGTCCGCTAGTTCAATAGTACCAGGACTCTCTCTGTACATTCCAGACAACCTGTTGCAAAGTCGGTATTATTCCATAAATGCAGGTGATACGTTGTGGCAACTGGCCCGCCGCTTCATTACTAGTGTGCCGGCCATTTTAACAGCGAATCCGGGGATTGATCCCAACCGCTTGTCAATCGGGCAAAGAATCGTGATTCCCTCACCGGTTAAAATGGAAATTGCAACCCTTGGATTCGTTATTCCCTCTTCACCGCAAGCTGTGCTTGGCGAACTTGGACGGTTGGCGGAACACCTTACATATGTGGCGGTGGTTGCTTACACATTTACAGATGAAGGATATGCTTATGTTGAATTGGAGGACCGGGCGATTGTAGACCGGAGCAAGCAATTGGACATCATTCCATTATTAATGATCCGTAACTACAGAAACGGCAATTTCAGCCCTGAACTGGTCGGAAAAGTGCTTGAAAATCCGAATTACCGCAGGAATCTTGCTTTAAGCATTGCAAACCTGGCGAGACAAAGGGGATATGAAGGTGTCAGTATCGATTTTGAATTCATCCCGCCTGCACAGCGTTCTGACTTCATAACGTTTCTGCAGGAACTGAAGCTTGCGCTTGGGGCACTTATTTTACATGTCAATGTGCATGCGAAAACGGAGGATATTCCAACCAATCCTATAATCGGTGCATATGATTACAGGGCAATTGGTGATGTTTCAGATATCGTCGCGGTAATGACCATTGACTATGGGTACCCAGGCGGACCCCCTGATCCGATTGCCCCTGTGTGGTGGGTGGAACAGATCATTCGCTATGCAGTTACCCAGATCACCCGGAATAAACTTCAAATTGCCTTCCCTTTATATGGGTATGACAAGACGGTCCGAACAAATTTGACGAGAGCGCTGTCTGTGCAAGCTGCCCAGAATCTGGCCATTTCGATCGGCGTTGACATCCAATTCGATGCGCGGGCACAATCTCCCTGGTACCGATACTGGCGAGGATCGGAAGAGCATGTTGTCTGGTTCGAGGATATTAGAAGTTTTATAGAAAAATATAGGTTGATTGATATTTATCAAATATATGGCACAACCTATTGGCAGCTTAATCTGGCGGCTCCCCAAAATTGGGCATATGTAGCGGACAATATAAATGCTATGAAAGTTAGGAATTAAGATCCAGCTGTCTTGTTCTCGTTTTTACCCGGAGAACGATGTGCAGGAGGTTCTTTCTTTTAAAAAAGGCTATGTTAAGCTTTAGTGTTGATTCTGGGAATAAAGCTAACCGCCTTCTGAGGAGGGCGGGTAGTTGAGCTAATGTCCTTGTTAGTTGAGTCAACATTGACTTTTTATAGAGATAACTTCAGGATATATTCTTCAACGTCCTCAACTCGTGAATTGGAGTATCCTTTGTCTTCTCCTTTTATCTCAAAGCCACACTTTTCTAATACGCGAATGGAAGCAATGTTATCCTTCGCCGCACGAGCATAAAGGGGGCGAATGGTTATACAATCCAGAAATTGAGAAAGTGCTTCGGTCGTGACACCTTTCCCCCAGTATTCACGTCCGATCCAGTAGCTGACTTCCCGTTCACCGAACTGTTCAAAGCATGAGACATGTCCTGCCACATTTCCACTATAAATTACCGTCTTTTTTATTATCGTCTCATTGTTTAAAATCTTTTCCCAATGTGCCTTAAAAGCAATCTTATCCGACGGGTCCTTAGAAGTAAAGGCAGCCATAAAATTGGCTGTCGTGTCCAACTGCTGTTCAAAAAAAATCAATAGGTCATCTTCGATTACGTCACGCAACAACACGATTTCCACATTACCCTCATTCAAGTAAAATTTTTTTTAAAACCACAGATTAATTTAGACAGTTATATTGAAGTATTCTTTCAGCAAGAAAAAGCTGACCTTCGAAGATTAGTATTTGTCTCTGTTACAGTGAACAGGCAAGAAGTGATTAACATATTTTTCTTATTCGACGCAGTATTCTCATATTCCTTGCTATCTAAGTAACGAAACCAAGCCAAATAATGTTGCAAATATTTTGTTGCAACGCCATTAAAGCGGTCAATCCAACGCTTCAAACGGATATGGTAGCTGTTTACATTCTGAATGTTGTAAACCCCTTTCACACGCTGTTTCCCGTCGGACTTGAAGCGGTAATGGGCTAGACCTTTCGAATTGGCGTAGGAACTGAATGCACTCCATGAATCGGTACAAAGTACATTCGACTCTGATAAATGACCGCCAATAGGCTCATCCAATTTCGTAGTCCGAATACGCCCACGTCCAAGAACGCCGGAAAAAGTCATCTTCTTACGGTCACGGGCGACCAATACACATATTTGGTCGTTGCTGATGCCACGATATTTAGCTTTGCCACCGCGTTTACGGGACTTGCGTTCAGTGAATGTTTCTTTTCCCCTTTTCAGAGTAGAGGAAATAGGTCTCATCCATCTCGATGATACCTTGGAATGATTCCGTTGGAATTCGTTTCAGAGCGGAAAGAATTTTATGCCGCCAATAAAACAGGGTTACATGAGTTACCTCATCATGCAACAACTCGGCACATTTCCTCAGCGAAAAACCCTCAATCATAAATTCAATGAATCGAACCCAAAGGTGAGGTCTTCTGGTGCATTGAAGTGGAGTATTCGTGAGATCGTTACGTTTGACGGCAGGATTTACAGCGATAACGTTGCCGTCTAAGCCCAGTACGGGTTTTAATCACGTATTTTCCAAATCGCACAGCCGAGAGGCTATCACAATGTGGGCAGACTGGATTTCATCGATCGCACGTATAGGAGTAGTCATTCCCGTGATACGAGATTGCAAAAAGTGGAAGAGTTCCAGCTTGCCGCTGTTGTCTAAAGCATCAGCACGCTTTTTCAAATCCTTTAGGTCCATAGGAAAATCATCTCCGAACGATAGTGTTACCTTAATTACAGAACTAACGTTCGAATTTATCGAATATCAACATTGTAATTTAACATAGCCTTTTAAAAAAAGTAAACCGGATGAAAATCCTGTCGCAATACGGTAAAATGTGATTGTCCAAGCAAAATATTGATAAGTTTGACTAAATAAACAAACTTCATTAAAATTCGATTGTATAATCGAATTTTTTAGGAGGGATTCCTTTGGAATATCCAATCTCCGTTTTTATCATGGACGTAACTAACTCATCCTCAGAAGGAATTGGAGAAGAACTCACTCTTTACCTTGATAATATGGTCAGCTGGATAACCCGCTGGACAGAGGGGACAGCCAATGTTAAAGTAAAACACCGCTCAGGGGACGAAATCATTTTCATTGGCGATGACTATGCTTTAGCATATACAATTGCATTTTTTATTGGCCGGGTATGGAAGTATAAAAATAATCAACCATATTTTGGCATGTCATTCGGGCATATCTCCAGGGAATTGGAGTCAATCGACATCGAGAAATGGATCCATCCGCTAGTGAAGCAGGCAAGGCAGGCGAACGATTTGCTGAAAAAAGTAAAGACAAGCCGTCCACAATATCAGTTTGGGCTCGATGAACTTTATTTCTCCGATAAGAATGACACCGCTGGCCTTTATATGGGCGAGCTCCAAAAGCTGATGAATACCATATTGAGAATGCAGCATTTGTACATACAGTCACAGACGCCAATCCAGCAAATGGTATGTTCGTTGTACCTTATTTTCGGGAAACAAAAAGAAGTTGGCCGACTTCTTCACAAAAACCCCTCCACCATTTCCAGCCATTTTAAAAAGGGGGACAGTGAGGAAATTTTGAATGCCTTCAGTGAGATAGTCAGTGTTCTGAACTCATTGCAAAAAAACGCTTACCCTGGCGGATCCAATTCAGATGTACGGATTGAAAATGTGATGAAGGCCATTAAAAGGCATGTGGATGAGAACCTGACAGAGTATTTTGATTTGCCGGATCGGGATGATTGAGGAGGCGAAGCGATGCTTTTACTTGCCATGATTCTGGCACACTTAATTGCTGATTTCTATTTGCAGACGGATAAAATGGTCAAGGATAAAATGAAATATATCGGCAAGCATATGGGCCACCATTTAATTGTACTAGGGATGGTTATATTAGGCTTCTGGGTTTACTATTATGAGTTCAAAGACTTTGTTAAATATCTGTTCCTGCCATTATCGTTTATCCTATTGACCCATTGTATAATTGATATCACAAAAATCAAACTGCTCGATACTATCAAGCATGAAGGAGACGAACATTTAAAAAAGCTTTGTTTCTTTCTTCTAGACCAGTTTTTGCATCTGGCGATGATGATTTTAGCATGTCATATATTCTTTGATATTGAGTTTGCCAGAATAATTGACAGAGTGGTAGAGTTACTGGTGGATGAAGGAGAAAACAGACAATTAAATATAATAAACAAGCTTTTATTTGCCGTGATCATCCTGATTTCTGTAACCACTGTGAGCGGCCATATGATCAGGATTCTGTTAGGATCGCTTCCGAGCCAGCTTCTGACATTTGAAGGGAAGTATGCTTACAAAAATGAAGTGAATGAATCCCTGTGGATGAATAAACAACCAGGGAAAACAGGGTTGACAGAAGAATTAAACTTTATGGTTTTCAATAAACACGATCTATCCCGTGGGAAATTAATCGGGTATATCGAGCGGCTGCTTGTCATTTTACTAACCTATTACAGCGCATACCCAGCGATAGCTTTCATCGTTACCGCGAAATCAATCGCGAGGTTTAAACAGATGGATGACCGGGACTGGGCGGAATATTTCCTGCTTGGAACGCTGACTTCAATGTTCCTGGCCATTGCTTTTGGAATTATTTTAAGAGAAACAATAAATTAGTGGTGAGGAGCATACATTTTGAAATTAGTATCATGGAATGTTAACGGCTTAAGGGCCTGCGCCGGCAAAGGATTTCTGGATTATTTCACAGAAACGGACGCAGATATATTTTGTGTCCAGGAAACAAAATTGCAGGAAGGGCAAATCGATCTTGGCTTGGAAGGCTACCATCATTATTGGAATTACGCTATGCGGAAAGGGTATTCGGGTACAGCGATATTTTCGAAAAAAGAACCTCTTTCGGTGAAGTATGGTATAGGAGCGCCAGAATATGATTCGGAAGGAAGGGCCATCACACTGGAATTTGAGAGCTTCTATCTCGTAAATGTGTATACGCCAAACTCGCAAAGGGACCTGGCACGCCTAGGTTACCGTCTATTATGGGAGGACAAGCTCCGGGAATACCTTGTTGAACTGGATCGGGTAAAACCGGTCATTTTATGTGGTGATCTCAATGTGGCCCATAAGGAGATAGATTTGAAAAACCCGAAATCAAACCAAAAAAACTCCGGTTTTACAGAAGAGGAACGCGGCAAAATGACGGAACTGCTACAAAATGGTTTTGTCGATTCATTCAGGCATCTATATCCGGATAAGGCGGAAGTGTACAGTTGGTGGTCATACATGAGCAAAGTAAGAGAGCGGAACATCGGCTGGCGGATTGATTATTTTATTGTTTCTAGTAAACTCGTAGAATCCATTAAAGATTCCCAGATTCACTCACATGTAATCGGAAGCGACCATTGTCCCGTTTTGCTGGACATCGATTTGGAAACGTAAACAGGGCTGCGAAACACATGAATTCTGTAGTTTAAAGTCAATGTGTTGTCGCGTAAAGCAGTTATTCCTTCATAAATTTGGCGATAATTTTAAAATAACGGGTTTAAAGGAGAATTAAACGTGGACTTTTCAAAACAAGTTGTGGTCGTGACAGGAGCTTCCAATGGAATCGGCCAGGCGGTCGCTATGATGTATGCAAAGCATGGAGCCTATGTGGTTGTAGCTGATGTGGACGCAGAGGCTGGCAACCGCACCGTATCTCAAATTCGGCAACATGGCGGGGAAGCCCTGTTTGTGGAAACCGATGTGCGCAGGGAAGATCATATCATCCATTTAATGGAAACGACCAAAGATGCATACAAGGCAATTCATATATTGATAAACAATGCAGGGAAGGGCCTGTTTAAATCTCCGTATCAATTGGCGATTGAAGAATGGGATGACATCGTTGACACAAACCTGCGCAGCGTCTTTCTCGGTTCCCGTGAAGGAGCCAAATACATGCGTGAAAATGAACGCGGCGGCTCAATTGTGAATATTGCTTCAACAAGGGCATTTATGTCTGAGCCGAATTCAGAAGCTTATGCTGCCACTAAGGGAGGAATTGTCGCGTTAACCCATGCCCTCGCAGCATCACTAAGCCAAGATAATATAACCGTTAACGTTATCTCGCCTGGCTGGATCGAGACAGGTGACTACCAACAGCTCAAGGATGTTGACCATGAGCAGCATTTTTCAAGGCGTGTTGGAAGACCGGAAGACGTCGCACGGGCATGCTTATACTTGACTTCCAAAGAGAATGACTTTGTAAACGGCATTAATTTAACAGTTGACGGAGGCATGACGAAAAAGATGATCTATGAGGAATAAGTTATTCAGCGGCAATTTTTCAGGCTGGTGATTCTTTAGCGGTCAAACAAAAGTTGGACATTTGCAATTAAAAACCCTCCGAACCGGAATCCGGAGGGTTCTTAATTGCCCCCTAAAAAGGCTCCCATCTCACTGTTTTAGCCTTGTTATACCGCCGTTCGACCTCATCCCAATTAACCACATTCCACCAGTTGTCTACATACTTTCCCCTGTTATTTTCATACTGCAAATAATAAGCATGTTCCCATACATCCAGCGGCAGGAGGGGGATAACGTCCCATTGACTTAAATTCTGATGTTTTTCTGCTTGAAGTATTTCGAGGCGATGAGATCTCGGCGACCAGACGAGGATCGCCCAGCCCACCGCCTCGACTGTTTTAGCTGCTTCGGAAAAATGCTGCTTGAACTGCTTAAAGCTTCCAAACGAACGCTCAATTTGCGATAATAGCTCCCTTCTGGGTGTCCCCCCGCCCTGGGGCTTCATTACCGTCCAAAAAATCGTATGCAAATAATGTCCAGCCCCGTGGAATGCTGCTTCCCGTTCCCAATGTTTAATCAACTCGTAATCATTATTACTTCTAGATTTTTCCATTTCCTTTTCGGCTTTATTTAAGCCGTCCACATAACTCTGATGGTGTTTTTGATGGTGAAGCTTCATGATCCTCCTGTCGATGTAAGGTTCAAGTGCATCATAAGGATACGGAAGCGGGGGCAGCCTATGTCCGCCAATCGGTACAGCGGATCCGGCTTCTCCCTGCCTCAATTCAATACTCGCAGCTTCAGAAAGAGACATCCACTGTTCATATAATTGAGATGCTCTTTGTCCTAATTGGCATGCTGTCTCTTCATTCAATAGTCCGCCATTGCTTTTTAGATGGTGAATATCCTCCAGGAAGCCTTCTAATTCATTGCGGAAATCAGCACCCCCGCGTATCTGCCCAAGATTGCTGTTTTTTTCCGATTCTTCCTTTAGAAGGCCAGCCCATTCCATGACCTCGGATAAAAAGCCTTCAAAGGATTGGTCATCTGCCACATTATTCCCTCCCTTACTTCATCCTTTTACTATATGTTCGATATAGTTGGGCTGGGAGTTGTTCTTTAAAGGTTTTTTTGTATAATCCGTTGCTCACTGATGAAATTTACCGGGAGAATTGGGAAAAGATGAAATGGATACCTTAAAAGTAAATTGAGGCGGAAATGAAGTCGTTGGCATTTGGAAGGGAGGGCAGCCGATGCAAATTGATAGGGTGGAAACCTATCCGTTATTACATAAAATTTCAACACCGTATGGCGATGCCAATGGATATAAGCAATATAGAAGCTGTTATTTAATCCGGATCATCACTAAATCTGGCATAGATGGCTGGGGGGAATGCATTGATTGGCTGCCAACCTTGCATTTGGGTTTTACACAAAGGATTATACCTTACATAGTAGGTAAAAATGCGTCAGACAGGCTGAAACTGGTCAGTACGATCAGTAAATTGCATCAGCGGGCAGCGGCGGCAATCAGTATGGCATTAACGGAAATAGCGGCCAAGAGCGCAAATATTTCGGTATGTGATCTGTGGGGAGGAAAACAACGGGATATGATCCCGGTTTATGCCTCGCTACAATCCTATACTGACAAAACGGACTGGATCGATCATTCTCTTCAAGCGGTGGAAAAAACGATGAGGAACGGCTTTAATCAGTTGAAAGTAAAAGTTGGGGGACGAATGATAAAAGAAGACTTCATGCATATTGAAAAAATCCAGGGGAAACTGGGGGAGAAAGTTTGGCTAATACTTGATGCAAATCAAAGCTATGATCTCGCAGCAGCGCGTCAGTGGGAACGTCATTTTTCAAATTGGGACAATGTTCTCTGGATGGAAGAGCCTCTGCCGCTGAATAATTTACGGGAATATCAACTGCTTCGTTCCTGCCTTTCAGTCCCTATTGCTGGAGGAGAAAATCTCAAAAACGCCAAAGAATTTTTAAAACTGCTTATGAATAATTCGTTTGATATGATTCAGCCGGACATTCTGCATGGGAAGGGAGTGGAGGATTTCAGGGATTCATTGCAGCTTGCCCGCCACTTTGGAGCAAGAGTATCACCACATAGCTATGATGGGTCAGTTTCCAGATTGCATACATTATTTTGCCAGGCTGTCCTGTCTTCATGGACGAAAATGGACGGAGAAAAAATTGAGCCTTTGGAATGGGATGTAATGGAAAATCCATTTTCCGATCTCGTACCTATAAAGCCTATAAGCGGAAAAGTCTCTGTCCCGGACGGAACGGGCATCGGGGTTGAGGTTGATACAGAGTTAATTCATGCTTATCTCTGGGACGGGAGCACTTATTGAACGGGTTCTCATACTCAATGTAGATATTTAACAAATGGGGGACAATAATGAACGGAGGTGCTATAAATGGACGATTTTCAGAAAATGGAGCAATTACTCCGCAATTATGGCTACCCTGAGGATGCCATCGAACGCTTGTTGGACGACGTTGCAGATATGGGATACGAACAGGCTGAAAAGAGGCTAATGCCATACCGGGACATTACAGCTGAAAAATATAAGCCTGGCCATGAAGGAAAGGGAACAGAAAATGAATGATATTGATGAACAGAAATGTATATTTGAGTCCTTTGACGATAATGGAAATATGGTACTAAAAGGAGAAGTGACCGGAGAGTCTGAGGTTCATTTTTATGATGACTTAAAATTAAAATCCGTTATAGCCTTGCTGAATTCAGTTGACCAAAAGAATTTTAATCGATCTGGAAGAACAAATTTATTCCACGGGTTGTTAAAAGAAATAGAAGATATGATACATGAATTGAAAACCTTCGAGGAATTTCAGGGAAAAACACATTAGCTGATAAAATACAAAAAGACCGCAAACTGATAAGGATTGCGGTCTTTTTGGGGAACATTTTACATTAACGCTGTTTACTCCAGGTTAGCATGCCTTCCAAACATGTTTGCCGAATTCAAACCTTTTTGCTCCATCAACCTCAGTATCACAGCATCGAAAAATAATAAGAGGGTCTGTTCAAATAGTGCCCCCATTGGCTGTACCGTGGGATGGCCACTATCAGATTGTTCTTTTGGCGTACCGGGCAAAGTGATTTTGAGTTGCGCTAAATTACCGATGGTGGAAGCAGGGAAAATAGTCACTGCCGCAACGGTTCCACCTATTTTTTTTGCCTTCTGTGCCATCGAAACCAGACTGGCCGTCTCGCCGGAACCAGACCCGATGATTAGCAGATCCTCTTGTTCAAAGTTACGAGTGATTGTTTCGCCTACCACATATGATTCGATTCCCATGTGCATAAGCCTCATAGCAAATGCCCTTGCCATCAGCCCCGATCTGCCTGCCCCGGCAACGAAAACTTTCTTTGAACCAAGGATAGATTCCAGAAGAATCTCCACTTCTTCATCACGTATTGAAGCGGATGAACGGCTTAATTCGTCCAGTATTTTTGAATAATATTCAGAAGTATTCATCGTTTATACCTGTTTGATCATTCGATGCATTTCAGCGGCAGCTTCTTTCATATTTTCATGCCCTGTGATTCCGCCTCCAACAATGACGAGGTCTGGTTGTGCCTCTATCACTTCAGGAAGGGTGTCCAGCTTAATTCCTCCGGCAATCGCCGTCTTCGCATTTGTTACGACCCGTTTTATGGCTAAAAGGTCCTCAAAGGAGTTTTTTCCGACCGCCTGGAGATCATAGCCAGTATGGACACAGATATAGTCCACCCCGAGTGCATCAACCTCTTTGGCACGTGCTTCGAGGTCCTTTACAGCAATCATATCCACAAGAATTTTTTTGTTTTGTTTTCTTGCTTCCTCGACAGCTCCCCTTATGGACTCATTTTCTGCTGCACCCAGTATTGTTATGATATCGGCACCTGCTTCTGATGCCTTCATGACTTCGTATCCTGCAGCATCCATGATCTTAAGGTCTGCCAATACTTGAAGAGCAGGGAATTCGTTCTTGATTTCCCTGACAGCTTTAAGGCCTTCATTAATAACTACCGGTGTTCCAATTTCTACTATATCAATGTATTCCTGGACTTCTTTGACAACTTGTTTGGCCTCAGGAATATTTACAAGATCCAGTGCTAATTGTAATTCCATGATCTTCCCCCCACGGATAAACTTTTAAATAGGTGTAACAGTAGTAATATAACCATTAGACCGATTTAGTTACGCTGTGGAGATTGCCTTAAATTTGATATTATGGAATGAAATTTCGAGAAAGGCAGGCATCGCACAGAACCGTATGTTGGGAACAAAAAAAGTTGCCAAGAAATGCAGGCAACTTTGTGATTCAATTAATTATTGATAAAATCCTCTAAAAATGCAGCTGTTTCTTCTATATTATTGAAGTGCTTTACCTTTTGGCCTGTTCGGTCCTGCAATCGAAAGCGGGCCGCAGACCTGGAGTAGCTGACAGATATTTCTTCCTCATCCTTGTTGGTAATCTTGTGTGTGACATGGGATTCTAGGTACGGCGATTTTTGAAGTTCCTGGAGCATTTTGTTAATATTCATAACATTAATATTCATCATCCCCTTCCCTTATTAGGGCGGAACTAAAAAGCAAAGCGACCCATAATAGTTCTTCACTTTTAACTCTATACACAAGCGGTGTCGAAAGCAAGGTATTTTCGGCCCATTTACATTAGAAAATCCGCCTTGTTTTCAGAAAAAACTCTACTTAATGAATCTTGTAACTGGGTACAATGTTGTGTTTTCTGTCTTCATACATGCTTCATTTAATAGATTATCGTACATTCCTGTCTGCTTTTTGTCCACAATAACAACGTGAACTATTTATTCTTAATACTGAGGTGAATGAAATGCCTTGCCGATCGAGTGAAGAATTACAGGAACTAGTTGAAGAAGCCAAAAAATGTACGAAGCATGGAAAAGTTGCAGATTATATCCCGGCTTTGAAAAAGGCCCGCCAGCATGATTTATCAGTAGCGATTTCCCATCCTGACGGTACGTGCATATCTGCCGGGGACATCGAGGACAAGATTACTTTGCAGAGTATTTCGAAGGTGCTTGCATTGGCATTTGCCTTGATGGATTGCGGTGAGGAACGGGTGTTCAGCAAGGTTGGCTATGAACCTACAGGAGACCCATTCAATTCAATCATAAAACTTGAGATAAGCAATGCTTCCAAACCGCTTAATCCGATGATTAACGCTGGCGCATTGGCTGTTACCCATATGATTAAGGGCAGCTCAATCGAAGAAAGGTTTAAGCGGATCCTTGAGTTCGTCCGCGGGCTTGCAGGCAATCCCGATATCACCTACTCGGAGGAAGTGGCGAAGTCAGAGTTTGATACTGCATTTTTAAATCGGTCGCTCTGTTACTTTATGAAGCAGAATAGTGTAATAGATGAGGATGTAGAAGATCTGATTGAACTTTATACAAAACAATGTGCCATTGAAATGGACTGCCTGGACCTCGCCAGGATAGGCACTGTTTTCGCTATGGACGGGGAAGAACCGGTAACGGGAAGAATGTTAATCCCCGCTGATGTGGCGAGATTGTGCAAGACGCTAATGGTGACATGCGGGATGTACAATGCTTCCGGGGAATTTGCCGTCAGGGTGGGAATTCCCGCAAAAAGCGGTGTTTCAGGGGGGATAATGGGGTCTTTTCCGAACCGGTTTGGAATCGGAATATTTGGCCCTGCCCTTGATGAGAGGGGCAACAGCATTGCCGGGTTGAAATTACTGGAGCTATTATCCGGCAGATATAAATTAAGCATTTTTTAATCCTTGGACTGAAAACATTGAAAGACATGCCTGGTGGAATGAATCCAAAAAGGCATGTCTTTATCATCATTTAGGAGTTGGCAAACTCTTTTACCTGTTCCTCAGGAATGAAACCTACCGATCGGTTTGTCTCTTTCCCGTTCTTTATTTGAACAAGCGTCGGAATACTCATGATACCAAACCGGCTGGCAAGGTCTGGAGCTTGATCCACGTCCACATAAAAGAAATCAACTGACTTTTCCTGCTCAGCAACCGCAGAGACCACCGGCCTCAATTGTCGGCAGCCTGGTCACCAATCCGCCCCAAATTCTAGAATGACTGGCTTGTCTGCATTTTCCACAAGCGCTTCGTAATCTGCGTTTTTTATTGCTTTTACCACCTTGATTCACCTCTTTTCAATAATTGTAAAACGTGGTACTTCCAAAATGTCACAGTCCTGCTGACACTATAGAAAATACCATTGCATTTTGGGAATCAAGCATTAACTGTTCCCTTTATTAGTAATTGTCTTGTTAGCCGCCTTACATACAACGATATCAAAATACCGCTTTTGCAAGCCAGCAATAGGTACTTGGCTGTTTTATTTTCACCTCCTCATTTGCTGAATAATCATGCCGCATCTACGTATCCTAAAAAATGATGAGGAGGTGAAATGGATGACACGTGAAGGAAACGAGAACCAGCAAGGTGCGGTCCAGGGCGTCGCAAACAGAATTAAACAAGGTGCTGGGGCAGCTTTCGATGCAGCCGACAATACTTTACAGGCGACAGAAAATATCGCGATGAACACCGTAGACCAGACTGCGAAAGCAGTTGGCAAGACAATGAATAGCGTAGGAAATGCAATGGGAAATGGACAAAATAACCAAGAAAAAAACAGCTAATACTTAGTATCCTTCGAAACGCCAGTTATTGGCGTTTTTTGTATTATTATCATCGTTTCTTGCCCAACTGCGAACTCGGACGCATGCTGTTGTTCCCAACTTTAACCTTGGAACTAATTATCATAACGTTTCTGTATGAAGAGGGCTCTATATTCTGTTTAAAGAGGAACAATATCCATTGTGATCTAACATGCAGGAGCTGACAATATATGTACAACAACAAAACATTTTTAAATGTAGATGCCGAAACAAATAGAAACGCTCCACGTGTAGCCATCATTGGCGGAGGTTTGGCGGGTTTGACTTGTGCCTACCGTTTACAGCAATCAGGGATACGCTCGGAGGTTTACGAAGCAGCACAAAGGCCAGGTGGAAGATGCTGGACAAAAAGAGATGCATTTAAAGATGGGCAGCACATTGAACGGGGAGGTGAACTGATTGATTCAAACCATGAAGACATTATTAACTTGATTAATGAGCTGGGCCTGGAGCTGGATGATTTACTGGCTTCAGAAAAACCAGCATCAAAGCCGTATTACTATATAAATAACAGTCATGTTCCGTGTGAGGACATAGAAAAATTTTTTCGGGATGTGTCAGAAAAAATAAACAAGGAACATTCATTGTCAGGTTTTCCTATTTTGTACCATAACTACACAAAACGAGCGTGGGAACTCGACCATCAATCGATCGTTGACTGGATAAATGAAAATATTTCAGGAGGAATTGAATCAGATTTGGGCCGCTTGTTATGTATCGCATATACGATTGAATACGGTGTTGATTGTTCTGAACAAAGTGCGCTTAATCTGATTAATTTAATGTGCGGGATGGAGAGGAATCATTTCCTTATGTTTGGCAGCTCGGACGAGAGATATCGTGTCAAGGGAGGCAATGATTATATTGTCCAAAGGCTTGTGGAACAGTTGCCAAACAGCATCCATTTCAATCATGAGTTAATTTCTATAAAAAGGAATGACGATGAAACGTACTCCCTGAAATTTAACATTAAGGATGGAATAAAGGAAGTGCCCGCAGAAAAAATAGTCCTTACCGTTCCATTTTCGGTTCTGGGGCGAACTGTGGATTATTCTGAGGCCGGTTTCAGACCCCTGAAAATCAGGGCAATTCAAGAGCTTGGCATGGGATGCAATATTAAGGCCCATTATCAATTTAACAGCCGGCATTGGGAACAGGCTGGCTGTAACGGCGTTACATATAACCAAAATTATCAGTGCACATTCGAGAGTTCAAGGGCGCAGCCAGGAGAAAGCGGGGTCATTGTCCATTACACTGGAGGCAATGAAGCAGTCGGGATGATGAAAAAAGGCTTTAAAAAATTCTCCGGCGAGTTCCTGGATGAATTTGAGAATGTCTTTCCAGGCATTCAAAACGTTTTTTCAGGAAAAACGTCAGTTGATTACTGGATTACGTCCAAGTGGGCGAGAGGATCATACTCTTTTCGTAGAATAGGGCAGTATACAGCGTTTTCCGGGGTGGAAATGGAACAGGAAGGAAACTGCCATTTTGCAGGTGAACATACGTCGGTTTATTTTCAAGGATACATGAACGGTGCAGTAGAGAGCGGCAACAGGGCGGCGAGGGAAATAATAGATGATTTTGGGCACTGATATGCTACACTCAATATTATTAGAAAATATTCCCCCGGCCGCAAGGAACCATATCAGAAAGTAGGGATGTTTTTTGCCTGATTTTTTATCAATGGGTATATCAGATGCTTTAGTAAAAAAATTACGCGAGCAAGGGGTTGTATCACCAACGCCAATCCAGGAAGAAGCCATTCCAGCCGTAATGGATGGCAGAGATATTATTGCACAGGCCCAAACAGGCACAGGCAAGACTTTTGCGTTTATTTTGCCAGTCCTTGAAAAAATCGAACAGGATAGCGGGCATATTCAGGCACTGATTGTGACTCCAACCAGGGAACTGGCCCTGCAAATTACTGATGAGATTGAAAAATTGATTGCCGGCCTGGATGGAATCAATGTTTTGGCTGTTTACGGCGGCCAGGACGTCGACAAACAACTAAAAAAATTGAGGAAAAAGATCCAGATTGTCGTTGGCACACCAGGGCGGCTGTTGGACCATATTAGACGGGGAACGGTCGATTTATCTAATATATCCTTTTTGGTCCTGGATGAGGTTGACCAAATGCTCCATATAGGTTTCTTGAAAGAAGTAGAAGACATCATCAGGGAAACGCCTGCAGCCAGGCAGACGCTATTATTCTCGGCCACGATACCAAATGAAGTTAGAAAATTGGCCGATAAGCATATGCGACAACCGCAATATATTCAGGTGGAAAAAAGACAGGGACCTGCACAAAATGTCAGGCAGGTGGCAATTCAAACGACTGACAGGGCCAGACAAGGAACGCTTATCCATTTAATTGAAACACACCGCCCATTTCTCGCGGTTGTTTTTTGCAGGACAAAAAGAAGAGTGAGCAAGCTGTATGAGGTACTCAAAGGAAAGGGATTTCAATGCGATGAACTGCATGGCGACCTGTCACAGGTAAAAAGAGAGCAAGTGATGAAACGCTTCAGGGATGCACAGATCCAGCTCCTCATTGCAACAGATGTCGCCGCAAGAGGCCTGGATGTTGAAGGTGTTACCCACGTATTCAACTATGATATTCCCCTCGATCCTGAGAGCTACATCCACAGGAGTGGACGGACCGGCAGAGCAGGAATGACTGGGATGGCATTTACTTTATATTCTCCCAAGGACCGGCCTCTCCTCGATATGATTGAACAGGAACTCAACATCAGGATCCACAAACAAAATGCGGGCAATTTCGCGAAAGAAGATAAGAAGCCATCTTCCATTGACGAGACACAAAAGCACACACCACGACCGAACGGAAAATCTTCAGGTGCTCGCACTAGCAACAGGAAGGCTGGCACAAGACAAAAATCTGAAAAGACGAAACAAACGGGCCCAACAAGCCATCCATTAAAAAAGAAAAGAACCAGAACCGGTAACACACGAAATAACAGAACAAGATAAAAATTGACAGGGGAGATCATAATGACAGAGCAAAACCATGCTTTGCGTTTTAAAGACGCGTATATCGAGCGTTGCGATAAAGAGACGGAACAAGTGCTTGCCAACGAAGATTCCGCCTTCTTAAATGAATCTATTCGTTACTTTAAAAAACATATGAATGAATTCATCTACCTTGAATCCGAATTGTTCGATCAAATTGGCGTTGACGCAGTCTCTTTAGAAGTCGATGACGTGTTTGGAAATTACGATGTGATGTTGGGCTTGAAGCTCCAGAAAAAACTTGAACAGATGCTTATGTCGTATCTAAAAACTCATTTACCAGGCGAGGATACAAACTTCGATCTGATTTTTGATCACGATGAAGGGCTGTGGAACTTGAATTTTGCCTTGGATCAAGTAAAAGGATTTAATGATGGGATGTCAGTAGGAGAAGCGTATAACCTGATATTCTCGTTTCTTTCAGACATGGTTCAATCGATTAAAAAATAAGACTTGCTGCTTGTGAAGAACTCCCGTTGGCCATTGTCGCTTCTGGAAGTAAAAAAAGGTTGTATTCCTCCTTTATTTTCTGTTATTATTGTTTTTATGTTTATAAACCAGTAAAGTATAAAAAGTGAGCAAGTTTTGGTTTATAAATAACAACAGCAAGGTGGTTTGAAAAATGACTAATTCATATAGAGTTTTACTATATTACAAATATGTGACTATAGATAATCCAGAAGAATTTGCAAAAAGCCATCTGGATTTTTGCAAAGAACTTGGATTAAAGGGCCGGATCCTTGTAGCCGAAGAAGGCATTAATGGCACTGTTTCCGGAACAGTGGAACAAACTGACAGGTATATGGCAGCAATGAAGGAAGATCCCCGATTTGCTGACATGTGGTTTAAAATAGATGAAGCAGACAAGAATGCGTTCAAAAAGATGCATGTTCGCCCGAGAAAAGAACTGGTCACTTTACGACTGGAAGACGATATCGATCCAACGCAACTGACAGGCAAATATTTGAACCCTCAGGATTTTTATAAGCAAATGCAGGCAGAGGATACGGTGGTCATTGATGCGCGAAACGACTACGAGTATGAGCTTGGCCACTTCAGGGGAGCAATCAAGCCTGAAATCAAGTCTTTCCGCGAGCTTCCACAGTGGATCAGAAATAACAAAGAAATGCTTGAAGGGAAAAAAATCCTGACTTATTGCACAGGCGGCATCCGCTGCGAAAAATTCTCCGGCTGGCTTGTGAAAGAAGGCTTTGAAGATGTGTCACAGCTGCATGGCGGAATTGTCACTTACGGTAAAGACCCAGAGGCAAAGGGACAGCTTTGGGATGGTCAATGCTATGTATTTGATGAAAGAATTGCTGTTCCAGTCAACCAGGTGGAACATGTAGTAGTTGGCAGAGATTACTTTACAAATGAACCTTGTGAGCGTTATGTAAACTGCGCCAATCCTGAATGCAACAGGCAGTTCCTCACCTCGGAGGAAAATGAACATTTCTATATGAGAAGCTGCAGCCACGAATGCCGCACTCACGAAAGAAACCTTTACGTCAAGGAATATGGTTTGACTGAAGAACAGATCGCGGCCAAGCTGAAAGCTATTGACGAAAAGAATAAAGTTACTGCAGGATAAAAGATTTTTCTTTTATCCTTTTTTTGATTGTTAATATTTGCAGTTATGAATGATAACTGATTAAATAAGTACGCATACTTTAAACAAGCATTTACATATTAAAACATTTGGTCCGTTTCTTCAAGGAGTTGCCATAACCCAGGAATAGTGGCGGACCACAGGGATTTAGGAGATGATTTTGTGAAGTTATTAGGAATTTCAGGAGCACTGGCTGGCGCAAAAACGGCAGTCCTGGTTAATAAGGTTTTGGAGAAGGCAAAGGAGCATCACCCTGCACTTGATGTCGAATTGGTTAATCTGGGTGATTATAGCCTCGATTTTGCCGATGGGAGACCATTTGAGGCATATAATGATGACACGAGGAAGGTCATCAATACAATTAAGGATGCTGATATCTTTGTCATTGGTTCGCCGGTTTATCAGGCTTCGATTACGGGTGCATTGAAAAATGTATTCGATTTGCTTCCGCAGGACATTTTCGATTCAAAAATTGTTGGCCTGGTCATGAATGGGGGAACCGAAAGGCATTATCTTGTGATGGAAAACCAATTGCGGCCGATTGTCAGTTTCTTAAAAGCGTATATTCCCGCAAAAAACCTGTTTGTCAGCAGCAGCAGTTTCGATGCCCAAAATGAAATAAATGACGAAGATATAAAGGCAAGAATCAATAGCCTTGCTGAAGAATTAATTTCCCTGCATCTGAAGATTAATGGCAGCAATTAGCACCAATTATAAACCGGTTTTCCCTGAATGATGAGGGAGAACCGGTTTTTTAAATTGACTGTTTTTAATATTCAATGTTGTTTCGTAGCCGATTAAAGAAAAACACATATGGGTAAAGTAGAAATTAGTGGAAGGACTCAACTCCTTTTGGCCATGTCGGTTCAAATCAGGTGATTGCTAAAAAGGGAGGACGGAAAATGTATAAAAAACATGAACGCAGGTTGATCTTGTTAACGGTAATCGTGGCGATAACGATGGGATTATCACTTTTCAGGTATATCTTTGGGGGATAAAGGAAGGGGATTGTGACGTGGGCAACAGTGAGTCTGTCTTTTTTAGCCGGGTTTTGACAGAATTGACATTATCTTTTCACATCATCTATGCAACGATTGGAGTAGGAATACCTCTTATGATCATGATTGCCCAATGGTTGGGGATTAAGAAACAGGATGAACACTACATATTATTGGCTCGGCGGTGGACAAGGGGATTTGTCATTACAGTTGCGGTTGGAGTTGTAACTGGAACTGCCATCGGGCTCCAGCTTTCTTTACTCTGGCCCAATTTTATGTCACTGGCCGGAAACGTTATAGCTTTGCCTTTGTTTATGGAAACTTTCGCGTTTTTTTTGGAAGCCATTTTTTTGGGTATTTATTTATATACGTGGGACCGGTTCGAAAACCAGAAAAAGCATTTGCTCCTGCTAATCCCGGTTGCTATCGGTGCATCCTTCTCGGCAATTTTTATCACAATTGTAAACGCATTTATGAATGCCCCGCGGGGGTTCGATATCGAGAATGGACAGTTGGTCAATATAGATCCGGTGTTGGCAATGTTTAACGCTGCGATGCCTACCAAGGTTTCGCACGTTTTGGCGAGCTCTTACATGACATCAGCGTTTGTCCTTGCCTCTATCGGGGCATACAGGCTGTTGAAGGGGTCAAATCATATATACCACAAAAAAGCTTTGTTTCTTACGATGAAGCTGGGGCTTGTCTTCTCGATCGCAACGGCAGTGATCGGCGATTTCGCCGGAAAATATCTTGCTGTGTACCAACCGGTAAAATTGGCGGCTGCAGAGTGGCATTTCGAAACCGAAAAAGGAGCCCCGATTCTTATGTGGGGTGTCCTTGATGACGGGGAAGTCAAATACGCGATCAAGATCCCATATGGACTGAGCTATTTATCGCATAGTGATCTCAATGCAGAGGTTATCGGCCTGAACGAATTTCCAGAAGATGAACGTCCGCCACTGTATATCCATTATTTATTTGATTCAATGGTTACAATCGGGGTATGGCTTGTCTTGGTTTCAATGGTTTTTGTGTTTGGAGTGTGGCGAAAATGGCGGTTTGTCCGGTCGAAATTGTACCGCTGGGTGATTGTGCTGGGAGGGCCTTTGTCAATGGTTGCGATTGAAGCCGGCTGGTGGCTGACGGAAGTGGGGCGGCAGCCATGGGTTTTGCTCGGCATCCTGCGGACTGAGGACGCAGCGACAACGAGCGGCCAGGTTGACACGATGCTCCTGCTCTTTGCCGGGCTATATCTTGTCCTCGGGATAGGCAGTATCATTGTACTGACGCGGATGTTCCGGAAGAATCCTGTTGAACAGGAACTGGCTGACCGGGCTTCCGAGAAAGCGGGTGTCACAGTATGACGCTTGAATTTATCGGAATTTCGGTGTTATGGCTTTTCCTGTTCGGATACATTATGATCGGTTCAATCGATTTCGGGGCTGGCTTCTTTAATGCATATGGCACATTTACTAAAAAACAGCATATTTTAAACAAAATTATACAGCGCTATTTACAGCCTGTTTGGGAAATAACAAACGTATTCCTTGTGTTTTTCTTTGTTGGAATTGTTGGTTTTTTCCCGCAAACTGCCTACTATTTTGGAACGATTCTGCTTGTGCCTGCGAGCCTTGCAATCATCCTGCTGGCCATCAGGGGCGCCTATTATGCTTTTACCACGTACGGAGGCCTGGATAGACGATTTACATACATTTACGGGCTGGCCGGGCTGCTCATTCCTGCTTCACTGTCGATTGTGCTCACGATATCTGAGGGCGGGTTTGTCACGATTGAAGAATCAGGTCCGGTGCTTGATTACTGGCTTCTTTTTACAAGTCCGCTGACGTGGAGCATCGTTGTTCTCAGCATTGCTGCTGTGCTGTATATTTCAGCCGTATTCCTGACATGGTATGCAAATCTGGCGAAGGACGAACCGGCGACAAACCTTCTCCGCAAATATGCGCTGTTCTGGGCGGTGCCCGCAATTGTTACCGCCACAGGCATCCTGATAGAATTGCGTACTCACAATCCGGAGCATTATGAAAGGTTATTTGATGTTTGGTGGCTGTTCGCTTTGTCGTTCATTTTATTTGCAGGGACAGTATATTTGATCTCGAAGAGACGCTCGTATGGCCTTGCATTCATTTTATTGACAGGTCAATTCTTATTGGCGTTCTTCGGTTATGGGGTGTCCCATTACCCTTATCTTCTTTATCCTCATTTGACGATTTATGACAGTTTTACGAATGAAGCAATGGCCATCGCATTAATCATTGCTTTTATAGCCGGGCTTGCGTTGCTCGTTCCATCTCTGATTCTCGTGCTTAAACTGTTTCTGTTCAATAAGGAGTATGTCCAAGGAAAACGAAACGACCATGCCTGAGGAGGTTGCCAATTATGACTATAAGGGAATTCCTTGTTTTTTATGCACCATTTATTGTAATCGTTACCTCTATTGCAGTTGCTTTTTGGCTTGCGCAAAAAGATGATATGATCAGGAAGGCGAATGAGCCTGATAAATAAGCTTAACGGACGGAATTTATCCTTCTGTTTTGCTATAATTAAATGTACAGGTTTGGTCACTTAACTGGACCAGGCCTGTTTGATTTTTGTTGCAGATATTGAATTCCAAAGGAGGAAGGGACCTCATGCGGTTAAAAGGTAAGAAAATTGTCAGCCTCGTCCATCATGAATTTGAAGACTTGGAGCTGTGGTATCCAATTTTAAGATTAAGAGAAGAAGGTGCGATTGTCCATCTTGCAGGTGAGAAGGCAAACGAAACATACATCGGGAAGTACGGAGTGCCTGCGGTATCAGACTGTTCTTATGATGAAATAGACGCCGAAGGATACGATGCCATCCTTGTCCCGGGCGGCTGGGCACCGGATAAAATCAGGCGCTTTCCGGAAGTCATCGCTCTGGTCCAGCATATGAACGAAAATAAAAAACCGATCGGACAGATCTGCCATGCCGGCTGGGTATTAATCTCAGCAAAAATCTTGCAGGGCAAAAAAGTGACCAGCACCCCCGGCATTAAGGATGACATGGAAAATGCTGGCGCAATATGGTTGGATGAGCCGGTTGTTGTCGACGGCCATCTTGTTTCAAGCCGCCGTCCGCCCGATTTGCCAGACTACCTGCGTGAGTTTATTAGTGTCCTGAAAAAAAAAGGAAAACTGACAGGAGATTGAGCCAGGAGTCTTAATCGAGGGACTGCTGGCTTTCATTTATGGCGGATGATCTGTCATATAGGCTTAACGGAAGCTGAGAAAGGGAAGAATGATAGAAAAAGCAACCCGGGAGAATACGATGAAAATGCTATGTATTGACGGAGGCGGCATCCGTGGAGTATTTGCAATCGCAATATTACAAGCAATAGAGGGAGAATATAAGCAGCCTGTTGGTAACCTTTTTGACGTGATTGCCGGGACCAGCACCGGCGCGATCATCGCTGCATCGGCAGCATTGAATATAAACATGGCCGACGTTATGCTCAGCTATAAGGCATATGGAAAGAAAATTTTTAAGCGGCAGGCGACCTTTGGGCTGTTCAAAAGCGTGTACAGTGACGGTGCATTAAGACGCCTGTTAAAAAATGTGTTCGGTGACAGGAGGCTTGCTGATATCAACAAGCCATTGCTCATTCCAGCTGTGGACATCACCCATGGCAAACCATACGTCCACAGGTCCAACTACGGCCATCCGGGCGATCTAACCATTCATTTGTGGGATGCGGTCCTGTCTTCTTGTTCTGCACCAATCTATTTTCCGCCAAACATCCTGAAAAACCAATGTTTAACCATTGATGGCGGTTTATGGGCTAACAACCCCTCATTGGTTTGCATTACAGAGGCTGTGCACCAATTTAAAGCGGCATTAGGGGATACCAAAATACTATCCATTGGCACCGGTAAACAAAACATTGATTTTTCAAAATACAGTGAAAAGCGATGGGGTCTCACAGAGTGGCTTCCAATTAGTCTCCCGTCACTGAAACCGGTTCCTAAACTGCTTGATCTGGCCCTGGACCTGTCATCCGAGGCGGTTTCATACCATTGCCAGCTTTTGCTGCAGGACAATTATCTTCGTATCAACGAAGAGCTGCAAGAGGAAGTTCCTTTTGATAAGGTTGAAAATATCGATTCACTCATTGAGTTCGGCGCAAACGTCTTCAAAGAGAGAAAAAATGAGATTGGCCGGTTTTTGGAAGGGTAGGAAAAACATTAGCTATGCGAACTAACCGTCTTTCTCTCATCTGCGGCTGCGAGGTTTGGTTTGAAAGAAGGAATTTGGCGCCTTGTGGCGAAAATTATTCCAGGACAAACAAATGCAGGAAGATATTTCAGAAATTTATCTTGCTGCCTCCAAAGCTTCTGTAAGGGGTTGGTTTTTTGGATACAGTTATCTTAGTTACGTTCAGGGTTAACGGTTTGCCAATAAAAATAAAAATTGCCTCAGAAAGTGAGCCAAGTACAGATCAACTTTATGCAAAAATTCAGGATATAGCCAACGTTTATAAAATAAACGGGGAAATCCACTTAAAAAAAGTTCTTCATGAGAAAGGCAATAAGATGTACATATATCATATTGGAGAAAATAAGTGTGTCGTGCTGGTAGAAAAGCTGGAAAAGATTATGGAATTGGATAAATAGTTTAAACTGCGGCAATGGTTCTGCAGTTCTTTTTGTGATTTTTCGACAAACTTTCGCGGATCCGTTCTGACATGATACTATCATTTATAAGATAAAATGAGTCGCTTGCATTTACAGTAAGGGGTTAAGAGGAGATAACACGAATGAAATGGATTTTTCCACTGATGGCCTTCGTTGGAGGTATTGCTGTCGCCTTTCAGGCGCAAATCAACGGAGGATTGGGCAAAAAAACGGGCGCTCTAGAAGGGAGACTGCTGAAAAAGTCTTAATATGTCTTCGTGATTAAAAGGAAGAGGGATCTCTTCCTTTT
>NZ_PGVB01000044.1 GCF_002860205.1 Bacillus sp. T33-2
AAAGGGTCGAATAGAAAGGCTCTAATCGACTTTGGGCATACTCAATTCCTTGCAAAGGTCGAACAGGAAGGCTCTAATCGACTTTAGGCATACACAATTCTTTGAAAAGGTCGAATAGAGAGGCTCTAATCGACCCTAGTCATACTCGATTCCTTGCAAAGGTCGAATAGGAAGGTTCTAATCGACTCTAGTCATACTCGATTCCTTGAAAGGGTCGAATAGAAGCTCTAATCGACTTTAGGCATGCTCAATTCCTTGAAAAGGTCGAATAGAAAGGCTCTAATCGACTTTAGGGAGAAACAATTGCTTCAAAAGGTCGAATAGAAAGGTTCTAATCGACTCTAGTCATACTCAATTCCTTGAAAAGCTCGAATAGAAAGGCTCTAATCGACTTTAGGCATGCTCATTTCCTTGAAAGGGTCGAATAGAAAGGCTCTAATCGACTTTAGGCATGCTCATTTTTTTGAAAGGGTCGAATAGGAAGGCTCTAATCGACTTTAGGCATACACAATTCTTTGAATAAATAGATATAGCTTTTCCACACAAACAGGTCCTGCCAGTCCAGGGTCTGTTTTTTATTCTTCTTTTAAGGTGGACTTAAGTTTAATTTAAGATACCGATTCTATAATGAAAATGTGGAAAACAGATTTAGCGGGAGGCCAATATGAATAGTGTGATCAAGGTAGAAAACGTTTATAAATCGTATAAAAATGTCATCGCCGTCAACAATTTATCTTTGGATGTAAGAAAGGGAGAGATATTCGGGCTCTTGGGTGCGAACGGGGCGGGGAAAACGACGGGCCTGGAAATGATGATGGGCCTGACGAAGCCGGACCAGGGAAATATCACCGTCGCTGGAGTTGATGTAATCAAAAATCCAAAGGAATTAAAGGAATTGATCGGCATTCAGCTTCAGAAGACATCCATTTATGACCGCATTAAGGTCAAAGAAGCCCTGGCCTTGTTTTCTTCTTATTATAAAAAGAAACGAAATATGAAAGAGATCATCGAGATATTGGGTTTAACACCGTATTTGAACAAGTACGTGAAGAACCTTTCCGGCGGCTGGCAGCAGAGAACCTCCTTGGCACTGGCATTGGTGAACGACCCGGAAGTTATTTTCCTGGATGAACCTACGACAGGATTGGATCCTGAGGCCAGAATCCAGCTTTGGCAAATTATTAATATGTTAAAAGACGAAGGGAAGACAATCATTCTGTCGACTCATTATATGGAAGAAGTGAAAAAGTACTGCAGCCGCGCTGCAATCTTGAAAAACGGGGAGCTTGTCATATGCGACACCCCATCCAACCTCATCAGCAGTTTGGGAATAAAAGAAGGCTCGATGGACGATGTATATGCAAAATATGCTTCCCATTCGATGAAGGGGGCCTGAAACTAATGAATGCCATGTTAACTCACGTACGGATGGAAATCACACTTTTTTTCAGGGAAATCATTGCGATATTTTTTACATTTTTATTGCCGGGAGTCAGCTTTGCCGTTTTAGGGCAAATGTTTAAAGATGTAGATTACAGTAAGGGCTCGTACTTTGATTTATATATCCCGGGCATGATCGCAATTATTGTGTTTACTACCGGTTTCTTTACAATAGGGGTCCAGCTGGTGACGGACCGGGAAAAGGGCGTGTACAGACGGCTGCAGGGCACACCGCTTAATCCATTGAATATTTTCACAGGCATATTCATCAAGGGCTTTATCGCTGTGTTTGCAGGGGCTGTTGAAATCATCCTGATTGCAAAATTGTATTTCAAGGCTGATATTACGCCAGACTATATTAAGTTTTTCCTTGCAGGGGCCTTTGTTTCCATTACATTTTTTGCACTGGGATTTTTAATCGCGAGCCTGGCTAAAAAAATGCAGACGGCACTCGCCATTTCATTTGTTTCGATGTACCCGATGCTTTTTTTATCAGGAGCGACTCTTCCAATTGAATCGCTGCCTGATGTCCTTCAAAAGCTGTCAAAATATATCCCTTTAACAGCTGTCATCAATGTCCTGCAATCGGGATGGAATGGCACACTGTTTCATAAAGACCTTGTGTTTGATTATATTTATCTACTGGTGCTACTGGTTTGCAGCTTGTTTATCAGCATTAAGTATTTTAAATGGCAAAGTTGATGATATGACGGCTAAGATGAGGTTTCATTCGGAAAAAGATCCTTGGCTGACATTGACGATTTTCGGGTCTTTGACAGTGTCAATTTTAAGCTGTGGCTATTCATTGCTGTTTGGACGTTTGCCCGGAATGTTAACACCGCTCATAATACTGGGCGCCGCTTTTGTATTCGTATTATGGATTTGGTTGACAACCTACTATGATTTGGATGATGACAACCTAATCATCAGGTCTGGACCGTTCAAAAAGACGGTTCCTTTAAACGAAATACATTCTGTAAAGAAGACCAGTAATATCATTTCAAGCCCGGCTTTGTCATTGAAAAGGCTTCATATCAAAAATGGAAACAACAAATCAGCCATTATATCACCACAAGACCGGGATGAATTTTTGGAGATACTAAGAAAACGCTGCCCCAATGCAAAAATATAAATATATTACTTGTAAAAAAATTCTATAATATGCATTATATACCGCCCCGACGTATGTTATCATCAAGCTACATTCACAAATAACGGGGAGCGGTACAATTGCAAACTTTTTTAAAAGAGATTTTCCCGGAAGAAGAGGGCTTTCTTCCGTATGCATATCTGTTAAATATCATGATCCCGGTTTATTTCTTGCTGCAGGAGCCACCTGCTAAGATTTATCCCGGTCTGGTGTTGGTGGCGATGTTGCTGGTCATGTTTCGGCAGGTTTATTGGACGCCCCGCATTTCACTGATTTTAATCGCAGGTGAACTGGCTATCACCCTTTTGCTGGGATACCTGTTTAATCCGGTTTATCTATATATCGTGTTTATTTTTTCAAATCAGATCGTGCGTCTTCCTTTGCGCTGGATGTATGTAATATCGGTCAGTTTTGCTGTAAGTGCTTTATATTTAATGTACGATTCAGGTATGTTCGCGGAGTTTTATATAATCATGATCATGATTCCTCCCCTGTTTGGCGGGAGTATCCTTCCTTTCATTATGAGGGCTTCCTTAAAGTACAAGGAAATGAACGAGCGCCTCGAGCTTACAGTGAAGGAGCTGGAAATTAAGAGCCGGGAAAAAATGCTTGCTGAAGAAAGCAAGAAGAGGATGCTTGCGGATATTTCGCATGATTTGAAAACACCCATTACGACTATTCAAGGATATTCCAAAGCGTTATATGAGGGAATGGCCGATAATCCGGAGCAGGCAAAAAAATACCTGAAATATATCCATGATAAATCCATCAGGGTTGCAACATTAATAGATGAGCTGTTTATGTTTTCAAAATTGGACAATCCCGATTACGCGACCAATAAAGTGGAGCGGGACGTATGTGAGTTTGTCCGCGAAGTGATTGTTGAATATTTTGATTTATTCGCAGAAAAAGAGATGCAATTAAATATAGAAATACCTGATACGAAAATACTGCACAGATTTGACCAGCAATTGATGTACAGGGCTGTCTCCAATCTGTTGGAGAATGCCCTTAAATACAATCCTGTAAAAACTGATATTTTTGTAGGATTAACGAGCACAGCACATGAAATCACAATAAAGATTGGAGATAGCGGGACTGTCATCCCGGATGAACTGGCCAAGGATATTTTTGAGCCCTTTGTCAGGGGGGACCGCAGCAGGAAGGAAGATGGCGGCACCGGGCTGGGCCTTGCGATTGCCAAAAAGATTGCAGAGGTCCATGACGGAAAGCTGGTTCTCGATACGAAACCGGAACGTGGCGTCAAAGCTTTTGTATTTGAGCTGCCGCGGATAAGGTGAACCTTGCATTAATAAATGAGCTTTCAGGCCGGGCTGAAAGCCTTTTTTCGGTACTGGGGGGCGGTCAATTTGAAAAGACGCTGCAAGATGGGAAGCAAAGGGATTTTTAGCACCCTTGTGAAAGAGTATATTTATTTTTCTTTAATGGTCGGGTTCATTGTGGTTATGACGTCCATATTCTATCAAAATCTGGCTGACAGGAATACAAAAACAATATTTAGTGAGCTAATGACACCTGTTATTTCCGACAATATGGATTATAAAAAAATTAAAATCGATTCAATCGAGGAGATTGATGGATGGGTCGAAATTCTTGACCGGGACAAACAGGTGGTTTTTGTTAAGGGAAAAAAGCGGGATGGCATCCAAAAATATACCGATACTGAATTGTTCGGGCATACCGACCCGATGGATGAGAAGAACCAATACTATTATTCTGTAACGCCATTTTTTTATGGCAATAAGCAGTTGTACTGTGTGGTTAAAATCCCAAATGACCGGATTTCATTTCTGCCGTCTGTCATTAATCCCCCATTGAAGTTTTGGAAAGTTGTTTTTTATATTGTCCTTCAAGCTGCGGTGCTCTTTTTCATTTTGTATGGCGTAAATATATATTTTTATAGCAGGAGAAATGCGAAAAAGATTGGAAGGCCCCTGACGCTGATAACTGAAGGGCTCCTGAAGATGAACAAGGGCAGGCTTGATACAAGGCTCGATTTCACCGCAGAATACGAATATGAAAAAATCAGGAATGCGTTTAACTATATGGCTGCCGCACTCGAGAAGACAGAACGGGAAAAAGAACAAGTTGAAGAAAGCAAGAAAAGGATGCTTGTAGATATCTCACACGACCTGAAAACCCCGATGACCACGATCCAGGGTTACTCGAAGGCATTATATGAAGGCTTGATAGATGACGAAAAACAGGTGAAAAAGTATTTGAAATTCATCCATGATAAGTCCATCAGAGTGTCGACCCTGATTGATGACCTTTTTACTCTGTCAAAATTGGACAATCCCGAGTTTCCGATGGTTCAGGAAGAATGCGATATAGGAGAATTTGTCCGGGAAATTATAGCGGAACATTATGAGCAATTTGAGGAAAAAGAAATGCGCCTCTCTATCGATATACCAAAAAGAAAAATCATTTACAAGGTTGATAAGAAACTATTATACAGAGCCATTACTAATATCTTGGGAAATGCGGTTAAGTATAACCCGAAACACACGAATGTTTATATTAAGGTCAGGAAGCTGCCGGACAGCATCCAAATCGAGATTTTGGATAATGGCATCGGGATTCCCGGGGAGATAGCCACAAACCTTTTCGAACCGTTTTTCAGGGGCGATAAGAGCAGGAATGAAGACGGAGGATCCGGCCTTGGGCTGGCCATTACAAAAAGAATAGTCGAGCTGCACAAGGGAACACTGGCGTTAGATACAAACCCGGAAAGAGGCAAAACGAAATTTGTCTTAACATTTCCCCTGTGAAAAAATCTTACATTGCAAAAACCTTCTGGATGCCGGAGGGTTTTTTAATGCACTGGTACCTGGAAAGCAAAGTTTGTCCATCAAGAAGGCAATGCTGGACAAAATCCCCCGGGAACAAGCAAAAATTGTCCATCAAGAAGGCAATGATGGACAAAATTGCCCGGGAACAAGCAAAAATTGTCCATCAGAACGGCAATGATGGACAAAATCCCCCAGGAACAAGCAAAGTTTGTCCATCAAGAAGGCAATGATGGACAAAATCCCCCAGGACAAGCAAAGTTTGTCCATCAAGAAGGCAATGATGGACAAAATCCCCCAGGAACAAGCAAAGTTTGTCCATCAGAAGGCATTGATAGACAAAATCCCCCGGAAACAAGCAAAATTTGTCCAACATGAAGGTTCAAAATCCCCCGGGTGGTCTTCGCCGTTAAGGGCCCAACAATCGGCGAATGGTCTTTAGGTTGATGTAAGTTCGTTTTAAGCTGAAATTAAATTGGATTTAAGTTTGATTTAAGCTTCGATGACTATACTGGGGTCAGAGGTTAAGTTAACCATTCAATCTACTTAATAGGAGGCGTTTTTGTGCAGAGCATTCCCATTGTTCAATTAAGCAATGTCAAAAAGACAATCGGAAAAAAGCCGATCATCAAGGGAATCAATCTTAACATTTATCCTGGGGAAATACTCGGCCTGTTGGGCCCCAATGGAGCAGGAAAGACTACAACCATCCGGATGATGGTCGGGTTAATATCGATTACAGATGGTGATATCAAAATAAATGGAGTCAGTATTGCGGATAAATTTGAACAAGCGATTTCGTATGTCGGCGCCATCGTGGAAAACCCTGAAATGTATAAGTTCATGACCGGATATCAAAACCTGGAGTTTTTCGCAAAGCTATCCAAAGGGGTCAGTAAAGAGAGAATTGGTGAAGTTGTCAAACTGGTCGGCCTTGAAAATGCGATCCACAATAAAGTAAAAACGTATTCGCTGGGGATGAGGCAGCGATTGGGCATTGCCCAGGCCCTGCTTCATAAGCCGAAGCTGTTGATTCTCGATGAACCAACGAACGGACTCGACCCGGCCGGAATCCGGGAAATTAGGGACTATTTAAGAAAACTGGCTAAAGAGGAGAACTTGGCAGTACTGGTGTCGAGCCATTTACTGGCCGAGATGGAATTGATGGCTGACAGAATCGCAATCATCCAACACGGCGAACTCATCGATGTCCAACGAGTGAATGATTTTATCGAAACCACGGAAACTACTTATCTATTACAGGCTGAACCGAGAGATGAAGCGTTAAATCTGATAAATATTTATTTTAATGAGATCGAAACGGAGTTAAAGGATGACAATATCAGCATCCAACTGAATAAAGACGAGATACCGGATTTAGTTGGATACCTGGTCAATAACGATATAAAGGTTTACGGTGTGATACCGACGGCCAAATCATTGGAAGAAAGATTTCTTGAAGTGACAGGGGGGACCAGCATTGCTTAATTTAGTAGTAAATGAGAGCCGGAAATTAAACAGGCAAATGGGCACATGGGTCATGCGGATTCTTGTCGTGCTGCTGATTCTGGCTGCTGCTTTGATCGCACATTTCGACTCGGATAACGACCAGAAGGCTGGAGACTGGAAAACGGAGTTAATACAAACGAATAAAGAAAATGAAAAACAGCTGAAGGATGAAAAGCTTCCGGAGAGCCTGCGCTATCTCATGCAAAAGGAAATCGACATCAACAACTATAGACTGGAGAATGACCATCCGCCAAGCCGGATTTGGGAATTTGTCAACATCACTTCCGCTTTAGTAAGCGTGATTACGATTTTTTCTATCATCGTCGCCGCAGGGAGTATCTCAAAAGAATTTTCATGGGGAACGATCAAGCTGCTCATGATACGGCCAGTGAACAGGTCAAAGATGCTGTTGAGTAAATATCTTTCCACGTTCCTGTTTGTACTGGAACTGCTGTTCATCCTTTTCGTATTTTCCATCATCATCGGTGGATTGTTCTTCGGATTTGATAACTTATCCACCAATTTCTTGACTTATACCGACGGCAAAGTCAACGAAGAGAATCCAGTAATTTATATTCTTAAAACGTACGGTTTGAACTGTATTTCTCTCCTCATCATGACTACATTCGCGTTTATGATCTCAACGCTGTTCAGAACGTCATCACTGGCAATCGGGGTCAGCATTGTCCTGGTATTTACAGGAAGCACGATCGTCGGCATATTCAGCAAATATGAGTGGTCAAAATACATTCTGTTTGCAAATACCCAACTCAGCCAATATATTGATGGTTCACAAATTCAAGACGGAATGTCATTGCAATTTTCGCTCACTGTAGTCGCTGTATATTATGTGGTCTTCATGCTGCTTAGCTGGATTCCATTTGTGAAACGTGACATTGCGGGATAAGTATTTTACAAACAAGGGGTGCGGTACATTGCTTCAACAAATGATTAGCGAAACTATCTTAATACAGATATATAAATCCTTAAAGCAGAGGTTATTTAATATTGCCTATTACATTACGAAGGATTCCTTTCTTGCGGAAGATATTTTGCAAGAGTCATTTATCAAGGCGTTTAAAAAGCGGGATACCATTGCAGACCATGAGAAAATTGGCCCGTGGTTAGCAGCAATTGTGACAAATACTTCAATAGATTATGTAAGGAAAGAACAGAGAAAAGGCTTCGTGCTGATGGATCATTCCATGTTATTAAATACATTGTCAGTGAATAAGGACCACAATGTCGAGAATAAAGTTGAAGTTAAGTTACTTAAGGAAAAAATACAGGAACAGATTGAAAAGCTGCCACCAAATAAACGCGAAGTATTCCTGTTAAAAGTAAAAGAGGGCCTTAAGGAAAAGGAAATTGCAAAAAGGCTGAAATTAAAGGAAGGAACGGTCAAAACACATATTAATCGGGCGAGAAGGACAATCAGACTAGCAGTAATTTAGTCATAGAATGGAGAGATGCAAATGAAACGCAGGGCGGAAAAGATCACAGGGTTTATTGGAATGCTGCTGTATGGGTTTTTGATTTTGATAGGGGGAGCTGTAATCGCACAACAAGACCACAGCGAGTTCATCATGACTATAAGGGACACTGCCAAAGAGGGGCCCAGCATGGAGTCCGTTGATGTCGATGGCTTAATTGACCTGATTGGGACAGCGGGATGGCTGTTGCTTATTGTCAGTGCCGCCGCAATTGTACTTGGCATCCTTGCTGTAGCATTTCTTAACAGAAATACCAAACCAAAGGCTGCTGGAACGATCTTTCTCGTAGTCGGCGCATTAAGCATCCTGGCCACGGTAGGCCTGGCTGCTTTCCCCGGCATTTTATATATTGTGGCCGGAATAATGTGTTTGGCCAGGAAACCAAGGCAGGAATATAGGTAATCAACTAGATTTCCGGGAATAAGTGAATTGCCAGAATACAGTGGAATGTGCGTAGATCATGGGTTTCCTGTGAAAAAACTGGATTCTCTATAATAAAATTAGATTATAGATAATAAAAATAGATTTCGTTAATAAGTTGGACAGGAAATCTGTAACCGGAAAGGGGCAAGAAAGTTTTGGATCAAAAAAGAGTGATAGTTTTGCTTATTATGTTGAGTACAGGTTTCATTTTAAGTGGAATGGCTTTAAAAACGACCTTTGAATATGCCCCTGCATTTGGCTGGTTATTTGGCATATTAATTATGTTTCTCACTACTTTTTTTGTAGCGGGTAAAATAAAATAGAGGACGAAACTAGATCCCTTATTCTGACAAAGGAATAGGGGATTTTGATTGAAAAAATTATACTGTTCATACTATATGAAGAAATATTTAAGAATGGCATTCTATGATCTGTTATTGAAGAAAATATGAGTATTTTATGAATGGTGCATATGGTCATGTGCCCTCGCTTCCTGCTGAAAGATTTATCCATTAAGATCAAAGAAATCAATAAATCTATTTAAGGGGATAGTTGAATGAAGAAAAATCTGCCTGTATTTATTGCAGTTACCGGGTTGGTTGTGTTTATCATAACCTTTACGATTTTAAAGGATCACGAATGGGTACGATATTTCCGTTTTATAGGTTCGGTTTTATTGTTTGGCAGCCTTTTTGCGATTCAAGATAAAGGATCTGAAAAATAGTAGTGCTTTGAAGTTATTCAACGAGGAGAGGGAAATGAAACCATTAAGCGTCATTCCACGTATATATGTCGACGATCTGAAAACTAGCTTAGTATTTTATACAGAACTGCTGAAAATTGAACCAGAGGCTCAATCTCCCTGAGAAACGGAAAAAATGACCTTAACCGTGGGAAACATGCAGGCATGAGTTCAAATATTGGAGGTTTTTCCGATGGACAGATTAACTGTCAATATAGAAAAAGCAGGTTACAGCATGAACGAAAGTGTCATCGAAAATGTCCGTTTTTCTGTTAAAACTGGCGAGCTTGTTGGCCTGATTGGGGAAAACGGCGCGGGGAAAAGTACGACAATAAAGGCCATCCTCGGCCAACTGAACTGGATGGAGGGCAGCGTAAACATACATACAAAAGGGGCTATATACGGATATGTCCCAGAAAAGCCGGTTTTTTATGATGAACTGACAGTATGGGAGCATATTGAGTTTTGCGGCATCATCCAGGAGATTTCAAACTGGGAAGAAAGAGCAAATGAACTTATTGATACTTTTCGATTGGGTGCCTACATACACCAGTTGCCCCACAGCCTGTCGAAAGGGACGCAGCAAAAAGTCATGATCATCCTCGCCCTGCTTCCATCGCCGGAACTGCTGATCATTGATGAACCCTTCATCGGGCTGGACCCGCGCGCTACGAAACATTTACTGCAAATGATTGAGCGGGAGAGGGCAAAAGGCACAGGCATCCTCATGTGCACCCATGTGCTCGATACGGCTGAAAAGCTGTGCGACAGCTTTATCCTGCTCTCAAACGGAACTATGTTCACTACTGGATCGCTCCTCCATCTGCAAACATTATGCCAGTCGCCAGGAGGAAGCCTGCTTGATTGCTTTGACTATCTGATTGAAGAGGGAACAAATCATGGGCAGGGCTGAATACATAACACGGCTAAAAAAAGAGACCCAGTTCCAAAAGAAAGTATTTAGAATGGTTTTGGACTGGTCGATCATCGTTTATTTTGTCTTCCCTGCTATGGTCATCTTGGCCGTTATCCATTATCGCATGTGGCATTCGCCGCCTGGGTGGACATCAACCATTCCGGTTGAGCTGTTTGGGTTAAGTCTCTATATGGGAACACTTATTTCTCCGATGCGGACCTTTGTTGCACAGGCTGATGAACTATTTGTCTTGCAAAAAACTGAATTTTACAAGTCGCTTATTCAACACGGGAAATATTTTGCAGTTTTGAAAGCTTTTATCGAAATCGGTGTGGTCATTGTTTATTTATTGCCCGTTTTTGTGGCAGCCTACAGTATTTCAAATTCTTCTATCGTCGGAATATTTACATATCTTTTCATTTGGAACATCTTTCAGAAATTGATCGAACGGTGGTTTTTCATAAGGAGAATCATATGGCGGCGCAGGTTGTTTTCTGTCTTTTCATTTGCCCTTTATGGAGCAGGCTTTTACGGTCTATTCCATAATCAGTCCATCTTCATTACCATTTCATCATTAATACTCATTGCCGTCGTTTGTTTGATCGTAATGGAAAAAGATCCAATCAGGCATTTTCAACAGGATGCAGAGCGTGAACAGAAAGAAAAGTGGAAATGGGCATCATTCATCATGATCCAGTCCGGAGAGGTTGACAGCATCAGGAAAACAAGAAAATATCCGCTACTAAATAAGAATTCCAGACCAATTTTTTCCGAAAGGACACCAGAAAAAATCCTGACAGAAATGTACTGGAAATGGCATGTTCGCCAGGGAAAACAGATAAAATTTTATTTGTCATTCATGAGTGTCTCTTTCGGGGCGATTGTTGTGCTCCCGCTGAATTTGAAGATAATCGTGCTTATTTTCGCATTGATAGCTGGCTACAAAATACAGCAGGGCATATGGAAAGCGTTTATCAACCATCCTTTTGCCAGGAATATCAATAAAATCAACGAGGATGTCATGGCCAGAGCGAAAAGGCTCGCCTTTAAGGCCACATGGCTTATTCCTATGAGCACGCTGAAAGTTTTGACGATTATTCTGTTTTTACTGAATATCTTTAAATTATAATAGTAATTAAATAGGGAGCGAATGAAAGGAGGGCAAAATGGATCGTACATTATTGATCGTTGATGACCAGCCTGAAATTGTTGAGTTGCTGAGATTATACCTGGAAAAGGAAGGCTACAACATCGAGGAAGCCTATGACGGACAGCAAGCTTTAGACATCATATCCTCGAAAAAAAGCATTGATTTGCTTCTCGTAGATTTGATGATGCCTAATGTCGATGGTTTTCAGCTAATTAAAAAAGTGAGGCGTGAATTGAATCTTCCGATTATTATCCTATCGGCTAAAAATGAAGACAATGATAAAATTCTCGGCCTTGGGCTGGGGGCGGATGATTTTATTCCGAAGCCCTTTAATCCACTTGAAGTGGTGGCAAGGGTTCAGGCTCAATTGCGGCGGAGCTACAGCTTCAACAATGGGCTGAATACAGCAGCCGAACACGAGGATGAACCAACCAAAATCATTGTTGGAGATCTTGTGTTGGACCAGGATTCATTTTCTGTTTTAAAATCCGGAAATTCAATCACACTGACAAAGACAGAATATAAGATTCTGGAATTACTAATGGCCTCCCCAGGCAGGGTATATACAAAGCAACAAATCTTTGAAAAGGTCTGGAACGATTATTACCTGGGAGCGGAAGAGGACAACACGATAAACGTACATATATCAAAAATCAGAGACAAAATCGAAGATAGTCCGAAGTCCCCGATTTACTTAAAAACAATCCGCGGTCTTGGCTACAAAATTGAGAAGGGTCTGTGAATAACTAAATAAGATATATACAGGGAGGATCATTCGATAGGAATGGCCTCTTTTTATGTGACTTTTGAACTTATTTGTCGGACAAGGTGAGTTTGGTATGGAATATGAAGGATTTTGCATTTCATAAAAAGAATATTTAATTATCAGTATATTTTCTTGTTACTTGATCAGCGGAAAGAAGGGATATTATGAGTGAAAATTTTTTTGCAGACTATAAGAATTATATTGTGATCCCTTTGGAAGAAAAAAAGACAGGCAAGAAAGCGTTTGATCCCGCGGATTATGCAACGTTTTATATCCTGACGTTATCACTATATGATTCTTTATTAACGAACTGGAAAGATGCCAGTAAATACGAGATAGAAGTTGAAAAAAGCATCAAGAAGGTATTGGAAGATTTCAACAGGAGCCAGAACGGCATTTACCATCTTCAGTTGCTGGAACTTGATGATACTCAATCATATTTTGTTTTAGCCCTGTCATGCAAAGATAAAATTGAAAAAGACGAGGCAAATGACTATATTGCGTACATCATTGAAAAATTGCTTTCCAACAGGTTTTATATTGGCCAGCACTGGTACAGGGTAACGGGCGAACGGGGGAGAATCGAACGCAAGCTGTTCTGCTTCTCTTTTAAGGAATATACAATGTCGGATAAGAGAGTCACTAGTTCAACAGACGGATGTTGAACGGGAGTGATTGAACAACTATAGTGTATAGGCAATAATAGTATTTTATCCTCAACTAAAGGGTGCCTGACTCTCGAATAGGGTCCAGGCTTTTTTGGCAGGTTGACAGTGCAAGAAGGAGAACGGTGTAAAGGAAGCTGCCACTATGATAGCTATCTTTCTTATAGAATAGAATGAAATGGCAGTAACATTGGACTTAGACCTGGTTGACTATAACCTTGTTGCACTTACACGTGCGCTACTTCGATAAGACCTCGAAACGCCAAAACAATCCGATAAAAAAGAATTGTGAGGAAAACATCCCCCTTTAATAATTTACTTGAAATCAACAAAACGGGTGCTAAAACCCCTGTTTTTGCCGCTAAATGGTTGAAAAGTATGTCTAAATACCTATTGGACATTCTCTTAAAAGTATGGTTTTCTATATAATTATGGACTGATTTTTATGGATTGCGGCAAGGGAGAGCCAGACGTTGATAATTATATATGGAAGTGGCCAACCCTTGTATTGATGCAAGCGGGAATCATTGATTAGTTATTCGATTAAGAAACGTATTAGCATAAGGGCGAAATTTTACCGGCCGCTTAGTTTCAACCTGGAGGATATATGTTTATTATTTTATTATTTTTATTATTATCATTATTATTTACCTTTCATCTATCAAAAAGAGGAAATGCTGAAAACGCAAGCGATATTTCAGAATCAAACCGAATATCCACTTTCCTGAAAAATAAGGGAGGGAATCATACTTCACACTTAAGTATGTTAAAAGACAAACAATTCTTCTGGGCCCAAAATGACAGTGTGCTCATTACTTTTCAACAAGCGAGTGGCTCATACGTTGTATTAGGTGATCCTATCGGAGATGATTCCCTAATATCAGGAGCACTTAACGAGTTTGAACATCATTGTTATAGGCGGGGGAAACGGCCTGTATTTTACCAAGTTTCACCCAAATACCTAAATCTTTATACAAAACAAAGATACCGCTGTATAAAAATTGGAGAAGAGGCAAAAGTGCATTTACCCGATTTTTCTATGGCTGGAAAAAAACGTGCGAAATTAAGGACCCGTATCAATAGACTTGAGCGCAATGGTTATCGGTTTTCGGTGCTGTTTCCGCCCCACTCATCCAATTTAATAAGTGAAATTAACCAAATTTCAGACTCATGGCTAGGAGGTAGAAAGGAAAAAGGGTTTTCGGTAAGTTTCTTTTGTGAAAATTATGTGGACAACTTTCCACTTGCAATTGTCAAGAACCCGGCTGGAACAATAATAGCTTTCGCTTCATTGGCATCCAACCATCAACAAACTAACCGTACTATTACAGTGGATTTGATGCGGTACAATAATGGAAGCCTACACGGTACAATGGATTATTTGTTTGTTTCAATTTTTCAGTGGTGCAAACAGAATGAGTATGAGTGGTGCAGTTTAGGAATGTCACCGTTAGCAAATATCAAAGATTCAGCTGGACTTTTTGGCCCAATCGGCCATTTTATTTTTCATAGAGTAAATTACCTTTATAATTTTAAAGGGCTGTATGAGTATAAGAACAAATTCGAACCTGTTTGGGAAAGCCGCTATCTCATGTACCGATCGTTTCTGCCAATCGTGTTTCTTCACATTATCCAGTTGATTCACCAGAAGCAAGACAACAGAGACAGGGAAGGTAAGCAAATTAAAAGGGCAGTTTAGTCATTAATCTCGTAATTTATTTAACTAACGGTGAGTTTTAGCCGAATTTCAAACTCCCACAGAGGAAGCATTTTTCTGCTCTTACGAATAAAGATAATTAAAAAGCTGACCTGGTCAGCTTTGTCCGAGGCTATTTCCTGGACAAGCTGGCGATGCAGGACAGCTTTTATTTATGGTGATTATCTAAAACCTTAATCGGCTAGGGCCGCTCATTTTTTATTCCCAGGTTTGCGGTCTTTTTTCTGTTCCTTCAGATACTTCAAAAAGCGGAAGGCTTCCTCCTTAATTTCATCCGGAGCGCCTTTCAGCTCTCTATACCATAACCCGAACTCCGGGTCACGCATCAATTCTTCAATTCCCTGGTGTTGTTTGCTTACTCTGCTTTGATCGGTAGAACCGTCCGGGTGGGCGGTCCTTCCAAGGAGATAGTCGGTCGATACCTCTAAAGCATCAGCAAGATCGTTCAACATCTCATTGGATGGGGAGCTATAACCAGTTTCATAATTAGAAATTGTCGTCTTTTTCGTATTAACCAGTGTAGCTAATTGTTCTTGCGTCAACAATTTTGCTTTCCTGGCCAAACGCAGCCTTTGTGCTATCATGGCGACTTCCCCTTACCAAAATAATAAGTACAAATATATTGTACTTAATTTTAAAGAAAAGTGAATAAAAGTCCAAAATAATCAAACGTGGCGATTGACATCCAAGTTTCTTGGATTTATTATCAAGATATAAAGTTCCAGAAAACTGGGATGCAAGAGTGGTGAAATAATTTGAAGAAAAATCATGCGTTAATTAACGCAAGAAAGAAAAAAGGCTACACCCAGGTGCAATTGGCAGAATTACTTCAATGCAAAAAAACAACCGTCAGCAATTGGGAAAATGGCTACGCCAGGCCAACTTTAAATGTTGCTTACCAAGTAGCCACACTTTTGGATAGTGATATAAATATTCTATTTTTTAGCAATGAAGACAAGGATGTTGCCAAAAAAGCGGATGAAAAAAGTAATTCATAGGTTAAGAGCATATATTGTTTATACCGTCATACTCAAAATAAAAAATAGGCAAAACAGCGGCACTTGTGTGATCGCTGTTTTTTTGTTTATTTGTCGATGTTGCTGTTCATCAACTCCAGGAATCTATCAAGCTTCATGATGACAATCCACGGTTTTTGGTCGGCCCTGTAGGCGATGATATCAGGTGTGTTTTTCTCATTCAGCCATAAATGGTTTTGAAGCCTGCTTTCTTCCTCTTTACTTCGACAGACCAGCCGTTCGGCAGTATCACATCATTTTTGAATCTTCTGTTTTGCCTGATAACGGAACCCTTTTCCCAACGGTAAGCTTTGCAAATTCTGCTTGCCCACGATAACCCTTATTTTTTGATTTAATTGTTCATTATGAATGGTTTACACCTGTCATTCCAAAGAACCGAAATTCGTTCAAAGTCGAGTTGAAAAATTTGATTATAAATGTTTCTAAAGAACAGACGATGCTCGAAGCATTGCTTGAAGCAGGCATCAAGGCCCCTTATTCCTGCAAGGTTGGCCGCTGCGGTACATGTGAGCTTAAAGTGACAGCAGGGGAAATCGACCACCATGATTCCTTTCTGAGCGATGAACAAAGGAACATTCAAAACTCCATTTTGACCTGTGTGTCACGGGCTAAGTCGGACAAATTGGTTCCTGATTATTGAAAATGATACACTTACTGTAAAAACGGAAAGAGGAAATATCGAATGGACTTTTTGGAAAAAATCAGGCCGCATCTGTTATCCGATGACTTTTTTGTGCAGGAATTTGTCATGCATGCTTTGCAGGAATATCCGAATGTGCCGCCAGAGTGGACAGAATTGCTTTTAAGAGAGGCGATTGACTCAAAGGAAAAAGAATTGGTTATTTTGGCGAATATCGATAAATTCACTTTTACCGATGGTGCAGTAGCACTTCTTGCGGAGGGGTATCGTTCTGCGGCGAAAGACAGAAAACATTTATTTGCGCGTCTGATAGCTAACCTGGACCCTGAGTTGATTTTGGAGCATCGTTCCACGCTCGCGGGAATTCTTACACCAAAAGCTTTTGAATTAAATGAATTCTTGTTGAATGGCGGGGAAGAGGAATTATGGGAAGAATATGGGTCTGTATTGGCAGCAATGGAAAGAGACGAGAACTTCCAGCAGGATTTATATACGAAAGCCAAACGTTTGGCGATAACTCTTGTTAAATGAGGCTGGGTCGAGGAATGGGAAATTGACAACACGTTTAAGGAGCAGCTGGAAGAGGACTATTTTGAGTTTAATGGAATACTGGCTGTCTATATGGCTAGCTTGTTGAAAATGGAGAAGTATGTTCCGCTGCTGGTCGATTTTATGAATCGGGATGAAGATATACTCCAGGAAGAGACATCTGACGCGCTGATTGCTTTTCAATCGGATGAAGTGGTAGAAGCGGTCGCCGAAATGATGAGTGATTCAGACGATATCATTTTTCCTGTTTCCGTTCTTGCCAATACTAAAACTCCTTTGGCCGTTGAAAAACTTCGTGAGCTTTATAAAAAAACAACCGATGATGAAAACAAAACAATGATTATCGAGGCATTATGCCATCAACTTACAGAGGAAGCCCTACCGGAAATCGAACAATTTGCGAAAGAAGGCTATAACTCTTATCTAGTTGAGGTTGAGAACCTGTTGTATGGTTTTCATAAAGTAATGGGTATCGATCATCCCAAGCTGCAGCAATGGCGGCAAATTGCCGAAGACCGGGAAGAAGAATTCCGCAAGCTGCAAAGCGGGGAGAAGGGCAGAGCGCCGGATCCACTTGATCCAGGAATTCCTTACCGCAACACCGAAAAAGTCGGCCGCAACGACCCGTGCCCATGCGGGAGCGGCAAAAAATATAAGAAGTGCTGCGGAGCGTAATTTTTTTGGGCCTGACCCCCAGCCCGGTGGTGGTACATTAACGAACCGAGGGTCAGGCCCCCAGCGCGGTGATACTTTACCGTACTTGGGGCCTGACTCCCACAGGATTAACGTATTAACGCACCTAGGTGATGTGCTTTGGTTTGTTTTTTGCAATAAAGGAAAAAGTACATATGAGATTACTTTAGAAAGAAGGTTTTCTTCATGGACATTCCTGTAGGGGTATCGAGCAGGCACATTCACTTGACCAGGGAGCATTTGGAGCTTTTATTTGGTGAAGGCTATGAGCTGACAAATATGAAAGACCTGTCACAGCCTGGCGAGTTTGCGGCGCATGAGACAGTAAGGGTCATTGGTCCAAAAGGGGAATTTCCAGCGGTGCGGGTTTTAGGACCGGTGCGCAAGTTCACTCAGTTGGAGATTTCCAAAACGGATTCTTTTGCATTAGGAGTAAAAGCCCCGTTGCGTGCTTCCGGCAACATTGAAGGCACGCCAGGCATCAAAATTGTCGGACCAAAAGGCGAGTTGGAAACGGAGGAAGGGGTCATTGTCGCAGCACGGCATATCCACATGACTCCTCGTGACGCCGAAAAATTCGAGGTTGAAAATGGGCAATATGTGAGCGTAAGAATTGAAGGTGAGCGGGGCCTTGTATTTAACCAGGTCTTGATCAGGGTGAAGGACACATTTGCATTGGATTTTCACATCGATACAGATGAGGCAAATGCTGCAGGTTTAAGGACGGGGGACCGTGTCCAAATTATAAAATAAAGCAAAAAGGCGGAGAAATAGTCTCCGCCTTTTCCCATACTTGCATTAGTAAAGCAAATATTTCTTCCGGGTTTTCTTGAATTCATCCAGCCCGTCCTGCCATTGTTCGGTGAGTTCTTCCACTGATTTGCCCTGGTTGATGCCGTCACGGATCCAGCGATTCCCGGTCAGGTTATCAAAGAATGAAATTCCATTGCTTCCCTCAGCGCGGAACTGGAATTTGTCAGGGTACATATCGTGAATCGTCTTTACAACGTGAAGCCCTGTTTCTACCGGTTTAAAAGCGTCCCGGTCAGTGATATGGTACTGTACGCCATGGGAGAGCACGCCGCTATGCTTTGAGAATGTCGGGATGAAGGATGCAGCCCTGAATTTGACACCAGGCAGCTTAAGTGAGTTCAATTTTTCAGCAAGGTCGTCGCTGTTGATGAACGGAGCACCCAACAATTCAAACGGCTTTGTAGTTCCGCGTCCTTCCGACAGATTCGTGCCCTCGATTAAAGCTCCGCCCGGGTAGACAAGTGCAGTGTCAAGTGTTGGCATGTTAGGTGAAGGGAGGACCCACTGGAGCGGTGTATCATCATAATACATATTCCGCTTCCAGCCTTTCATTTCCACAACGGTAAGAGCTGCACCAATTCCGAATTCCTTATTGAACAATTTAGCCAGCTCGCCTACGGTCATGCCGTGGCGGATCGGGATTGCATATTGCCCTATGAACGAAGCATATTTAGGTTCAAGCACCGGTCCTTCAACTTTGGTTCCGCCAAGCGGGTTCGGACGGTCAAGCACGATAATAGGGATGTTGTTCTCCTTCGCTGCTTCCATTGCCAGTGCCATTGTGTAGATATATGTGTAAAAGCGCGTGCCGACATCCTGAATATCAAATAGTAATACTTCTACGTCCTCCAACATTTCAGGAGTAGGTTTTCTTGTCTTTCCATAGAGGCTGTAAACCGGAAGTCCTGTTTTTTCATCAACATAGTATTCGACATACTGGCCAGCCTGCGCGCTTCCACGGACGCCATGCTCCGGGCCATACAGTGCTGTCAATTCGACCTCAGGATCGTCGTGGAGCAAATCAACAATACTGTTCATTTCCTGGTCGACACCGGTCGGGTTTGTAATCAGGCCGACTTTTTTGCCTTTAATGAGGTCTTTCTGCTCATTCAATAAAACTTCTACACCAAGCTTGAACTTTTTGGAGCGCCTGTCGTCATCGTCATGATCCGCCAGGGCAAATGTAAAACAGGAGAGTGCGAGAACTAGTGTTATGATCGATGCCAGCCATTTTTTCATGAATTTTCCTCCTTAGTTTGTGATGGTTTTCAGGATAGTAAATGTTCGCAAATTACATTAATCTATTTAGACAAAAGTACGGTAATCGCTTTGAGTAAAGTGGATTAGAACCGCTCTATTGGACAAAATTCACGCTAATCGCTTTGAGTAAAGTCGATTAGAACCGCTCTATTGGACAAAATCATGGTGGTCCATCAGGCTAAGGTGCATTAGAACCGCTCTATTGGACAAAATTACGGTAATCGTTCTGAGTAAAGTCGATTAGAACCGCTCTATTGGACAAAATCATGGTGGTCCATCAGACTAAAGTCGATTAGAACCGCTCTATTGGACAAAATCATGGTGGTCCATCAGGCTAAAGTCGATTAGAACCGCTCTATTGGACAAAATCATGGTGGTCCATCAGGCTAAGGTCCATTAGAACCGCTCTATTGGACAAAATTACGCT
>NZ_PGVB01000045.1 GCF_002860205.1 Bacillus sp. T33-2
GCTTGAAAAGGTCGAATAGAAAAGTTCTAATCGTCTTCAGGGAGAAACAATTGCTTGAAAAGGCCGAATAGAAAGGCTCTAATCGACTTCAGGGAGAAACAATTGCATGAAAAGGTCCAATAAAAAGGCTCTAATTGACTTTAGGGACAACCAATCGCATGAAAAGGTCGAATAGAAAAGTTCTAATCGGCTTCAGGAAGAAACAATCATATGAAAAGGCCGAATAGAAAGGCTCTAATCGACTTCAGGGAGAAACAATTGCATGAAAAGGTCCAATAGAAAGGCTCTAATCGACTTCAGGGAGAAACAATTGCATGAACAGTCGAATAGAAAGGCTCTAATCGACTTCAGGGAGAAACAATTGCATAAAAAGGTCCAATAGAAAGGCTCTAATCGATTTGAGGGAGAAACAATTGCATGAACAGTCGAATAGAAAGGCTCTATATTCGAGAGGTCTCAAGGACAGAAACGAGTAAGTGGGCCGAAGAACTGCCGCCCTTCACATGCCTTTAGATTTCGAATTTTGATAAGCAGAAGTTTCCATAGAATGCTGTAATTGTCTTAAAAATATATAGATTACTAAATTTTTTACAAAGGGGGTAAAAACAAATGTTGAATTGCCGCGAGCAAGTGCTGGCTTTTACGAAACACCTCGTCAACATTGAAAGTATTGTTAATACAGATGGTGAAAAAGTCATCGCCCATTCCTTATTTACGATGATTTCTTCTTTTCCATATTTCACAGATAACCCTTCGAATATTACCCTGTCCCAGACCCTTCACGATGAGCACGAAAGGTATAATGTAACGGCTTTTGTAAAAGGGACAAAAGGGAGCAACAACCGGACAGTTATTTTAATGGGCCATATCGACACTGTAGGCATTGATGATTTTAACCTGCTGAAAGACAAGGCCTGTTACCCGGATGAACTGATGGAGGCATTAAAGAATGAGAGCCTGCCGGTTTCTGCCATGGAGCATTTGAATTCGGGAGACTGGTTATTCGGACGGGGAGTCCTCGATATGAAGAGTGGGGTTGCAAGCCACCTTTACCTGCTGAAATATTACTCAGAACACCCGGAACAATTGGACGGAAATATTGTCTTCCTGGCGGAGTGTGATGAAGAAGACAGCTCCCATGGTGTGCTTTCCGCGCTGAATCTATTAAAACAGTGGAAAGAAGAACATGGTTTTGAATATGTTGCAGCAATCAATGCGGATTTTGTCTCGCCGCGATATGAAGGGGACGAAAACCGATATATATACAAGGGGACAGTTGGGAAGCTTCTTCCTTCTTTCTTCATTACCGGTGCCGAGACTCATGTAGGGTCAGCGTTTGAAGGATTGGACCCGAACTTTATTGCTGCCGAACTGACAAAGCAAATCAATTATAATCCAAAGCTTAGTAATGAGGCTTTCGGGGAAACGACTGTTCCTCCGGTTTCTTTGAAACAAACCGATTTAAAGCCGTCTTATACGGTCCAGACAGCTCTGGCAGCCTATGTTTACTATAACTTTTTTATCCACTCATGGTCCCCGAAAGAGGTTCTGTCGCTGTTAAAAGAGGAAGCGATGACCGCTTTTCAAAATGCTCTGGCAACATTTGAAGAAAGATACAGGCAGTTTTGTGCCATCAGCGGAGAACCTTATCATGACCATTCATGGAAACCACGAGTGTTAACATTCGAAGAAATGGAACAAATGCTGGCTGAAGAGAATGGAACTCAGTTTAGGGAACATATGGCTGCATTTAAGGAGAATCTGCTGCTGGATTCCGAATTGGACACTCGTATGTTTGCTGCCAGGGTAGTCGAAGAGGCTTGGAAATGGATGAAGGATAAAAGTCCTGCAGTCATTCTGTTCTATTCGTCTCTTTATTCCCCAAGAATAGAATTGACAGGGAAAACGGATGATGAACAAGCATTGATTGAGGCGTTGGATCAAGCAGTAGAGGCTGTACAGCCTTCATATAATCATCCGATTGTGACAAGAAACTTTTTCCCGTATATTTCTGATATGAGTTTCGTTGCTCTCAGCGATGATGAAGAAGGAATAGAGGCTGTGTCGAAAAATAATCCCGGCTGGGGCACAAAACACTATGTAGAGTATCAGGACATCCGGGATTTGAATGTACCAGTGATTAACATTGGACCTTATGGTGTGGACGCGCATAAAAAACTGGAGAGAATGGAAATGACCTACTCTCTTGAAGTGGTACCTAATTTAACCAATTTGGTGATACAAAATCTGTTAAATTGATGCGGGTTAAGAAATGAGTAATTGAAAGAGTCCCAATCCATGCGGATTGGGGCTTTATTATTGTACGAAGCCAATTCGAAACTGAATTGGCAAATACCACGGCTTTCTTTTCATAATTGTTTTAAAAGGGTAGAATACAAATATGGATGAAATAAACAGGGGGTGTAACCTGTGAGTTTAAAGGATTTGGAAGCATTTTTGAATGACGGAGAAGAGTCTGGTCAATCTAAGTTTGATTGGGATAAGGAAAAGAAGCGGTGGCTTGAGGCTGTAGATAGACTGTTTACAGATGTAACTTCATGGCTCGAACCATTGTCAGCTAATCCCAATTTCAATATCAGGTTCGAGAAAATAACTTTACAAGAAGAACAAATTGGCGAGTATGAAACAAAACGGATGATAATTGAATTGAAAGGCCAAAAGGCAGCGCTGGAGCCCATTGGAACAATGATAATTGGCTCAAGAGGAAGAATCGATTTAAAAGGGTCAAACGGCACGGTAAAATTTGTGTTGGTCGATAAGCGTTTAAATAAGCCAAAAGTGACTGTAAATATATTTACCGAAAAAGAGTATTCGCAGCACTTGGCAAATGCACAAGGCAAACCTTCCGAATCTACAGAGCCTGTTGAATATGTTTGGAAAATCGTCACCCCACCACCGAACGTTCAATTTTTTCCTTTGAACGAAGAAACATTTTCAGATGCTTTGCTTCAGGTTATAAGAAATGGCTGGTAACACCCATCGGTTCTCCGGTGAAAATCAAGATATTCAGGATATTGCCCAATGGTATCGGATGAATGTGAATGCAATAGAACAATATAGAAGAAACATTATAAGTGCAGTACGCACTGAGAGCCATGTTCCTGAAGAATTTATAGGCATGACAGTCGATGAGGTTAATGAACACTTGTCTATATTGACTAAAGAAATTGAAACATCGTTTAACTTAAGCGCCATCGCGGCAATAGAGGCGAAGTTTCGGATGGATTATATTGTGAGATCTACCGATAAATTAAAGGACGATTTGAGTCGTGATTTTCGAGAGATATATAAAGAAAAAGGCATAAGAGTGGGTTTAGAAGATGATATACTCGATCGCTGGAAAAAGCACTATTCTGAACATAAACAGTTAATCAGTACCTATATCCAGTCCGTTAATTATCGCCACTGGCTGGCGCATGGACGATATTGGGTTCCGAAATTTGGAAGAAACTATGATTTTACAATTATATATGTTCTTTGTGATGATATAAAAAATAGTATTCCTTTTAAATCTTAAACAGAAAAACCGCAAAAACAAAATAATATGGTTTTTGCGGTTTTTAATGCTCTATATAAGTTGAACTAAAGATTTTCCTGAATTACATTTGATTCCATCCTTATACACAGTCG
>NZ_PGVB01000046.1 GCF_002860205.1 Bacillus sp. T33-2
TCACCTAGAACCCGGCTAGATGACCGAACTAGCTCGCCCATACCTGTTTGCGTCACCTAGAACACGCTAGGTGACCGAACCAGCTCGCCGATACCTGTTTGCGTCACCTAGAATCCGGCTAGATGACCGAACTAGCTCGCCCATTCCTGTTTGCGTCACTAGAACACGGCTAGATGACCGAACCAGCTCGCCGGTACCTGTTTGCGTCACCTAGAACACGGCTAGGTGACCGAATCAGCCTTCCTGCTCAAAATAACGTTACTTAGGAACGGATTTACCCCTTATGGTTTCTCTACGAATTGATCCCAATCATGGATTTCATCGAAAAGATACGTTTTATAATGTTTGGCATGTAAAATAACAATTCCACAGCAAAGGCTACTGTGGAATGACGAAAATTTTATAGTTTCTTATCTTTAAATAAAAAAAGGCGATTCGGTTATCGAATGCGCCTTTTCTCAAATACTACTTATGCTGTTGCTTTTGCAGCATCTTTTCCGCCATTGGCTGTTTTGCGGATGAATGGCAGTACCCATCGGTCCAACCCGTAGCGGCCAGCATTATAACCAGCTGCCAAAATGATGAAGCCAAGGAATATGTCTGTTGGGTTATGGGATACTGTTCCCGCCAGGAAGAAAGAGAAGTTCATCACTAAACCAAAGAACATTGCCGCTGTAGTCAAGCATCCTAATAGCAGCCCTAAACCAACTAATGTCTCACCCCACGGGATGATAATATTGAACAATTCGGCATTTGGCAATGCAAAGCTTTCGAGGAAGGTTACATACCAGCCATAAACCATACTTCCATCCGGACCCTTCACCGGATTTGCAGTTGCTCCTTTTAGGAAGCCGGAAGCGTCGAAACCGCCTGTTATTTTATGAAGACCAGCAGTGAACCAGGAATAACCAAGATACACACGAATGACAGTAAGGATGATAGCAGAGACATTATTTTCTCTTAAAAATTTGTTAAACATATTGTTTTCCACCCTTTCAAAATTTACTTGCTCTTGATACTTACACTATATTTGATTCCGACCTTAAATAACATAGGTATAATGATAAGTTCACAGTTTGTTAGAAATGTTTTGACGGAACTATGAACGAATCCATAGTGAACAATCTTATCCCTGAGTTACGGGCCACCTTTATATTTTTCATTGCACTACAATATAGGTTTTCTTGGGGATCGCTTTTACCAGGCGAACCGGTGATGGGAAGAACAACTAGCAGTTGAACCGGCCAAATGATATCAGCCAACATATTCCAGGCCCTCGACAATAAACGATCCCGTTGTCCTGAAGTCAGGTATGCATTCACACATCTTTGTGATTTCCTTTGAACCTTCAACTATATAAATACTGTTAACTAATAACGCCGTTCAAAACAGTGCTTCACCAGCGGAATGAACAAAGGGACAGGTACCGGTCAATACCGATTCTGCGGCTGGCAAAGGTCCTTCAACATCCATCCGTATCTCTTGATGAGCGGTTTTCGTTTTTTGAGGACCCTTATTGAAAAAATCATATAAAAAAAGGGTGATATGCATTAGACAAGTCTAATTTGCATCACCCTTGAGTTATTGTATATCATAAATCTTCTCTAGTCTTCGTTTATTAATTTAATACCTTTATGCTTCATTACGTGCTTGAGAGCAGTCTTAAATGTTAAAAAGGTTTTCAAAGTTTTTACTGATTGCATCTCCGAACTGATAATTTTTTGTGATACTGCAGGTGTAAATCCAGTATAAAGGACATCAATACCAAATAAATTTAACGTGTTATTAAGTTTAATGATCGATTCACCAAATACATCCATTTCAATAGACTCATTTTCACCAATTCCACTGAAGTCAATAATAACTGTATTAACGGTTTCGAAATTAATTAAATTAGCTATCTGTGAAATAATTTTTTCAAACCTTCCTGGAAGTAGCTTACCTACAATGGGAATTAAAACGGTTTCAGGAATAATAGAAGGTATTATGGGAACGGACATTGAATCTATGATTAATTTAGATTCATTTAATTGTTTTTTAAGTTCCTGTATCTCCTTCTCCATTTCCAGGTATTTAGCCATCGATTTTCTCCTTAAGTCTTTTAGAAGAATTATAACATTCTATTAAATTGACCTGCACTCTTTAGCTCTATATTAGATTCCTTATTATACTAAACTGCGCTTTAGTTCAATAAGAAACAAGCCGGCCAGTTTAAGGCAGCAGGATCTTGAAATAAGCACCCCAACATGCCTTCGTCCAACCTCCCCATGAGGTGGATGTCAGTCATCCTGCTCGACAGGGTCATCTCCCGTACTTTAGTTGAATTACTGACTAATCCGTGCTTCAAATGTAAACCAACGAAATACCATTCATACCAGAAATCAGAAAGTCATCTAGGCTGCTTTCGGTAATTTTTTCTTTCAAATGAGGAATATCCCTTAACATACGTTGTTCACTGAAATCACATTGCCTTTTCCCAATGGTGAATAGGATACGTAATACTGCATATTGCGATGAGGGATTGCATCTTATTCAAAGGATTATCCGGACGTTTTGTAAAGTACTCATGCAATGCTTTAAAGGCATTGTTTTTAGCTACTAAAGGGATGGCGGCCCGGAATACCAAGAGGTTTATTTATGCTCAAACCCCATTTGATTTCAAACCATAAAGCATGAAAATATTAAATAAGAAAACACCTGCTAATGCCTGCAGAAAAAGAACAAATAAATCTTTAAGTCTTATAGAAGAAAATGTTTTTTCCTGTTTCAAAAAAAGCGGGATCATAATAATAGATGCAACAAGAAACCGAAATCCGATGCTAAAAAAACTGGAAAACTTGAAGTAATAAGTTTACCGAAAACCACAGTGCTCCTAACTATCGCCATATTTATGGCAGTTGACCTTCACACTTAAGGCAACCCTCATTAAGTAAAGACCCGTACTCCCTCACTAACGGGCGGGGGTAATTAGGTTATAGAATCGACTACCAACAATTAGTAAAGGAGCTGGTTTACAGCTCCTTAGTTTCCCCCTCAGTTTGCTCCCGTTCGGGTTCTCCATATGGCTGGGTAATCTCTTTGGCCAGATCATCCAGGAATTCATCGGTTAATAATGGTACCTTGTCTTTATACATAGAAATGCTCCTTCCCTTCTGTTCTTCATTATTGTGTGCTCAGGTATTCCTAAGATACCTTACCCATAACATCCCCACAGTGTGCTTTTTCATTTACTTTCATTAGACGGAGGAGTATTATTGTGACAGTTTCATATTTCTAAGTCGCTGAGACCAAATAGGTGCGGGGGAACCAAAATTCGGATTATCATAATCCAGGGGTGAATCCTTTTTTAAGGTAGGGCTACTCAAAGGTCCGAATCCGACAGCTAACCTCGTAAGCGTTTATGAGAAGGAAGGTGGAGCTTGTGAGACAAGAGAGTTGCTGTCTACAGGTTGTTTAACTACGGCTTGTAGGCTTTTTTGGTTTGCGAATATAAGGGTGAAGTAACTTATTGCCTCATAGGACAAAATACACATATAACTTCTGGTGGTGAAACCAAATGGTATCCAGACTTAAGCGTTTGTTGATTGGCCGCCCGCTGAAATCAACAGAATTAGGGGAACAGAAACTTAATAAAGTTAAAGCATTAGCGATCCTTTCGTCCGATGCTTTGTCATCCGTTGCCTATGGGCCTGAACAAATTTTAATTGTCCTGGCAACAGTGGGTGCAGCGGCATTTTGGTATTCAATCCCAATAGGAATTGGGGTTTTAATTCTTTTAACGGCACTAATTCTTTCTTACAGACAAATCATCTTTGCATATCCCTATGGTGGAGGGGCGTATGTGGTATCCAGGGAAAACCTCGGTGTCAACCCTGGATTAGTTGCTGGGGGATCGCTATTGGTCGACTATATTTTAACAGTAGCTGTTAGTGTATCAGCCGGAACTGACGCTATAACCTCGGCTTTTCCACAGTTGCATCCTTATAATGTCGGGATTGCCATCTTCTTTGTCGTATTTATTACAACATTGAACTTAAGAGGTGTAACCGAATCTGCTTCTATACTTGCGTATCCGGTGTATTTGTTTGTTCTTGCCTTATTCATTTTGATCGGTGTGGGTCTGTATAAGATCATAACAGGTGATGTATCGCCAGATTTGCACACTCCTGTTGGTACACCTGTCGCCGGAATCACATTGTTTCTGCTTCTGCGAGCCTTTGCATCAGGGAGTTCTGCTTTAACAGGGGTTGAAGCCATTTCGAATGCCATTCCGAACTTCAAGGACCCAGCACCTAAAAATGCAGCTAAAACTCTGGCTGCTATGGGCATTTTACTCGCGATATTATTTTCAGGAATTGTCGTGTTAGCTTATTATTACGGAACAACTCCTACTGGTGAAGTAACGGTTGTCTCGCAAATTGCAGAAGAAACATTCGGACGTAATTTTATGTATTTCTTCATTCAAGGGACAACTGCCCTGATTCTTATATTGGCAGCAAATACCGGGTATTCAGCCTTCCCGTTATTGGCAGTTAACCTTGCCAAAGATAAGTTTATACCTAGAATGTTTACGATCAGGGGAGACAGGCTTGGATATTCTAACGGGATTATCATACTTGGGGTAGCATCGGCCATTTTGATTGCAATTTTTAACGCTGAGACAGAACATCTAATCCCCCTTTATGCAGTAGGGGTGTTTATCCCCTTTACGTTGTCCCAGACAGGTATGCTGCTGAAATGGATTCGTGAAAAACCCCAGGGGTGGGTCCCTAAATTTATCATCAATACAACTGGTGCGGTAATCAGCCTTACCGTTACACTCATGTTCTTTTTAACCAAGTTTGCACAGGTCTGGTCCGTATTGGTTTTTCTGCCCATCATCATATTTATTTTCCATTGCATAAAAAAACATTATGAAGACGTAGGGGATCAGCTGCGGATAACTACATGTGAACCTGTTGTACCAATTAAAGGGAATGTAATCATCGTTCCAGTGGCCGGGATCACACATGTTGTAGAAAACTCTCTAGAATATGCGAAATCTTTGTCGTTTGACCAAATTATTGCCGTTTATGTTCCTTTCGAAAGGGAAGATGAACGAAAATTTGAAGAGAAGTGGGAAAAATGGCAACCTGACGTCAGACTTGTCACCCTGTTCTCTCCATATAGAAGTATCATTAACCCTCTAAGAAAATTTATCGATATAGTTCAGCATAAAGCAAGTGAATCGAATTATAAGGTGACGGTACTAATACCACAATTCATTCCTAAAAAATGGTGGCATAACATCCTGCACAACCAGACAAGCTTATTAATCAGGGCATACTTGTTGTATCGCAGAGATGTGGTTGTGGTCACTGTTCCATATCATTTAAAGAAATAAGCCAAACGTCTTGTGGAAAACAGAAAAAAATACCCGCATGACACACCTTTCCATCATCTTTCGGTTTCCTATGAAAAGATTGTTTAGTTTGAGGACCCCTTTCCCGGGTTCTCTTTCTAAATTTCGCAACAAAAAAGCTTCCCATTGTCATCGTGCTCTTTTTTAGAACTAACGCACCCGTTACTTTAAGTACAATCTTTCACGAACTTTCCTTTAAAAACAGATGAAGCTTTTTTCTAAATAATTTCTGAGGGTATTTGTGGACAAACAGTCTTTTGTTGATTTATAGCCACATGTAACTACAAATGTAATGATACGCCAAGGTAATTCATCTTTAGTAATTTACATTTTCATTTTCCAAAGAGGTACCTTTTTTACGAAGTTGAAGGTTAATGAATCCGAATATAGAGGAAAATATCAATAAGCATCCTGATAAAATATAAACAAGACGAACCCCTATCAAATCCGTTAAAGCTCCAATCCCGAGAATAGAGGCTATAAAAATAAGTTGAACTAATGTTGATCTTGCTGAAAGTATTTTTGTTAAAGTCCCTTCATCTGCATTATTTTGAAACATTGTTTCTTGTGCTAAATCTCTCATTTGATAAGAAGGTCCCATTAATAACACTAACAACAAAGCAATAAAAGAATTAGAAACAAAACCGTAAGCAAAGGTTAAAATTCCAAAAGCCGCGGAACCAAATAACATAAAACTTGTTAAATGCCCCTGTAACATCTTGGAAAAACGATACACTAAAATTCCACCAATAATAGTTCCCAGATAGTAGCCGCCATTTATATAACCCCACCAGGTTTCACCTTTACCGAGTGCATCTTGTACATAAGTTAGTGTTACAGCTCCTATCCATATCGTGCCAACCCAAGCCTCCATTAAATCCATTATAATAATGATTCTGAGTCCTTTATGTTTGAAAAGATATTTCCAACCAATTGTTATGCGAGTGATTATTCCTTCTTGTGATTCGACTTTTGAAGACATACTAGCTTTTATCAATATAAAGAGAGTATGGATATTATAATTAAGCAAATTGTAATGAAAAGGGTATTTTGTTTGCCAATAAAAGCCAAAAGTACCCCTCCAAAGGTCCAACCAGCAAATAAAAATGTTTGGTCCACGCTTGATATAAGGCTATTAGCTTTCACTCTGTGACTTTTTGAAACGATAGACTTAATTATTGATGTTTTAACTGGAGAAAAAAATCCATTAAAAAATGATATAACCCCTATCAAAATAAAGATTTTTATTATGTTTATCGTATTGATTTCTTGAAGAAACAATCCAAATAATACAAAAAGAAGTATCAATTGGCTCATCTGAGAAAACTTTAGCAATTTGGGTGGTTTAAATTTATCTGAAATTGTAGGTAGGAATATAGTGCTTATCATCCGTGAAACGACACTAACCAATGTAACGGCTGAAGCTAATGTCGTAGAGCCGGTCTTATCAAACAGGTGTAAAACAACGACCATTGTATATAAAGCAAAGCCAAGGTTAGTTGCAGTCTGACTAACTAACAAAGCATAAAAAGAGCGATTCACTTCAGTCCTCCCTTCTCATAAATTTCCAATACGCAGAAATTATAGCATAATGTGTAAATTATGAGTTGGAATATTACAACATTAATAAACCTGCTCATTTATTCAACTAACTGCTTCGTTAGTTGAGCAAGAAAAATAATCGCAGCCTGTTAGCACAATAACTTCAACAAAAATATACGTATTCCTTCTGAGTATGGATTAATCTAAAGTTCAAAGATAAATTGACCAAAAATATATGTATGTATAACATATAATTAATACGGAAATATTTTTAATTATTTGATAATTATTGAACCACGCACTACAATACAGTCAGATATACAATACAAGGGGTGAGTGCCATTTTGGAACAAAGAAATATGCCAGAAATAAGGATTGAACCTTGGGGTGAAGGCGATCTTAATTTACTTCATCTTCTAAATGCTCCTGAGATGACAGTACACTTTGGAGGTCCAGAGACAGAGGAAAAGATCCTAGCTCGTCATAAACGGTACTGTGAGATCTCGGAAAAGGGAACTGGACGTATGTTTAAGATTCTCTTGTTTCCAAATCTTGAAACCGTTGGTAGTGTCGGCTATTGGGATACGATTTGGCAAGGAGAACCTGTTTATGAGATAGGTTGGAGTGTTTTAGCTGCATATCAAGGCAAAGGGATAGCGACAAATGCAACAGCCACAGCCATTGCTAATATTAATTCTGAAAAGAAGCATAATTTCATTCACGCTTTCCCAAAAATCACCAACCCCGCTTCTAATGCAATTTGTCGCAAGCTCGGTTTCTCGCTTATTGGTGAATGTGATTTTGAATATCCTATTGGTAGTTTCATACGATGTAATGACTGGGTATTAGCAGTTGGTGAAAACTGAAGACTAAATTAGTGAAGAAATTTGATAGCCGATTTAACCATATTAGATGAACTACTTTCAAAGCCCAAAAGGAATATATTCCTTTTGGGCTCTTCCAAAAAATCTCAAAGATTGGAATACCTTATTGAACTAGTCGAGTAGAAGGGAGCCTTTCTACCTTTCGGTAAATTGTGCTCCTCCCCCCTCACAGAACCGTGCTTGCGCTATTAACGCACACGGCTCCTCCAAGTTATCCTTCACAGAATGTAGTTAATTTCTTTTCTTAAATCATAAATATTCACTTTGATTCTATATAGATTGAACTTAAGTTTTTCTTCGTAATTCAGAAGGATTTTTGCATATCACCCGTC
>NZ_PGVB01000005.1 GCF_002860205.1 Bacillus sp. T33-2
CTTGCATGTATTAGGCACGCCGCCAGCGTTCGTCCTGAGCCAGGATCAAACTCTCCAATAAAGAGTGAGTGATTAGCTCATAAGGTAAAACGTTGGCTGATGGCCGAAGCCATCATATTATTGTTTGTTGACGCTTGTTTGTTTAGTTTTCAAAGAGCAATAATGGCTGTTTCAAGTAAAATAGGAACAAATATCAGTTTAACATATCGTTTGGATATTGTCAACATCCTTAAGTATTACAGTTTAGCTTGCGAAGCGACAAAAATTATATTAACATATCATTTTGCCGGTGTCAACTATACCTAAAATAATATTAAAATATTGTTTCATTTTTAGTTAAGCTCACCTGAAAGGCGACAATATTCATCATATCATCTTATTTATGTTGATGTCAAGCCCTTTTATAAAGTAATTATACAGAAAAAGTTCTAATTAACATTAACCATGAATCGCTTCGCGAATTCAGTATCGTAGGCGACAAATGTTATAGTACAATTATTTTTAGTTTAAATCAACAACTATTGTATGGTATTTTATGGTATCACTTCGACTGTTCAACAACTGCATCTGCCAAAAATAAAGAAGCTGTTTCAACCAGATGAAACAGCTTCTAATATATTTATTTATATTTATTCTATTTTTGCAGCTGGGGATGCCCTGCAGGTTCGTGCTGGATCGTTGCCTGAGCTGCCGCGAGTCTTGCTATCGGCACACGATAAGGAGAACAACTCACATAATCCAAACCAGTCTTGAAGCAAAATTCAATCGAACTCTTTTCTCCCCCGTGTTCCCCGCATATGCCGGTTTTGAGTCCGGCTTTCGTCTCCCTGCCCAGCTTCACTCCCAGTTCAACCAGTTTACCTACACCGTCCTGGTCAAGCACCGCAAATGGGTTGTCAGGCAGGACCTTCTCTTCAATGTATGCTTGCAAAAATTTTCCTTCCGCATCGTCCCGGCTAAAACCAAACGTCGTCTGAGTAAGATCGTTGGTGCCAAATGAAAAGAAATCCGCCTCCCTTGCAATTTCATCCGCAGTAAGGGCCGCACGCGGAATTTCTATCATGGTGCCAATAGAATAATCAAATTCTTTCCCGGTTTCTTCTTTAATATATTCTGCAGCGTCGTCCACGACCTGTCGCATTTGTTTTAATTCATTCACATGGCCCACAAGCGGGATCATGATTTCTGGCTTGACGTCAATGCCCTTGTCAGCCAATCTGGCAACAGCATAAAAAATTGCTTTTGCCTGCATTTCATAAATTTCCGGATGAATCATTCCAAGGCGGCAGCCGCGATGTCCAAGCATTGGGTTAAACTCGTCAAGATGGCGGACTTTTTTAAGCAACAGTTCCTTTTTCTTAAGCTCTGGAGATTTAGGGTCCAATATTTGCAGCCTGGTGACCTCGACCAGCAATTCTTCCTTATCAGGCAGGAATTCATGAAGTGGAGGATCCAATAAACGGATTGTGACTGGATATCCCTGCATAGCTTCCAGTATTCCTTCAAAATCACCCTGCTGCATTGGCAATAGCTCATCCAGTGCATCCTTGCGTTGATCATAACTTTCTGCAAGTATCATTTTCTGTACTATCGGGATTCGTTTGGCATCCATGAACATATGTTCCGTCCGGCACAATCCGATTCCTCCTGCACCAAATTCCCTGGCTTTCCCGGCATCTTCAGGATTGTCGGCATTTGCCCGAATACCGAGCTTCCTCACTTCATCTGCCCAGGATAGCAGCTTCAGGAACTCCTTGGAAAGCTCTGGCTCGATCATTGGAATTTCTCCGCGCATAATTTCTCCTGTACCGCCATCAATTGTAATAATATCACCATGGTTGACGACAGTATCCCCAACCTGGAATACCCTGTTGATTAAGTCAATTTTCAGCGGTTCACATCCACAAATACAAGCTTTACCCATACCCCGCGCAACCACTGCGGCATGGCTCGTCATACCGCCACGGCTTGTTACTACTGCCTGGGCGGCAATGATTCCATGGATATCATCCGGGGTCGTTTCAGGGCGTACAAGGATAACTTTTTTCCCCTCTTTGCCCAGGACTTCCGCCTCGTCAGCATCAAACACTACCATTCCCGTCGCAGCTCCAGGAGACGCGGGCAACCCTTTCGCCAACTGCTTCCTTTCGAATTTGTCGTCAATCCGTCGGTGCAGCAGCTGGTTCAACTGGTCTGAATCAACCCGGAGCAAAGCAGTTTTTTTGTCAATAATTCCTTCCTGAACCATTTCGACTGCTATCCGGATAGCAGCCTGGGCTGTCCGTTTCCCTGTCCTGGTCTGAAGAATGAAGAGCTTACCACGTTCTACCGTAAACTCGATATCCTGCATATCCTTATAGTGCTGCTCAAGCTGAAGGCATGTGTCCGCAAACTGCCTGTATACATCAGGCATCTCATCATGAAGGGTCGCGATCGGCTTGGGAGTCCGGATTCCAGCAACAACATCTTCTCCCTGGGCGTTAATCAAATATTCACCATAGAGCCGAGCTTCCCCTGTAGAAGGATTGCGAGTAAACGCCACGCCAGTCCCTGAATCTTCACCCATATTGCCGAAGACCATGCTCTGTATATTTACAGCCGTGCCAAGGTGGTCCGGTATTTTGTTCAGGCGGCGGTAGACGATTGCGCGCTGGTTATTCCACGAATTAAATACAGCATTGATGGCCAGGAATAACTGTTCCTTAGGATCCTGCGGGAATTCTTTCTTCGCATGCTTCCTGACTATGGTTTTATAGCGTGCGATCACTTCCTGCCAGTCCTCGGCTGTCAGTTCAGGATCGGCTGCATAGCCTTTTTGTTCTCTCGTATCTTCCAAAAGCTGCTCGAAATAGTATACATCAACATCCAGAACTACATCACTGAACATTTGAATAAACCGGCGGTATGAGTCATAAGCAAACCGGCGGTTATTCGTCAAACGTGCAACCCCTTCAGCTGTTTCATCATTCATGCCCAAGTTCAGGATGGTATCCATCATGCCGGGCATTGAAAACACGGCCCCTGAACGTACAGAAACAAGCAACGGGTTCTCAGGGTCACCCAGCTTTTTGCCGGTTTTCCTTTCAAGTTCGCTCATGGCTTCAAGTATTTGGGCAGTAACCTCCGTGGGAATCGTCTTGCCGGAATCATAGTAGGAGTTGCATGCGCCAGTAGAAATCGTAAAACCATACGGAACCGGCAGGCCAATGCGGGTCATTTCAGCCAAATTCGCACCTTTCCCGCCCAACTGCTCCTTCATCCCGCTGTCTCCTTCATCAAATAAATACACGTACTTCTCCATCTAACAAGACTCCCTTCTGCTTTTAAATATATCTAATATCAGGCTGGCTGTTTCTTCCACGGCCTTATTTGAAACATTAATGACCGGGCAGCCTACCCGTTTCATAATCTTTTCAGCATAATCAAGTTCGTTTAATATTCGGTCAAAGCTCGCATAGTTTGCCTGGGACTTTAAACCGAGCGCCTTTAGACGCTCCTTCCTGATTGCATTTAGTTTATCTGGTGAAATAATCAGACCTATACAATTGCTTCGCGGTTTTTCAAAAAGTTCAACTGGAGGCGGCACCTCTGGAACCAGAGGGACATTTGCTACTTTAAAACGCTGATGGGCCAGGTACATGGAAAGCGGTGTTTTCGATGTACGCGAAACACCAATCAAGACTATGTCCGCCTTTGCTATCCCACGGGGGTCACGGCCATCGTCATATTTGACTGCAAATTCGATCGCCTCTATCCTCCTGAAATATTCATCATCAAGCATCCGCATCATGCCGGGCTGATGCTTTGGGGTCTTATTAAATTTTTTCGCAAAAGCATCCATAAGTGGATTTAACAAATCGATCGCCAAAATGCCTTCCTGGGATGCCCTCCGGTCAAGGTATTCCTTTAATGAAGGAACGACAATTGTATAGGCGATGATGGAATGGTCTTGTCTTGCAACGGATATCACTTCTTCGATATCCCCAGCATCTTCTACATATGAATTTCGCCGTATTTCTACCTGCCTGCCGTTGAATTGTGAGGCAACTGCCTTTACAACAACTTCAGCTGTTTCACCAACCGAATCAGATACTACGTACACAACTTCAGACCGTTCCAATTAGGTTCGTCCCTTCTTCAAATACTGTGGTTCTCCTGCTGTTAGTTGGTCGACTGGCCCACTTTTTGCAGAATGTGAATGAAAAATGATTTTAAAACTGCTGTTCATCCTTTATTTAGGATTTAATGAGATATACTTTTTAAATAAAATACTAAAAGTGTTATCCTTTATTCTAATTTAGTATATAACATTACATCACATTACGAAAGAAATAAAGACCATATTTTCGAGGAATTGCCAACAAAATCTTTCAGCGCCAAACAAAAAAGCTATGTCCACATGAAAAATGAACATAACTTTTTTGTCTTAGCTGTAATTAACCACTGTCTGAATAATTGTGTTCGTTGGTAAAACCTATGAAACCTCGCTCAGGCTTATTTCCACCAAGTGTCAAACTTGGTAGCGGGAAGCTTCCTCTTATGTTCAGAAACGACATACCGTTTCTCAATTTTGGCAGCTGCCTCTTCAGATACAGTTTTTCCTTCAAGATAGTCATCCAGCACATCATATGAAACTCCAAGCTCCGTTTCATCTGCCTGGCCTGGTTTATGGTCAAGCAGGTCTGCAGTCGGAACCTTTAGATATAGTCGTTCTTCTGCCCCGAGCTCCTTTAGCAGTGCCCGCCCCTGCCGTTTGTTCAGACCTGACAAAGGGAGGATGTCTGCCCCGCCGTCACCGTACTTTGTGAAAAAGCCTGTGACTGCCTCTGCGGCATGGTCCGTCCCAATTACTAAAAGGCCTTCCTGTCCGGCAAAGGCATACTGTGCGATCATTCTCATCCTTGCCTTTACATTGCCTTTTTGAAAATCACTTAGATGCTCAGGTACCAGCGAATCATATTCCTCTTTAACTGCATCAACCGCTTGCTTAATGTTGAAAGCATACTCCTGGTCAGCCTGGATAAAATCCAATGCCTGTTGGGCGTCGTCCTCGTCCTTCTGGACCCCGTAAGGAAGCCGGACTGCAACGAATTTGGCATCATGCCCTTCCTTCCTAAGCTCCTCAACTGCCAGCTGTGCCAGCCTGCCGGCAAGGGTCGAATCCTGCCCGCCGCTTATCCCAAGCACGAAGCCCTTGGTCCGTGATTTAATCAAATATTCCTTTAAGAAATCGATCCTTTCCCTGATTTCTTCCTTCGGGTTGATCTCGGGCTTCACATTTAAATCCTCAATAATCTGATTTTGCAAACTCATACTAGACACCTCTCATAAATAATTTTTTGAGAATATGGGCTTATGTATTTAATTTCTATTCCATTGTAACACTTTTTCTTTGGCCGTCTTAGTTTTACCAATTGTGCTTTTTAATGAAGTTAACGATCTCACCAAGTTGCTGTTGCACTTTATCCGTTGTAATGCTTGAAAATAAATCTCCTTCTTCCCTTATCCTTTCTTTCAGATCAAATATTGTAAAATCATCCGGGTGCAAACCATTTTGCACTTCCTCCCAGCTGAGGGGTGTTGCCACTGTTCCGTTTGGCTTTGCCCTTACAGAATAGGATACCGGCAGGGTACGGCCTTTCCAGAGCTGTAAATAATCAAAATACAGCTTTTTGCCCCGTTTTTGGACGACCCGTTCCAGTGTAATTTTGCCTGGGTTTTTTTCTAAAAAATAATGGGCGATAAAAGTATTTATTTTTCTTGTTTCCTCAAATGAATACTGTGGATCTATTGGAACAAAGATTTGCAGCCCGGTTGCTCCGGATGTTCTTGGCACAGATATTAATCCAAGTGAGTCGAGTGTTTGTTTCAACTGAAGAGCTACTTCCAGGACGAGACCGAAGCTGGCATCATCAGGCGGATCCAGATCAAACGCCAATTCGAGCGGATAATTCTCCCTGCAATAGCGGTCAAAAGGGACATGGAATTCAACGGCACCGTAGTTGGCGGCCCATACAAGAGTGGATATATCATTCACCATCACTCTTTGTTTTCCCTTATAAAAAGCGTGGCAAACCCATTCCGGCGCACTGGCTGGGAGGGACCTCTTCTCGATTTTCCTGCGCGTGATGCCATGCGGATAAATCCACATCATCAATAGCCGGTCTTTTGCATGTGGAATCAACAGAGGTGCTACTTCAAGCAAGTAGTTTATATAGTCCATCTTCGTAATGCCGATGTCCTGGAAAATAAACTGCCCGGGATGCGACACTTGTATCTGTTTCCCTTCTATAGTTAATTCGAACACAGTGCGATCCCTCCTTTGCCTATATTTTCATTGATAATTGCTTAAACTATGTATCATACGTGGAATGAGGTGAGTAAATGGATCCTATTTTCCCGATGGAACCTGCCAGCAGCGAGTCAGTCCCAGAGAGTGATGAGTGGATCGCCCAAATTAAATGGGATGGTGTAAGGATTCTGACGTATTTTGACAACGGAGCAGTACGCCTCTTTAATCGAAAAAAACGTGAAAGGACTCTTCATTACCCTGAAATAGTCAACATCCAAGGATATTGTTCGGCAAAATCTGTGATTTTAGACGGTGAAGTGATTTCCCTGGGTGAAAACGGGAAGCCAGCCTTCAATGAAGTAATGAAACGCGACGGAATCAGGCGTTTGGACCGTATCAACATGGTGCGCAAGATTGTGCCTGTCACCTATATGGTTTTTGACGTCCTTTTTCTTAACGGTGAGTGGATCCATAACAAACCATTACTCGATAGACTGAATCTGCTATCTGAAATCATAATGCCGAACGAGCATATCCAGTGTGTATCTTCTGGAAATGACGGTGGTTCGTTATTCAGAGCCGTTAAAGAGCACGGCATGGAAGGGATTGTTATGAAGCAAATAGACTCCCCTTATCTGCCGGGAAAGAAAAAGGATTACTGGTTAAAAATAAAAAACTACCGCGATATCATCGCGGTCATTGGCGGATTTACGTTGCGCAACAATATCGTGAATGCCATTTTGCTGGGCCTTTACGATGATTCTGGCAGGTTGATCTATGTAGGCCATACGGGTACAGGGAAAATGACCGTTCAGGATTGGAAAGACCTGACTGAAGTTTTAAGACCTAGTATTGTCTCAAATCAGCCTTTTGCCAACCAGCCGGAGCGTCATGCCCAGTCGGTGTTCGTCCGTCCTGAAATAACAGTTAAAATTAAATTCGCCGAGTGGACGGATGCAGGGTATATGAGGCAGCCAAGCATCGAAGGGTTCATTGAGGTGCCGCCGGCAGAATGTATGCTGCCTCACTATCAGTGAAACATCATATCACATTTGTCATCTTCTAATATGAAAAAACTGGGCAAAGGAGTGTCTAATATATGGGTTTAACCTTTATTGCTGTATTTTCCTGGTTCTCAGTCATGATATTGTGTGTATTGCCAAGGAAGCTTCCTTTAATCATAAATTCTGTCCTTTATTTGTTGATTGAGTTTATTTTAATAAATAAGCTATCCTTAATCACTTACAAGTACAAACTGCTCGCTATGTCCCCTGATATATCAAAGTTTATCGGCGTGATCCTGCACAGGGACATCATTTTCCCTTTTTTATTGCTTTTTGCAGCCAATGTCCTGTTTACATCTGTAAACATGAGAAACGTCATTTTGGCCATCATTTGCTCAGTCGTTTATATTTCTTTTACAAGCTATATGCTTCACCGGTTCAGTATGCTTATATATTTGGATTGGCAGTTTGCATATGATGTGGTGATTGTGGTTATCATGCATTTGATTGTGTTCATTTTTGCGTTTGTATTACAGAGGCAGATCAATAAAAGGGCGGCTTCGGCATGAACAATATCTTATATGATAACGCATTTAACTTAAATGAGTGGTTCACTGTCATTCTGATCATTATCGGGTTTTTAGGAGTCGCCCTCACCATCACAAAATTGCCGTTGCTGATCAGTTTGTTTAATTTACTTTTTGGGTTGGTTGCCGGGCTGATGTTTGACCATACCATCGGCATTGAGCCATTTGATTTGTATGATGTCGGCGACCAGGCTTATTATCAGTACTTTGACGTGATTTCTTATCTTATGTAAGCCCCGTTTGGCTACTTCTACATCCTGATATACTACAGGTTAAAAATAAAAGGCATGAATACAGTACTGTATATTTTTCTCTGGACTGGGCTGGGCATCCTCATCGAATGGCTTGCTTTCAAAGCCGGAGTTTTTCATTACAAAAATGGTTATGCCCTGCACTACTCCATTCCGATTTATTTAATCGTTCAAAGCGTTCACATGGCTATTTTTAATAAAATAAAGGAAACCTCGGCCAAAATGTAATACTGCTTTCAAACAATCGGCCTGCATTTTCACAGTTTTTTCACCGATTTTCATTCAACAATCAAATTTTCAATAATCTGTTTTCTCCAATACTTTTTTGTCTTTTTTTAACTTTTAATATGGTAAAGTGGAAGTATGCAATTTCAAGAAGGGAGGAAAGTGTGAATGCCGGTTACGCTTAGCAAAGGACAGAAAACAGACCTCACCAAAGCATACCCGGGCCTGCAGCACATTACTGTCGGGTTGGGCTGGGACATCATGAATAACGGAGCTTCTTATGATCTTGATGCATCCGCATTCCTGCTGGGTCCTGAGGGGAAGGTTATAGACGAAAGGGACTTTGTTTTCTATAATAACCCCTCTGGCGGGAATGGTTCCATACTTTATAGTGGAGATAACCGCACAGGAATCGGGGTTCAGGATGATGAACAAATACAGATTCATTTGGCAGCCGTACCAATGCACATCCATAGAATTGCATTCACCGTAACCATCCATGACGCAGAGTCGAAGGGCCAGCATTTCGGGAACCTGACAAACGCATACATACGAATTATCAATAATGAAACACAGGAAGTACTGCTATATTTTGATTTGGGAAAAGGTTTCAGCGTGGAAACCGCAATTGTCGCCGCCGAGCTATACCGCCATAACGGTGAATGGAAATTTAACGCCGTCGCAAGCGGGTTCCACGGCGGCCTTGCAGCACTATGTACTAATTTTGGAGTCAAAATAGAGGAACAAGCGCCTGTCCAGCAGCTTCCCCCAACTCCAATGCCAGAACCCGCACCCATTCAACCAGTTATTTCACTGACTAAAATAGAACTCAAAAAGAAAGAAACTGTATCCATAAGGAAGTCTTCGAAAATTACAGCGAGCTTGATGTGGGATAAAAGCAATAAAGATCTCGACCTGTACTGCTTCTATATTACAAAAAACGGAAAACAGGGAAAGGTGTATTATAAGGACCTTGGGAGTGCGCAATCAATACCGTTCATAACTCTGGATGGTGATTCAAGGACTAACGGATGTGAAACGATCATCATCCACAAGCCTGATGAAATTCGCTTCTTGTTATTCGCTGCCTATAGTGCCTTGAGCAACGGCATTGGAAGCTTCAAGTCGATGAGAGCAAGAGCCGTTGTTGATAATCACTCAGGCCATACTGTAATCGCTCCTTTACTTGAGGAAAACAAATACGCTTATTGGGTGGCTATCGCCCATGTGGATTTGATAGATTCACAGAATATGAAAATAAGCCATGTAGAGTCCTATTCCAAAAGACATGTAGAAAATTCTCCTGTTTTGTATCCAGATGGTTCTTTCAAGATGGACGTTGGGCCGATAGAATTCAAATCAAGCGGATTTTTCGGATCGTTATTTGGGAAGTAGCTTAAATGGTTTTGTTATTATTTGGTAAATGTGTAAATGCGATTTATAAAAAGAAAGTAAGGGGATGTGACTGTAATGGGCGTAACATTAAGCAAAGGGCAAAAAGTGGATCTTACCAAATCTAATCCAGGGCTTTCGAATGTAGTAGTTGGTTTAGGATGGGATGTAAGCCACCACGGCTCCAATTATGACCTTGATGCATCTGCATTTTTAGTCGGGGCTTCCGGAAAAGTCCAAAGCGATCTCGACTTTGTGTTTTACAATAATCCGTCCGGCGGAAACGGATCGGTCATATACAGCGGGGATAACAGAACTGGCGCCGGCGAGCGGGATGACGAGCAAATCCGGATTGATTTGAACAGAGTCCCCCAAGCGATCCAGCGAATCGCATTTACGATTACGATTCATGATGCCCAAATAAAGCACCAAAGCTTTGGGCAGGTCTCGAATGCTTATGTGCGTATTTTCAATGAACTTACTAACGAAGAATTGATCCGGTTCAATCTTGGCTCCGAATTCACAATTGAAACAGCCATCGTTGCTGCGGAACTGTACCGCCATAATGGCGAATGGAAATTCAATGCGATCGCGAGCGGGTTTCAGGGGGGACTGGCAGCTCTCTGCCGTAATTTCGGGGTAACTGTGGATGATGCTCCAGCTGCAACTGCGCAGCAGCAACCGAATAACCAGCATTCTCCCTACAACCAGCAGCCTCACGGGGCATATGAGCCATATAATTCCCCAATGCAGCAGGCAAGCCCGTCATATCAATCATATAGCCAGCCTGCTCAACAGCCATACCAGTCTTATTCTCCTGGACAGCCTGCAGGCCAAACATATGGCAGCGAGAATATCAGCTGTGTCCGATGCCATTCGACCAACGTCCGCACTGGGGAAAAAGGCTTCGGCCTTGGAAAAGCAGCGGTTGGCGGATTAATTCTTGGGCCGATCGGATTGCTGGGTGGATTTATCGGTAAAAATCAACTGAAGTTCACATGCAACAGCTGCGGTTACTCCTGGTCCCCTTCCCAGACGGATTATGCACAATGGGCAAACAACCAGAAAAATAAAGCGATGGAATTGTTTAACCGCTTCAAGAGCCAGGATGTCCTTGATGCTGTCGTGGCCGCCTGCGCCCTTGTCAGCATGGCCGATGGCCGGCTGGACCCGGCAGAGCGCCAGAAGATGATTGAGTTTGTCCACCAGAGCCAGGAACTCCGGGTTTTTGATACAAATAAAGTAATCCAGCAGTTTAATATGTTTGTCCAAAGGATAGAATTTGACCAGATCATCGGCCGCGCGGAAGCTTTCAGGGCACTTGGCAAAGTAAGGACCAAACCGGAAATTGCCCGCCTTGTCGCCCGCTACTGTATTGCGATTGGTTTTGCTGATGGCCACTTTGACGCAAACGAACAGCGCGTTGTCAGCGAAATCTGCCGTGAGCTAGGGCTCAATCCAGCTGAGTTTTTATCTTAAAGAAAAAAACCTTGTCCACTGCAAAGGAATTCTTTGCAGGTACAAGGTTTTTTTTCTGTGAAATTTCCGGTCCTCACTGCTTCACCAAACTCTACGGGTTTCTTCACCGGCTTTGGCTTTGAAGACCAAACTTCCTTTCATGCACAGCAAGAACCTCGCATAAAATATCCTCTGCTGCCCGGATACCCTTCTGATTTGTCCTCTTCAGTGGCTCCTTCAATGCAACAGCCTGTTCAGTCAGCTCCCCATGGGAAGGGGCAATCGCAAAGTCGGCAACTTCCAGCATGCACAGGTCCAGTAACGAATCCCCGGCTGCCGCCACGAAAGTCTTACCCAGCTTTTCTTTAATATAGGCAACGGCGTCCCACTTGTTCACTGCTTCAGGCACAAAGTAAAGCTTTCTGCCCTGCAATGACATTTTCCAGCCCTGGCGTTCAATCTCTTTCCGGAAATCTGCCAGCTCATCCAGAGGCGCAATATCCCTGTGGATAATGCAGTAATGAAATAAATCATCGGCCGTCCGCTGGGATAACACCCACTCTTCATTTGCAAGTGTATTGAAGTTTTGCAGCAATTCATCTTTCGCCAGCGATGTTTCTGTAATTTTTTTTACAATAAGTCTGTTCCACTCGGAGTCGATTTCACCGTTTTCAATAATGTTTCCTCCGTTGCTTGTGACTGCCAGCGGAGGAATGATCTCATTTTGAAAAATTGAAATTCGCCGAAATTGTTCAACCGTTCTTGTCGTGACCGGGACGAACAAAATTTTATTGTTGAGTTCCTTTAACAAAGCAATCGCCTTATTGGACATAAATGAAATCTCGCGGCCATCCAGTGTTTCTATTAAGGTTATTTCCGGCTGAGCCTCCCCCGCATCCAGCCGGAAGCTTTTTCTAGAGTAAATGAGCGTCTGGTCTAAATCACTTGCAAAAATCATCTGCTATCCCCTTATAGTCTTGATTAAACCACAGCATGTGTACGCCATGCCATGGTATTCCTCAACAGGTACCCCACGGTCTTCAGCCAGCAGGATGATATGCTTTAATCTGGCATCATTTCTGTTTTTAACAAGGATTTTCCACGGCACCCTCCGCAGCAGTACCCTGGTCGTTTCCCCGACACCGGGCTTTATATAATTGATATCATCGATGCCGAATTCTTTTTGGATTTGCCTGACGTTTTCAAGACCCTTCCAATCCGCTTTGCTGTATGAACCTTTAAAACCGGCAAGCTCTGCCGAAATTTCAGCTTTCACTGCCGGATATTCCCTCACGATCCGGTCAATAAAATCATTGGATACATCTTCTTTCTCTAAATGCTTATAGTACTTTGCCCCGTGAAAATCTCCATCTTTAATTAATTCCCTATTATGGACGGTCCGGCTCACCAAACCGGAGACAGTGGAGTTCAAACATGCACTTGGAATGAGGAAGTCCTCCCTTGTGCCATAAATATCTGCACAGTGGCCTGGATCGGCGAGCACAGCCAGGGTGTCATCGATGTGCAAGCCATACTCATCTTTCAGATGGCCACACGCCAATGTCAATTCCTTGGCGATTGCGCCCTTTCCGGTCCACCCGTCGACAAACTGGATGTCCCCTTCTGGATGCTTCGCCGCTATATGGCGCATCGCATTTGCATCAATACCCTTGCCGCGGATGATGGAAACACTATAGTGAGGAGCGTCCATTCCGTAGGCAAAAGACAAGTACCTCTTTATTAAAATCCCGATCGGGGTGCCGGCTCTGGCAAGGGAAACAAGCACGAGCCTGTCCCCTTTCCTTTCAGCAATCTGTTCAGCCACCACGCCGGCGGCAACCGCAAGCTTTGCCGCATACTCATTTAATGATTTATGGTACAGGTTCAAGTATTCAGCAGTTGGCTGATATTCAATCGGCAGCATTTCGGAATAGTGGATGCCTGATTGAATGGCTTCTTCACGATCCTCGGTACCTTTTTCTAGTATCACTTCGCTTAAATCCTTCAACAAAAAAGTTACATCATCTGCTGGATAGCTGCCGATGGAAGAAAACCGGTTTTCAATCGCAGTGCGCATAAACTCTCCCTCCCTGTCTATTAACAAGATATTGTGCTGCGCGGCCGTGCTATTGTATTGGCATTGAGCCTGTCAATTCACAAACACGCAGTAAACATTATTAGAGCCTGTCTTTTTCAGCTGTTCAAGAAACGGCTCGAGGCATTTTTGATCACAGGTTCTCTCAAAGAATACATAAATATCTTCATATTGTCCGTACTCTATATTGTAAAAATAGTTAAGGACAGCATCATCATCAGCGCTGCAGAAAGAAAAGCCGCTTCTCACTCCGTATCCCGGCGCGTACACCCGGTGGATAGGGCTTCTCGTCGTTGATTGATAGGATATATTCTCTCCCATATACGCTGCTATTTTCATAGGAAGATACATAAATTCCCCGGTTCCCAAACAGAGGGCCTTTCCCCCTGTACGGGTTTCAGCGAGAATGCGGCCAATATTTGAGGTGTAATAATCAATATCATCCCTGTTTTCTGAAGACAGGCCGCTGAACCTCCCAGTCATCCCTGAGAAAGGTGTGCGGTTCACTTCACCGCTACTATTGACTGAAATATAGGGAAGGTCTGGAATTCTTTTAAATTCTGCATACTGGCTTAGGCTGATCGTATGGATAACAGGTACAGAAGGATTGGATGGGCATATATAATGCCACTCCTTTTCCTGTTCAATAGGATCACCGTCGACTGCAATTTCCCCTGCCAACAATGTGACTGACGTAATAGAAATGCCAAGCCTTCTTTCAAGCTCCTTGTACCTTTGTTTATCCTCAGGAGATCTCCAGTCCAGGAGCGATGCAACAACATACTGTTCCCGAGGGTACTTCGCATGTAAGGATTCAATAATGTTGACAGCCGTTTTTCCGGTCGTAATTTCATCATCCACGAGAACAACCGGAGCATTTCCCTCAAGGAGCTCCCTGTTTGCAAAGCATGCCTGTGCTGTTGCATGAGAGTGTTCTTCCTCAAAATTAATGCCCGGTTTTAAATCATAAATTTGCTCTCTTGTCGTATGGATATAGCGGGCATTGTTAAATAGGTCAAATACGCTGTGTCCAAGGGCGGTCGCCGTTTCGGCAAACCCGATGAACAGTGTTTCCTCAGGCAGGTCAAACGGAGTGCTGCATAAACACTGGTACACGTGTGCAGCATTCTCACCAGAAAGCAGCGCCTCGATAACCTCGTTCGTGTTTGCTGGTTTTGCCCCGTGAACTTCTTCCATATATCTGATCCCAAGCAGTGCCCCGCCCAGTAAAGATGTGAGCGGCTGAACAGGGATATGCTTGCCGAGTATCCTGCTGACAAAGAGAAAGGCACGCTTCTTGTTTTTGCGGGCGGCCATCTCAAACAAATAATCGAGCGGGATGCCATAGGGGTTATCCGTAACCCGGACATCCACTTTCAGGGAATCGAGGATATTAAACGTAAACGGCTTCTGTTTCGGTGAGTAAGTCGATGTATGAGTTTTGGTCATGGAACACCCCGTAAGATTTTGCCTTCGCCAAGATTTTCTTAGCCCAGTTATAATGCGGTTTTACTTCATTCATTTTATTGGCGTGCATGCTTTTCATCACGCCTGCTTCACCATTTGCATTTTCCACTATGCTTACAGCGTCCATGTATTCCTCAAAGGTTACGACACTGAAGGCATGTACAGGTTTTATATGGGTGGGATGGATGATTGTTTTGCCGGTGAGCCCGTTATTTTTATCCATGATAACTTCTTTAATAAGCCCGTCTAGATTCTGGTTCAGCATCCCCTTGCGGATTGACAGCCCTTCCTGCCCCATGCTGCTTTGGAACGGGGTTTGCCGCAACTGCGGCTTGAACACCCTTTCCCCTTTGTTAAAATATTCCCACACAGGGCCGGACACTGTGTATTCCTTTTGACTGCGCGCAAATACGTTGACAATGTCCGCAATACAATCACGGATGACGGTGATGTCGTAAATGGTTGAGTCACTGCTTCTGCGGATACCAAACAGGCCGCAGAAATCGGTTGCCCCCATCCTGACATTTAGGATATTGCCGTAATTCTCGTCCAGAAGCTGTTTTATTCCCAGCAGCTCATTCATTCTTGATTCTTTATAAATAATTTCAGGGGTTTCAAGAATTGGCATTCCATAAAGGTTCGGGCCGTTCTTCCCATTAATTTCGTTCAGCCGGTCCAGAAATCCAACGCCATTGTTAGATGAAAATTTCGGAAAGACAAAACCGGTAATTACATTCATCGAACTGCCCAGTTGCCCTGAAATCATATCCATTTGGTCTGCGCTGCGGACCCTGATAAAGATTAACGGAAGCTGTTCATATGCAAACAGGCCGTCATCAATTATCGATGATAGCTGCCTCAGTTGTGCGACCACGTTCCATTCAGCTCTTTCTACTTCCCTGTCACTGACTGCATCCTCCAGGCAAAGCACCATCGAGGTCAGGCCATCATGTTTGCCAGAAATGATCTCGTCACAAATGGATATCCGTGTCCCGGGCATATAAAGAACAGCCCCTAATGAATTCGCAAGCATTTCCCGTTCACTGTCCTTTGAGAAATCGTGTGGCATCTGATAAAATATAGCCTCTTTTTCTTTGGATAAATAGTTAAAATGCCTCATAGCCAGTCCTCCTTCCCAAATTTCCATTTTAACATTAATTCTTTGATAGTTTGTGAATCTATCGTTAATTACCATTTACATAGAGGCGGTCGTATAATGAATAAAAAAGTAGCAGGATGCTTTTGGAAGTATCCTGCTATTTTTAACGAAACCTTATAATTATCCTACTGTACCTGGCTGGCAACAAATAAATGGAAGGTATTAGCCGACCTGCAAGCCATAATCAGTTACTAATGAAGCCAGTCCGCCTTGGTATCCGCTTCCGATGGCATTGAACTTCCATTCCCCGTTATGGCGGTAAAGTTCAGCTACAACTACAGCGGTTTCGATAGAGAAATCTTCGCCAAGGTCATAGCGGATCAATTCCTCGTTGCTTTGTTCATTAACGACGCGTACAAACGCATTGGAAACCTGTCCAAAATTCTGGCCGCGGCTATCTGCTTCATGGATGGTGATGGTGAAAGCGATTTTTTCTACTTCAGCGGGAACGGCACTCAAATCAATCTTGATTTGCTCGTCATCTCCATCTCCAGCCCCTGTTAAGTTATCTCCCGTATGTACGACTGAACCATTTCCGCCCTGGAGGTTGTTAAAGAAAACAAAATCTTTCTCAGAGTTGACTTTTCCGGAACCGTTTAAGAGAAACGCGGAAGAATCCAAATCAAAATCGTGCCCGCCATCATATTTGTTAGTATCCCAGCCAAGGCCGATAATGACGTTTTTCAGGCCCGGATTTGTTTTAGTCAAGTCTACCTTTTGCCCTTTGCTTAACGAAATAGCCATGAACGCTTACCTCACTTTGTTTTTTTGAATAATGCAGGAAATTCACAATGACCTAAATTTTCATAACTGCCTTGTGCGTGTTTTTCCGTAATATCACTCCCTTGGAAATCCAGCATGATACTCCTATTCTACCATTTCACCCTTTAAATACCAAACTTTAACACTATGCAGAAAGGAATTTTGTGAACACGTTCAGCTGCGAATTATTTCCACCCCAACCTGCAGTTAAGGTAAAATAAAGAAAAACTGATAGATAAAGGGAGAGATTTGATGACTGTTCTAGTAAAAGGGCAAAGAATAAACCTTGCCCAGAAGTTTCCGCAGTTGCAACAGCTCCGGCTGTCGGTCAGCTGGCAGCTGAAACCGGAATTTGTATCCGCCCTGTACGATGTCGACGTTTCCGTGTTTATGATCAACAATGAAGGAAAGATTCCTGCCGAGGAGTATTTCGTATTCTACAATAATCCCGAGTCTCCAGACAATGCCCTTTCTTTATTAGAAAAGGGACAATCCGTTAACATTCAGGAAATCCTTATTGAACTCGCCGGAATCAATAAAGATGTAACAGAAATTGTGTTTGTGCTCACCATCCATGATGCTTCCTCCCTTAAGCAAAACTTCAGCCATTTTCAACATGTCAAACTTGGTGTTGTTGATACCGGCAACAACCAGCCGCTTTTTACATATGTACAGGATCAATTTGCAGAAGAAACCGCGTGCGAGCTTGCCAGTATTTACCAGAAAGACGCAGCATGGAGGTTCAATCCGGTCGGACAAGGCTATAATGCAGGGCTTCAGGAGTTTCTCGATCAATACCATGGCTCCGGAGCCGCTGAACAGCCAAATACCGCAACATTGGAAGCGGAACCAAATAACTTTGCAGCAACTGGTCCAGTAAAATCGAATGCTATTCCCGCTGCAGCGGACCATGCTGCAGCAGCGTCTCCCCTGCCGGCTGCAAGGGGTCCCGTTACCCTCAGCAAACTGGACTTGCTCAAGAAAAAGGTCGATGTTGTAATCCTGAAGAAATCGTTGCAAAAAACTACAGCTCGTATAGGGGTCGTTCTCGATATTTCCGGCTCCATGCGCAGGCTCTATAATAACGGCACCGTTCAGAATGTCGTTGAAAGGCTGCTAGCGCTAGCCACCCGTTTTGACGATGACGGTGTTTTGGATGTATGGGTGTATGACATGAAATTTTCCAGGCTTCCCTCAGTAACAGAGCTTACACTCCCCGATTATATAAACAGGGAAGTCCTGAATAATAATAAAATTTCAAAATTCAGGGCAAACAATGAACCGCCCGTCATGAGGGATGTCATCCAAAAATATTTAACAGAGGATGACGGCAGCCTGCCGGTTTACCTGATTTTTATCAATGATGGAGGCATTAAGCGGTCTGCACGCGGGCAGGACAGCGTTACAAAGGTGTTAACAGATTCATCGGACAAGCCTATTTTCTGGCAGTTTGTTGGGATTGGTGACGCAAATTTCGATGTCCTGAGGAAGCTCGACGACCTGGAGGGCCGATATATTGATAACGCCAACTTCTTCCATATCCTTGATATAGAAAAAGAGACAGATGAGGATTTATACGACAAGCTGCTGAGTGAATTCCCCAGCTGGCTGCACGAAGCACGGAACAAAAAAATTATCCAATAGGATTGACTTTAATCATTTGGTGTAGTAAAGTTTAGAGAAAATTTGAATAACAGTGATTTCTTATCAAGAGAGGTCGAGGGTCTGGCCCTGTGACGCCTCAGCAACCTTCAATTTTCATTGAAAAGGTGCTAAGTCCAGCAAGTTTTTCTTAAAAACTTGAACGATAAGAAGAATGGCTTAAACCACAAAAGTCTTCTTCTTATAGAAGGCTTTTTTTGTTTTTTCTACGCTAGGCTGATAAGTACAACATGTATGAGGAGTGGAACTCGGGAATGGTCAAAATCGATACTAAACTTGCACAAATAGGAAACCGCAGTGAAGCATTAACAGGAACCGTCAATCCACCTGTTTATTTTTCGACTGCATACCGTCATGAAGGGATCGGGCAATCAAGCGGATTTGATTATGTCCGCACAGGCAATCCGACCCGGCAGATTCTTGAAAAGTCGATAGCGGACCTCGAACAAGGCGACCAAGGCTACGCATGCAGCTCGGGGATGGCAGCCATTTTTACAGTCCTTTCCCTATTTCAAACAGGCGACGAGTGGATCGTATCGAAGGATTTGTATGGCGGGACATACAGGCTTTTGGAGCAGGGATTCCGGAAATGGGGTCTAGGCTGCAGTTACATTGATATGGCCAGCAAGGATGAAGTCATCTCAAGTATCACTTCCCGCACAAAAGCAATTTTCATTGAAACCCCGACAAACCCGTTAATGGAGCAGACAGATATCAGTGATATTGCGTCCATTGCGAAAAAGCACGGCTTGATCCTGATTGTGGACAATACTTTTTATACACCGCTCCTGCAAAAGCCATTGGCACTGGGAGCAGATATCGTCATCCACAGCGCCACCAAATATTTGGGAGGCCATAACGATGTCCTTGCAGGGCTGATCGTTGCCAAAGGCCAACTGTTATGTGAACAGCTGGAGCTTTATCATAATGCTGCAGGGGCTGTATTAAGCCCTTTTGACTCCTGGCTGCTAATCCGTGGCATGAAGACACTCGCCTTAAGGATGGAAAAGCATGAAAGCAATGCCGCAGCCGTCGTTGACTACCTTTCAAACCATTCCGGGGTTACAGACGTCCTTTACCCGGGAAGAGGCGGCATGGTTTCATTCAGGGTGCAGGACGAAGCATGGGTAAATCCGTTTTTGCAAAGCCTCTCCCTCATCACTTTTGCTGAAAGCCTGGGCGGCGTCGAAAGCTTCATTACATACCCTGCCACCCAGACGCATGCAGATATACCTGAAGAGATACGCCTTGAAAATGGCGTCTGTAATCGCCTATTGCGGTTCTCGGTAGGAATCGAAAACCCCGAAGATATCATACATGACCTTGAACAAGCCTTTTCCAGGATCAGACAGGAGGTAAGCCAATGATAGAGGATGGCTGTTATTCTTTTGAGACAAAGCTTCTGCACAATAAATATAAATTTGACCCTTCAACCGGAGCTGTCAGTGTTCCCATCCAGCATGCTTCCACCTACCATCAGCCTGGCATTGACCAGTTCGGGAAATATGACTACAGCCGAAGCCTCAACCCTACAAGGGAAGCGCTTGAGGAAGTGATTGCCTCTTTGGAAGGAGGCTCGAGAGGATTTGCCTTCGCCTCCGGAATGGCTGCAATTTCGACCGCCTTCCTGCTCCTTTCCTCAGGAGACCATGTGGTAATCAGTGAGGATGTTTACGGCGGCACATACAGAATGGTGACAGAGGTACTCTCACGGTACGGGATTGAGCATTCTTTTGTCGATATGACGGACTTGGAAGCTGTAAAAGATGCAATCCGTCCAAACACAAGAGTGCTGTATGTGGAAACTCCTTCCAATCCTTTACTGAAGGTAACGGACATTGCAGCAGTCAGTGCCCTTGCAAAAGAACATAACGCGATGACCTTTGTCGACAATACCTTTTTAACACCTTATTTACAAAAGCCGCTTTTGCTTGGCGCTGATGTTGTGCTTCACAGTGCCACCAAATTTTTGTCAGGCCATAGCGATGTCGTCGCAGGCCTTGCAGTTGTTAAAGATGAGAACATCGCACAACGTCTTGCATTCCTGCAAAATGCCTTTGGCGCAGTCCTTGGGGTCCAGGATGCCTGGCTTGTTTTGAGGGGATTGAAAACTCTTTCTGTACGCCTTCAGCAATCAACGGCGAATGCTGCAAAGTTGGCTGAGTTTCTGGATGAGCACCCATTAGTGAAAAAAGTACACTACCCTGGGCTGCCCGCTCATCCTCAACACTTCATACAGAAACAGCAGGCATGCGGGCCAGGGGCCGTCCTGTCTTTTGAACTGGAGAATGAACAGGTACTACGTACATTTATCGAAAGTGTCACCATACCTGTTTTCGCGGTTAGCCTGGGGGCTGTAGAATCAATCCTGTCCTACCCTGCAAAAATGTCCCACGCAGCCATGCCAACGCAGGAGCGGCAAAAACGGGGCATTAGTGACAGCCTGCTGCGCCTGTCAGCCGGCCTTGAAAATGCCGATGACATCATCCTGGATTTTACGGTAGCTTTGCAAAACAGCTTGATCTATGCCGGCCAGCGAGGAGGGTCTAAATGAGTTTCCTGCAGAAGTTGCAAGATGAGATCTTAATCGCAGATGGTGCGATTGGAACCCTTCTATACTCCTACGGAACAGGAAGCTGCTTTGAGGAATTGAACTTATCCCATCCTGAAGACATTGTGTCGATCCATCAGGCTTACCTTGAAGCCGGGGCTGATGTAATCCAGACTAATACTTATGCTGCAAATTATATTAAGCTGCAAAGATACGGTCTTGAGGATCATGTGAAGGAGATTAACAGCGCTGCAGTAAGGATTGCCAAACAGGCCGCTGAAAATCGCGCATATGTAATGGGGACTATCGGAGGAAACCGCGGCATAAAACCCAACACGATCCCTTTGGAAGAGATTAAGAGAAGCTTTCGCGAACAGCTTTACTGCCTTTTGCTTGAAGGTGTTGATGGAATTATTCTTGAAACCTTTTATGATCTCCATGAGGTCGAAACGGTCCTTGCGATTGCTCGACAAGAAACCGCGCTGCCAATCATCGCCCAGGTTTCCCTGCAGGAGCCGGGAATCATGCAGGACCAGACGCATGTCAATGACGCTTTAAAACGGCTGGCTGGCCTCGGAGCCGACGTGGTTGGTGTAAACTGCCGCCTTGGCCCCCACCATATGCTGAAGACACTCGAGGAGGTTGAGCTGCCGACAAATGCTTTTTTATCAGCATATCCAAATGCCGGCCTTCCCGCCTATACCGACGGGAAGTACCATTACAAAGGTGAGTCCGAATATTTCCGCAAATCAGCCCATGCGTTCATCGAACAGGGGATCAGGCTACTTGGCGGCTGTTGCGGCACTACACCTGAGCATATCCGCGCTCTTGCTGATGAAGTAAAGCGAGACGTCCCAATCACTGAGAAAACTGTAAAGAAAAAAAGCGTGGAAATCACCGCTCAACTCATCCCTGCCAAACGTGATGATCCCCCATTGCATTCGCTTGTCAATGAGCGGCCCTCAGTCATTGTTGAGCTTGATCCACCAAGGAAGCTGGATACGACCAGATTTTTTGAGGGAGCAGCGGCATTGAAGGACGTTGGCATTGACGCCATTACAATGGCAGACAATTCACTGGCCACACCGCGGATTTCAAATACGGCGCTGGGTCATTTAGTGAAAACCAGGATTGGCATACGGCCGCTTGTGCACATTACGTGCCGGGACCGGAATATCATTGGCCTGCAGTCCCACCTGATGGGCCTCCACACCCTGGGGCTGAATGATATACTTGCAGTAACAGGAGACCCTGCAAGGGTCGGCGACTTTCCCGGCGCTTCTTCGGTCTATGACCTGTCATCTTTTGAACTGATCGAGATGATCAGGCAATTCAACAGCGGCCTGTCTGTCTCAGGAAAGGATTTAGGCCAAAAAGGCAATTTTTCAATCGGAGCGGCCTTCAATCCGAATGTGCGCTCGATTGAAAAAGCTGTTTTAAGAATGGAAAAGAAAATTGCTCACGGAGCAGATTACTTTATTTCACAGCCTGTTTTTTCAGAAGAAACGCTGCTGCAGGTTTACGAGTCTACCAGGCATATCAAAGCCCCGCTTTACATTGGGCTGATGCCCTTGACCAGCAGCAAAAACGCGGAGTTTCTGCATAATGAAGTGCCCGGGATTAAAATTACCGAAGATATCCGTGACCGGATGGCTTCGTTAAGCGATGATCCGGTCCGGTCGGCCCGGGAAGGGATTGCGATAACTAAAACGCTAATTGAAGCCGCTTCAGAGCTCTTCAACGGCATTTATCTCATAACCCCTTTCATGAGGTACGAAATGACTGTCGAGTTGGCCCAGTATGCCCAGGAATACAGCGCCCGTCTATCAAGGAGGAAACTACACAATGCCGAACGTGCCATTAACTGAGCAACTAAAGAAAAAAATCCTTATCATGGATGGTGCAATGGGCACGATGCTTCAAAGAGCGGACCTGTCTGCTGACGATTTTGGCGGTGAAGAGTATGATGGCTGCAATGAGCAACTCAATCTGACTGCACCTGATGTAATCGAAAATATCCATCTAGAATATTTGAATGCCGGTGCCGACATTATTGAAACGAATACATTCGGCGCGACAAGCATCGTCCTCGATGAGTACGGCATCGCACACAAGGCGTACGAAATCAATAAAACAGCGGCAGTAATTGCCCGGCGTGCAGCGAACAAAGTAGATTCCCCTTCCTGGCCCCGGTACATCGCCGGCTCGATGGGCCCAACGACAAAAACATTGAGTGTTACAGGCGGCACTACATTTGAAAACCTGGCTGATTCATACGAAGAACAGGCCCTTGGATTGATTAATGGCGGAGTCGACCTGCTGCTTCTCGAAACAAGCCAGGATTTACTGAATGTAAAAGCAGGTTTTATCGGGATTCAGCGCGCTTTCGGAAAAAGGGGCAGTGAACTGCCGATCATCCTGTCAGCAACGATCGAGCCGATGGGGACTACACTGGCCGGGCAGCCCATTGAAGCGTTTTATATTTCTGTTGCCCATATGAACCCCCTTGCAGTCGGCCTGAATTGCGCAACAGGCCCAGAGTTCATGCAGGACCATATCCGCTCGCTGTCAAGCATGGCTTCTTCAGCTGTCAGCTGCTACCCGAATGCCGGCCTGCCTGATGAAGAAGGAAACTACCATGAAACCCCGGATTCGCTTGCCCAAAAGCTTTCCGGGTTCGCGGAACAGGGGTGGCTGAATATCGTCGGGGGGTGCTGCGGCACCACGCCGGACCATATAAAAGCAATTACCGACGAAATGAAAAAATACCACCCCCGACAATCGAAGCAAACGAATATGCATATGGTTTCGGGCATCGAACCGTTTATTTATGATGACCCTACCCTTCGCCCGATCATGGTGGGAGAAAGAACAAATGTCATTGGTTCGCGAAAATTCAAGCGGTTGATCGGGGAAGGAAAATTCGAGGAAGCAGCAGAAGTGGCACGGGCACAGGTGAAAGGCGGCGCCCACGTGATTGACATCTGTCTGGCCGATCCGGACAGAGATGAGCTGCAGGACATGGAGCTTTTCATCAAAGAGGCTGTTAAAAAGATAAAAGTGCCGCTTGTCATCGATTCCACCGACGATGCTGTAATTGAAAAAGCTTTGTCTTATTCACAGGGAAAGGCGATCATTAATTCGATCAATCTTGAGGACGGGGAAAACCGTTTTGAAGCAGTTTCCCGCCTGATCCATCGGTTTGGCGCTGCTGTTGTGGTCGGCACTATCGATGAAAAAGGAATGGGTGTAACGGCAGAACGGAAGCTTCAAATAGCAACGCGTTCCTACAAGCTGCTTGTAGAAAAATACAACGTATCCCCGACAGATATCATTTTTGACCCGCTTGTGTTTCCGGTCGGCACCGGCGATGAACAATATATAGGCTCGGCTCAGGCTACTGTGGACGGCATCCGCCTGATCAAGGAGCATTTCCCTGATACGCAGACGATTCTCGGCATAAGCAATGTGTCTTTTGGCCTGCCGCCTGTTGGAAGGGAAATCCTGAACTCTGTCTTTTTGTTCCATTGCACACAGGCAGGACTGGATTATGCCATTGTAAACACAGAAAAGCTGGAAAGGTTTGCCTCTATCCCACACGCCGAGGTCGAATTGGCTGAACAACTACTGTTCCAGACGAATGACGAAACGTTGGCGCGATTCACCGATTTCTATCGGGACAAAAATAAAGAAACTTTGGCCACCCTGCCTGATATGACGCTTGAAGAACGCCTTGGCTACTATATTGTTGAAGGAACAAAGGAAGGGCTGCTGCCCGACCTTGATGAGGCACTGAACCTCTTCCCTTCCCCGCTTGAAATTATCAATGGCCCATTGATGGACGGAATGAAAGAGGTCGGCCGCCTGTTCAATGACAATCAATTGATCGTCGCTGAAGTGCTGCAGAGTGCCGAGGTAATGAAGGCTGCCGTTGCATTTCTGGAGCCGCATATGGAAAAAAATCAAACGTCCTCCTCCAAGGGCAAGATACTATTGGCCACAGTTAAAGGAGATGTCCACGACATCGGGAAAAACCTGGTCGATATCATTCTAAGCAATAATGGATATAAAGTCGTTGATTTAGGAATTAAAGTAACTTCTACCCGTTTAATTGAGGCTGTAAAACAGGAGAAACCTGATCTCGTCGGCCTGTCCGGACTGCTGGTAAAATCAGCGCAACAAATGGTGCTGACTGCCCAGGACATGAAACAGGCAGGAATTGAAATCCCTATTTTAGTTGGCGGAGCGGCACTGACAAGAAAATTTACTGAAACGAAGATTTCCGGGCAATATGAAGGCATCGTCATGTATGCTAAAGATGCCATGAGTGGTTTGGCGATTGCCAATCAGCTACGCGATGAAAGAGAATACAACAAAATCTACATCGAAAAGAAAAAAATCAAAAAGGAAGATACTGTTTTATTGGACAGACCGACACCTTCCAGATCATCCGTTGCGGTGAAACCGGGACGAAGCATAAAAACAGACGTCCAGGTGTTTGTGCCAAAAGACACGGAGAGGCACCTTCTAAAATCGCTTTCGGTCTCGCATGTGGAGCCATATATAAATATGCAGATGCTCATCGGGCATCATCTTGGTGTTAAAGGAAAGATCGAGAATCTAATTGATGCCGGGGATGACAAGGCAGTAAAAGTCCATGGGATTATTCAGCAGTTATTGACTGCAGCAAAGGATAAGAACTGGATCAGCCCTGCCGCTGTATATCAGTTTTTCCCCGCGCAATCCGATGGGAATAAAGTGGTAATCTATCATCCGAACAAGTCAGGCACGATAAGCGAAGAATTCGACTTTCCCCGCCAGTCATCGGGTGATGGGCTTTGTTTGGCAGATTATTTAAAACCAATCAATAGCGGGCAATTAGATTATGTCGGCTTTTTTGCGGTGACGGCCGGACAAGGAATCCGGAAGGTGGCCGAACAGCTTAAAAAAGAAGGCCGTTTTCTGGAGAGCCACGCCCTTCAGGCGCTGGCCCTTGAAACCGCAGAAGGGCTTGCAGAGCTTGTCCACCGGCAAATGCGTGATAGATGGGGTTTTCCGGATCCAATATCGATGACAATGAAAGACCGGTTCTCCGCCAAATACCAGGGGCAGCGTTTTTCATTTGGATACCCTGCCTGCCCGGACCTTGAGGACCAGGAAAAACTGTTTAACCTGATCAAACCGGAAGACATCGGAATCCAGTTGACAGACGGTTTCATGATGGATCCGGAAGCGTCAGTTTCAGCCATGGTTTTTGCCCATCCAGAAGCCAGGTATTTCAATGTATTGCAAAGGTAGCATATAGAAATAAGAGACAGGGTGCTTAAAAGCTCCCCTGTCTCTTTTACAATTGCCAGTTTGATTTTTTCTGGATATATTTAGTTTTGCTGGATATAGTATAGTTCTCACTCGATATATTATTGTTTTTGCTCGATATAGTATGGTTTTCACTCGATATATTTTATTTCTTGCTCGATAAATTTTAACTCGAGTTACTTAACACTACACTTTATTCATACTGCCGCGAGGGTTATTCAGTTACTCGGCACATGAGATAAAAAGCAGCATCTTTTGCATGATTATTCGTCAAAAACTTCCACTTTTTCCATAACATCGCCATTCCTCATTGATCTGGCTGCTTCCAGGCCTGATGTCACCTTGCCAAAGACAGTGTGGACGCCATTCAGATGTGGCTGAGGCTCATGGACGATGAAGAATTGGCTTCCTCCGGTATCCCGTCCTGCGTGAGCCATGGATAGAGATCCTGCTTCATGCTTGTTAGGATTGCCTTCTGTTTCACATTTAATAGTGTACCCCGGACCACCGGCTCCTGTGCCCGTGGGATCTCCTCCCTGGCTTACAAATCCTGGGATCACCCTGTGAAATGTAACACCATTATAAAATCCTTCATTAGCCAATTTTTCAAAGTTTGCTACTGTTCCAGGTGCTGCTTCAGGATATAGTTCAAACTCGATTTTTTCTCCGTTTTTCATTAGTATGTAGCCTTTTTTAGCCAAGATAATCATCTCCTTTTCATTAAAAACAATATTAATCATACCATCTTTTACACGTCGAATGAAAGCGCGGACTATTATAGGTTTATGTACTGGGAATTACAGGATTACTATCAGTGTTCTTTTTATGGTAAACTATATGCATGCCCCTTCCCGAAAACGCTTGTTGCGGGACACTTAACCAATGTACGGACGGAAGGGGCCGGTGCCTGGCCTTAGGCCGGCACTGAACTATACATACCTGTAGAGCGAAGGACCACCTTCAACTGAACATTGCGCTACTGTTACAAAGTTATCGAAAGTAAGCCTGAACGTCGCATAAAACAACCCAGCCCTCAGGGACTGGGTTGTTTTTTAATGTACCTTTCCGTGCGGCTTCAAAACCACTTTAATACAGTCATCTGTCTTCGTGTCGAACACTTCATATCCGCGCTTTGCGTCATCCAGCGGAATGACGTGGGTAACCACGTCACCAAGATCGACCTTTCCTTCAGAGACCAAATTATATAGATGCGGCATATACGGGATTACAGGCGCCTGTCCCATTTTCAGGTCGACATTTCTATTGAACAGGTCGCCAAGAGGAAACCCGTTATATCTTGTTCCGTAAGCCCCTGTTATTTGAATGACACCGCCTTTTCGTACCGCCTGTGCAGCAATCAGGACCGGGTTAATCGCGCCTCCCTGAAGCTTCATTCCTGTTGCCAGGAATTCCATCGGCGTCATTTTTGCGTCCATGCCGACAGCATCGATGACAATATCCGCCCCGCCTTTAGTCATTTCCTTTAAGTGTGTCCCGATATTTTCCTCGGCTTCAAAGTTGATCGTTTCAACTTTGTTGGTCCGTTTTGCATGTGCTAGCCTGTAATCTACATAATCAACAGCAATGACCCGTTTTGCTCCCTTTAGCCATGCAAACTTCTGTGCCAGCAGTCCAACTGGGCCGCAGCCAAGTACAATGACTGTGTCCCCTTCCTTCACGCCAGCATGGTCAACTGTCCAGTAAGCGGTCGAAGCAGCATCAGCAAGCAATACGAGTTGCTCGTCATCCACTTCACTGTTTTCAGGAATCCGGAACGGGGTGAAATTCCCGTACGGCACCCTCATGAATTCAGCCTGCCCTCCGGCGTAGCCGCCGAATGTTTCGGAATATCCGAAATATGCCCCGGCATCCCCATGCGGGTTGGAGTTGTCACATTGGCTTGTCAGGTCGTGATTACAGAACCAGCACTGGCCGCATGCCACATTAAACGGGATGATTACCCGGTCCCCTTTTTTAACCTTCGTCACCTCTGGGCCAACTTCTTCAACAATTCCCATCGGTTCATGGCCGATGATGAAGTCTTCCGGAAAATTGGCCACCATGCCGTGGATAAGATGCAAATCCGATCCGCAAATTGCCGAGCTTGTCACTTTGACGATGATGTCATCCGCTTTTTGTATTTTCGGGTCGGCGACTTCTTTCACCATCACATTTTTGATGCCTTGGTAAGTAACGGCCTTCATAACTCGTACCTCCTTTTTTATTTGTATGGTGTAGCAAAAGTGCCAAGACGGTCTGTATCACGCGGAAAAAGTGTAAGGTTAGCAATTTTTACAGCCGTGTCGGCAGATTTTAAATCTACTTCTACCTGGTCCCTTACATTGTAGGGATGCAGCCACCCTTTGCTGATCATCAGATTGGCTATTTCTTCGTGAAGGTCAAGAGCTGCCTCCATTTGATTCCGCAAAGCCTGTTTCAACGCAGGCGTTGCTGTCTCGGTAATTGCGTAAGCATAATTCCTCACACCATTTTTTACTGATAATAAAAAGTCGAGTGCGATTGCTGAGTCAGCCTGATCCGGCATATCAACCGAATTGATCGGATCTAAAAAGTCGTTATTCATTTTCTCCCACCTCCAATTAATGTGTTGTCGTCTTCGGATAAAGAGCCAACAGTTCGTTGATGTCTTTTATGGATTGCTGAACGTCTTTTTCCATTAATGCCTTCAGGTCGTTATCAAAGCAAAGCCCTTGCATTAATTTCGATCTCATTAAACAAATGGTCTTAAAATTCAGCACTTCATGAGTATCCATCGTTTCATGGTGCCCGAGTATAACGTTTTCCATCAAATCACCTCTTCCTCAGGTTTTAACAAAAGTATTTTCCCCTAACTCCGGCGTTTTTTATTCAGCCTAAGTACGGATCTCGGCGAGGACATTTTTTTATATTGGTGACTGCATATTTCCGCCGATTAAGCGAAACATTAAAAGTGATTGTTAATGTGCCCAGGGGCAGCATTAATTTGTATTAATCCGCCATATCTCGCTTACAAGAAAAAGGAGTGGAGTCATGACAAAATACTTAGGGTTACATGAGACGCTGGAAACACATGAGATACTTATGTTCAAAAATCTTTGCCTGACTAAATCATCGACGATGGGACCGCTTGCACAAGATCCGGAGCTTAAAGCGATACTTGCACAGGATGTTACGACAAGCCAGCATCAAATCCAGGAGCTGCAACAATTTCTGACAGACAGGAGCGCACAATCATGAACGATTTCGTTAAAAATATAACTGGAATGGGCGGCATGACAGATCAAATGATCGCCACCGATTTCCTCTTTTCAGCAAAAGACGCTGTTCGTAACCTTGCTTTTGCCGTAACGGAAACCGCTACTCCTGATTTGAAAGCTGCGTTAAGGGCACAGTTAAGAACAGCTATTGATACGCATGAAACGATCACTGCCTACATGATGTCGAGAGGATATTATCATCCATACAATTTAGGAGAACAACTTGGTGTAGACGTAACCGCTTCATCGACAGCATTAAACCTTAGTGATGAAAAACAATAAATGTTGAAAAGACAACCCTGCCTATCTTGGGTTGTCTCTTTTATTTATTTCCTTATTGTGTCATTTCTCCCTACACTGTTTGTGCAATTACATTTGGCGCTCATCACAATATTTTTCCACCAGCTGCTCAATCTGATCTATTGCAGGAAACTCTGCTGAGAACTCGAATTTAATTTCTTCAATAAATTCACCGTTCTTATAAACATGAATGGCCCCATCCCGGTTGACTACACTAAATTCAGCGCTCAAATCTAAAACCGCTTCTTTCGATAGCGCCCAATAATATCTACTCCTCATGTTGTTGATGTGTTATTCCGGCTTACTTGATCAGCGACAAGATCCACTCTTTCATGTCCAGTAACCGTAAGTGTTTTGGGGCAGTATCTGTTCCTGTCACAATCATTGAGACCATCGAATCCTGTTTATTAAGCGCACCATGGCTAGCTCCGCCCACATGGGTAGGTGAACCCTCCCCGATAATTTCATATCCCGGTTTTGCAGAAATGATGACAAAATCCCCTTGATGTGAAAAAAATGCGCTGTTTAATCTCGCCAAAGCATCAGGATACTCATCAAACGTGATCCTTTGGCCGTCTATGTGCAGGTCCAAAATTTCAGTGTTCCCTTTAAGCGACCATGTCTGGCCGTATTCATCGGAATAATTTCCTTCCTGGCGAAACACTAGTTTACCGTCCTTTTCGGTAGAAATAACATGAATGTCTTTGCCTTCCCTCCAAGCAATTATATCTATTTTATGATCGCCTTTTAGTGTGTTCGCAATTGTTGGAAGTGCTAATTTTACCACATTTAATGAATAGACGAAGGCCATACGTTCGTTTACGGCTAGCACTATTTCGTCACCTGCTTGGACTCCTTGTCGAAGCTTAACAATTTTATAAGCATCCAGCGTCTTTCGCAAATCAAGCAGCGCTTCTTTTTTGTGTTCCCCAATCCAGGTTTGGCCGTTGTCACCCATAATGATCCAGACATTATTTTTTAATGCTTCCTCCCAGGAAGCGAAGCTGTCTAAAATTTTGCCAAGATGCTGGTCTGACGTTCTTATGCCGTTTGTATCCATTTCACCGTTTTTATGGACAGATTTATCTAGCTCCGATAAATACACGATAGAAAAATCGGGCAGTAGCCCTTTTTGAACTAAATAACCCAATTCATTTACCGTAAAAATATTATGGAAACCATATTTCCTCCAAGCAGATCGGTTCCTCGGATTTATCTTGGATAAAGCTCCATAAGAGAACAGATGTGGACTACTCACTTCCACTGTTTTACCAATATCGGTGAAGGTTGAAAGCAAAAAAGGCATCTTTAAATGATGTCTGACACTTCCTCTGTATATTAGGGCGTTTAAGGACGCGGTTTTCTTGCCTTCTTTGTGCAGGTCCTCATGGATCGTGCTGACCTCCCTGCTTAAATGGACATTATTTAAGTTGTGAAAGATATCCTTCACTGACTGATTTACGCCAAGTTTTATCAATTCTCTATAATGGCTTCCATAGTTTACGAGCCTCATTTCATCCTGTTTGAACCAAACCAGCCCTGGAATTTTATGCTTGTCACAATAAACTCCTGTCAGCAATGTACTATCGATATTTACAGACATTGTCGGAAATGGGCTTACGATTTCGGGATATAGTTTTCCGTTTTGAATAAAATACTCAAAAGCTGTTGCCTGGCCTTGTTCAATTGTGGTCTGTAAAGGGCGAGTCATTAAAGTATCAACGAGGACCAATATTACCGGTTTAGTTTTTGTATGATAAAAAGCCAAATGGTTACACCCCCTTTACGAATTATTGCCTTTAGTATGGACTGGGGGTGCCTGAATATGTAACGGGACCGATCATTTCAGTTTCATTCATCTTTTTATAGTAGAAATGTGTTGATAGAGTCAAAATAATAACATTAAAAGTGAACTAAGCAGGTGGGTACGATGCAAATCAAAGTATTGACATTCAATATACACCATGGAAAAGGATTAGATAACCGGGTTGATTTAAGCCGAATTAGCAAAATCATCCAGTCAACTGGGGCGGATGTTATTGGATTAAATGAGGTAGATAAGCATTTTTCAAAACGGAGCGAATTTCTGGACCAGGCAGAATGGCTCGCGAAAAAGCTGGGGATGGATTTTGTTTTTGGCCCTGCCATCACTTCCAGGGAACGGGGGAGTCATCATGTTCGTCAATATGGCAATGCCATTCTCTCCCGGTTTCCAATCATACGGAGCAATAACCACCCCTTCGACTTTCTGCCGAACATCATCGAGGAAAGAGCTTTGCTGGAGGCGGACATCAGCATAAAAGGCACAGAATTAAGTGTATTTGTCGCCCATCTCAGCTTTGCCCCGTTTCTTCATGGCAAACAGACGAATTTCATTTTAGATCAGGTTCAGAGAAAACAGAATCCCATTGTCGTTATGGGAGATTGGAACATGTACCCGTTTACAAAAAGCTGGAAATTGGCCACCTCTGTTTTAAAGGATCCTGTTGAAGAACAAGCAGCTCTTGTTACATATCCCGCAAAGAAGCCAAGAGTCCGGCTGGATTATATTTTTATAAGAAAAGACATGAACGTCATTGACACTGAAGTGATCATGCACGAGCCAATCGCCTCTGACCACCTGCCCTTATTGGCGACACTTCAACTCATATGAAAAGGCGAGCAAAAAGATGAAAAAATCGTTAATCCTTATTATCTACCTCGCGACCCTGGCTATTGGTTTTCTGAACAAAGATGCTATTTTGCCCTGGATTGAAAACAGTGACCCTGCTCATCTTCCATTCATGTTTCTCGTTTCCGCGGCCTTAGCAACAATCCCGATCATTCCGTTTACTATATTTGCGGGAATTATGGGTGCCAAATATGGAGTGGTGCTCGGTTTCGTCATAAATTGGTTTGGCAGCGTTGTGGCGGCCATGATATATTTTCTGCTTGCACGTTTTTTTTTCCGGAAGTTTTTCCGAAAATATCTGGAAAGGTTCAAAGGGATTAATCATTTTCACGGGATGGTCGAAAAAAATTCATTTATTTCCATTTTATTGGCGAGGTTGATCCCGATCATTCCAACTCCGGTCATTAATATATACTCTGGTGTAATGAACGTTTCTTTCGCAACCTTCACAGCTGCAACAGCTGTCGGTAAGCTTCCTCCTGCTTTCATGGTTGCTTACAGCGGCAGCCAGCTTTTTTCTTCGTTTCAAAACCTCCTTACCGGGTTGGTGGCTTATGCTCTATTTTTAGTACTGGTCCTGGGCATATACCGTTTATGGCATCGAAAAAACATAGCTCTCCTTATGAGGACCAAATGATCGATGTTAAGGAAAAAATTGTTCCTTTCACTATGCTCCTTCCTCCATTATAATAGCGTGTTGGAGAAAGGAGGGATAGGAATGGCGGATATTAAACAATATGTATTCTTTGATTTTGAAATGCTTTGCTCACACAGGGGGATGGAAATGGAAGAAATGGAAGCGATCCGGCTTGGGGCCGTTAAGCATGATTTGGAAACGGGCCAAATTTTTTATTTCGACCGGTTTATTAAACCCCTCAACCGTAAAGCATTGTCTGCTTTTTGTAAAAAATTGACTGGAATAAAAGATTCCGATTTGCGGAGTGCACATAGTTTTGGGCAGGTGTTCGAGGAATTTCTCAACTGGATTGGCGGAGTGAAGCGGACTCGTTTTTTTTCATGGTCAAAAAGTGATTTATCGCGTTTAAAAATGGATGCCAAAAACCATGGCGTCCCTGAGGGTATGATTAAAAAAATCGAAAAACGATATGTCGATTTCCAGGCAATCTTTGCAAAGAGGGTTTCAAAAAATACTCCATCGGTAGAGAATGCGCTTGCCTTGTATGGATTGGATTTCGAAGGCGAAAAGCACAATCCGGTGAGCGATTCATACAATACCTTTCGCATATACCAATGCTTTTCGGAAAAGGTCCTGCAATCCGACCTGATCATGCTTAAGCAATTCATTTTTGATAAAGACATACAGGACGTGAAGCAGGTCGGTTACTTCCTCAAACATAATTTTAAAAAAGACCTTGATGTTTTTGTTTTAGACCTAAGAGATATGTATGTTATGAAAGACGCGAAAAAAATGATCAAACAGACTCAGAGACTCGTTGAAAAATATGAAAATATTATAATTAACCGATCAGGGATTTTTGCTGAGGATATCATAGAATCTGTGCGTCTGCTCGTGCATTTTTTCCATCAGCTTCTCGCTTCCTACGACGAGCACTTTATGCACTCATCCAAAATCATGATATTAGATGAACAATTGATGAAGCAGGTGCAACATTTGTCAAAAACAAGCTGAAGCCGAAATGCTTTCGCATTCGGGCTTCATACATAACAAACGAAGGCCCCTGGAAGAATCCGGTTTAAATATTGTACATACTGTTACTTGTACATACTGTTACTTATTCATTAAAAACAACAGGAATGAATACAGGACAATACCTGAGGCAAATGCCCAGTAATTGCTCTCCCTGTCCACAGGCAATTCTTCTTTGATTACATTCAAAAGGATGCTCCCGGAAAGGAAACCAAATAAAACTCCGATGATTTCAGCATTTATGTGGAAAAATGCGCCAGTAGCCCAACCAATAGCGATTGAAAAAGTAAGAATCCATCTCCCGAATTTGTCATACAGGCGGTTATGCAGATCACTTAACCCGTGATTGACAGAAATAAAATGGATTGCTATTGCAATAATATAAAGTACCAAATCGATAAACCGCTGGTTGTCCCCGCGCACCAGGATATAGCCTATCAGTGAGTTATACACTGAAAAGGAGATTAAATGAATCCAAAATATGCCTTTGCCCCTCAATCTTGAACTCCAGTTGCTCTCTCTCCTCACCACTCTTTCAAGTCCGGAAAAACTCACCAGCCCGATCATCGCGAAATAGTATGTTGTATTCTCAATGAAACCAAATTTCGGCTCTGTGATTTCTTCATATTTATTTAACTTGGGCAGCAGATGGATAAAAATATATGAAACAGATACTCCACTTGCCATGGAAAGGAATTTACTGAGCGTTTTTCTATGAAGTATTGTAAGGTATTTTGAGCATAAATGGACAATGATGAAAATAACTAAAAAGCCGATTCCCTTCACCGACAACACTCCAGCCACTCCTTAAATTTACGCTGTATAACTAAGTATACCCGGACTGGCTTCCCGGTAGTATCACCCTTTCCGTGACAGCGTTGACATAAGTGGAGGAAGTTTACTGTAAATCTCAATGACCTCTTCCAGTTTCATCCTTACCAGACCGCTGGAAGAAGGTGCGACAAAATCGATTGTCCCTAATACAACGGAGTCGGTTTGCGGTCCCCATTGGATGTTCTTTTTTTTCCCACTGTATTGCTGGTATACTCCCTTGCCGACGAAACAAACAATCCCTGGTTGAAATACTCGGATTTTTTCTTTCAAAAGCTGTCTCCCCTGCTTGTATTCCTCCTTTGTTATTTCATCGGCCGTCCTCGATGGCCGGGACACTATATTTGTCAAACCATATCCCAACTCCAATAGTTTGTAATCTTCCTCTGCACCATATTTCCTTGGGGTAAGGCCGGCTTCGAAGAGAATCTTCCAAAATCTATTACTGGGATTCGCGTAGTGATGGCCTGATTCAGAGGATTGTATGCCTGGATTGAAGCCAACAAATAAAATATCCAGGTTTTCTTTTAAATGGTCACTAATCGGTTTCATATTCCACCCCTGTAACCTGCATGGACTTCTACTGAAATTCCTGATCAATGGAACTGGTTGCTGTTGTATAAATGTCTATATTTTTTAAATGGTAAACAAGCAACTTAAAAAAGAAGGGCATAGAAGATTAAGCCCTCCCTTATTGCCGCCGCCTTTGCCGATTAATGGACGCCCTCTGCAGGATTCCATGTTCCCTGGATTTTACGGATCGTTACGATTTGGCCGATATGGTATGCGTTATGTATGGTGAGATTGGCCAGTGTGGATTCCCATTGCTCTTCGTCATTCTCCTGGACGGGGCTATCAAGCTTTCGATCGGACGCTTCCTTCAATGCAACTGACCATCTATCCATAATCGAATAGAAGCGGTTGACTGTAGTATCCCAGTCTGCATCTGCAGGATCATGGAAGGTAGTGTCGTTATTGCCATCCATGCTTTCCTCAGGAATCCTCAGAAAACGATGGAGGTAACGTTCATTCCAAAAATTCAGATGATTTACGATTTCCCTGATTGAATTCGTTCCTTCACCATGTTTTTCGGCAGCCTCTTCAGCTGTAAGCCCCTTAATTGAATTTTCAAACGACACAAACCACCCGTTTACATTATTGCATGCCTGAATCTGATTTAATAAAACATCTTTTCTGCCCATAATTAATCCTCCTTTTAACCATTGGATTAGTAAAAATCAAACAACATCTGTCCATCTTCCTTTACCCGCTGGCAAAATAAAAGAAACAGAGATGAAAAATATTAACAAATGCGTAATTGAGTGAATTGAGGGTAAATATATACAGGACAAAGGAGGTTGAATGATGGAAAAAGATAAATATGGTCTACACAATGGTGTGGGTGCCGATATGTCAACGGAAACAGGAAATACTGCTGGCAGCAATGAATCTGCAGCATCCCACCACCTCGTTTGCAATGAACAACTGTTTTACGCAGACCTTAGGGCGATCGCTGAAGACGGGGCCAGGGACGAATAGTGTCCTCTCAATAATAAAATAAATTATCCCAATTAAAAACAAAAAAGCTGTGCACATATCAAAATGCCACAGCTTTTTTCTCGTTTTCTCACAGAAAATACTTTTCGAACCATTTCTTAGCTTCTTCGACCTCATCCCGTGTCAGCTCATGGCCGCCGTTTCCCCAGTGCTCTGTCACATCAGCATTGGCGTTCTGTAAACTATCTGACAGTTGTTTCGTTTCAGCAGGAGGTATGAGGTGATCCCGCTTACCGGCCCCAATGAATACTGGAATGCCAGTTAAATCAGGAAGTTCAACATTCCTGAGTGGCACCATGGCGTGGAAAAGGATGGCGCCGCGCAGCGATTTTTCGTAGTGATACAGGAGGCTTGCGGCAATATTGGCTCCGTTCGAATAGCCTACTGCTACCACCTTGTCCCGGTTGAAACCGTACTGTTCTGCACTTTCATTAATAAATTGATCCAGTTCACGCGTACGGAAAACAAGGTCCTCCTCATCGAAGACTCCTTCAGACAGCCTTCGAAAAAACCGGGGCATTCCATTTTCGAGTACATTGCCTCTGACTCCGAGAATATTTACATCGGAGGCGATTAAGTTTGCCAGTGGCATGAGGTCCCGCTCGTTGCCTCCGGTGCCGTGCAAAAGCAGCAATGTCGGTGCTTTTTTATCGGGTCCTGAAATATATATATGTTCCATGTTCATGCCCCCATCAGGTTAAAATTAGTATGATTCGTTTGTGTCCAGTGGTTTTAATCTGGCTTCGATTGCGTCCCGCTGGTTCTCAAAATACGGCGGCAATGACAGTCTTTCCCCCAGGCTTTCAAATGGCTCATCGCCTTCAAAGCCGGGACCGTCTGTTGCAAGTTCAAATAAAATGCCGTTAGGCTCTCTAAAATATAATGATTTGAAGTAATAACGTTCCACAAAACCGGAATTGGGCAAGCGCTTTTCTTTAATATATTCGGCCCATTTTCGCAATTCATCCTCATTTTCGACCCGGAAAGCCACATGGTGGACACTGCCTCGGCCAGGCCTTTCAACAGGGAGGTCTGCCCGTTCCTCAAGGTGTACCTCGCCTCCCGTACCGCCTTCTCCTGTTTCAAGAACAAAGACATCATGACCGTCATCTGACTGGTATCTCCTTGTTTCCCTAAATCCCATTATGTCTGTCAAAACGGCAGCTGTGCTTTCCACTCTTGATACTGTAAGCATGACTGGGCCGAGTCCACGAATGCCGTGCTCGACAGGGACCGGGCTTTTATCCCATGGAATTCCTCCCGCCACACCCGCAATCCCTTCATCAGATACAAGTACGAGCCGCTGCCCTTCAAAATCGTGGAATGACAAGGTTGCCCTGCCAGTTTTATGTGAGATTCCATCATGCCTGACACCTTGTTCGGCAAGCCAGTTTTTCCAAAAGCGCAAAGATTCATCATTATGTACCCTAAGTGAGGTTGAAGATATACTGTTAGTGCCGTAGTACGTTCTGCCTGCGTTTGGAATTTCAAAAAAAGTTAAATCTGTTCCTGGATTTCCTCTTTCATCAGCATAAAAAAGGTGATAGACTTTCGTATCGTCCTGGTTGACCGTTTTTTTCACGAGCCTAAGCCCTAATGTCTTAGTGTAGAAATCATAGTTTTTCTTTGCGTCTGCGGTAAGTGCCGATACATGGTGCAGCCCCTTCAGCGGCTTTAAATCCACCGTCTTCACGCCCTTTTCAGAAATTTCGGTCCTATATACTCCTTATTTTGTACAATCGAAAAAAGAAATGCAAATGTACAGTCTTATATTATCTTTTCATCTTTTTCTGTTTTTCCATTACTTCATAAGATTTATTTATGATATCAGTCAGTACATCTCCTTTGTAAATTCGTCCAATCTTAGTATTTTGTTGGTAGTACTCGACTATTTCATCAAGTTTTCTGGACGTTTCGCCAGTGATCCTGACATTTAATTGAATTCTTCCCACTTCACTCAAGTAAATCTCCTCCATATCAATATGCTGCTATCCTGCTAGCACTTTGGTGTGCTTTCGCTATCTTTCTGCTTTAATCATTATTGTACTAAAGAATGTGGTCTCCTGAAAGAAATGTCCTTTAATAATGGTTATTCGCCCAGCTTTGTCCTTTTTTTGCCTTACATCACTTTCGAAACGCACCTTGTGTCAAAAGCTGTTATGTGTTATATTTGAAAAGCGATGAGCTGAATTGTGTAAGCCGACATACATGGCCGTACAGGCCAATGCACGATGTGGCGTGCAGTCTGTCGCCTCAATACGCATAAAAGACGCCTTACCGGGCGTCTTTTTCTATTGAAAAATAAAATATTGCTTTTAATATAAATAGTTGATATGATATATTTAATTATTTTTGTTCGGATAAGCTGATAGAAAGACTCTCTTTAACTAAGTGGTTTCCGTCTTGAAAGATTATTTTTGGGCAAGGATAGTAATACATTCGCGGAACAATCCGCACAGGAGGTACTATAATGGTACAAGGCAAAGTAAAATGGTTTAACTCTGAGAAAGGCTTCGGTTTCATCGAAGTTGACGGCAGCGATGACGTATTCGTACACTTCTCAGCTATTCAGGGTGATGGCTACAAATCACTTGAAGAAGGCCAAACAGTAACTTTTGAAATCGAGCAGGGTGCTCGTGGACCACAGGCTGCCAACGTTCAAAAGTAAACTGATACGTAAAAAAAGGACTCCATCGGGGTCCTTTTTTCTATATAAAAAATTCAGCTACACTATTCCCAAACGGAAAATGCATTGGCAATATGCATTGCCTCCTCGGGGAAATTTATTATGGTTTTAGTACAACTTTTATACAATTATCCTGTCGGTCATTGAATATTTTATAAGCATGCGGTGCTTCCTCCAGCGGGAGACGGTGCGTAATGATTTCAGTTGGATTTATCTCTCCGTTCACAACCATTTCATAGAGCTTTGGCATGTAATGGACCACTGGGGCCTGTCCCATTTTCAAGGTGACATTCCGTTCAAAAAACCTGCCAAGCGGGAACATATTATAATTCATCCCGTAGACACCGGTAATTTGGACAGTCCCAAATTTCCGCACAGCACTTGTGGCAATTTGGATTGCGGAGAGTGTACCGCCCTGAAGTTTTAATTTTTGCTCTACTTTTTCGATTGCTGATTTCTTTCCGTCCATTCCTACACAATCAATGACGACATCTGCACCGCCGTTAGTGAGTTCCTGAAGGAATTTTCCGGTGTCATCATGGCTCGTAAAATCACAAATTTCAACATTGTTTGTCTGCTTTGCATGGTTTAGGCGATAACCGACATGATCGACGGCGATCACCCGTTTTGCCCCCTTCATCCAGGCAAATTTCTGGGTCATCAGGCCTACCGGGCCGCAACCGAGCACAACCACTGTATCATCCGGCTTGACCCCTGCATGTTCGACACTCCAGTAGGCAGTCGGTATGACATCAGACAAAAACAAAAGATGCTCATCCTCAAGCTCACAGGACTCAGGAACGACGAATGAACTGAAATCCCCAAAAGGCACCCTCAAATATTGTGCTTGCCCACCTGGGTGGTTTCCGTATTGTTCGGTATAGCCAAACATTCCTCCTGTATCTTTGTTAGGATTGGCATTGTCACACTGGCTCTCCATTTCATGCTTGCAGAAAAAGCACTCACCGCACGAAACATTGAATGGAATGATAACACGGTCTCCTTTTTTGACTTTCTTCACGTCAGGGCCGACTTCCTCAACAATGCCCATTGGCTCATGGCCGATAACATATCCGGGCCTGAGAGGTAAATTACCCTGATACAAATGCAGGTCAGAGCCGCAAATGGCGGTAGATGTAATCCTGACAATGATATCATCACTCTTTTCAACCCGCGGATCTTCCACATCTTTCACTTGTACTTCTTTGGATCCCTGATACAGCTTTCACTAAAGCACCTCATTTCACGTTGGTTTCACTAAAAAATACCCTTGTTTTGAATAAATTAACGCTCGTATAGAAAAAAATTGCCAATTGATTGCGGATAATGCTACCAATTTACAAAGGATACATATTTTTTATCCAACAAAACCACCTTATGAACAGGAGGTGCTGGATTTGGAGCCAAGAGACCCTGGAAACAAAGATTTGCCTGACTTTGATAATTTGGATGACCGTTTGATAGCGGAGCGGAGTTCTTCCGGACCGATGCTTGTCATAAAAACCAATTTGGATCCAAAGGATTCAACCGAAAATAATCCATACTATAAAAATAAGGAACTGACTGATACTAAGGCTTTCAGGGACTATTTTGAGGAGTAATGAACATGGATCAAACGTTAGGCTACTTGCGTGAAATATTGGCGAACTATACTGAAGAATATCCCGTCAGCAAGCATCTGTACGACAGGATTGATAGGCAAGCCTTTTCATCGGAGGGTGAATTCGTCAGGACTTTATCCTATGAAGAATCACGGTTCTTAAATCACATCCTGCAAGAAGAAATAAGGTATTCCAATGAGGAACGGGATGAAATAAGAGCCCGCCAGCTCAATGAAGTGTACGAACTGCTTATTTAACAATTCAGGACCACTCAATCTCATCATGCATAGAAGCAAAGGACTGAACTTTGTCCTTTGCTTTTTCGTTTTCCTTATGAGCTTTTTCAGTCATAATAAGCAGTGTAGCATCCAAATGGTTTTCATACAGAGAAATGCTTGTGTCTGGCACAGCGATTTTATCGAAAAAGATATCTTGTCTGCATGCATTACCTCAAGGGGAGGCCTTTATGAACAAATTAGGCAGATTTATTTTCAAATACAGAAAAACGGTTATTTTCATATGGCTGGCAATCATCGCCTTTTTCGGATTTTTTGCAATGAAGCTGCCCTCAGTTCTGAGTGGAAATGGTTTTGAATTTAACGGTGAATATAAAAAAACAAGGCAAATCATTGACACACAATTTAATGAACCTAAAACGACAATCATTGTCCTGTTTGAGAAAGAGGCAGACATAAATCAACAGGCATGGGAAAAATTCATAAAGGATTCACTCGATAACGCAAAAGATGTAGATAATGTGAACGGCATCATCTCCCCTTTCGAGCAGGAAGGAATGCTAAAAGACCGTACCGCCTATGGAGTCTTAACATTCGAAAAGGAACCCGACCAGATTGGTGAAACAATCGACGGCCTCCGGGAAGCCCTCCAGGATAAAAAAGGATTGAAAGTCTCCATCACAGGAGAACCGGTTATCGTCAAAGATTTGAACCAGGCGAGCCAGGAGGATCTGGCAAAAGCAGAAATGATCGGCCTTCCGATCGCGATGATCGTGCTAGTCCTGGCGTTTGGAAGCCTGGTAGCATCAGGCATTCCATTGCTCATCGGTGTGGTGACGATCCTGACTACCATGGGTGTTGTTTATTTTTTCAGTTACTCTTTCGACTTAACCATCTTCATTTTAAATATCGTCCCGATGATCGGGCTTGCCCTAAGCATCGATTTCGCCCTATTATTTATCAACCGCTTCAAAGAGGAGATGAATAATAAGCCAGTTGGGGAGGCAGTTGCGGCTACTGTTGAAACTGCCGGCCGATCGATCATTTTTTCAGCACTATGTGTATTTATTGGCCTGCTAGGCCTGATGTTTATTCAGATCGATATATTTCAAAATGTGGCACTTGGTGGCATGACGGTTGTTTTTATTTCTGCAGTTTCCGCAATAACCTTCCTGCCGGCCCTCCTTTCCTTGATTGGGAAAAATATTCACGCTTTTACCGTCATAAAAGTAAACAGTGATAAGCCAGGTGCGTGGAGCAGATTCGCCCACTTTGTCATGAAGCGCCCCGCTGCCATGGCAATCATTGCCCTCATATTCCTTGTGACAGGGCTGATCCCGGTTAAGGATATGAATATGACTGTGCCGGGAATAGACGCGCTGCCACCTTCATACAGTTCAAGAATCGCTTATGAAAAATTTGAGGAGGAATTCGTAGATCGGGACAAGAACAACGACAATAAGGTCCCTGTCATCATTCAAACAGATGGTGACGCGCTCGGTGAAGCAGCACTGGAAACAGCCCAAATCATAATAAAAGACATTCAAGAGGATAATCGTGTACATTCTGTAGAGTCTGTATTCTCCGTTACCGGCATGGACGATACCGCCTCTTTCCGGCAGGCTGCATTGGTACCTGACAGTCCTATCGGCCCTGCTGTTGAGCACTTCATCTCGGGCGACAAAATGCTTGTAAATGTCTATTTAACGGCTGGGCTTTCGGCAGAAAAGAAGCATGATTGGGTCCGCAGCCGGGCTGTTGACCGGGAGGAGGCAGCGATTTTTGTCGGCGGCAATGCCAAATTTGAACAGGAAATTTTCGATGAGATCTTCAAGAAGGCACCAAAGGGACTTGCTTTGATATTAATTTCGACATTCCTGATCCTTATGGCAGCATTCAAGTCGGTCCTGATTCCGTTAAAGGCCATTTTAATGAATATCATGAGCCTCAGCGCCACCTTCGGGATTGTCGTCTGGGTGTTCCAGAAAGGCCATTTAGGAGCGGACCCTTCAAGCATCGCCCTCATCCTTCCTGTATTTGTGTTTAGTTTGGTGTTCGGCCTTTCCATGGACTATGAAGTCTTTTTAATTTCGAGGATCCATGAGGTCTATCTGGAAACAAGGAACAATCACTATGCCACATTGAATGGACTTATTTCCACAAGCAAGATCATTACGTCAGCGGCAGCAATCATGATCGTTGTGACAGGCGCCTTTGCTTTCACAGGAGTCATGCCGGTCAAACAAATGGGAGTCGGAATTGCCCTTGCGATTTTCATTGATGCAACGATAATCCGAATGGTCCTTGTCCCATCGTTGATGAAGCTCCTTGGCGACTGTAACTGGTGGTTCTTTGGCATCAAACAAAGCAGCCCCTTAAAAAGTGAAAAATAGCATCAAAAAAATGGATGAATCAAATTCATCCTTTTTTTGGGCGGTTTATCCTTCTTGAGAAAGTACGGGTTTATTATCATATTCTCGGCTTGTTTTCATTTTTTCATTATGGTACACCGCGTTTATTTCGCCACCCAGCACGAGGGCCAGCCCCGTCAGGAAAAGCCAGAGCATCAGGACGATCACTCCGCCCAGGCTCCCGTAAGTCGCTGAGTAATTGCCGAAATGACTGACATAAAAAGAAAACCCGAGTGAGATAAGCTGCCACACAACCGTTGCAAAAACAGCGCCTGGAATTACATGCTTCAACGGATAATGCTTGTTGGGCGCAATGCGGTATAAAGCCGCAAGCACTGTGATCATGACCATTAGGGCAACAAGCCATCTGAGCACTCTGAATAATATCTCCATCCCGGCAGGGATTGGGATGACCTTCTGGACCGTATCCAGAATAACGTCCCCAAAAACGGGCAGTAAAAGCGCAACAATGAGTGCGAATATTAACACGATTGTCATTAAAATTGATACAAGGCGCGCTTTAATAAAAGATCGCGTCTCTTCCACATCGAACGCAATGTTCATCGCACGCATGAAAGCATTCATTCCATTTGATGCTGACCATATCGTACCGATGATCCCAAATGTAAGTAGGCCTCCATTCCGTTCACTGATAATATTCATTACATTTTCCCTCAACACTGATGCAGTTTCCGGGGGCATTACGCTGTTGATAAACCGGACTGCGCGTTCAGGTTCTATATTTAAGTATGGCACGATCGCCAAGAGAAGGATCAGCAACGGAAAAATCGCCAGCATATAGTAGTAAGCCTGCTGTGCAGCGAGGCCCGTTGCCCTGTCTTCTTTCAATTCGCTGATGATTTTTTTCCCGTAACCCATATATTTCTCCTTCAATACAACCACCTCTAATATAGACTGACTTTATAACTGTCTTTTCCCGCCATTAACAAGAGTTAATCTCTAATACGGAAATTTGGAGAGCTGAAAGAGAAGAAATAAATATTTCGATGGTAATGAGGGTCGGTAGAGATTCGATTCAGGGAATGAAAAAAACCCTTGTCGAAAGGGTTTTTTAGCTCGGTTCAGTTTCATCGAGAAAGAGGCGGGTAACATTTGTAGTGTCGCCCTTTTGGCGGTCCTTTTTTGCTGCATCTTCATTTATACCTTCTGCTCCGTCAATTCCCGGAGCAAGGGAAGGCCCCTTATTGTCCTGCTTTTTTTCCATTATCAATCAGCTCCTCACACTGTCTAAATGTAACTGTCATCAAGTCTGGCATGACAATGCCTCTTTTCAATGAATATATCTTGCACAAACATTCTGCAAAAAATACCTTTTCCCTTTAAACACTGGCAAGGCGCGGTTTACCCTTTGTTAGTCGTTTTAACTTAAAATTTTGGGTTTGAGCCCTGTTTATGACGGGAACGTGGTAAATACACGGGAACGACAGGAAATGTGAAATAGAAAAAGCTGCTTCTATTGGAAGCAGCCAAAAATATATCTGGAATGTTAATTAATGATTGTTACTTTAACTTGTTTTCTTCCCCATTGGAGAGCACTGTTTTGATCAGGAATGAATACATCTATTCGGTTGCCTTTAATTGCCCCGCCTGTATCTGAAGCTGTTGCATAACCATAGCCTTCAACATAAACCTTTGATCCAAGAGGTATGACGGAAGGGTCGACAGCGATCACTTTTGCGTCTGGATTGGACCTTAAATCCACCCCAGTAGCCGTAATGCCCGAGCAGCCTCCACAATAAGCAGTGTACGCAGTCGCCTCTACAGTAAAAGATTGATTCCCGGCAGGCGGTGCAGCTGCCTGCGCGGCAGCTGCAGGCTGAGCCGCAGCAGGAGTGCTCTGTACTGGAGCCTGTCCTTGCGGCTGTGTGCTTGCAGCTTCAACCTTCATTTCGTCTGGCATTGCTGTATATAAAACCAGCTGCATACCAGGTTTGATTAAATCGGTTCCTAATTTATTCCATAGCTTAAGATCTTCCACCGTCACTCCGTAGACCTTCGCAATATTCCAAAGAGTATCTCCTTGGCGGACCTGTACATATTTTACAGGTGAAACTTGCAGGCGGTCATTCGGATGAATCGTATCGTTTGATAGATTATTCCATTCTTTTATTGATTCTACTGATACGCCGTATTGTTTTGATATCCCCCAAAGAGTATCTCCTTTATGTACGACGATCTCCTCTGCCTGCGCATTCGCCCCGGCAGCTCCAGAAATGGCCGCGACAGCAACCAATGATAATATAGATTTTCTCATTTGTTTGCCTCCTATCGGCTTTTTTTATCACGTGGATTATCGTAACATAGATTTCTCCAGGAAAAAGAACAGTAAGATAATAAATAGATTACGAGATTAACAGTAATATAACGAGAATATGTCATGTTGACAGAAAATTCATTATTTCGATATACTTTTACCTTATTATGAGGAAATTCGGCATAAAATTACAGTCGAGAAAAAGTAAAAGTAAATTTTGGAAGAACAGTCAAAAAAAGACCTTTTCCGCTTGGAAAAGGTCTTTTATCCTTATGGTAAGGCCGGGACGACGATTGAAGAAGGATGGTTTGCATCGTGCAATATCGTCACTGTTCCTCCTGCCTGCTTGCCTAATTGAGGAAGCGGCGATATGGCGTGTGGGAAATCACTTGGCCCGACCGCAACCCTCAGCTTGTGTCCTTTCTTAATCACAGCATTTGTCGGGAAGATTTCGATGTTAAGCTTCATTGGCATTCCCGGCACTACTTCCTCAACCGATTCAGCGGTAAATGGATGCCATGGCTGAATAATTTCTCCGTCAAGGTACCTGGTTTTGCTTTTATCCAGCTTTCTGAAAGATGCTGCAAGCCAGCCTGCAGTGAGTTCTGTTGACGTTCCGTCAGGTGCAACGTCTGTAACTCTTACTGACACAACCGCTTCTTTCGCGGTAGTCGAGATAAACAGCTCTGCCCCTATCGGTCCACTGATATGAAAGTCTGTTTCGAATGGTTTCGAGGTATAAGTTACCTCCGTCAGTTCGGTCAGCCGGTTGTCTTTTTTGCAGGGCAATGCATCCATGGCGCCAGCCAGCCACTGGTTGGTGCTCCCTGAGCAGATTCCGTTTACTGGATGCTGGGGCATTAAATCTCCTGGCTCTGTAGATGATGGTTTCTCCTCGCTGAGCTTTCCCTGTCTGTTCAGATACCATTTACTAGCACGCGCGCCAGGCTGCGGATAATCTGCCTGTACTTTAAAATGTCCATCACCAAGTACGTACTGAGTCACTTTCGGAATCTTGTCAACCCTTGTATTCATTCCTTTTAAATAGTGGTCGAACCAGCGAAGCGCTATCTGGTCGAGTGGAGGGACTCCGTCGTGTGGAAGGCCCGAGCCATAATCACCATGCGTCCAGTTGCCCATCAAAAGCTTTGCATTTACGTTCTTTTTTAGCTTTTCGTAAAGCAATGGCTCACCGCGCTGGAAAATGTCATGAAGGCCTCCTGTGATAAAGGCAGGCACTCGGATCCTGTCAGCCGAGAAATACGGGGATCGCGTTTGCCAGCCTTTTCCATCATAAGCCAGGTCTCCCCCTGTCAGCAGAGTTGATAATGTATTAATCGGAAAGCCTGTCGTGGCACCGGCATGGCCCAAGAGCACAGTCGATGCAGTTAACGGCTCGGAAAGGGTATAAGTCGGCGGAAGAAGCCCTGAAGATGTGACAAGGCCGAGCCATGTCGGAATGAAGCCGGTATTCATCATCCCGCCTGACATCAGTATATCCCGGTAAACATCCGCCATCGGAACAATCGGAAATATTGCTTTTAAGGCAGGAGGCTGCTGGGCTGCAGTCAGAAGCTGATTGATGGCCATATATGAGGCTCCCCACAGGCCGACGCTGCCGTCGCTCCATGGCTGGGAGGCTGCCCACGCGACCAGCTCATAGCCATCTTTTTGCTCAGCCTCGCCAAATGAATCCCAGCTCCCTTGCGATCCGCCGGTTCCCCTCACATCAGCCACGACATGAACGTAACCTCTTTTGACAAGGTATTCATTTGGTGCCCCCAGAGACGAATTTTTATTGTATGGCGTCTGAGTCAGGATCACTGGGTATTTGCCCGGAGCATCCGGCCGGTAAACATTCGCCACAAGCTTTGTGCCGTCCCTCATCGTAATAAAGACATCCTCATCCGTCATGACCCCAAATTGTTCGGGACGGTCATATTGGGTCCATTGGGGAAGAGCCGCTGCCTTTGCGCCGCCCTTCTCACCTTCAGTTAAGATACCTCCAAAAAATGTAAGCGGAATCATTAAAATCATCACTAAAGAAAGCGTGAAAGTTTTTAGCCATTTCGACACATTTAGTCACCTCGATTACATATTTACCCCATCCTACCCCACTATGTTTCGGATTTAAATAGAGAAACGGTTGTATTTTTATACTACCAAGGTAATATTTTATGATATTTGTTGCTATCACCAAGACTTTATCCAGAAATAGAAACACCCGCCTTTGTTGGCGGGCTGTTCCTTAGTCATTGTTGACCTCCTAATGCACAGGCTCAATTCTTACTGCACACGCTTTAAATTCTGCAGTGCCGGAAATGGGGTCATATTCATTGATGGTAAGAATATTCGTTGGCACTTCCCTCCAGTGAAAGCTCATGAAAACAAGGCCCGGGACCACCTGTTCAGTTATTTTTGCAGCCACCTCCAACGAACCGCGTCTTGAACTCACCCGTACCTTTTCACCATCTGCAATTCCAAGCTTTATGGCATCATCCGGATGGATATCGACCGTTTCTTCTTTTTGCTTTATTTTCACCCCGTCTGCGTAATGCCGGGTCTGGGTATGGGTATTATAGGATTCGTAACGGCGGCCTGTTGTCAATATAAAAGGATAATGGTCATCAGGTGTTTCAATGGGCGGTGTATAGCTGACAGGCACAAAGGTGGATTTAATTGTTGCTGCCACATCACCATGGAATCTTTCGTGCAATATTTTCGTTCCCGGGTGTGATTCATCGGGGCAGGGGTAATGAATACCATATTCCAGTTCAAGCCTCTCATATGAAATTCCGCCGTACATTTCCCATGCCAGCTTTCGCACCTCATCCCATATATCCTGGCCCGTTTCATAGTGCATGTCATACCCCAGCCTTCCTGACAGCTCACAAAGAATTGCCCAGTCTTCATTCGTATTTGGATGGGGTTCAACAGCTTTACGTACCCGCTGTACCCGCCGGTCGGTATTCGTATAGGTCCCTTCAACCTCTGCCCATGACCTTGCAGGCAGTACAACGTCCGCCATTTCTGCAGTTTCCGTCATAAAAATATCCTGGACTATCAACAAATCAAGATTTGCCAGCAGTTTTTTCGTATCGTTCATATGGACGTCAGCCAAAAGCGGGTTTTCCCCGATCACATAAAGCGCCTTGACGTCCCCTGCCTCCAGCCGTTCAAAGGTTCGTGTCTGTGTATCACCGATTTTACTGTTTAATTCGATCATCCAGGCATCTTCGAAACGCTTCCTGTAACTGGCATCGGCAAGGCTCCCTGCTCCTGTCAATTGATTCGGCAGGCAACCCATGTCACCAGCACCCTGGACATTATTTTGTCCGCGCAGCGGCATGATCCCGCTTCCCTTTTTGCCTATTTGCCCTGTCAGTAAAGCCAAATTGGCAATATCAAACACATTGTTTACACCGCAATGATGCTCAGTAATTCCGAGTGTGTAGGCGATCATCGCTCTTTGTGCACCGGCATATTCCCGTGCTGTCCGGATAATATCCCCGGCCGGGACTCCGGTAATTTGCGCCACGTATTCTGGTGTATATTGATGGACGCGGTGTTTTAACGCAATAAAATCATTTGTATGCTGCAAAATAAAATCTTCCTTGTATAAGCCTTCATCGATGACGACATGAATGATCGCATTGATGAGGGCGATATCTGAGCCGACCTGGATTTGCAGATGGCGGTGTGAAGATTTGACGATGTCGATTTTCCTCGGATCAACCACAATCAGCTTTAAGCCCGATTTGGCCGCTTTCTTGATTTTATTCCCGATAATCGGATGCGCCTCTGTAGTGTTTGAACCCATAAGAAGCAAAACCTCTGCTTCTTCTATATCGTCAAGTGTGTTTGTTGGTGAACCGCTTCCGAAAACAGTTGCCAGACCGGCAACGCTGGGTGCGTGTCAAGTTCGGTTGCAGCCATCTATATTATTGCTGCCGATTGCTGCCCTCATAAATTTTTGGGTAATGTAGTTGGATTCGTTCGTTGTTCTGGCACAGGCAAACATCGAGATGGCATCCGGTCCAAAATTGGATTTAATTTCGCCTAGGCGTCCTGCAATATAGGAAAAAGCTTCTTCCCATGTCGTTTCTATCAGTTTGCCTGCCTTCCTGATCAGAGGAGATTTCAGCCTTTCTTCCGAATGGACATATGTATACGCAAAAGCCCCTTTTACGCAGGTTTGGCCTTTATTGACCGGTGCTCCCTTATCCCCCCTGATTTTAATGATTTTATTGTCTTTTACCTCAAGTATCAATCCGCAGCCCGTTCCGCAATACCCGCAAACGGTCCTTACCTGGCTTACTGCCACCATATTTCTCCCCCCGGAACATAATAATATAAAATAGATAGAGCTTGCTATATTATCATCATAGTCCATTAGATATAAGGGTTTTTCAAAAGTTTATAACAATTATCGGACACTTTTGATTGTGCAAACTATTTGTTAGTAGCATTTTTCCAGCCTGCATTATAGCCTTGATCCAAACATTCCGGTTATAAAGAAAACTCGCCATTGGCGAGCCTTAAGGCTAAGACAAAGGCGTAGTTGCATTATACTTTGTTCCTAAAATTGGCCCCTACATCGAGTTGTCTTCCTTGCTGCCAATTTATACTTTCGTAAAGTATAAAGAAAAGGCCAGGTTCGCATGGGCAAACCTGGCCTTAATAACACAATGATCCTTATGCTGTTTTTGCCGGCAGCAGGATTTTAAAGGTTGTTCCTTTGTTTTGTTCCGATTCTATATAGACTTTGCCATTATGGCTTTCTATTATTTTAAAACTTACCATGAGGCCAAGGCCGTTTCCGTTTTTCTTGGTTGTATAAAAAGGCTCCCCGATTTTCTTCAGCGTCTCCGGAGAGATTCCAACACCGGTGTCCTGTATCGAGATAAGTACATTGTTATCGTTGACAACTGCCCTCACGAATAGGTCACCGCCGTTTGGCATTGCTTCAATTCCATTCTTGATAAAATTCAAGAATACCTGCTTTAGCCTGTTCTCGTCACACTCTATCTGGATGATTTCGGCATCCGCATCAAAATGCAGTTTTACGCTTCTTTTCCTTGCTTCGAATTCGAGAAGAGATACGACATTTTTCATCAACGGAATGATATTTTTTTCTTGCAGCTCGACTGCCTTTGGCTTGGCCAGCAGCATAAATTCTTCTACGATATTGTTGACCCTGTCGATCTCATCAAGAATGATATCGATAAATTCTTTGCGTTGCGGATCTTCTTCATCCAGCTGCAGGAATTCAGCGTATCCTTTCATGGATGTTAGCGGATTGCGGATTTCATGGGCAACACCCGCGGCGAGTTGGCCGACCGCGGCAAGCTTATCCTGGCGGTGGAGGAGCTCCTCCGACTTTTTCCGCTCAGTGATATCATTTCTGATCGCCAAGTACTGGTATGGCTTGCCCCGTTCATTCAGGAATGGAACAATCGTTGTATCAACCCAGTAAAACGTTCCGTCCTTAGCTTTGTTTCGGATTTCCCCTTTCCAGACTATTCCCTGGCCTATTGTTTTCCACAGGTTTTTGAAAAATTCCCTGGAGTGGAATCCGGAGTTAACAATGCTGTGGTCTTTTCCGATCAATTCTTCACGATCATATTTCGAAATCTCGCAAAATTTATCATTCACACTCTTGATAATGCCTTTTTCATCAGTGAAAGCGACAATTGACGACTGATCTAGCGCAAAATTGATGTCACTTACTTCCTTCAATGTTTGCTTCAAACTCGCCTCTGCTGACTTGCGGTTTGTGATATCATTCCGGATGGCAACATATTGATATGGTTTTCCTTTGTTATTCAGGAAAGGAACGATTGTCGTATCCACCCAATATAGGGTACCATCCTTAGCCCTGTTGCAGATTTCACCTTGCCAGACATTTCCCTTCCCGATCGTCCTCCACATAGCCTTGAAAAATTCTTTCGGATGAATACCGGAATTTAAAATCACGTGATTCTGTCCGATCAACTCATGTTCGCCATATTTGGAGATTTCAACAAATTTATCGTTTACGTACGTTATTGTGCCTTTCGGATCCGTTATCGCAACAATCGTGGAGACGTCAAGCGCATCTTTGATGTCTTTTAAATTAGTATCACTAACAGCAAGCCGTTTGCTCACCAGCGCGCTGGATGCTATCAGTCCGGCAAGAATGAGGACAGAAATAAACAGAATGAAATAGCTAATCAATGATTCTGGAATGCTGACCAGTGCCGCCCGTTCTTGTTCAATTAGATATAGCGAGGAAGCCTTTGTCAGGAGAACATGGCCCTCGACGATTGCGCCAGTGACTATGAGGGCGCATAGCGGCTTTAGCCAGGCATGGCTTTCCATAGAGAAGTTTGCGGAGTAAAACATCATCCAGAATGAAAAGAAAAATGACCCAAAAACAAGCAGTAACGTCACCGCCAAAATAAATGGCTGATAGTTAAAGCCTAAGTTCATTGAATACATTCCGATGACATGTACAGACAAAACAGCAAGAGTCATGCATAAGCTGCTTGCTGATAAATTGGCAGTTTTAATCTTTTTGGCTGTCAAAATATAAAAAGCCATGCCGGTAAAAGTAATGCCCAAAATGATAGAGAGCAGTATAATTGGCATCTGATATGATGCTGAAATATTCTCTCTGATGGCGAGCATTCCAAAAAAGTTCATTACCCATATACCGATCCCAAGTGAGAAAATGCCACCCAGGAACAAAAATCTTTTATTTCTATCCGACGTTTTGATAAGTGTAAATAAGTCAAGGGCAGTATAGGATGACATGATGGTTAATATTACAGCAACAAATAGTAAAACTGGGTTGAACGACGGTTCGAAGTTTCCCATGTTTAGCATCATTCTCCCTAAAATAAATGTTTTCAGTATGATTGTAAGTGAGACCCAGAAAGAATGAAAGAAAAAAATATTTAATTTGTAACATTTTTGTCACTTTTATATATTGACAAAATCACCAATTTGAAAGAATCCCAGATTTAAAAATTTATAAAATTTCAAAAAAAGCCTTCACAAAATAAATGTTTACGTTTATACTGTACTATAACAGGTTATATTAAAATAAATTGTATTATAAAAGGAGGAACAATGATGATGAGTCCGGTAGAATTTTTCCGTCGTTTGCCAAACAAGGAGTGCCCCCAGTGTGGTGAAAGGATACATGAGCAAGCTGAATCGTATTTGATGGAATGTGACCGCTGTCTGTCCAAAAAAGAGGAGTAGACATATACAGTTGGCGGTGGAATGTCGGCTGAAGGAGATATTAGGGCACATAACAAAACAGAACCCGGCCGCCTACGGGTTCTGTTTTTGTCCAGAAAAATACGTTATTTATACATCCACAAATTCAGGAAGCTTCGTTAGTGTGAGTGGAGTAAGTGCATTTGTTTCTTCGACATATATGAAGGCATCATACCGATTCGACATCCTCGAAGGAACATAATTGCCCAGATGCTCAATTTCAGGATTATAAACCACTCCAATAGCCCTGTGGCCATAAACAGCTTCAAAGTCCCTCCTGTTTTCATCAGTGAAAAACAGTATTTTATTGAACGGGCCGGACTTGTGCATTAAGTCCTCCCAGCTTCCAGCCTCAGCAGCAGGTACTGTCATTTTCTCAATCCGCTCACCCCATTTACGCGCTGCTATGACAGATCCATGATGTGTTCCAAAACCAACCGCATACACTTCTTTTTCATTGTGTTTTTCACGCAATAATTGACCGACATTCACAAGCCCCTGTTCCCTCATATCCGTCGCCCTCGCATCCCCGACATGGGTATTATGCTCCCACACGATCGCCTTTGCACCACTGCCGTGATGGGCCATTATTTTCTCCAGGGCATCAACCATGTGATGGTCCCGTATGTTCCAGTCGTCAGGCCCTCCCAATACCATTGCTCGATAATATCTTTCTGCATTAAGCATCACCAGGCTGTTAACCTCCACATTCAGCGCAGCTTCTTCTGCATCAGTATATTCGTGCCTGTTCTGCCTGGTTTTGACAAGTAAGTTGACAATCTGTTCTGTGCAATCTTCTCCATAAAAAGAAGCAGAAATGCCGTAATTTTCCGGACGGCGGTGGAACGGCTCGAAACAATCAATAGCTTTCTTCGCCGCTTCTACATCCTCAGGGGATATTTTTTCGAGCTGCTTCACCATTTGTTCCATGCTTTCCCACAGGCTGTATACATCGATTCCGTAGAATCCTGTTCTCCTGCCGGTCTTTTTGTTATGACTTGCGATCCACTCAGTGAATTCCGCAATCTCCTCGTTGGCCCACATCCATGTTGGCCAGCGGTTAAATTGCTGTAAAGCTTCCTTTGCTGTTGTATTGTCATACCCTTTGACAAAACGGTTGACCGCAAAGCAAGAAGGCCAGTCTCCTTCTACAGCGATGAAGGAAAAGCCTTTTTCCTCAATCAATCTTTTTGAGAGTTCTGCCCTCAACGTATAAAATTCGGAAGTACCGTGGGAGGCTTCCCCCAGCAGTACATACTTGGCGCCACCGACAGCGGCAACTATCGCGTCCAGGTCTTCGCTTGTTTCGAGGCGAATGGCCTGCTCTTTAATTTTTGTAATCGTCCTATCTTGAATCAGCATCATGCACCCTCCTTCCTTGTTATATGATACCCACAGCCCATAATAGGACGCTTGGAAATATTTAGTTTTGTGGATACTTACCATGAATTGTTCCGCATATCGCTGTTGTTAATAGCTAAGCATACTGTTAAAAGGAGTTGCTATCATGAAGGAAAAAAACGAATATGTAACATACGCACCTAGGGAGCAAGTTTTGACTGTCCAAAACGGCGGCGTATATCCGAACCTTAAAAATATACCTGGTGATTCAGTATCTGAACATAAAGATATGGAAATGGCCAATGCGATTCTTACTGGCGAAGAAATAAAGCAGCAAAACGAAAATCTTTGACAGGGGGTAAAAGCTTGGAAAATAAACGGAAATTCACCGTTGTCGGAACTGACATTGAAGAAGTAAAGCGGCAAAACGCGGCATCCGGCTTGTCTTATAATGAAGTGAAAGAAATGCTTGCAAGGGATTTCCTCGCCAAGAATGGTGCAGGGAACAAGCAAAATTAAAAAAATACCAGGATGTCTATCCTGGTATTGCGTGCTACGAAATGTGGTGGTAAGTTATCTCCGGACGGCTTCCCACCCTTATATTGACCCCGGTCTGCCCAAGGCCCTCACTGATATAAAAAGGTTTCCCATGATGGCTGTGCAGACCCTTCACCATTTTCATGCGGACCAGTTTTCCCATTTTAATAAGATGATAGGGTTTCGGCCAATGGATCTGGCCGCCATGGAAATGGCCGGACAAAAGATAATCATAATGATGGTCCTTCATATCCAGGACTATATTTGGATCATGTGTCAAAACAAGGTTGTATCCCTCCGGCAGCTGTGCATATGCCTTTTCAATATCACTGCGGTTTGTGCTGTAATCATCAATTCCGATGATGTTAAGCCTGTCCACGCCGTCAATAATGCTGGCATGTTCGTTTTGAAGAGTGCGGCAGCCGTTTTCCTCGAGGGCTTCCTTCAGCCTTTCAAAATTTTTGCCCTTTAAAATATAATCATGGTTGCCAAACACAGCATAAATACCTAAACGGGGGTTGATTTTTTGCAGAACTTTTAAATAGGGTACGAGTTTTGGAATGGTTCTTTTACGGTCAAGATAATCACCTGTCAACGCAATTAAATCTACCGGCCGCTTCGCAGCCATCGTGTATAACTGCTCAGGAGTCACAGAAATGTTTTCCAGGTGCAGGTCAGACAGATGGAGGATATTCAGGTTTACTTTAGATGCCTCTCTGTTACAAGCCAGGCTGATCGTGTTGACCACTACCTCTTTTGTGTTTTTGTTAGCTTTATAGAATAGGAATGCAAAATATAGTGTAAATCCAGCAATAAAAATGATTTTGAACATAAATAAATCCCCTCCCATCTATCGAGTATAGCCGGGATAGGGACAAAGACCTAGTGGGAGTTGCTGGCAAGTTTTCCGGCAGTTAAATACGTAGAAATCAGCTTCTCCTTTGACATCATTAAATATACTGGTTTCTGTTTCTTTATTCTCTCAAACGAGAACGAGGAAGCGGATAGACAGTAGATTGGAATCTGAGTCAAATGTTTCATTGTCCGGTACAAGCTGTTCTTTGGCTCATGGCTTTCAAATCCAAGCTTGCTGTATCCTTTGTTCAACAGCGTTATCCCGACCACTCCTTTGATTCTGTCTTTTTCTGGGTGAGTATTGATATAATCAGCCAGCAGCGGCATCGACTCCACTACTTTCCTAATGATAACCTTCGCTTTCTTTACCTGATTTTCTGTCTTTTGCATTTCCCTTAAAAGCCGGACATTGTGCAAATGAATTTTTAAAAGCACATCATTATGGAAAATGCAGGTACCATCTGAAAGTACGACATCCGCACCTTTGTACTTTGTCAGCCGCACCCTGAAAACCGCTTTCCCGCTTTGCTCAGTTTCAATGTATTTCAGCCGGGTCAAAAAATAATAAACGGGATCCACAACCCGCCAAAAAGACAACAATGATAAACGAAAAAACATCCTATGTTCCCCCTTCGTAATTTTACATGATTAGGATGAACAATCCGCCTGATTTTTAAGTTGGAAATCAAAGGTTTTCTATCACGTGAATGGAAAAGTCCAAACCTTTAAATACTAATGTCAAAAAGGTGTATATCATGAAGAAGGTTCTATTATTACCTTTTCTGCAAATGTCATCCGGCCATCATCAGGTTGCCGACTCTCTCGCAGAAATAATTCAGGAATTAAATGAATCCATAGCGTGTGTAAAAACGGACATCCTTTCTTACAGGTTTGGCCCGGGAGAAAAGTTTGTTACAAATTTATATCTATATTTAATCAGAAATTATCCTTTTTTTTACAGCAGGCTTTATAAAGGAAAAGCATGCAAAGCCCATAAAGATATAAACAGGCATATTTCTTATGACTTTCTGTTTTTGGGAAGTATGGAACACTTGCTGGAAAAAGAAAAACCCGATGTGATCGTGTGTACTCATTCCCTTCCTTCTTATCTCGTTAACAGGATGAAACAGAAGAACAGGCTGGATATCCCCGTAATCAATGCCTATACAGATTATTTTATTAATTCTGTTTGGGGGATCAGCCATGTAGACTATCACTTTACCGCCAGCAACGGGATGAAACAATACTTGATGGAACACGGAATCAGCCCCCAACGTATTTATAATACCGGAATACCCGTCCATCCAAAGTTTGTTGGCGGCAGCAGCAAAAAAGCAGTTAAAGAAGGTTTTAATGTGCTTGTTGCCGGGGGCAATCTTGGAATTGGTGCGGTCGAACAGATTGCTGGGAATAATGATATTTCTGGCAGAATCAATTACTTTGTTTTATGCGGCAGGAATAAAGAACTTTACACGAGATTAAAACTTTTAAATAACCCTTTCATAAGGGCAGTCCGTTATATTTCTTGCCGGAAAGAAATGGAGAGGCTGTACAGGGACATGGATTTAGTGCTTACAAAACCCGGGGGAGTAACGATAAGCGAATGCTTGAAGATGAAGCTTCCGATATATCTTTTGGACCCGCTTCCGGGACAGGAAGAAATGAACCGGCTCTACCTGCATGAAACCGGTTTGGCTGTGAACGCGGCTTACCCTCGCTGCAGGCGGTCCGTGGAAGAATCACTGCTTGCTTTTCTTGATGACATGGAAGCAAAAGATAAGCACCAGAAGAGAATTGATCAATTTTTGGACGAGCAGGAAGATGTAAAGGCAGTTATAAAGAAAATATTGGCTCATAATGAATAAATCGTTTTAAGGGTATCATTAACGGGTATAGGATAATTCAAGCCAATACTATTAAGGAGGGCACTGGGAAGCGATGAAAATCTTAACAGCATCTTCGAATTTTGTATTTGGCTCTGCCTTAGAAGGAGGATTTGTCTTTCTGAGGAAAGGAACGTTGTCACCTAAACGCTGTATTACTTGCGGGAGACTCAAATAAAGAAACTCCTGTTCATTGGTCATATTTATTGGACGAAAACGGTGCAGCCGCCTTAGGCTGCACTTTTTTCATGTGGAGAAAATTGATTAGTAAAAAAAATTGAATAGGAAGACATATGTTCTCACTTGAGAACGCATGATAAAACACCTGTTTTTGCCCGCTACTATTGCCTTTGGATAACCGGCAACGTACAATCCATATCGTTGGTTTTTTTCCGGATGAATGGAATCCTCCGCGTGTGAAAATTGAAAGGAGATACAACTGCTTGAAATATACCGAAAATGAACGGTTAAGTTTTTATAACGGCATGGCGTCCACGGTGTCCAGTACCATGGTGAATGGTTACATTCCTTTGTTTGCTCTTGGTGTATTAGGTGCCAGCAACCAGCAGATGGGGCTGATCACTTCGCTGCCATCAATCATCAGCATGCTTGCTTTAATTCCTGGCGCAATTTGGCTTAACCGTACCCATAGCAAAAGGAATTTCGCAGTACTGTCAACCCTTGCAACAAGGGTGTTATTCATGCTCATATTCTTTATCCCTTTTTTGCCAGCCGGATTGGCCACCTGGACGCTCGTCATTTTGATTGCGGTATTGAATTTCCCGGGAGCCCTCTCCGGCCTGTCATGGCAGTCTATGATTGGCGACCTGGTGCCTGAAAAAAGAAGGGGACAATTTTTCAGTACAAGAAACAGGCTAAACACCATTATGGCAATGGCAGTCACATTTGCTACAGGGTTTTTCCTTCAGCAGTTCGATAAGGAAAGTGCTTTTCCATATCAAATCCTGTTAGCTGCCGGATTAGTGTTCGCCCTGGCCGAAGTCTACTTTTTGATGAAACATAATGAACCGAAACAGGACATTGTAACACCATATGTAGTCTCAAAACCACCGAGAACCTACTCAATGGCGGTATTTAAATATAAACCGTTCCTGGCCTTCTTGATTTGCGGATTACTGTTTAATTTTGCAGCGCAGATGGCCTGGTCGTTATTCAGCATCTACCAAATTAAAGAAGCAGGTGCTACAGCGCTCTGGCTGAGCATGTTTTCAGTAACAAACCAGCTTGCGCAGATTGTCAGCATCAAGTGGTGGGCAAAAACAGCTGACCGGCATGGCAACAGTCTTGTTTTATCCCTCGCTGCAGCAGGAATGGCGACTGCACCATTGTTGACGATTCTTTCAACCAACCTTTTTTACCTTACTGCGATCAACCTGTGGATCGGACTATTTGTATCCGGCACTAACCTGCTGTTGTTCAACCAGTTACTTAAAGCATCACCTGACAGGGACAGGACAGCTTATATCGCAAATTACAATTTCCTGCTGTCTTTCATCGGTTTTATTGCCCCTCAATTCGGGGTGTTCCTGCTTGACAGCTTTGGCATGGGATCTGCCATGGGCATTACGACAATTGTTCGATTTGTCGCTGCACTGTCGTTTTTAGTGGTCGCCCTGAAGTTCGAAAAAAAGCAAATTTACCAGACAGCATAAAAAGTATGAAAAAGTTGTCGTTAGCGACAACTTTTTCATTATAGATCCGTCCGTTTTCCAGGCTCATCTTTTCCATTCGTGTCATTCCCTGTACTTGCCGTATAGCCGGCACGGTACGAGAAATTCCTTTCCCCTCGAAGTGCGTGCGGCATCTTGTATTGCTCCTCATTACTCTGGAATTCACCTTTTTCAGGCATATCATGTCCTCCTTTAACAACTTGCATCATTATTAGTTTCCCGGATGGACATATGCTGATTCACAAAAATAGTTTCCATGATAATTAAATACAAGTAGATGAAAAGCTGCCTCCGGTACATCTTGCTATTTGGAAGGCAGATGAATGGCCGGGGAGGACCTTTTCTCCTGCTGCAACAGCCACACAAGACTCAAAACCCCCAACAATGAGAGTAAGCTGAAAAACAAATAGACAACCGCTATTCCGTATTCTTCGAAAATAATGCCGCCGAAAAAGGTGCTGAACCAGTTCCCCAATCCATTGCCGATTGCTGAGTAAAGGGTTACGGCTGTTGCCGTCATGCGAACGGGGGTTATGTCGCGAACATACTGCAAACCAGCCGGAATAAATAAACCAAGTGAAAATCCCTGAATGACCGCGGACGAATAGATAAGCCAAAGGCCGGGTTCCGTGAAATAAAAGACCCACCGGACCACTGATACCGCTCCGCCTAACAGCGCCACTTGAAGGAGGCCGATTTTATTTATCCATGAGGCGGCAGCCCTCATAAAAGGGATTTCCGATAAAACTGCTATAAGGAACGCAATGCCTATTCCAGTATAGGTTCCTCCCCTGTCTTCTACAAACAGGCCAAAATAAAAATTGTTGGCAAGGTTGGGACCAAAAATCAAAAAAGTCACCAGCAGAAAAACAATGAATTTTTTATGCTTCAAAAGGCCTTTCATTCCTGCCCAAAGCTTTCCCTGGCCGCCAGCCACTTCAACTGGAAGACGGAGCGAAAGAAGTGCAGCTGAAGACAGGGCAAGGAAAAACGCATAAAAAATGACTGCAGGATTGTACTCCGACAATCTCCCCATCATAAACACAGCAATCCCGAACCCCAGTGAACCGAACATCCTTACATTTCCGTAACTGACTTTCATTTTGCTTGTATATTTTAATGAAATGCTGTCCGATAATGGAATGATAGCGCTTTGAAACACAGCGACAAGGATTGAGACCGCAAAAAACCAGTAGTAATTGCTTAACAATATATATCCTAACCCACAAACACCCGCAATGAGAGTTGTCCATGTAAGGAGCTGATTTGGAGATTTCCTTACATCCGCAAGCATTCCCCATACAGGCTGAAAGAAAATCATGATAATTGGGCCAATGGACAGGATCGTGCCAATTTGATAGCCGTTCAATTTTTCAACTTCACTCATGTAAACTCCCAGCAAAGGTGCCAAACTGCCAAATCCTAAAAAAGCAAAAAAATAAAAACCCTGAAATTTATAAATATTCTTGTTGGCTTGCGATGTCACTGAAAGTCCTCCAGTAAAAGTAGATAAAGCTATCTTAACATTGTTTCGTCTTTAAATAAGCAAAAAATTTCAGCCCAAGCCGGCCTTCCAAATTTAATATTTTGTTACAAACATATCCTATATAAGAAAAAATTATAAAAACTCCATAATAGACCTTCTTTTTGAAAAGCCCTTCATGATAAAATAGGTTTTGGTTGGGTCTGTCGTCAGACGTCTGCCCGCAGGGAGTTCTTTTAAGAGATTTCTGCCAGGCAGGCATAAATTAACAGTTTTTGGCTACCATTAAAATGTCACGTATGTTGAAGGCGGTGTATGATGAAAGAACTCATTTTAAGTGTGATTGCAGGTTTAGCTGTAGGCATTGTTTTCAAATTTTTAAAACTTCCGCTTCCTGCTCCTCCGGTGTTGCCTGGAGTGCTTGGAATCGTTGGGGTCTATCTTGGTGGAGTTGTTGGGCAATGGATCATAAACTATTTTAAATAAATTGGATGGTGTGCCCATTTTGCGGGCACACCATTTGATTTGGTTCGTCCAAACGTGCGAGAATGCTTGGGCATTCTCATGCTTCGTGTTCGATCGTCAATCCTTCTACGTGTTTCTTGTTCAGGAGCTTGCTTTTCTTGCGGTTTTCTTTCGTTTCAAAAATAATGTCAAAATCATAATCATCAGGGTAGAGCTCTGATGCAGCAACGATGAGGGTAAGCCGTTTATGGTTTACCGTCATTTTTTCCCCTTTAACCTGGACAATATAGTTTCCGTATGCATCTGGACCCTTGTAGATAATGCCTGAGTCATCGATATTGCTGACTTGGACGCTGTCTCCGATCGAGAACGCCGGTATTGATTTCTTTTCGGCTACCGCTGCCTCACCACGCCTAATGTGCCTGTTAAGGATGATCTGTTTATCCTGTTCGCTCTTTTCGGAAGGCGGTAAATCAGCAGGCTGCTGGAACTCCTTTGATTCCCTATAGGTAATCTGGTGGGCACGTTCAATGATTTTCGGGTGGATGCCCAGCTTCAATGCGATTGCAAAAGCCTGGCTCTCGCCCCCCGTGCCGATCTTCAGCCGGTATGTTGGCCTTAATGTTTCTAAATCGAATTCCATCGATCCGTTAATGAAGCCGCTTTGCCTGTCAGCGAACTCCTTTATTTCACTATAATGAGTTGTTGCCAGCAATGACGCTCCTTTGTTGTGCAGCTGCTCCAGTATCGCTGTCGCAAGGCCCATCCCTTCACCCGGATCTGTACCTGATCCAAGTTCGTCGAGCAAAACAAGTGACCTGTCGTTTGTTTCTTTCAGGATTTCCCTGATATTGACGATCCTGGAGCTGAATGTACTCAGGTTGTGTTCAATACTCTGGCCGTCCCCGATATCTACGAGCACTTTTTGGAACACGGCAATCGTACTCCCTGCGTCAACAGGAATATGCAATCCGCATTGTGCCATGCTTGTCAGCAGGCCAACTGTCTTTATCGCAACCGTTTTGCCGCCCGTATTAGGCCCGGTTATGAGCAGAGCATGATAATCCCTGCCCATTTCAATGTTTAACGGGACGGCATGTTCCCCCAAAAGCGGGTGCCTGGCGTTTTTCAAATCAATATAATGCGCCTCATTCAGGTTAACCGGCTGTCCGTTAATGGCGTTTGAATATTTTGCTTTGGAAAACAAAACATCATAATGCACCATCGTTTCAACCGCAAGGCGGATTTCCCTTTCCTTCTCCTCTGCAAGGCCTGTCAGATAATACAGGACCTTCTCCACCTCCCGCTCCTCATCAGCAATGAGCCAGGCCATTTCCTCCTGGAACAAAGCGATTTCCTCTGGTTCGATATAGCAGGTCGACCCTGATGCAGACATATCTAGCAAGGTCCCCTTGACTTTTGTTTTATATTCTTTTTTTACCGCAATCACGTATCTGCCATTGCGCTGGCTTATGATTGACTCCTGCAGATACGGTTTTATTTTTGAGGATTTCAGCATTTGATTGAGTTTTTCCTTCAAACGTTCTTCCTGGATCGCTAGCTGTTTCCTGATTTTAAGAAGGTCTTTTGTGGCATAATCGTCCACCCTGCCATTACGGATACATCGGACGATTTCAGATGCCAGGAAGGGCAGTTCCTCGATCGATTCAACATATGAAGATACCCTCGGGGCATAGTACCCTTTGTCAGCCATGAACCTCCTGATTTTCATACAGCAGTCTAAAAATTCATTCAGGCTGCTGAGCTGTTCAAGCCTGAGCGGAACCCCCTTATGCAGGCTTTGTAAAAGTTTTTCAATTCCGCTGAGTCCATGTATCGGTACGCTTGAGCTTTTCCTCGTAATCTGCACGGCTTCGGTCACTTCCTCCAGCCATAAGGTTATTTGTTTAATATTTAACGATGGTTTCATATCCAATACCTTTTCCTTGCCGGCATCAGTGATGGCATAATCTGCAACTGCTTCCAAAATCCTTTGGAATTCCAATGATTTCATTGTTTCATTATTCATCTTAATACCTCCCAATAAAATAAAAAAAGCCGCAAAGAACAATGTCTTTGCGGCTTACGGAAACAGTAAGGTTTCCTCCCCGAAAAAAAATAAAAAACTGCGCACAAAGTACACAGCGGCATTCTTCGGGTATCGAGCATGCTTGACTATGATTATTGTTCTTAACATTCACTCCCGGGGCATACTTGAATAAACCTTACAAAAAAGGTTACCTTTTCCCATTCATCAGCTTTGGAGTGACCGTATTAAATTAACGGTTAGTTAAGAACGACACCTAACATAAAACATACTCCTTTTATTAGAGCAATTTTCACACAATTTCATAATAAGGCTGTCAATCAAAAAAGTCAATGATTGACACGTACATTTATGCCACCTCTACAAACCTTGCACACCATATAAACCTGCGGAGGATGGCAGCACCAGTACAGTACAAGGACAAATGCGGCCAGGAAGATTAGCTCTTTCACCCTCATGCTCCACTATGCCGCTTGGCCTGTGGTCCGTTGATTTATAAAAGTCGATGTTGTCATACTTTCCTGCCTTTACAAATTCTTCAACACTATATTGGTCATACCCATCTTCCTGATTTGTTAATTTAATTTATGGCTTGACTTTCAAATGAAAAAAATGTTCACATTTTCTCTATTGACCTAGTGTTTATAATTCTTTTAAATTTGAGTAAGACGCAACAGCCATCCCAACCATAAAAGGCGGGTATACAATGGGACAACAAAAATATCAAAATGCCCTTTCATATGAACTTGGTGAATTATTGCGTACTTCTGAGCGAATCCTCAAGATAAAAAAAGGCACTTTTTTATTTCGCGAGGGGCATGCTGCCAAAGAAATGTATATTATCCTGTCCGGAAAAGTTCAAATTTCAAAAATGAACGCGGAGGGAAAAGAATTATACCTGCGGCTGTGCAAAGGAAATGACATCGTTGGTGAACTTACCCTGTTCACGGTTGACCCAAGATATTTATTTAATGCAAGGGTAGTAGAAGACGGTGAAGCTGCGGCTATCAATATTGATGACCTGGAACGGACGCTTTTCAATAACAGCCAGCTTGCATATGAGTTTTTAAAATGGATGAACGACCATATCAGAAAGACGATCACTAAATTCAGGGATCTTGTCCTGAACGGGAAAAAAGGGGCCCTGTATTCGACGATCATCCGGCTTTGCAACAGCTACGGTATCATAAAGGAAAACGGTATTTTAATTAATGTTCCATTAACCAACCAGGACCTGGCGAACTATTGCGGCACCGCGAGGGAAAGTGTCAGCCGCATGCTTGGCGAACTGAGGGGTGAGGGAATCATTTCGGTCGATCGAAAAAAAATAATTGTCCATAACATACAGCATTTAAAAAGAGAAAATTTCTGCGAAAACTGTCCAATCGAATTTTGTAACATAGAATGACACATAAAAAGCCGTAATGAGTGCGGCTTTTTATCTGATAACCATAAGGCTGCCCCAGTTCTGCATTTTGACAGCCGTCACCAAAGATAAATAGGTTCATCATACAAACCCGTTCACAAAATTTCCATATGATTATTGCCGGTTTTTCTTTATGTTATTAAATGGGGAGGGAAAATGGATGAAAAAAATCTATATTATTTGTTCGGTTATTGTTTTTATAGGGATCGCCTCAGGCATTTCCTACTTCCTCATCAGGGATGCAAACGCCCAGATCCCAGATGATATTGAGCTTGTAACAATGGATGAAGAAGTGTACTCTTTCGGGGATTCTGATAAAAAATTAAAGCTGGTGGAGTTCATTTACACACACTGCCCTGACATTTGCCCGACCACAACCCAGAAAATGAACCTGCTGAGAAAAGATCTTGAAAAAGAAGGGGTATTCGGAAAAGAAATCGAGTTTTTAACGATTACGATTGATCCGTACCGGGACAGACCTGAAGTTTTAAAGGAATATGCTAAAACTTTTGACATTGAGAATGACGGAAACTGGACCTTATTGACCGGTGACCCTGAACAGCATAAGCAGGCTCAACAGAAAATAAAGGAAATAGCCGATACGTTCAAATTTCAATACCGTGATCCTGGAAACGGCTTCTATGTTCACTCAACCTTTACATTTTTAATTGACGAAAATAATAAATTCATTGAAAAGTTCCCCATGGGAGAAGAATTTAATGAAAAAGAGGTCTTCCAGACGATAGTGGACGAAATTTAACAATACGAAAAAGCGGTGAGAGGAAACTCCCACCGCTTTCATGTTATTTTGGCCTAGTGTGAATTTACTGTGCTGGGATGCTTCTCGTTTTGCTGGAGTGAGAAAAATTGAGATTTCGGCTTCGTGAAACTGACTTTTATTCCTGATTCTTTCAAGCGGTTTACAAAATCAACCAGCTGTTGTTTCGCCATATTCATAACTCCTTTACCGAACCTGTTTGTCTTTTATTTTACATGAAAAATATGAAAAAAGTGTGAAAATCAACAAAAAAATGAATGGCGAATTTCGTGTAAGCGAAACCCAATGACCAGTGTGATTTGTTGTAGGTTCTTCTTAAACCTATTCCCATTTCGCAAAGCAGAGAAACTCATTTTTATTTGATATGTAATTTTTTTCGGTTAACCGGCTGAGCGGTACACGCAATTTGACCCTTTTGCAAAGTACTGTGCCAGTTTTTTAGACGGGATCCTTATTATAAGTATTCTCCCTTTGCATTTCCCCTTCCTTCAAAATTATTAATTTTGGAAAACAATATTTTTTCATAAGTAAATTGAATTATTGCGGTTGTGAAAAAATCTGTGCTGGCATGGGACCCTTGAAAAGAATTCGCTCTATTATGGCAAACATGGTATAATTTTTGGGATATTTATTAATGGAGGATGCTTTAAATGATTACAGTAAATAATGTCGGCTTGAGGTATGGCGACCGCAAGCTGTTTGAAGATGTAAATATTAAATTTACTCCGGGCAACTGTTATGGCCTGATTGGGGCAAATGGTGCCGGTAAATCTACCTTTTTGAAAATTTTATCAGGAGAAATTGAGCCACAGACAGGAAATGTTGCCCTTTCACCGGGTGAACGGTTAGCTGTTTTGAAGCAAAATCATTTCGAATATGAGGAACACGAAGTCTTGACTGTGGTGATTATGGGCCATACCCGGCTTTACCAGGTCATGCAGGAAAAAGACGCGATTTACATGAAAGCCGACTTCACCGATGAAGACGGCATGAAAGCCGCTGAACTGGAAGGAGAATTTGCCGAACTGAACGGCTGGGAAGCGGAATCAGAAGCCGCCATCCTGTTAAAAGGTCTTGGCATCAGTGAAGAATTGCATCAAAAGAAAATGGCTGATTTGTCCGGTGGCGAAAAAGTGAAGGTCCTCCTGGCGCAGGCTTTATTCGGCCAGCCGGATGTCCTGCTTCTTGATGAGCCTACGAACCATCTGGACATTAAAGCCATCCAATGGCTCGAGGAGTTTTTAATAAACTTTGATAATACCGTTATCGTTGTTTCCCACGACCGTCACTTCCTGAATAAAGTTTGCACCCATATTGCTGATTTGGATTATGGAAAAATTCAAATCTATGTCGGGAACTATGATTTCTGGTACGAATCCAGCCAGCTTGCCTCTAGAATGGCCTCGGATGCCAACCGGAAAAAGGAAGAAAAAATCAAAGAGCTTCAAGGCTTTATTGCAAGGTTCAGTGCAAATGCTTCTAAATCAAAACAGGCAACTTCCCGGAAAAAGCTGCTGGACAAAATTACGCTTGATGATATCAGGCCTTCGTCCCGACGCTATCCATTTGTCGGTTTTACACCTGAGCGCGAAATCGGCAATGATTTGCTAAGGGTTGAAGGCCTCACCAAGACGATTGACGGTGAAAAGGTCCTGGACAATATAAGCTTCACTATGAATAAAGAGGATAAAATCGCCCTGGTTGGTACGAATGAACTGGCAAAGACGACTCTTTTCAAAATTATCACAGGGGAAATGGAGGCCGACAGCGGGTCATTTAAATGGGGGGTCACAACATCACAGGCATATTTCCCGAAAGACAACTCCAGTTATTTTGAAAATGATGAGCCAACGCTTGTGGACTGGCTGCGTCAGTTCTCTCCGAAGGACCAAAGTGAAAGCTTTCTGAGAGGATTTTTGGGACGGATGCTTTTCTCCGGTGAAGAAGTGCTTAAGAAACCAAGTGTGCTGTCCGGCGGAGAAAAGGTTCGTTGCATGCTGTCTAAAATGATGTTGTCAGGAGCAAATGTACTGCTTCTCGATGAGCCGACCAACCACCTAGACCTTGAATCAATTACGGCCTTGAATAACGGGTTGATCAACTATAAAGGATCGCTCATCTTTGCATCCCATGACCATCAATTTGTCCAGACGGTTGCCAACCGAATTATGGAAATTACGCCAACTGGCCTGGTAGACAAACAAATGACATATGATGAGTATCTCGAATATCAAGCCCAGTAGAAAAAGTGCTATCCCGGATTCCATTTGAAATCCGGGTTTTTTGATTTCATCAGTGCCGTTTTTTCTTTTTACGGGAGGAATCAAGGGCCGCATCCCCTGTTTCCCGGTCTGTCGTCCCCAGCCCTTCCACCTGCGGTGAACCAAGCCCTGCAGTGGATGGGTCCTGTTTTCGCTTAGCCATTCATTCACCTCCCTGCCTGCTTTTTCTTGCTTATGTCCCCATTTATTCTTTCCAGTCAAGAATAAATTATCTCTTCAAAGGACAGCTTACATTTATAGAGGAGGTGTTACATATGGCAAGAGTTGGAGTGGAGCATTCTCTTACTAATATTTCGGAGGCGCTTCGCGATAGAGGCTACGATATCGTTGAGCTGCGCCAGGAATCAGATGCAAGAGGCTGTGATGCATGTGTGATCAGCGGCCTTGATTCAGATGTCATGGGAATAGCGAACACGGTTACGCAAGGATCTGTAATTGAAGCTAACGGCCTCACAGCAGAAGAGGTATGCAGGCATGTCGAAGAAAGAACGAACCTCGCACGATGATTGAGCAAAAAACTGCCGACAGGGCAGTTTTTTTGTTTCAATCGGGCAGCCTGCCACATCACATTCAAATATTTTTATAGAATCATCACGTGATAATTAGTTATAATCATATTATATGAATTTAGCGAAGTTTGCCGGGTGAGGTTATGAAATTAATAAAGGCTGTGACAGCCGTTATGCTTTTGTTGTTGTTCACATCTTGCAATGCAGCGGATAATAAAAATGTTCCGTTAGCTGATCAGTTAAAGAAAACTCAAATTACCGTTTCTGCCGCGGCGAGCATGCAGGATGCCCTGAACGAAATAGCCAATCAGTTTGCTGAAGAGCACCCTGAAATTGATGTAGTATATAATTTTGGCGGCTCAGGTGCGCTGCAGCAGCAAATTGTTCACGGGGCCCCTGTGGATGTGTTCATATCAGCGGATAAGCAAAAATTTATCGAATTAGTGGATGAACAACTTATTAAGGAAGACAACGCTGCACATCTCGCAGGAAATGAGCTGGTAATCGTTGTTAACAGTGCTGCGGGCATAAAGCTTAATGGTTTAGATGATCTTGCAAATGAGGATGTCATGAGGATAGGCATAGGAACCCCGGAAACCGTTCCCGCCGGAAAATACGCCAGGGAATCACTTGAAGCTGCCGGTTTATGGAATGAAATCAAAGGCAAGATGATACCGGCAAAGGATGTCAGACAGGTACTGACTTATGTAGAAACGCAAAGCGTTGATGCTGGCCTGGTATATAATACAGATGCATTGATGTCGGACAAGGTGAATATCGCCGTAACGGCTCCAAGCGGCACACATGAACCGATCGTGTATCCTGCAGGACTGCTTGAATCATCAAAGCACAAGGAACAATCAAGACTGTTTTTGCAATTTCTCCAAGGGCAAAAAGCACTCAAAATATTTCGTAAATACGGATTTAAAGCATTGGACTGATAATTATGCATGTTGATTTTTGGACACCTGTCCAGCTTTCTTTGGAAGTGGCCGCTATTTCTGTATCAGTAGTTGCCATACTGGGAATTATACTCGCCAGACTGATGGCCAGAGCCCGTTTTTTCGGTAAAACAGCGGTCGAGACCTTTTTGACACTGCCGCTTGTTTTGCCTCCGACTGTGGTTGGTTTCCTGTTGATTATCATATTTGGAATTAACAGCCCAATTGGGACATTCATCGAGATAACCTTTAACCATACCATAATGTTCACCTGGTGGGCAGCTGTCATTGCCTCAACGGTGGTGGCCTTCCCGCTTATGTACCAATCTGCCAAAACCGGTTTTCAGTCAATCGATCGAGGTATCGAGGAAGCTGCCCGAGTAGATGGTGCTGGTGAATTCAGGCTATTTTTCACTATCACCCTCCCGCTGTCGTTAAAATCAATCATTAACGGAGCCATTTTAAGCTTCGCCAGGGCTTTGGGCGAATTCGGGGCCACCCTTATGTTTGCAGGGAACCTTCCCGGTAAAACGCAGACAGCGCCAACAGCCATTTATATGGCGATTGAATCAGGAAATCTGGAAATTGCCTGGCTTTGGGTAATCGTCATGATCGGCATTTCATTTTTAATGCTGCTCGCCGCCTCGGTATTAAAATAATTGGAAAAATGAATTGGAAAAATGAATTGGAAAAACGAATTGGAAAAACGAATTGGAAAAACGAATTGGAAAAACGAATTGGAAAAACGAATTGGAAAAACGAATTGGAAAAAGCAGGTGGATCACCACCTGCTTTTTCGCCGTCTAAGGTTGGTATTCAGTTTCCATACGATTGCTGTCATACCCAGCAATATAATGCTTAAGAAAGAATTAAAGGAGAGCATGTCATTTTTGTCCGTCTCCGCCTGACCCTTGTCTTTACTTGCTGCCGAATTTTGCTTAATTTGTTCAAGTTTAACGCTCTGGATAATCTCACCATTACCGCTTCGAACTAATAACATTCCAGCTTCATTGACAGATTTTTCTCCATCTTGCAGCGGTTCTGTTATATAGATTTCTCTTGATATCTCGTAGGAGGCTTTTTCGTTTTTAAAGATTGCCCCCTTCTTCAAAGGAGTTGACCTATAATTCATAAAACCGAAATCCAGCATCTTGATCGTATCCGCATATATATCCCGCTTCAGTTCCGATTTAAGGGCTACGGCTGTCAACTTGATGTTGCCATTTTCCGCAGTAGTGGCAAGTGTCTGTTTCGACTGATCAACAAACCCTGTTTTACCGCCGGTTATACCTTGATAAGGAATTTCGCCCTTGAGGAGCCTGTGATGGCTGTGGACCGTCGTTTCCCATGACTCTCCCTTCCACGCCAGCTCCTTTGTCCCGAAAATTTCTTTAAAGTCGGAATTGCCCATTGCATGGTTCAAAACCAGGGCCAGATCTGTTGCGGTTGTGTAGTGGTTCTCATTGTACAATCCATGGGGATTCTTAAAGTTGGTATTTTTTATGCCGATTTTTTTCCTTAAATAAACGTTTATCTGTTTTGAAAAGTTCTCGACTGAGCCGTCAAGATGTTCGGCTATGGCGACGGCTGCATCATTGCCTGAATTGATCAGCATGCCCTGGACCAGGTTTCTAAGTGGCACCTGTTCGCCTGCGTTTAAATAAACCCTTGTGCCCTCGACATTGACGGCATTTTCACTGACAGTGACAATTTCATTCAGGTCTCCATTTTCAATTGCATAAATGGCAGTGGCGATTTTGGTCAGGCTTGCCGGATACATCCTTAAATTTTCGTTTTTCCCAAATAACATTGCTCCTGATTGAGAATCTACCAGCGCTGCCGCTTCACTTGTTATGTCGGGACTGTTTGGTTGCTGGGCCCTTGCAGGCGTTGATACCTGTAAGCCCAGCATGATAAATAATGTCAAAATAATTATTTTTCTCATGGCACACATCCATCGTCTAGAATTCTTTTATGATTTTAGCAGATGTATGTCGTGTTTTCTGCACAATTCGACAAATGTTATGAAATTGAAAAAGAACATCCGAATATTTCCATGTAAAAAGACCTATGTCTATAGACTCGATAAATAATCCTATTTTACTGAAATTCGCTTCCGAGTTTCGAACTATATAAGGCTTCTCTTAAATAGTCGACATACGCCTCATCCCTTGAGAGCCATGCTGAAAAATGGCGTTTAATAAACCTCTCTGCTTCTTCAAAAGTTGAAAAAGAATCGCCTATTTGTTGTTGATTGTGTTCTATACGCCACAGATTATCTAGATCCGCAAGAATCATCCACCTTTCCTGGTCCCTGTTTTCATATAATACACCATGCACAGAACCCTTGTTGTTGTATATGTTTTTCATGGCATCAGGCCGCATCGGTTCAATCGGGAATACACGCTGTACAAATAATTCATACGCTTCCGCTGTCATCGAACAGCCTGCCGCCTTTGCATGGCCTCCACCCCCAAACTGTCCGGCGATGGCGGATACGTCCACATTATCGTGGATTGTCCGGAAGGAAATCTTTTTGCTTCCAACCAGGAGGATCGCAATATAATCCAGATGCGGATTATCCTTTCCAAGCTCATTTCCCAATTCTGAATGATACGATTCCGCATGTACGATTCCTGCGCAATATTCCCCGATGAATGTTTGTACCAGTTCCCGGCGTTTCCGGCGGATATAACGGTCAATCTTGTCCTCTTCAAGCGCAAGAAGCTTTTGTTCGAACTCATCAAACTGAAAATGAATATTTTCCTTTATCCGCCCTGTCATCCTCTCTTCGAATTCCTCGATCGACCCCATGAAAAATAAGTCATTCAACTGCTTGGCCCGGATATTATCGTTTTGCTCCCATTCCCATGTGTCATACTGCCTGACCAGTTCCACAAATTCACTGAGAGAATCGGATCTTTCAATGAAAGAATTTTTTACAAGGTAGTCATAGAATAACGACGTCGCACATGTCAATCTGCCATCATCATAGTTGATCCTTATGTATCCCCAGCTATAGTCATCAAGATGCAATGCCGTTTTATGATGATCAATAAGCTTGGCCCGGCCGCCAAGTTTCACAAATTCGTTCATCCTGTCCGCGTTCTCGTTATTCACTGTTAAATCGGTGATAAATAAAAAGTCCTCTTTGACTGCTTTGTCATTAGCCCTTTCAAAAAACCGCCCCACCTGGTGATCAAGGCCGGCCACCGAATTGTAACGGACGTCTGCATCGGTGCCGAAAGCCAGTTTGGCAAGTATTCCGCAGCCAACCCCATCCAGGTCATTATGAGTGTATAAACGGTACATATTCATCCCCCGTTCTTTGTCGAAGCTTTATTTTCCCGCCTTTATATTGTGTTTTTTACCCAGGTTTCTATTCAGGTTGCCCGCCTGATGAAAGATTCCGCAAAACAGACAAGTTATCCGGTTCTACTTGCATATAGATAGTAGTGTACACACCTGAAGGAGGTGAGATAGATGCATTTCATCGTTGTAAATAAGCGGTTTCTATTGCTATTCTCAATTTTTTGTTTAGCCGCAGCGGCGGGGGCTCTTTGGATTGTCAACAGGGGGTCTGTGAGTGTTTTAAGCCAGCAAAGCGAAGGAAAAATCAGGGAAATCCATATGGTGACGGGGGAGTTCAAATCCAGGACAGACGGCGGAAAGGAGATCGAGGCCTACCGTTGGGACCCGGGTACAATTTTTCTTAAGGAGGGAGAACATGCACGGTTAATCATTTCCGGCATAAATGGCACAGAGCATCCTTTTATGATTGAAGGTACAAGTATAAAAGGAATTGTTAAAAAAGGGGAAGAAACGGTGGTGCCATTGCAGTTTGAAAAAGAAGGTGTTTACCGGCTCATTTGCATGACACACCAGCATAAAAAAAGCAATGGACCAATGATCGCCTACATTGTTGTTGACTAAAGAAAGCGGGAGCGCCTTCTCGGAACATTCAACAAATGCCTCCGTTCCGGAAGGCGCTGCCAGACATGGCTGTGTGGTTAACATTTATTTCATTGACATTCGTCCTCCCAAACAGTTTCAGCAATGCCATCGACATCACCGAACAAATATGATCGGCCATGGAAGTGAACCCATCCGTAATGCCGCATACATCGAGTTGGTTGTGATAATGACGGAACCTGCCGCCCCGATGGCCAGTCCTCTTGCTGTCAGCTGCTCCTTAAAGCTTTTTGCATATATTACCTGTGTTTGAACCTCATTGCCTGTCTCCTTTTTTTCCATGCACTCATACCTCTCTACACCCCGGATTATTAAACTTGACCTAATATTACCATTATAAAAAATACGACTTAGCCAATTTAATCTTCATTGCTTTGTTTAACACATTAACCAGGGGATTACCCGACCTTGCCCGAATTCACAAAATCTTCAAAACCAGTTCGTCATAGTGATAATTTCGTTTGCTATAATTTTAATTAATCCAGGGTGGCAAACGGGAATCATTTTATATAACAGAACAAAAAATAACCCAGTTAATTATAGTACAGTTTTTTTAGCCGCCCCTAATCTTTTAGTTGTTACCGTTTAAAACAATCGTAAATAAAAGGTTTTTATTTTTGTTCATTGTTTCACAAATTTGTCACACCGAAACTGTTTCAATGGTAGTATGATGAAATTGTGGTAACTGTTGTATTAAATCAATTTTAGAGGTGAACGAAGATGGAACAATGGAAAGGATTCCAGGCTGGAACATGGCAGAAAGAAATCAATGTCCGGGATTTCATTTTAAACAACTTTGCCCAATACAATGGGGATGACAGCTTTCTTGAAGGAGCAACAGAAGCTACAAACGCCCTTTGGAAGCAGGTAATGGACCTGACAAAACAAGAACGCGATAATGGCGGCGTGCTGGATATGGACACAAAAACAGTCTCCACGATTACTTCGCATGGCCCGGGCTACCTGGACAAAGAAAAAGAAACAATCGTCGGTGTCCAGACTGATAAACCATTCAAACGCTCAATGCAGCCGTTTGGCGGAATCCGGATGGCCAAAGCGTCCCTGGAATCATATGGATATGAACTCGACAAAGAAGTAGAAAAAATCTTCACCGAGTTCCGCAAGACCCACAACCAGGGTGTTTTCGACGCTTATACAAAAGAAATGATCCTTGCACGTAAAGCAGGTATCATCACCGGCCTTCCTGATGCATACGGACGCGGCAGGATTATCGGCGACTACCGCCGGGTCGCGCTTTATGGTGTAGATTTCCTGATGGAAGAAAAGAAGAAAGACCATGGCTCAACCAGCAAGGTTATGACTGAAGACACCATTCGCCTGAGGGAAGAAATCTCCGAGCAGTACCGTGCTTTGAATGAATTGAAGAAACTTGCGGAAAGCTATGGATTTGACATTTCAAGACCGGCCGCCAATGCAAGAGAAGCATTCCAGTGGGTGTACATCGCCTACCTCGCTGCCATCAAAGAACAGAACGGCGCAGCGATGAGCCTTGGAAGAGTGTCAACTTTCCTTGATATATACATCGAGCGTGACCTGCAGGACGGCACACTGACTGAAACAGAGGCACAGGAACTGGTTGACCACTTTGTCATGAAGCTCCGCCTTGTCAAGTTTGCAAGAACGCCTGATTACAATGAACTGTTCAGCGGGGATCCTACCTGGGTGACTGAGGCCATTGGCGGTGTGGCACATGACGGCCGTGCCCTTGTAACAAAGAACTCTTTCCGCTTCCTTCATACACTTGACAATCTTGGACCTGCACCTGAACCAAACCTGACTGTGTTATGGTCAACAGCACTTCCGGAAAACTTCAAGAAATACTGTGCGAAAATGTCGATCAAAACCAGCTCCATCCAATACGAAAATGATGACATCATGCGCCCTGAATGGGGAGATGACTATGGCATTGCCTGCTGCGTATCAGCAATGGAAATCGGAAAGCAAATGCAATTCTTCGGTGCGCGTGCGAACCTGGCCAAAGCACTATTGTATGCCATCAACGGAGGCGTCGATGAAAAACTGAAAATCCAGGTTGGGCCTGAATACCGCCCTATAACTTCCGAGATCCTTGACTACGAAGAAGTAATGGCCAGCTTCGACAACATGATGGAATGGCTTTCCGGGCTTTACATCAACACTTTGAACGTTATTCATTACATGCATGACAAATACAGCTACGAACGTATCGAAATGGCACTCCATGATACAGAAATCCTGCGCACAATGGCTACCGGAATTGCCGGACTAAGCGTGGTCGCGGACTCCCTGAGCGCCATTAAATACGGAACTGTGAAAGTAATCCGTTATGAAAATGGCCTGGCCGTTGACTTTGAGACTGAAGGAGATTTCCCTAAATACGGAAACAATGATGACCGTGTGGACAGCATTGCCGTCGATGTAATGCAAAGGTTTATGAAAAAGCTTCGCAAGCATCCGACATACCGCAATTCCCTGCACACCATGTCAATATTGACCATTACTTCAAACGTAGTTTACGGCAAGAAGACAGGAAATACTCCTGACGGACGGCGCGCTGGTGAACCATTTGCCCCAGGCGCCAACCCAATGCACGGCCGTGATACAAAAGGAACGCTTGCTTCCCTTTCATCAGTGGCAAAGCTTCCATACAGCTACGCGTTGGATGGAATTTCCAACACCTTCTCTATCGTTCCAAAGGCCCTTGGAAAAGACGATGGCAGCAGGATCCAGAACCTGGTATCCATACTTGATGGCTATGCGGTCAAAGCCGGACACCATCTAAACGTAAACGTGTTTAACAGGGAAACATTGATGCACGCAATGGAACATCCTGAAGAATATCCACAGCTGACCATCCGCGTTTCCGGATACGCAGTAAACTTTATCAAACTGACCCGCGAACAGCAGATGGATGTAATCAACAGGACATTCCATGAGACTATGTAATTTGAAAAGCGGGCGCATTCATGCCGAAACGCCGGCTAAGTGCTTTGAGACGATGTTATGACTTCTGGTTGTGCAGCCTGAAGTTCACAAATCAAACTTTCTGGAGCTTCTCCCCTTCCCATCTGGCGGGAAGCTCCGTTTCATTTTGAAGGGAGAAATCACCATGACCGGAAACATTCATTCTATCGAAACATTTGGCACAGTTGACGGACCGGGTATCCGCTATGTGGTATTTACCCAGGGGTGCCTGCTCTGCTGCCAGTTCTGCCACAATGCAGACACTTGGGAAATCGGTACCGGAAAGAAAATGGAAGTTTCCGAGATCATCGATGATTTAAAAAGCTATCTTCCTTTCATTGAAGCTTCTGGAGGCGGGATTACTGTGAGCGGCGGCGAACCGCTTTTACAGATTCCATTTTTAATAGAATTATTCAAGGAATGCAAAAAGCTCGGAATCCACACAACAATCGACTCTTCAGGAGGATGCTACTCAACCAATGCCCATTTCCAGGAACAGTTACAAGAATTAATCGAATACACCGATCTTGTCCTGCTTGACTTAAAGCATATCAACCGGAAAAAGCATATCAAGCTGACAGGCATGCCAAATGACCACATCCTTGAATTTGCGAGGTTCCTGTCCGCCCGGGGCGTTCCTGTTTGGGTCCGGCACGTTCTTGTACCAGGTGTGACTGACGAACTCGAAGACTTGACAATGCTTGGTGAATTTATTGGCAGCCTAAAAAATGTGGCCAAAGTGGAGGTGCTCCCCTACCACAAACTAGGTGTGTACAAATGGGAAGCACTCGGCCTTGACTACCCGCTTAAAGATGTCGAGCCGCCCGGCGAACAGCAGGCAGAGTTTGCATTACAGCTGCTGACAGCACAAGATGCATTGATATGACCGTTGAGTGTACAAAAAACTGATTAAAGAAGCAGAGCCGAATTTGTAATGGCTCTGCTTTTTCTATATACTCCCTTGCTTTGACAGATTTCCTTCAATTAAGTCTTCTAAAGTAGTATTATCCAACAAGTCCGCAACAGTGTCCCGGACAAGTGCCCACAAAGGCTTTAACAGGCAATTCTTATTTTCCAGGGGGCACGGTTCATAGGCCCTGATGCTGACACAGCCCATTGGTGCAAGCGGGCCTTCAATATTTCTGATGACTTCGCCTATAACAATATCACCTCTGTTTTTCGCCAGTTTATATCCTCCGTTGACACCCCGTTTACTTTGAACATAGCCATTCCTCTTAAGCAGTAAAAGAATCTGCTCCAGATAATTGACGGGCACAAGTGTACTCTCTGCTATATCAAAGGTTTGCATAATGCTATCTGGATTTCGGCCTAAACAAATCAAGGCCCTCAACGCGTATTCTCCCTTGCTCGAAACCTTCATTCCCTCCACTCCGTTCATTTCCAAAATACTTATCCAAAACCAATTTACCAGGTAACCGCCCATATATGCCCCGGACAAAGAAACAATTCCGCTCATCCCCATATGATGATTTTGAAAGTCGACTAGAACAATCAACTTTCGGCTCTTATGAAAGGGTCTTGTTAAATTATATTCCGGCTGCCTGGAATAAGGAGTGAAATTATGAGAAAGCTTATCGTTTTGGCGATTATCGGCCTTGTGGCCCAGTTGGTTGACGGTTCTTTGGGTATGGCCTATGGCGTTACATCCAGTTCATTATTATTATTGTTCGGTATTGCCCCAGCAGTGGCTTCAGCGTCGGTCCACATGGCTGAAGTCGTCACTACAGCCGCTTCGGGAGTATCACATATAAGGTTTGGAAACGTGGACAAAAGCTTAGTAAAAAAGCTGATCGTGCCGGGCTCAATTGGTGCGTTTATAGGTGCAGTATTTCTGGGAAGCATCCCTGGCGACTTGATTAAGCCTTATGTATCATTTTTCTTGCTTGGACTTGGCTGTTTTGTAATTTATCGTTTTCTCTTTAGAGCAAACAATGTCCAGCCTGACACCAGGAAAGCCAAAATCAATAAAAAATTCTATATTCCACTCGGATTTATCGCCGGCTTTTTTGATGCAACTGGTGGTGGAGGCTGGGGGCCAATCACAACACCAGTCCTTCTTTCAAAGAATAAAATGGAAACACGGAGAGTAATCGGGACAGTGGATACAAGCGAGTTCGCCATTGCTGTTTCTGCAACCGTCGGATTCCTGTTCTCCATAGGATGGGGCCAAATCCACTGGCAGTGGGTTATTGCCCTGATGATTGGCGGGATTATCGCCGCACCAATTGCAGCCTGGCTGGTAAAAATTATCCCGTCGCACATGCTCGGCATATTGGTCGGCGGAATGATCGTCATGACAAATGTAAGAACCCTGTTGAACACTGCGGAATTTTCACCGTCTGCCACCATGATGACATATGCAGCCTTATTCGTTCTATGGGTGATTGGCATCTTTTATACCGCGAGGAATATTAGAAAACTTAAAAACTGTAAACAGGCATCGCAAATTGAACTATGACTATAAAGGAATAAAGCAGGAAAGTTAACAGCTACCTGCTTTTTTTAATAAACTATTTCCAAAATGGTTTACACATTTATAATAAAGATAACTAGATAAGGTGGTGGCACTATGACTATAGCCTTAAAAAATAGGAAACTTTTATGGTTTTTGGGTCTTGTTTGTTTAATAGCCGGCTCCAATTATGCATTATACCGATGGCCTGCGATGCAGCCTTTGCCAGATGGCGTGGTACTGGGATCTTTTGCCGATTTCCTTGTAGTGATTCCTTTGATGGCCTATTTATTGGTGATCCGCAAAAAATATTCTCTTAAATATATGGGTATCGTCATCCTCGCCGGTTACGCTGCGGCCTATTTAATCATTCCAGCAGAGCATTTTCAGCAGTATTCGTTTGTCCCATGGATAATCGCTGCCTCAGAGGGATTATTGTTGCTGGTGGAACTATATATACTTTTCAAATTGCTGGCCGGCTTGCCTAAATTAGTTCGTGACTATCGTACTTTCAGCAATGGCAGTTCCTATTTCATGCTTGACCTGAGGGCTGCCGTTAAGAAACGCTATCCCGGCAACAAGATGCTGATGGTGTTCCTGTCCGAGTTTTCAATGTTCTATTACGCCCTGTTTTCATGGAGGAAAAAGCCGTACCATGCCCTTGGCCAAATGTTTACATACCACCAGAAAACAAGTGCGGTAGCTGTATATGTGATGCTGATACACGCAACCATCCTTGAATCAGTCGGATTGCATTATCTTCTGCACCACTGGAATATATGGATATCCTATATCCTGCTTGGTTTAAATGTGTATGGTGTCATATATTTTGTTGCCGAAATCCAGGCGACGAGGCTTTCCCCGTTCCTTTTCACCGAGGACTCCCTCGTGCTGCAGGTTGGGCTGTCCAAAAGCATGGTGCTCCCTCTGGACAAAATCAAGACTGTGAAATTCTATGATGGAGCTGAAAAATTCTCAAAAGAAGAGCAAAAGACCCTGTTCGATGCGAGGCATATCGATTTTATCCAGGAAAAACCGATGTTTGATATCGAGCTTGTAACCCCTGAAAGCATCCATCTATTATTTGGGATGCAGCAAAGCGCCACACGGATTGTTCTCAGTGTTGACAACCAGCATGATTTTTACGAAGCTCTTACAAACGCACTAAAAAAGGAAAGCAGCAAATCATAGCTGCTTTTTCTTTTTGATTGACAAATATTTCTGTAAATATTACTGTTTAAATGTCAACCATAAATAAATTTAGGTTAACATTAACAAAGGGGAGAAATAATGTGAACAAAGAACAAGTAAAACTTAGAATGATGATTTTGACAGCCCTGTTTGCAGCAGTCATTGGCATTTTGGCCCAGCTAACTATACCGCTGCCGCTTGTGCCGATCACAGGGCAGACATTGGCAATCGGGCTGGCCGCTACGATTCTCGGCTCACGCTATGGAACACTCTCGGTTATTTTGTACATACTGATCGGAGCAGCAGGGGTGCCTGTTTACGCGGAACTCTCTGGGGGCGTTTCCAAATTGGTGGGCCCGACAGGCGGGTACTTGGTTGGATTTATTCCTACTGCATTTTTTATCGGATGGTATATGGAAAAAACTGCTTTTAGTTTCAAAAACGCAATGATTGCCAACACAGTTGGTATGCTGATCACCCTTGTGTTCGGGACAGCCTGGTTAAAAATTGCTGCTGATATGTCATGGACCGCAGCTTTTGCAGGCGGGTTTTACCCGTTCTTGATCGTAGGGCTGATTAAAGCAGCATTGGCATCATGGATTGGAATTTTAGTCCGGGATAGACTGATCAGCGCCAATCTATTGACAGCAGTCCGTACGCAGTTTACCAAATCTGCGTGACAAACAAGAATTGCAAGGATCATGGAAGCCACTCCATGGTCCTTCTTTAAAAACTTGGAAGAGCTCATATCGACAGTTCATCTCATAGACTCGCGATTGATTTCCTGTACTCCGGTTCACAGTAGATGCAGACATCTTCATCATAATCATCGGTGTTAACATCTGCTTCATTATACACAATGCCGCATAGGCTGCAGATTACCATTTCATCACTTTCATCTTCTGCTGCTCCTGGAATCGCGTCATTCACTGTCAGTCCCTCGATCCAAATTCCATTGACATTCGACATTTCTTGTTCAAGGAACGTTTTTGCCGCCTCTTCTGTTTCCCATACACCCATATCCCAGAGCATTTCATTGGCGGTTCCTGAATTTATCATTAACCCATATACTTTCTTCATGGTTGCTTCCCCTTTCAAGGCTGCCTTCGTCCAGCCACATCAGCTTTTTTTCTATTGCGGTGTTTGTACTACTGATAGCCGCTTTTTGTTTTTTTGAAACCATCACTGTCGCATGCGCGACAAACAATAATGAAGCCTTCTTGTTTTTAGCTTCGTATAACAGTCTGTAATTAATCCGCCTGGTTCATTGCTTATTATTCTTGCTTTTAATATACTCTTACTATCGATTTAATTTTGAGGTGGACATATTGCTTGAAATTTACGCTCAATCCTTTGATTTTGCTGCAATCTATACCGTTTATTTCACAATCCTGATAAGCGTCTCCTTACAGGGCATATGGATAATGACTGCTGAGTCGGCGGTCTTGCAATCATATATCGGAAGGATCCCTTTTCACCTTCCCTCATCTGAAACCATCCGTAAATATAACACTGAAATCGGCTTGAAGCTGTTTCTGGTCATCCTCCGAACGGTGAGGAAAAAATTAGATCCAGGCGAGGATGCTTTTTCATTTTCTTCCAACTTTTTAAATTAACTATATTAGGAGGAAAAAATGAAAAAGAGCAGGATTTTTGGATTGGGGATTTTTTTTCTTATAGGAGCTATCCTTCTTTCTGGATGCCAGCAGCAGGGGAATGAACCTTCATTCTTTCAAAGTACTTTTGTAGAGCCATTAGCCGGCCTGATACACTTATTTGCCGAGCTGACCGGAGGAAGCTTTGGGCTGGCCATTATAATGATAACTTTCTTGATCAGGGTAGTGGTCATGCCGTTGATGCTCAAGTAATACAAAAATCAACAGGTAATGAAAGAGAAAATGGATTTGATCAAACCTGAAATGGATGAAATCCAAACAAAGCTTAAGGCCACAAAGGATATTGCCCAGCAGCAAAATCTTCAGCAGGAGATGTTTGCTTTATACAAAAAGCATGGCTTTAACCCTCTATCGATGGGATGCCTACCTGTGCTTATCCAAATGCCCGTTTTAATGGGGCTGTTCTACGCAATAAGGGACTCCGCGGAAATAGCTGCCCACTCCTTCCTTTGGTTTAGTCTGGGGCAGCCTGATTTATTGATCACTGCGGCAGCCGGAATTGTATATTACTTTCAATTTAAAGTCAGCCAGGCCAATCTCCCGGCCGCACAGCAGCAACAAATGAAATTTATGGACTTATTGTCTCCGCTGATGATCGTTATGTTTTCCTTTAACGCTCCTGCGGCCCTTCCTTTATACTGGACAGCAGGCGGATTATTTTTGATTGTCCAGACGATCCTTGCAAGGAAAATATATAAACCCTCAGTCAACGCAGCAACACATAATCAGGAAGCATAACCATTAAAGGCAGGGAAAACTGCCCGGTGTTTTATTTACATTTCCATCCGCGATTAATGTTGACAGGAAATATTACCCTGATATACTGATATTATCTAAATGTGAAGGGAATGGTAAAGGGCCGATGAAGAACTAATCTTATTTTTCTGACCGACTTTTCGAATAGCGAAAAACGAGTTGCCTGGAAAATAGGATTAGTCTGCCCTTTTGTCATCCATTATGATTTATGCGTACAACTAAATTGCGTTGTGCTGGTAACATGCCAGACGACGTCGTTTTGTGATACTTTAAATCTATATGTTTGTGCGTGCAGAACCTCTCCGGGGCAACTTTCGGGGAGGTTTTTTCAATGGATAAAACATGTCATCCTCTAACTTAATAACAACTAACAATCAAGAGGTGATATTTTTATGGCCATCATGAAAATAAGAGATGTTCAGAAAAATTTCGGTGACAAATGCGTGCTCAAGCATGCAACTTTCGAAATAAACCGCCGGAGCCGAATTGGTCTCGTTGGCAACAATGGCACTGGTAAAACCACATTGGCCAGTATTATTTACGGAAGCGTCAGTCCGGATAAAGGATCAGTGGAAGTGTTTGAGGGTCCCGTTAAAATTGGATTTTTAATGCAATCAACAGAGTACACTGTCAATGACTATTACGATATGATCTACTCAGCAGAAAAGGAATTGTTTGAAGAAGCAAGCCAGCTCGGTTTGGCCAGGATTGCCGAGTGGGATGAAGAAAGATTTTCACACTTGAGCGGAGGCGAGAAGTTAAAACTGTCGCTTGCGAAAATCTGGGCATCAAAGCCAGACCTCCTCATTCTAGATGAACCGACGAATCATCTTGATTTAAAAGGCATGGAATGGCTGGTCAACGAGATGGCAAGCTTTTCTGGTGCTATCATAGTCATTTCGCATGACCGCCATTTTTTGGACAGGACAGTCCAGCAAATTGTCGAACTGGAAGATGGTACAACCAGGATTTATAACGGTAACTATACCTTCTACAGGCTGGAAAAAGAACGTCAGTATAACAGCCAGCTTCACAACTATGAAATACAGAAAAAACACAAGGAACGTATTGAACAACAAATAACCAATCTCAAAAATTGGTCTGAAAAAGCCCATATCCAGTCAACAAAGCAAGGTTCGGCATCTGAGCGAAGGCAAATCGGGTTCAAAGAATATCATCGCGTAAAAGCAAAAAAAATGGATAACCAAATAAAGTCAAAATTAAAACGGCTTGACGCAGAATTAGAAAAGAACAGAATAGAGAAACCAAACGAACAACAGAAAGTGAACTTCCAGTTTGAGAAAAACGAAAAACGCGGCCGCAGGATCATCGAGGTACAAAATCTTGATAAATGCTTTGGCAAAAGACAACTGTTTCGAGGCAGCGATTTTTATATTAACCACGGTGAAAGAATCGGCATTGTCGGTGACAACGGAAGTGGAAAAACGACATTGCTGAAGATTTTGCAGGGTGTGGAACCCGTAACAAAAGGCAAGGTTTGGATGAGCGAATCACTGAAAATGGGATATTTAAGCCAGGATGTAACTGACTTGGACTCAAAACAGACCATTCTTGAACACACTGGGCTCATAGAATTAAGCGATATAAACGATGCACGTACTATTTTTGCCGGAATTGGATTGTCCGGGGACAAAGTCAACCAAAAAATCGAAACATTAAGCCTTGGGGAAAGAACTCGGGCAAAGCTGGCGGCCATGCTTCTGCGAAAGGTTGATCTGCTTATTTTGGATGAACCGACCAACCATTTAGATCTTGGCAGCAGGGAAAGCTTCGAGAAAATGCTCACGGATTTTTCCGGATCCATACTGGCAGTATCACATGACCAGTATTTTCTTCAAAAAATCTGTGATAAGCTGTTAGTCCTGCAGGACAAAACAATCCGCCGGGTTGAAATGGGAATAAAAGAGTTTAAAGAACACAACAGTAGTTTGAACAGCAATGATTCAAGCAAAAACCAGCTACTCCTGATCCAGAACGAGATCACCGCATTAATTGGCCAGCTTTGCATGCTCGACAAAAACGATCCGGAGTATAAAAAAATTGACAACCGGCTTGATCAGTTAATGAAACAAAAAAAGCTGTTGACAGTTAATTAAAAATGTTGGTCGCCAAGCAGCCAAAAAGAAACAGTCATCCTGCTTCTTTTTGGCTACCTATTGTATTGCCCTGCCGATACAGATCCCGGTGAAAACAAGCAAAATGCCAAAACAGTATGTAAGCCCCAAATATAATAATGCTATTTTCGCACGTTTGCTCTGGTACATCTTTATTATGTCAACGTTCACTGTTGAAAAAGTAGTGAATGCACCCAAGAATCCCGTTACTGCAAGCAAATATGCATGTGCCTGGACCCCTATCCCGACAAGTACGCCAATCAGGAGCGAACCAAGAAGGTTAACGATCAGGGTCGCATAAGGAAATGAGCTCATACCAGCCTGCAAAAAACGCTTCTGGACATGAAAGCGGCTGACGGCGCCAGCAAACCCACCCAATGAAATCAGGAATACATTTAACATTTGACATTCTCCCCCCTCTTAATAGAGGCCCGCAGACCTGCCTTGTAACCAAGCGCTGCAAGAAAAACTCCCCCACCTGAACTTAACAGTACATAAATCAAGGCTACCGCATATTTCCCGCTTTCAAACAGCAGTACCGATTCGAGGGCAAAGCTGGAAAATGTCGTAAAAGACCCAATCACACCTGTACCAATTCCTGCAACAAGCACCGGGTGTAGCCCCCTGTTTTCAAATAAATTTGAAGTGAGCCAGCCAAGCACATATGAACCTGCTAAATTGGCTGTTAGTGTTCCCATTGGAAATGCAGCAATAAAATATTCACCCGAAATGGCCGATAGAAAATAGCGCAACAGGCTGCCAATAATCCCTCCGAAGCCAACACCGATATACATCAATAGTCTCTACCTTCCCTTGTGCTGATGTTTTAGTCAAAAATGCAAAAAGGCTGTCAGCTCAGCGAGGAGCTTGCAGCCTTTTGCGTTATGCTTCGGTAAAATATTCTTTGTAATAGCCGCCAACTTTGCCGGAGTTATCAATGATAAAGTAAAACTCTTCAGTCTCATTTTTTACTTCGTACTCTTTTCCTGCGGTAAGCTTATTATTGACGATATATTTTTTTGCATCTGTGTGAATGCATTTGACGTTTTTTACGGTCTTCCGCTCGTACCATTGCAGATGGATCAATTCCGGGCCCCTCCATAAACTATTTTTATATAAGTATAATTAAAAGATCACGTGTTAGCAAATTCTATGGGAGGCTACCATGCATTGGCTGCACAGATTTCTTGAACCCCATCGATTTCAGACTGGTCAAAAGTGAACATTTCCCCTGTGAGGACATTTTTTAAAGTGACATAACAAACATCACAGACCATATCCATCCTGATGAACTGCAAGAATGAAAAGCATTTGTTTTTATAAGTAAATTTATAAAACATATTATCTCTAAATATATTCACAATGGTCCCCTCTTTCCCCGAATAATTTGCTGCATCCTGGCTTTTTTATTTACCACATTCAAAGCATGTATTAAACATTCATCCATGCTGTACCAGGAACAAAGGTATTAGGGCAGCCTAAAGGCTGTTCAGCGGTAGAATTAACTCCCGCCCTTCATTTCTTGCGGAATTAATCCTCGGAGACACTTCGAAGCACTTCATCTCTTCCGCATCATATGGCTTTAACAATGATTTCAGGTAATCTGCATCCTGAATTGAATGATCCAGCCAGATTTCTTGTTCTTCGGCAGGAAGAATCACCGGCATTCTTTCATGTACTTTTCGAGTTACATCATTCGCTGTTGTCGTAATGATCGTGCATGAATGAATTGTATTTCCGTTTTTATTCCATGTTTCCCACAGACCGGCAAAAGCGAATGGTTTTTCATTTTTCATCGCAAACCGGAATGGCCTTTTAGAGCTTTCTTCCTTTTTCCATTCATAAAAGCCGTCAGCAGGAATAAGGCATCGACTGCTCTTGAGCGGTTTTTTAAAGCTTGCTTTTTCATCAAGCGTTTCCGCCCTTGCGTTGATAAGCCTGTAGCCAATGTTTTCATCCGTGGCCCAAAAAGGTATCAGGCCCCACCGGAGCATCATGCCCCTCCTGCGGGCATCCCCACCTAAAACAGCCAGGATATTCTGCCCCGGGGCAATGTTGTATCTTGGTTCCAGTTCCCCATCAAAATCAAATCCAAACTCCACTTGAAGTGAATCAACTGTCTCATATAGTGAAAATCGTCCACACATAAATAACACCCTTTTTACAAAACTTGAATGGCTTATTTCATGGTTCCCTTAACACTATATTAGACGTATTTTCGTGGTGATGGTTTCATTATTTTTCCAGTTTTTTTATATTGGAGGAGCCGGCAGTTATTATGAAATAAAAAAATCCTGGCCCGGACTCGCCAGACTTGTTTCATATTATTTTGCTGATTGTTTTTTTGGCTATTTGAATTCTGATCGCCATATTGACAGCAACAAATATAGGAATGAGGGATGCCACACAAAATCCAAGGGCATATGCAGGAATGCTCCCTTTTAAAACAATGTGCGCAATTTCAATTCCGATAAAAATTAACTCCGATTCCATCTTCATCCACATGCGCGGCCAGCAGCCACAGGTCAATTCCTTTCCCCAGGAATAATATACCAATGCCGGAAAGCAGGATAACCAACACCCACCGCATTTTGGCATTCCTCCAAATCAATAAACCACAGACCCTGGAAGAGTGTATCCCTTTCATTATATTGATAGTATAGTTGTAACAAAATGTTCATAATGATTGTTTAAAGAAAAATGACGGATAGAGATCCGCCTTTTCTAAAAATTATCAACGCTTTGTCTGTGCTACTGCCAATCTTGCTTTTTCACGCAAGCGGAACTTCTGTATTTTTCCAGATGCTGTCATTGGATAGTTATCAGTGAACTCCACATATTTTGGGATTTTGTGCCTGGCAATTTTACCTTTGCAATACTCCCTTATTTCCTCAGCTGTTGCCGTTGCACCTTCCTTAAGGATCACCCATGCAACTGCCTCTTCACCATAAAACTCATCTGGAATTCCGACAACCTGTACATCCAGGATCTTTGGATGGGTGTACAAATACTCTTCAATTTCACGGGGATAAATATTTTCACCGCCTCTGATGATCATATCCTTCAATCGTCCAGTGATTTTGCAGTAGCCATTTTCATCCATCACTGCCAGATCACCGGTATGCAGCCAACCTTCCTCGTCAATTGCCTCTTTTGTGGCCTCGGGATTTTTATAGTATCCCTTCATTACATGGTAACCTCTTGTGCAAAGTTCTCCCTGGACTCCGGCTGGAACCGCTTCCGTATTTCCGGGCTTCACTATTTTCACCTCTACGTTTGGAAGCGCGCGCCCCACTGATTCAACTCGCAGTTCGATTGGATCGTCCGTTCTCGTCTGGGTGATAACCGGCGAGGCTTCTGTCTGTCCGTAAGCAATTGTAATCTCACTTGCACCCATTTTTTCGATTACAGCTTTCATGACCTCAATTGGGCAATTTGAGCCCGCCATGATACCGGTTCTCAGGGAACTCAAATCGTATTCTGGAAAGCTCGGGTCGTTCAATTCAGCGATGAACATGGTAGGGACACCATGGAGCCCTGTACACTTTTCGTTCTGGACTGTTTGCAAGACTGCGTTCGGGCTGAACTCCTGGACTGGCACCATAGTGGCACCCACTGTCACACAAGCCATCGTCCCCAAAACACAGCCGAAGCAATGAAAAAACGGAACAGGGATGCAGAGCCTGTCATCCTTAGTCAATTTCATGCAACTGGCGATATTGAAACCATTATTCACGATATTGCTGTGTGTAAGCATAACTCCTTTCGGAAAACCCGTTGTCCCTGACGTATACTGCATATTAATGACATCATCCTTGGACAATTCATTTAATAGTGCTTCAAGCTGCTCTTCGGTTGTATTTATGGCCATGTCGAGGATTTCCTGCCAGCTGAAAGTGCCCGGGTAACTGTTTTCACCAAACACGATGACATTCTTCAAGAATGGAAGCTTCGGACAATCAAACTTGCCTGGTTCAGAGTGTTTTAATTGCGGGGCTATTTCATAAAGCATCTCAATGTAGGATGTATCTCGGAACGACTCGCTTAAAATAATGGTTGTTGAATCTGATTGTTTAAGCAGATATTCCAATTCGGCTGCCTGATAATTTGTGTTTACTGTTACCAGTACGGCGCCCATTTTACCGGTGGCAAACTGGCAGGTGAGCCACTCGGGTGTATTTGTTGACCATATAGCAACATGGCTCCCTTTTTCTATTCCAAGCGACATTAGCCCTCTGGCGGCCGTCCGGCACTGGCGGTTGAATTCATCATAGGTCAACCGCAAGTTTCGATCTGAGTATATGACCGCCAAATGGTCTGGATGAAGCATTGCCTTTTCTTCAAGCAGTGTGCCCACGGTGGCATTTAATAGATTCGCCAATCATGCGTCCCTCCTTCTAAAGCAATTTGAAGCTTTCTCCTAGTGTTTACACTTACTATATCATTGTTATTTGAATATTCAATATTTTATATTTTTTTTTTTTTTAAAAGCATGTGAAGAACATGCCCTGCAGTGGATTACTATTTAATTGATTTTTGGCATGCAAAAAGAAGAAACAGGGGAACTCGTAATCGTCTATTAAATTCTTCCGGATTTGATATGAGGTCACGGGACGGTCCGGGTTCACGGATTGTTTCTATTGTAAAGCCGGCCTTTTGGGCGAATGCAAAGTAGTCCTCAATTGTACGATGATATTTGACAACGAGCGAATTAATCCAGGGCTCTGTCCGTTTGCCTGTTGAAAAATAATCGTCGACGATCCAGTCCTGTCTTTCCCCTCCGGCCTCTTTGCTCCTGAAGCTGGAAGTGATCACTGGATGCTGGACGCTGAACAGGAAACGTCCTCCGGGCTTCAGGCTTTCGTATGCCTTGCTGAACAGACGGTCGAGATGTTCTATGTAGTGTAAAACCATCCGGGAAATGACAAGGTCATACTGATTTTCCGGAAAGTTGAAGCTTTCCAGGGAGGAATGCGTCATTTTCGCATTTAATCCTGATAGCTGTTCCAACGCTTTTTCATACATATTGGCAGATCCCTCGACACCGTGATACTCTCTGCAGCCTTCATTCAGAAGAAATAAGCCGAACCGCGCATCTCCGCAACCGAGGTCAAGAATATTCCCGTTTTGGATTGTTCCCATCATCTGAATGAAAGTGGGTTCCTCCATCACATTATTGGGGCTTTCCGCCCTGTTTCGCCTCTTCAAAAAACTTTCAAAAAACTCGCGATTTTCGTATGCGCCAGAACCTGAGTATTCCATTTTATTCCTCCTCGTCATATGTCCAAAAAAGAGTAACATAGCCAGACAATCTGTGACAACTATAAGATGGTTTTTGTGAAATATTTAAGAAAGCACCGTGTGTTCAAATGAACTTCTTTTTGACTATAATACTCGTCCAATAGTCCTTTTTTTTAAAAAATTGCATTTTAGGGTTTTCAAATCGTTCATAAACCTTTACAATATATTAAAACTTAATAAAGTATTTGAAAATTCAATCCATTCTATACCTTAGGAGGAATGCAAATGAAAATTATGAGCAATGAGCAGCTGGTGGTCTCGTATCGTGATGCATTAAAGTCTGAAGAGGATAAAGAATGGGCAAAGGTATTGAAGGACGAAATTTCCAGGAGAGGGCTAAAACCGATCAAGAACCGCTAAATGGAACAATTACTATTCGAATAATTGTTTGTGGTTGAATTTGAACAGGCATTTGTCCAGTGAAGCTACGATAAAAATGACCGCCGGTACTCGGCGGTCATTTTACTTATGAAACTGACATGTCAACTACACTAACCTTGCAGCAAAAGTGATTCAGGATCTTCAATTAATTCTTTGATTCTCTTTAGGAAGGTTACAGCTTCTTTTCCGTCTACGATCCGGTGGTCATAGGAGAGCGCGATATACATCATCGGCCTGTTTTCCATCCTGTCTTTGTCAATTGCCACAGGTCTCAACTGAATCGAATGCATTCCAAGAATTCCTACTTGCGGACCATTTAAAATTGGAGTGGACAAAAGCGACCCAAACACGCCCCCGTTTGTGATAGTGAAGGTTCCTCCCTGCAGATCTTTTAAGGAAAGCTTATTCGTGCGGGCTTTTTCAGCAAGCTCCATAATGTCCCTTTCTATTTCGGCAAAATTCTTTCTGTCGGCATCCCTGATTACTGGAACAACAAGCCCTTCATCAGCAGCAACAGCAACCCCTATATCATAATATTTTTTCAGAAGGATTTCATCCCCCTGTATTTCAGCATTCAATAATGGAGTCTTTTTTAAAGCGGCGACAACTGCTTTTGCAAAAAAGGACATAAAACCAAGCCTGACCTCATTATCCTCATAAAATTTATCCTTCCACTTTTTCCGCAGCTGCATGACAGCGCTCATATCCACTTCATTAAAGGTGGTCAGCATTGCTGCAGTTTGCTGCACTTCAACAAGACGGTTCGCAATCGTCTGCCTCCGGCGCGACATTCTGATCCTTTCAACACGCTTGTCAGATTGTTCGGCTGCACTGGCCGGGGATTTTGGCGAGGGAGCTGCAGCGCTTGCACTAGCTTGCGGTTGGCCACCTGTGACTTCATATGCGGATACATCCTGCCTGCGAATCCGCCCAAGAGGATCGGCCGCTGGGACACTGTTTAAGTCGATCCCTTTTTCACGGGCGAGTTTTCTCGCCGCTGGGGAAGCGATGATCCAATCGCTGTCCTTTCCTTTGGATGCATCCGCTTCAGGCTCTTGCAATCCTGTTGCATCCCGGCCAGGTAATTCACGCTGTTCCCCGCTGACAGCTCCAGCCTGTTCTTGATTGCCGCTTGCCGGCGGTTCATCGACAGACTCTAATTCACGGCCATTTTCAGGAACATTATCGGCATTTGTGAGCACCGCAATTACTTCCCCCACTTTAACGGTATCGCCCTCCTGTGCCTTAAGCTCGGATAAAACGCCTTCTTGCTCTGATATGATTTCTACATTCACTTTATCAGTCTCCAGCTCCACGACATATTCACCTTTCTGGACAAAGTCACCAGGTTTCTTCAGCCACTGGGCAACCGTCCCCTCAGTGATCGTTTCAGCAAGCTCAGGAACCTTGATTTCGGCCATGTTACATTCCTCCTCTTTCTGGCTTAGATAATGCTTCAATAACGATCCGCGCCTGTTCCAGCTTATGAATATCCGGCTCACCCTCGGCCGGGCTCGAACGGCGGCGCCGCCCAATGTAAGAAACACGGATACTGTTCGGGGCTGCCTCATTGATTCTAGGCTCAACAAACGTCCATGCACCCATATTTTTCGGTTCCTCCTGGACCCATACTACTTCCTTCAGGTTAGGAAATGCTTTCAGCTTTTCCTTCAACAGGTCAAGCGGGAATGGATAAATTTCCTCAATCCTGAAAATATGAAGCCAATCGTGTTGTTCCGGATCCACCTTATCCGCTAAATCGATTGCTATTTTTCCTGTACATAACACAACCCGTTCCACTTTTTCCGGATCGCTGCCAAGCTGAGGCTGTTCAACGATTGCTTTAAATCCGCCAGTGCTGAATTCTCCACTTTCCGCGGCAACAAGCGGGTTCCTTAACAAGCTTTTCGGTGTCATCAGGACAAGAGGACGAACCGTTTGATCCTTAAGAATCTTTGCCTGTCTACGCAATATATGAAAATATTGCGCAGCCGACGTAAGGTTGGCCACCGTCCAGTTATTTTCTGCTGCCAATGTCAAGAACCGCTCGACCTTCCCGCTGGAGTGCTCAGGCCCCTGCCCTTCGTACCCATGGGGCAGAAGCAGGACAAGCCCTGATTTTTGTCCCCATTTTGCCCGTCCGGCAGCGATGAATTGGTCAAACATTACCTGGGCAGCATTGGCGAAGTCCCCGTACTGTGCTTCCCACAGCACAAGCGTTTCAGGGGAAAATACATTATAGCCGTATTCGAACCCGACAACGGCTGCTTCTGAAAGCGGACTGTTGTGGATGGTAAAGGAAGCTCTTGCTGACGGCAGAGTATGCAGTGGTGAAAATTGCTTTCCATTGCTGCTGTCATGCAGAACGATATTTCTTTGGGCGAAAGTTCCCCGCTCTGAATCCTGCCCGGTCAGCCGGATTGGTGTCCCATCTACCAGTATCGATGCAAACGCCAGTGTTTCCGCCAGTGCCCAATCCACTTTTCCTCCTGGTTCAAGGGCATCCTGCCTTCTTGTCAGAATCCTTTCCAATTTATTAAATACCTTGAATCCTTCAGGCCGCTTCAATAACTCCCTGTTTAATTCCCTGAGCTTATTGATTTCGACTGCGGTATTTATTTCAGGAAGGCCGTTTTCGACAAATTCGGGCGGATCCGTCTCTGTGAGTTCATGCTCCACCTTGTCAGGGACTGTTTCATTTGCCTTTTCAAGCCTTGAAATAATATTCTTCTCGGCTTCAGAAGTCTTTTCTTCTGTTAGTACCCCCTCCGAGACCAATTTATTTGCATACAGGTTTTTGACAGTCGGATGCTGCTGAATCACCTTGTACAAAAGCGGATTCGTTGTCATTGGCTCGTCCATTTCATTATGGCCAAATCTGCGGTAGCCAACGAGGTCAATCAGAAAATCCTTCCTGAACAATGCCCTGTATTCCGCAGCGAGACGGGCGGCCATGATGCACGCTTCCGGGTCATCGGCGTTCACGTGGATGATGGGAATTTCATACCCCTTTGCCAGGTCACTCGAATACCGGGTCGACCGGGAATCGCTTGATTCTGTCGTAAATCCGATCGTATTGTTTGCAATGACATGGATTGTTCCGCCCGTTTTATATCCAGGGAGCCTGCTCATGTTCAATGTTTCAGCGACAATGCCTTGGCCGGGAAATGCTGCATCGCCATGAATCAATATGGCGAGCGCTTTTTCAGGATCCTGGACCGCATAGCCCGGTGCTGATTGGTCTTCCTGCGCTGCCCTGGTAAATCCCTCGACAATGGATCCGACGAATTCCAGGTGGCTCGGATTATTGGCTAGCGTCAGCCTTGCGTTTCTTATGTTTTCTGACTTAATCTGCCTGTCAAGTCCGAGATGGTATTTCACATCACCAGTCCAGCCAGAATTAATGCCGATTGATCCCTCAGATGGCACCAAATCCTTGTTTGGCGCATGCTGAAACTCCGCAAAAACCGCTTCATACGGCTTTCCGAGCACATGTACAAGCACATTGAGCCTGCCTCGGTGCGCCATGCCGATGTTCACTGTTTCTGCGCCATCATGGACAGCTTCAGCAATCACCTCATCAAGGAGTGGCACCATTGAATCAAGTCCTTCAATAGAAAACCTCTTTTGGCCCACAAAAGTCCGGTGCAAAAATTTCTCGAATTCCTCCACTTCTGCCAGCCTTGTCCACAATGCCAATTTACGTTTTTGGTTAAAGGAAGGGATCAGGCTTCCTGATTCTACCTTCTGCCGAAGCCAATTTTTCTCTTCAATCGCATGAACATGATGAAACTCATAGGCAATTGAACTAGTGTAAACTCGTTTCAGGTGCTCGACCGCCTGCCAGCCATTTTCGATCGAACGAGGTGCATCCGCGCTGATTAAGTGTGCGGGCATACTTTCTAGATCTTCTCTTGTAAGGCCGTAGTGTTCAGGGTCAATATAGTATGTCAGCGGCTGTTGGTTCTTTAAAGGATAGATGTCTGCTGAAAGATGGCCATAGGCCCTGATATTGTCCGCAAGCTGCAGGGCAGCTACCAGCTTTTCAGTCGGGGATCCAATCCCTGCATCCGCTCTTTTTTCCTTCATGACTTGCCGGCATGTGGGGCTTGTTTTGCCGGGCTTTGCCGTTAAAGCTTCCCGTTCGAAGAATTCTCTCATTTCGGGATCGACCGACTCTGGATTTTCCAAGTACTTTTCGTAAAGCTCAACCACGTATCCTAAGTTGGGTCCGTGAAAGCCTGCCCAGTCATGGCGTTGACCAGGATCTGGTTTAGTCATAAAAGTTTCGCCACCATTTCTGATTTAAATAGATTTTATACGGTTTCCCTCCATCCTATTATTCTGGGAAAAAGAATTTATTGAATAATAGTATAATTCAGAGGATAAAACGTTTTCAGAGCCATTTTATCACTCGAAAAGCATGATTACAAAGGTTTTGAACTCAGACATAGTGAAAACCTGTGATTCCCGGCGTTGCGTGGATTCCTATATTAAAAAAACATAGGCAGGAGCTTAATTAGGATAATGTACCGTTGATTCGACAAAAGAAAAAACCGGGAATTCCCGGCCGCCCTCTTTTTTAAAATTTTGAACAGGCTCTATTTCTATAAATGAATTGAATTGATATACAAATTTTTAGGGATCTGATACTGGTTTCTTTTTTCGGTTAAAGACACTTCGATTATTTCATTTGAGTCAGTTGGAAACTCCATATGCCCGCAGCTGATGCATTTTTGAAATCTGGCCCCAGCTACAAAGACATCTACCCCGTCATCAGATATGAAACCTACATTTTCTTCATGGGCAGAAAAACGATGGTGACAATTTTTAGATTCGCGCATGACCGGTCCCTCCTGCATCAAATATTCTTAATATTATTATATAGCTAATATTCCGAATTTTTATGTGGCAATTTTTCGATAAAAGAAAAACGGGAGAGACTTTTGTGTCTCTCCCTTTTATATATCCATTTGATCCGGCAGTTAAACGAGTGATTTCCCGTTAATCAATTTGTTAATCTCGTTTTCAAGCATGAAGACTGCGTTTTCAATATCATCTCCTGGTATTATTGCAAAAGGCCCGTGATACTCATTCAGCTTGTGGCCGTATCTCGGATCGTAATAATGTTCAAGTAGAATGTGGATCACCAGTTTATAATCATGCATATCGACCGCCTGAGCCAATATCCGGGCCAGCTCAGGGTTTTTCAGACGCTTTTCCAATCTCACGGTTTTTTCCCGGACTTCCTCATGAAACCACGACTCATTTTCATATGGAAGTACATATTCATCATAAATCCTGTCAATTCTTGAGGTTATGGTGCTTTCAATCAAAAAGTGGATTCCATTCGCTTTCCGTTCAAGCAGTTCTTCTTGCTGGACAGCTCGTCCAATCCGTTTGCTTTCAGCCTCAATAATAAAATATTGGGATCCCTTTATTTCGAGAAGCCTCTTAAAAAGAAGTGCATCAAAGGTTTTTTGGTTATTGCCTTCACCAATTCCCATTGCCCCAAAAATTGAACCCCGGTGATTAGCCATTTCTTCAAGGTTCAATACGGGGTAGCCCTTCCACTCCAGCTCTTTTAGCAGCTCTGTTTTACCTGTTCCGGTTAAACCGTGTATCACTACAGCATGCTTTGGGAGAAGCCGTGGGATCTGTTCCAGGATGTATTCCCGATATGCACGGTAACCTCCGCTTAATCTTGTAGCTGGAAGGCCGGCATATTCAAGAAAAGCCGAAACGGACTGGCTCCGCGTTCCGCCTCTCCAGCAATGGATTACTGGTTGTCGCCCATTTTTCCCCAGATCTTTGATCGTTCCCAAAAGCTCAGGCAATTTTGGCGAGACGATCTCCATTGCCCGCCACTTCGCTGCTTCAGGCCCCATATTTTTATAAATAATCCCGATTTCCGCCCGTTCGTCATTACTGAATAAAGGAACGTTGATTGATCCGGGAATATTCGCTTCTTCATGTTCGATTGGTGACCGCACATCAACCGGAATATAATGTCCGGAATTAATAAGTTCTTCTACTGTAATATCCTTCAATTTTGCTCATGCCTCCAATGGAGGAAAACAGACTTTCCTATTTCCCCTTACCCCATTTTACTAAAAATGTTTGCCCTATCACAACATAGCTTGCTTCAACCGGTTAATGTTTAAAGATTTAGAAAATCGGAGTTTCTTTGGCGGCTAAATAAAGAAAACTCGCCGATTGGCGAGCCTTAAGGCGAAGACAGATGCTAGTTGCACATATACTTTGATCCTAAAAATTGGTCCCTACGTCGAGTCTTCTTCCCTGCTGCCAATTTATATTTTCCTAAAGTGCGAAAAAAGAGGCTGCTACCACAGCTCCAGGAATTTATTCTACCGGAACGGCCTGCCAATCATAGCGCAGACCGCCCTGAAACTTTTCCAATTTTCCGGAAAAGCATTGAAACCATGGCTTTCATAAACTACACCTCTTGTTTGCAGCCTGGTCGACCAGCTTGTTCCTTCCCAATGCTGCCCCCCGATTGACAGTCCTTTTTCCAGTCCCATATATTCAAAAAATATAACTGTTTTTTACGTTTCAATACTGCCTGCCCGGATGTTTTTTGCAGGTTGTTTCGGTTTTATATCCAGATGCCATTCAAAGATGACAAAACGTTGTCTGGAAAAGTCTATATGCACCCTTATTTCTGGCCCTGGGTATCTGTTCAGGCCGGCCATTATTGACACTGGTTCCCGGTCAGGAAGAATCGAAACAATATCACCCTGAATGGCAATCAATTCATGCTGCCGGCTGATGGCTGACTTGATGCGCGAGATTTCAATCGGATTATATGTCTCTTTTAATTTGTACGAATACTTATTTACATCCTGGCAAATAGAAGGGAGTGTCGCCATACCCTGTTTTTCTAAAATCTCCAAATAGCTTCGTACATGTTCATCTCACTCAACTGCCTTTAATAGAATTATTCTGTCCGGCAACAATGGTTATGTCCCAGCAACATCGTGGGAAATTGCACGTCAATGCAACATCAGACAACACAGTTTATATAAGTACTAAAACGATTAGCTTAAGCACTGTAACAAAATTCACGGTAATAAAAAATAATCCGGGAAACATACATCTAAAAATTTCTACAAAACCTGTCAAGAGGATGCAATATCCTTCATAATCCTCATCCTTCAAGCTGCGTTATGTCTTATTTTGCGCTTTCCCGAGAAATAATGGGTTAACAGTGTCTACTCCTTATGACTCTTCTTGTTTCATCCGCTTCTGTCTGCATAAAGACTTCCCTCAAGTGCAAAAGATATCCTGCCTGTTTCCTCTGATACAACTATGACAAGGGCATCAACCCGCTCACTCAATCCCAATGCGGCCCGGTGCCTTGTTCCCAGTTTGTCTTCTCCAGTTTCCTGCCTGTTTGACAAGGGCAATATGTTGCCGGCTGACACAATTACATTATTTTTGATTAACATCCCGCCGTCATGAAGAGGATTTTCAGGATAAAATATCGTTTCAATCAGGGTAGCGCTGAGCAGTCCTGAAACCGGGATTCCATTGGACAATACTGTTTCAGCCGGCTGTTCCCTTTCTACTACAATCAGTGCGCCCGTGGCGTCTTTCAGACAGGCGACGTGCCGCCAGAGTGACCTTTGGGAAGTCCGGCAAGTACGGCGACAGATATGTCTCAAGATAAAATGATGATGCAAAATTTGTGTTTCAGCCACCAATCTCTGCAATGACCCGATGGCATTTAAAATACAGCATCCTGACTCAGCCAATTTGTCGTCTATTTCGGAAACCTGTTTTTGGATGCTTTTCAAATATGTATGTATTTCCATCAAAAATCCTGCATCAATTTCGGTGATTTTCTATACACCTTCTACACGATATCTGAAAACCTTATCGGTTCTATTGCTAAAGGGTGTTCATGAAAGTCCCACTGCCTTATTCTTCCCCAATGGTTTTGGAATAAAGTAAAGAAACCCACAGGTTTTAAAAACTCCGTGAACGGGATTATTAATAGTATCTATCAAATCGGGGTGTTCATATTATGCTTGAATCGATGGCTAAACAATTTGAAAGGCCAAAGGGCTTTATGGGAAAAGTTGCCGGCCTTATCATGTTTTTTGAAAACAGGAAAATCAACCATTGGACAATCAGCCAATTGGGTCTTGAGAAAGGGGACCGGATACTCGAGGTCGGATATGGGCCAGGCTATGCAATACGTTCAATCATGAAACAAAATCGCCAAGTATTTTTGGATGGAGTAGATTTATCAAGAGACATGAAAACCGAGGCAACAAAAAGGAATCAACCCTTCATCGAGATGGGACGAATCCAGCTATATACAGGTGATGTTTACGATTTCAGGCCGCGCCATAAATATAACAAGGTATTTTCCGTCAATAATTACCCTCTGTGGGAGCGCCCAGTACAGTCACTGAAACATTTATATGAGATGCTAGAGGACGGCGGGAGAATTGTCCTCACTGTACAGCCTCGGGAAGAAGGTTCCGTTGACCAGACTGCCGTGCTGCTTGGCAAAAAAATCAGCCAGGATCTGTACATTGCTGGCTTTAAAGACATTGTGCAGGGTTTTAAAAAGGTCCGTCCAGTCCTGACTGTGAGTGTCAGCGCCCAAAAAAATAAGCCCGCTTGATATACATCAGGCGCGGGCTTTTTTTCTGGTTTGGCAATCATTTATGCTTCAACACTCACAGCTGCCTGCATCAGGGCTGCGATTCCCTCTAAATCGTTATTTTCAAATAAATCGACGATCTTGCTTCCGACAATCACGCCATCACATAATTGGTTGACTTCCTTCACCTGTTCCGAGGTTGAAATTCCAAAACCCGCAAGCACCGGTATGCTGCTTGCTTTTTTGACCTTGCCCAAAAACTCTCCGAGTCCCCCATCAAATTGTGTCCGCGCACCCGTGATGCCAGTAACTGTCACGGCATACAAATAGCCCTTGCCATTGGCTGCGATCTGGTCCAGCCTGCTTTGCGGGCTCGTCGGGGTGACAAGCCTGATCAGGGGGATGCTATCCTGTTCAAGTTTTGCTGCAATGATATCTTCCTCTTCCATCGGCAAGTCCGGGATTATGCAGCCATCCACTCCTGCTGAAGTGCTGTCAGCCACAAACCTGTCCACACCATAAGCCAGGACCGGATTTAAATATGTCATGACGATCAGCGGGATGGAAATCTCCTTCCTGGAGGCGCGGATTGCGTCAAGGACACCCGTCAATGTTGTGCCCTCCTGCAGTGCCCGTATTCCAGCCCGCTGGATTGTCGGCCCATCGGCAACCGGATCGGAAAATGGGATGCCGATTTCTACAGCGGTGGCACCATTTCTTTCGAGGAACAATATCCTCTCCTTAAGGGCGTCCAGCCCGCCGTCGCCAGCCATGATATATGGAACAAATGCCTTCTTCCCTGGAGTTTTAAATGAATTTTCAATTCTATTCATGCCCATTACCTCCCTGACTTTCCTTTATGGCTTGCACATCCTTGTCTCCCCTTCCTGACAAGCATACGACTATGCCCTGGCCGCCGTCCATCGTTGCCGCAAGCTTTACGGCGTAGGCAATTGCATGCGCGCTTTCTAGCGCAGGAATGATCCCTTCCATCCGGGAAAGCAGCTTAAATGCGTCAAGTGCTTCTTTGTCTGTCACTGCTTCATATTTGATCCTGCCCTGATCATGGAGATAGCTGTGTTCCGGGCCGACACCAGGATAATCAAGCCCGGCGGAAATGGAATGAGCCTCCTGGATTTGGCCGTGTTCATCCTGGAGCAGATACATCATGGTCCCATGCAGCACCCCCGGCTTCCCCTTCGTCAAAGATGCGGCATGCTTATCGGTATCGATTCCCAGGCCTGCAGCTTCCACACCATACATGTTCACTGATTCATCTTCTATGAACGGATAGAACATGCCTATTGAATTGCTTCCGCCTCCTATACATGCAACCAGTGCGTCCGGCAGCTTCCCTTCTTTTGCAGCATACTGCTCTTTTGTTTCACGACCAATGACGCTCTGAAAATCCCTGACCATTTTTGGGAATGGGTGGGGTCCCATTACTGACCCAAGGATATAGTGGGTATCGTTGACATTTGCCACCCAGTAGCGAAGCGCCTCGTTCACAGCATCTTTCAAAGTACCGCTTCCGGACTTGACACTGACCACGGTCGCACCCAAAAGCTCCATTCTGAACACATTGAGCTGCTGCCTTCTGATATCTTCTTCACCCATGAAAATGATGCATTCAAGATTCAGGAGCGCACATACTGTCGCTGTTGCGACGCCGTGCTGGCCGGCACCTGTTTCCGCGACGACCTTCCTTTTCGCCATCCGGGCGGCGAGCAGCGCCTGGCCAATTGTGTTGTTGATTTTATGGGCACCGGTATGGTTAAGATCTTCCCGTTTCAGATATATCTTTGCCCCTCCGGCATGTTTCGTTAAATTCTCCGCAAAATACAGTGGTGTTTCCCTGCCGACATATTCCTTCAGCAGTTTATTGAGCTGCTCATTGAAGCCATCATCCTTCAAAGCAAGTTCATACTCTGCCTCAAGGTCGATGACTGCCTGCATCAATGTTTCAGGAACGAACCTGCCTCCGTATTTGCCGAAATGGCCTTTCGCATCAGGAAGTCCGTATGTTTTCTGTGTCATATTACTGGCTCCTCTCCAATTGTTTTCGCATTGTTAATAAAACGTGCGATCTTTTCTCTGTCTTTTCGTCCATTTGTTTCGACGCCGCTGCTGACATCGACCATGAATGGGGCCACTGTCTCGACCGCTTCCCCGACATTTTCCGGATCGAGGCCGCCTGCGAGGATGATGTTGGGGCGGGCATGGCTGGCACCAGCCGCCAGGGCCCAATCAAACTTGCGCCCGTTGCCTCCCTGGTACTTCCCGGCCGGGCTGTCGAGCAAGATATATTGGGCAGCAATCGTGCCGATGCTCAAAATATCTTCTTTTGAGTGCACACTTACAGATTTAATCACTGGAAAATCAAACTGTTTCATAAATTCGTCTGTTTCATCGCCATGCATCTGGATGTGCGTGAGTCCTGAAATTTGGGCGATTTTTTCGATTGCTTCCTTCGTTTCATTGACAAATACGCCAACCTTCCATATATGGCCGGGCACGCCTTCGATCATTTCTTTTGCCTGTTCCGGGGTGACCCGCCTTTTACTGTCGGCAAAAACAAACCCAAGTGCATCGGCGCCTGCACTCACCGCATGCTCTGCTGTGGCGCGGTCCATGATACCGCATATTTTAACTCTCATTTCAATGCTGCCCCCAGCTTCGGCACCTTCAATTCATTGAATGTTTCCTTAAGATTGCTGCTCGTCATAAACGTCTCCCCTACTAATATTCCGTCAGCGCCTGCGGCAGCTGCCCTACGGACGTCGTCCTGTGTCTTGATGCCACTTTCACTGATCAGGAAAGGCCCCGCTTCTTTTACAAGCGGACCGAGTTTTTCTGTATTTTTCAGGTCAACCCTAAATGTCTTCAGGTCGCGGTTATTGACGCCAATCAGTTTCGGCCCGGCCGCAAGGGCCTTTTCAAGGTCCTCCTCATCGTGGATTTCCACAAGTACTTCAAGTCCGGATTCAATTGCATAACGATGGAGGCCAAATAATTCTTCTCTTTTCAGTGCCGCCGCAATTAATAAAACCAGGCTGGCGCCAGATGCCTGCGCATGGTCAATTTGAACCTTATCGATAATGAAATCTTTGCATAGCACTGGCAGCGGGACAGCGTTTGCCACGCTATTCAAGTCGGTGAAAGAACCTTTAAAAAAATTAGCGTCGGTCAAGACAGAAACCGCATCCGCGCCACAATCCGCATAATGGACGGCTTGCTCCGCCGGGTCTGCCTGTATATTGATGTCCCCTTTAGATGGTGAAGCCCTTTTAAATTCGGATATGATTGAAATTGTAGCTGAATTCTTCATTGTTTCCAATAAGGAACGGGAAGGCAGGCCCTGGTTTTCAGGATGCAGGGTGGCTATTTTCTTCATTTCCGCTACTTCTGCCCGTTTCCTGGCAATGATTCGGTCTAGGATTGTTTCCACTTAGATGGCCGCCTTTCTATACTGTGAACTTTTCTCAATAAGGAATTGCAATTTGTCGAGGGCAGCGCCTGAATCTATGCTTTCAGCGGCGCAGCTGATCCCTTCAACGATGGTTTTCGCCTTGCCGGCGGTAAAAATGCCGATTCCTGCATTTAAGAGCACAGTGTCGCGGTAGGCTCCCTGCTTTCCTTTTAACACCTTTAACAGAATGTCGGCATTTTCCTTGGAGTCTCCGCCCCTGATGCTGGAGTTGTCATACTGTGGCAGCCCTACATGGCTTGGGTGAAGGACTCCCCTGGATGTAGTGCCGTTTTCGATGATCACCAGCTCGTTCTCCCCGGCAAGTGACGCCTCATCCATATACCCGGCACCATTCAATACGACAGCCCGTTTCCTGCCGAGTGTGTTTAAAACCGCGGCAAATTTGTCAAGGAGGTCCCGGCGGTAGATGCCAAGCATCTGGTAATCAAGGTCGACTGGGTTTGTCAACGGCCCGATCAGGTTAAAAATGGTTGGAATCCGCAAATCCTTGCGCACTTTCATGATTTTTTTTACTTTTGGGTGGACGTGCGGCGCGAACAGGAATGCAATCCCATTCTCCTGCAGGATTTCCTCAGATGCTTCCGTCGGCAAATCAAGCGCAACACCGAGATGCTCGAGGACATCGGCGCTCCCTGTTTTGCTGGAAATGCTGCGGTTTCCGTGCTTTGCCACCTTGATGCCGGCTCCGGCAATGACAAATGCGGAAGTAGTGCTGATATTGAAGCTTTTTGCGCCGTCGCCGCCAGTCCCGCAATTGTCCAGTACATCTGCATGCTTGTTTTTAAAAGGGAGGGAATTCTTTCTTAACGCTTTTGCAAGGCCCGCTACCTCTTCGACAGTCTCTCCCTTAGATTTTAAGCCGACTAAAAATGCAGCGATCTCGCTGTCTGATACTTCTTCATTGAACAGGAGGTCTACCGCTTCCTCCATTTCCGTCTCCGTAAGCGACTGGCGGTCTGTCAGCCTTTCAAGATATGTTTTCATGGACATATAACCCCTTTCCTATAGTTGATAAGAAGTTGCTGAGCATTTGTTTCCCGGTTGCTGTCCCGATTGATTCCGGGTGGAACTGCAGGCCATACAATGGGTAAATATCATGCTTGATTGCCATAATTTCATTGTCATCAAGAGAACGCGCGAGGATTGAAAATCCATCCGGGATCGTGCTGCCTTCAATCACAAGTGAGTGGTAGCGCATGACATTAAGAATATCTGGGAGATTCTCGAACAGCCCGGTACCTGTATGTGTTACGCCCGAGATTTTTCCGTGCATTATTCTTTTGGCTTTCACGATAGATGAGCCAAATGCATGCCCGATTGCCTGATGCCCGAGGCATATCCCGAGAATCGGGATCGACTGGTAAAATGCTTTTATAAGCTCAACACAAATGCCGGCGTTTTCAGGACGGCCGGGCCCGGGGGAAATGATGATCGCTTCTGGAGCAAGGCCGTTAACGTCGTCAATGGTGATGCTGTCATTCCGTACGACTTTCAGCTCCGCGCCGAGCTCGCCGAGATATTGGTATAGATTAAATGTAAACGAGTCATAATTATCGATTAACAGAATCATATGAAACCTCCATAAGAGCCTTTAGTTTGTGGACCGTCTCATCAAATTCCATGGCCGGTACGGAATCGTGCACGATGCCGGCTCCTGCCTGGATATATGCCTTGCCATCCTTTACGATCATCGTCCGGATCACAAGCGCAAAATCCATATTTCCTGATGCGGAATAGTAGCCAACTGCACCGGAATACACACCGCGTTTGACGCCTTCGAGCTCATTGATGATTTGCATTGCCCTGATTTTTGGCGCCCCGGAAACCGTGCCTGCCGGTAGGCACGCAACCAGTCCTTCGATCGGTTCGGTGCCCGGCGTCAAATTCCCGCTTACCTCGGAAACAAGATGCATCACATGTTTGTACCGTTCAACCTGCATATGTTTATTTATCCTGACTGAACCTGGCGCGCTGACACGGCCGATGTCATTCCGGCCTAAATCCAGCAGCATCCTGTGTTCAGCCAGTTCCTTATCATCGCTCTTCAGGTCAGCCTCGTTCCGGAGATCCTCCTGCTCGCTTGTCCCCCGGGGCCTCGTTCCGGCGATCGGGTTCGTCGTTATCGTCCGCTGTTTCGACTTGACGAGGCTCTCAGGCGATGCACCGGCAATGACATATTCCTCAAAGTCAAGGTAGTACATATATGGAGATGGGTTCTGGACCCTGAGCTTCCGGTAAAACGAAAACGGGTTGCCAGAGGCTTCGGCACTCAGGCGCCGTGAGAGCACGACTTGAAAAATATCCCCTGCCTCGATATATTCTTTCGCTTTGACAACCATTTGTTCATATTTATCCCTCGCGATCTGGTCGTGAAAGGTGGATAGCCGGAAATCTGCTTCCGCTGGGTTTGTTGCTTCCCCGTTGATCTCGGCTTTTCGTTTTTCAAGCCTGCCGCGCAATGCTTCAGTTGAATGGGTGTCGCCAAACGGGATCCCAATCAGATAAATTTTTTGTTTCACATGGTCAAAAATGATGATTTCCTCGAAGAACATCAGATGGGCATCCGGCATATCTAGATCATCAGGCAGCTCAACACCAATATGTTCAAAGTTCCTGATCATGTCATAGCCCATATACCCGACTGCCCCGCCAATAAAAGGTATATCCAGCTCAGAATCAAGTTTTGGCATCTCGGCAGATAAAACATCTAGAAAATTTCCGGCAAGTTGGCGTTCACCCATACTGTCCTTTTTGAAAGTACACCCGTCCCGGCTTTTCAGCTCGAACACCGGCGAACTTCCGATAAATGAGAAGCGCCCGGAATGCTCATGCTTTAATGAGCTTTCGAGCAGAAATTTCTTCGTCCCCGAAATTTTCTGGTATACCGAAATCGGGGTCAACACATCCCCTTCAATTTCCTCGATCAAAATGCGTGATTCACTGTTGACAGCCATGAAAATGCCCCTTTCCCACTAAATAAAAAAGTCCCCTGCACGCACAAAGATTGTGCGTACAGAGGACGATGATCAAAGACCGCGGTGCCACCTCGTTTGGAACAACTGTGTGTTCCCTCTTGAAGTCCCTGTAACGGAGGAGTCCCGTGCGTCCCTACTTTCGGTTTCAGGAAACAACTCGCAAGCCCATTCACACAGCTGTCCTGTACCGGCTCTCACCTGTTCCGGCTCTCTGTAACGGACGGCACTATGCTACTTTTCTTGCTCTACGTTTTAATTTTATTTTTTTAAAAACAAAAAGGGTTCCCCGCCAAAAAAGGACGAGAAACCCGTGGTGCCACCTTCATGAGCTGATAAACAGCCCGCTCTGATAGGTATCGAAGCGCATGCCTGAATACCCGCCTCTTTTAACGATGAGGCCATTTCGCCAAAGCCTACTGCTTAAAACAAGGTTCGGTTTGGAAGCTCGGAAGTCCATTCACTAAAACATCATCACTGATTCGCACCGGCCATCAGCTCTCTTTGGATTCTGTCATAGCTACTACTCTTCGTCAACGCTTTTCGATTATTGTTTATTATCTTATAAATTCCCGGACTCGTTGTCAACCTGTTTTTAGAAAATTAATAAAAAACCAAATCAATTCAATAATTTAGCGACTTATACACCGGAAATATTCCGGCCAGCTTCATTTCCAGAAATAGTTATGGTGAGCCGCTTGTAGATACTATAAAAAAGGCAAATATTAATGTTAGTTTCTCTTTAAGAAGGTGGTTAACGAATGAACCATGTAGAACGATTATTTGATCGGCTGGGTAAGGAGAATTCCGGGGAAGGAAGCGGAACTGATACAGGCAGCCAGAAATGGGCGATTGTCGCTATCGCATCGATCCCCCTTGTCATGACTCTTGGAAATTCGATGCTGATACCTGTTTTGCCTGTAATGGAAAAAACGATGGGCATTTCCTCCTTTCAATCAAGCCTGATTATAACAGTGTATTCCGTGGTCGCCATCCTTCTCATCCCGATAGCTGGATACCTTTCGGACCATATCGGCAGAAAGAACGTGATCATTCCAAGCCTGGCCATCGCAGCTGCAGGAGGGCTTATTTCAGGCTGGGCTTCGTGGCAGATGGAAAACGGCTACTGGCTGATCCTGATAGGCAGGGCCCTCCAAGGAGTAGGTGCTGCCGGTTCCTTCCCGATAGTTCTCCCTCTGGTGGGCGATATGTTTAAGAAAGAGGTTGAAATCAGCAGTGCACTTGGCCAAATCGAAACGTCGAACACGCTTGGAAAAGTATTAAGCCCTGTGCTAGGTTCCTTTCTTGCCGGGATAGTATGGTTCATTCCATTTTTCTCAATTCCAGTCTTTTGTGCCATTTCTATTTTATTGATGCTATTTCTCGTGAAAAATCCGAAAAGAAAACAGGAAGCATTGCCGTTTTCCGATTTCTTAAAAAAAGTGAAATTAATTTTCACCGAAAATGGCCGCTGGCTTTACGCCACATTTGTAATCGGTGTCATTTTGATGTTCGTTCTCTTCGGTGTCTTGTTTTATCTATCTGATGTCCTTGAAAATAAATATGGGATAAAGGACATTAAAAAAGGGTTGCTCCTGGCACTTCCCTTGGGTGCGCTTTGTTTTGCATCTTACTATACCGGGAAGAAAATCAAGGAAGACAAGGTCCTGATGAAATGGGTCACCTTCAGCGGTTGTCTCTTGCTCGCCATTTCGATAGCGGTCCTGAGTTTTTCAAAGGATTTATGGTTTATCATTTTGATGTTCCTCTTTGGCGGAATAGGAATCGGGGTTTGCCTGCCATCCCTTGACGCTTTAATTACAGAAAGCATTGAAAAGGAAGAGCGCGGCACGATCACATCCATTTACAGTTCGATGAGATTCGTGGGTGTGGCAGCAGGGCCCCCTGTTGTCGCGTTGCTTATGAAAAATTCAGAGAATTTGATTTTTGTTGTACTCACTGTGTTAAGCGCAGGTGCGGCTCTTGCAACATTCATTGCGATAAAACCTGGCAAAAAACAAACACACTAAAAGATCTGTCCGTTAGGTTCCAATTTCATCCAAATCCGTGTATTCAACCGTGACATAAAGCAATTGCTGTGTTATTCTTTATTTGTATAAAGAAGCATAAAAGAGGCCGCAGGTGTTGGCCCACCTGCGGTCTCTGCAATAGCCGCCCCTTAGGGTACCGGCGTTCGTAACAACGACCTTCCAATCGTTCGCGGCAATGGAGGTCTATTTTTTTTGGCTAAAAGTCAGCACTGCAATAATCAAGCTGCCAAACGAAAGCATGATCATGAAGGCTTCGAATACTGTCAACGGCTTCACCCCCTTTCGCGGGGCTTGCGATCACCCAATGAAACAGCTATTGCCATTTTAGTATAACATATACTTGTCCATTTTCTAGAACACTTGTTCGTTATTTTCGAAATTAGGCCGTTGATACTATATTTTCATTCCTATGATTTTCCCGCATCCTTATGTAAATCAATAAAAAAGAAGGATTCGTCATCCTTCTCCCCTCCCGCTATTTTGCTGGTTGTCTTGGCTTTCCTGGGTCACATTCAGGCCCCTGTGTACCAGCTGCTTCCGCCACCTTAGTAAGATAATAGCACTCTTCCCTGAACATATGATCTGCCATTAATGGCGCAAATGGCCCAAGCGCCTGTTCACTCAATTCAAGCTCTTCCAGCTCTTGCAAAAAATTCATGATAAGACTGATTTCCAATGAAACATCCTTGTTCATTCTTTCCAGTGCCGGGAATGAGGATAGGTTGGTCCGCAAATACCCGGTCATTTCGACCGCTTTTAAGTAAAAATCCTCGAACTGCTTCATGTATCGTGCGCTTTTTCTCCGCAAGTCCTTTTCGATTTGGTCCAGATTGCTTTCTATAGCACCGGCATGGCCTGCGGCATCAAGAAGCCATACCAAATGGTGGTGCAATTCATGAAATACGGGCGGGACTTCTCCATTTTGCAAGTACTCAAGAACCCGGAGATATTCTTCCACCTCGTTTACCATATGGTTGACAAATGTCGGTCCGAAGTGAATTACGATGTTGCCTGTTAATTGCTTCTCAATGATGTCCAGTTTGAATTCGCGAATCCTCCTCGCTTGCTCGCCGGAATGTTGGCTTAGCTGGATAAGATCGGCTCCATCAACCGAATCCAGAAGCCTGTCAAAAATATTGATAAAACTTATCGCCATATTGATTTCTTCCGTTTCAAAAGGAGCCAGCGCCTGATGGATGAAACGGGCATGATCCCCCAGCACTTGAAGCCAAAAACGGTGCTCAAACCGGGCCGAGTTTTCAAAATCCATTGCCAATCATATCTCCCCTTTCCGTATCGTTCATAAAAACATATCGAAATAAGAGAGGAAATATGCCTCAAATGCAAAGCAGCCAGACAGTTTGTGCATCTGCTGGCTGCTTTTACTTGTTATTCCTTAACAGTTTTTTTTAAAAACCCCAATAAAAGGGCAGTGACAACTGAACCAATGAGGACGGCCAGCAGGTAAAGAGGCCATCCACCTTCGACAAGCGGCACTACGAATAATCCGCCATGGGGAGCCCTTAAGCCAATTTCAAACATCATTGACAGTGCACCTGCAACCGCTGAACCTGCCATCACAGAAGGAATGACACGGAGCGGGTCAGCGGCCGCAAACGGGATGGCTCCTTCCGTAATGAAGGACAGACCCATGATGTAGTTTGCTTTGCCGGCATCGCGGTCTTGCTGGCTGAACTTGTTTTTAAAAATGGTCGTGGCAATTGCAATTCCAAGCGGAGGCACCATTCCGGCCGCCATAATGGCGGCCATCGGCTCATACACCCCATTTGCAAGCAGGCCGGTACCGAAGACGTATGCAGCCTTATTGACTGGTCCACCCATATCAACTGCCATCATCAGCCCTAATACGATACCAAGCAGGACAGCATTACCAGTCCCCATTCCACTCAACCACTCTGTGATTGCTTTATTCAGAGCGGCGACAGGTTCATTGATCAGGAAGACCATTAGGAATCCAGTCAATGCGATACCAAACAAAGGATAGAGAAGGATGGTCTTTATCCCTTCCAGCGAGCCAGGCAATCCAGCAAATGCCCTTTTCAGTCCATTAACAAGGTAACCAGCAAGGAACCCGGCAACCAGGCCCCCAAGAAACCCGGCACCTCCTGTAGCGGCAAGCAGACCGCCAACCATACCTGCTGCAAACCCAGGCCTGTCAGCAATACTCATTGCGATAAAACCGGCAAGGACAGGGACCAGGAGGCCAAATGCCCCGGCTCCTCCGCCAATGTCCATCAGTGCTTTTGCGATCGGATGATAAGTTGGATCGTCTGGATTTGCAGAATTGATCCCAAACATGAATGAAAGTGCGATCAAAATTCCGCCCCCGACAACGAACGGGAGCATATTGGAAACTCCATTCATAAGGTGCTTGTAGATGCCAGCCGCGCCGGATTTCTTGTATCCGTCCTGGCCGGCTGTGCTTCCGCGGTAGAGCGGCGCATCCTTCCGTACTGCCCTCTCAATTAGTTCCTTAGGTTTGCGGATTCCGTCTGCCACGGCAGCTTCAATGACTGGTTTACCAGCAAAGCGGTCCATCTCGACCTTTGTATCAGCCGCAACAATAACGGCTTCAGCATTCCTGATATCTTCATCACTCAGCACATTTTTTGCCCCGCCAGAGCCATTTGTTTCCACCTTAATGACGACTCCCATTTCAGCAGCTTTTGCTTTTAAAGCGTCTGCGGCCATATAAGTGTGAGCAATTCCCGTCGGGCATGCGGTGACCGCTACGACAAATTTCTTGTTTGCAGGCACAGCAATTTCTTCTTCTTCGTCCCTGTCATATCTGTCGAATACAGCCACAACCTCATCCGGAGTTGACGCAGCTAATAGCTTGCTGCGGACTTCATCCCTCATTAAAAGGCCAGACAGGCGTGCCAATGCTTCCAGATGTGTGTTATTTGCACCCTCAGGGGCTGCGATCATGAAAAACAGATGTGCCGGCTGACCATCAAGGGAATCATAATCAACTCCATTGGCTGAACGGCCAAAAACGATAGCCGCAGCCTTCACTGCCTTCGTTTTCGCGTGCGGTATGGCGATGCCATCCCCAACCCCTGTTGTGCTTTGCTGTTCCCTTTTTAGGATAGCTTCTTTAAACTCCATTTTGTTGTCGATTTTTCCGGCATTTTCCAGTACTTCGACCAGTTCTTCGATTGCATCGAGCTTAGTAGATCCGGCCATGGATAGAAGAATCGTTTCTTTCGTCAACAGCTCCGTGATTCTCATTTGCTCTCCCCCTACTTGATTGATTCGATTTCTACTTCCCGCAACAGGCCTTCCGCCATTTCACCAGTACATAAACCTATTGAAAATGCAGTAGCACTGCCGGAGGCAACACTAAATTTGAATGCTTCCCTGTAATCCTGCAGCTTCAGGAACCGCGCGAGGAAACCGGCCACCATTGAATCACCAGCCCCTACGGAACTCTTCACTTCCCCCTTTGGAACAGACGCGATATAGGATTCCTCACTGTTAACGAAAACTGCACCTTCCCCAGCGAGCGAGACGATGACATTTTTTGCGCCCAAAGCCACTAGCTTTTTCCCATAAACAACAGCTTCTTCTGCGGTAGAAATCGTCGTATCGAAAAATTGACCGAGTTCATGGTGGTTTGGTTTTATCAAAAATGGCTTGTATTCAAGTACTCGTTTTAACAGGTCTCCTTCTGCGTCAACGATGAAATCAGTCCCGGTTTCATTGCAAATCTTTACCAGTTCGTCGTAAGTTGTTTCCGGCATTTTAGCTGGAATGCTTCCTGCCAGGACTAGATAATCTCCCTTTTTTGACTGTCTGATCTTTTCTTTCAATTTAAGGAGATCTTCACTGGTAATGTGAGGCCCCTGGCCATTGATTTCCGTTTCGGTGTCCGTTTTGATTTTTATATTGATTCTTGTATCGCCTGCTACATTGATGAAAGAAGTGATGATACCCTCTACTGCCAGCCTTTCTTGAATATAGCGACCAGTGAAGCCGCCAAGAAAGCCCATAGCGGTGCTCTCCACTCCCATCTTCCGCAAGACGCGCGATACATTGATGCCTTTCCCCCCGGGAAATTTCGCTTCATTTTCGGTACGGTTCAATTTACCGACTTTTATCTGTTCCAAACCGACGATATAATCGAGAGATGGGTTTAAAGTCAGAGTGTATATCATGGTGCCACAACCTTTATCGTAGTTTTTCTCGAATAGCAGAGTTCTGTTTCAGGATCCAGTTTATTTGTAATGATTCGTGCATGGTGGAGTTCAGTAATCTTGGCAAAAGCGATCTCGAAGAATTTGGTCTCGTCTGCAAGCACAAAGGCCTCCCGGGACAGGGAAATCGCTTTTTCCTTTATTACCGCCTCTTCCTGGTCGGGTGTAGTATAACCGTACTCAGGATGTATGCCGTTTACGCCCATGAAGCATTTGTCAAAACGGTAATCATCCAGGCTTGTCAACGCTCCTCGTCCGATTATGGCATTGGTCGTTTCCTTTGCAAATCCTCCAATAATGAAAGTTTTGATACGCCTTTCCAATAAGCCGCTTATGTGCATCAATCCGTTTGTCACGACGACGATATCCTTCTCTGTCAAAAATGGAATCATTTCTGTCACTGTTGAACCAGCGTCAAGATATATGCAGTCGCCCTCTTCCACAAGACTTGCAGCGTATTGAGCGATTTCCCGTTTTTCTTGGAGGTTTTTGGCTGATTTCTCGGACATGCTTGGTTCCTGCAGCTTGCCCTGAAGCCTTGCAGCCCCGCCATGGACCCTTTTTAGGAATTTCTCTTCCTCCAGCTGTGTGAGGTCCCTGCGGATAGTTGACTCAGATGACTCCGTGAGGTCGACAAGCTCCTGTACCTTCACGATTGGTTTTTCTTTGATTGCCTGAAGGATCAAGCGGTGGCGCTCAGGTGTAAGCAATTGGCACACCCCCTGTGGTTCTTTATTTGATACTTTTATTTTATTGTAACCGATTTCAAAAAGCAATCATTTTCTTTCAAATTCCACCAAAAACAATCATAATTATTTTTTAGAGTCTGAGAGATTTTGATTATCTGCGTTTTTTTAAAAAAATCCTCCAGTATCAAGGATTGACAAAGCCTGGCCAATCACAAAGAGTGGCTTTTTCCATAGGAAAAGCGGGAAGAACAATCTCCCCGCTTTTCAATATCACCATAAAATGTGCCAGTTCATTCGGATACAAATACAAGTATGTTCCCTCTTTTTACATCATCTTCAAACCGGCGTGCTTCTTCCTTCTCCAGTCCCAGTTCCTCCAAGGCTCTCCTTAAACCGCCTGCATCGGCAGCGAGACCTGCTACAGCTCCACCCAGGGTCGCAAATATCGGCCCTGCTGCCAAAATAAGACCGATGCCTGGAATTGCCAGCGTACTCATTCCAACAAAGAGGCCAGTTAAGCCGAGTGCTGCCCCAGTTGTGGCCCCGGTAATCAACCCATCTGTTTGTTTAGGTTTTAATTCGTCAGCAGCGGGTCCCAAGCGATCTGTGTTTTTTGCGATAATGGAGATATTCTCACTTCTGTACCCTTCCCTCTTTAAATCTTCGACCGCTGCCAGTGCCTGATCTTCAGTTTGATAAACTCCTATGATTCTCTTATCCAAGATGATTAACTCCTTTGCATGATGTACTGGATAAATACCCTCTTAGAAAGGATTCAATCATGTAATATAAAAAGCGCTCTATCAACGTCAGTTTGCTGCTTACACACTTTAAGAGGCATAAATAAAAGAGAGCCTCAGAGCTCCCTTACATCATCAATTCATGCAAAATTCCTTTTGATTTGTGCCAAACAGCTTTATCAATAGGTCGTTACCTCAGCGTTTTTAACGCGCCGCTCCAGGCGATGACTTGGTCGAACATTGTATTGACCGCACCCTCATGATGTTCTGCAGGCTTGAATTCACTAAAGTTTTCAAAATCGGTGAAGAGGGACAATGATACCTGCTGTCGTACGTCGGCGACCTGAAGTTCGGCCATGATCGTCCTGAGGTTCTCGACCGCGCGGGTTCCGCCTGCGCTTCCAAAGCCAACAAAACCTGCAGCTTTATTGTTCCATTCGTTGTAGAGGTAGTCAATCGCGTTTTTTAGTGCCCCAGTCGTTGCGTGATTGTACTCAGGCGTTACAAAGACATACCCGTCAAATGAAGCAATTTTCTCAGACCATCTTTTCGTATGTTCCTTTGAATACTGTCCCATCGATGGCGGCACAGGCTCATCGAGCAGTGGAAGATTATAGTCTGCGATATCCACGAGTTCAAATTCAGCGTCATTCCTCTTCTGGGCAATTTCGTGGACCCAGCGAGCCACCGCTTCGCTGTTGCGGCCAGGACGTGTGCTACCGATAATGATTGCTATCCTCAATGTTTTTCCCTCCTGGATTACTGGTGTTTGTGAAAGAACATTCGCATTTATTTTTACCCAATAATTGTTAAACCAATCTTAAAATTAGAAATGGCCTCTCTTTACCAGTCAGATGCAGCTGCCCTTGCTGAAAATTTATCTTTGCCAAGGAAATATGAATTGGACCTGCACAAAATCCTATAGGTAAACATACAATTTATAATTTATGTACTTTTTTCCCAAGCGGAAATGGTGAATATACATACATTAGCAATGTAATAAAAATCTATTTAAAGGAGTTGTTTCTATGTTGAGACGAGACCAATTCGATGATCAAACAAATATTGCAGGTGCTGGGTTTCGGAATCGGCGCATTGCAGGAGCTGGTACGGACAACAACCAGGTTCTAAGTGCATTTAATAGATGCAGTGTGCGTGGCGGTTCTAAGAAAAAGGAAGATTGTGTTTGCGAAACCGTTAGAGAAATCGCCAATAACCAGGCAATCGTTGAAGGCCTGGCCAATAATGATTGTTGTGATGTGAGCTGCGGCCGCTCACTTGAAGCCCTAGTAAGTCCGGCAACACAGAACAATATGTTCGATACTGTGCCATTCATGCTTTTTGAAAAAGGGGCAGCAATACCGGGGCTCATTCCTTTCTTTGGCTGGGGTGTAAGCAGAGGTAGATCCAATGGCACCGTCTGCTCCACGCCTTTCACCTCCCCGTTTTTCCGGGTTAAAAAATTCGTTGACGGCTCCGATTGCTGTGCTGTTCTCGAACTGTTATGCCCGGTATTTTGTGATGATAATGATATAGAGAATGTTGGTGCAATAGAAACATTTACGAGGACCGGCGCTTGTTTCGAGGTGGACCTGCGGGATTTCAAGGCCATTACATGCTTCCCTCCGACAAATGCAATAGAAGATTCTTGCGTTTGTGATATTATCACAATCATCGTCGCCCTCCTTCTCGGTCCATTAGGATTTGCAGGGACACCTTGTGAAGTTGAATCTTCTCCACTGATCAATGCCCTAAGAAACCAGCTTGCAAAACGATTTAATCAATTCATACCTCTTTTCAACCAGGAATAATAAAATTATTACTATAGATAATCTTTTTGGGACTGAAGGGAGTAACCATGAGCTGGCGTGTTGAAGCCAGCTCATTTTGGAGATTCAATTTAATAATGCCGTTTCCTCGCAAGCGGGATAATAGGTCATCTCGGAAGTAATACTATACATAGGCAGACGAATGAGGAGTGGTATGGAAAATGATTTCAAAAAAAAGCTATAATAAAGAAACAGAGCAAACAGAGGAAAGCCTCTATGGAATTGACACCGAAATGAACCTGAGATCGGTGAACTTTGCAACAACGGAAAATCAATACTTTAACGAACGTTATCAAGTGGATTCAAAAGAAACAGATGAAGTATGAAAGTCTCAGCTAGAAAGTCTAAAAAATTATTACCAAATTTAAAAAATCGCGTGCATTTTTTTACCCGTCATGTTATATTAATAAAGCCGACGTTTTAATAGCATGCGGGTGTGGCGGAATCGGCAGACGCGCTAGATTCAGGTTCTAGTGGTGGCAACACCGTGGGGGTTCAAGTCCCTTCATCCGCATCAGCCAAAATAAAAGCAATCTACTACAAGTAGGTTGCTTTTTTTATGCTTATTACCCGCTTTAACGCTTTACCCGAGCGGGAGTCATGCCGCCACTAAATTAACGCCTTACCAAGGTGGGGGGCCAGTCCCCCGTCACGGTAATGCTTTACAAGTGTAGCGGAGAGTTTTAAGTTATCCTTTAGCAGATTGGTTCATCCGTGGTTTTAGAATGAAAAATAGGACAACTGGAATGAGAAGTTCCACTATGAGCGCGAATAATGGCCACGTTTTATTCAAATTCACCAGCTGGATCGCATCCTTGAAAAATAAAAAGGCGCAGACATACGCAAGTACCGCACATGGCGTTGTAATGATCCTCGCAGACACATTTGGGATAATCTTTTTAATGCCGAGGCAGACAAGGTATAAGCTATAAGCAATTTTTGCTATTAGGATGGGCATCCATATCCCGACAAGCGGCAGGTCAAAGCGATCGAGAAAATCTGTTACCTTTAGCTGACGGACAAGTTCATAAACCGAATAAAACAATCTAGGCATCATATAAGTTCCCAGGGTTAACTGAGAACACAACACTAAAAGAAAAAGCAGGCCCACTCCAATTAATAGTGAGAGTAACCCGTATCTGAGCCGAAACTTAATATGGGAGAACAGGAAAAACATGCCTATTACTTCACCTACATAAGAAATGAAAAACCAGGCTCCCTTGAGAACACCAGGGAGGTCAACATCCATATAAGGCATTAATAGAGCAACATCAAATTCTCGAAACAAAATAAGTGGCACTAATAACACTGCAATGCCCAATATTGGGAAATAAACCTCCGTAAACCTGCCCATGGGCTCTATGCCACCCCGGGCAATAAACCAGACGGCAATTATCAAAAGGGCTGCAGTTATATAAATAGGTGTACCTGGCAATAAAACAATATGGACAAAATCAACAGCCAGCCTCATATCACGAACAAGTACAAAAAAGAAAAAGATTACGTAAATGCCTATGATTATTTTGCCGATGACGGCCATTCTCTCTGTCAGAACATCGAACAGGTTTTTACCGGGAAACCGTGCGGCTATCCTTGACAGAAGTAATACTGAAGGAAGTATAAACAATGAAGCAACAATAAGCGCAATGAATGTATGCTGCTTTGCATACGCAGCCGCCTGGGAAGGCACCGTAATAATAGTTGAACTCAGAATGAACGTAGCGCCTATAAAGATCACCTGGTGATGGGATATTTTATTCACGAATCAGTCTCCTTACGAAATAGGATCAAACGGTTCTAAAAGGGAATGGAGCCATTCGGACGGGATAAAATGATTCGGCTCACTCTGAATGTACACCCACAAAGCACCAGAAAACATGAGTATTCCAAGAGTAAACCATCTTGTCGATTTCGTAGCTTTTTTTAGGTTTTTCCATTCAAGGAACACGATGAGCGCGATGGCGCAGCCCGAAATCCATATATGTTCAATCATTGACCATATTGCCCTCTTTTCTGCCCAGCGGAGATAGAAGCGAACCAACATGTTCAATTGAAATATTGGCATCAACTACGACTTTTACGTCTGGGTACCTCTTATTCCAATTGCCGCCGATTCTATCCCAGACAGCCGGTTCTATGTCACGGATAGTCCTGCCGAAACCAATAATGTCAGCTCTATGTTTTGTTTGAAGCTTCTCTATCGCTTTGCGTATATCTCCTTCTACTTGACTATTTAGAGTTTTTTCCACAGCCTTGATATTTCTTTCAGTATCTATATCATAATTCGAATCATTTTCGATAACCTCTCCGAGTCCTTTAACAGAAATTTTCATCGTAATATCGTCAGTCTCAATGACTGGCTTCATATCTACTGTGTATTGGTAAATTGCCGTTACCAATTTCCCCTCGCCTTCAGGCGGATCAAGGGTATGTTCTGGCTGTCGCGCCTCCCCCATGGCCAGCAAAGCGCCAGTTGCGAGCTCGTCTTTTAAAAACCCGGCCAATTTATTATCCTTGAACACGGCCAGGCCCTCCAGTTTGATAAGTTTGCTGTCCTGTTTACTCAAACCCAGATATGGAAGTGAAAGGTCGATCCCCTCACCAATCATCAAGTTCACGGCATGCTTGATGGTCCGGGGTTTATTCATGGAATTTACGGCAAGCTCCCGGATAGTCTCAGCAGGAAAATTCTCTGCCGGAACCTGTGCTTCAAGCACTTTTTTGCCTTCACCTTTGGTTATTACCACTAATGCAGACAATCGGTTTTGGGGAATCCGTCCCAATACATCCATAATAGGTTCCACGCCAGCGCGTGCCATTTCCTCCCCAATCAACACCACCCGCCGATGGGAAAAATTAAGCTCACGCGAGTTTGCCTCCTGTTGCCGTCTATTGGCATCTCTGATAGTCTGTCCTTCAGATGATTGCATTAAATAACTTTTCCCGCCGCTTGTGCCTCCTCCCCCCCCTTTGCTGCCTGCTCCTCCAAGCTGCCCCGGCAATGCAATCTGGATGGTCGCCTGATAATTCTTTCCTCTTTTATCAATGGCGTTTCCCAATACGAATCCAACATCATTCACCTCTTTGCGGTCCCAGCACCCGGACAGGGCCAAAACAAGGGCAACCGGCAGCAAAAAGCGGATCTTTTTTATATAAAAACTCATTTGACATCACCCTTCTGATGGGGTAGAAGGATTGTTTTCCTCCTTCAATCGTTTTAAGTTGCGCCTTGCATAAGTAGACGGACGTGAAAACATCCTCCACCATGGAGCCCTTCCGAGAATATCCTTGACTTCGTTCTTCCTAAAAGGGGCTATCCCAGAAAAATAAGGGACTCCGAATGAATTCAGCTGGCACAAATGGGTGATCAGCATAGTGGAAAAAATGATCATGCCATATAACCCGAACGCTGCTGCCATAAACATCATAGGGAATCTCATGAGGCGAACGGCAATGGCAAAATTGAACCTGGGAATCGTAAAAGATGCGATCCCTGTCAACGAAACAATGATAACCATTGGCGCTGATACAATGCCTGCTTCGACAGCTGCCTGCCCGATCACCAGTGCTCCGAGAATACTTACCGCTTGCCCAATTGTTTTCGGAAGCCTCACACTCGCCTCCCTAAGCGCTTCAAAAGCCACCTCCATGATAAGTGCTTCGACAATGGCAGGAAACGGTATCGCTTCCCTTGCAGCCGCAATACTCAGGATTAAAGTAGAGGGAAGCATATCATGATGGTAAGTCGTGACTGCAATATATAGGGCAGGTGTGAAAAGCGCTACCATGAGGAAAAAATACCGAAGCCAGCGGATAAAATTCCCTACGTAAAACCTTTCATAATAATCCTCGCTTGCGTGAAGCATCTGCCAGAATGTAATAGGGCCGACGAGAACAAATGGTGTGCCGTCGACAAAAATAGCAAAGCTCCCTTCAAGCAGCTGGCCTGCAACAGCATCTGGCCGCTCCGTATATTGCATTTGCGGGAAGGGGGAGTATGGATTATCTTCAATCAGTTCCTCTATGTATCCTGATTCGAGGATACTGTCGATTTTTATTCTCTTTAGCCGTTTCCTTACTTCATCGAGAACATTGCCGGATATGATTCCTTCTATGTAACAGAGCGCTATATTGGTCTGGGTCTGTTCCCCAAGTACGAATGGTTCCATTTTTAGTTTTGGGGATTTAAGCCTGAATCTGACCAGCGCGGTATTGGTTCGTAAATTTTCTGTAAAACCTTCCCTTGGCCCCCGTATGGATGCCTCTGTTACAGGTTCCTCCACCCCCCGCCTCGTGCCGCCCCGGGCAGCAATAAGGAGCGCCTCCTGCATATCATCAACAAATAATGCGGCATTGCCGGATAAAACCAATGTTAGAATATCCTTAAATTTATCCTTCTTTTTGACACTTGGATAGGACACATTGTTCTCGATGGAACCCGGTAAGTCTTTGCCAGGCGGAACCTTTGTGTATTTATAAATTAAATGCTCAACCACATTATCAGCTATCGCTTTGGCATCAACCAATCCATCAATATAGATCAAGAACCCCATAATCGACTGGTTTATTGCAATATCCCTGAATACAACATCAGAACAATCTTTAAAAAGCGCCTTCAGTAAATCCACATTATCTTTAAGGGCAGCGGAAACTTGCTTGTCTATTGAATCAGCAGGATTGGCCTGGCTGAGCAGTTCAGTGTAATCCGATTCCTTTTTTTTGCTCTTTTTTCTCATTAGCTGCAGTTTCCTCATTTAACCTTCACATCCCTCAGGTACTGGTCCCACATTAATGTTTCCTTTTCTAGTGAAAATATGTAATTTATCCAGATAAGGCTAAATGTCTTATGATCCGGTCGTTTGCCCGAAAAAAAAAAGAAACCGGTCAGTTGATGATCCGGTTTCTTTGGCGGCCCAGCCTGTTTGGGCGAGTGTATTCAGTTGTTAAATTGAGGAATAAAACATTAAGCAGATTGCCATGCAGCCTTATCAGCTAATATTCTGGCTATGATTATTGACCACTTCCAGAACCTTAGTTGTCTGCTCCATCTCGCTTTTACAGATCGGGCAAGATGGGGTTTCACTGCTTTTAAAATTATCACGGACCCAGCAGTTGCAGTCGTTTGATGTACATACCCATATTTTCGTTTCTGCAGTTACGATTTCTTCCGGAAGTTTTCTGCCAAATGCCATTGCCTCACACTCCTGTCTACATGTTTTTGTTTGTTCAATGAAATTCATTGAAGCCTAATCAAAGCAATCAATACTGAAAAATGACTTCTAGTTAAGTGTACCACACACTGCCAGATTTTTCCCAAAGGAACAACCGGCTTTTGAAGCCCCACCAGTTATTATATTGTCAAAAGGGTGATAAACATGTGTGCTTTTTTAAATTCCCCATTCTGAATTTCGAAACATTACTGTGGTACGCGCCCCCATTGCTGAATACATATAGTACAAGCAGACGACTTTTCGGGGTAAATGGAGGTTAGTATATTGAGTGTTTTTATCAGCTATATTTTTCTTGGATTATCACTTGCAGCTCCCATCGGCCCAATCAACGCAGCCCAGATGGATAAAGGAATTAAAAGCGGGTTTCTCCATGCGTGGTTTCTCGGGCTGGGTGCAGTAACAGCCGATGTTGTCTACATGCTTGCTGTGTACATGGGGGTAGTCCATTTCCTCGAGACTCCGTTTATGCAAACATTCCTGTGGCTTTTCGGATTTTTTGTGCTCGTCTATACGGGAATCGAAACCCTTCAAAGTGCAGGCAGAATAGAATTCAGCACACAGCGGAGTAATGAATCGCTAATCAAATCCTTTCTGTCCGGATTTTTTATGTCGATCTCCAACCCATTGACCATCCTGTTTTGGCTTGGAATTTACGGGTCAGTCCTCGCGAGAACAGCTGCATCCTATGGCACCAGCCAGTTAATTGTATATAGTTCAGCCATCATCCTCGGACTTGTGTTATGGGATGTCGCGATGGCTGGAATCGCAAGCAGCTTCCGTAAATTGCTGACTTCCCGCCTGTTGGCGCTTATATCTGTCATTTCAGGAGTTTCACTTATCGGGTTTGGGGTCTATTTTGGAATCCAGGCCTTAAAGGTGCTGATGGGATAGCAAAACCGGTGATGCGATATCAATAAAAAGAGGCAGGAGAACTTCCTGCCTTCTTACGCTTCCTGGACATCCAGTTTTTTTTTCCTTTTCCCCATGAAATGCCGGACAATCAATACCAATCCTATTACCCCGATAAACAATAAACTGATAAAAAAACCGGGACGGCTGTCATTATGCAGCAATGTACCACTGACGGCGAGTGCAATTAATGCCATGCCCGTAAACCTTTTTATATGATCGAAGTTTTTCAGCTTTAAAAGCCTGTTGTAGGAGATAAGAATGAAAAACCAGTTATACAGCAGCATCAGCCCTGCCGCCGTTGTTAAATACTCAAACAATGTCTCTGGCATGACCAGGGCGAGAATAACGGCTGCAACGAGTCCAGCCGCTGTCAGTGCGAGTGCAAAATGAGGAACCTTCAGTTTTCCTTTATTCGCGAGGAATCTCGGTGCATCCCCGTCTTTCGCAAGTGTAACCACCATGCTCGTTACGGCAAACAGAGAGGCGCACATTGTTGAAAAACCGGCTATGATCATCGCCCCATTGAAAGCATGGGGGACAAACGGCAAATGGTATTTCTCGAGAGCGATGACAAATGGACTTTCCTTTGTGTTAAAAGCATGCCAGGACACCATCAGGACGGCGAGGGAGATCGAAAGCAAGTAAATAGTCGTCAGCACCAGAAGCATTACCTTGCCTGCTTTAGATGCATCTTCTTTGTGTCTCAGACGGGTCGCCATGATGCCCATTATTTCGATTCCGCCAAAAGCATAAAAGGCAAAAATCAGTGCGGACCATAAGCCCATTAAACCTTTTGGCATAAATTCCCCAAACGTGCCTGGAATTCTTGTCGCAGCACCGTCTCCTTTAATGACTCCAAAAATTGCGAGAAATGCAATGACCAGAAACATAATGATGGCGGCTACTTTGATGACTGCAAATATATCCTCCAGCCGTTCAAATCCTTTTGTGCCGGATAGCACAACAAGCAGCCCAAGAACGGCAAAGCATGAAGCAAACACCCACATAGGAACGTTGGGAAACCAGAAACGTGCAAAGATGGACAGTGCAGTCAGCTGGCTGCCCATAATCAACAATTCTGAACCCCAGTAAATCCATCCGCTGCTAAAGCCCGCCCAGCTGCCGAATGCTTTTTTCGCATATGAACGAAATGAACCCTTTTGTGGGTCATCGGCTGACAATTTTCCCAGGGCATCAAAAACGAGGTATGTTCCAGTAGCGGCCAGTAAAAAAGCAATTACCACTGAAGGACCCGTCATTTTGATGGCCAGGCTTGATCCAAGAAAAAAGCCGGTTCCGATGATACATCCGACGCCTATCATTGAAAGCTGCCACCACTTCAGTTTATCTCCTTCATTAGCATTACTTTTTGCCTCAGAAGTATGACAATCACTCATGAAATCACTCCCTTAACTTCTGTCCTATATTGTTCTATTCCAACGGGGGAAATATTCTTTTACATAAAGAAAACTCGCAGATTGTCGAGCCCCTAAGGGCGAGACAGTGGGGTATTCCAACGGAAAAGTTCCACTCTTTCGTCTGCGATGCTGATGCTTACGAAGCATTCCTTTATGCACTGATGCTTAGTTCCTAAAATTGTCCCCTACGTTGAGTTTCTCATTGCTGCCAATTTTTCTTTCCTAACGTATGAAAATGCCTCCCGGGGCTCCGGAAGGCATCTATTTTTTACTTCTTATTCATCAGTAGTTGATCTATTATAAAGCGTGCCGGTGAGGGCGGATCAGCAGATTTGGACCGGTAATTGATGACTTTGGCATGCCCTTTACTTCGCTGACAGTCCCATACTTTTTCCGGAGTTCATCAATGGGGCCAAACTCGATTGCACGCTGCAGACAGGTGGCCACGCACACTGGTTCTTCGCCTTGGTCCCGCAGGTCAAGGCATGTATCACATTTCGCCATTTTAAAGATTTTTTTATCGAACTGGGGACCTCCGTACGGACATGCTTCAATACAGAATCTGCTGCCAATGCATTTATCCTGGTCGACAACAACGACGCCGTCTTTCTCCCGTTTTGTGATTGATTTTGTCGGGCAGCTTGGCAGGCAGGCTGGCGATGCGCAATGATTGCATGAAATCGAAAAATAGTAGGATTTAAGCTCGGGTACGATTGCTGATCCCTGCTGGCTGTACCCGCCTTCTTCATAAGAATACACCCGTCGGAAATTCACTCCCACGTCCAGGTCATTTTTATCCTTGCAGGCGACTGAACAGGCTTTACAACCGGAACAGCGGCTCTGGTCTATGAAAAATCCCATTTGTGCCATTTCAACCACACCTTCCACATTTCATCAAGCTTTTTTCACTTCAACTAAATTGGTCAGCTGGGGATTTGCTTTAGCCAGCGCTGTCGGCCGCTGTGATGTAAGCACATTGACTGCGCCCCTCTGGTCGATCCCGTTTTTATCAGGTGAATACCAGGCGCCCTGTGGAATAGCTGCGACTCCCGGCACAATTTTTTCTGTCACTTTAACATCGATATAGATTTCGCCGCGGCCGTTATATACTTTTGCCCTGTCACCATTTTTAATCCCACGGGCAGCAGCATCCTCCGTATTCAGCCACATCTCCTGCTTAAATGCTTCCTCAAGCCATGGATTATTGTCATGGGTGGAATGGCACCTTCTTTTATAATGCCAGCTGATTAGCTGGAGCGGATACTTTTCTTTTAATGGATCCTCAGGGCCTTCCCATGCAGGAATATACTTGGCAATCGCCGGAATCTCTTCATGCTTGTCCATGTCCCACAAAGCTTTTGAAAAAAGCTCTATTTTACCGGAAGGTGTGTCGAATTTCGTTTTTTCCGGATTTTCTATTTGCTCCTTGAATGCGATAAGGGGTTCTTCGAATTTGAAGTGATGGATTCCGTTTTTGCTGAATTCCTCGAAGGTTGGGAAATCAGGATCCATTTCGGCTATCGTTTTTTCCACACTGGCCTTTACCCAGTCAAGCATCGACTTGCCTTCGGTGAATTTTTCCTTTAGGCCAAGCTTGCCCGCAATTTCTGCAAAAACATCGTATTCATTCCGGCACTCATAAAGAGAATCGATCGCTTTGTTGCCCATAACAACGTAATCACCAAAGCACCAAGGAACACCAATATCCCAGCGTTCAAAGAATGTTGTCCCAGGCATAAGGATGTCAGCGTATTTCGCACTTGGAGTCATAAAGAGATCACTGACGACAATAAATTCCACTTTGCTTTCATCCTGAAGCAGCCTGGTTGTTTTGTTAATATCGGCATGCTGGTTGACAAGCATGTTACCCGCCATATTAAAAATCATCTTTATGTTTGTTTTTAAGCGGTCTGTTCCCTGAAGGCCATCATCGGCTGTTAATTCAGTTCCCCTTTCGACTGCGTCAGTCCATAAAAAGCATGGGATGGATGCTTCAACAGGATTATCAGAACTCAACGGATAAGAAATACCTGCACGGTACCAGTAACCTGTCCCTGCTGCCCAGCCTCCCAAATTGCCAACGTTACCAGTCAGGCAAGCGAGCTGTGCACCGCCACGCATGATTTGTTCTCCGTATGCATGCCGTTGCGGCCCCCAACCCTGAATGAGCGCTGCTGGTTTTGTGGTGGCGTATTGCCAGGCGAGCTTCCGAATTGTATCGGCAGGGACCCGGCAAATTTTTTCCGCCCACTCAGGAGTCTTTGGAATCCCGTCGCTTTCTCCAAGGATATAACTCTTTACGGATTCGATGGCAGGCACTCCTTGCGGCATATTATTTTCATCAAAGCCAATACAATATTTATCAAGAAACTGTTTATCATATAAATGTTCGGTGATCATGACATGGGCCATTGCATCCATCAAGGCATTGTCTGTTGTCGGCAGGATCGGTATCCATTCATCCGCGAAGGCAATGGCAGTATCGGTATAGCGGGGATCAATAACAACAATTTTCGCGCCGCGTTTTTTTGCTTCGCGCAGGTAATGCATGTATGGTGTTGAATTGATCATTTCTGCCGGGTTCTGGCCCCAGAGGATGATAAATTTTGAATGTAAAAGTGAATCGAAGCTGTTCCCTGAATTATTTGTTCCGTATGTGTAAGGTGTCGCGACATTGCCTGCCCCGGAACTGTAATCATTTCGGGAGTTTAAATACCCGCCAGTCATAGAGAGCAGCCGTTTTGCCATGCTTGGCCCGCCGAAAAGGCCCCATGATTGCCCGGAAGCATAATTAACATACCGTGATTCCGGCCCGTATTCCTTGCCAATCCGTTTTGTTTCCTTTGCAATGGTTTCGATTGCTTCTTCCCATGAAATTTTCTTGAATTTCCCTTCTCCGCGCTTCCCGACACGTTTCATCGGATACTTTAACCGGTCTGGATGGTACAGCATTTTCCTGTAACCACGCCCCCTGAGGCAGGCCCTCATTTGCGGCGCCATGATATCATCAGCGTTAGTATCTGTGCTGATCCTGGTAACAACTCCATCCTTGACATGGGCCTTTATGACACACCTGCCACCGCAATTGTTGATGCTGCATGTGGAGATAATCTCTTCCGGGCCGGGTTTTTCTTTCGGCTTGGCTGCCTGCAGGTCCGGGCCGTTTCTGTCGATTATTTGCTTTGTACCGATTCCACCAAGCACAACAGGTATCCCAAGAGCTCCTGACCATTTAAGAAACGTACGTCTGCGCATTTTTTTATTCAGCATTTGATCTTCAGACATACTCTAATGCCTCCTTCATCTCTATTAGCAACTCTATGTCAAAGGATATAAAATCTCGCAGCAATAAAGCGGCTCCCCGGTATAGCCCGCTTTCCGAGCGTGTACAAATCTTTTCACAAAATTTCGGAATCCAGCAGTTCAGATGGTCATGAAGGAATCCAAGCTGCGCATCAATGAGATCCAAGATATCTACCAGATTGTCACCCAAAGCTGATTCTATTAAAAAGATCATAAATTCAAGTTCAATGGCCAGGTGGTCGTCGGGTTCCTTGTTTTCCTTCCTGTATTGAAGGCCAAAACGCCTGTATTTCTCCCTGACAAGGTACATCGTTTCACCGAAGAGGATTTGTTCCTTTGTCCGGTAATACGATTCCCATGGCGGAGCCTCAATGCTACCCGGGCCGAGGAATAATCGGTCGAATTCCTCCTTTGCTTCTTGCAGGTCAAGATGGGATGCGTATTTAATAAAGTCTGAGATTAAACTTCCTCCTTTATTGATTTCTTTCAACTGTGTTAAATTGCCATTCACTTTTAATTGTTCAAGCACTGTTTCATTCATTGGTCCGGAAAAAAGGAGATAAAGGAATTGATAGAAATGGAGCCGGGCTTTATTGAGTTCTGCAATTTGTATTTCGTGCGTTTCTTGTACGTGGTCCATAGTAACGCCTCCTTATGTGAACCATTTCACATATTAATACAAAAAAATAATGTTTTCCCCACCACTTCAACTATATGTAAAGGAATAATATAACAATTTGATTTTAACTTAATTAAAAGAACTCAGTTGCATAAAATGACAATGTTCACATTAAATTCAAAAAAGAATGAACACTTTATGCAGATGCTTTTGTTATCGTTGATTTAAGAGCTCCTATAAAGTAAATGAATTCCAATAATGGAAGCCTGCATATGAACCTTCCATTGGGCATGAAAGACAAATTATCACAGCTTTGAAAGACAAAATCCTCCCATGAGAACCTCAATCTGCCCTTCATATGGTAATAAATGCAAGCATTCCAGATAAAGCACGGAGCCATCTGATAATAACTATGAATTATGATGAAGGATTTCCCTTTACATCCATTATCCCCACAAAAAAAAGATTTTCTTAAGCCGGAGACTGTTGTTCATTATCAGGCAGTATCTCTCGGTGAACATAATGCCTCCAACTAAACTTCCAAGTTACTTTAACATCAACAATAAACAACATGGTTTATCAGAACAATTGTGAAAAAATATATATTAGAATAAATCCAGGTTAAAGTGTATTTCTACAAAATTTATATCACCAGTTCCAAGGCTTGTTTCACTGCCCAGCTTTGGTGCTCATGAAAAAGAAGGCCTGCTGCCTGTTGAGGTTCAACCCAGCATATTTCGTGGTCTTGCTCAATCGGTTCCGTAAAGCCTTCAAGCCTCTGGCAAACATAAAAATCGCCAATACTATGCATGTATTCATACTGGTTCGTAGAATAAAAGTATCGCTGGGCGGTGCCTATGTATTTTTCAATCTTGACATACCATCCAGCCTCTTCGAGAAATTCTCTGCGCAGGCAGTCTTCAGGTGTTTCGCCTTCCTCAACGCCTCCGCCTATCAGAAAATATTTCCCCAAATGTTTGGTAATCGCTATCTTGTTTTTCTCTGTATTAAAAATGATGCCGTATGCCCCTGGCCTGGTGATATATTCCTTGCCAAAATTTTGTTCTCCGAAAGAGATGATTTTTTGCAAGCTTACTTCCTCCCGAATATCGTTATTAGAACTGATTTATCTATCATAACACCCTTTCTGAAAATCGAAAATTCATAACGCCGCTAAAAAAGCGGGCTATGCTACACGCCGGTTTTTACTCTGTTGTGCCATTTGCTGTTTGATTATCGGGCTTTCGTTGTATAATAGGAAAAGACTAATATTCAGAAGGTGATGGAAATGGAAATTACGGGACATACGGTTGAACTTCTTGAGGATCCGTTTGGACTGTTGGAAGGCGACAGGTACGAATTCTTTTTGAATATAGAAGTGGAAGAGGAAGATGAGCTTTATTCTGAAAATGGCCTTTTGTTGAAAGTAATTTTTTCAGGGAACAGCATTTTGCAATACTATTTTATCGAAAAAACCACTGAGAAAGTCCTTGATTTTGCCTTGGAAGAAGACGAGGAGGAAGATGTCAAGGCTTATTGCCTAAACAATCTTCCAAGCGGTGAAAACGATGGCAGTGAAGAAGAGCAGGAGTGATATCCTGCTCTTCTTTAGTCCTCCAATTCGGAACTTGCTTCTGCAATATGGAACAAAAGATGGGCCAAATGGTGAATCGGTCCGTATTCCTCTTCTTCCTCGCTTGTTTCTTCATTAAATTCGAGGTCATTTAAATACAGGGCAGTGAATTCATAAAAATCTTTCAGTTCAAAACTGTAGCAAGCAGCCGGTTCTTCATTATCTTCTTCGTACTGGAGCACAAGATATGAAACCTTTCCTTGATCATCCTCTGCGTCAAAAAAGACAAAAAAGCCGATATTCGTATCCAGGTCGAACAAATGTCTTGTTCCGCCTTGAGTTGCGAGGTTGTAATCCTGCTCATTCAATTTGTGGACAGTCATTGCATCCACCTGGTCTTCAACGTGAAAATTCACTGTAAAGGACTTCACAGCCCCACCTCCTCTTCAATTTCAGTACCTTGTTATTTTTCACAATACATCCCTGGTTTAAACTTTTTCATGATATAAGACATGGCGGGCTTCGAGGCTGTTCCCAAATGTAATGATGCCGTAAGAGTACTTTTCCTGCCGACGTTTATCAGTTGCCGATCCAGGATTGAATAATATCATTCCATTAACGTCTTTTAATAAAGGGATATGTGAATGGCCAAAGACAAGGCAATCAAGCTTTTCCCCGGAAAATGCCTGCAAAGCCCTTTTCTCTGTTGTCAGCCCTTTTCCATGCCCATGCACTACGCCAATTTTATAACCATTTATACTGATTATTTCCCGATCGTTTAGGAGCCGATTCAGCTCCGGGCTGTCCACATTCCCTGTAACGCCAACGACCTTCGCGTATTGGGAAAGCTCGTTAAGTAATTCTATCGTCTGCCAGTCGCCTGCATGTATGATCAGATCAGCTGTTTTCAGATCCTGCTTGAGCTGCCCAGGCAGCTGCTTCGCCCTTTTGGGCATATGTGTATCAGAAACCACAATCACTTTCATAGCGACACTCCATTTGTTACAATCCCTGCCACACTCTTGGCTTGCAAAATGTAGACCAGTGAGTTTTGCTTCTCTGTCCAGTGAAAATCGAAGATTGGTTAGCACTTTGAAGCGTATTATCCCCGTTTATTCTTGTATTCAGTAATATCGTAATAATCCTTTGATTGTTTATATCCATTATACTCAATATCAAGGTCATGAAAAAAGCGGTGCAGCTTCAGCAGCGTTTTTTTATCCTTTTCACCATTTTCAATGTCGCTGGCGTAATTTGATATAGTCTTAAAATCGCTTTGAAGGTCCGTGTTCTTAGTTTCTATTGAGCCAATGATCAGTCTGAGCTCAGCAGCCTTGTCCTTCTGTTCTCCCCATTTAACCGCATCGATCCTGCCCCAGCCAAGCTTCTGGTTATACCATTCATGCATTTGCGATATAAAAGAGCCTACATTTTCATAATCATTAACCGGTGCTGATGAGCCTTCCGCAAATTTTGCAGCTTTAGCGTCTTGGTTCTCTCTCTCCTCTGCCACGGCTGGTTCCTTCTCAGAATCACTGGCTTTATCTGTGTTTAATAATGCGTAACCAAAATAAAATGAAAAGCTCACGAAAAGTATTCCGACGAAGCCAAACAGGGCCTTCCACTTGTTTTTATTTTTCACTGCGGTTTTGAGACCTCCCTTGTCCAATAATTCTAGATCTGATGTATTGAATGTGTATATAGCTGAAATATATTCTTGTAATATATATTTTGACAAGCAGCAGAAAAACCCTTTATCAAAAATACAGGCATCCCGTTTCGTTTTGCTTTCTCTGGTCTTTATTTTAGGCTCAAATAATACATTATGTACCGGGAGGAGGCGAACTATGGGCTATAACGTTACAAATATACGGCCTTATCTGACGACAAAAAGCATGGCACCCGAGAACCAGGAATCCCCGGTCCATTTTATTCCAGTAAAAACAACACCAGTTCAGCTGTTTTTCAGACGGAACCATTTTCCTTATCCATTTTTTTCCGAAGATTATTTTAACCTTCAAGTTTCAGGTGCTGTCGAAACTCCGTTGAATCTGAACTATTGCCAATTAACTCATTCACCCGCAAAAAAAGTAGATTGCCTTTTAGAATGTGCCGGAAACAAGCGGTCCTTTTTTAAAGAAAAAGTTTATGGAGAGCAATGGGACGATGGGGCAATCGGCGAAGGGACATGGAAAGGAGTACCGCTTTCCTATCTGATAAAACTGTGCGGACTAAAGGCTGGCGCCAAAGAAGTTGTTTTTAAAGGAAGAGATGCAGGCATTAAAAAGAACCGGCTCACCCATTTTGAACGAAGCCTTCCTATTTCCAAAGCACTCGATCCAGATGTAATTGTCGCATGGGAGTTTAACGGGAATCCACTGACATTTAAACATGGATTTCCATTCAGGCTGATCGTCCCTGGCTGGTATGCTATGGCTTCCGTAAAATGGCTATCAGAGATTCATGTCATCAAAGATTCGTTCACAGGGCCTTTCCAGGATGAAGACTATATGTATTATCCTGATCCAGCCTCGAATAAGGGCTCGTTTCCCGTAACAGCAAACCATGTAAATTCGATAATCCAGCAGCCGCTTCACATGCAAATCCTGAACGAAGGTGCTCACATCATCAAAGGTATTGCGTGGACAGGTAAAGGAGTGATCACCAAAGTTGAAATCAGCTTTGACAAAGGGCGGTCATGGACGCACATGCCATTTTCCGAAAAACCCCGGCATAACCGTACCGTTGCCTGGCACTTCCCGGTTTATTTAGCGGCAGGGAATGAGTACCATATCTCAATCAGGGCAGCGGATTCAGCCGGAAGAGTTCAGCCGGAACAGCCCTTTTGGAACCGGAAAGGGTATGGATATAATGCTGTTGCGGAAATAGAAGTTATGGTAAATACCTAGTATGAAACCATTGAAAAAGGTACCGATTTGGTACCTTATTATCATAATGTTCCATTAGCTTGCTACATCCTTTGCAGCCTTTTTTATGAAGTATATGATAACGCTGTCAACAGCTTCCCCAATTTTCGTAAATTTGCACCCAAGGCTCATCAGTATTGATGGACCATGATTCCGGCAGTGAATATGGAGAAATATTTTCTGCAGGCCGAAAACCTTTACTGAAAGCTTCGGTGAACTCTTTTTTTGCGTATGCTGCGGATTTCATACAGTCTAAAACCAATGATACATATCATGAGCCAGGCTCCGCCTGCACAAAATCCTCCAATTACATCACTCGGATAGTGCACACCAAGATAAATCCTGCTTATCCCTATCGCAATGATTAATATGGCCATCAACCCGGCACCAAGCACGCTTAATCTTTTGGATTTGGCTGTAAGTACAATAATATAACCTACAGCTCCGTAAAAAATGAATGACCCCATCGAATGTCCGCTGGGAAAGCTGTAACTCGTCTCTTCGACAAGACGTTGAATATCGGGGCGTTCCCTTTTAAAAACCGATTTTAAAAAAACATTAAAAACAGCCCCAAGCGCTGAAGAGCAGGCAATAAACAAAGCAAGTGCTGTTTTCTTGGCCATTAATAGAATAATAAAAATGAAAATGACGCAAAACGCAATGAACCTCACAGATCCAAGAAAGGTTATGGCCGAGACGATTGAAGTTATTTTTGGAGAAATATAGGACTGGACAACATTAATAATGGCATGGTCGAACCGATCTAATTCACCTTCTGATAGTTCACTTACTGTTTCAATAAAACCCCCAATGAAAGAGAAAAGAATTCCAATAATTAAAGCTGCATAAATAAGCTTCATTTTTGTCGGTTTATTCAGAATCATTCTATCAGCCCTTTTAAAATTATATTTCGTTTTCAACAGTTTACCAAAAAAACCGATCTGCGCCAGGCCTGATCGGTTTTCAGATTTGCACTTTATGCTTGTTTTTTCTTGACTGGTGCCCTCTTTCTCTTTGCTGGTTCTTTTTTGGGTTTGGTCTTGTCGATCGATGCCTGGAGAGCTGCCATCAGGTCGGTTACATTGGATACCGGCTCTTTTTCAGCAGGCGTCACCAGCTCCTTTCCAGTTCGTTTTGCTTCGATCAATTCAATTAGTGCCGTCCGGTAATCATCCGTATATTTTGCCGGGTCAAATTTTGTTGTTAGCTGGTCAATGAGCATTACCGCTGTTTGAAGCTCTTTATCAGTCACTTTATCTTCAGCAGGAACATTGGGCACATCCAGCGCTTTCCGGACTTCATCAGGGTAGTGGATGGTTTCCATAACAAGCGTATTCTCAAACACCCTGATGACCGCCAGCTGCTCTTTAGACCGGATGACAATTTTCGCAATGCCGACCCGCCCGGACTCGGCCATTGCTTTTCTAAGCAAGGAATACGCTTTCCCGCCACCCTCATTTGGGGACATATAGTACGCACGGCTAAAATAAATTGGATCAATTTCTTCCATTTTAACAAAGTCAATAATTTCTACTGCCCGGTCTTCATTCTCTTTTTTTAATTTTTCAAGGTCTTCATCCTCCAGTACGACAAATTTTCCAGTTGTGTACTCATAAGCCCTTACAATCTCTTCACTTTTTATTTCCACATCACACACCGGGCAAACCTTTTCATATTTAATCGGTGAATGGCATTTTTTATGGAGGTTCCTTAATTTTATATCCTTATCCTCGGTTGCTGTATGGAGCTTAATGGGTATGTTGACCAGCCCAAAACTGATACTCCCTTTCCACATCGTGTGCATGAACATTCTCCATTCTTTTTTTCTTAATTTGCTTTAAGAAATAACTTGCAATTCGTAAAAACTTTTGCCAGCCGAGTAGATTCTTCCTTGGTAAGGAAAACTATCAGAAAGCGGAATCGTCTTCACCGGTAAGTTTGATGCCAGACATTTGTAAAGGAGGGACAGAATGAAGCCGATGCTGCCTACCCTCACATTCGACCCGCCAAGGGGAAGTGGCTGGAGGTATGAGGTGAAATATGATGGGTTCCGGGCGATTCTGGAGTGGGGATCCTACATCCGCCTTACGAGCAGGAATGGCAAGCCATTGCTCGGCCTGTTTCCTGAAATAGAACAATTTTTGCTTGCAAACGAAGCAAAATTCCATCCCTTGTTGCCGCTCAGCCTTGACGGAGAGCTTGTGGTCCTGGAGAACCCGTATAAGGCTAATTTTGGGACGTTGCAGGTGAGGGGCAGAATGCGTTCGAAGGATAGGATTGCCGAAAAAGCCCGGAATGCCCCGTGCACTCTCCTCATTTTTGACATTCTGCAACTCAAGGGCAAGCCCCAGACTGCTTTCGATTATGAAACACGAAAGCGTACCCTGGAAACTGTTTTCCAGGCAGTTGAATTGCCCCTCCGGCCCGGTAAAGCCCAACAAAGCCTTGTCCAGATGATACCCTCCCATGACTCTCTTGACCCAGTTTGGGAGAAGGTGGTTCTCCATGACGGGGAAGGAATCGTCGCGAAAAGGCTGAGCAGCATCTGGGAGGAGGGAAAACGGGCGGAAACATGGGTTAAGTTGAAAAACTGGAAATATGTATCCTGCTTTGTCACCGCATATGAAAAGCCAAACGGGTATTTTTATGTATCTGTTTTCAAAAATAATGAACCCCATGTAATTGGCTCGGTGCTGTTTGGCTTCAAACCAGATGAAAAGCAGGCATTGTATGAAACGATCAAAGGAAACAATACTGGCGAGGATGACCGCTTCATCCATGTGTCACCTGGCATCTGCCTTGATGTAAAATACCTTGAATTGTACGAGGACCAGCTAAGGGAGCCACATTTTCACCAGTTCCGGTTTGACCTCAAGGCAGAAGAATGTACGTTTGAGCGCTTTGTACAGCAGCAAAAAAACGTACCTGCAGACATTGAAATCACCAACCCGGACAAGCCTTTATGGGAATCTCCTGCTATTAAGAAAATAGACTATATACACTACCTCCGGGAAATTTCACCTTATATGCTGCCTTTTTTAAAGGACCGCTTATTGACAGTGATCCGTTATCCGCATGGGATGTTCGGGGAAGCCTTTTATCAAAAAAACTGCCCGGAATATGCCCCGGAATTTGTTCAAACCGAGGTTTCGGAAGGAATTGAGTATATTGTCTGCAACAATTTGAAGACCTTTATGTGGCTTGGCAACCAGGTTGCAGTTGAATTCCATATTCCGTTTCAATCAATCCAAAGCAAAGGCCCAAGCGAAATCGTCCTTGACCTTGACCCACCGTCCAAAAATGCTTTCAATCTGGCCATAAAAGCAGCACTGCTTATTAAAGATGTGCTCGATCAGCTGAAATTGATTTCTTTCATAAAGACATCGGGCAATAAGGGGCTGCAAGTGTACATACCCTTGCCTGAAAATCGTTACTCCTTTGACGAAACTAGAATGTTCACTTCATTTGTGGCACAGTATTTGGTCTCCAACGATCCAGATTCTTTTACAATCGAGCGGATGAAGAAAAACCGCGGCAACCGGCTTTATGTCGATTATGTACAGCATGCGGAAGGGAAGACGATCATTTCTCCCTACTCTCCAAGGGGAAATAAGAATGCCACCGTTGCTGCACCCCTGTTCTGGGATGAAGTGAATGAACAGCTGACGATGGAGGCATTTCAAATCACAAATATTATTGAGCGTATTAATAAGAAGGGATGCCCGTTTCAACATTTTTTTACCGTAAAGGAAGAACAGAATTTCGATCCTGTCCTTGATTTCTTAAAGGGAAAGACGTCTTCCCTTCTGTAGACAAAAAAATTCCTGAATTGCTTCAGGAATTTTTTCATTTTATCGTTTTAGGGCATCTTCCACTACTTTCTGTGCCTGCTTCTGTAATTGTTCATACTTTTCTTGTTCCTCGTATTGGTCCTTTTCAAGTACTTCAAACAGCCCACTGCCTGGAGAAATGTCCGTTTTGACACGGGCAGCGTATAAATACGTGGCATTGCCGATCAAGTCGATTGTATAACGACCATCATGATTATGCACAACGCATTTGACCATTCCACCAGGGTTGTATACTTCAGTAGCTTCTTCGCCTTTGTTTTCCCCTGTCAGGCATGTCACCAGGCTTGAGGCAGACATCGCGGTTCCGCATGCATTCGTGAAACCGACACCCCGTTCAAACGTCCGGACATAGATTTTCCCTTTGTCCAAAATCTTAATGAAACTTACATTGACTCCATCGGGAAAAAACGGATTAGGCCTGTTTATACCCTCACTCAATTCCTTTTGCAGATCAGACGCAAGCACATCGCTATCAACGATCGCCACAAGATGAGGGTTCGGCACAGCCACCGCCGTAAATAACAGGTCATCTGACAGTGCTGGAATTTTCTCGTTAATAAGTTTTTCCTGATCGAGGTTTAAAGGAACATCCTCAAGCCTGAATGATACAGGCGAAATTTCAACTTTGTATGTCGGGATTCCCGGGTAAATATCATTTTGTTTGCGGACTTGAAGATCAGCCTTCATTGTCTCAATGACAGCTTCCTCGATCCCGAGCTTCTCACACACATATCTGCCTGCACAACGCAGCCCGTTGCCGCACATGGAAGCTTCGGAGCCGTCCGCATTGAACACACGCATTCTTCCGTCTGCTTTCCCACTTTTTAAAATGTATAGAATACCATCAGCCCCTAGAGAGCCGGTCCTGTCACAAAGAGATTTTGCAATGTTCGCGCGGTCGGACTCGGTAAAATTGTAATCGCGGTCCACTTCATCTATCAGCAAAAAATCATTGCCAGACCCATGGCATTTGATCAAATCAATCAACATTATGGCAGCCTCCAAAAAAAGTTCGTTATAATAAAAGATGCCATAACTTTTCATTTTGTTCAATATTCAAGCACGATCATAAAGAGGTTAGGAGAAACCATTTTGTTGAGTGAACAATACCGGTTTAAATTTTTTATTGAGGATGTCGAGAATAATCTGTCTGGTGCCAATGAAAAAACAGCGATTGTGACATCAATATTACTTTTTGAGCGGAAAGAAGTCTTCTCGGGAATCGTCCGGGTCCGCTTGAATGAATTTGGCATTTTCCCTGTAGCCGAGGATATCTCAGCATTTTCTGAACAGCTGTCCATACGGAGGGCCCTTGCTGCGGAAATAAGGAAATATATTAAACCGCAAAAACGGTTTTTATAGTCTTGCTTTGTGATACAGAACTATTAAGTTGCCCATGCGCTGTTCAATGGTTCGAATACATATAATGCACAGCGATCGCTCCTATCACCGCCAGCTTTTCCTGCATGGAGATATTTGGGTCAAATGTGAGTACGGGCATATTGGCATCCTTGAATTTTTTGCCCCATTCTACAGGCATCCATCCCTTTTGCAGGCGGGCTGCCGTTTTTCCATTCTGTTTTGTAAAGTGGATATCAGTATACAAAGACGATTGGTCACACCTGCTTAATTCCACACCTTCACCCAACAATGCGATTCCGTTGTCTCCTTGTGCAGAGGCTCTCATTTGCCGGTAACGGCATATGGTTCTCTTTTTCATGTCCAATACGTTGACGGTTGATCCGTTAATTTTTAATTCTGTCACCAGATTCCCGTCTTTATCGTACAAACCGAATGTTTTGGGAATCAGTTTGTCGATAAAATAAGGCAAAATCCATCTTAAGCCAATGGGTTGTGCTTCTTTTACTTCACCGACAAGGAGCCCGCCCGGTTCAAAAAGCAGCAGCCTTAAAGCAGGAGCCGGTGCAAAAGCAAGCAGCAAGTCATTATTGGCCAATAACTCTTTACTGTCAGTGCCCACATCTATAATCGATTCCTTAAATCGGTTTGAATACAGCAGATAACCGTGAAAATGGATGAAACTGAAGGCCAGGAATGGAATTAACAGCAGGAACAGCGGCGGTTTCTCCGGCAAAAAGAGGCTTACAGCCAAAATCACTGCCAATATAATGACAGCTGCTGTGCATGCATTCAGGAATGTAACAGCTGTTTGCCTATAGTATTGTTGTATGCTCATATTATTTGCTCCTTAATGTGTTCTCTATTAATCACTTCCATTCTATTAATTTAAGCAGTAATTCATTCTTAAATATCAAAGGTTTTGCATGAATTATAGATGGCGTTTGTGTTGTTGCGGGAATATAAAGAATATGAATGGGAAAATGAAATAAGGCCGGATTTCACACAGAATTCCGGACCTTTGTAAGCAAAGTGAATATTAGATTTCGAATCATAGAGTGTTATAATGCTGCGAGTGCCGTTACATACTTCTTTGCGTCCTCATACCCTTGAAGGTACAATTTTTCCAGTTTTTCAGGATTGCGTTCCATCCGGCCGACTTCAAGCGGTTGGGAAGGCCTGATCACTAGCACATCCCCTTTTTCCTCTTGTTCCACAATATACTTGATCGTTTCATTATAGAGTTTATAGCGGGCAGCCAATGCTTTTTGCAGCCCTATATATTGTGGGTATTTTCTTTTTACGAGGAACTGGAGTTTGGAAGGTTTTTTAACATAGCCTTCATTCCTTGTCAGGATGACAACATTTTTCCGGTTCCCGTCCAGTTGCGCCTTTTTGAGCGGAACCGGGTCACTGATGCCTCCATCAAGCAAAATCCTGTCGCGGTAATGGATTTCTGGCGCGATAAACGGCAAAGAACTAGACGCCTTTAAAACGGTCAGCAGGTCGTTACCGTATTCTTTTTTTCCAAAGTAAACAGGATCGCCCGTCTTGCAATCGGTCGTCCCAACAACAAGTTCAGTTGGGTTTTCATTGAATGCATCATAATGATAGGGCACCAGCTTATTGGGAATCTCATCAAAAATAAAATCCATGCCAAAAAACTGGCGGGACTGGAAATAGTTTTTCCATGATATGTAACGGGGATCAGAAACATAATCGATGTTAACCGTGCGGTTTCTCCCTTTTTGTTTTGAAAGATACGACGCAGCATTGCAGGCTCCGGCAGAAACACCTATAACGTATGGAAAAAAAATCTCCTTCTCCAAAAAATACTCCAGGATGCCTGCTGTATAAACCCCGCGCATCCCTCCCCCTTCAAGTACGAGACCAGCATTAACAGTCACACTAAGGTCACCCTCTCCTGGCAGACAGCTTTATCAAAATTATTTTAACATAGGTGTGAAAAAAATCACTGTGTTCTGCTCCGGCTGCCTGGTTCATGGTTTAAACCTGCATGGACACCTGTTCATCCTGCCAATTCTTTTTTGCGGAGAACTGCAGCACATAATCCCAGCAGCAAGACGGTTCCACCAGTAACTGCCATAGCTGATGCCAGCGTATGATCGGGAAGCTCGCCAGAAACCAACAGTTTTCCGGCGTAATTGTTTAACAGCCCAGGGCTCCATTCCATCAAGTGCGGCAATGAACCGCTTATAATGGTTAGAATGACGATAGTGGCAATTGACGTAACTCCTGCTGCGCCAGGCTGTTTAAACAGCCCGCTGAAAAAAACGGTTATTTTGAGGATGAAACAAAACCAGACAGCGATCACAGCCAGAGAACTAAAAAAGTTCTCGGCAGGTATATTTTCAAACAAGACCCCTGTATAATACCAGCTCGAAAGAGAGCTGAGCAGCAGTGATAACAGCAGCAGAACGAGTGATGCAGCCCATTTGGCGGTAATGTAAGAAGCATATGAGACAGGTTTCACCAGGATTAATTCGGCTACGCCGCTTTTCCTTTCACCGGCGATTATACCTGCCGAAGTCAGCACGACAATCAAAATCCCCAACGTATTAAATTGTTCCATGCTCATCAGCATGACTTCGGCGGCCGATGGCTTGGGAATGTCGATGACGGTCCCTTCTGGAAGCCCTCCGAGAGAATCAATGATTTGTGGCATGTAGTAAGTTGACAGCGGATCCATGACGCCAAGGAGAATAAACGTGGCCGGCACCCATATCCATTTGAAATTCCTTGCCTTTTCAAGAACCTCTTTTTGAAAAAGCGTATTCCATTGCCTCATTTTTGCACCACCTTCATAAAGACGTCCTCAAGATTCATAGTGCTGAGTTGAAAGCGGATGAGCGGCCAATTTTTCCTCGCCGCTTCCTGCAGGATGACATGTTTCACCAATTCAACATCTTTCGCAAAGATGCTTGCACTGTTCCCTTCTGCCACTACGTTTTCAATCGCGTCCTGGCAGGGCAAATCATCGATATAGAAGCTCGCATTTTTATGGAAAACAAGATCAATTTTTGAATGCTTATATTTTTCACGAAGCTGGTCCATCGTTCCTTTCTCCACGATCATCCCATTATGAAGGAACAGTATGTCATCACACACTTCTTCCGCATCATTTAAAAAATGGGTCGAAAAAAGGACGGTTGCCTCTTTTTTCAGCAGGTCTATCAAATCAAGGACCTCTCGCCGCCCAAGGGGATCGAGAGCAGATACAGGCTCATCAAGCGTCACCAGTTTAGGGCGGTGGATGATCGCCTGGGCAATACCGAGCCGCTGCTTCATTCCGCCGGAATACTTGCCGATCCTCCTGTTTTGGGCTTCGCCAATCCCGACAAGCTCCAGCAATGCCGCCGTCCTTGATTTTGACTGGCCTCCCGAAAGGCCGGCGAGCTTGCCGACATGCTCCAGGAATTCGCGTCCTGTCATCCAATCATGAAAAACAGGGTGCGGGGGCAGATAACCAATGAATTTGCGTATATCCTCACCTTCCCGTGACCCATCAAAAACAATCTTTCCGGATGTCGGCGCGAACAAGCCGGACAACATTCTTAAAGTGGTTGTCTTTCCCGCCCCGTTCGGACCGATGAGCGCAATGCCTCTGCCTTTTTCAAGTTGAAATGTAATCCCTTTTATGATTTTCGTTTGCTGAAAGCTTTTTTCAAGTCCTTGGACTGTGACAAGTGGCATCACTCACTTCTCCTTCTTACCACGAAATAAAGAATCGGCCCGATAATGTTGATGAAAATGATAATCAGGAACCACAGCCATTTCGGACCGTTCGTATTCCCGTTCCTCACCAGGTCAACTAATGAAAGTACAAGAAGAATGAATTGTATGACGAGGACCGGTGCAATCAAGGCCCAATTGATGCTTTCAAACAAGTCCATTTTACTCTCCCCCTAAACTGTTCGTCTATTTCGATGATAAGACGCACTACTCATTTATTTCGTTTATAAAAAACAAAAAAAATCCCCCAGCCGGGAGATGAGCGGAATTGTCATTTTATAGTAAACGGAAAATAAATGGGATGCGGTATTCTTTTCCCTCATAAGCTTTTATTGCACCAATAACAGTAAACACAATTGCGGCTATGCCAAGGATGCTTAACATGAAAATACCAACCAGGACCAGGACTAAAATCGAGCTTATAATGGCATAAACCGTATAAGAGATTAGGAAGTTAAAATACTCCCTGCCATGATAATCGATATAACTCGACTCATCCTTCTTCACCAGCCAGATGACCAGCGGCCCGATGAATGCCGTAAAAAAGCTGATCCCATAAATCGCTGCGGCAAGCAGTCTTTCTTCATTTTTAACCATGTTTTCTTCCCCCATAATTTTATTTCTATTTATGTTTACGATTAAGGTTATAAAAGGTTTCAATTCCCCTTTCACTCATATGAAAAATGCGTGCACAACAGTGAGACAATCTGAGTCTTATCTGTTTTTTCTCTACTACAATCATACAATACAAGGATAGGTACGAAAATGACCATAATTTTATTAAAAAATGCGAATGTGTATCCTGTTACATCCCCACCTGCCAGCAATTGTGACGTCCTCATCGACTGTGGGAAGATAAGAAAAATCGGAAAAAATATCGCCGTTGAATCAGGTGTTATTATGATCGATTGTACTGACGGTTTCCTGTTCCCAGGATTTATTGATGTCCATACCCACCTGGGATTGTATGACGAAGGAACAGGATGGGCCGGCAATGACGCCAATGAAACGATTGAGCCGATGAGCCCGCACGTACGCGCAATTGATGGCGTATATCCGCTGGATCCTGCGTTTACTGACGCAATAAAATACGGTATTACAACTGTCCACGTAATGCCCGGGAGTGCGAATGTCATAGGGGGAACAACTTCTGTTATAAAGACTGCCGGGAAAAACATCAAAAAGATGATCGTCCAGGAAACAGCGGGTATAAAAATAGCCCTTGGAGAAAACCCGAAGAGAATCCACAGTCTCGGAAACAAAGATTCAATTACCAGGATGGGAATAATGGGAATGCTCCGTGAAGCATTTTATAAAGCAAAACATTCAGACAACCCGGAATCATTAAGGGTCGCCCCTATCATAAAAGCTCTAAAAAGGGAGATACCTGTCAGGATTCATGCCCACAGAGCTGATGACATTATTTCTGCCCTGCGGTTTGCTGAAGAATTTAACCTTGACATAAGGATAGAACATTGTACAGAAGGGCATTTAGTTGCCGGAGAGCTGCAAGGATTGGACCTGAAGGTGTCTGTTGGTCCAACCCTTACACGCCGTTCGAAAGTTGAATTAAAAAACAAGAACTGGAAAACATACCAGGAGCTGACCCGCCACGGGGTCGAAGTGTCGATCACAACGGATCACCCCTATACACCGGTCCAATACCTTAACATTTGTGCTGCCATTGCTGTAAGGGAAGGTCTGCCAGCCCAAAAAGCTCTTGAAGGAATTACAATTTTGCCAGCGAAAAATTTAAGAATCGACAGCCGGGCCGGGAGCATTGAAGAAGGTAAAGATGCCGATCTGGTTTTATGGAGCCACCATCCATTCCATTTTTTAGGAAAGCCAAAATGGACGATGATCGATGGGTTGATTGTATTTCGCGATTCATAAAATTATGATGATTTAATGTTGAGATTTGGCGGAAAACCGCTAAAAAAATTGGCTAAAACCTATTTTCATTTTCTTTTTTTTTTAGTATGATACTATTGCTTGAAAGAAAATTTCATATTGGAATTTAATTAGGGAAGGCAAATGGTGCGCCACCAGTATTCCTGGTCCTAGTGGGTTCGATTCCCACCCCGAAATTTTTTAGCAACTTTACAAAAAATTTCGAGGGTGGGCCAAACATGTTTTGGCATGGGATTGGACTGCCTATTATTGGAGGGATACGAATGCTCAAGAAACGTGATCTTCACGACTCACATGCTTTGTATGAGCTGATGGCGCACCCGGATGTCTTCCCTTTCGTGCGCCAAAAAGCTTATTCATATGATGAGTTCGTTTTTATGACAAAGCAGACAATTGAAGCGGAAGAACGCGGCGAAATGATTTCGCGTACGATTCTTGATGACTGGGGAGCTCCAATTGGGACGATCAATTTATTCGATATTCAGGATGGAGCAGGTTTTTTAGGAACGTGGATCGGGAAACCATTCCATGGCAAAGGATACAACAGTCTTGCGAAGGATGCTTTTTTCCAGGAGCTTTTCTATGAAAAAGGCATTGAAACAATATTCATGCGGATCAGAAAAGTGAATGTCCGTTCCATTAAGGCAGCAGAAAAATTGCCTTATATCGTAAAGGCCAATGAAACGAGACCTGCGATTTATGGTGAGCTGAATGCCTCGGGGGAAATCTATGACTTGTATGAAATTCCAAAGGACCATTATACTCTGCATCTGCGCAGAACTGCACCTCTTCATGAAGAAACGTCCCAATTGCTTGAAGCGTAATGACAATCCAAACACCCTGCTTATGCAGGGTGTTTTTTATTGAACAACAGCTTTCTTGATTGAACACAAAAGAGCTGCACATTATCCATGCAGCTCCTTTAACTGATGAACGTTCCAGAATTCGAATCAGGTGGTGTTTCGTTTCGGACAGCTTCATTTAAAAAATGTTCAAGCTCTGCATCTGTCAGGGTTTCAAATCGGCCATCCTCGAAGTACACCTGAGTCTGATTCGGATTGATCCGGTTTAGATTAAATCCTGATCCCATTATTATCACCCCTTCAATCATTATAAAGCAATAAGAAAACGCATTCAAAAAACAGGGATCGTTCAAGAAGTTTTAGTAATATTTAAATAATTCATCTTCATTTAGTTTTTTATGTATTTTTAACTTGTGCACGTTCATTTATTCAATTGCCATAGTATAAATTATGATATGATGTAAAAACCCGGATTTATAACGGATTGACAAGTTTACATAATATATTTATGGTTTTATATATTTTCTTTTCTCGTGTTATTAACCACGTGTTTAAGATAAAGCTGTCTCACTACAAAAGTTTTATAAAGTTCCAGTTTCTTTTTTTCAACCGGGTGGAAGGCTATTCCTGCTTTTTTTAACTCCTTTATATACCATCCTTTTGAACCAAAATACGCCACCTTCTTTTCCCCCATCCTGTTTAGCCTGTTCCTATAATATTCAGGCGGTATGGGAAAAATGACTTGCATTAAACCAAACCTGTTACAGGCGGTAGTAGTGCCTTCTAGTGCCGAGAGGAATTAAATGATTATCCTTTGTATGCTATAATTCATTTCGGTGCGCGAAAAAGATTAGAAAACGAGGGCTTCCTATGAGACAGACTTTTTCCAGACGTGAAAAACTTAAACAGTTATTCCATATCCTAATACCTATATTAATCACCCAGCTGTCAATGTACGCAATGAATTTTTTTGACACCATGATGTCGGGCCATTATAGCTCTTCAGATCTTGCTGGTGTCGCTATCGGCTCCTCATTATGGGTACCAGTGTTTACAGGATTGAGCGGCATCCTTTTATCCATCACTCCAATTATTGCCCAGCTTGTTGGGGCGAAAAAGCACGACGAAGTAGCATTTGCAGTTGTTCAGGGGGTTTACCTTGCAGTATTTATCTCGATTGCAGTATTACTGGCCGGGACGGTGGTTATACAGCCGATCCTTGGCCAAATGGATTTGGATCCGAATGTCAGGGCTGTCGCCTATGATTTTTTAGTTGGACTCAGCACAGGGATTGTTCCCCTATTTGTCTACAATGTGCTGCGATCCTTTATGGACGCTCTTGGGAAGACAAGAGTGTCCATGATAATTACACTGCTGTCTTTGCCCATTAATGTGCTGTTTAATTATTTACTTATTTACGGGAAATTTGGGATGCCTGAGCTTGGCGGTGCCGGGTCAGGCTATGCATCGGCGATAACATACTGGCTTATAGCATTGATTGCTGCTTTTATCATACAAAGCCAGCGTCCATTTTCCAATTATGGGGTGTTTAAGAGGCTTTATCGAATATCGATAGCGAAGTGGAAAGAAATCATGAAGATTGGAGTCCCAATCGGATTCTCCATATTCTTTGAAACCAGCATTTTCGCAGCCGTGACCCTGTTCATGAGCGGCTACAATACTGTAACAATTGCTTCCCATCAGGCAGCCATGAATTTTTCATCATTCCTTTATATGGTTCCTTTAAGTATTTCAATGGCGCTGACGATTGTTGTCGGCTTTGAAGTGGGTGCCAGGCGCTATAGGGATGCACGCGAATACAGTTGGTTGGGCGTCTCATTCGCCGTATTCATGTCAGGAATATGCGGAGTCATTCTGTTTATGTTAAGAACGGAGATTGCCTCCATATATAGTAACGAAACACAGGTCATTGAGCTAACAGCACAGTTCCTTCTTTATGCATTCTTTTTTCAGCTCTCTGATGCTGTACAGGCCCCGATCCAGGGGGCTCTAAGAGGCTATAAAGACGTTAATATTACGTTTATAATGTCGCTAGTTTCATACTGGGTCATTGGGCTGCCGCTTGGCTATTATCTTGCCAATTTTACCGGACTGAATGCATTTGGCTACTGGATTGGTTTGATAGCAGGCCTCGCTGCAGGCGCCATTTGCCTGTCAACCAGGCTAGTATATATCCAAAAGAAAAAATTCAGGCCGGGACATGCAAGCACATAAATTCAAAACAATAGCACGCGTTCTTGCGTGCTATTGTCCTTGCCGATTTTCAAAAGGGTGAACCCGTCATTTTTGCACTCAGATCAGGTTTGATTCGAACAACCCCTCAAGTTTACGGAAAATAATAAAAGCTATTCCCCGGATTTATAGATCTTGCCCAGAACATCTTTCCCGCCCGTTACCGGTATGATGCTTCCAGTTATAAAACTCGATTTCTCTTCAGCGAGAAAACATATCACCCTCGCGATATCCTCGCCTGTTCCCGGTCTACCTGCCGGAGTTGAGGGATCGGTCTCCCCCATCGCGTCCTGAATGGTCTTTTCCTTCCAGCCACCAGTAATATCGCCAGGACACACCATATTTGCTGTTATTCCATTGCCGCCTTCTTCCAGAGCTATGGTTTTGGTCAAAGAAGCCAACCCGGTTTTTGCTGATGCAAAAGCAGACCGGTATATCCATCCAGGAGCCGTCTCTACCCTGTCAAAACCAATCGTGATGATTCGTCCCCATTTCTGCTCCCTCATACGAGGAATCAGCAGACTTGAAAGGTAAAAGACTGCATTTAAATTTCCATTGATAAGATAATCCCATTCCTCAACCGTATAATCGGCCATTTTCTTCCGTTCCTTTATGTAAGGCCCTGCATTATGTACGAGAATATCGACTGATGAGAAAAAACTCAACGCTGCTGAGACAATTTTTCGGCAGTCTTCATAACGGGTAATATCACCTTGGACAGCGTAATTTTCTGTTCCAAATTGCTCCGTTAACTGCTTCGTCAACACATTGGCATCATCGCCGCTGTTCCGGTAATTAATGATCACATTAATGCCCTGCTGTGCAAGCTGAAATGCAGTCCGTTTCCCTATTCCCGTTGCGCCGCCTGTTATTAACGCTGTCTTGTTTGCCAATTTTGATTACCCCGCTATTTTCACGTTCTTCTTATATAGTAAAAAGAACATGGTAGATATGCAAATTTTTAGGTCGTCATTCCTTTACCGTTATGGCCTTCCCTATAAATTTCCCTTAACGGCTGGCTTTTTATTTGCATACAATGTAAAGAAATTTTTCATTTTGGTAAGGTGTTTTCTTTGGCGTCAGTAAAAACCTCCGAGCGGAAGCCTCGTTAATAAACGGTTATACCTTGATGACCAGAGAGAATAGAAAGGAGTTTTCCCATGTTCCCCTGGAACTTTTTCCCTTTCGATCAGAATATGAAATCAACATTCCAAAATATGAAGCCTGATGAGATAGAAAAATATATACAGGACGTCATGGGGAAAGTTTTTCCTTCGCACATTCTGAAAATGGGAAACCCGCAGGATTGGTTTAAGGATTACAGCCCGCTTGAAAATGAAGCCGAGCCCGAACATACTGTAAGGCTAGAAGCTTCCATATTCGAAACGCATGATTATGTCTATATAAGGGTTCCCGTTAAGGAGAAAGATTGGCTGCGGCAAATGAAAATCCATTATACCCCCAACCAGATGACCATTGAACATATCCCAGCGATGGAAGATAAGCAGGTTTTTATTTTCCCGGCCGCAGTCAAGAAAAAAGGCGGATCAGCTCACTACAAAGAAGGGATATTGGAAGTCAAAATCCCCAAAAGCGTCCACATGGAATGCTCCGAAATAGATGTTACGGATATAGTGCAGGAATAGGCGGAGTGCTAAGGATGGAAAAAAAGAACAGCCGGTAGGCTGTTCTGCAAAGTTACATATTATTTACCAATGAACATTTGTGTCCAGTAGTTTCCCTGCGCAACATGTCCAACGCCGATATGTGTATAGCTGGAATTCAGAATGTTTTTGCGGTGGCCATCACTATTCATCCATGCATTGACAACCTCTTCTGGAGAGCGTTGCCCCTTGGCGATATTCTCACCAGCTGCACGGTATGTGATGCCAAACTTTTTCATCATATCAAAAGGTGATCCATAAGTCGGGCTTGTATGGGAAAAATAACCTTTTCGTTGCATATCAAGAGATTTTTCTTTTGCGACTTTACTTAGCTGAGCATCAAGCTTAAGGGCTGGAAGGCCATGCTTTGCACGCTGTTCGTTTGTCAATTGGACAACCTTTTGTTCATACGCGCTTACCTGTTGGCTTGCAGCAGGAGCACTTTGGGCTGGCTGTTTGACTGGTGCCGGTGCTGGTTTTTGTGCCTGGGCCGGCTGCTGAACTTTTCCTGGTTGTTGCTGGGCAGGTGTTTGTTGCGGTGCTGCTTTCTGTTGTCCCCAAACTAGCTGAGGATTTTGAAAATACTTTTGCATGATACTATTAAATTGTTCATAGGTTACTGTTCCAGTATGATAGTAATATTCTTTTTGTGCATTTGCAGGGGCATTGCCTGCTGCAGCTGCCTTTTCTGCTACAGGATTGGCTGCAAGGATTGCTGCAGCTGCTGCAACTGTATATAAGAATTTTTTCTTCATTCTGCATTTCCTCCCTTAATTAGGTGTATGAAGTCTACCCAACTATAATAGCATGCTATTTTTGTAATATTTAAGGAAGGAAAAGGAATACGATCGAAAAAAGTAATGACAGTAATCACTGTTTTGTATGCCTAGTCTTGGTTGGCATGCTGCTGAAGCTTGGCATCATGACGTTTGAAGTCGAAATTTGGGCATAATAAAATATTTTTATAGAAAAGAGACCTTCTGGAAGTTCTAATCACGCTTACCTTAAACTGCTAATAATGAGGGATTGACAGCCTTCCAGAATCACGGTGGATTTTACATTTATTACGTTGTTATGACATTTTTAAAGAAATCCTGAAGGTCGAAATTTTTGCCGGAAAATAAAAAACTTGCCAGGAAAACTTTCCTGCCAAGTGAACATTTTTCTATGTATAATTGCTTATTTGATACCGGCTACAGGTTGTTTATTTTGACAAATATCTTTTAATTCCTCACAGATCAATTCCATCTCCCAGGGACTGTCCGATTGGATTATCAAATAGGGACCGTTTAAAGTAATTTGAAATTCAGAATCGTATTCACCGCCGGTAAAAATAATCCGGTTGCCATCGAGTATGCTTGTCCTCTGTATTTCATCCACCCAGCAACCGTGTACCAATCTTGAAAAGATTGTTTCAATCGAAGCATTGTTGTCAACAACGGATAATTTAAAACAGGTGTACTCTGACATCGGAAACCCTCCTTTTTTTTGGAAAAACAATTCCTATCATACTCATTTTAGCGGAATGTGCATTCCCCTTCAACCCAATACCTGTCATTATTCTACTGTTATCACTTTTCTTCGTGGTTATTTGTGGTGATTCTGGCACCGAGTATCAATCCCACATTCTGCTAATCTTCATGGTAATTACCTGCTAATTCAATATGCAATCCAATAAGCTCCAGTTTATCGTGATCTGCCAAGCATGATTCCATGATCCTTTTGGTTGCCCAATAATATTTTTCAAATAGCGGCCGTCTGACACGAGGATGGGAATTTTCGTCCTTTAGTTCTCTGAGTATGGCTTGTTTCAAAGTGTCCTCAGCATTGCATTCAACAGCGAGACTGCGATTGTTCCAGATTTTCCTGTATTCCGCTATTAAATGGGTGTAATCAACCATGTATTCCATCCCCCTTATTGAACCTGTAACGGCGACCCTCATTTTGCTTATCCTAATTGTTACATATTTCATCCCCTCTCTGCAAAAAATAGTGAGAAATGCAGAATGAAGGAGATGAATGAGAATGACAAGATACAGATGCCCGAGCTGCAAAACAAACCGGAGCCGATTTAACCTGATTCGACAGGTTCCACAGCCGGTACGACTGGACCCTCAAACCGGTGACATCATTCATGAATATACAAGTGGTGAGGTTGATCCCTTTCACAGGCCTTATACGGGTCCAGAATTAAAGGTTCAATGCGGAATTTGTGGTACCATTGGCGACGAACTGACTTTCATAAAATTTGGAAACTCTTAAACAGCACATAAAAGAAGGGGGAAGCGGGAAAAGTGGTTCCGGCACCGGTTGGCTTAAAAAAATAGCTTGAGAATGCTCAAGCTTTTTTTTCTTGCTTTTTGGACAGGACTGCTTCTTCGAAAAACTTGACCGAGTTTACTTGCCACTGTTCAGCAGGTGAAAATCTGATGAGCATGAGCTCACCTTCAAAATTCGCCCGGCCCGTCCCTTTGAGCTGCATATTTACTTCAACAGGTACGTTTAGGACGAGACTTGCGCCCGCATCCTCGAATGATGAAGGATCCAACTTTCCCGGGCGAATATTTTCGACCAGCGGAAGTGCTTTTTTCCAGTTCAATTGTTGTGCGGAAATCAGAGAAACAATGTGCGGATCCTGTTGCTTAATCCCTGCAAAATAAGCATCGACCAATTCAGAAACATCGGCCTCCTCCAAAAATTTCTCCAGTTTGCCGGCAGACTTTAGGATCATTAGTTGATGGGACAAATCCATTTTACTGGAGCGGTGTGTAGTACTTCCGTAAAAGTGGATGCAGAAATGTCCCGGAAAATTATTTTTCAATGCACCGGCACCATGAGGCATTCCATGCATAGATGCGGCGATTGCAAAATTCTTTGACCTGACAATGATCGCTCTCCTTTTCCAGCTCCATTTTCCATTGTAAATCCGCTTCATGATTTTCGTATCTTTTGCGGTAACTGGCTGCACATCCGCATGGCGGCCTCCTGCTCTTCGCTGGACACGGAATTTAGCTCCTGTTTCAAAATCTTCCACGGTAAATGTACTGTATCTTGGAAGCAGCGAGTTCACTTCATTCCAGGAAAGCATCTCTATTTCCCTTGTTTTTGCTTCAATTCCTGCAGCGTTGCACATAAGCAGAAAGCATGCGATAAAAGCAATCGAAGGAGATTTCATTTTGCATCAACTCGTTTTCATAAAACTTGTCTTTGCAAAGTTTATCCTGTTTGATGCCTGTATATGCAAAAACCGTGCCAGAGAAGCACGGTTCATTCAATCATTTTTATGATTTTTTACATATTCCTTTGCTTTGTCTATGGCGATAGGGATTGCCTTGCCGTCCTCGTATTTCTCATCCTCCACAAGGGCATTGGCAATTTCAATGGCTTTGTTCCTGACTTTCGGATCGAGATTTTTCATTGACACAGGGTAATCATCTTGTGTCCACGGCATAAAAGATCATCCTTTCCATATAATCTCTTATACCTTACCCTGTTTCGCCATAAAAAAACAATTGAAGAAGCCTGGCCAGCGGCACCGTATTGCCCCGTCAGATAAATGTCGCCACAATATTAAATTCGGGTTTGTTTATTGTTTCTTCATACTGTATCACTGTTTCTTTTCTATTTCTTTATACATTTCATCTGCCATATTCGCAATTTTGGCGCAAATCACATCCACACTGTCCATAGTCAGGTACCCTGTTTTCTGGAACAATTCCTCCTTGCACTTCCAGATGGGTATATAGGCATGCGGATAGTATTCTTCACAGTCTTCGATCCCGATGTCGATATATGATTCATACCCTGCTGTAAAAACCTGATGTGCAGGTGCTGTCCTTCCTTTTATCGTCCTAGCCATTTCAATCACTGGTTCCTGTCCAAGCGATTTGAATTTTAAAGAATATATCTTCCGCGCATTTTCGCAAAGACGTTCACAATCAGTTTCCAATCGTACAATTTTTTCCTTCAGGCTGGTATCCAATTTTGTAAATTGCCTCAAGGTATCACTCCTCAAATAGCTTTTTACTTTAAGTCCCATTGACACATTTTAGCTGATTGCGGGTCTCGACACAAACCATTTGGCTGTCGGCCAAAATACAATGCATAGCGGATACTCGCTGCCCAAACAAAAAACTCCCCAAAGTGGAGAGTTTTTCGGCTTCATTTGTTTAGCTGTTCTTTTAGTACTTCTACAGCCTTCTGGATTTGCGGGTCATTTTTTTCTATCTGTTCACGCAGGCGTGTCATCAGTTGGATCGTTGAAGCTCCTTTCAGCGTACCTGTTTGCTCCAGATTTTCGGTTTTTTGGAAAGCCATTACTGCCTGTGCAGTTTTTTCATCGAAGAAGCCGTCTTCCCTTCCAGGATCGTATCCGAGTGCCTTGAGCATTTTCTGTGCAGCTTTAACCTGTTCTGAGGCAGAAGATACTTTCAGTTCAGTTTCCGGGTCAATAAACGGCAATGCAGCATATTCAGGCAAAGCTACCTCATAATCCGGTTTGATCCCCTTTTTATGAATCCAGTTCCCTTTCGGTGTAAGCCATTTTTCCGTTGTGAACTTCATGTTCGAACCGTCTTCAAAATCCTGGGCATGCTGGACAGTTCCCTTACCAAAGCTGGTTTCGCCGACTAACGGCACTCCTGCCGACTCTTTCACGGCAGCGGCCAGTATTTCGGAGGCACTTGCGCTTCCCTTGTCAATCACCACTACGAGAGGCACATCCGGATTTCCATTGCTCTTTGATGGATATTCTTCCTTGTTCCCATGGCGGTCTTCCACAGTAAACAAGATCTCGCCCTTAGGGACGAACAGGCTGGAGATGCTTACTGCCTGTTCCAACAGTCCACCCGGGTTCTGCCTTACATCCAGAACCAAGCCTTGCATACCCTTTTTCTGTAAATCGTTCAGGATGGCTACCAGTTCCTTTGTAGTGTTTTGGGAAAAGTTTGTGATCTGAACCTTGGCAATTTTGTCTTCAATCATTTCCCCATACACAGTCTCAATTGGAATGGTATCACGTACAATAGGCACCTTCACAGGTTCATTGATGCCAGGCCGGGAAATCGATAATTCGACCTTTGTGCCTTTTTTGCCACGTATGAACATAACTGCCTCTGAAGAACTCATGCCCTGCAGGCTTTTTCCATCAACTTCCAGAACTTTATCTTCGGGCTTTAAACCGGCTTTTTCAGCAGGGGAGCCTTTAAGCGGGGTCACGATGACGATATGTCCATCCTTTTCCTGGATTTCGGCCCCAATTCCTTCAAATGATGACTCGATGCTTTGGTGAAAGCTTTTTGCATCTTCTTGATTCATATAGTCGGAGTATGGATCATCAAGGGACTCAAGCATTCCGTTGATTGCCCCGTTAATCACTTTATCTTCATCAATTTCCGTGTAGTAATTATTTTTAAGCACATCATATGCCTCATACAGCTTTGTAAATTCATCCCTCTGCCCGATGACTTTTACCGCTGGTTCATCATCACCAAACGCAAGGGCAAAAGTTGTGATCCCTGCAGTTATAAAAACGATAAAAAACAACAGCATCGCAAAATGGAATTTCTTTATTCGAAGAAAATTGTTTTGTTTCGGCTCATTGCTCTCTATCTGTTCCGGGTTGCCTTGATTTGCTGCAATTTCGTCAGTTCTCTTGTCTTGGTCCAACCGTTTTCACCACTTTCGTTATGCCAGTCGCAATTCTATTAATCTATTAGTTTGATGAACAATGCCCGTTATTTGCATAGCTCGGCGATTGTTTTTTTAAAATCCTTGATGATTAGAATAACATTTTCAGGCCTAAATTGACAGGAAAATAATCAGGCGCAGTCAGGAACAAAAACTTTCCTTGGGATTTAGATTTCTTTTTGAAAAATGTGTGCATCGTGAAGTTGACCATTGAATGGCAAAAGGTTTTTAACTGTTTCAGTCAAAGTAAAATGTCTTTTGACCAGTACCCGGGCTGACGCCATATTTGAAGCAATAGTTTGTGCGGTCAAAATTTTAATGCCGAGCTGGGTGGCCGCATGATGTTCTATCAGTTCTACCGAACGTTCCGCATAACCTTTGCCAGTATGGCTCTCGCCAATCCGGTATCCGATTTCTGCACTTAAATGGTCCCTGTTTATATTGAAAATGTTGATTCTCCCAACGAGATCATCACTTTCGTTCCTGACCAGGTATAGATAGTATTCATCCTGATTCCTCAAGCTGTACATCAGTTCAATTGATCTTGCGATTCCCTCGACTGAATAATAAGACGAATCCCGCGCAGGGATGTAATTTTCAAAGAACCCCTTATTTGCCAGTTCAAATTCCAATAACTGTGAACAATCATCCATGCTGATTTCTTTTATGTAGACCATGGTTTCTCCCCGCTTTCGTGCTTTCCTCTTGTTAATCATCTCTTCATTGTGCAGTTATTAAATTATACAGAAATGCGGCCGGCAAAAACAGCTGTTATTAATAAAAACCGGGCAAAAACCGCCCGGTTCTTTTTGTTCACAGAACATGCAAATTTTGCACTGTTTCCTATGTACTCCTTTATAAATACTCAAGGTATATTTTTTTTTGCCACATTTGTCGCATAAAAACATTGCCGGTGTCATTGCCTCCCCGTCGGACAATCCTAGGATACCGATTCCACCCACTACTACCTGTTTGTGTCACGTAGAACCCGGCTAGTTGGCCAAACCAGCCTGCCGCTAACTGTTTGCGTCACCTAGAATCCGGCTAGGTGACCGAACTAGCTCGCCGATAACTGTTTGCGTCACCTGGAATCCGGCTAGGTGACCGAACCAGCTCGCCGATAACTGTTTGCGTAACCTAGAATCCGGATAGGTTACCGAACTAGCTCGGCGATACCTGTTTGCGTCACCTAGAATCCGGATAGGTTACCGAACTAGCTCGCCGATAACTGTTTGCGTCACCTGGAATCCGGATAGGTTACCGAACCAGCTCGCCGATAACTGTTTGCGTCACCTAGAATCCGGCTAGGTGACCGAATCAGCCTTCCTGGTCAAAATAGCGTTACTTAGGAACGGATTATACCCTGATGGTTTGTCAACGAATAGATGCTAATCATGGATTTCATCGAAAAGATACGTTTTATAATGTTTGGCATGTAAAATAACAATTCCACAGAAACGGGTACTGTGGAATGACGAAAATTTTATACTATCTTATCGTTAAAAAAAGCCCGGCGTACAGTATGCCGGGCTTTTGCGTTAAATTTTCTTCACAGTATCAAAATATTCTTCAAGGGTCCAATTATTTTTATACATTTCGGCAGCCGCTTTCTCGCCAACATACCTAAAATGCCAAGGTTCATACATATATCCAGTTACTTGTTCTTTTCCTTTCGGATAGCGGAGGATAAACCCAAATCTGTGAGCATTTTGCGCAAGCCAGATGCCTTCTTTTGTATCACCGAACTGCTGAGTTAAATTCATTTTGCTGCTGTGGCTTGAAATATCCATGGCAAGGCCTGTCTGGTGCTCACTGTTTCCCGGCAATGCAACAGCCTCAACAGCTTTTTCCTTCCCCTTCCGTTTTACTTCCGCATCAAAAAGCACACTTTGGCGGTTGTAAGAACGGTAGCCGGACACTGCAACAAGTTCAATTCCACTGCTTTTTGCATCGGCAAACATCTTTTCAAGCGCCTGCGCGGCTTCCTTCCTTAGCAGGCTCTTCTCCAGCTTTTGTTCACCAAATGAAAAAGTGACGGCCGGCCGGACTAAATCGGGAGGGATATAGTCGGATGGAAGGCCAAACAGTTTATTAACCATCGACAAAGCATTTTCGGGGTTTTGTATAATATTTTTCCCATCTGTCTGTTTGATCACATTAAAATAGGTTGATTCCAAAGCGGGTTGGCTTCCCTCAACATGTTCATTGGAAATGGCCACATCTGAACCTGACGAGCGTTTTAAACCTTGCTCGTCCTGAATTTCACCGTCTGCTTTTTGATTCTCATTTGTTTCCTGCATCTGGTTGTCCTTTCCAACAAAAGGGATTTTGTCCTTGACGGCATCTAATTTCCCGCAGCCCGTCAATGCAAGCGCAGCTATTATGAGCAGCATTAATTTCTTCATTGTTTTCACCGTTTTTTTCGTCATTTTTCTACAATATATCCATCATATCATGTTTTAAAACCGTTTTGCATGTCCTATTTTACCATAACAAAATAACATGTTTCAGAGGCCTGCTCCTCTATTACATTAATAAAAGCTCTCTCCGCATGGAAAGAGCTTCATTTATTAAATTTGTATTACAGCTTCCAAGGCAACCTCGATCATATCGTTGAAGGTTGTCTGGCGCTCTTCTGCAGTAGTTTCCTCCCCTGTCAAAAGGTGGTCGCTTACCGTGAGGACGGACAACGCTTTCCGGTCAAACTTGGCTGCAAGCGTATAAAGAGCTGCTGTCTCCATTTCAATCGCTAAAATTTGGTGGTTGGCCCACTTCTCGTGCTCTGCGTTATCGTTATAGAACATATCCGCTGTAAACACATTTCCAACCTTTAAATTTAAACCTTTCTCCACGCCTGCGTTGTAAGCCTTTAAGAGCAGATCGAAATTTGCTGTTGGTGCATAATCAACACCGCCAAACGTAATACGGTTCATCTGTGAATCAGTGGAAGCACTCATTGCCAGGATCACGTCCCGTACACGGACGTCCTTTTGCAGGGCACCGCATGTCCCGACCCGTACCAAATTTTGAACATTATAGCTTTGCATTAGTTCGTTTATATAGATAGAAATGGACGGAACTCCCATTCCCGTTCCCTGCACCGAAACTCGCTTGCCTTTATACGTTCCGGTATATCCAAACATATTTCTTACTTCATTATAGCACTGCGCATTTTCCAGGAAAGTTTCAGCTATGTATTTTGCCCTGAGTGGATCGCCAGGAAGCAATACCGTTTCTGCAATCTCATTTTCTTTTGCGCCAATATGTATGCTCATAGTTAAATCCTCCATCCTATTTGATGCCGCTTACGTAAAAACTATACCATATAATGTCCGTGCAGGAAAATGTTGCGTTACTATTCTTTTGGCAAGAGGAAATGCTAAAAATAGCTTGGCCACAAGAGGTACAAACCATCCATTATTTTATAATGACAGGGGGTGGATAACATCGGAAAAAAACACCGTAACCGCATTATTTCACCGAAAAAAAACAACCATATTCCACCTGAAGCAATCATTGCCGAGCATGAAGCACACGCAAAGGAATATTCCGCCAAGAAAAGAAAGAACAGCCCGGGTTCACACCATTAAAAAGCCGATGGAGCAGCAGCTTCATCGGCTTTTATTTAACAGTACCGCTGGATGACGGATTGCAGTTTATGTGCTAACTGAGGAATGTCACCGGAATGTACTTTAAGAGTAACATTAGATTCATCCATTTCCAATGCTTCTGAAAGAAATCCTGCCAGTCCCCTGGCACGGCGGTCAACCTGCAGGACGACCTCTAATTCATTATCATTTACAGGGAAGAAAACAATTTCAAGTTCATCCAGTCTGCCCCGGAATGGGCCTGTTACAGGCACAAATTCGAATTCCTGCACAAATGGCTGGCGGCTGCGCAAGCGGTATGGCGCCTCCTCGCAGTCAGCCTCCCTGAGGCGGAAGCCAAGATCGCCTGCAGAATTCAATACTGCTGCCATGATACGGTTTGGGATTACATTGATAAAGTCTTGATCTGTTGGATCCACCGCATTCTTCACGTCGAGCCCAGTGGAAACCCAGACCTTTGTCCTTCCAATTGAGACCGGCGTGTTGACAGGCAGCCTGAAGGAAAATGGTATTTCTTTCGTTTCAGTCGGATGAATGGTGAATTCATCCGTTACCTTATACCGTCCAATTGTGGCTGTTGCCGTGTATTTTTTGTCATCAGCCTCCTTAATGTATGTAGTGTGCAAGGAAAGATAAAGTTCGTCAACCTTCTGGGCAGTTTTTCCGCCGGTGATATGGACCACTCCCCGTACGTCCTCTCCCGGCATTAAGGTTTCCTTTTCAAGCCTGGTGTCTACCTTTGCCGATCCAATTCCCACACTTGCAAATACTTTATTGAAAAACGACATTCTGATCCTGCCTCCTCTTTAAATTAAAACTTGCCTACAAGGTGAATATACTTCCTGATGTTATACATGTTCATACGAATTTATGCGAATAAGGTTTCATTCTTAAGCAAGTATTTTATGAGTTTTACAGAGGTGACCGATTTTCTGCGTTGCAATTAAAAACGGATCGTGCAATAGATCCGTTTCTACCAATCAGTCTTCTTCCATTTCCTCATCGATAATGCACTTTTCAACCAGATATTCAAATGTGATGTCAGCCATTTCCTCGAGTTCTTCCTCGGTGGGAACGTATCCCCGTTTCAAAAGCTGGTGAAAGAAAAAATCGGCTATTTCGTCGGTATCAATGAAAACTTCAATCTCTTTCAAAGAATCGCCCCCCTTTGTACAAAATGTATGAGCGGACAGCATTTTTCATGCTTCGATCACAGTGAAAACACCATTTCAAGTTCCGCCATTTAAAAATCCTTTGCTTCAGTCATGTTTTTATTGGACAAGCATACTATTAAATATAATTTTCAGAATGGGGGAGATATCATGGAAATATTAAAAACATGGGGAGCGGTGTTCCGGGAAGATGTAAATAAAGAAGACAGCGAAATTATTCGCTATTTTGGCCAGATCACAAACTTTTTATTCAAAATGTTGATGTTGCTGGGTGTTCCGTATATGATTTACCTCTTCAGTGTTGTCATTAAGTAGGTCAGACGTGGCTTTTGCCATCGTTATTAACGATAAGAGCCAGTTTCCTCATGATCACTCTCATCACATGTGCGTATTCATCATCCTGAAAAAGTTTATACAGGATGCGATAGTCATTGTAAATGTCCAGAAGATTATCGATCAACATTTTTTTATTGTTCTTTTTTTTCAGTTCCTGTTTTTCGGCATGCCGATGGGGAGCCTGCTGCGGCTTTTTGTCCAGGTTCACCGGTTTCACCTCTTTATTGACAGTAAACAACAGGCCCAGCTTTTGAATAAATGTTTCTGCACTTTCAGCATCTGCAACCAATGTAAGTTCTTCTTCACCTGCTTCCAGCCATTCACCATCACTGATCCTGGATAGTTCATAAATGACGTCTTCCCAGGCATCTTCCTTGTAACGCCAAATTTCCGTACGGAATCCTACGATTTTAAATAAGTCAGAACCATAGCCTTTAACATGGACAAGGTCTCCGAAAAAATACTTATATTCTATGTCAATATGTTCCTTCTCGAGCAGCTTCCCTTCATATTCAGAGAGCATCTGGAGGCTAGATTCCAGGTACAGTCCCTCACTGTTATTGATTTCATATACATAAAGGCCGTCGAGCCACTTCACATCCGTAACCTTTCCGACCGTTCCATATATTGTGATCACGACTGTATCACCGATTTTATATTTCGGCTTTTTCCGATTCTCCATTTTCTCCTCCCATCCTCTCAATGATTCGTCGTGAATTTATTACCACAGTATATGCTTTTAATCAAAATTCGCCACGATTAAACTGCCCGTCCTCATGCCCCCTACTCCCAGAAAATAATGGAATTCCACAACCCAAAGTATAACCAAACTTTAAAATTTTGTATTTTTTAGAACAGCGATTTACGCAAAAAAAGGATAGATTTCTCTATCCTTCGGAAATTAAATATAAATCCCAGGCTTCATCAAATACAGACATATTATCCAGGTAATGCCCGTTCAGTTCAAGATAAGAACTTAATTCATGGTATTGGGCAGAAGTCTTGGGGAAGGCATGATCCTCATACGCAGCGTTGGCAAACCGGCTTATTTCATCTTTCGGCTCTGGATGCCGGTATTTCATTAAGAAGTGATAAAAGCTTTTTGACATAAACAACCCTTTCCGCCTATTAGTAATTTGCGTCTCGGCAAACATATTTCTATCGTTTACTATAGCGGATAGGTTCATTCACGTCTATTTTGCGTTACTCTTTTAATAACCTGCAGAGGCTTCACTTGTTAAGAAGAAAAGTCAAAATAATTCCGTTTCAACAGGCGGGGCAAGGCCATCAATTCTTCAAACTTAATGGTTTTGTCAATTAACGTAGTATTGACCAGGAATAGCTGGTCCTCGATCTGCTTAACGATTTTTTCTGTCTGGTACGAAATGTGGCAATCCTGGCAAGTTATTGTTGGAGTATGAGTTATTTCAATCGCTCGTGATCCGTCAGGGAGCTCCCAGAATACGCTCTTGCTTCCGTGCATTATTTTTTCACATTCACACCATTCGCATCTGTTTTCCAACCTTAATCCCCCTATTCCTTTGCGGAAAAAGTTTCTCTTTGATCCAGAGATTTTTTCTGCTGGGCCTGGTATTTCTTTTCTTTGAGCTGGTCTCTTTTCTCGCGTTTGTCCTTTAGGGTGCTGTGCCCTGGCTTAGCCTCGTATGTCTGGCGCCGTTCCAATCTCCTCAGCCCCTCAGGAATAAGGTTGAACTGGCTGTCATGCATTAGCGCCGCTATCCCAATGTTGGACCGTTTAGATTCCGCGTCAGGGTAAATCTCTTTAAAATATGCCTCAGCCCGGCCAGGAACATAGTTTTCAGGCTCTGGATAGGAAGTGATTACTCCTTCAAAATTCCTTAGGATTACTTTTTCGGCACTCTGTGAAATCAAGTAATTTGGCTGCAGTGCGATCTTTCCTCCACCACCAGGAGCATCGCAAACGAAGGTCGGCACAGCGTATCCAGAAGTGTGTCCCCGCAATCCTTCAATGATTTCAAGGCCTTTAGAAACTGGTGCCCTGAAATGGCTGATTCCTTCTGAAAGGTCACATTGATAGATGTAATACGGGCGGACCCTGATTTTGACAAGGTCATGCATCAACTTTTTCATGATCGGAACGCTGTCATTGATCCCGGCCAGAATGACTGACTGATTGCCGACCGGGACACCTGCATTTGCGAGCATCTCACAGGCCTGTTTTGATTCTTCTGTAATCTCGATGGATGTATTAAAATGGGTATTTAGCCAGACAGGATGGTATTTCTTCAAAATAGAGCAGAGATTCTCAGTTATCCGCTGCGGGAACACGACAGGAGCCCTCGTTCCGATCCGGATGATTTCCACATGGTCAATGGCTCTCAAGTTCTTCAGGATGTATTCCAGAATATTGTCGTTGATCAACAGGCCGTCCCCCCCGGAAATAAGGACATCCCGTACCTCAGGTGTGTTGGCGATATATTCGATCGCTGCATCGAGCTGTTTTTTCGGAACCCCCATCCCTATCTGCCCGGAAAACCGCCGTCGTGTACAATAACGGCAATACATGGAGCATTGATTGGTCACAAGAAATAAAACCCTGTCCGGATAGCGGTGAGTCAACCCTGGCACAGGTGAATCCTCATCCTCGTACAGCGGATCCTCCAGGTCATATTTCGTCTTGTAAATTTCCTTTGAAATCGGCACTGATTGCATTCTGACTGGGCATCTGGGATCGTCCGGATTCATTAATGAAGCATAATAAGGGGTGATATTCAGCGGGATGGTCTTTGTTGAAATCCTGACACCTTCCTCTTCCTCGGGGGTCAAATTGACAACCTTTTTTAAATCGTCCAGTGTCCGGATTGTATTGGTTAACTGCCACAGCCAATCGTTCCATTGTTCGTCAGTCACATTCTTCCACAATTCTATATCCTTCCAGTGCCGGGCCGGTCTATAAACAAATTGCTTCACACCTATTCCCCCTTAAATCATTTATCTATTCTTGATGCAATTTTTATGCCATTTCATTAAGGCCTTCGCTGTCATGCCTATGGGTAACATCAGGATTGTGCAAATAAAAAAACTGCCGGTTTTTTGGCAGTCACGATTTAAGCTTTTTCATTTTATATTGAAGTGTCTGCCTTGGTATGCCAAGGAGCCCCGCTGCAAGTTGAATGTTTCCCCCTGTGTCTGACAAAGCTTCCATAATCAGCTTCATCTCCACGTTTCTCAGGCTTTCTTTTAACGACAGCGATGCTGGCCTACCGGCTGGCACATGCTTTGAACTTTTGAGCATCACCGGCAAGTCGTTGAAGGTAAGGCAATTCCCTTCGCATACATTCATCATATATTCAATCGTATGTTTTAATTCGCGTACATTACCGGGCCATTCATGCCTGGAAAACAGCTCTTTTACCCGCATGTCGGTACCCGAGATATTTTTTGACAGCATATCGTTGTAATCAGAAATGAACTTTTCTGATAAAAAAACAATATCTTCTTTTCTGTCCCTGAGAGGAAGAAGTTCAAACGTGAGAACATTTAGCCGGTAAAACAAGTCTGCCCTTAGTTTGCCTTGTTCCATCGCCACACTGGGGTGAATATTCATTGCGGAAATGACGCGGACGTCGACAGACAGGCTGTTTGTGCTCCCAACCCTCCTGACTAGGCCGTCCTCAAGCACGCGCAGCAGCTTTGCCTGCAGTTCTATCGGCATCGCATGCAGCTCGTCAAGAAAAAGGGTGCCCCCATTTGCAAGCTCAAATAATCCTGGCCGGTCGACAGCCCCTGTATAGCTCCCCTTCGAGGTGCCAAAGAGGATGCTTTCCAGCAGTGTTTCCGGGATCGCTGCGCAATTCTGGGCAATGAATGGCCCTGCTGCCCGTCCTGAATCATTGTGCATTCCCTGAACGAACAATTCTTTGCCTGTGCCGCTCTCGCCAAATACGAGAATCGGTGAATCAGATTCAGCAAGCCTGCGCGCTTCTGCAATTGTTTTCTTAAAGCCGTGGTGAACCGTTAGTAAGTCAGCAAATGTATAAGCTGTTTGCCTGTTCACATGCCTGCCTGCTTTTCGCTTCATCCCTCTCTGAATATCAACCAGCTTTTCGGCCAGTCCTTTAATCCGGGTATAATCCTTGGCAATTTCGACGGCACCGATAATTTCCCGTTCCACAAAAATAGGCAGGGTAGTGTTCAATGTTTCAATCTTTCTCCCGTGAAGGTTCACAAATGATTGCGACTGGTTATATAAAGGCTTTTTTGTATTAATGACATTCAGTAAAGTGCTTGTTTTCTCATTTAACGAAGGGAATACGTCGAGCAATTTTTTGCCGACTACTTCATCTGTGTCAAGTCCATCATGCCTTGCTGCAACCTCGTTGTAAAAAATGGTAATCCCGTCTGTATTCACAACGTGAATCGCTTCATCAATGCTTTTCAAAATCGCACTCAAAACTTCTTTTGTCATATCAGACATCATGTTCATATTCCCACCCTCTCATGATATCTATATGACAGGATGCCGCTTTTTTGTCATCCTGCTGCCGAAAAATTGGCACTGGCAATATCCTTCACTAAATTACATTTATCCTTTCAAGGCGCTGCTTGCGAGATCCTTCACCCAAACATTCATGTTTTCAAGCTTGTCGTATATAAAACAATTGTTTATAAGCCTTCCCCTGTACGCGTATCCCAATTGAAACAATGCCGCGTTCATCCCAAATGAAAGTGACCGGGCGATAGAATACGCACAATAAATACTGTTTTTCAGTAAATGGTCCTCCAAAAGTGCAAGCAGATGCTTCATCAACCCATGCTTCCGGTGTTCCTTTAATGTGGCACAATCTGTCAGCTCAGCATTTTTGTAAAAATTATTCACCTCAGCCGATGCGGCACTCACGATTTCCCCATTGCAGACGAAACCGTAGTAAATGGTTCCTTGTTCCATCGTTTTTTCGATGTAACCAGCATCGTTAAGTGGCGTTGGGTAGATCTGGAAAACCTGGTTATAAAGAGAGGCAAGCGCTGGAGCATCCCCTCTCTGCAGTTTTACGGGCTGATAATCCTTTGGCGGCATCACAGCCCTGGCAGGCTCCTTCAAATGATATACATTTTTTATGATTTCATCTTCTGTGACCCAATGGAGATTATTTTTCCTTTCAGAGGTGTAAAATTTCGAAAAAAACCACCCGTCTGAGCCAAGAAAATAGCCGTCGACACTGGCTTCAAAACGGAAACCATGTTCCAGTAGCCGGGTAAAATGCTCCCTCCTTGCTTTCACAATCAGCTTCTCTGCTTTTTCAGATACAGCCAATTCTCCAGCCTTTTCCAAAATTTTATCTATGCTTCCCCGGTAATCATCCACCCTTATCCTCCGGTTCCATGGATCATTGTACGCCTCAAGCAAGCAATTTGAATGATTGATTAGAAAAGTTGATCCTTGTTGCATCGCCTTGTCCTCCCCCCGCCCCGGTGATATTTGAAAAAGCCCGGCCCTACAAGGCCAGGCTTCATCTTTAATCATCAACATTCCATATAAAAAAGTTTATTAATCAAGCTTAATGCTTACCAGCTTCAGTTCGGTCATTTCCTCAATGGCGTACTTAATTCCTTCTCTTCCGGTTCCACTCATTTTCACTCCGCCATATGGCATATGGTCAACACGGAAAGTGGGGATATCATTGATCATGACTCCGCCTACATGCAGCTTTTTTGCTGCCCTTAAAGCTTTGTTAAGGTCGTTTGTATAAACCCCTGCCTGAAGCCCGAACTGTGATTTGTTCACTTCTTGCAATGCTTCGTCAAAATCACTGAAACTGTTGATATGGACGACTGGCGCAAAGATTTCTTCACAGGAAACCTTGTCTTCTGGGCTCGCATTCAACAGGATCGTTGGCTTCAGGACAGGCCCCTCTGCTGCTCCCCCGATAATGAGCTCAGCCCCGTTTGCAACGGCGCTGTCAACCCAGGATTTTGCCCGGCTAACGTCACCTGGTGTGATCATCGCTGACACGTCTGTATGTTCATCCAGCGGGTCTCCAATAACCAGCTTTTCCGTTTCTTGCTTCAGGCCGGAAACAAACTGTTCAAACAGGCTTTCATGCACAAAAATCCGCTGCACGGAAATGCAAACCTGGCCCTGGTATGCAAATGCCCCGGCAACAACCCTCGGGATACATTTTGTTAGGTCGGTATCATGGTCAATCACAACCGCTGAATTAGAACCCAGTTCAAGCGTAACCCGTTTCAACCCTGACCGTTCCCGAATATATTTTCCTACAGCTGGGCTGCCCGTAAATGTCACTTTTTTTACCCTGTCGTCGGAAGTAAGCATGTCCCCGATTGTTTTTCCGCTTCCTGTCACCACGTTCAAAGCACCGTCCGGCAGTCCTGCCCTGTGAAAATATTCAGCTATTTTGTAAGCGGAAAGCGGAGTCTGGCTCGCAGGCTTAAGCACGACCGTATTTCCTGCGGCAATGGCTGGGCCCACTTTGTGCGCCACTAGGTTCATAGGGAAATTAAAAGGTGTTATCGCCGCAATGACACCAAGCGGTTCCTTTACAGTATAGGCAACACGCCCTTCACCGCCGGGAGCCGCATCGAGCGGTACTGTTTCCCCATGGATCCTTCTCGCTTCATGGGCAGCGAAGGTGTACGTCATAATCGTTCGCTCCACCTCGGCACGCGCAACTTTTATCGGTTTTGCCGCTTCGGTTGCGATAAGGCGGGCACATGCTTCACGCTCTTCTTTCATAAAGCCGGCGACTCTTTCAAGGATTTCAGCCCTTTTAAAAGCTTCCATTCCTGCCATAATTGGTGCCGCCCTGTGGGCCGCTTCAATCGCCAACAGTACTTCTTCTTCGCCTGCGTCAGCAACTTCCGCAATCGTCTCGCCGCTGTAGGGATTGACAAGAGGGCGGTAATTGCCTGTTTCCATGCTGGTTCCATTTATCCAAAGAGATTGTTTCAACTATATTCCTCCTATTGCTGGTTCTGGCAGCATTGAATGATCACATCTTCAAGAACACCCAGACCTTCGTCAAGCTGGCTGTCAGAAATGACAAGCGGGACGAGCAGGCGGACCACATTGCCGTACAGTCCGGCACTCATGATGACCAGTCCGCGCTGATGAGCGTTTCTCAGTATTTCCTGAACAATCGGCTGGTTGGGCCGTTTACCCGTTTTATCCTGTACAAACTCAATGGCGCACATGGCTCCGAGGGAGCGGATTTGGCCAATCTGCCCAAACCGTGATGACAGTACATCAAAACAGGCCTGGAATGCTTCCCCTATTTTCAATGCCTGTTCAAGCAGCCCATCGTTTTGAATCATTTGAATAACTTCGATCGCGGCTACACAGCCGAGCGGACTTCCGCCATACGTCCCGCCTATTTCGCCGATTCCGGCTGAATCCATGATTTCAGCCCGGCCGGTCACTGCACTGAGCGGCAGCCCCGCAGCAATCGACTTGGACATTGTCATTATATCAGGAACCACCTCAAAATGTTCAACGGCAAACATTTTGCCTGTCCTGCCGAAACCGGTCTGGATTTCATCTGCTATGAATAAAATGCCATGTTGTTCACAAAGCTTTTTAACGCCCTGAACAAAGCCCTTGGAGGGGATGATGAAGCCGCCCTCACCCTGGACAGGCTCCATTATTACAGCCGCTACGTCATCTGGTGAAACCTCGTTCAGGAAGAAAGTTTCAAAACTGCTTAACAGCGCTTCATCAAGTTCCGCCGGATCCAATCCCCCGGACCTGTAATAATCAGGGTAAGGCCACTTGTACGTTTCAGGCGCAAACGGACCGAACCCGTATTTATATGGCCGCACCTTGCTTGTCAGTGACATTGCCATATATGTCCGGCCATGGAATCCCCGCTCAAATGAAATGATTCCTTTCCTCCCTGTGAATTTCCTGGCAATTTTCACTGCATTTTCGACTGCCTCGGCACCGCTGCTCAAGAAAAAAGTCTTTTTTGCGTGGCTCCCCGGAACAAGCCTGTTCAGCGTCTCGGCCAGCTCTATATAGGGTTCATACATCATCACATGGAAGCATGGATGTAAATACGCATGAATTTGCGCCTGCAGCGCTTTGACGACATTCGGCGGACAATGGCCTGCATTCAAGGTACCAATCGCGCCTGCAAAATCAATAAAAGTGTTGCCATCCACATCGGTTAAAAGCGCCCCTTCCCCTTTAGCCGCAAATGTTTTTACCGTATTAAAGGGCCCAGCCGGAACGTTTTTCTCTTTTCTTTCCAGCAACGCCCTCGCTATTGGGCCGGGAATCTCTGTTTTTATGCTAATCTCTCCCATCGGTTCTCTCCCCATCCTTTTATTCGTCGGCCCCGCACCAGTCAATAATTGTAAAAGCAATGATCTCAGCTGCTTCAAATACATCCTCAAGCCGGATATATTCATTTGCCTGGTGCGCAGTCTCTGTTACGCCCGGACCGAATACGACAACCGGTGTATGTCCGATATTTGATAAAATTCCGCCGTCGGTCCCCCATGGTGAGGCTTCAATTTTCGGTGCCTGTTTTTTTACGGACATAAAACTTTTCTCCAGCGCCTTCAGCAGCTCATGTTCCGGGTCAAGATTTCCGGGCAGCCAGTTGCCGCCGAACCATTCCAGCTTTAAAGGGTTTTCCCGGAGCCATGAGTCTGTTTCCTGCAAACCAGTCAGGACGTTCTTCATTTGCTGTCTGGCACTGTCAAGTGTTTCGTCCGGGGCGACACCCATCCTGCCTTCAATGACCGCTGAATCCGGGACAGAAGAAGGCCAGTCGCCGCTGTTTATTTTACCGATATTAATCGGTATGGGAATGGGGATTCCTTCAAAGAGGGGATCATGGATGGTAAGGTTTCTTGTTCTCTCAAACTCTTGCAATCTCCCGATGACCTCGGTCGCCTTTTCAATTGCACTCACTCCTTCATACCTGGTTCCGCCATGCGCGGCTTTCCCCCTGACCGTGATCCTGAACCACATCGAACCCTGCTGCTTCGGGAAAAATTTCATGTTCGTCGGTTCTGGTATAATCGCGCCGTCTGCCCTGTAATCCCGAAGGACAGCCGCAAGAGTGCCCGCACCGCCGCTTTCTTCTTCTATGACACTCTGAAAAATGACATCACCCTTTAATATTATTCCAGTTTTAATAACCGCTTCCATGGCCAGCAGCAGGGCAACCGACCCGCCTTTCATGTCTGTCGAGCCCCGTCCGTACAGCTTTCCGCCTTCTATATATCCACTAAAAGGATCCCGTTCCCATTCATTCAAATCTCCAACAGGCACTACATCTATGTGTCCATTCAGAACGAGTGATTTCCCGCCGCCGCTCCCTTTCAGGACACCGACCACATTAGGGTTTCCGGCAAAGCTTTTGCGGTCGGAGCAGTAGACCGGGTGATTGACCAGTGCTTCCCCTCCAATTTCCCATATATCAAGATCAAGCCCCAATTCTCTGCATTTTTCAATAATCACAGCCTGGGCACCACTCTCATTGCCGCGGCTGCTGCCCTCCTGGACGAGTCTTTGCAGCAGCCGTGCTGCCCTCGCCCTATGTTCCGTGATGTACACTCTTATCCGGGATTTAAGCTGTTCCAATGTATCCTCCCCTTCCCTTGCAGTTTAGTATGCAATCATTCTAATGTTTTCCCCATTATCAAACTGGCAAGCTGTCTTTTCAGCGACTTCTTCAACTGTACGAGGGAAAAACAGCTCTCTAAGCTTCAGGGTACCGCCCGAGATTTCGAACACCGCCAAATCTGTGATGATTAAATCCACACATCTGCCAGAGGTCAAGGGCAGCGTACAGCGTTCCAAAATCTTCGGCTGTCCATTCTTATCGGTATGGCTCATCAGGACAACAAGTTTTTTTGCTTTTTGGGCGAGCTCCATCGCTCCACCCATACCGGGAACTTTTTTGCCGGGAACAATCCAGTTTGCCAGGTCTCCTGTTTGGCTGACCTGGAGTGAACCAAGAATGGAGATGTCAACCCTTCCCCTGCGGATCATTCCGAAGGCCACCGAGCTGTCACAGTATGAGGCGCCAAGAACTGTAGTAACCGGAAATCCTCCGGCATTGCACAGGTTTTCATCCTCTTCCCCTTTGGCCGGCGTCTCTCCCATTCCGACTATTCCATTTTCAGCATGGAACATTACATTCATTCCTGAAGGCAAATGGTCCGGGACGAGTGAGGGAATCCCGATGCCAAGGTTGACGACCATTCCTGGTTTTATTTCCTCCGCAGCCCTTTTTGCCATCCTGTTCCTTATTTCATTTCCCATGCCCATTTCCAATTCACCCCGCTTGTCGGAATCACCATGTCAACAAAAACACCTGGAGTAACTATTTCTTCAGGGTTGAGACTGCCGAGCGGTACGATTTCCTCCACCTCGGCAATCGTAAATTTCCCGGCCATCGCGACAAGCGGATTTGTATTCCTCGCGCTTTTGTCGTAGACAAGATTCCCGTAGGGGTCGGACTTTTTGGCATAAACAATGGAAACATCTGCCGTCAGCGCAGGCTCCACCAGATAATCTTTCCCATTAAGGTTGAGCCGTTGTTTGTTTCTGGAAACTATATCATTTTCGATTCCAATGTCGGTCAAAATGGCTCCAAGCCCCATGCCTCCTGCCCGGATCCTTTCCGCCAGCGTTCCCTGGGGGGAGAACTCGACCTCAAGCGCACCATCCGTCATCAGCTGTCCGGCGACCGGATTGGACCCGATATGGGAGGCAATGACCTTTTTCGCCCTCCCGCGGCTGACGATCTTGCCAATGCCGATGTGCGAGAAACCTGTGTCGTTCCCAATCAATATCAAATTGCTAATCTCTTTTTTAAGCAGTCCATCTATGAGGGCCGGCGGTGTGCCTACACCTCCAAAGCCGCCAAACATCAATGTCATGCCATCAAAAAAGTGTTCCATGGCCAGCTTTAAAGATGACAGCTTTCCAAAAGGGTTCTCCATGTCAATCCCCCTCCCTGTCCGGGTTTTTCATGAACTCATGTTGAAAGACGGAAAATGTTTTCCGCAGGAGTACAATCAATTCATCAATCTCCCTTTTTGTAACGGTCAGCGGAGGGGCAATCAGGACAGCGTCACTGCTTATCCCATCCAGGCCAGAACCTGCCGGGTATAACAGCAGACCATTGTTTCTGCCTGTTTTGACAATGTTATCGGTGAACCTCATCGTCCGCGGAAATGGTGTTTTTTCCTGACGGTTTTTAACAAACTCGATTCCGATTAATAGTCCTTTGCCCCGAATATCGCCAATGAAAGAGAATTCGGCTTTTAACCTGTCAAGGTGGTTTTTCAAGTACACGCCTTTGAATTCGACGTCATTGATGATGTCATTTTTTTCAAGATATTCAATCACTGCAAGCGCTGCGGCACAGGCCTGGGGGTTCGCGCTTAACGTATGTCCGCTCATGATGCTTTTGGAACCATTCATGATGGGTTCCATCACCTGATCACTGACGAGGGCTGCAGCGATCGGTGCGTAACCAGCACCCATCCCTTTTCCAAGCGCGGCAATATCAGGGACGATTCCCCAGTGGTCAAAAGCGAGCATCGTGCCGGTCCGGCCGAATCCTGTCATCACTTCATCTGCAATAAAGAGGATTTCATGCCGCTCGCATATTTCTTTTAAAGTTTTATAATAACCATCCGGCGGAGTGATTGCCCCTCCTGCTGCCCCGATGACTGGCTCAGCAATGAAGGCAGCGATGTACTCCCGGCCTATCCGGTTTATGGCTGCTTCAAGCTCTTTTGCACAAAGATGCCCGCAGGCTGGTGCATTTAGGCTGTAAGGACAGCGGTAGCAGTATGGCGGGTGGATAACCGGCAAATTTTCGAGGAGGGGAGTGAATCTTGCCCTCCGACCTGGATGTCCGGACATGGACAGCGCGCCCATCGTAATTCCGTGGTAGCTGAGCCAGCGGGACAGTACTTTGGTTTTTGTATGGATCCCTTTTTCCTGCCAGTATTGGATTGCAATTTTCATCGCGGTTTCTGTTGCCTCGGAACCGCTGTTGACAAAAAAACACCAATTCAGGTCACCGGAAGCATGTTGGGCAATTTTTAAGGCGAGCTTTTCTGCGGGCTCACTGGTAAACTGGGAACGGTACACGAACGACACCCTTTTTGCCTGCTCATGCATCGCTTCAATTATTTCTTCGACACCATGCCCTATATTCGCGGTAACTGCTCCTGAAGCTGCGTCAAAATATTTCCTGCCTTCCAGGTCAAACAAATATGTCCCTTTTCCATAGTCAATAGTGGGATATGTTTCATCGAGTGCAGGTTTGATTAAATAAGATTGATCCACAGTCTCACTCCATTTCATCCAAACGATTCTACAAATAGGACAGTTCTATAAAGTGTATGAAGTGAAATTTTAAATCTTTCATGAAAAAGAAAATACCTAATAACATGAAAAGGACACCCCGCCAGGCAGGGGTGCCCTTGATATTGTCATTCTTTGTTTTCAATAATGATCTCCGTGTTGCTGCCGGCTGCTTTTACAGATGCTGACACGCCGATCGGTATGGCGGCAAACGGCTGGACATGTCCAAAATTCACATTTGCTATGACTGGAATGCCTTTCAGCTCCTCTTTTGTGGCAATGATATGCCGGATTGCTTCATCAGTGACACCGGAATCTTTTTGGAACCGCCCGATTAACAGTGCTTTGATGTCTTTTGCATCAGGCAAATGAAGAAGTGACTGTAAGTCCCGGTCAAAGGTTCGGCCATGGGATTCATAATCGTCCTCAACAAACAGAATGGCATCCTTTAAGGAAGGCATATACTCAGCACCTTGCAGCAGATTGAGCGTGCATAGGTTGCCGCCTATCAATTTTCCCGATGCGCTGCCTTCCTGTACGACTAAATAACCGTCCTGTTCAATGAACGTACGGTTTTCCTGGTCCAGGAACCATGGATCATCAGACCAGGCCGGTGACGGCTCCACAGTGTATGGCGCGTCATTTGTAACGGCACTCAGGAAGGATTCGAGCGTGTATTCAAATCCATGCTTCACCCCGAAACTGGAGAAATGAGGTCCTGAATAAGTGACCAGCCCGGTTTTTTTATAAATGGCCGACTGAAGGGCTGTTATATCACTATAGCCGCAAAACACTTTTGGATTGTTCAATATTAACTCGTAATCTATGTATTTTAGCAGCTGATTGGAATTATAGCCCCCGATCGCTGTCAAAACACCTTTCACATTACGATCGGCAAAAGCATCATGCAAATCTTCTAATCTTTCAGCAATTGAGGAACTGAAAAATTCATCATGGGCTCCGGTATTTTTTCCAAAGGTCACTTTGAATCCAAGGCTGTTCAACCGGTTTACCGCAATGCCGATTTGCGCTTCCTTAATAATGGCCATGCTTGTAGAGGGCGCGATCACCCTGATTTCATCGCCGGGCACCAATTTTGCCGGAATCATAACTATGCCTCCTTGTTTAAAATAAGATAATTTTACCAGAGAACGATGCGGAGGGATAGGAGAAAAATGTACCTCTGCGGCTCCATTCGCTGTATTTTCACTGAATAACGCAAAAGAGGCCCGCCAGCAATGACAGGCCCCATCATATTCTTATACAGTCACCGGTTCTGCAATTTTTCCTGTTTTAATCTTTTCGATTATATCCCTTGCGATCCATACTCCGCAGGCGCTTGCCTGGGCAAGTCCCCTTGTCACGCCGGCCCCGTCGCCGCCGACATACAGGCCGCTTATCTCTGTTTCAAAACGGGCGTTCAATTTTGGGCGGGCCGAATAAAATTTCGCTTCGACACCATAGAACAGGGTGTGCTCAGAGGAGATGCCAGGTGACACCTTATCCAATGCCTCTGTCATTTCAATCAGGCTTTTCAGAGTATTATACGGAAGGACGAGCCCGAGATCTCCGGGCACTGCTTCTTTTAACGTCGGCTCGAGGAACCCTTCTTTAATCCGTTTTTCTGTCGATCTCCGCCCTTTTAGGATGTCGCCGTATTTCTGAACGATGAGTCCGCCATTGGACAGGCTGTTGGCCAGCCGTGAGATTTCGTGCGCATACTCATTCGGTTTATCAAATGGCTCCGAAAATGTATGGGAAACCAGGAGGGCAAAATTGGTGTTCGGGCTCCCCAAATTCGGGTCCTTATAGGCATGCCCATTCGCAAGCATGATGCCTGAATGGTTTTCAACCACGACATGGCCCGAAGGATTGCTGCAAAACGTCCTGACCCTTGTGCCGACAGAAGTATTAAATACGAACTTTCCTTCATAGAGATGTTCATTTATTTCTTCCATCACAACATTGGATGTTTCGACTCTTACCCCGATATCAACCTGATTGTTGATCATTTTCAATCTTCTTGATTTCAGGAGCTTTGTCATCCATTTCGAACCATCTCGGCCTGGCGCAATCACAACTTTACCGGCCAGAAGCTGCTCTCCATTTTTGAGCAATACGCCTTTTGTTTTGTGGCCTTCTGGTGTTTTTTCAGTAATTAAGTCCTCGATCTCCGTTTTAAATGCCATATCAATTCTGACTTTTAAGTATTCATAAATATCCTTCAGGATTTCCAGGTTCTGTTCTGTCCCCAGATGTCGCACCTGGGCGCGTAGCAGCTTGAGCCCGGCTGCATAGCCCCTCCGTTCAATTTCCCTGACTTTGTCCGTCATCGGATCAGTGATGCTTTCAGTTGCACCGTGTTTCAGATTAATTTTGTCCACGTATTTTATTAAATCAAGCACCGTAGATTCAGGGAGGTAATCGGTCATCCAGCCGCCAAATTCGCTTGTAATATTAAATTTGCCGTCCGAATAGGCGCCAGCGCCGCCGAACCCGTTCGTAATGGAACAGGCTGGAAGACATCCTGCAAAATCCTTTTTTCCGGCAGCAGGCGGACACTTCTCAATCTTCTTTTGCAGAATCGGGCAATTTCTCCGATAAATATCATGGCCTTTATCCACCAATATTACCTTTGCTTCAGGCATCTTCAGTGTCAATTCGTAGCAAGTGAAAATCCCGGCGGGTCCTGCCCCAACAACGATTACATCATAATGTGTATCCATTACCATTCCCCCTGATGCTGCATTTTACTTTTTCCATACGTAAATATATCAAAATACATATAGGGGGTCAATCAAAAAACCGAACTTTTTTTATAAAAATAAATATATCGTTCGTGAATTGACCTATAATCGAATTTTTCCAAAATCAAAAAAAGATTGCCCGACATGCGGACAATCTCTTTATCCTAATAGTTTCCCCAGCAGCAGGCACCAATAATGATCAGTAAAATAAATAACACCACGATTAACGGAAACCAGTTAAGTCCGCCGTATCCACTGGGCACCCCCGCATAAGGATAGTAGCAATATCCGTAGCCGGCCACAGGGCTGGGCTGGCTCAAAGCAGCCGGAAGGTTGGGTTGGCCGTATCCATCCATGTCAAACACTCCTTTTTTACTTATTCCCTTCTACCTTATGAAGTGGGTACTTGACCCGTTTGTGTTTCTGCCTATTTATCGGGCTGCTTCTGTTAGTTATTTGCCTGCAATTTCCGATGCTTTTAAATTCGGAGAAATAGGGTACTAATTGATTTATAATATTCTTATCGGACATCACCAGGAGGATCTAAGCATGACGAGAAGGGTGGCATATATTTTTTCGGGATTTTGTTTGTTTCTCCTTATTTTATATGTGGCGGGGAGCCTGTTCGGGACAGACCACACGAGAAATTACACAGTGTACGACAAAATATCCCGCGGGATGAAGATAAATTATCTTGTGATCGGTGACAGCATCGGAAGGGGTTCGGGGGCGGAAACAAAAGAGATGCGCTGGTATTCTCAGCTTGAAGCCCTGCTAGAGCATTATAACGGAGTTAAGGCCAGCAGACATTCCATAGTACAAAGCGGCGCCACAGCCTTTGAGGGGCTCTATAAGCTCCAGAATTCCCGAAAGCTAAGGAATGTGGACCTTATTTTTATTGTTTTTGGGGAAAATGACCGGAAATATATGAGTCCTGAAGAGTTCTCCTTTTTTTATGAAAAACTGCTGCGCCACGCAAAAACCCTGTACCCCCGTGCAGAAATCGTGACAATTACTGAAAGCTGCCTAAAGCAGGACCCATATGCAGAAAAAATCAAGCAAATCTCGGATCATTATAGGGCAAAAAATGTTGACATGAGAATCCCGTTCAAACAGTCCGGGCTCCTTACAGAAGAACTTACCGCTGATATGGTCCATCCAAATGGGCTCGGGTACCAGCTTTATGCCAATACCATTCATAAATTGCTGAGGAAAAATTCCCAGTTGCTTTTGCCGGTCGCCAGGTTAAAGAAGCCGCTCAGGGACTCACTCGAATTTTCATTGAAGGAACTGCCTGAATTCAGCTTGAAAAAGGGTTTCGACCCTGTGAATGGAATTCTTACTGCCAGCCAGCCAGGGAGCTTCATTGAATATGAGTTCAAGGGGACACTTCTCGGGATCAGGCTTATCAGAAGCGAATCAGGCGGGATGATGAACGTTTACGTGGACGGACTCTATGTCAGGACTATTTCCACATGGTGGCCATTACCGCGCGAACGATTTTTGTATGTAACAAGCGGGATGACGGACAGGAAACACAAAGTAAGATTTGAGATGGTCAAGGACGTTTCCCCGCAAAATGTGTCAGGCAGCTCTATTGTTCAAGTGTCATCTTTAATAGTCAGCAAGTAATAAATCATTTAAAGTTTCAATGTTATGTTTGCAGGGTGCTTCCCATCCACTTATAATTAACTTTTAACAATACAATTTGAATAATCAGGGAGATAAAATGAGAACTTTACTGAAAAACTTTATAAACGGAATTTTGACAATTGTTCCGATTATCCTGGTCGTCTATGTCATCTATAAAATGTTTATGTTTTTGGATGGCCTGCTCGGCAATTTATTAAAGCCGCATTTAAAAGATGACTACATACCGGGGATTGGCCTTTTGGCAACAATCGCTTTGGTCACCGCCCTCGGGTGGCTGTCAACCCGGTTCATTACCGGCAGTGTCATCAAGCTTGTTGACCGTTTGCTTGAAAAAATTCCGGTGGTCAAGACCATTTACTCCGTCATTAAAGACACAGTGCATTCATTTTTAGGCGAAAGAAAATCGTTCTCAAAAGTGGCGCTTATCACAGTTCCTGGTACAGAAATGAAAAGCCTTGGCTTTATCACTGCAAGCGAACTTGAAAGCTTTTACAGCCCGCTGAAGGACTATGTCGCTGTCTATGTGCCGCAGACCTTCCAGGTGGCTGGTTTCACCTTTTTGGTTCCAAAGGAACATATTGAAATCATCGGGGTTAAACCTGAAGACGCGATGAAATTCATCTTGTCAGGCGGCATGACATCCAAAAAGTCATAGCTGGACAGGAATAAAATCAGCCGCCATACGCTGGCGGCTGATTTTTTATTCGAAGGTTACAGTTAAAACCGGTGAATCTCCCCGCTGGACCGGACCTTCCTGCTCATGGGACAGCGACGCGGCACTGTCGGTGTTTGTGATAATAATTGGTGTGACCGTGCTTTTCGCTTTGGTCCTGATGGTTTCCAGATCGAATGAGACGAGCTTGTCCCCGGTCTTGACTTTGTCGCCTTCTTTCACATGGGTTTCAAAGCCTTCCCCATTCAGTGATACTGTTTCCAAGCCGATGTGGATAAGAATTTCCGCGCCATTTTTTGCTTTGATCCCAATGGCATGCTTTGTTGGGAAAACCTGGATAATTTCCCCGTCAACTGGTGATACTGCTACACCCTCTGTAGGTTCGACTGCAATACCGTCCCCCATCATCTTCTGTGCGAAAACTGGGTCAGGCACCTTGTCCAGGGACACCGCATTTCCTGTTATCGGAGACTTCAATTGAACCGTCTTTACTTCTTCCTTGCTTCCAAACCATTTCTTGAACATCTGTTTCATCCTTTCTGAACGTTGTCCTCAAATAATTTAATATACTCTTGATAGCCCTCTTCTGCAAGTTTTTCCTTCGGAATAAATCTTAATGCTGCCGAATTGATGCAGTACCGTAAACCGGAAGGGCCTGGGCCATCATTGAAAACATGGCCCAGATGCGAATCAGCTGTTTTGCTTCTTACCTCCGTGCGCACCATGAAATGGCTGTAATCCATTTTCTCTAATATCTCATCTTCATCAATAGGTTTTGTAAAGCTTGGCCATCCGCAGCCTGCATCGTATTTGTCCCTGGAACTGTAGAGCGGTTTTCCCGACACGATATCCACATACAAGCCCTCCCGTTCTTCATTCCAGTATTCATTCCTGAAAGGCGGTTCAGTGCCGTTGTTTTGCGTCACCTCGTACTGCATTGGCGTCAATTTCTTTTTCAGCTCTTCTTTGTTGTCATTTGCCAACCTGATCACCCCAATGTCTCTCAATAAATGCTTCCCTGCCTGACCCCTTTTGGTAGGCGTTATATCTCTGTGGATTCTTCTTGTAGAAATCCTGATGGTATTCTTCAGCAGGGTAAAATTCTTTTGCAGGAATAATAGGTGTTACTACTGGTTTATTGAACCTGCCGCTTTGCTCAAGCCGCTGCTTTGATTTTTCGGCAAGCTCCTTCTGTTCATTGCTATGATAAAAAATCGCGGTTTTATAGGAGTGGCCACGGTCGTAAAATTGGCCTCCCTCATCAGTAGGGTCGATTTGCTGCCAGAACAATTCCAACAGTTTTTCATATGGAAATACGTCCGGATCAAATTCAATCTGGACGGCCTCATAATGGCCGGTTGTATCTGAACACACCTCTTCATAAGTTGGATTTGCCTTGTGTCCGCCTGTATAGCCTGATACTACCTTGATGATTCCCGGCTGCTCGTCAAAAGGTTTGACCATGCACCAGAAACAGCCTCCGGCAAAGGTTGCAAACTCGGTATTGTTTTGGGACATATTAACACCTCTTTCTTTCACTTTACTTATTCCCTTTTGTGATCATTTTAACGCTAGAATCTAAAACATAGAAATATTAAGTCCTGGAGTGCAGAGTTTTGCCTCATACAAAAACCTCTTCATACGAAGAGGTCAGCGATTTTTGTTTTTGTTAGCCTGCCTGATCTGTTTATTGACTTTTTTCCAGCGCTGTTTTTCTGCTGACTGCGCTTTCTTATCCAGCTTTTTATCTAAATACGCCAGCTCTCTTAACAGTTTTTTATAGCTGTCGAGGCGCTCTTCCGGAAATTCCCCATCCTTTATCGCTTGTTCCACAGCACAGCCTGGTTCATTCTCATGAAGGCAATCACGGAACCGGCAATTGGCGGCGGCTGCTTCAATATCACTGAAGCTTTCAGCCAGTCCCCCGTCTGCTTCCCAGAGCTGCAGTTCCCTCATTCCGGGTGTATCAACCAGAATCGTGCCGTTTTCAAGCAGGACCAGTTCACGGTGGGTGGTTGTATGCCTCCCTTTATGATCAGCTTTGCGGATTCCATGTACCTTTTGGTTGTCGGTTCCTGCAAGATAATTGATCAAGCTCGACTTTCCGACCCCGGACGAACCCATCAGCGCGATTGTATTTCCGGGAACCAAGAACGAAGAGAGTTCCTCTATGCCTGTTTCCTCGAAGACGCTGACAGGAATGACAGGCACTCCAAAGGCTATAGCCTCAACAGCTTGCACACATTCACTCAAGTTAGCGCAGAGGTCCGCCTTGCTTAGGATAATGGCCGGGTTGGCACCACTTTCCCATGCGAGCAATAAATATCTCTCAATCCTCCGCACATTCAAATCATCGTTTAATGAATTCACAATAAAAACTGTATCAATATTGGCAGCTACAATTTGTTCTTCTGCCGCGTTTCCGGCAGTCTTCCGGGAAAACTTGCTAAACCGGGGAAGCACAGCCTGAATGGTGCCGCGCTGTTCGTCCTTTCTCAGTTTTAAAGCGACCCAGTCGCCCACAGCCGGAAGATCGTCTCTTGATTCAGCCCCGAACGACAGTTTCCCAGAAAGCTCGCAAAGCAGCTCTCCGTATTCGCTCCACACCCTGTAAAGCCGTTTATGTTCAAGAGCGACCCTTCCGAGTGCGAATCCATTTTCCATATATGGTTCAAATTCCTTTACAACAACTTCTTTTAATCCGATTGATGCAAAATACTGATTATTTATCAAGTTTTAATTCCTCCATGCTTAATTTTAGAAAACACAAAAAAACCATAGGCATGCCAGCCCATGGTTTTTTAAGCATGAGAGAATTCCAATGCAACTTCTTCAGCTTCGACGGTGGGCTGTGCTGACGTCAAGACAAATATGAGATTGCCTGGAATAGTTCGATTTTGTCATTACACTTCACCCACCTTTCAGTCATTTGTTATAAGTATATGGAAAAATTATCCCCGTGTAAAGGCTAATGAGTATCTATTTATGTTTTACACGAAACCACTGAAATAGTCATAAGTTATCTTAAAACGATCCAGAATAGGAGCGGAGAATATGCCCGGAAATAGAAACGTGCAGGTATATTTTCAAAAAGCATCGATGTACAATCTTCTGGCCGATTATTATAAATATTCAAATCCACAGCTGCATGTCCTGTATTATCAAAAGCATTTGAAGAATTTATATAAAGCCATTCATTTAGTAAGCCCCGATTTTCGGAACACTGAAGGGATGCAACAGCAGCCTGCCGAGTTTCGTCTGTTCCATGCTTCACCTGACGCAGATAAAGTTGATATTTACTTAAACGGGAGCAGGATTTTCAAGGATTTTCCTTATAAAAAAGTGAGCAGCTATATGACCCTTGCGCCAGGGATATACCAGATTGATATTTATCCTGCCGGTGATATGGTTACAACGATTATCAGCACTAAAGTGAACGTGGAACCGGAAAAATGTTATACTTCGGCTGTCGCTGGTCCTGTTACTAAACCGCGCCTGTCGGTGTTTGAGGATGAGCCAGGTGTACCTGTGGGTGAATCAAAAGCCAGGTTCATCCACCTCTCCTATGATGCGCCGGCATGTGATGTAGCAGTTAAGAATGGTGATGTGATATTCCCCGATGCCCCCTACAGCAAAGCAACAAATTATCTTGGCCTGACACCGATGACAGTTGATTTGGAAGTAAGGGTGGCCGGTACGAAAAACGTTGCCCTGGACCTTTCCCAGCTCAAGTTCCGGCCGAACCAGGGCTATACAATCGTTTTAGTTGGAACGGCACAAGGAGAACCAGAGCTCGAGGCAATTATATTGCAGGGATAAGAAAGCGGCCGTTCACGGAATACGGCCGCTTGAATATTTTACGATGACTTGACTCAACAAAAAAAAAAGAAAATAATTTGATTGGCAGACTGTTTTTGAAGGGAGCCATTGCTATGGATTTGCCAACTGAATTTAAACAAAAAATGACTCGCCTGCTTCAGGAGGAAGCCGGCCCATTTTTCTCTACATATGAACAGCCTAAGGCGAGTGGGTTAAGAATCAATCCTCTTAAAATTTCGCAGAAGGAATGGGACAAGTTATCACCATTTCCTCTCAAAAAAATCCCGTTTGTACACGGGGGCTATTATTATGAACCTGACGAGACCCAGCCGGGAAAACATCCATACCACCAGGCAGGCTTATATTATATACAGGAACCAAGTGCAATGTTTGTTGCCGGACAGCTGGCCCCGGCACCAGGGGAACGCGTGCTCGACCTGTGTGCGGCACCAGGAGGGAAAACGACCCAGCTGGCCGGAATGATGGAAAACAAAGGCATGCTCGTTGCAAATGAAATTAATCCAAAACGCGCAAAAGCCCTGTCTGAAAACATAGAGAGACTCGGCGTCACCAATACGATCGTTCTAAATGAGGCACCCGCAAAGCTCGCTGGAATTTTTGCAGGATATTTTGATAAAATTCTTGTCGATGCCCCTTGCTCCGGCGAAGGAATGTTCAGAAAGGACGGGGATGCCGTCCGTTTTTGGTCCGAAGACCATATGATAGATTGTTCTATCCTTCAAAGGGACATTCTTAAATCAGCTTATTCAATGTTAAAAGAGGGTGGAATCCTCGTTTATTCAACTTGCACGTTTTCACCTGAGGAGAACGAACAATCAGTGGAGAGGTTTCTGGCAGATTTACCTGATATCGAGCTTGTGGAAATCAAGAAAGAAAACGGCATTGCACCCGGCAATCCGGACTGGTCAAACACCGGCCTTATGGAGCTGGAGAAAACAGCGCGTCTATGGCCGCATCTTTTGCGTGGGGAAGGTCATTTCACCGCGAAATTCCGAAAAAGTGGAGTTTCCGGCGCTTCAAAAGTAAAATCGTTTACATCCAATGCTCCCAGGAGCCAGATCAAAGATTTTGACCGATTTAAAGAAATGAACCTGTCTGGTGTTTCGTATGATAACTATTTTCTTGCTGGCCAGCAGATTTATTCATTGCCTGGTGATGCTTTTGACCTAAAAGGACTGAAAGTGGTGAGGCCCGGTCTTCATCTGGGGGAGTTTAAGAAAAACCGGTTTGAACCAAACCATTCACTCGCGATTGCATTAAGCGCTGAAAATGCAAAGAATATATATTCCGTTTCGAGCACGGGTGACGATTGGCTCCGTTATTTAAAAGGAAACACCTTTTCTACTGGCCTTGACAGGGGATGGATCCTGATAACAGTCGACGGCTTCCCGATCGGCTGGGGAAAAGAGGCAAAAGGAATTATCAAAAACTTTTACCCTAAAGGTCTGCGGATCTTGGGGTGAAAAACAATAAGAAAAAGGTGCCTGGTTTTCAGGCACCTTTATTTTGTGGGGACGAGCAGTGTAAAGGAGATATTGTCTTCTTTCAGATCGAATTCATTCACTCTCACTTTAATATCGCTCTTTAGTTTTAAGTCCCTCATGGACACATATACCATCTCATCATTCGGCTGTATATTGACCCACTCCGGGAGATTGTAGCTGTTCCGGATAAAGTTTAAAACATAGGAAACGGGTAGCTGCAGCTTTCCGATTGAAATGGTTTTTTGCTTCAGGATCAGGTCGCCATTTTTGAGTGCTTCCGGCTCAAACGTCAGCTTCATCTGAAGGTCCTGGCTGAACACCGGGATGGTACCATAGAGTTCGACCTCATCCCTCAGAACGACCTCGTAATCTACTGATCCAGTTGCTTGTTCATCAAGATAATGATTGATGATTTTGTTTAAATCAGACTTGTTTGTGTTAATTAGGAACTTTACATCATTGGCATCTTCGTTTCTATCAACCTTATTAATAGGTGCATCTTCTGCTGGTGAAGCTGCCATTATAAATAATACCGCCGCTCCTGCCACCAGGATCCCTGCCAAAATGAAAAAAGCGAGCTTCCATTTATTTTTCATTGATCTTGAATCTCCTCTTTTACGGCTGTGAGCGTTCGCTGATGCAGTTCCTTCAGGGCTTGCCCATCCAGTTCCGCATAAACTCTTCCGGCGATCAATTCATAGCCTCTGTCATTTGGGTGGAAGTGATCTTTAAAAAGCAAGTTTTCATCGTCCCCAAGAAAAAGATCATTTATATCCACGAAATAAGCATGATTGTATTGTTCTATCACTGACTGGCTTGTGTCATTCCAGCCTTCTACAATTTCGTCCATTTCCTTCACATCTGCAAACCATTTAACAAATGGGTTATAAAGGCCGATTAATATGACCGTACTGTCGGGATTAGCTGCCCTGATTGATTCGATTGCATCGGTTAAGCGGGTTTTAAACAGCTCCTGTTCGGCTTCGAAATCGTTCAGTTCAAGATTCATGAAATTTTCCCTGACCACTTTCATAATATCGTTCCCGCCGATTGTCATTATAACGATATCCGCTTCCTGTAACGCTGTTTGTACATCAGGGCTTCCGATTGTTTCAAGCAGCTCGTTTGTCCGGTTGCCTTTTACTCCAAAGTTGTTCACTTCAACCTCTTTTATCGATCTTTCCTTCTCCAGCAGGTCAGTCAAATAAGGGACATATCCACCCTGATCAGTGCTGTCACCAACACCCTGGGTAAGCGAATCGCCGACCGCCGCTATTTTTATCTTTTGCGGAAAGAAGCCTGGTGGAACCTGCTCCTTTAAACTGATCCCCGTTTCCTTTCCCTTGTTCCCCTCGCCATGTTGTGATCCAGAGTAAGGACCACAAGAAACCAGCATCAAAATGCTAAGAAAAAATAAGGTCAGTTTTCTCGTCATCATTTTCACCTGCCTTAAAAACTAATAGTATTATAGCACGACATGGATTGTCCGAAACACCCAGGTGAGCCAGGGAGTTGCCCAGCCAAAAAAATAGACCTTTATAAGGTCTACTGCAATGCTTTCATATCATTAATAATCTCATCATAGGGAATCTCATTAAGTCCGCTGTATACTTTCATGATCGTGCCTTTTTGATCCACGAGATAAAATTTTGTTACATGCGTCACCTGGTCTCCCTCAGCCGGTTTTTGAACAATCCCTTTAAAGGATTTCATCGCCAGCTGTTCGATCTCCTGCTGTTCATAGCCAGTAAGAAAATTCCAGTTCTTTAAATCGGCGTGAAAACGTCCGGCATATTCCTTGAGCTTTTCCGGGGTATCCACAGCAGGATCAACGCTGAATGAAACAAATTCTATATTCTTTAGTTCCTCTTCCTTAACCTTTTCCTGCAGCTTTGCCATATTCGCTGTCATTGGCGGACATACATCTGCACAATTAGTAAAGATAAAGTCGGCAACCCATACTTTGCCTTCCAGATCCTTCAACCCAAACGATTGGTTAACTTGATTTGTATAGGAAAAATCACCGACCGGCCAGTTCAGGGGGTTTTCAATTCCCTTTTGCCCGCATGCCCCCAATACCATTGCAATGGCAGCCAGGACCATCAACCTCCGCATTTTCACTCAATCACCTTCATTCTATTTTTCATCCACGAAACTATTCTAGCAAACGTTTATAAAACTAGGAAGAAAAAGGTGCGGAGCCATGTTTTAATATTGTGCTAGCCAGAAAGAGGCAGATAAATCTGAAAGGTTGTTCCCTCGCCTTTTTTGCTTTTCACTTCTATCCTGCCGCGCATTCTTTCGATGATTTGGTAGCACACCATCAGACCCATGCCGGTGCCACGTTCCTTCAAAGAGTAAAAAGCAGTCCCGAGCCGGCTTATCTCATCCTTTGTCATGCCAACTCCAGTATCTTTAATCGAAAATACCGCGAATGACCCTGACTTTTCTATCGCAAGGCTTAACGTCCCGCCATCCTTCATTGCTTCAATTCCATTTTTTAAAATATTGATTAAGACTTGTTTCAATTCATTAACATTTCCTTTTATTGTAATATCGTCGTTTATTTCTATTTTCAGGTTAATATTTTTAGACATCATCGCGTAAGACGACATCAGGTCCATCACGTTTTCAGCAAGGTCAGCGCCATCTATGTCTTCAGACTGGTTCAGGTCCGGTTTGGCCAGAGAAAGATAGTCATTAATGATAGTTTCAGCCCTGTTCAATTCGTCGATCATCAACTTAATATACATGTGTTCTTCGTTGCTCATATGGTCCTTGGCAAGGAATATTTGCAAGAAACCTTTCACTACTGTCATGGGATTTCGGATTTCGTGTGCAACAGAGGCGGCCAGCTGGCCTATCGCATTCATTTTTTCTGCCCGCTGAAGCTCCTGCTGGATTTTCGTCCTTTGAAAAATGTCCTCCATCCGGTCGATTGCTTGTTCAAATAAGTGGACATGCTCTCCATTTCTGCGGGCCGGGCTAAGCTGGCTGGATGCTGCCGAAAGCCGTTCAAACAAAATGGAAAGCTGCGTTGTCATCTCGTTGAACCGTCTTGTTAAATCACCCAGATCGGACTCATCATGAACAGGCAATTGTACATTAAAATTACCAGAGGTGACCTCATTAATACCCACAAATATATCATCCACTGGCTTAAATACTTTTTTCAGCCCCCATTTAAGAATGATGTAAACAAGTGATGTAATAACCAGCAAAAAAATCAATAGCATAAACAGGGTATGAGATTTGTTTCTCTTAATAATTGATGCATCAAGATCAATTCCAAGAACGGCCACAAGTTCCCCGTTTTTATCTTTTATCGGCGCCAGTGCTGTAATCCATGTTCCAAGATCGTCGCTATAAATATCAGTAGAGTTTATTGTCTTTGTTTTAACAGTTTTGTTGAAAGCATTTAAAAACATCGGGCCGGCATCATAAAAATCAGGGGGCATGAACTGTCTGTCGCGGTAATTGCCGGACATGGCGAGCATATAAAGCCTGTCATCACGGTATAACTCCGGAAGCATCAAATACCCGCCAATATGTGAGGAATTTTTTTCATTTAACAGTGTCAGCTGTGCTGTCAGCCTTTCAGCAGCCGGATCGTTATTCTGTTTTATTTCAGCGGTCAGCTTAACATCTTCCGGGTCGATCACGACACTCCAAAGAGATGCCAGACCCCGCACCCGTTCAATCATCTGATCTTTCAGCTGCTTTGACTGGAGCAAATAGCTAACCCCGGCAGCGGATATAACCACAAGCGAGGAAATGAAGAAAGAAAACAACAAAATTTTTTTGAAAAGATTCAGGTTTTTGATGTTCCTGCTCATAATCCCAGTCCCTTTACTGCATCATTAAATAGCTTTTATTTGTACAATATTCGACATTTGGGAGAAAAGTCCTTTTTATCGAATTGTGCAGGGGCCTGGAATTTAAGCAGGCTATATTTAAAGCACTCTCATCAAAAGCTTTGATTTCTGCGAAAAACAAATAGCACATTATTCACCTGAAAATAATGTGCTACTTCCATATCGCGATGTCTTTGTGCGTCTACTCAGCCTGTCTCATTCAAAATAATACATGAAACCGATCGCGCCTTCACCTGTATGGGTGCTGATGATCGGGGTGGTATCTTCAATATCTATTTTGCAGTGCTCGGCAGTTTCCAAAATCGATTCTTTCAGTTTGGCAGCAAGCTCATACCCTTTGGCATGAACGAGGCCAATACCTTTAACCGTTTTGCCCTTGACGTCCTCAGTGAACTGTTTTGACAAATACTTGACAACCTGGGAGTGGCTTCTTGCTTTAGAGACAGGAGTATACTCCCCGCCTTCTAGGGACGCAATCGGCTTGATATTCAGAAGGGAGCCGATCAAGGCCCGTCCTTTTCCAATCCGGCCGCCTTTTACAAGGTTTTCAAGCGTATCAACAACAACAAATAAGCGAGTCTGTTCACGGATCTCATTAAGCCTCTCGACAATTTCCGCCATGCTTTTGCCCTGGGCAGCCATTTCAGCAGCTTCTACAACCTGAAACGCCAATGCTTTGGAAATAAAGCGGGAATCTACAACCGTCACGTTAGCTTTGGTCATTGCTGCGGCGCTTTCAGCAGACCGGACTGTGCCGCTCATGCCACCAGTCATATGTATGGAGAGAACATCAAAGCCTTCATCGGCAAGCTCGTCGTAAATTTTTAAAAATTCTCCGGCTGGTGGCTGTGAGCTTTTTGGAAGCTCTTCAGAAGCTTTCATTTTCTCCATAAATTCGGCGGGAGATATTTCGACCCTGTCTAAATAAGTTTCCCCGTTCATAGATATCGATAATGGAACAACTTTGATACCGTGCTTATTGATTATTTCATCATTAAGGTCAACAGTTGAATCGGTTACAATTTTAATTTTGCTCAAATGATCACATCCCTATAAAACACTCATGTTTGTAATTATAACATTTTACTCTGCTTATTTTAAATGGAAACTACAGAAAACGCTGATAAATTTGCCGATTAACGCGAAAAACGCAGAAAAGCGCCGCGAAATGCGGCCCTCTGGAAAAATCATGCATTATTTTTCAACTCATTTGATTTAAACACCCGCTCGTAATCAGGCCATTTCAGTACTCGTTTTAAATAATCCTTAAATGAGTAAAGCTTGCTCGTATGGGTTTCATTGTAAATCAATGTAATAAAAGTTTGCAAACGGACTTGGATCATAAAATAATAAGGGCTCGCTTCCTCCAATACAGGAATATCCATGATTTTAACCTTCTGTCCAACAACGTTTTTGAACTCCAGGCTTTTGAATAACAAAATATCAATCCTCTTTTTCACCCGTTTATTATATTATAAACCAGAGCTTGTTCGAAATGTGTCTGTTTGCGCCTGACAAGAAAAAATTTTTGTGAATTTTTAAAAAAGAATGTTGTTCGTATGGATTACTTGCTTTTTGGCAAGCCAGTGAGGGCGAAAACAGTGACGCAGTGGGATTTGGCGCCCAAAACACCACTGCATATGAAATGCCCGAACAAGGACTTCCCTCCCAAAAGCTATCGCTTTCAGTCGTACGATGCTAATGCTGCCGATGCAATCCTTGTCCTGTCCGTCATAATTTAGACGTAAACACAATTTACAAATTGTAAAAGTACAAAAACCCCCAGATCTAATCTGAAGGTTGTTAATGTCATGCAGTTTCTCCATTGTCATCGTTTGCGAATTGCTCTTCCCATTCACGTTCTTTTTTGAGCTTGCGCCTGTAAACAATCTTTGAAAGATTTATGCTTATTTCATAAAGGAACAATAAAGGGATTGTCACCAGAATGTCGGACATGAAATCCGGCGGTGAAATCACCACGGAAATGACGATAAGGACAAAGTACGCGTATTTTCGGATTTTCACGAGCACATACGGATTGATCACACCGAGTGAAGTGAGGAACATGACCACAACCGGCAGCTCGAAAAGTACTCCAAAAGGAATCGTCATGTGCATGAGGAACCGGAAATATTTTTCCGCTGTAAAATTCGTCGCCAGCATTTCCCCGCCGAGTTCCACCAGGAAGTTCAGCACGGTCGGAAATATGACAAAATAACCAAAACATAAGCCGACAATAAATAAGATAAATAAAGCCGGAATATATGATAAAGAGATCTTTCTTTCAAACGGTTTTAACGCAGGCTTTACAAACAGCCAAACCTGGGTGGCCAGCACCGGTATCGTTCCGGCAATCGCAATGACTGTAGCCAGCATGAAATAAATCCAGATGATATCGCTTGGACCAAGAACAATCAGTTTTACATCCAGGTCACGCACGAAAAATTTATAAATGTCCTCCACATAGACAAATCCGACGATGAAAAACACTAAAAAAGCCAATGCCGAAATAATCAGCCTTTTCCTTAATTCATCTAAGTGGTCCACCAGGTTTAAGTCTTTATCCTCCATACATCTCCCCTGCCAATTCCCTTTTGTTGCATTAAAAACATTACACGAACCCCCGGCCTGCTATCCGCCCAGATCCCAAATTAAAAGATGGCCTGATCCGCAGCAGGAGTTCAATTGTTTTTGCGCATTCTAATTGAAGAAAAAAGGTGCAAGACCTTTTATCTCACACCTTATTTAATCGCTTTAGTTGCTTCTTTTTTATCTTCTTCGAATTCTTCCATTACATCGCTTGTCAGCTCGCGGGTTGATTTTTTGAATTCACGAAGCGTCTGCCCGAATGCACGGCCAATTTCTGGCAGCTTTTTAGGGCCGAAAATAATTAATGCAAGGACAAGGATTAAAATTAATCCAGGAACTCCGATGTTTGATAACACTGATCAACATCCCCTTTATTTTTTAACTTAATGAATCTACTACGATTATAGTATTTTTATTTGCAGTTTGAAAAGCAATGCGGGAAAAATTCATAAGAAATTCACAATCCGGCCGATTATTTCTACTTTGTGACATTTCTCATTTAATTTTAAAGAATCTTAAATTATTATACCAGCAAATTAAACAGCTGGTTATCCTTATTAAGTTCCAAAAATGAAAAACCTTTTTTTTCCATTCTCCCAATGAGACGAGAATAATCATTTTTGTCTTTTAATTCGATGCCGACAAGGGCAGGCCCGCTGTCCTTGTTGTTTTTCTTCGTATATTCGAACCTCGTGATATCATCGTACGGTCCAAGTACGTCATCCAAAAACTCTCTCAAAGCCCCGGCACGCTGTGGAAAATTGACGATAAAATAATGGAGCAGCCCTTCATACAGAAGGGAGCGTTCTTTAATCTCCTGCATCCGGCTGATGTCGTTATTTCCTCCGCTGACGATGCACACAACTGTCTTTCCTTTAATCTCGTCCTTCATGAACTCCAGGGCTGCTATCGGAAGCGCTCCGGCAGGTTCGGCAACAATAGCGTGTTCATTATATAATTCGAGTATGGATGTGCATACTTTTCCCTCGGGAACTACTACAATATCATCCAGCAATTCCCGGCAGATTTCGAAGGTTTTTTCGCCAACGCATTTGACTGCAGCCCCGTCAATGAAAGTGTCAATCGATTGCAGGGGTGTGACCCTGTTTTGAATGAAGGAAGCTTTCATGGAGGCTGCCCCTGCTGGCTCGACCCCTATCAGCCTTGTCGCTGGAGAAACGCTTGTTATATATGTGGCGACCCCGGCCATCAGCCCTCCTCCGCCAATGCTTCCCAGTATATAATCCACCGGTGCTTCACTGTCATTAATGATTTCGACAGCAACTGTGCCCTGCCCTGAAATGACTGTTTCGTCATCAAATGGATGAATGAAGACGCTGCCTTCTTGTTTCGCACACTCGATCGCCTCTTGGTAGGAATCGTCAAAAGAGTCGCCTACAAGAATGATATCGACAAATTCCCGGCCAAACATTTCAACCTGGCTCACTTTTTGCCTTGGTGTTGTTGCAGGCATAAAAATTTTCCCTTTGATGCAAAGCTGCCTGCAGGCAAAAGCCACCCCCTGGGCGTGGTTCCCGGCGCTGGCACAAACGACGCCATTGCCAAGAGACGCTTCGCGCAGCTTCATGGAATAATAGGCACCTCTCAGCTTAAAGGAACGGACATGCTGCAAATCCTCGCGTTTTAAGTAAACATTACACCCATATTTTTCCGACAGCCGTTCGTTTTTTTGAAGAGGTGTATGGGCCACGATTTCTTTCAGGTGCCTGTGTGCTATTAAAATATCCTCCACCTGCACCCGTCTTTTTTTCATAGTTTTTTGTTCCATACGATCCCCTCACTTTTATCCGTGTTGTTAATTTGTACATTATAACACGAAATCGAAAAAACCCAGCATATATTTTTAAATATTTAAACTTTTCAACTTATACCCCGCATAGATACAGGGAAAATGCACATATACTATCATAAATTCACACAATTGTAACAGGGGGATGGAATATGGAATTTTCATTGTGCAGCTATGATGGCGCACTCCCAGTGGAAGTGACGCTAGATGAAGACAATGGAAGGTACATGATCCGCAAGAGCGACACTAGCGGGGAGTTTTTTAACAGCGCAAAAGAATTGATCCTGTGGATAAGGGCAAACTTCAGCGTCGAAGAATTTTGTGTTCCTGAGGAATTCAATGGGATGATGGAAATGCTGGCTCAATACGAAATCAAATGATGAGTTTCAAAAATATAAACAGGAAAGCAGCCGGACTGGGCTGCTTTCTTGTAGTTCCTGTTGAGTTTTATTTTCTCTCATAAATGCAAAAGTAATAATCATAAGGATTTTTGTCATCTTTCGGGCCTTTTTCCTTGGTCACAAGTTTCCACTCATTTTTGTTTATTTCAGGGAAATATGTATCCCCCTCAAATTCAGCCTCAATTAAAGTAATGTACATTCGGTCAGCTACGGGTAATGTTAACTTGAAGATTTCTGCCCCGCCGATCACAAAAATCTCGTCATCTTTTTTTTCGTCTAATCTTGTAATTTCCTCAACTGAATGGATTACAGTGCACCCTTCTGCAACATAATCTTTATCTCTTGTAATAACGATGTTTTCCCTGCCAGGTAATGGACGTCCAATTGATTCATGCGTTTTTCTGCCCATCACGATAGGATGACCCATCGTCACCTGTTTAAAGAATTTTAGATCCGCTGGCAAGTGCCACGGCAGCTGATTTTCTTTTCCAATAACCAGGTTTTTATCCATGGCAACAATAAATGAAATCATTTAACCATTCCTTTCCCTTTTAAAATAACATCCAGGGAATTTACTGCTCTGGACGCTGAACTTAATGTTATTAAACGGCAATTGGGGCTTTAATTGCCGGATGAGGATCGTAGCCCGTAATTTCAATATCGTCCAGATTGAAATCAAAAACTGATTTTTTCTCGGGATTTAATTTTAATGTTGGAAAAGGACGTGGTTCACGCTCAAGCTGCATCTTAACCTGGTCGCTATGGTTAAGGTAAATATGCGCGTCCCCGAAAGTATGTACAAATTCACCCACTTGTAACCCGCATTCATGCGCTATTAAATGCGTTAGCAGAGCATAGCTGGCTATATTAAAAGGCACACCTAAGAAAATGTCCCCTGAACGTTGATAAAGCTGGCAGCTCAGTTTCCCATCCGCTACATAAAACTGAAATAAACTATGGCAGGGCGGCAGTGCCATCCCGGATACTTCCCCAGGATTATAAGCCACTACTAACAGCCTTCTGCTGTCCGGGTTCCGCTTGATTTCTTCTATTACATTTTTTAACTGGTCAACCGTCTCTCCGCGGGAAGTCGTCCATTCCCTCCATTGTTTTCCATATACTGGACCCAGTTCGCCGTACTCTTTGGCAAATTCGTCATCGTCAAGGACTTGTTTTTTGAATTTATCCATTTCTTCTTCATATATCTTTTTAAATTCAGAATCCGTTTGGCTCCTATGGCCAAAATCTGTCATATCAGGGCCGGTATAGTCCTTGCTTTCCACCCAGTTTTTGAAAGCCCACTCGTTCCAAATGTTGTTGTTGTGCTGCAATAAGTATCTGATATTCGTATCACCTTTAATAAACCATAAAAGCTCACTTGCTACTAATTTGAATGGCACCCGTTTCGTAGTCAATAAGGGGAACCCTTTATTTAAATCAAAACGCATTTGGTAGCCGAACACTGATACAGTCCCTGTCCCTGTCCTGTCGGCTTTTTTCGTTCCGTTTTCCAATGTATAACGGCACATATCAAGATATTTAAATTCCTGATGAACCAATGTTTCTTCCCCTTTCTATGTAGGTAGTTTCAAGAAAAGCACCTGATTTCGTCATAAATGTACAAATTTCATTATAACAATGATGATGTAACTTCGAAATAAAAATAGGGGATATCATTTCTTTTTGAGTAGGCTAAAGCAAACGCTTTGCCAGTCTGATTGTGTCTCTGTTTAGGACAGGTCATGCAGAAAAAAATCGGCATCTGGTCTGAATGGTGGCCTCATTCGGACAGGGCCAGGAGAATAAAACCGGATCCTGTCAGAATCCATGCCCTATTCGGACCAGGTCAGGAGAAACAATTGGATCCTGTCTGAACATTAAACAAAAAACGGCACCCAACAAGGAGTGCCGCACAACATTATTTAATCTAAACTATTAATATATGCATAAGTTTCCGGTGAAGCTTCTTTTAATAGACGGATATTTTCCCCGCCTATATAGAACATCGCAAAGGCTTCAGCAAAATATTCTTCCGGATAATTTAGTAAATACGGGCGACCCGGAAAAAGGTTGACGCTCTCCTGCCTCCAGATCCGCAAAAATTCCTCATCTTTCCGGATTCCGCCATACACATGGCGGTCGATTGAATGTGCCAGTTCATGCAGCTCCAGATTAACAGAGCCATGCCCTTTTCCTGTACCGCTGCTTCCGATTTTCACAAGAACCCTCTGGGAACCGCCCATTCCAGGGACATCATCCCAAGTTGTCTCGGTTTTATAACCTCTTGGAATCACCCCTTTTAAATGGCTCGCAGCAGGATTGTCCGTCAGTTTTCCGTCAAATAAAATGACGCTAATCCCAGCATCAGAAACTTTGAGGAGCATGGATTCGGGCAGCCTTTCCAGACGTGAAATGATTTTCGCGGTTTCTGCCTGGTCAAACGTCCCTTCCGGCAAGACGACTATTTCACCAAGAAGATTGATAGACTTATTAGAGAGAGAATCATATAATGAGGAATTAACTGGGAATTCGATTAACTTGATTCCATCTATATTATTATGGGCACTGCCTAGCAATGGCAATGAGAGAAAAATAATCATGATGAAAAAAAACAGTTTGCGCAACAAAAATTCTCCCTTTCATAGGAGGCATCGGCATGACCGCAGAAATCAGCCAAAACCACACCTTATATACAATATATTTAGATTTGAAGCACAATTCCACTGTATCCGTTGGACGCCTCGGAACCTTCTTTTTCGAAAAAGGGACCTATATATATGTGGGGAGTGCTAAAAAGAATATAAAAGCACGGGTGAACCGCCACCGGAAGCTGGAAAAACCGAAAAGGTGGCATATCGATTACCTTCGCCAGTATGGAGAGGTTACCAAAATTATAACATATGAACATACTGATGGTGAGTCTGCGTTAGCTGAGAAAATCAGGAAAAAAACAGGGGGGATCAATCCTGTAAAAGGGTTTGGGTCATCCGACTGCAAGTGTTTTTCTCATCTTATTTTTAGCCCATGCCAATAAATAGAACAGACTGGAAAAAGCAGTCGTGTGTGTAACGCTTATTAACAAAATAAGGCTGCCAGCGAACAGGCAGCCTCTCTATCATTATACTTGAAGCCCAAAATGCCGGCAGAGGGCGGCCAGGCCTCCGGAAAAACCGCTGCCAACGGCGTTGAATTTCCACTCACCGCCATGGCGGTATAGTTCACAAATGACGACAGCCGTTTCAACCGAGAAATCCTCACCAAGGTCAAATCTTAAAATCTCTTGATTCGTTTCTTCATTTACCACACGCGCAAATGAATTGGACACCTGCCCGAAATTTTGGCGGCGTGCTTCCGCATCATGTATTGTGACACTGATCGCGATCCGGTGAACATTTGACGGCACTTTGCTGAAGTCGATCAGGATCTGCTCGTCATCTCCCTCGCCTTCCCCGGTACGGTTATCCCCAGTATGCTCTACTGCGCCGCTTGGATGCTTCAGGTTATTATAAAAAATGAAATCGGTGTCCTGCTGGCATTTTCCGTTTCCATCAGTAAGAAAGGCGGAAGCATCCAAATCAAAATTATTGCCGCCATCAAAGCTGTTAATGTCCCAGCCGAGCCCGATTACAGCTTTGACCAGCCCGGGATTGGTCTTTGTCAAATCGATGCGCTGACCTTTTGACAGATTAATGCTCATAATCTCTCACCTCTGAAAATAGTATTTTTGCAAATTAAGTATAAGACTTGACAACATCTTGAAGCCCTGCTGCCGATGTCCCAGTCCCGACGGCCGCAAATTTCCACTCATTTCCGTGGCGGTAGATTTCACCTACGATCAGGCTTGTTTTTCCACTGTAATCATCTGTCAGGTTATAGTGGATCAATTCCTGGTTGTTGGCAGGATTAACCACCCGGATAAAAGCGTTCTGGATCATGCCAAAATGCTGCCTGCGTTTTACACAGTCATATATGTTTACAACAAATACAAGCTTTTGGATATTGGAAGGAACCCGGTTCAATTCGACAAAAACCTGCTCGTCATCCCCGTCCCCGTCCCCTGTCAGGTTATCTCCGGAGTGGGATACGCTTCCGTCTTTGCTTCTTAAATTCCCAAAATAAATAACATCCTGGTTGCCTTGCAGCCGGTCGTTCTCGCCTAGCATGATGACAGACGCGTCACAGTCGATGTTTGCTCCACCGCCGCCGCCGAACAGCGACCCAAGCAGACCGCCGCCTCCCTTGCTTTGAACAGGATCCCATCCCAAGCCTACCATTATTTTAGATAGTCCCGGGTTTCCTTTCGTCAAATCCACTCGCTGGCCTTTTTGTAAATTAATTGCCAATTTTCTCACCTCTAAATTTTTATAGAATAATAGACCCGTTATGTTTATTTGGACCGGATGTGCCTGCGGATCTGCCAGACAGTGCCCGGTAAAAAGAAACTATATATTAAAATGAGCAGGATTTATATTTACTGCTTCATTTTTTTAAAGTTATCCTGGAGCTGGACTAATCGCTTTGTGCCTTCTTCGCGCAGGCGTTTATTTTCTTCTTCTATCGCTTTTGTTTCCTGCATGCCCTTCATGATGATATTCCAGCTTTCCTCAATCGTTTCGATTTTAATGCCCGGGCTTCCCGCCAGGCTTGCAATGTCAGTGCTTTGCCGCGAAATATTCTGGGCGTTGCGGAGCAGCATTTCATTTGTGCGGCGGTCGAGCTCACTCATGGAATCAGCTACAAGCTTTTGCCTTTTTGCAGCGACTGCCTGGATTAAACCATTTTTAAAAATCGGGATCGTCGTAACAAAAGCCGAATTGATTTTCCCGATCAGTTTCGTATTGCCCCGCTGGAGAAGCCTGATTTGGGGTGCGGTTTGAAGGGCAACCATTTTAGCCATTTCCAGGTCATAAATGCGCTGTTCAAGGAGTTCAACCGCATTCCTCAGTGAATCGAGCTGCATGGACGCCATTTGGTCTCCAGCGGCAGCCTTCGCTTCGAGCTGGGGAAGCGCCTTTGCCTTCAGCTCACTTACCTTCATCTCCCCTGCAACGATATACTTTTCAAGAGTCATATAATACTGGTAGTTTTGTTCATACATCCGTTCAAGCATGGTGGTAGAATCGACCATCTCACTCTGGTATTTTGAAATTTCAATATAGACCTTATCGATTTCCGCTCCCATCGTCTGGTACTTGCCGAATAATTTTCCTACCAGCTTTTCCCCTCGTTTGAAAAGCTTGCCGAATAAACCGCCAGAAGCTTTTTCAAAATCTTTTTTATCAAATTTATCCATGATTTTGCCGAGCTGCTTAAGCAATTCCCCGGAATCCTCAACCTTTGTTGTCCGCATATTGCTTAAAATTTGGTCAGAAAAGCGGGAAATCTCAACTGCAGGCTCTTTACCGAATTCGAGAATCTGGATCTGGTCACGCTCATCTATGCTCCGTGCCAAGTTTTGGACTTCCGTTTCATTCCGGAGGGCAAGCTTAATGTCGGAGACTTTTTCTTCAGACAGCTTGTCTTCCGTATTCGCCTTCATGAGGCTGACATCAGAGTTTGTTTGGTTTATCAATCTAATCTCCCCTTATATTTTTTAGAAATCTTCGGAACAACGCGTGTTTCAGAACGGATGGCTCCTTATACTCCTGGTCAAATACGATATCGTCGAGCCAGTGCACATCAAAAAAGCTCTCTTCGATGAAGTTCTCGATATCATTTCTGCCTTGCGGGTTATACAGGAGGATGTCAGCTCCAAACTGATTCAGCAGAAGGAGAAGGGCCGCATCTGACCTCCTCATCGTCCCGTTTAATTCGTTGTTGTAAAAAATGAATTTGGGCACATCCTGGGAGTAATCGAATTTTTGGAGCATTTGCAGAAATTTTTCGGGAATCTGCATTCCATGGGTGAATAAATAGATTTTTACTTGCTCCCAGGTTTCATTGTGGACAGTCTTTAATCCAGGATGAGCACATGTACTCCTTATGGCATGTGCAATACCTTTTTGCAGGCCGGCAGGCAAATGTGTATAGCGCCAATAATGGGCCCGCATCATTTTTCCTGGATCTGGCAGCCCGTCAAGGCCAATAGCATTCTGGTAATGGAAGCGGAAATCACTATTCACTCCTGCTGTAAATGGAAATTGATTTATAAGAAGTGAATTGTCTAAATCAACGGTAGAATGCAAACGGTCCCAGTATTCCTTCCGGTTTCTGCTGACGCCCTGGATTTTCGAGAATAAAGATGGTATTTTCACTTCCCCGTTTTTCACTGTAAAATCAGGACGGAACATCGCTTTTTCCTTCGCAATGATAAACAGTTCGTCATATGTAGTCTTCAACGTGACCGCAGTCGGGGTGTAATCCCTCAATTGCCATGGTTTGTATAAACCTGAGCCCTCATGGTTCAGTATTGTCTCTATTTCCCTCGATGCCCTGTAGGCAATTGTCGCTTTCCGTTTCCGTTTTTCAACCGGAAAGGGTTCCGGTTCTTTTTGTTCTGGGTAGTTGTGGACAAAGGTCATCGACTTTTCGGGGTCCACCAGTGCGAAAATATCATCCCCATCCGGGTGGAACGCGACAATATCACAGCCAAGCTTCATCAGGAAATACACAAAATACTGCTGGCTCTTGTTAAAGTCCCCATACCATAGCCATTTCGGCATTGCAATGGATGGATCCGCGTTTCGAATGGGCTCCTGTAAATGGTTGAACGACCACTTTATCAAATCTACGAGTACGCGGCGGAATTCAGGGCTTTTCATGCCATCAGCTTCTTTACTGACGAATAGCAAAATGGTATCAGTAATTGCTTCCCTGATCTTCCTGTGAAGCAACGGGTGCTGTGAATCAACCAGGAGGCGCTCCCCGTCAAGGAAAGCAGCAAAACGGTTGATTGACAAAGACTGTTCCCGGTTGAAATCAAGGAGCCTTTGAATAGACTGGAATTGCTGGTTCGCAATTGATTTATCCAGACTGTCCTGGCTGATAAGGGACAGACCATTCTCCTCTGCATGAACAAGGTCAAACAAATGGTTATAGTATTCATCCTCATCTAAAGGAATCCCGCAAAATCTGGCCAACACTTGTCCAGTATGCAGCTGTGCTCCTTCGGCCTGAAAAAACGGCCTCTCACTATTCGGTTTCTCTAACATCGCAAACCAGTTTTCATAGGACAGCGGGAGTATATGAAGTTCCAGTTGATTGTGAGATAGATACAATGGAATCCCTTCCTCTAAGAGCGAAAAATAGTGTTAGAATTTGTGCTAATATAACTATCATATCATACAAAAACCTAATTTTGCCTTATATCAATTGGTTTACGCACGAATCTACAAAAAGTTTCGTTGCCTTCATTTTGCGGCAGGTTTCACCTTCTGGCATGTCCCAGCATATAGTTGAGTACCAAGACCGAGAAGGTGAAATATAAGATGCGGTTCCTGTATAGAAGAGGGTCATTCGACGACTTGAGGAAAGAACTCCACGACGTCCAGAATGCGATGGCCTCTGAAAAATTTATCATGGTCGATTTATTTTTCTATGCACTTTTATTTGCGCTGTTGACCTATCCGGCCGGTTCCGGTTACTTTCTGTTTGCTGTCATTTTTTCCATTGTATATTTATCCGGAGCGAGCCTATACCTGCTGCTCAGGAAATGGCTGAAAAGCGGGTCAGGATTTAAACAATAACGGCCAGTGTCATATTTCCTTTTCGACAAATTCACGCGCAAGCGTAAATCCTTTCTTTTTGTAAAAATCCCTGGCTGCTGCATTATCAACCCAATAATCCAGTTCTAATGTTTCAGCGCCAATTTCACGGGCAATATGTTCAATCTCGTCCATCAGCGTAGATCCATATCCTTTATGCTTATAAGACTCAATGATGCTTATTTGATGCACATAAACAGACAGGCATTGTTTTTTGAACGCATTCTCAGGATAGGCTTTTTTCTCGATCCATGCATATCCAATTGGCTCGTCTTCTTCTAATAGTAGGAAGATATATTGTGGTTTCCCTACAATGCCTTTGAAAAATTCTGCTACGGCTGGATAATTGTACTCCTTAAAATACTTTGGATAAAGTGATGTATGTATTTCCTGCACATGCTCATTCATTTTTGCGATGGTTTCATAATTGTCTGTTTGGCTGATTTTCATGATCATTCCTCCGTTATGCGAGTAAAAGAATAAAGTCCTTCACCTCAGTGAAGTGTACAAAAAAAGGGAGCCGGACATCCGCCAGTTCCCTTTTTTGATTCATGCATACCGGCACCATTCACTGGGCCGGATGCACTGTTCTTTATTGCTGTACATCCTTTTCAGAAGAAGCTTCATTCTTTTTCTTGACGTAATGGACCACAAACGTCGCAGCAAAAGTCACAAGCAGAAGAAGGAAGAAATAAATGTGATCAATATGGAATCCAAACACACCGGCAAACATCTTGGCGGCAATAATCAAAATTAACACATACGCAGTTGTTTCAAGCTCCGGGACACGGTCAATCAATTTCAGGAACACCCCAGCAACCCCACGCATCATCAATACGCCAAGGATACCGCCCATTAACAGCACCCATACTTCCTCGCTCACGCCAAACGCGGCAAGAACACTGTCGACAGAGAAGGCAATATCCATCAGTTCTACCGCGGCAACAGTACCCCAGAACGTACCGAACAGACGGATCAATAACCCGCCCTGGTTGACTCCCTCAACCTCATCGATGTCCGGATCCTCACCTTTCCTCTTATCCATGAAATACTTGATGGATAACCAAGCCAAATAACCTGCACCAATTACTTTTACCCACCATAGTTCAATTAAATAAACGCCGATTCCGATCGCAATGAAACGGAATACATAAGCACCCAGCAAACCGTAAAAGAGGGCTTTCTTGCGCTGCTTTTCAGGAAGATGCTTTACCATGACAGCCAGAACAAGCGCGTTGTCCGCTGATAAAAGCCCCTCAAGGATAACAAGCGTACCAATCAAACCCCAGCTGACCGGGTCAGTCAACACTCTGGCCCACATGTCCAAATCAAAAAATAGTGCGTAAGTATCAATTATACCTTGTAAAATATCTGGCATTCTAGAAGTTCCTCCCAATTAACATTCGTTTTGTTCGTATTTAAGACCCGGAAAGAACCGGGTCTTAAATCATTATCTATGATTTTATCAAACTTGCAAACCAAAATCTTTTGCCAATGCTGCCAGTCCGCCCTGATAGCCGCTGCCAATCGCACTGAATTTCCACTCACTATTGTGGCGGTACAACTCACCTACTACAATTGCTGTCTCAATCGAAAAATCTTCACCGAGATCGTAACGGATCAATTCTTCGTTGGTGTTTGGATTGTAAATCCTGGCATAGGCATTGGAAACCTGGCCAAAGTTCTGTCGGCGTGCTTCACCGTCATGGATGGTAATTGTAAAAGTAATCCGCTGGACATTTGCAGGTACGGAAGCCAGATCAACACTGACGCCTTCATCATCGCCTTCACCATCCCCGGTGCGGTTGTCTCCGGTATGTACAACTGAGCCATTTCCACCTGTCGTATTGTTATAAAAAACAAAGTCGCTTTCAGATGTCACCTTGCCATTGTCACCCAGCAGAAACACGGATGAATCAAGGTCAAAGTCGTTCCCGCCATCATATTTATTAACATCCCATCCGAGACCTACGACTACTTTTGTCAGCCCTGGATTGGTTTTTGTTAAATCAACCTTCTGGCCTTTTGCTAAACTGATTGCCATTATATCTGCCTCCCTCAAATACTTCTTTACTTTTTACGATATCATTTTAAAAAGGTTTCAAACAGCATAGTAATATTTTTTCATAGATCACCAGTTAATTCAATTGTTTAGCTTTTCCATTGGGGCGGTGTATTTTTGGCCCAAAAGATCGTCCCTAGTTTAAAATGTTCCTGGAATCCGTCATGATGTGTGTGATAATGAAAATTGAACCAGTACCCTTGCTGCGGCGGCTGGTCCCTGCGTACATGGAATCGGATGAGATCCTTGCCGTCTGCACCGGAAATATTGAATATTTTTTCGGAAGTACCGCCTCCAGGAGATTCAGAAATGATCAGGTGATCCAGGCTGTCTTCGGGATGCTGCAGGACAACTGACTGTATTGCCGTTTCGATCCCGGGAAGGATCACCTGGCGAAATTCATTTTCAATCACGGGGCCGATTTTCGATCCAAATTTCTCAAATGACAGATCTTCAGCGTCTTTCATCGCTCTTTCTACAAATTTTTTCCTGGGCTCTTCCTCATCAAGCTGCTGCCCGGCCGGCTCATATTCAAGCGAATTGAATGTGTCTGGTTTATTGTTCTTTTCCTGCCACTGTGTAAATAAATCTGTCGCCTGTGCCGGGGTTACGATCCCAAGAGTTGCGATGGAAATAATTACAACGAGTGATTTCCGCAACCAAATAGGCATTCTTTTTCTCCTTTCTGCAGTAGGCTTAAACAAATCTATCAAGCCTTTTCTGATTCACCGCACTATTCTTTTAAAATATTATACTTGTTTTTACGAAAAAAAGGGGAAAAGGGTTTCAAGATTTTTAAAAAAGGTTAAAATATATGATTAAGAATACAATTGACGCGATAGCATATTAATCGTAAACAAGGGGAAAAAGGAGGAGAAGTAAATGGAATGGTCCACAGTGATCGCGATTCTCAGTTTGTTGTTGATGGGATACTTCGTTTATCTTGCAATAGCGGATTGATGATGTACATAAAAGAGGGCGCCACAGCCCTCTTTAGTGTTTCTCCAATACGCCGTAATGAAATTTTGCGGATTTTCTTAATTGCACCACAAACCCAAACTGCGTAAACCGCGTGCTGCGAAAATGGTCTTTCAGGATGACCCGTTTTTTTGCCACCCTCACCGCTTCCCTGATCAATTCTTCAGAAATGCCCCCAAAATAAGATATCCGGCTTAATCCCCTTATCCCGTCTGATTCAAGGATTGCCTCCTCAAACATTGGATCCAAGTACACGCAATCAGCACTGTCACCCTTCTGGGTTTTTAAAAAATCTAATGCAAAAATATTATGTACAGATATTTTCGTCATGGCCTCATTCATTTCTGTGAGGCCGGAATCCCAATTTGAGAGCCCCTGTTTAACGACATATGCCAGAAAAGGATTCACTTCGAGACCAGTAACCCTTCCTTCCAGTCCGACAGCAAAACTCGCAACAATGCTGTCTGAAGCCAGTCCAAGTGTACAATCAATAACACTCATCCCATGCTGAAGCCGTGCTGCATCAATGAACGGATCGTGCTCCCCCTTTAACAGCCGCTTAATCCGGAACATTGCGGAGTTAGGGTGAAAAAAGAATGGCTCTTTCTCGCCCAAAGGATATAGCTCCAGCCGTTCCTTGCCGGCTACAATGCAGCCATCCTTTTCAATCTCCTGCAACAACGAAATCGAACGCTTTTTTCTCGGTATGTATTTGATTCCCAGATCCTTCGCGACTTGCTTTGCCATGGCAATCATGGCTTCAGTTGTTCTTCCTGCTGTTGTGACAAACATGGTTTTCACCAAATCCTATCATTCAATGTACAACTACGAAAAAAAAGGATGTCCGGAGACATCCTTTTTTAGCAATTGGCCTCAAGGGCGGATAACAGATTTTCCATGACTGATTCCATCGGCATTCCTTCAATGTCATGCCTCGGGATGAAATGCACAACTTCTTTCCCTTTCAACAATGCCATTGATGGTGAAGATGGTTCGATGCCTTCGAAGTATTCGCGCATTTTAGCAGTTGCCTCTTTGTCCTGGCCGGCAAACACTGTTACAAGATGATCCGGTTTTTTTTCAGTATTCAATACTGCCTGGGTTGCCGCAGGACGCGCAAGGCCCGCTGCACAGCCGCATACAGAATTGACGACGACTAGTGTAGTTCCATCAGCTTTACCCATAAAATTTTCTACTTCTTCAGCAGTGGTCAATTCTTCGAAACCCGCACGCACGAGTTCCTCGCGCATTGGTTTTACCATTTGCCTCATATATTCTTCATATGCCATTGACATAAATATGTCCCTCCCATCACTTATTGCAGTGTTAGCATACTATATTTTTCAGCGGCAATGCAATAAAGACGGCAACAGTTTATGTTAAACATTTACAGGATCATTTTTTACAGTTTCTTCAAACAGGTCTGTAACCGCACCTTTTGATGCGCATGAAACCTGGCGGGCATACTTGGCCAACGCACCCCTTGCTGGCAGTTTCGGAGGGTTCCAGGAGCGTTTCCGTTCAGCCAGCTCTTGCTCGCTGACCTCGACTGACAGGACTTGCTCCTCGGTGTCGACCGTAACCATATCCCCGTTTTGAATGAACGCGATTGGCCCGCCTGCCTGGGCCTCAGGGGCGATGTGACCGACAACAAGCCCATGTGTCCCGCCGGAAAAACGGCCATCGGTCAGGAGGGCAACACTTTCCCCAAGCCCTTTGCCAACGAGTATCCCAGAAATGGAGAGCATTTCAGGCATGCCCGGGCCTCCCATCGGACCCTCATAGCGGATGACAAGGACATCGCCCGCGATAATCTCTCCCCTGAGGATGGCGTTGGTTGCCGATTTTTCATCATCAAACACTTTCGCCGGTCCGGTCATCCTTTTTACCTTCAGGCCTGATACTTTGGCGACAGCACCTGAAGGGGCAAGATTCCCTTTAAGCACGACAAGTGGCCCACTTTCACGGAGCGGACTTTCCACTGGAGTGATGACTTGCTGCCCTGGCTTCAGGTCCTCGCTTTCTGCAAGGTTTTCAGCAAGCGTCTTGCCAGTGACCGTGAGGCAATCCCCATTAAGGAGGCCATGTTTCAACAGAAGCTTCATGACTGCCTGGACACCGCCGGCTTCATGCAAGTCCTGCATCACGAATTTGCCGCTCGGTTTTAAATCGGCAATATGCGGAACCTTTTTCTGAATGCGGTTGAAATCGTCGAGTGATAAATCAACCTCAGATGTATGGGCAATCGCCATTAAATGAAGCACCGCATTTGTGGAACCGCCGAGTGCCATTACGACGGTGATCGCATTTTCAAATGCTGCCTTCGTCAAAATGTCACGGGGGCGGATGTCTTGTTCGAGCAGTTTATAAACAGCTTGTCCGGCTGCATAGCAGTCATCACTTTTTTCCGGTGTTTCCGCTGGATTAGAGGAGCTTCCCGGCAGGCTCATGCCGAGCGCCTCAATCGCACTTGCCATCGTGTTGGCGGTGTACATGCCGCCGCACGATCCCGCACCTGGACAGGCATGGCATTCAATCCTGTTCAGTTCTGCGGCATCTATGGACCCTTTATTATATTGGCCTACTCCCTCAAAAGCTGACACAATATCAATATCTTTTCCATTCAGCTTCCCTGGCTTGATTGTCCCCCCGTACACAAAGACAGCGGGCAGGTTCATCCTGGCAATCGCCATCATGCATCCTGGCATGTTCTTGTCACAGCCGCCGATCGCCACAAACCCGTCAAGGCTTTCGCCGCCGACGACAGTCTCAATCGAATCAGCGATTAAATCCCGGCTCGGCAAGGAGTAGCGCATTCCTTCAGTTCCCATTGAGATACCGTCTGATACGGTAATTGTATTAAAAACGAGCGGAGCGCCGCCGGCTTCCCTCGCTCCGTCTTTTGCCCGGAATGCCAGGTCGTTAATATGTATGTTGCAAGGGGTCACCTCACTCCAGGTGCTGGCAATCCCAATCATCGGTTTTTGAAAATCCTCGTTTGTAAAGCCTACTGCGCGCAGCATCGCCCTGTTTGGTGCGCGTGTTGCATCATCACTGAACACATGGCTGCGAATCCGTAAATCTCTTGCCATTCTAAATGCCTCCCAAAATAGTTTCTTTAAAATATAGTCCTTTTTAATAGAATTTGCAACAATTTTCACAAAATTAATTATCGTAATATTTTTCTAATTTAACTGAATTAACCCTCTATTGAAAATTCGGATCATTTACGGATGAATGTTGTAATTAACTTTATATAAATAAAAGAAAAAGCCCTTTAACCAAAGTTAAAGAGCTTGCAGATTCACTGTTTTCTGGCATCTGTCATCTGTTTCCAAACTGATCCTTTTGCTTCTTCTCCTTGCTCGATCCGCTCGATCGCAATCTTGATTTGCATGCTCACTTCAAATTCGGGATCGTCTTCGGCGGCTTTCAAGGCTGGAAGTGCGCGTTCATCGCCGACTTCATATAAAAACATTGCCGCACGCCACCTGACAAGCTTGCTGCTGTCTTTTAGGGCTTCCATCATCTCATCCATCGCCTCAGCAAAACCAAGATCTGACAGGCAGTCTCCGGCTGTCCGGCGAACGGAGACTGTTTTATCCTTTAGTGCTTTATATAGAAGGGGCAGGACTTTAGTATCCTCAATCATTCCTAAATAGACTGTCGCAAGCCTTCTTATGGATGCTTTTTCATCATGCAGCGCCTTTTCCAGGACAGGGAGGTCATCCACAGATGGATCGTCCATTTGCTCCAAGGCCTGGTAACGTGAACGCCAATCCGGATCCTCCAGATCTGAAAGTGTCACTTTTCTCCAGTTTAGGGCAGGCCGTGATTGCCCCGCTTCGTCAGGAGACTTAGCTTGCAAAACAAGGGCATTCAACCTGTCTTCAGGATACGCAGCCATCAGCTCTTCGACGATTTCCTGTCCTGCCTGTTCGAAATCCCCATACCGGACACCATGCTCTTTCCACTTTCTCTGCATCACCACATTGTCTTCTTCCGCCCGAGCGTTTTCCACTGCCTGGACAAACCTCTGGGGTAACCCGAAACGTCTCTCTTCAGTACCGTCCGAGAGCTTTACCTGCATTGGGATTCCTTTGAACATCTGTACCAGTACACGGATTTCGCCGAAATGGTCATTCAATTGGCCTGTGCCGCGGTCCGCCTGGTTCGCATCTTCACCAAAGGCCTCCCTGACCCCTGGCAGGATGTCTTTCCAGTCAAATTTGGCATTTCGCTCTACCGCAAGAAAATCCGCCACATGGTAGACTCCTTTTACACCGCTGACGTCAAGGATTTTCCGGATTACCTCCGGTGCACCTTCTGCAGAACCTTTTTTATAATTGTTGCTCTTCCCCATCGGAAGTTCTTCGTCAAGATTGATTTTCATCGTATTCGGACTCGGGGTAGGTTCAATCGATTTAATCTTCATTGTTCACACCAACTTTTCACTGTTTCGATAATGCTAATTTTAACATACTTGATCCATTTTTCCTGCTTTTTAGCAATGTGGCGGCTAATGACCAACTTAGCCTTCGGCAATCTCGGAAAGATAACTCCATCTCTCGATCAGATTTTCCAGCTGCTCATTCAGGCTCTCCTCTTCCTTCATAAGAAAGGCGGCTTTTTCAAAATCGGAGCCTGTGTTGGCCATTTCTGCTTTCACCGCTTCAAGGCGTTTTTCGGTGCCTGCGATCAACTCATCAATCTGTTCCCACTCTTTTTGCTCGTGGTACGACATTCGTTTTTTCTTTGGCTTATCCACTCTCGTGCTCTCTTGCTTTTGTACCGGGCCTGATACTTCCTTTTCAGTCTGTTTTTCAAGATAGTCTGTATAATTCCCAAAATACAGCTCTGTTTTTCCCCGGCCTTCAAGGACGAGCAGCTGGTCCACAACTTTATCGAGAAAATAACGGTCATGGGAAACTGTGATCACGACACCCGGAAAATCTGCGAGATAATCCTCCAAAACGGTCAGCGTCTGGGTATCAAGGTCATTTGTCGGCTCATCAAGCAAAAGAACATTTGGCTCTGACATCAGTAATTTCAGCAAGTACAGGCGCCGCTTTTCGCCGCCGGACAGCTTCCTGATCAGAGTTCCATGGGTATTCATAGGAAACAGGAACCTTTCAAGCAGCTGGGAGGCTGAGATCGTTTTCCCGTCTGACGTATGGACGACCTGCGCCGTCTCCTTCAGGCACTCAATCATTCGCTTGTTTTCATCCATGTCTTCATTTTCCTGGGTGTAATAAGCTATTTTCACTGTCTGTCCCGTAATTCGTTTCCCAGAATCGAGCGGAATCCGGCCAGCAAGTATATTTAGCAGCGTTGATTTGCCTGTTCCATTCCTGCCAATGATCCCAAGCCTGTCACCCGGCTTGACCAACAGATCAAAATGGTCCAGGATGACTCTGTCGCTGTACGACTTTGACACATCCTTCAGCTCAAAAACTTGCTTGCCGAGGCGGCTGCCGCTCAAAGCCATATCAAGCTTATCCTGCTGCCTTGCTGACGAAAGTTGGTCCTCCAGCTTTTCAAACCGCTGGATCCTCGCTTTTTGCTTCGTCGACCTTGCCTTCGCGCCTCTTCGTATCCATTCAAGCTCAGAACGGAAGAGGTTTTTCTGCTTTTCAAGCGTTGCGGCCTCATTTTCTTCCCTGATCGCTTTTGATTCAAGGAAGCTTGCATAATTCCCTTTGTAGCTGTACAAGGAGCCTCCGTCCAGCTCAAAAATCCGGTTCGTGACCCGGTCAAGGAAATACCGGTCATGGGTGACGAGCAGCAAGGAGCCGGAATACCTGCCAAGATAATCTTCGAGCCATTTCACCGTCTCATAATCAAGATGGTTTGTCGGCTCATCAAGGATCAGCAAGTCAGGTGCCTCGATCAACACTTGCGAAAGCGCGACCCGTTTCTTCTGGCCCCCGGACAATTCCCCGATATTCTTTGAAAAATCATTTATCCCTAGTTTCATTAAAATTGTCTTCGCTGCAGTGCTTGCGTCCCAAGCGTCAAGGCTGTCCATTTTTTGCTGGAGTGTATAAAGCCTTTCTTGGACATCCTGGTTTTCGGGATTGTCATTTAAATCTATTAATGCCTGTTCATACTGTCTCATAAGCGTCAGCACCGGGGCATCACCCTGGAAAACCTGCTCAAGCACTGTCAGTCCAGGCTCCAGTTCCGGCTGCTGCGAAAGATAGGAAATTTGATAGTCTTTGCCGTATGCAACACTGCCGGAGTCAGCCTGGTCAATGCCCGCGACAATCTTCAACAGTGAGCTTTTCCCGGTTCCGTTCACGCCGATCAGGCCAACCCGCTCACGTTCCTCGATTGTAAAGGATATATTGTTAAACAGCTGTTTTTCGCCGTATGTTTTTGTCAAATCATCAATCGTTATCATTTTCAAGAATGACCATTCCATTCACTGTAAAATTGGTCAAGGAAGCTTTCCATGAAGCTGTGCCTTGCTTCAGCAATCTGTTTTGCCGACTGTGTATTCATCAAATCCTTCAAAAGGAGAAGTTTTTCATAAAAGTGCTGGACAGTTGAATTTGTCCCGTTTCTATACTCTTCCACTGTCATATCTGTCCTGACAGTAAAACCCGGCTCATACATGGGACGCCCTTTTTTGCCGCCGAATGCAAAGGCCCGCGCAATGCCGATGGCGCCAATTGCGTCAAGCCGGTCGGCGTCCTGGACAATTTTCGCCTCGATGGTGGCCAGTTCGATCTTTCGGCCGCCTTTGAATGAAACAGACTCGATTACGTCCCTTATATGCTGGACGGCTTTATTTTCCAGGCGAACGGAATTCAAAAAGGCATCAAGCTTACGCCAGCCTGCCTCTTCGGTCGCATTTAACTTTTCATCTGGAATATCATGCAGGAGCGCCGCCATTTCTATAATGAACGGGTCACCCTCCTGTTCACGCGCCAAAATGTGCAAAGCATTTTTTCTGACTCTGTCAATATGGTGCCAGTCATGCCCGGAGGAATCATTCCCTAGCACATCACGCACGAAAGCTTCCGTCTTTGCAATCATCTCGTTCAAATCGTAACCCCCAATACCTGCCGTGTTTATTTTACCATGAACCTGCTGCAAAGCTGAATGATATGTTTTAAATGGTATAGCAGCACAAAAAAAGCGCCGAATGCGCTTTATCCTTGTTCATTAAACCAGCTTACCCCAATTGTATGCTCCCCGGCGTGCACTCCGATTACAGCCGCGAGCGGGTAGGTGGAAAAATGGATTTGCGGAAACTTTTGTTTAAGTTCTGATTTCCATTCATCAGCTACTTGTTCGTGCAGCCCGTAGAGGATGAATGCTTCTTTAAATTTAGCCCTGTCATACCCGGCTGCCACTAAATCAAAGATCTTTTCTTTTGCCTTATTATCGCTTCTAGCCTTTGCTTTCGTACTTAGTTCACCGTTTTGGAGAGTGATGATCGGTTTCACATTCAGCATGCTTCCTAGGAAAAATTGGACACCCGACATCCGGCCGCTGCGGTGGAGCTGCTCCAGGCTGCCAATCAGGACATATGTCTCGCCGGATTGACTGACTTTTTTTAGTTTTTCCTTTACTTGTTCAACGGACAAGCCTTCATCAATCCACGCCATCCCTTTTTTAATCAGCGCAGTCAGCATATAAGTGAGTGTTTTTGAATCAATAGTAGAAACGGGGATCCCAACTAGCTGTGCCGCCTGCTCGCTTGATTGGACAGTACCGCTCAGCTTAGAGGATACAAGCAATGAAATGACCTCATCATACTCCTTCTCCAGTTTTTCATATAAATCCTTAAAGGCCCCCACGGCTGGCTGTGAGGTCTTTGGCGGAGATTTCAGCGTTTTTAGTTTTTCATATAGCTCCCTTGCCGACAAATCAATCCCGTCCAGATATTCCTTGCCATCAAGGACAATGGTCATCGGAAGCTGATAAACATCGGGATTGTTTTTCAGCTCTTCATCCAAAAAGGCTGTACTGTCTGTTACCCATGCAATTTTTTTCAATATGGCGCCCCCTTCGATACGTATAAAATAATTGTATCATAATTCCTAATTTTCTTAATAACAACAAGAAAAAACCTGCCGGCAAAGGCAGGACCATCACTATAGCAGCTTTTCAATATCAGGTATCAACTCCCCGGGTTTAGTGGCCGGCGCATAGCGGCTCACCACTTTGCCGTTTCGGTCGACAAGGAACTTTGTAAAGTTCCACTTGATAGCTTTCGTGCCCATCAAGCCCGGCGCCTGTTCTGCCAGGTATTGAAAAAGCGGGTGGGCATGCTCACCGTTCACATCGACTTTGGCGAACATTGGAAATGACACACCGTAATTCAGTTCACAGAACCCCTGAATTTCCTCTTCTGTTCCGGGTTCCTGGCTGCCGAACTGGTTGCATGGAAAACCAAGGATTTCCAGCCCTCTGTCGTTATACGTATCGTACATGTCCTGCAACTCTTTATATTGTGGCGTAAAGCCGCATTTGCTGGCTGTATTGACGACCAGCAGAACCTTGCCTTCAAATTCATCAAGCTGGACATTTGCCCCATCAATTTTCTTCGCTTCAAAGCTGTAAACGCCCATCCTTTCAAGTCACCTCTCCCTTAAATACTCTAATGTACCACTTTTTGCAGACTGTTGAGGGATATGATCATGTACCCAACCATTTCTGCCAGGTCATCTATCTGTTCCTCAACGATCAGCCGGTTAAACGGAAGCACTGCCTCATTATGTACAAGTTCCGTTTCCGAAAGAGGATTGATCTTCACGGTTTGTTCAATATTTCGTTCAGAGCCCCAAATTTTTTCCAACGTTTGTTGGATTTGATCGTACACATATTGTTTATTTTGATGTTCCATAAAAAAACGGATGGTGACCGTGCAGCCGGCATCATCGCCTGAAACCTTCGGGGCCATAAGCTCCGCCGCGAGATTCAGAAGGCCCGCATCCAGCTTGAGGCACGCGGTCAGGCTGGAATTCGGGAGAGCAAAATAAATCTCATACCTTCTCGACATCGTTGCTGTATTAATCCAGTCGTTTCGGCCGGTGACGACAATTTCCCCGCTTAAATCACGGTCGTAAACTGCACCCTCAACGACAACTTTCATATTTTCAAAGGCTGTAGGGTCAAACACAGGATTCCACCTGCCTTTTTGAGATCAAAACAGGCCGACAGCGTTGCCATGCTCATCTACATCCATCTTTAATGCGGCCGGCATTTTTGGTAGACCCGGCATGGTCATCACTTCTCCAGTGAGTGCGACAATGAACCCGGCTCCGATAGAAGGCTTCAATTCCCTCACCGTAATGGTAAATCCTGTCGGCCTGCCGATTTTTGACGGATCATCCGACAAGGAGTATTGAGTTTTTGCCATGCAGACAGGAAGCACACCCCAGCCATTTTCTTCAAACTCGGCCAGCTGTTTTTTGGCCTTCGGTGAAAAATCAACACCATCAGCCCCATAAACCATTTTTGCAATCGTTTCGATTTTTTCTTCAAGAGCGTCCGACAAATCATATAACGGAGCAAAATTCGATTCCTTTTCATCCAGCACCTTGAGAAGCTGTTCCGCCAGTTCCGTTCCGCCAGCGCCGCCTTTTTCCCACACTTCTGTCAACGCCGCTGGAATTCCTTCGGCTTTGCACAAATCCAGCAATGCATTCGTTTCAGCAGGTGTATCAGTAAGGAAGCGGTTGACGGCAACCACATATGGCAGACCGAAGCTTTCAATCGTCTCCACATGCCTTTTCAGGTTTGTGAACCCTGCCTTGAGCGCATTAAGGTCCTCGGTCGCAAGTTCCGTTTTCTTCATGCCGCCGTGCATCTTTAAAGCACGGATCGTCGCGACGATTACGACAGCTTCCGGCTTAAAACCGGCACTTCTCGCTTTGATGTTAAGGAATTTTTCAGCACCAAGGTCAGCCCCAAATCCTGCTTCTGTCACGACATAGTCAGCCAGCTTTGAAGCTGCGGTCGTCGCAATCACGCTGTTGCAGCCATGGGCGATGTTCGCGAATGGGCCGCCGTGTATAAGTGCAGGAGTGTGCTCGATGGTTTGGACAAGATTCGGCTTCACTGCTTCTTTTAAAAGAAGTGTCAACGCACCTTCAACGCCAAGGTCGCTCACAGTGACGGGCAGCCTGTCATAGTTGTAGGCCACTACCATATTGCCGAGCCGCCTCTTTAAATCATTCAGATCTGAAGCTAAACAGAGCACTGCCATGATTTCTGAAGCAACGGTAATGTCAAAGCCGTCCTCACGCGGGACACCCTGCAATGGCCCGCCGAGTCCGATGACCACTTTCCTCAGGGCACGGTCATTCAGGTCGAGGGCTCTTTTCCAAACAATGCGGCGCTGGTCGATCCTGAGTTCATTTCCCTGTTGCATATGGTTATCTATGAGAGCTGCAAGCGCGTTGTTCGCGGTCGTAATCGCATGCAGGTCTCCAGTGAAATGAAGATTGATATCCTCCATTGGCAGTACCTGGGCATACCCCCCGCCAGTCGCGCCGCCCTTCATGCCCATCGTCGGGCCAAGAGAAGGTTCACGCATCGCAATCATTGCGTTTTTTCCTATCTTGTTCAATGCATCGGCAAGGCCTACGGTAACCGTCGACTTCCCTTCTCCAGCAGTTGTCGGGTTGATTGCGGTCACGAGGATCACTTTTCCGCTTTCCTTTGTTTTGAGCTTTGTTAACGCTTCTGTTGAAATTTTTGCTTTGTACTTCCCGAAAAGCTCAATTTCATCGTTGGTGAGGCCGATCTGTTGAGCGATTTCTGTAATGGGCAGCATTGCGCTGTCCCGGGCGATTTCGATATCCGATTTCACTTTTGTATTTACGTCCATATCCCTATTCCCCCTGCACTGGTGTCAATACTGGTTTTCCTCCCTTATTGTACCACCGCGCAAGTGTTCTTAGTGGGAAAAGTTTATGTGTTTTGAAAATTTTATCGAACACTTAATTGCTTCATCGTGTTACCGGGATTATAATTAAAAATATTGAAAAATTTACATAAGCGGGGTGATCATTTGCCAATAAAAATTCCAAAGCTGCTACCTGCCCGTGAAATTCTTGAGGAAGAAAATATATTTGTCATGGACGAAGACCGTGCCAATCGCCAGGATATCCGGCCTTTAAATATCCTGATCTTTAATTTGATGCCGGAAAAGGAAAAAACGGAGGCACAGCTCCTACGCCTCCTCGGCAATACGCCGCTGCAGGTGAACATATCCTTTTTAAGGACAGCCACATATGAGGCAAAAAATGCAAGCAGGCTGCATTTGGAGCAGTTTTATACGACTTTTTCAAACATAAGGAACCGGAAATTTGATGGAATGATCATTACCGGTGCGCCGGTCGAACTGCTCTCATTTGAACAGGTGGATTATTGGGATGAATTGACCGAAATATTGGAATGGACCAGCAGCAACGTGACCTCGACCCTCCACATTTGCTGGGGCGCGCAGGCGGCATTATACCATCACTATGGGATTGGGAAATTTGAACTTCCAAAAAAATGTTCCGGCATATATGCCCATCGGGTGCATGACAGGTCTGAAAAGCTGCTGAGGGGATTTGACGATGAGTTTTTCGCTCCGCATTCGAGGTATACGGATGTTTCGGCAGAAGCGATCAAAGGCAATGAGCAATTGAAGCTATTATCGTCTTCAGAGGAAGCCGGGCCTTTCATCATATCATCACTTGACGGAAGGCGGATCATGGTGACAGGCCATCTGGAATATGATACAGCCACCCTTTCTGAAGAGTATGCACGGGATTTGAACAGGGGGCTGGACATCCATTTACCAGAATACTATTTTCCAGAAAACAATCCAGAGTTGCGCCCGGTGAACCGCTGGCGTTCACATGCCCATTTGTTTTTCTCGAACTGGCTTAATTATTATGTTTACCAGGAAACTCCTTATAAATGGGAGTGAACGTAAAAACGGAGCAGCCTTAATCATGGCTGCTCCGTTTTTACTATGATTGCTGAGTGTAATAAACTTCCTC
>NZ_PGVB01000047.1 GCF_002860205.1 Bacillus sp. T33-2
TTATCCGCTTAAAATGCAACAAAAGGCATCCGAATGAGGCCATTCGGATGCCTTTTGTCTACAGTCTGAAACCTCCGTTCAACAATGAACGGAGGTTTTTTATTACCAAAATAAATCTATATAGCAGAAGGTGCTATTATGATTAAGATAATGCATTTTTTGTCGATAAAAAGAGTATGAAATAAAAGTTGATGGGTGATAAGATGCAAACTATTTCTCTATGTATAATAGTAAAAGATGAAGAACGTTTTCTCGATCGTTGCTTAAACAGTGCCGCAAAACATGTAAATGAAGTCGTACTTGTTGATACAGGTTCTTCCGACAGAACACTTGAGATAGCTGAACATTATGATGCCAACATTTTTCATTATAATTGGACGAATGATTTTGCTGCAGCAAGAAATATTAGCATCAAACATGCTACAAGCGATTATATCCTCGTTCTTGATGCAGATGAATATTTGGATGAAGATGCAGATATACAAAGGGTATTGATTACTGAAAAGGATCATTATACAGTACGCATTAAAAACCATCTATCCAGTGGAGGAGCAATTTATCATCCAGCTGTTCGGTTATTTAAAAATAATCGTGGGTTAAAATATCAAGGACGCATTCATGAACATTTAAATGTTGAAGATAAAAGTCTTGGTTTATCTCATGAGTTTGGTGACGTTCTTATCCATCATGATGGTTATAAAGATGAAGTAGTTAAGGAGAAGGAGAAACATAACAGAAATATTGCAATCTTACTCGACGAGGTGGCGAAAAATCCATCAGGATATAATTTATATAATTTAGGGACCCAATATAGGGCGAATCATCAGGATGAAGAAGCAGTGAATTATTATAAGAGAGCTTTTGAGCTTTCTAAAGACCGTTTATATATCCAAAGCTTACTTTATAATATGATTGACTCGATAAGCAGGTTGGGAAGACACGAGGAAGCTTTAAATGTGGTCAATGCTGCAATTGAAAGTTTTCCTAATCATACAGATTTTTATTTTTTAAAAGGTAGGATTTTTGAAGAGCTTGCTTTCAAAAATGATGCTATCCGGGCATATGAAAATTGTATTCGTTTAGGAGAAGTTGATTTGTTTCAAACATTGGAAGGGGTGGGAAGTTTTTTAGCTTATGTGCGTAAGGGAGCTATAGCAGTGGAAAAGGGCCAATATGTACTTGCATTTGACATGGCTTTAAAAGCTCTTGAGGTTAACAAATACCATATGCCTGCGTTGCGCTTATATCTGGAAATGATGACGAAAACGCATATACCTTTAAAAGCAATGCAAGAGCATCTTAGCAACATATTTTCAGTGGAAGATGTGAAAGATCTTAAACATTTAATCGTTGTTCTAACAGTTATCAAAAGCCCATTACTCCAGCAATATATTGATTTATACAAATTACAACTGGATCCGACCGTTTCTATGATAGCAAAATTATATAGCCGGCATTATTCAGAAGCATTGGAAATAGCTAGAAAATTGGGTGATATTAATGAAAGTGAGTCCAACGACCTTTTTTTATTAGCATACATATCCAATTCAGAACAATTAGCCGTAGCCGCCAAGAAACATTTAAATATTAGTAATAGAGAATGGAAGCAATTAAAACGCTTTTTTCAAAGTAAACCCGAGGAACTTGGCAATGTATCAGAGCGGGTTGCAAATATAATCGTTTTTATTGCGGAACAACTTCTAATCCTACAAGAAGAAGATCTTTTCAATCGGTGCATAACAACAATTCAAAACGGTCCTGCAATGTTAAAAATGAAACTTTGCCATATGCTTATCGAGAATCGATATTCACATATCGCAATGGATCTATTGGTGGCAGAATATGAACAAAACAAACAGAATCCTCAATGGCTGGAGTTACTAGGAGATGTATGCGTCCAGGAAAATCAGGATAAGGATGCCCTTTCTGTTTACAACCGTGCCTTGGAACTCAGACCCGAGTATAGAATATATGAAAAGGTATATGAAATCTATAATAAACTAAATGATCAAGAAGCAGCTTTATCAATAAAAAGAGAAATAGCAGACGCCTTCCCGATAGTGGAATGGGCTAAGGCATAAAGGATGTAGACATGAAAACAAGTATAATTATACTTACCTACAATCAACTCGAATATACAAAACACTGTATAGAAAGCATTAGAAAATATACCACCAACCAGGAATATGAAATTATTGTGGTTGATAACGAGTCAACTGATGGAACCGTAAAGTGGCTAAAGCAACAAACTAGCTTAATAGTCCAATATAATTTAGAGAATGTTGGATTCCCAAAAGGGTGTAATCAAGGCATACAACTTGCAACCGGGGATAATATCCTTTTACTTAATAATGATGTGATTGTAACAGAGAACTGGCTGGAAAATTTGCTGAGTGCTTTATACGCTGATGAAAAGACCGGTGCGGTAGGTCCTTTAACCAATTCAGCAGCTTATTATACTTCTATTCCAGTCACATATACCACAATAGAAGAAATGCACAATTTCGCCAAGGACTTTAATGTCAGCAATCATGATCTTTGGGAAGAACGCTTAAAATTAATTGGCTTCTGCCTATTAATAAAGAAAAAAGCTTTGGATGAAGTAGGGTTTCTAGATGAAAGGTTTACTCCAGGGAATTTTGAAGATGATGATATTTCTATTCGATTGAGAAAAGGCGGATACAACCTTTTATTATGTCACGATACGTTTATCCACCATTTTGGTAGTGTATCCTGGAAGGAGAACCTTAACAATTATTCGTCTATACTGTCAACGAACGAACAGCTGTTTATGGACAAATGGGGGACAAATTCATCCTCGCATTTAATTGACTTGGACTTGGTTGGAGCTATTAAAGCAGATAGGAACATCCCGTTAAATGTTTTACATGTTGGCTGCCGTAGCGGTGGGACGCTTCTAAAAATAAAAAATTTATATAAAAGAGCAAATCTTTATGGTATTGAAAAATCTATTTTTGAAGCTAATGAAGCGAAAATCATTGCTGAAGTAAGTGTGGGTGAGTTGACAGAAGTTTTAAGTCAGTATCCCGATAGTTTTTTTGATGTGATACTGATGTCTGACTGGGAGAAGTTCCGAGACGCTGAATTCTTAATTCCAGTTATTAAGAAAAAGTTAAAAGATAATGGTGTCTACATTACGAAGTTGAATAACATTTGCTATTATCCAAATCTCAAAAATATTTTGTCAGGAGGTAAACCGTTCAACGGTTACCCTTGCTTTTCTTACCAAGAAGTATTTGATTTGTTCAGCGATGAAGAAGCTTCCTTTGATATCACTTTGTTAAAATCTGAGCTAGATGAACATGCAAAAACCGCGATTAAGGTTTATTCAGAATATGGGGATCACAATACACAAATTCTTTTGGGAACAGCCCAGTTCCTTGTGAAAGTGACGGCCAAAACCCAGATCGCGATTAAAGAAATGGTGGAAGACACTCTAAAAGGGAACGCAATTGAAGCTAATCTTCACGTTCTCAATTCAACAAGTATAGAGGAGCTTGTCGGTATTTTCGATGATAAGCAAAGTGCTGTCCATTTCTTAAATCTGCTGGCAAATAAGAATTTGGAATTAGAGAAATATGATATTGTACTTCCTTATTTAACTGAAGCATATCAGATTGACAATGAAAACCCAGATACAATCTATAATCTAGCATTTGTTTTAAATCTTTTTGGCGAAAAGAGGAAGGCAATTGAATATCTGGAAAAGATAACTGACATGGATGATGAAATACGAACAATGTATGAAGAATTATATGAAGAAACCCACGGCCTGAAACACATCGTGCGTAGAATCGAATTTTCAGTTGATATTGATCAATCAGTACAGGAAATATTGAATGCCATCAATGATGGAAGAATATCCGAAGAAGACCTGCTCACTGTAATCAACAATGACATCGTCCACAAACAGGCTGTATGTAATATATTGGCTGTGGCCTTTTACAACTTAAAGAATTTTGAATTATGTCTTTCATTATTAGAACAATCTCATCAGTATAATCCGCAACACGAGGATACTTTGTTTAATTTAGGCTCCATTTTGCGGGAATTAAAAGAAAACCAGCTGGCTTTGCAATATTTTAATCAGATAGAGAATTATGATCCAGAGGTCACCCGTATTATTGCAGAGATTCAAAAGGAGCTACAACCACATGAACAATAACAAAGTTTGTTTCATTTACTGTGTAAATAATCAATTATTACTTGAAGAATCACTGAGATATATTTACACTTTGGAAATCCCTGAAGGCTTTGAAATAGATGTGATAACGATAGAGGAATCTCCGAGCATGGCTGCCGCTTATAACCAAGCCATGAAAGATTCTGATGCTAAATACAAGGTATACCTTCATCAAGATGTTTTTATTGTGAATAAAAATTTCATAGAAGATATGATAACGCTGTTCAAGAATGATGAAACTCTTGGAATGATTGGTGTAGTAGGAAGCAAATTTATTCCTCCCAGTGGCGTATGGTGGGAAAGCGGCATCAAATATGGCAAGGTTTTTGACAGCCATACTGGCAAAATGGACCTTTTAAATTTCAGACAAGTTCAGCAGGAGTTTGAAAGTGTACAGGCTGTTGATGGATTACTGATGGCGACACAGGTAGATATCCCATGGAGAGAAGACTTATTTGACGGCTGGCATTATTACGACATTTCACAGTGTCTGGAATTTCAAATGAATGGCTACCAGGTAGGGGTTCCAAACCAATCCACACCGTGGTGTGTCCATGATTGTGGCGTCGTGAACACACTTAACGGATTTAACTATTATAAAAGTTTGTTTCTGAATGTGTATGAAGCAAGCATTAAGCAACTGATACCATTGGTCAGTATACTAATTCCCACTTATAATAGGCCTGATTATTTTGAGCAGGCGTTAAACAGTGTTCTCAACCAAACGTATTTTAACACGGAAATTATTATCGCGGATGATAGCACAAACCTGGAAACAAGTGAACTTATACAAGTTTACTTAGAGAGATACTCCAATATTACATATATAAAGAATGAGACGACACTTGGCCAATTTGACAATGATCTCAAATTATTGGAGTTGGCAAATGGAGAGTTTGTCAATTTTCTCATGGATGATGATTTATTTCATCCGCAAAAAATTGAGAAAATGATTTCTTATTATTTAGCTGATGAAGATATTAAATTAGTAACTTCCCATCGGCAGCTGATTAATGAACAAGGGGAATTCATTGGAGAATATGCCAGCACAAAGAGATTGTTTGAGAAAGACACAATTTTGGATGGTAGCACATTCGCTGAGTTTCTTTTGACGAAGTTTACTAATTATATTGGTGAGCCAACAACAGTTCTATTCAGAAAGCGTGATCTCCGGGAGAAATTCGGAGTATTTAATGGAAGACAATCAATTTGTAATGTGGATTTAGCTACGTGGATTGACTTATTAATGCAGGGAAAAGCAGTTTATATAACTGAAACCCTCAGCTATTTTAGAATTCACAGCGACCAGCAACTACAATCACCTGATATGCTGGCTAATGGAACGATCGATTTTGCATATTTACTTTTGGGGTTGCGGGAAAAAGGATTATTCACCAATGACAGAAACTATGAGATTAGTCTTAAAAACTGGCTGAAATATCAAGACCATATAATAAATCTTGTTACGGAACAAGATCAGAGACATATGTACATGCTCAGTTCTATGAGAAACCATATAGAAAATGTAATTGAAGAAATGAGAAATACAAAAATTGAACAAGCAAAGATACTTATGAATAAAAAGTATCTCGATAATACTGAAAATCTCATTATTTTTTTGGTGCCAGGTGAAAATGGTATCACAGGCGGCATAATTTCAATTTATTCTTTATATGAAGAAACAGAAAAGATGCACCATCTGCATAATAGTAAAACTATTATGTGTACCCTGCCAAATGATACGATTCTTTTAAAGAATACTAATTTGGACAACAACGTAGATATATATCCCTTTGAACTGGTTATAAATCATTTTTCCTGCATGAAAAAGTGCATTATTCATCTTCCAGAATCATATGTACAACGGTTTATTGAAGATATTTCAGAGAATGAATCTTTATTACTTCAAAACATTCCAGAACTTCATATAAATATCCTCAACCAAAATGATGAATTGATGCCTGATACAACAGTAATTAACAATCTTTATAGATTTACGAACAATATTACAAGTACGACAGCACACAAGCGGTATACGTCCATTGAAACACGTATTAAATATGGTATCCCGGTACATTTATTCTCGACTCGTGTCAGTTCAGAACAATATAGTTTTACGGATTTTGCCAACAAAGAAGATATTTTAGTAGTCTCTCCTGATTCTCACCCAATGAAATCTTTAATCTTACATAAAATAAAAGAACAATTTCCAAAAAAAAGAGTTGAAATTGTACAGAATATGAAATATGAAGATTACAAAAATCTAATCACTAGAGCAAAGTGGACACTTACTTTTGGTGAAGGATTAGACGGTTATTTCGTTGAGACCATTTTGAGTGGAGGAATCGGGTTAGCAGTTTACAACCCAATATTTTTTACAGAAGAGTTTCAACATATACCTTCAGTGTTTGCTGATTATGATGATCTTTATAATCACATTGAAGATTTAATCAAGCAGACCAGTGAAGAAACGAATTTTACGGTAATGCAAAGAGAACAACTTAAATTAATTAACGATATCTATAATTATGATGAATATATCAACAACATAAAAAATTTCTATTTGGGAAATTATGATTTCAAATAAGAATGCAGTCGTAGTTACCCAGTTAAGTGCAGAACGAGGTGAAATAAGTGGATGTTTCCTATGAAATTGGGGGTTTCTTTGAGCTTTCAATGATGATGAATGAAGACGCTGAATACCATCATAACGCTATAAAGCTTAATAGTGGTAGAAATGCTTTATTATATATATTAGAGAGTAAACAAATTAAAAAATTATACGCGCCAAAATTCATTTGTGACAGCGTAACTGATAAAATTCATCCTTCTATCGAGATACAATATTATAGTGTAGACAAAAAATTAGAACCACTGTTAAATCATAATATTTTGGAAGATGAATACTTACTTTATGTAAACTATTATGGAATTCATAAAAAAAATGTAAGAAGTGTCATTGAAAAATATCAGAGGGTTATCGTGGATAACACACAGGCCTTTTTTGAAAGGCCTATCGGTGATGAGCCAACTTTTTATTCACCGAGAAAGTTTTTTGGAGTACCTGACGGAGCGTACCTTTATGTAGATGAAACCTTGAAAAGAGACCTTGATACAGATTTTTCATTTGATAGAGCGGAACATTTGTTAAAACGGGTTGAGCTGCCAGCTGATGTGGCTTACAATGTTTTTGTGCAAAATGAACAGAAATTAAATAATCTGCCGTTAAAAAAAATGTCTATTCTAACTCAATTGCTGTTACAAAATATTCAATATACAAAAGCCAAAAAAATTCGAGAAGACAACTTCATGTTTCTTCATGGACATTTAAAGCATATAAATCAATTTAATCTTGATGTTTCCTATATAAATGGTCCAATGGTATATCCCTTATATTATGAAGAGGATGGATTGAGGGAATATTTAATTCAAAATAAGATATATATTCCGACTTTCTGGAAAGACGCTCTAACACGAGTCAAATCTCAAGATTTTGAATTTCAGCTAATAAACAATGTTGTACCTTTACCGATTGATCATAGATATAGTAATAGTGATATGAGCAAAATCGTGGAATCGATTTATAAATATATTAGCAAAAAAAGGTGTAGGGTTGAACGGTGATGATTGATTTGAAAACAAGGGTATTGGTATTTCCGTGTGGCTCGCAGCCAGCAATCGATATTAACTTTGCTCTGCGGCACTCACTAAGAGTAGAAATATACGGAGCCTCAAGTGTAGATGACCATGGAACTTTCGTATATGAAAGATACATTGGTGGCTTACCTAAAATTTCAGAAGAAAAATTCATAGATGAATTTAACGACGTCCTTAGAAAAAATAAAATTGATTTTATTATACCAACTCACGATACAGTTTCTCTCTACTTAATTGAACATCAACATTTAGTTCAAGCACAGGTAATTGCCTCTGATTTGGAAACGGCTAAGATTTGCAGATCTAAGAAATTGATGTACCGCAAGTTTGAGCAGCATTCTTTTTCTCCAAGAATTTATTGGAGAATGTCTGACGTTACAAATTTTCCTGTTTTTATAAAACCTGATCAAGGACAAGGTGGGCAGGGTGTAAAAAAAGTAAATAGCTTTGAGGAATTACAAAATTGTCTAGGCCGAAATAGCAGTATGGTGATTTCTGAGTATTTACCAGGAGAAGAACTAACGGTTGATTGTTTTACGGATCGTTTTGGAAATATTAGAGTGTTGAGTCCTAGAACAAGGGATAGGGTGTTCGGTGGTATTAGTGTAAAATCAAAGTTTATGGAAACCACCGGGGAAATAAGCAGTATTGCGCATGAAATAAATAACCGACTCAACTTTAGAGGTTATTGGTATTTTCAGTTAAAAAAAGACAAATCAGGGATGTTTAAACTCTTGGAAATTTCCACAAGAATGGCGGGTACAGCTTGTTTAACTACAAGTAATGATATCAATTTACCCCTTTTATCCATACTTGATTTTCAGGGATTAGATTATGAGATTATACCTAATCGCATGGCTATGGAATTGGATAGATCTCTTGTAAATCGCTATAAAATAGATTTGCAATACGAAAGAGTATATGTGGATCTTGATGATACTATTATTTTCAATAGCAACAAAATAAACAATTTCTTAATGATGTTTTTATATCAATGTTTAAACCGTGAAGTTGATATTATTTTAATAACAAAACATCGCGAGGATGTTAAACAAACGCTGGATAGCTTTCAAATTTGCCCCAATATGTTTTCGCAAATTATTCAGATCGGCAAAGATGATTTTAAATATCGTTATATGAATAATGATATTCCATCAATTTTTATTGATAATTCGTTTGAGGAACGAAAGCAGGTTAAGGTTAAACTAAATATACCTACATTTGATTTGAATATGATAGATTGCTTGATAGATTGGAGAGGTTAAGATTGCTAGTCTTAACGGACAAAAAAAATGAAATTGTTAGCAGTAACATGGACACGTTTGATAAACTATATGACAATAATATCCCCAAGTTTTTATTGGGAATAAATTATTTGACAGACAGATTAATAGGCGTATTTTCCAAAGAAAAAATATCTTTAAAGGGAATCATTGATGACTATACTGGTGAAAAAACATATAAAAATATAGAAATTTTTAGATTGAATCAAATCCCTAAGCATAGCGTCGTCATATCTTGTGTAATTGATGGTAAGTTGAGAACTGTGATGGAAAAATTAACAACAGCGTCAATACAATATAAACTAAATTATCTAGATCTTAGTTTATTGGACAACAAAGTATATGGCTTTCCAGACTTTTGTTCTAACAATATTTCGGATATTAACAATAGGCGTGATAAATATGATTGGTTACATGAAAAGTTATATGATGCGAAGTCCCGTGAGACGTTACAACATTTATTAGATTTTAGGTACAACTATAATATTGATGCTGCTGACCATTTCAACTACGATTTAGAGTCACAGTATTTTGATGATCTAATTAAATTTAATTCTGAAGAAGTGTTTGTTGATTGTGGCGGTTTCGATGGGGAAACTACTAAAAAGTTCATCAGTAAAAATCCTTACTACAAAAAAATATTTTATTTTGAACCGTCTCCGGCTGCGTATCATGAGTCATTTAACAAACTAAAATCCTTCAAGAACATTGAATTTTTAAATGCCGCCACTTATGATAAAAACTGTTTTCTTACATTTGACGCTACAAAAGGTTCTGCTAGTGGTCTTTCCGACGGTGGTGATATCAAGGTGAGGGCAGTAAAGCTTGATGAGATTATAGATGAAAGGGTTACATACATTAAATTAGACGTAGAAGGTGCGGAATACAGTTCTCTTTTAGGTGCCGAACGTTTAATAAAGCAATATAGTCCAAAGTTAGCTGTGTGTGTATACCATGATCAGGCAGATTTCTGGAGGATTCCTGAACTGGTGTTAAGTTTTAACCCGAAATATAAAGTGTATTTGAGGCACTATACTGAGGGCGTCCTTGAAACTGTGATGTATTTTATTATGAAGTGATGTGGAACAACGTATGCGAATCGCACTAATGCAGCCTTATTTATTTCCATATATAGGGTATTTCCAACTTATACAGGCTGTTGATAAATTTGTAATATATGATGACGTGCAATATATCAAAGGCGGATGGATTAATCGAAATAAAATCCTAGTAAATAATCAGGAGTTCTTGTTTACTTTTAGTATCGAGCAGGGAAAAATGCAATCTAAGATTAACGAACGCATGCTATCATCAAAGTATAGATATGAGAAAGAAAAATTCGTTAAAACCATTGTTCAAAATTACAGAAAAGCACCGTTTTTTCAAGACACAATTAAACTGATTGATAAGATTTTATCATCTGAGCAAATAAATCTATCCAATCTAATTTATAAATCTATTTTATGTTTAAATGAATATTTAGATATTCCAACAGAGGTAATACTTTCTTCAAGTATAAATAAAAATGGGTTAGGGTCCGCACAGGATAGCGTCATTGAAATCGTCAACCTATTACGGGGGAATACCTATATCAACGCCATTGGTGGTGTTCAACTATATTCCAAGCACACCTTTAAAATGAAGGACATAGATCTTTTGTTTTTAAAGCCGACAGAAATTTCTTACCCTCAATTTGGATATCCGTTTATATCAAATTTATCCATCATTGATGTGCTTATGTTTAATTCACGAGATAATATTAAGGATTTACTAAACCGATATGAGCTAATTTAAAAAATTATTATTAAAGAGGTAGCAATGATCCCTTTTCTTAAACCGAACGTAGTTACAATTGATGCGTACGAAAAATATATATCACAAATAGATGAAAGTAGAATTTATTCAAACTTTGGACCACTAAATACTCAATTTGAACAGAGGATCAAAAAAGAATTCTTTGGCGAAAGTGGAAGTTTAACTACTATTAATAATGCTACTATGGGACTCATTCTTAGTATCAATGAGTTCAAAAACAAAGCTGGAAAATATGCAATCATGCCAAGTTTTACATTTTCGGCAACCCCATTGGCGGCAATTTGGTCTGGCCTAATCCCATATTTTGTGGATATAGACGAGAATTCCTGGACAATGGATAGAGAAAAGTTACAAGAGGCATTGCAGCAGCTCGGTGAACAAGTAGCGGTTGTTATACCTTATGCGACCTTTGGGACTTGTATAGATATTACCTTTTATAACGAACTCCAAGAACAAGGCATCCCAGTTGTAATTGATGCTGCACCTAGTTTTGGCTCGATGCATAACAATAATCAATTTGGACATGGCTTTAACGGCGCGATGGTGTTCAGTTTCCATGCGACAAAACCTTTTGGTATAGGTGAAGGCGGATTAGTTTACAGTAAAAACAAGGATGCGATTCAGAATATAAGGGCTGCTTCAAATTTCGGATATATGGGTAGCAGAGAATCGATTAATCTGGGCATTAACGCTAAACTTTCTGAATATCACGCAGCTATTGGATTAGCTACTCTGGACGTATTCCCGGAAAAGCTAAATGAGAGACAAGGGATTTATCAATTGTATCTTAATCAAATAGAACATTTTGAATTAGAGAGCAAAGGTTGGAGAGTTCAACATACAGAGGGGAGTTTCCCACCTCAATTTTTCCCAATTTTGTGTCCTAAAGGTGAAAACAACAGAGATATTATCGAACGACTAAAGAGACATGGAATTAGTGCTGCTGCATATTTTTCACCTGCATGTCATCAGCAAAAACAATTTAAAGAATATCCAAATTCATCGTTAAATGTGACTAACGAAATATCAGAGAGAATAATAAGCTTACCGTTATGGGAAAACATGGACGTCGATGTCGTTAAAAGAGTTATTATCGCTTTAAGGGATGAAGGATCCAAATTAACAGGACCATCTGGCATTAAAGATGATGCGGATATACCATTATTTGTCTGATTGAACTGGACTAGAATTAATGTTCCTACAGTTAATAGATATCTTAAACTAAAGCTCCTTTACTACCGAATAATATATGTCTTATCTGCCAGCCAATTCCTATAGATCGCCAAAAATTAAACATTACACTAACAATTCTACTCTTTCATCCGATGTAATAAATAGATAAACATTAGGGGGATAAAAAATGGGCTCTGTCGATTCAGTTTCACGATCAACAATAGTAGAAAGAACTGTCGAATCTAAAAGTTCAATGGCAGTTCTTCCGCCAGCGGAAGAATCAAACAACTTAGAACAACAGCAGCCTGAAAACTCAAACGACAGTAAAATAAAAGAAGAAGACCTGGATAAAGTTGTACATGATTTAAACAATTTTTTAGATAGTGGTCATACATCTTTAAAATATGTTTACCATGAAAAACTGGAAAGATATTATGTCACGTTAATAGACGAAGAAACGAAGGAAGCCGTAAAGGAAATTCCAGCCAAGAAGTTATTGGATATTTATGCTTCGATGAGAGAATATCTGGGATTGTTTGTTGATGATAAAATTTAACGGAGGTGGTAACTGATGTTTACGAATCAAATGAGGATCACAGGATTTGCATCAGGCCTTGATACAAATACAATCATTAGGGATTTAATGACAGCGGAAAGGACGCCGCTCGATAAGTTATTTCAGAAAAAGGAATGGCTGCAATGGCAGCGGGATGCTTATCGGGATGTAAATCTGGAAATTGCTACATTCAGAAACAAAGCGGACAAATTAAGGTTTTCCTCTGGCTTTAACGGTTATAGTGCATCTTCTTCCAATACTGCTAATGCATTGGCAACTGCACAAAGCAATGCTGTAGCCGGCTCGTATGATCTCACTGTTAACAGTTTGGCTGAGGTAGCAAAATTAAAGACCGGGAATGCAATTGTTAAGAGTGATGGAGCAATGGTGCAGTCAACGGAAAAAATACTTGCTGCCGGTCAGACAGCAGAATTTAAGGTGCAATCTTCAAATGGCACCGCTACGATCAGTATTACGGATCAAGATACATACTCATCTTTGGCAGGCAAAATTAGCGCTGCAACTGATGACGCCACAGATGCTGCGTTGGGTGTGCGCGCTTCTTTTGATGCGACGACAGCAAGATTTGTCCTGTCATCAAAAGAAATGGGTGGCGATCAAAACATTATTCTGACTGATACTTCAGCCCCTGGATCCGTCAACATAGCTGCGTTAATTGCGAATGGTGGAGCTGCAGCACAGTCAACCGGCACAGCCACTGTCGAAGCAAATGTAACAGGTGCATACGGAGAAATCGTATTTGATGGCACTCTGATCCAGAATTTGAAATCGAATAAAGCATCTGTGTACGGGGTTGACCTTACTCTTTTAAAAGCAGATCCAACTAATACAACAACAATTTCTGTTAATTCGGATACTGAATCTATTTTTACAAATATAAAAGATTTTGTTGAAAGTTATAATTCCTTAATTGATAGCTTTAATAAGAAAATAAAGGAACCAAAGGATCGCGATTACCAGCCGTTGACTGATGCGCAGCGGGAAGAGTTATCAGAAAAAGAAGCTGAAAAATGGGATGAAAAGTCAAAACAAGGCCTGCTTTATAATGACCAAATATTGCGCGAAACTCTGACAAACTTGCGCGGAAGCATGTATACACCAGTAGAGGGGATTCCTGCAGGACAGTTAAAATTGCTGTTTGAATTGGGAATCAAATCTCCTTATATGTCGCTCGACGGAAAACTTGAGATAGACGAAGCTAAACTGAGAGAAGCCATCGCCAACAAACCAGATGAGATTGAAGCTTTGTTTACAAGTCAAGATGGTATTGCTTCCAGAGTATATGAAGAAGTGAATAAGGCGATCGACAAGTTAAATAAAAAGGCTGGAAGGCCGCAAACAAGTCCAAACCTGGATAGCAGTGCTCTCGGTAAATCAATAGCCGGCATCAGTCAGGAAATGAAATCGTGGGAAGATAAGCTGACCAGAATAGAAGAGCGCTACTGGAAGCAATTCACGGCCATGGAGACTGCTCTTAGCAAGATGAATGAGCAAAGCAATTACATCATGGGCATGTTGGGTTAAATTAAAATCTGGGAGGACATATGTTGCAAAACCAATATGAAAGGTATCAACAAAACGCTGTTTTTACTTCGTCACCGGGTGAATTAACGTTAATGTTATATAATGGCTGCCTCAAATTTATTCATTTAGCTAAAAAGGCCATTGAAAACCATGATATAGAGTCGAAGCACGTCAATATTTCTAAAGCCCAAAACATCATTACAGAGTTAATCGTCACCTTAAATTTGGATTACTCTATAGCAAAAGAAATGCGAAATCTTTATGACTATATCAATCGTAGATTAATTGATGCCAATATTAAAAATGACCGCGGCATTTTGGATGAAGTTGAAGAGTTGGTCGTTGACTTCAGGGACACCTGGAAGGAAGTTATCGTAATCAATAGAAAAAAACAATTTAAAACTAGTGGCCAGGCTTAATGAGTGACATAAATAATTTGATTGAATTAACCGATAAACTGGCTATGATTCTTAATGAAGAGGCAAAAGGTGAACAGCGGAGCATTGTAACGGAGGAAGTTACGAAAATATTGGAGTTAAGGGAAAAACTTCTGCTTCGTATGCAAGGAACCCTTTTTTCCGATAACGAGAAAGACAAGCTTAGGCGTATCAATGAAAAGAATGAAGCTATCACTGAAAAGATCATTAGGCTAAAAGATTCTATTCAGAACGATATTGTCAATGCGAAAAAAGGAAAAAATGCTTTCAAAGGCTATCATCAACTTTACAATCCTTCAGGACAAGACGGCTACTATTTCGATAAGAAAAAATAATGACCCCTTATGGGGTTTTTTTGTCGCATAAATCATTAGCATTACTCATGAAGTTGTGATAAATCAGCTTCTTGCAGTAAACTGCGTTATGGAAGACACGACATTCGGAACATTTGATTTTCGAAAAAAACTTTTTCGAATTTTACCCTGTGTTTTTGCAGGGGTTTGTGGGGAACGATAACCTGTGTCTATTGACGGCAGTTTTTATGACTATATAAGTTGAACTAAAGATTTTCCTGAATTACATTTGATTCCATCCTTATACACAGTCG
>NZ_PGVB01000048.1 GCF_002860205.1 Bacillus sp. T33-2
CTTAATAGGGCACGTACGGTTTGATAAGGGGGAAGCCTTGAGAGAGGTTTCCCTACTTTATTTGCGTGTTGAGACTTTTTTGGTTATCATTGGTCAGCTCGCATAAAAAAAGAGCAAGTGAACGGAAGAAATTAAATTCCCTCGTTCACTTGCTCGTTAATAGTTATTGATAAACAGGAACATCGAAGTACCAAGTATATGCGCTTAGCTGGGAATATAGTTTATGCATATTATTGACTTGCTTGACAGCCCAGCCTATGTCGGTCGCGTATTGATGAGTTCCTGGTATAGCAGGGTTCCAGCGCATTTTATATAACGTATTCTGTGCATACGTCGGGTGGTTAATATATTTTTGCCCGATAAATTGCGCTCCACCAAAAATGGCTGCTTCCGGTGTGAACCATCCGCTCTTATAGGCATATTCTGATCCAGTGCGTACTGCATCACCATCATATGCACCAATTCCGAACATATTATATACTACTCTAGGAGTGACACTTACGCCATCAACTGTGTTCACCATGACGCCGTTTGCCAACTGAGATGTTCCATTTCCAGTTTCTAGAAATGCGTGTGATATCAAATAAATCTCATTAATATTGTAGGTTACACTTGCGTCAATGAAGGTTTGACCCATGCCTTGCAAAATGCCTTTGCCTGCAAGCGTAGTGTAATTTAAATCATAAGCACTTATTCCAGTATTTTTGTTCAATAACAAAAATTGAAGATAGGAACTGCTTCCAAGACTGAAGTTTTGCGGATTAACATAATAGCTTACATCCTGAGCCGTTGGATTTCGCCACGCAGAATATCTTATTTCATACCAACCATTATTCTGGCCGAGGATTTCCACTTGGCTTCCACTATTTAGAGTTCCAAAGCTATGATGTTCAACTCCCGGTCCTGAGCGTACATTCAAAATCGTGGCATTAACCGTACCCAACGTAGAGGAATTGAGCGTAATATAGCTGCTGCTAACATATGCTTTTTCATTTCGATATTTATCTGTTTGCGGTCTCAAATTCATCTGGGTATTAACCATGTCGGTTAACGTCAAATTATAATATGTGTAATAAACGACGGGTCCGGGATTCAGGACACCATCTGGGAAAAAGTGATATGTTTTCCCGTCAATTACTACTTCTCCGGTAACCATGGCCCCGTGGCTGTCAAGATAGTACCATTTGTATCCATGGTATAACCATCCTGTCTGCATTATGCCTGCATCGTTAGAGAAGTACCATTTGTTTTGGTAGAGGATCCATCCAGTTTGCAAAACACCTTCACTGTCTAAATAGTACCAGTTATTTTGGTATTGAATCCATCCAGTCTGCCTGACTCCCCCGCTATTCAGGAAGTACCATTTATTTTCATGCTGCAACCAACCGGTAAGCATGACCCCGCCGCTGTTAAGGAAATACCAGTTATTTTGATACGGCAGCCAACCGGTTTGCATGACCCCCCCGTTGTTTAAGAAGTAGTAATTGCTTTGATAAGTAAACCAACCGGTCTGCATGACTCCGCCATCATTAGAAAAATACCAGTTGTTTTGATAAGGAATCCATCCGGTGTTTAACACTCCGTTGCTGCCCAGAAAGTACCAGTTGCCTCCAATCTGCACCCAACCGGTTTGCATTATGCCGTCTGAATTTAAATAATACCAGCTATTAAAGTAGGACAGCCACCCAGTTTGAAGGGTATCCTCATTTGTGAGATAATACCAGTTTCCCCCATCAGAAACCCATCCTCTGACCATGACCCCATCGGATTTTAAATAATATCTTTTACCGCTTTCTTCAAGCCATCCTGTTTTCAATAACCCATTCGCATCGAAGTAATATCTATTTCCGGCATGGTCCAGCCATCCTGTATGAAATGTTCCGTCTGCATAAAGGTAATATTTATTATTTCCTTCCGCTACAAATCCAGTAGCCATCACTCCATTTTCACCAAGGTAGTATTTCCTATCACCTTCGATGACCCAGCCGGTAGACATCACGCCGTCTGAACTGAAGTGATACCTTGAAGAATCAATTGTTTGCCACCCTGTAGCCAGTGTGCCATCCTGCTCAAAATAGTATTGTTTATTATTATCAGTGATCCAGCCTATTGCCATTGAACCATCAGCGTTAAAAAAATATTTATTACCATCAATTGTGTGCCAGCCGGTGAGCATTACACCATCTTGGCCGAAGTAGAATTTTTTGCCGCCTTCTTCCAACCAACCCGTCACAAAACCGTTACTATCAAAATAGTATGTATTACCACCATCCTGAAACCACCCAGTTCCCCCAGAAGAAATTAATGCACCTCCACTGGAAAAAATGTAAGGCTGAGCATCTATCAGTTTTGGACCAGATGCCATCGATCCGTCTTCAGTCAGGTAATATTTGGTTTCGTTAAGCTCCAGCCATCCTGTTTGCATAGCACCGCTTGGTGAAAAATGGTACCATTTCTCACCATTCAATAACCACCCTGTGGCCATAGACCCATTGGGATTGAAGTAGTACCAAATACTATCTAGTTTGACCCAGCCAGTCTTCATATCCCCGGATGTGCCAAGGTAGTACCAGTTTTGATTATAAAATAACCAGTTTTTTTGCATGGCACCTCCTTGTTCGAAGTAATACCACTTATCATCCACTTTGACCCAACCGGTCTTCATAGCTCCGTCAGCAGCAAGGTAATACCAATTACTGTTGTCCAGCAGCCATCCTTTTACATTGGTACCGCTACTGTCAGTGTAGTACCAGGTGTTGTTAATCAGTTTCCAGCCCGTGTTGGTGCTGGCATTCACTGAAGTTGAACAAAAAAGAATAAAAAATAAAATAGAAGAGATAAAAATTAACTTTTTCAAGTGTCCTTCCTCCCGCATTCCCCTATTATATTTCAAATTAGAATCAGCAAAATATAAAGTTCTTAGGTTAATAGTCATATAGTTTATATCGGCATAAATATATGAATATTAATATTCACTCCATAAAATACACTAGTATTATTTTCATAAAATTCATTGTAAAGTAAAATCATTAAAGTATGAGTTAAGAAAAAAGAACTATTTCCTTCTTGTTATTATTTAAAGTATGTTGATATAATGGTATTAATTTACCACATTGGGAAAAGGGGGAAATCATATGAAAAAGAGAATAATTATTGCTTTACTTGCTGCTTTTCTATTGTTACCTGGGGCATTAGCAGCAGCCGAGGAAAGTGCAACAGTTTCTAATGAATCTGATTCACAGGTAACAGTGGGGGGTCTGGATGGTTCATCAGGGACACCCGCAACAGAAACTGAGCAGGACAATATAGAATCACCGGTACAGGAAACAGAACAGCAATCGACAGAAACAGCAGAAGAAGAGCCTGTACAAGAGGATGTACCAGTAGAAGAGCCTGTACAAGAGGATGTACCAGTAGAACAACCTGCGAAGGAAGCTGCACCTGCGGAAGAACCTGTTCAAGAAAATATGGAGACAGAAATAGGAAATACGGGTGAAACAGTGCCTAATCAGGATGGAACAGCAGAAGAAGGATCTTCTAAAACGCTTCCTGCATCCAATGACGGTATTAAAGATGTTACAGAAGCGGTTCAGGATTCAGCAAGTGTAACGGAACCTGCAGAAGAAAAAAATGACAGCTTAGTATCAAGGCAGAATATCACCTCATTATCGCAAACCGGCTGGGTCAGAATGTATAATGATTATGACGGCTACTATTGGGTCTTTATCCATAGTGATGGAACACCTCATGTAGGATGGCTGAACTACAATAATAGCTGGTATTACTTCAACCAAAATCAGATGATGGCAACTGGATGGGAAAATATTAACAATCATTACTACTATTTTACAGATAGTGGAGAAATGGTAACCGGCTGGTATCAGGTAGGAAGCGGTGATTGGCATTATTTCAATGCAAATGGAACCGAATATTACGGATGGCTTAATCAAGGCGGGAATTGGTACTACTTAGAAGAGGATAGTCAGGCTGGATATATGCATACAGGTCTTTCATATATTAACGGCAGTTACTATTTCTTTGACAGTAGTGGTGTGATGGCGAAGAATGGATGGCAATATGATGGGTATGACTATTACTATAGTAATGCTAGTGGAGTGCTTCACACTGGATGGCTATTAATTGGCGGAACATGGTACTATTTAGATGAGGACACTGCGGCAATGGTGAAAGGTGCGCACCAAGTCTCTGGTGTAAATTATTACTTCGATAATTCAGGAGCAATGGCCACAAACGGCTGGAACTATGATGGCTATCACTGGTTCTATAGTAATAGTAGTGGTGTGCTTCATACAGGCTGGTTACCATATGGAGGGAAATGGTACTATTTTGATGACTATGGATATTCGGCAACAGGATTCCATCTGGTCGGCGATACATGGTACTACTTTGATCCTTCCACTTACATCATGCAAACCGGATGGGTGAATGTTGATGGAGAATGGCATTATTTCAACTCAAACGGCTCAGAGCATTATGGTTGGTTACTAGAGGGCGGAAGCTGGTATTATATGGATTCTGGTGGCGTAATGGTAAGAGGGGTTTCTATGCTTATTGGCGATACAACATACACATTCGATGCATCTGGCAGACTGGTAAACTGACAGTAAACAATAAAAGCAACAAACCCCATTCCAAATGTTATGGAATGGGGTTTGTTGTCCTTTTGACAGGAGAAGATTTTATTTATAGCTCCAAGTGTTGTTTCAATAGATTCTGTATTTTGTTCTTTTCTTCAGTAGGAACCTGTAAATAATAAACATTATTAATGGTAGTTCCCTGTCCGGTAATTGAAATTTGTTCAATTGATTTACTTGCTTCCTTGTATTGACTTTGTATGGTCATCATTTCATCAAAGGTTAAATTGGTCTTTACATTATTCCCCAATGCTTTGAAAATATCTCCGTAATTAGCTAAAGTACTAAGACTAGCTCCTTCATTGATAACTCCCTGAATAATCTGGCGCTGTCTCTGCTGTCGACCTACATCTCCCGTTGGATCTTCATATCTCATTCTTGAATACTTAAGGGCCTTATCACCATTGAGTTTAAGCTCCCCCTTCGGGAAATTAGTTCCCTCATGAGTAAAAGCGAACTCATTTTGAACTGTAACACCACCGACTGAATCGACAATGTCTTTAAAGCCCTCCATATTAATTTGTATTACATAGTCAATAGGAATATCCAAAAAGTTCTCGACAGTTGCCAGAGACATTTCAACTCCGCCAAATGCATAGGCATGATTTATTTTATCCTGTTTGCCTTTTCCGACTATTTCTGTTCTGGTATCTCTAGGGATGCTCACCATTTTTACCGATTGAGCTTCAGGATTTACAGTCAGGACGATCATTGAGTCAGACCTGCCTCGGTCTCCGTCTCGTTGATCAACTCCCAAGAGGAGAACTGATATAGGATCCGCAGTTTTGAGTGATACGGTTTCTGACCGTTTATCCGATTTTTTCCTATCAATCTCGTGATGCATCGTATCAACAGCCTCAGTCAAGGAATTGTATACAGAAAAGAAATATACTCCGGCAATGATAAAAAGGAACAAAAAGGAGTATAAAAGGACTCTCAGCCATTTGCGTTTCTTGTTGGTCCTTCTTGTTGTGTTCAATCTAGAATTCATTTCGTTTTTTCCTCCAGTATGCTAAAATTCACTGCATAAACAATGTTTTATCTTGTCAAAAAATTAGACGTTTTGTCGGTAAAAAGGTTTCCTACAAATATAAATAATAATCCTTTATTCTGATAGTTACAATGGGGGATTTTACAAAATTCATGGTTCTTTTTCCATAATATATAATTTTCCATCGTCGTAAAAAATTAAGAATTTAGACCGATGTAAATATTAAATAAATAAAAGCTAGGAGAATTGGCATATGAAACTGAGATGGGCATATTATATGTGTCTTTGCTTTGCAATAACTATACTTTCGAATTTACCCTCGAAAGTAGAATCATCTATGAGGATGCAACAGGGAGACCAAATTAATGACACAAACCGCGTCATAGTGAAATATAACAATAGTTATATGAAAAAACAGGGTATAGACAACGTCAATAAACTAGATTCTTCAATATCAATAGATATGGAAAGTCTTAAAGTTCCTGCAGGAGAAACTGTTGAAGGATTTATTGATGAGTTAAAGAAAAATGACAATGTGGAATTTGTTGAACCAGATTATAAGCTGCAAAAATTATATATACCTAATGATCCTTATTATTCCAGACAATGGCATCACTCTGTCATAAACACCGGGACAGCCTGGCAAAAAACAAAGGGCTCTGATTCAATCACCGTAGCTGTGATTGACGATGGTGTTCAATTGGACCATCCAGATTTAATTAACCAAATTACTGCTCCATTCAATGTGATTGGGATGACAAGTGCTACGATTCCTGCTGGGGACCATGGAACCCATGTTTCCGGCATTATTGCGGGCTCAATAGAAAATAATCAGGGCGGAACAGGGGTAGCACCCCAGGTAAGGTTAATGCCCATAAATGTTTTTTCCGGTGACGACGCTTATATGTCGGATGTAATCAAAGGTATAAATCATGCCATAGAACACGGGGCCGATATCATTAATTTAAGCCTTGGCACTTATAGTTACTCTTTGGCCCTGGATGAAGCCATTCAGGAGGCATACAGCAAAGGAGCTTTGTTTATATCGGCAGCAGGTAATGATGCAGTGAATGAAAAGTCTTATCCAGCTTCAATCCCTAATGTCATATCGGTAAGTTCCACTGATAATACTGATGCCAAATCTGCATTTTCTAACTTCGGGGAGGAAATAGATATTGCAGCTCCGGGATCAGACATCGTTTCTACTTTGGTTAATGGCTATGGATACATGAGTGGAACATCTATGGCTGCTCCTGTTGTGTCAGGCGTTGCTGCACTGATTTGGTCATCGGACCCTGAATTGACAAATTTGCAGGTAATGAATCGGCTTCTTCATTCGAGTGACGACATAGGCACCACTGGTAAAGATACCTACTTTGGCTATGGAAGGGTTAATGCTGCTAAAGCTTTGAACAGTACTGTTTTGGAACAACCTTATGTTGAAAATATTAATAATGATAGCCACGTGGTTACAGGAATAATCTCTGCAGGGATTGAAGGAGGGCGGATTATACTAAGCAATGATCAAGCGATGGTTGCAGATTCATATGTTGATAGTAACAAGCGTTTTCAAGTGCAAATTCCAGCAGCGAATGTGAATGAACAACTGTATATCCGATTGACTGATAAGTATGGCAATTCCAGCGATCGATTTGGAATATCAACTGCACAGCATTCAGGATGGGTCTTGATTGGAGGTAAATGGAAGTATTATGATCCTATAACGGGACAAATGAAAATAGGCTTCAGTTTAATTATTGGTAATTGGTATTTCCTGGATTCTAATGGTGATATGGTGACCGGATGGAGAACAATTGACGGGATTTGGCATTATTTTAACGACGGCGGGAATATGCACAAAGGTTGGCTTTACAACGGCGACTCTTGGTATTACCTCGATCAGGAAGGGAAAATGAAGACAGGCTGGGTATATATCGGCAGCTCATGGTATTTCTTTAATGAAACTGGCCGAATGCAAACAGGCTGGCTTTACACTAATGGTGCGTGGTATTACCTTGACGCGGGCGGCAGTATGCGAACAGGGTGGATATTCACAAATGGCGCATGGTATTACCTTAACGAGGGAGGCAGCATGCAAACAGGCTGGCTGTACATTGACGGCGCGTGGTATTTCTTAAACGAAGGAGGCAGCATGCAAACAGGCTGGTTATATATCAATGGTGCATGGTATTTCTTTAACGAGAGTGGCAGCATGCAAACAGGCTGGTTATATATCAATGGTGCATGGTATTTCTTTAACGAGAGTGGCAGCATGCAAACAGGATGGATCTACACCGATGATACTTGGTATTTTCTTGATGAGAATGGGAGAATGCAATAGGTTGCTGGACTTTGAACAGGGACAGGAAAAGGAATGAAATATGTAATCTTCAATATTCATATTGGTTGTGAAATGGCAGATACATGTGTGTAATATCGGACGGAAGGACTTGTTTTGATTAGCTGCTTGAAGACAAGCATTATTTCAGGATTAAATTGTGTTATTTCTATAAAAGGAGAGGTGAATTATTCCTCTCCTTTTATTTTATTACTGTATTTGATTTAGTGACACGATGTTTTGTCATCCATCGTCCAAGAGAAATTGAAGGCTTTTCAACGTACTTATACATTAAACTAGCTACTGATAGGGATAGTAGTAGCACAAAGAAAATCAGAGAGTTAAGTGGTAATATATTTTTTGTGGCATATACAAAAAATAATAATATTATAGGGTGCACCAAATAAACACTGTAAGAAATCTTGCCAAGGTAAATGAAAACTCGGTTGGTTAAAACTTTTGTAAATGGTGCCCAGTTTAGACTAAACGTAAACAATACCAGAACACCAATAGAAATTAAGAAGTCGATGACAAAAGTACTGATCAGCTTCGCGCTCAATGTACCATAAAGTTTAATATATCCAATGTGGGGAAGTATCCATTCATTTATATATAATAACAAAGCGAGTATTATTAAAAGCGATTTAGTTATGATACCAAAACATTTGAAATAGTGTGCTATAACATGTCTGTATTTTGCGAAAATTGCCCCAAGGATAAAAAACAAACTGTAGTAGGCAGTGTAACTGAATGATTGTATCATCAAAGATATATTTTGATTGGTTAAATGCCAAGAAATGAATGACATTATATACCAAGTAGTGATGGTAATCATAAAACCGTACAAAAAAGATTTGAACCAATTATATTTCAGTACAACAACCATAACGAGTGGAAAAATTAATGATATCCGCAATTCATGTACTAAACTCCAAGTTACTGTATTTATATTATGAGTATCAAATCCTAGCAAAAGTAAGAATGATATTGCCTGCTTTAAGTCAAATGGAATGGACCACATACTATTGAACCATGAACTTAATGCATCCGAATCGTTTTCTTCTAAAGCCGTGAATAAAAACATTGATACCAATATAGACGTAATGTACGGAACATAAATTCTAAAAAACCTTCTCGTAACATAAATGCTATATTTCGTATATTGGTGATTTAGAAATTGTAATGACAATACATAGCCGCTCAATACAAAGAACAATATCACTGCTTCATGACCAGCCCAAAATATATGAATTGGAGAATTCGCCAAGAATTTAACAGTTGGATGATCAATAGATTCATGTGCTACTGCTGAGAGAAATACAGGAAAGGAAATTAGGCAGTGACTCATGACAACAGATAATGCTGCTAGTCCCCGTAAAGAATCGAGTTCATGATATCGCTTCACAAAACACGCAACCCTTCTAGATGTTTACATAGTTATTATTTCGGTTTATTACTGAAATAGTTAAGTCAATGTATAGTAACAAGAATAAAGCCGATACGTAAATCTGAATATAATGGAATTAAAAACTACACATGCCTTCAAAAATGTTAATAAAATAATTTTTCCCTCTTAAAAACATGACGGCCGTCGTTTTATTTTAAACTGTGAAGCTGATCTATTTCGTTTACACTCTTCTATAGGTGTCCGTGATACTCTTCCTAGGTCCCCTCTTATTCTCAATTCAGTAAAAATCTAATTCACGTCCTTTTGTAGACGTATGAAATGCACCACACAGCAGTTATGCCACAGGCGGATATCTATTTTTAGAGGAGGGAGCTATTAAAATTCAGCTGCAAACGGTCTTCTTAAAAAATCCCTGGAAGAAGTGATGGTTTCTTCTTGGAACATAAGTTCTGATCCACAGGTATCGATACCGGGCGATCTTGGCAATTTATTTTTTTTGCCACTCAGCCATATGTGTCCTTGTGTCTGACGCTATGTAGAAGGGGGATTTTTCGGAGGTGAAGTGTTGTGTGGGGCTTTCATTATATTTTGCATGCGCATCATGTATCATTTTGACTAAATACATCTAATGTTCCTACAACATTGTGACTAAATACGTCTAATGTTCCTATATTAAGTACCATTTGAGTCTAGTATAATTTGAATTTAGGTTAAAGTAAGGACACAATTGTACTGTGGTGAGCATTTGCGTATATGAACTGATTACTTTCTTATTTTAATCCGAAATAATAACATAAGAGACACAGAAAAAGAAAGGTGATGGTTACAAAAATCCAACACTGTCAATTTATTACCTTGATCCTTAGTTCTACGAGAATATATATATTATTTGTCCGGGGGGAAAAGTTTGAGAAAAATAGGAATAGCCACGTTTTTTTTAGCTGGTTTTCTATTTCTTTCAACTACAGCATTTGCCAATAGTACAGGCTGGAAGTTTCAAAACAATAACTGGTATTATCTTAACTCTGACAGTTCTTTTAAAACTGGTTGGCTAAATGATAACAACAACTGGTATTACATGGGTTCTGACGGAGCCATGAAAACTGGCTGGGTTTTAGTAAATAATCAATGGTACTACTTGGCTTCGAATGGAGTAATGTTGAGAGGCTGGCAGTTAATTAACAATGGCTGGTACTTTTTGTCGAACAGTGGAGTCATGAATACAGGTTGGGTATTCAATAATAACAATTGGTATTATCTTTCGGATAGCGGAAGGATGCATACGGGTTGGCTCCTAATAAATGGTAAGTGGTATTATCTTTCTGACAGTGGAGCCATGAAAACTGGTTGGCTTCTAAATAATAGTCAAAAATATTATCTTGAAAATAATGGTGAAATGGTTGTAGGAGCAAAAGTGGTTGACGGGAAACCGTATGTGTTCTCCAGTTCCGGAGCTCTTACTTCCGTTACTGTTACTGGGTGGTTGAAGGATGCCGACAAATTGTATTACTTCGATCAGCAGGGAAATAAAGTTACCGGCTGGATAAATGAAGGTGAAAAAAGATATTACTTTGGACCAGACGGGGCGATGGTCACTGGCTGGCTTTTCGAGGGAGATAAAAAGTTTTATTTAAATTCGGACGGATCGATGCATCGTGGTTTTTTGGTTGACGGTGAGAGTAAATATTACTTTGGTTCAGATGGAGCCATGTCCACTGGCTGGGTTGAGGATGCGGGGGAGCGCTATTACTTTGGCACTGACGGTACCGCCTCTAAAGGCTGGGTGATTATTAATAATGACAAGTACTTTTTCGATGCCGATGGAAGTATGTATATTGGGTGGCTGATTGATGGAGCAAACCTATATTACCTGGATCCACAAAGTGGACTTGCCCATACCGGCTGGCTTGAACAAGGGGAAAAAAGGTATTATTTGAACTCTGATGGAATTGCGCAAAAAGGGTGGGCAACCATCGACAATGGGAAGTACTATTTCAATGATGATGCAAGCATGCACACAGGCTGGCTTTCTGAAGGAGCAAATTCATATTATTTAGACCACCAGACAGGAATTTTACATACGGGCTGGCTGGAACAGGGTGACAAGAAATATTATTTTGCTGCCGATGGAAAGATGGTCACCGGTTGGGTAACTGACGAAGGCAAAAAATATTACCTTCAACCTGACGGGACCCCACTGACGGGCTGGGTAAATGATTCGGGAAAATGGTATTACATTAAAAGTGATGATACATTACAGACTGGTTGGTTTTTATATAACGGTAAATGGTTTTACCTTGACCAAGATGGTGTAATGCAAATCGGCTGGATCCTTGATAACGGAAGCTGGTATTATTTAAACGCTGATGGTTCCATGCATGTAGGCTGGTTAAGTCACAACGGAAAAACTTATTACTTGAACAGCAGTGGAGCAATGGTGACAGGCCAGCAAATAATTGACGGAAAAACATACCAATTTTTTGATGATGGTACATTAAATACTGGTCCAATTATCCATTACACACAGTATGACATCACTGGTCAGGACATGGTGAATATCCAAATGAACCGGAGCCCACAGACTGATAAATACCGAAATGATAAAGCCTATGTCAGTGGAACATATATATCCCGAAATCAGAATGACCCTTCAAAGGGCATTGTAACAGCAACGTCTCTAAACGTGAGGGAGGGAGCAGGAACTGCTTATCGGGTGGTAGGTACTCTGGCCAGTGGGGATTCCGTACAAATTGTTTCGTCTATAGGTGGCTGGTATGAAATTAAATATAGTCCATGGAGACTTGCCAAGCCTGAGGATGTACATTATTATGTCATTCCAGACAATTTTAGGGTAAACAGCGATGAGTACTATCAATTTCTAAATCTATCGAAAAGTGCTGGTACAACAGCAACGGAGCTTGATGCAAATACTCTTGTTGGTAAAGGAATACTTGAAGGGAAGGGCCAGTCTTTCATTGATGCAGCCCTGAGATACAATGTCAATGAATTGTATCTCATCTCGCATGCACTTCTTGAAACGGGCAATGGAACTTCCGCGCTGGCTTCAGGGATAGATGTAAATACGGTGGATGGTGTCCCGGTTACACCAAGGAAAGTATATAACATGTATGGCATTGGAGCGTTTGACAGTTGTCCGGCAACTTGTGGCGCAGAAACAGCATACCGAAATGGATGGTTCACTCCAGAAGCAGCCATTATCGGCGGTGCGCAATTTATTGGACAAAACTATATCAATAACAGTACGTACAGGCAAGACACACTATATAAAATGAGATGGAATCCGTCAATGCCAGGGCATCACCAATATGCGACAGATATTGCATGGGCGGCAAAACAAGTTTATAGTATTAGTAGGCTCTATAACTCTCTTAGTTCATATACTTTATATTTTGATGTGCCTGTCTATAAGTAGTTTAGTATTTTAGGGTTTTCAGAGGCTGGCTCTTCAGAGTGAGCCTCTTTTTACTATTAATAAAAAAAAACATATGAAGGGAGTGATAAAAAATGAGGAAACTCGGTTTAGTTTTAATGTCTCTTACTATATTTATGTCTGGCGTATCTTGTTATAAAATATCAGTAGTTTCCGCTGGTACCGTAGACGCAACGACATCAAATGATGCTGGTAGTAGTGTAGCTGAAAAAGTGGATAGTGAATCTTTGCAGCCGGAATTAAGTGAAGTTACAATTCCGGACGCAGCTGAAGGCTCTATGGACATAGTGAACCAGCTTGAAGAAGATTCTAACATCGAATCTGAGCTGCCTGATAACGAAGATTCCAACACTTTAACTGCAGATACGATCAATCAGGATTCGACGGAATCAAACACTCCGGTAACAGGCAATTCAAATACCGACAACTCCGAACAGGCGAGTAAAGAGTCTGTGACTAGGAGCCAAGTAGATTCCGAAAATACCTCAACTCAAACCGTTGAGACCGCGCAAGAGGAACCTGGTGTTAAACAGGGCTGGATATTGGAAAACCAGAATTGGTTTTACTATGAAAATGATGTTATTAAAAAGGGATGGCACCTATTAGACGACAACTGGTTCTACCTTCATCCTGAGACTGGGGCACGACAAACTGGCTGGGTTTTGTATGGTGGAAGTTGGTTTTTCCTCAATCATGACACTGGGATAATGCAGAAGGAAGGTTGGGTACTAGATCAGTACAAGTGGTATTACTTGGATCCTGCAACTTCAGCAAGGAAGACTGGCTGGATTTCCAGCAATGGAAATAAGTATTATGCAGATCCGAATACAGGAGAAATGCAAACCGGCTGGCTGCTCGACAGCAACAATTGGTATTTTTTAAACAGTGGTGGGGTAATGGCAACTGGCTGGATTTTTTATGAAAATAATTGGTATTATCTTGATGGTAATGGGGTAATGCAAACCGACTGGGTTTCATATCAAGGAAATTGGTACTACCTTAATCCTTTGAATGGAATTATGCAAAAAGAAGGCTGGGTACTGGATCAGGGGAAATGGTATTATATAGACCCTGTTAATTCCACCAGGAAAACTGGCTGGATTTTCACCGATGGATTTTACTATTATGCAGATCCGGATAGTGGAGAAATGCAGACCGGCTGGATTTTTTACCAGGACAATTGGTATTACTTAAACAGTGGCGGGGTAATGCAGACCGGCTGGGTTTTATATAATGGCAATTGGTACTACCTCAACGCTGAGAATGGAATTATGCAAAAAGAAGGCTGGATACTGGATCAAGGTAAATGGTATTATCTTGACTCTGTCACCTCAGCTAGGAAGACTGGCTGGATTTCTGCCAATGGCTTTTATTATTATACCGATCCTAATAGTGGAGAAATGCAAACAGGCTGGATATTGCATCAGAATAATTGGTATTACTTAAACAGTGGAGGCGTAATGCAGACCGGCTGGATTGTATACCAAAACAGCTGGTATTTTTTGAATACAGGCGGCGCGATGGAGACTGGCTGGGTTTTCAATGATAACAGCTGGTATTATATTAATGGCAATGGTATAATGCAAACCGGCTGGCAAGTGATTGGCAACCAAAAATATTACCTTAGTCCGCTATCTGGTGTTATGCAAACGGGCTGGTTTATGGATCAATCCAGATGGTATTATGCTTATCCATCCGGGGTTTTGGCACAGAACACCGCAGTTGGTGGCTTTCAGTTAGGCCAGAGTGGCGTTTGGCTGCCTGAAATAGTCAATCCGAATCAGGTTTATACATATGAGACAATGGCGGCAGACATAGCTTTGCTGCAGCAAAATTATCCATATTTAATCAAGACCGAAGTGATTGGCAATTCTGTCGATGGCAGGAACATATATGCCGTTAAAGTCGGCAATGGGCAAAAAGAAATTACAATCAACGGCTCGCATCATGCGAGGGAACATATGACCACAAATTTATTGATGGAAATGATTGAACAATACGCTAAATCATATGCAGATGGAACGTCTTTTTCAGGCTATGACACTACAAGCCTGTTAAATAATGTTTCGATTTGGTTTGTTCCTATGGTGAATCCAGATGGCGTCAGTCTTGTCCAGAAAGGACATGCCAGTGCTAAAAATCCTCAGTATGTTTTGCAGTTGAATAATTATAGCACCGATTTTTCAAGCTGGAAGGCAAATATACGCGGAGTGGATTTAAACAGGCAGTACCCTGCTGATTGGGCCAACATTTCGGGAAATACAGGGAGACCATCTTCACAAAACTTTAAAGGCTATTCACCTTTAAGTGAACCTGAAGCAATCGCTCTTTATAATTTTACCAGGGCGCATAACTTTAAGACAGCGGTGGCCTATCATTCCTCTGGTCAAATATTGTACTGGTATTTTAATCAGGATTCTAGCGTCTATAACCGAGATTATAATCTTGCTCTGAAATATGGAGCACTTACCGGCTATTCACTTGTGAATCCTACAAGCAGTCCAAGTGGAGGGGGATATACTGATTGGTTTATCCAGGATATGAGGCAGCCCGGATTTACTCCGGAAATATCTCCTTATACGTATAATAAACCTGTTCCATTAAGCAATTACGCCAGCATCTGGGAGCAGAACAAAGCAGCAGGACTCATGCTGGCCCTGGATGCCATGGCAAGGTAAGAATGTTTTGAACAAAAAAGGCCTGCTCTCTTAAGGAGACCAGGCTTTTTTACAATTTCTTAATAATTTGTGTCGAGATCCTTACAGCTCACAAATCTAACTTAATCTTCTGAAAAATATTGTGATTTTTCAAGTAATCCATAAAAAACAAGCCGACTACTTTACCCACAAGAGCAAATCCGAGCAAAGTGAAGGGTAAATGCCACAATACAGGGTTCATATGTATATGTATATAAGAGTGTCCCTTCGCCAGTATATACCATGATAGTGGAGCAAAAAATGAAAACCAAACCATCAAAACTAAAGCGATTAATTTCTTTTTCTCTTTATATATTGTTGGGGAATATTTTTGTAAAAAGTAACCAATAAACGATGCTATGATAAAAATAACAACAATAACGATACTTTTACCCCAACTGCTTACTCCCCCGAAAAGCGGAACATCTAAATAAGTCATTATGACCGCAAACAAGTCAACCTCTAAACTCGCTCGATACACTTCTTCAACTTTATCCGAGGATCCATGAGTTCTTTTTGCTACATCATACAGGATACTGTCAATACCTTTTTGAATAGAACCAAATCTTAATGACAACTGATATATATGAACAGCTATAGTTGAAAAAAAGGCTAGTAACGAAGCTGCCCCAACCACCATGATCCTTCCGGACATTTTTTTGAATTTCCATCCTCTACTATATGCGTAGTACACATATGGAGTGACCATTGCAACCAATACTGTACTAATATATTCATAGCCATTCACACATTTTAGCATGACAGCAAAATATATAGAAAAAAAACTTATAACATGAGAATACTTCCTCCCACAATCCTCCAGTTGTAGTAAGATGAGACTCACTATGAAAGGCAGATACATTGTCCAAAATACCCAGTATAAGTTTCTGCCAAAAACAATTAGCCATTGGGAGCATACGATTGAAAATAGTACAAATAGGGAACTAACAAAACCAAATTCTCTACTAACCCATATTATGATTATGGAAAGCAACGATGAGAAAATAAAAGAAGTAATCAAGTTGAACAATATAATAGTATTCCCAGGCTTGAAGTTAGTATATTTACCGATGATACTAAATACAGTTCCTTGAAGACCAATTTGACCATTGTATGTTGTATATTCTCCACCCTCAAGACTTTTACCGAATAGTCGATATTGATCCTGGGGATGGCCGCTTCCACTTGGAATATTGGAATATTCTCCCAACAACATACTATTAGATGCAATCCCTTCTTCTTTTGCAGTGACCATTCTTCCAATAACAAGTGATTCGGAATATTTTTGATGCGATTCAAACCATGATTCATCTGCAGTGTTCCAAAAATTATAAAAAAATCCTAACGTAAGTATTACTACACTGAATAAAAGAAAAAAAATATCACTTAAATGCTTGTTTATAGAAAAAATCACGTTGTATCTCCTAACTTTCTCACCTGTAATGTCTTAGCCTTTCTCAATGGGGACTGCATCAGGGCAATCGTACATGTCCCTTCCTACGGTAGAAAAAATAGCTTGATTAATACATATACTAAGAAAGAACAATTATATAACGATATATCGTAAAGACATCCTATTAATAATTCCTCTTTTTTAATGAGAACGCTTTACAAAATGCTGTAATATCGTTCATGCACCAACTATACCATATATATGAATCATCGTTTTGCTCCTGCAATAGCATTACGGTTACCGAGATGTGTATTTTCATTAATTCTTTCTAAAATGTCATATATATTATCTATTTTCCCACCCATAATATTGAAGAAATTTTTAAAACCATAATTTTCCCTGTAAAGGATAGGACGTCCATCGTCCTCTTCATTTTGTAAAAGAACCGTTTTTATTTCAAAAATAGAGTCAACATATTTAGCTTCAGATAATGTTGGTATATAACGTTGTGCATCTTTTAACATATATAGATAATTTGACTTTATGTCTGTTTTGTTTAAGTAACGATGTCCATCCATAAAGTTCTCCTGATCTAGCCAACTAAAATGCGGAGTATATCTTACATGACTTAATGAATGTAGTTGTTTTGTAGGATAAGGCATCGTAGAGAAAAACGGCCCATCCATGACTGTAAAACCTATTTGCTGAAGTTCCTCAGGCATTTGAATTAGTGCCATTTCCGTTAGCTCGTGCTTCATCGGTAATAAAGATAACTTGGAATCTCTGATTAGTTTATTTATTTGAGAATATGTGCAATTAAACACAAGTTTAGAGGAAATTTGGTCCTCAGCTTTTAAAGTTATATTTAATAAAGAATCATTTTGACATTGTTCAACGGAAATTACTTCTGTTCTGTACCAAATATTAACACCAGCATCTTCTAACCTGTGTCGCATGATATTTCTAAGTATCGCAGCATCAAAAGCATACTCTTTAACTAAGAAGACCTCATCGATTAAATCACGCTTAAATAAATTTTGATATTTCTGATGAGCCACTTCGATGGGTGCTCTAATCCCTTTATACATTTCATGGAATTGATGGGCATTAACTTTTGACCCTGTGCGTGCGATCGCATATAACATTGTAAAGTCATCCACTATGCAATTTTTATATTCTTTCGTGAATAATGGGAAGTTGATAAAAGAACGGTAAGCAGTTACCAGATTTCTTGGATAATGATAGCCATTATGAACCCGCGCTTGATTAACTAAAGATGCACGTAACATTAAATCATCTTCTTTTTCGATTACTAATACTTTAGAAAAGTATTTTTTCAATTGTAAAGCAATTGAACAGCCATAAAAGCCACCTCCAATTACAACTACATCAAATTCCTGCATATTATACATTCATACTACGTCCTTTTTCATCCTCAATAATGTCGTTGCCAGGGTTATATGATCCCATAATCAATTTAACTAATATCATCAGTAAAGATAGATTCCCGCTGAAACTGTTTATCTTTGTAGGAACCTTTCCATCATCAGGATATTTTCTTGTTACAGGGACTTCTTTTGTTTGAAAGCCTAACTGAGATGCTCTCACTGACAGATATGCTAAAAGTTCATATGTATCAAAGATTTCACGAAAGGGGTTTACTCGAGGATCCAGTATGTATCTTCTGCTATAGCCCCTGAACCCATTTGTTGTATCGGTATACCTAAAACCTGCTACCAGACTTATAATGGGTGCATGGATTAACTTAATGGCAACATCACGAATAATAGGAGTATTAACAGCTTTTCCACCTTTTATATACCTGGATCCTTGTATAAAGTCAAACCCGGATTCTAATTCATTAATGAAGATAGGAATAGCATTGACATCATCTTTATCATTGCCGTCAATTGTGATAATACCTTCATAACCTTGTTTTAATGCGTAGGCATAACCTATTCTCAGTTGGGAACTTAATTTCCCTTTATCTTTTTTTACTATGAGTGTCCTTACTCCCATAGACTGTAAAAGATTTATATTAGTAGACCCGTCTGTACTGCCACCATCTACAATAACAAGATCGATATCATTGGAAAATGACTTCATTTTTGTTAATTGTTTTATGATTCGCTCCCCTTCGTTAATGATGGGAATAATAATACAGTATTTTGATGTCTTTTGTTTCATCTCATGATATTCAGCATTTGGAACCTGCCAATTACGTTCCATATTGTTACTCCTCCATTGTTGCCTTTTAATTGTAGACACTTTGAACAAAACTTAAACAACTTCTAACTGTCTCAATGTTTGAATGGTTTATTCCGGATTTCATTTCGATTGAAACATAATTAGTATAATTAATATCATGTAAAACCCTGGCTATCTGTTTGTGATTAACTTTTCCATTTTGAACCATGTTGAGTTGGGGTTCACTAATGTGAAAATGTTTAAGATACGGAAAGGCTTTTTGTAGTGATTTTTCTACATCTTCTTCACTTAAGGTCATTCCTGCGGCATCTAAATGAAGCTGAAACCCAGGATGACTCACCTCTTCAACAAGTTTTATTCCCTCTTCAGTATTTGTAATAAAGTTACATCCGTAAATTTCGGGATTTGGTTCAATACATAGAGTGGTTGAATGCTTGAATGCTAATTCCCCAGCCTTGCGGAAAAAATCTATTGCAATATCCATTGCCTTCGTACTAGTTACATTTCCAATCAATCTATTCTTTGGAGAACCAAACACAAACACTTTTGCACCTAGTTTCGCTCCTACTTCAATGATTTTAGTTAAATACTCCAAGGTTTCTTGTCTATTACTTTGGGCTTGGAAAATTTTTAAATCGGGCCGGCCAAATAAAAGAGATTGAAGTGCGACAACATTAATGCCGTCAGAGTTCCAATAGTTTTTATACTCGCTCACATCATCATTTTTCACTATTAAAGGGTTTGTCCAAACCTTAGTTGGAGCAATTTCTACACCGGTTATCAGTAATTTCACCAATAAATCTTTGACCTCATCATCTTCCTTCAAATCCCAAGCTAAATTTGATATCGCTAATTTCATTTTTTAATCAACCTTCACTTCTACTATTAACATATGTTTTTATTTCGTCCAGTACATCTTCCTTAGATAATAAATAGCCATCCGTCTTGCTTTTGAAAATCCATGAATATATTGTGTTCATATCATAGAAAACTGGGTCATTTTCTGTCTTTTGTTCAAACATTAAGTCAAACGCATAACGCGCTACCTCTTTAACACTTACCGGCTCAGTCGCAAAATTAATTAAATTAATATTGTGATCAAGACAAGTTTGAATATCCTGATACAACCTATTTAGGTTATAAAATTGAAATACGTTATCACAATGTATCAAATCTAGACGATTATTATGAAGAAAATCATAGATAATATTCTTCTTTAATCCATTTCCAAACAAACCTGGAAGACGAATAATGGTAGATTTCGGAAATGCATCTCTAATAAATGTCTCAAGCATAAACCGGTGTTTACCGTATGGGAGTAACCCTTCTCCATCTATCTCAGTATTTTCATGAACACCAATAGGGCATTTATACACATCCACTGTTGATATTAAGATAAATGTTTCGCATTTAATTGTTTTTAAATTTTGTATTAAAAGTTCTATTGTTGCCAGGTCATGAGCCGGATTATTATTAGCTTTCCATTTCAATGCTGGTGCACCCGAGCAAACTACGAACTTGAAATTTTCTCCTTTAATTTCATCTATATTTTTAGAATTATATAATTTATCGAACGTTGTTTGTCGTAGCAAGTTACTGCCAACAAAACCTGTGTATCCAATCAAACCTTTCATCTAGTAGCCCTCCATTCAGACAATATTCTTTCTGTCAATATCCTGATAAATAACCGAACTGCTCGTTTCTTCTGATATATAGTAAAGAGAACCTTTTTTCGTTTCTTTTAATACTGATGATATGTACACACTGATAATGGACAACAGCAGAAATAAAAAAAAGAACATGGAAGAATTCACTAATGACGAGGAAAGCCAACCTTCTTCTACATTTGTTTTAAAGAGGGCTACCATAAAAATATATACCATGTAAAACAAATTTAAGAAGCTAATTGAAAAGCCTAATAAAGATGACCACCTTAACAATTTATCTGAATTAGTAATAAGAATTTCTAATGCAAAACCTAAAGTATTAAAGAAATTTTTCTTCCTCCTCCAGTTTGATCTTTGAATTCTGTGAAATTTTATTGTTGTACGTTTATACCCAACTTCCAATTTTAAGTATTTTAAATATCTACTTCTATCTCGTATCTGCACCAAAGAATTAACCATTTTTCTGCTAAAGCAGACAAAATCAGAATCATTTGGATTGATATAGTATCCTGTTAACTTTTCACTAACTTTATAAAAAAACCCTGCTGATATTCTTTCAATCAATGTATCATCTTTTCTATTGTATCTCTCACCGATTACTAAATCGTACCCAGATAACCCCTTATTTATCATTTCTGGGATTAGTTGTGGAGGGTCATAATTTAAATCCAATAACACAATAAAATCACCAATACAGTTATCAAGTGCTGCAGTATGAGCATATTCCTCATCGTACCTCTTCGAAAGTACAATTAACCTGACATTTTTATACTGTTTCTGTAAGTCCTTAATGTTTAAGACCGAGTTATCTGTTGACCCGTTATCCACTAAAACAATTTCATAATTATCATAATGGTTTCGTAGAAGTGTTGAAGTTTCGTCTATAAAACTCTCAAGTATTTCCATATCATTACGTATAACTGTGGCAACAGATACTATATACTGATTATTCAAGCTGTCTACCCCTTTTCAAAATATCTAGTACTTATTTATTATAGCTGTTTAAACTTACAGCCTCCATTCATTTAAGATAAAATCCTAATTCTGTATTTGAAGAAATCTAAAGGGGAGACCCAACCATTTCGTGCCTCTAAATGAATAACATGATAATGGTGAACAGGGTGTTATGTGGTGAGAGAAAAATACATACCTATTGAATAGCAAAAATAGTAATATCTTGTAGAAATTTATTTACAATATTAGATGCATATTATAAAATTTAAATATATTCAAAAATTGAACGTTTTATCGGAGGCATTATGGAAGATAGATTGAAGCTATTAGAGGTCATTAATAACAATACTACTATAAGCCAAAAAAAAATTGCAGATTTAATTGGTATTTCTACTGGGAAAGTCAATTATCTTATTCAGGATTTATTTATAAACGGTTTTGTCCATTCGCAAAAGCACGGGCGGAATATGAGCTATTTCTTAACGGAAAAAGGGCTAGACCTTTTACAAGAGGGCATTGAATCCTTCAAAGAAAAAAAGTTGAATATTCACCAAGCTAAGGTGGAAAAAGAGGTTAAATTAGCTGTCATTCTGGCAGCTGGACATAGGAAGGACTTTGATAAACCTGCAGGGCTGTTAGAATTGGACGGTAAACAGGTGATAAGGCGTAATATTGAAATCTTACAGGATAATGGCATTAATCAATTCGTAATTGTGACAGGATACCGAAAAGAAGCATTTCAGGAATTTAGATTGCTGCCTAACATTCAGTTTGTCGAAAATAGAAAATATAAGTGGACAGGATCGATGGCGTCTCTAGCGGTAGCCCGACAATATATTAATGATGATTTCTTATTGATTGAGGACGATATTGTCATAGAAGAAAGTGCCGTCAAACGCCTTATAAACAATCCCCAGCGTGATTGTATTTTAATCACTAATGAGAGTGGTTCAGGTGACGAAGCATTCGTTGAGATTCGTAACGGCTTTCTGTATAAGTTGTCAAAAGACATACATCATTTTAACAGAATTGATGGAGAAATGATTGGCGTAAGTAAGTTTTCTCTGGATGTTTTTGAAAAAATGGTGGATGCATATGAACATTATAACGAGAATCCTTATATGAATTATGAATACATGCTTCTGGATATAGCCAGAAACTATAATGTTGGTTATTTAAAAATAAATAACATTGTATGGGCAGAGGTTGATACCAGGAAACAGTACGAACGTGCACTAAAGAAGATTTACCCTATCATGAAAAGAAAAGAAGCAGCATATAGGGAGAATCAGATTATTGAATACTTAGTAAGCGCGTTTAATATAGGTAAAGAATCGATACAGGAAATCCAACCTTTTGGTGGAATGACCAATAAAAACTATAAAGTCCTAATTGACGGTCAGGAATACGTATTGAGAATTTCTGGAATCGGTACCGAAAAAATGATAAATAGATGGGAAGAAAAATACAATGCCCAAATCGCCAGTACACTGGGTATTGATGCAGATTTGCTTTATTTTAACGAGCAAAACGGAATTAAGATTTCAAGGTTAATTCCAGAGGCAGAAACGCTTAACACTAAGACTGCAAAACGTGAAGATAATATGATTATGACGACAAATGTACTAAAACAACTGCATCAGTCTAATCAAGCAATGGCGAGTACGTTTAATGTTTTTAACAAAATTACAGAGTATGAAATGCTATTAGCGGAATTTAACGGGAGTACGTATCCCGGGTATGATCAGATTAAGAAACAGGTCATGCAGCTTAAAGAGCTCTATATGGATATGGATGTTGTTTTAGTTCCCTGTCATAACGATACAGTTCCTGAAAATTTCGTAAAAAGTGGGGAACAGAAAATATACCTGATTGATTGGGAATACGCAGGGATGAATGATCCGATGTGGGATATTGCAGCACACTCCCTTGAGTGTGAGTTTTCCGAGGAAGACGAGGAATTATTTTTAAGTTATTATTTGGAGCAAAGTGAGATACCCCATGATATTAAAATAAGAATCTTGATGAATAAAATTTTCCAAGACTTCCTTTGGACGATTTGGACAAACATTAAAGAGGCAAAAGGTGAAAATTTTGGTGCTTACGGATTAGAACGTTTCCACCGCGCAAAAGAAAATCTGTCTATACTAATGTCGAAGGAGAAAAAATATGCGCTCTCAAAATAAGGGTATCTTATATGGTTTGTTATCTGGATTTACCTGGGCAGTGGACACGGTACTAATTGGAATTATTTTGTCCTCAGCTTTATTTATGTCTACTGACAAAGTCATTTTTCTCGCCCCACTGGTAAGTACCTTTTTCCATGATGCACTATCCAGTTTGTGGATGATGGTGTACTTAGGAATAAAAGGGGAATTAAAAAATTCTTTATCGAAAATAAGAACGAGAAGCGGGATGTTTGTCATCCTTGGGGCATTGCTTGGTGGCCCAATTGGCATGACATTCTATGTATTGTCTGTAAAGTATATAGGTGCCTCGCTAGCAGCATCAATGTCTGCCGTTTATCCTGCCATAGGAGCGTTTTTTGCATTCTTAATATTAAAAGACAGGTTAACTTTAAAAAACTGGATTGGTTTGTTTATAAGTATACTGTTTATATTCTTACTGGGGTATTCAAGTGGAGGCATTCAGTCGGAAAATGTAGTCTTAGGATTTTTGTTCATCTTGTTTTGCATTTTCGGGTGGGGCATGGAGTGTGTCATCCTTGCTTATGGAATGAAGGAAGATGAGGTTTTGCCTGAGCAAGCCTTGCAAATAAGACAGCTTGTTTCCGCTGTAACATATGGAATATTAATTCTGCCTTTGTTTGGCGGCTATTCTTTAGTCCCAAAGGTCGTATGGAATATTGAATTTGTGTTTATAGCCATTATTGCTCTTTCAGGGACAGCATCCTATGTTTTTTATTATAAAGCGATTTATTCATTAGGTCCTACCCGAGCCATGGCTTTAAATATATCATACTCTGCATGGGCAATTATCCTGAGCTTTTTTATTACTGGGACACCTATTACAATAAAATTAGTTTTTTTCAGTATTATGATATTGTTGGGTTCTGTCATAGCAGTGGCTAATCCTGGTGAGTTGAAGTTTAAAAATCTACTTAAAATGGGGAGAACAGCTTAATGCGTGCAATTATCCTTGCAGCAGGGATGGGTACGAGAATGAGGCCTCTGACCTTGAATACACCGAAATCTTTGGTTGAGGTTAATGGTGTGCCTATGCTCGAAAGGCAAATACAATTCTTGCAAGAAAAAGGTATCAACGACATTATTATCGTTACAGGTTATTTGAAAGAAAAATTTGAATATCTAAAATCTAAATACGGCGTTATGCTGGTTAATAATGAAAAATATGATATATATAATAATCTTTATACAATGCATCTTGTAAAAGAATATTTGCCCAATTCATACGTAATAGAAGGAGATGTTTTTTTAAACAACAATTTTTTGTTGGAGGCACCAGAGACTTCACTTTATTTTAGTGCAAAAAAACCTAAATTTCAAAATGAATGGATTCTCAGATTCGATGCCGACAATACAGTTCAAAACATTGAAGTCGGTGACGGGGAACAAGAATTTATCCTTTGTGGCGTGTCATTCTGGTCTGAGAAAGACGGCTTATTTATTTCCCAGAAGATAGAAGATGCAATAAAATCAAAGGATTATATTGAACTTTACTGGGATGATATTGTAAAAGAGAATCTTTCAAAATTAACTGTTCATATCCATAAAATCAATGCAAATGATAGCTATGAAATAGATTCTCTTGAAGAATTACAACAAGTAAATGAATCACTGCGCAGTCTTTAACATAAGGAAAGCGGCGAATGCTGCTTTTCTTTATTTCAGCTATCAGGCTCCTGATAGCTTTTTTTAACCAGGGTTGCAATCTAACCTTATTAGTAGTGTGTACAACAATTTTTTTATAAGATGAGGAGCATAGTGGTAGAGGGTTGAAAACAAGTACGTATTATGAAATAATTTTAGGGAAAATAACATTCTTATAGTTGTATTAAAATCAGTTAACATAGAACCATAAGGGGATAAACTAAATGAAAAAAGTCAAGAAAGCAATCATTCCCGCTGCAGGTCTCGGTACACGGTTTTTGCCAGCTACTAAAGCGATGCCAAAAGAGATGCTGCCAATTGTAGATAAGCCAACCATACAATATATAGTGGAAGAGGCAATTGAATCTGGAATAGAAGATATTATTATAGTAACTGGGAAAGGAAAACGGGCCATTGAGGATCATTTCGACCATGCTTTTGAACTGGAACAAACTTTGTATAATAAAGAGAAGTATGAACTATTAGAGAAAGTCCAAGCGCCATCAAAACTGGTGGACATACATTATATCCGGCAAAAGGAACCGAAAGGCTTAGGACATGCTGTCTGGTGTGCCCGGAATTTCATTGGAGATGAGCCGTTTGCCGTTCTGTTGGGTGATGATATTGTCCAGGCAGAAACCCCATGTCTTAAACAGTTGATAAACCAGTATGACAGTACACTTTCATCTGTGATAGGCGTCAAGCGTGTTCCAGAAAGTGAGACACATCGTTACGGGATAATTGATCCTATTGATCAAAAAGGCCGTTCTTTTCAAGTAAGGAATTTTGTTGAAAAACCTGAACCAGGAAGCGCTCCTTCTAATCTCGCTATTATTGGAAGGTACGTGTTCACACCTGAAATCTTCATGTTTTTAGATAAGCAGGAGATCGGTGCTGGTGGAGAAATTCAATTGACAGATGCCATTCAGAGGTTAAATGAAATTCAGCGAGTGTTTGCTTATGAATTCGAGGGTGAAAGATATGATGTCGGGGAAAAACTCGGTTTTATTGAAACAACTATAGAGTTTGCCTTGCAAAATAGTGAATTAAAAGATGATTTGCTGGCATTTATGGCGCGTAAATTAGGTGTTGAGCGATAGAACATTTCTGGATCCGCATAGCTGAATAGATAATGAACTAAAAATGTATCAAAGCATCATTGATACATTATTAGTTCTGTGGGTCTAATGATGGGTAGAGTCATGAAAACAAATTGTATGATTCGTACAGTTTATAATTGGAAAAAATAGTTGAAACTGCTACCCAGCGATAGGAGAAAGTCACATGAAAAAAGTACAGGTATTAATGTCCACGTATAATGGTGAAAAATATGTCGTTCAGCAAATTCAAAGTCTGCTGGATCAGGACCACAGAAATTTGCAGATTTTGATTCGCGATGACGGTTCGCGGGATGACACTTTATCTATATTGGAACAGTTCAGCAGGAAGAACAAGAATATAATTTTTATAAAGGGTGCGAATGAAGGGGTTATTTCAAGCTTTTTTGAATTGGTTTTAAATGCCTCTGAAGATGCAGACTATTATGCTTTTTGCGATCAGGATGATTTTTGGAAGCCTTCAAAAGTTTCCAGGGCGGTCAAATTACTGGACAAAGAAGACAGTGATGTTCCCCTGCTTTATCTTTCTCGCCTAGATATTGTGGATGAGCAGCTTAGCTTTTTAAAACATTCCCAAATTCCGCCACAAGGTATTAGCCTGAAAAACGCCATTATTCAAAACATTGCTACCGGATGTACGATCGTGTTTAATAAAGCAATGCTTACATTGTTTAAGTCTCATATTCCACAGGTTGAAAAGGTATCGATGCATGATGCTTGGTTTTATTTGTTAGGTACAGCATTTGGAAAAGTTATCTATGATGAGCAATCTCACATATTATACAGACAGCATTCATCAAATACCTTAGGGATGGCTGACAATAAATTAAAAAGTGCGGTGGTACGGTATAAAGCCTTTAAGAAACAAGGACATTTAAAGCCATTCACCCTTCAAACTGAAGAATTTTACCGTCTATTTAAACCACAACTTAATGGACAACAAAGAAAGTTAATTGAGGATTTTCTAAATAACAGAAATTCTTTTTTTAGAAGACTTATGTACGCGGGTTCAACTCCTCTATACAGACAAAATAAGCGTGACACATTGATATTTAAATTATTATATTCCATAAATAAATACTGATTGAATAAAAAAAGCGCAAGTAACATGCTTGCGCTTTTCTTATGCTTAAACTTATCATTCCGGTACACTACCTAATCTCTAAAGTATTAAATATTACCGGCACCCTTTTTTCCTCTTATAGCATCGATAACCCCTTTGAACATACTCCGGATTTTTTTACCTCGATTTTTTTCAAAGAGAAGGATAATAATGAATTCTTTTGCTGTGGCAATAAAATCTTCTTTAATCCATTCCTTTTCAGTTTTAAAATACTTTTTATATGTGAATAACCGATTCCTCGTAATATAATACCTTCTAACATAGTTATGGTTTGTCGCCATTACTTGTGAACCCAATAATTTATGTTGTTGAGTGTTTCCTAAATTGTGGATCATAGAGACTTGTGGCGAAATGAAAATTTTATATCCACGGCTTCTCGCACGCAAACAGAATTCATGATCCAAGAAATCGATGAAATACTCTTCCTCAAAAAGTCCAATTTCTTTGAATATCTTCTTTTTCACCAAACTCCCCGATGTGATCACTGTTTTTTGTTCTATAAGCAGTCCAGTTTCATTTTGTTGCAATTGATTTTGTTCTATTTTTTTCTCTATCCAATTTGGCGCTAATATTGCTAAACTTTCCTTGTGTTGAAATCTTTTGTAGGAATCTAACATTTTAGAGAAATATCCATTCTCAACTTTACTATCCTGATCAAATGTGGCGATCCACTCGATTTCGTCTAATTCTGGAGAACTGAACAGGTAGAGTATGCCTTGGTTTAATGCATGCCCCAGCCCTTTATTGTTCGTGTTCATAATAACTGTAATATTCTGTTGGTGTTCCAGTAACTTTAAACGCTCTTGAATGTTTGGCATGGATCCATTATCTATGATAACTAGATGGATACATGAATCAGCAATTGACTTTGCATTATCATAAACCTCTGAATCGGGATTGTAAGTAACCATTACCGATGCCACTTTATTTTCTTTCATGAACAAAATTCCTTTCAATTCTGTGTGGTTTTTCTTTTCCAACTCCAAACGTGTATTCCTTTCTTCCAGAGGAAAATAGCCATCAGGAGTGTAGCGAAGGCTTCTGTCAAGAGGGCGTTCCATGCAGTTCCGTATTCATTAAATGTGGGTATAAGCAGGAACATTAATATAACACTTAAAGCGCTTGCAGCTATATAAATTCTGGACAGTTGTCTTTTATAATCGAAATTAATCATGGTCAAGATACCAAAAACATTAGCCCAGCCTAAGATTAACGGCAAACCGGCTAATATTTGAAGGAGTGGTATAGTGTCTTTGTATTTAGCGCCCAAAGCAATATCCACGATATCATCTGCGAATATTCCAACCAACATTGATAAGGCGCCCATAGTAATGGTAATCGAAATAAATATTTTATTAATAATGCTTAACGTTTTCTCTCGGGACTCTTGAAGGGCTTTACTTAAAAAGGGGTAAACAGTTTGGATCAAAGGTGCAATGACACTTGAAAGGGCCTTTATGACTCTTTCTGCACTTGAGTAGTATCCAACCACCGTGTTACTTGCAAAAAAACCTAGTATAAATGTATTACTTGTTGTATAAAGGCTTGTTACAATATTGGATACAAAAATGTCCCAGCCACCTTTTAACTGGTATATGATATCGCTTTTAGATGGTTTCACTATATTGATTTTATAACGGAACATTACTAGATACAAACCGATTACACCGATAGTGATATAACCTAATGAGTTAAGAATTGGTACATACAAGAACTGTGATTTATTATTTACAAATACAAAAATCCCTATTGTGAAAATCACCTTGGATACCATGTTTAATACAGAAATCACTTTCATATGTTCTATGCCTTGGAAAAACCATACTGGAAACAATACATTCCCTACTACCATTCCAAAAGTTAGAAAATAAATCAGGCTTTCATGCTGAAATTTTGGAATCAACCAGGTTAAACAAATCAATATAATTAAACTAATGCTTAATAAAAGAATCCTTACTAACATCACTGTAGAGAAAATGACAGACAGTTGCTTTTTATTGTCACGGTGTAAGGCGACGTCTTTTGTAGCGACCAGGTTAAAACCATAATCGGTAAAAAGAATGAAGTATTGAATCAATGCTTGAGCAAAGCTAATCAATCCGAACTTGCCAGGCCCCAGAACCTGCAACAAATATGGGAGGGTTATTAAAGGCAGGACGAAATTTAATCCTTGCATGCTCGCCAATGAAAGAAAATTTGTAATTAACCTTTTTTTTGTAGACATCAGTTCAGATACTCCTTGTTAGGCATTGACTGTTACTAGCGGTTGTGTGGGAACAGTGACTATGCCTTGAGATTATCGCGCATTAAATCATTTAATTATAAAATACATAATCGCACATATCAAAATAAAAATGTTTATTACAGTAATTTGGTGCTGGTACGTCTGGTGCAACCATATATGAAATTAGCTCAATAAACGGGCTATGATGTTATGAAAACTTCGGAAAAACTCTTTTAGCCAGCAACTGTCTGCCTTTGTATCGCTATATTATCAAGGTTATATATCATAAACTAGTAATTTTTCCCTTTTAATTTACAGGTATAAAAAAAGCTTGATACACGTGGGTTTTCAGAAATTTAGTATTCAACGAAAAATGTCGATACATAAGAGATTTAGTTATAAATACTCAGTAATTTTTGTCAAATTATATGTTATTATGCTATCAAGATACAAAATATGTATCTTAAAAAACAGAGAAATGATAGTTTACTTAGGAGGGGAAATTAACTGTTTTGAACCACAACTTAATATGGCGATACGGAGTTGGAATTTTGGCGGCAATTTCTGTGGCCGGATTTTCACTAGGAGCAGGAAATTCGGTAAAAGCAGAGAGTGTTTACTATCCGGACGCAGGAAAGCCTGTTCATTATAATTGGGGATGGGGCAGTCCAGGCAATGGAGTGCCGGCAGATAACTTCACAGCAACTTTTGATCAGTCTGGTAATTATTCAAGCGGAGATTACTTTATCCAAACTTTTGCTGATGATGGGGTTAAAGTAGAAGCTGACGGACACATGCTGATTAACCGTTGGAGTGATTATACTGGCCAGCCTGAACGGGCTCTATGGCTGGGAGTAAATGGTGGTCCTCATACTGTTAAGACCCATTATTTAGAGAAAGTCGCTAATGCGGCTGTATTTTCAGACATAGTTCCGTTTGATTCTTGGCTGGCATATTACTATCCCAATGAGTCGTTGGCTGGTGTGCCGGCGACAGCAAAAGTGATTTCTCCTTCAGGTGACTTTAAGAATCTTTATGAAGACTTCGGAGGCGCAGCACCGGCAGACGGTATTCCTGCCGATCACTTTTCAGCAAAATATGTCAGTGCCAAAAGAATACCTGCGGGTGAATATATTTTACGCGCTAAAGCAGACGACGGGATCCGTGTTTATGTCGATGGAAAGCTCCAAATCGATCGATGGACCAGCAGCGCTTTTCGTGAGGATTCAATTAAGATCAATATCGCTGACCGTGCTGATGCAAAAACGGGGGAAAAGGATATCCACTGGATCGAAGTGGAATATTTTGATTCTGTGGCTGCCGGCAAGGTGGAGTTTTTCCTTGAGCAGTTTTCAAAGGCAACGGAGAATGCCTGGGTCGGAGAGGTATTCCCGAGCAAGGACCTGCAAGGTACCCCAGTGATCATTGGCGGCAATAACGGCATTAACCCGATCTCCAACATTGATTTTGACTGGGGCTGGGGAAATGGTTCGCCACATCCAGCCATTCCGGGTGATGGCTTCTCGGCAAGGTTTACTAAAAGAGTTAACTTGGAGGCCGGTTCCTATATCTTCAATGCTAATGCAGACGATGGAGTTCGTGTAAAACTGGACGGCCAAACTATTATTAATGCATGGCCAAACACCAAGTTTACTGAACAAAAGAAAGTTATTAACGTAACGGGTGGCACTCATACCATTGAGGTAGAGTACCTTGAAGATGTTGCCTTAGCAAAGCTTTCATTTAACTTCCACCGCTTGTCGGAGCTTCCAGTAGTATATGCAAAACAAATACGTAATAACTGGGGCTGGGGAAGCCCGGGAAACGGGATTTCTGGTGATTATTTCACGGCGGTTTTTGATCAGTCCGGCAGCTATCCGGCGGGAGATTATTTTCTTCAGACATTTGCTGATGACGGAGTCAAAGTAGAAGTAGATGGACAATGGCCGATTAACCGTTGGGGCGATTATACAGGCAAGGTTGACCGGGCTTTATTGCTAGGCATGAATGGTGGACAACACACGATTAAAACCCACTATCTTGAAAACGTTGCGAACGCAGCCATCTTCTCAGAGATGGTTCCGCTTGGTTCCTGGCTGGCATATTATTATACAAACCCAGCAACCACTGGCATGCCTGCTACAGGAACGGTGATTCCTTCAACAGGTGATGTTTTGAGCTTTAGTCAAGATTTTGGTGGGGGTTCCCCTGCGCCTGGGATGGCATCTGATAATTTTTCAGCGAAATATACCACCGCCAAGCGAATTCCGGCGGGTGATTATATTTTACGAGCTAATGCAGACGATGGCGTCCGTGTTTATGTCGATGGAAAGCTCCAAATTGATCGCTGGACAAGCAGCGCTTTTCGCGAGGATTCAATTAAGATCAATATCGCAGACCGCGCCGATGCAAAGACAGGGGAAAAGGATATCCACTGGATCGAAGTGGAATATTTTGATTCTGTAGATGCTGGAAAGGTGGAATTTTCCCTTGAGAAGTTTTCAAAGGCAACGGAGAATGCCTGGGTCGGAGAGGTCTTCCCGAACAAGGACCTGCAAGGTACACCAATCGTCATTGGCGGCAATAACGCCCTTAACCCGATCTCCAGCATAGACTATGACTGGGGAACTGGCTCGCCCCATCCGTCCATTGCGGGTGATGGCTTCTCGGCAAGGTTTACAAAACGAGTAAACCTAGAAGCCGGCTCCTATATCTTCAATGCTAATGCAGATGATGGAGTACGTGTAAAACTGGACGGCCAGACTATTATTAATGCATGGCCAAATATAAAGTTTGCGAAGCAAAAGAAAATTCTAAATGTAACGGGTGGCAATCATATCATTGAGGTAGAGTACTTCGAAGATGTAGCGTCAGCGAAGCTCTCATTCAACGTCCTGCCCTTTTCGCAGCTCCCGGTAGTATATGCAAAACAAGTACGTAACAATTGGGGGTTGGGAAGCCCTGGAGACGGGATTCCTGGTGATTATTTCACTGCGGTTTTTGATCAATCCGGCATCTATCCCGCTGGAGATTATTTTCTTCAGACATTTGCTGATGACGGAGTCAAAGTCGAAGTGGATGGACAGTGGCCGGTAAACCGTTGGGGCGATTATACAGGCCAGGTTGACCGGGCACTATTGCTGGGTATGACTGGTGGACAACACACGATTAAAACCCACTATCTTGAAAATGTTGCGAACGCAGCCATCTTCTCAGAGATGGTGCCGCTTGGTTCCTGGCTGGCATATTATTATACTAATCCAACATTGTCTGGCATGCCTGCTACGGGAACGGTGATCCCCTCAGCAGGTGATGTATTGAGTCTTTCTCAGGATTTCGGAGCAGGTTCCCCTGCGCCCGGCATGGCAGCTGATAATTTTTCAGCCAAATATACTACTGCCAAGCGTATTCCGGCGGGCGAGTATATTTTTAGGGCTAAGGCGGATGATGGCATCCGGGTTTATGTGGATGGCCAACTTGCTGTCAACCAATGGACAGAAGGTGCATACCGGGAAGGTGCTGTTAAAATTAATATTTCTGACCGTGCCGATGCTAAAACAGGGGAAAAAGATATCCACTGGATCGAAGTGGAATACTTTGATTCTGTAGCTGCTGGCAAGGTGGAATTTAGCCTTGAGCAGTTTTCAAAGGCAACGGAGAATGCCTGGGTCGGAGAGGTCTTCCCGAACAAGAACCTGCAAGGTACTCCATTTATCATTGGCGGCAATAACGCCCTTCACCCAATTTCCAATATAGATTTTGACTGGGGTTGGGAAAATAGTTCTCCATATCCTTCTGTGGGAACTGATAACTTCTCCATGAGATTTACCAAAAAAGTAAATCTTGATACGGGGACATACTTGTTTGTTCTTAATGCAGATGATGGTGTACGCGTTTTATTAGACAATCAATTGATCATCAATCATTGGCCAAATGCAGGTTTAAATGAAAAACGCCAGGACGTCTATATAAATGGCGGAAATCACACCATAACAGTGGAATACTATGAGGACGTAGGGAATGCTCATTTATTAATTGACATAAAGAAATTAAGTCCTAATAGGGTTTTCTACCAACAAAATCACAATGTTCAATATAACTGGGGATCAGGAGGCCCCTCGTCTTATCCTGTAGATGGATTTGAAGCTGTCTTTGATCAGTCAGGCGTTTATGCAGCAGGAGACTATTTCCTTCAAACCTTTGCAGATGACGGTATTAAAGTTGATGTCGATGGAAAAGAATTAATAAACCGTTGGACAGACTATACTGGTAAGGCGGACCGGGCGTTATGGATCGGTGCCAATGCCGGTAAACATTCTGTTCTAACACATTATTATGATAATGTCAGTACAGCAGCAGTCTTTTCTCATGTGTTACCTTTCGATACATGGCTGGCATATTATTTTCCAAATGAAACGCTGTCCGGTATGCCAGCAGTGGCTAAAATGCACGCTCCTGCAGGTCCATTGAAGAGCCTGTATGAGGATCTTCAGGATGTAAGCCCTGCGCCTGGGGTTGATAAAGATCATTTCTCGGTTCGTTATACTACCGCTAAACGAATTACAGCAGGTAGTTATCTGTTTAGAACAAAAGCAGATGACGGTGTAAGGGTTTATGTAGATGGAAAGCTCGTATTAGATCGATGGACAAGCAGTGCTTTAAGGGAAGATACCGCTACAGTTCAAATCTCGAATAGAGCAGATGCAGCATCGGGGGAGCAAGATATTCACTGGATTGATGTTGAATATTTTGATGATGTGAATATTGGTAAAGTTGAATTTTCTATTGAACCATTAATTGGTCCAGTTTATCAAACAACAAATTATCATTTTAGTCTTACTCAAATGGTAGATACTCAAATGACTACTTTACCGCAAACGGACTTGCATACAAAGTACCTGAGGGAAGATGCACTCACAAGAGACGCTAAAGGTAATTGGGTCGTTAATGGCTCAGGGTGGAATGTAAGAGGGGGTCCAGGCACAAATTATCCTGTGGTTGGTACTATCAATAATGGTACCCCAGTTCGGATTCTAAAAACCATAAATGTTGATGGACAGCCGACATGGTATCAGGTTTCAGCATGGATGAATGCGTTGAGAGGCGACGTTGAGTACTACGTCAATCCCGGCAATTTCTCCAAGGGATCAACCGAGTATTTTCAATTCCTGAAATTATCGGAGAGTGCAGGTCTTAATGTAAACGAAGTAAATGATAGGATTCTAAATGGTAAAGGTATACTTCAAGGTAAAGCAAGTTCCTTTATAGAGGCCGGAACCAGGCTTGGAATTAATGAAGTATATTTAATAAGCCATGCTCTGTTGGAGACAGGTAATGGTACATCAAATTTAGCAACCGGTGTAGTAGTTTCACAGTTGGATGGTCAAGCAGTGGAACCAAAAACAGTTTATAATATGTATGGTATCAATGCTAAAGATTCATGCCCATTGCAGTGCGGTTCAGAATATGCATATAAAATGGGATGGACCAGTCCGGAACGGGCAATTGTTGGCGGCGCTGAGTTTATAGCAGGCGGATATATACACAATGGCCAAGATAATTTATATAAAATGAGATGGAATCCGGGCAGACCTGGGACGCACCAGTACGCCAGTGATATAGGCTGGGCTACAAAGCAAGTAAATCGTATCAAAAATTTATATGATTTACTTAGCAACTATACCTTGGTTTTTGATGAGCCAAAATTTCAGTAAGAACTGAAGAGTCTCCTTTTTGGAGGCTCTTTTTTCCACTCCTGAGACCTAACAAAAAAAGTATGTGTCTTATAAAAAGAACTACATACTTTTTTGCAACGAGGTACTATCTATGTTTTAAAAATGATTTCACAAGTAAGTTTGAAATTTGAAATCTCCAGAGGAATTTTTGTTTCAAAGATGAAGTATTTTCAACGGTGGTGACCGTCTGACCGTGTCTTCGATAAAAAATCAATTTTTCTGGTATTAGCAACGCAGCGTCATTCATATCAGCGACCAACCCGATCCACATATCATGCATTGGTACTTTTCTTGGTATTGGCAGAATTTTAGCTTTTAATTCTTTTCTAAAAGACATTGCACAGCCAATATAACTATTTTTTATAATATTTTTAATAACTCCTTTACGGCTTCCTCTAAATTCATAAAATGAGTCAATTGTTGTGTTGAGTTCATTGTCTACTACAGTTATATCAGACATGATCATTTGGATTTCTGGATTTTGTTTATAGTAGGATTTCACCGTTTCAACCTTTTCAGGCTTCCAAACATCATCCTGGTCACTTAAAAAGATAATATCATTTTGAGTATGCTTAATGGCGTTTTCAAAATTTGAAGTAACCCCTGATTCTTCATTTATAAACAATTTCACCCGAGGATCGACTTTTTTATACTCTTCAATAATTGAAAGTGTCTGGTCAGAAGAATGATCGTCAGATATAATCAACTCGTCGTCGCTACTTAATTGAGAGAGAATACTATCTATTTGGGGTTTAAGGTACTTCTCACCATTATAAGTGGCCATCGCTACAGAAACCTTCATTATCTTCCTCCACTATCATTCAACATAAAAATTATGCTCTTTTTCTCCAATTAATCCCAGTATGTCTAATATGAAATAATTAATTGAATATCTATCTTTTACTTTATCATCAACTGGCACGAAAGGCGCCTTCATGAATTCATCTGGCACCACTACTTTATCTCTGTCCACAACACAAATATTATTCGGATGATAAAAATCATAATGTTGAATGTCTGCGTTGGTTGTAATCATTTTTTTATTCGCACCGAGCATTTCAATCGTTCTCATAGTCAGGCCGGTCTGTTTTGGATGCTGAATATCGACAACAGCCCTGGATTGCTTTAGCTTTTCTGTCAGTTGCTCACTCGGCATGCCTTCAAATGAAAACTCATTGATTTGGCTGCCGGTAAAATCATTGGTAAATAACTTTCTTTGATAATACATGAGATTACTTGGAAGATACATAAAGTAAAATACATTTAAATCATTCTTTTCAAACTGCTGTCTTATTTCCTTTAATATCCGGTAGCGATCGCTATGCACCGTCCCTACGAAAAATAAATCGTAAACCAGCTCAGGCTTTTCTTTTGCGATAAGTCCATATTCTTTATCAAAGAACAACGGTCTGAAAGTCAATCCGAATTGATCACAATCCTTTTTATCAAAGGAGAATACCTCATCAAAAAAATCTAATTTTTCTAACGTATTTATTTTATTTGCGACAGAATCCCACAGCATGAGCACCATTCTTGCGGTCGGATTCAGTTTCTGAATATCCTTTAAAAACCATATGGGAGTCGCCTCAGCCTGGCAAATAAAAATGTAATCATACGTCTTGTTTTTAATTTCAGAATAAATTTCTTGATAGTGTTTCTTTATTTGGGGGGTAACAAAATTTCGGTTGATTCTTAATAAAGCTTTTGAAAGAACTGTATTCGATGGACGCTCATCAAAGTAATCTACTTCCGCACCCATCGATTCCATTGCCTTCATTATTTTTTTGTGGTAATTAAAAAATAATGGACATAGGAACAAAATCTTTTTATTGTTCAATTTACTTTCCATTATTTATACAAACCTTTTTTCTTCATTTCATCAATGGATTTTGCGTAATTATCTTCAACGACTTCTTGCTGGTTAACCCAGTCAACAAACTTACTGATGCCTTCTTCAAAGCTTACTTTAGGCGTAAAACCGAGTTTTTCATGTATTTTTGTCAAATCTGCATAGTTATGCCGAATATCCCCCAAACGGTAGTTTCCGCTAACTTCAATTTCAGTATTTGATTGATATTTTTCTTTAAGGACATTAGCTACTTCAATGACTGTGGTGGCAACGCCGGTCCCGACATTAAAACTTTCAAAGTTTGCTTCGTCTTTTTCAATGCCCAAAATGGTTGCATCAACAATATCGTCAATAAAAACAAAGTCTCTTGACTCTTTGCCATCTTCAAAGATGTTAATGTTATTATTATTTTTAATGATTGTAGAGAAAATTGATAGTATTCCTGTATATGGGTTCTTTAAAGATTGACCGGGTCCATAAACATTTTGGTACCGATAAGCTACTACAGGAATATTCAATGATTTCCCGACAACCATACACATATCTTCTTGCATTTGTTTCGTAATTCCATAAATTGATGTTGGGTGAATTTTTGTTTTTTCAGTTGTTGCCATCAATTCTACATTACGATTGCAAATGGGGCATTTTACTTCAAAATCGCCTTTACTCATATCCTCTTCTGTTCTTGCAACAGGGAAAACCGTTCCGTGTTCTGAACAATGGTACATGCCCTCACCATAGATGGCCCGTGAAGATGCCACAACGATTTTTTTAACCTGATGCTCTTCATTCGTTAAGATATCTAATAAATTAGAAGTTCCTTTAATGTTCACATCGATATATTTATTAATTTCATACATCGATTGGCCAGTACCAGTCTCGGCAGCTAAATGAACGACAACATCTTGATCTTTTAATGCGTTTCTCCAGTCATCGCTGTTAACAACGTCCCCTTTAATAAAGGTGACCTTATCTCTTATTTTTAAAAATAATTCTGATGATGTACCATCTGCTCCATGAATTTGTGGAGATAAATTATCGAGAACTGTTACGTTATATCCCTTCTCCAGTAATTTTAAAGCTAAACTGCTTCCAATAAATCCTGCTCCGCCGGTAATCAATACATTTTTTATCATAATCATGTCCTTCTTTCTTTTTGATAAACATTTTTTGATTAAAATCCGTTGAGTGCTTTATGAAAATAAAAACGCACCTTAACGAACAAATGGTAAAATGGCAGTTGCTACGTCAACCAAAAATACCAATATGCGAGGTGCACTTTTCATGGAATTACGAACTGTTTCCATTATTGAAAACACGCTCGGTTTGATGGGAAGATCATAGTAATATACATTGCCAATTGTCGGCAAAAAAATAACTCCTCTTTATTAAAAGTGGAGATGGCTTTTTTCGACTTTAATTATACAAAATGTGATGCAGAAGTTCAAATTTCGTTGTTAATTTTGTCGGACGTGCCTGGTTGGTACCGTAAGGGCTTGAATGTTAGACATACATTTCAAAACACACATTTTGGGAGAAGAAGGTCGATGAAATGAAATACTTGTTTTACGTACCATTTCCTGAACTTAGCACTTTTTTTGTTAGAAGAAAACCTATTGGCAGATTAACGATTGTGGTAAAAAACGGAACAAGATATTCATTTTGATGGAAAATATCAACAACGATTGTAGGAACTGCATAAGCAATGCTCAATTGAGCGACTGCAATAATAGGATATTTAACAAAACTTTTCATATTGAGGGCAACTTTGAATGTATAAAGACTATTAATAAAATAAGAGGCAATGTTTGCAATTAAAAATGCTGCTACATTTGCATAAATGAATCCCAGCACAGGACTTAATAACCAGTACCAAAAATAGTGATGTGCTGTATTAAATACTCCAGTGATGCAATATTTTATAAATCTTAATCGCAGCAAAAACAGACATGATTCAATAAAGCCCTTCTTCATTTAAGAATCTCCTAACCAATAACATTACACTTTTTCTCAATCTATTTATTTGAGGAACCCCGCCACTCCGTGGGACAACACTGGCATAAACTCTCAACTTTAATAGTGAACTCGAACTACCTAAAGAATCGAAAAAAACGTCCAGTCTATTATTTCATAATCACTTTTTTCATTCAAGGCTTTAAAAGTGTTCCTTATTTGATTAGTTTATGGCAATATTAACCTGTCGTTCTGGTGTTGTAAGTCCGATAACATGGTATTGACCAGTAGTATTTAGGGCTAGCTACCCCTCGTGTTTCATTAGAAACTACTGACTGTTTGGTATTTTTATGGTTGACTATGCAAGACTTGGTATCACTTATAATATACAAATGATTATGATAGACTTGTATAAATGAATAGACATAGTCCAGATGAGGAGAGAAACAATGTCAAATTTACCTCTGCTAACTATAGTCGTCCCTTGCTATAATGAAGCAGCTACCTTAGAAGAAACCACGAAAGAACTATCCAGAATTATTGAAGAACTAATTGCAGATCAAAAAATAAATAAAGAAAGTATAATTTTATATGTCAATGATGGAAGTTTTGATAATACATGGGACATTATTGAAAATAAAATTGCTACTAATCCCTATGTTCAAGGCATAAAATTAAGCCGCAATTTTGGACATCAAGGGGCGTTAATCGCGGGTTTGGATTCAGCACGAGAATTTTCTGACTGTGTTATTTCCATTGACGCTGACCTTCAAGATGATGTAAATGTGATTCATCCATTCATTGAAAAGTACCATGAAGGGTATGAAATCGTTTATGGAGTTCGAGATAAACGGGATACTGACACAAAATTCAAAAGAAACACCGCTTTGTGGTTTTACAATTTAATGAGGAAAATGGGAGTGGAGTTAGTACCTAATCATGCAGATTATCGTTTATTGAGCAAAAAGGTACTTGATGAATTCGTAAAATACCAAGAGGAAAATCTATTTATTAGAGGTATTATCCCACTGTTGGGTTTTAAATCAACCAAAGTCTATTATAATCGCAAAGAAAGATTTGCGGGGGAATCAAAGTATCCATTAAAAAAAATGATTGCGTTCGCCATTGATGGAATCACTTCGTTTAGTGTTGCACCAATTCGTTTTGTAGCATATCTTGGGTTTTTTATGGTGTTAATTGGCATTGGAATAGCATTTTATACTTTAATGGCAAAAATTTTCTCATTCACAGTAAGTGGTTGGACCTCATTAATGTTGTCTATATGGATCGTTGGAGGTGTTCAGTTGTTAGCTCTGGGAATCATTGGAGAATATATAGGGAAAATTTTCAAAGAAACCAAGAGACGTCCGAGATATACCATTGAACATAATAGTTGTTTAGAGCACCAAAAAAGAAATATTTCTGAGATACAAAAAAACAGGTAAGTATATAAATGTAACTTCTCGTACGAATTCAAAATGTGAAGGGGAGACTGTATATTAATGTTAACTTTGTGGAAGATAAATAAAAAACCAATGGAAAAAGCTTATGTTTTTTTATTTATCTACTCCTTTTTTATTATGCTATTTTTTACACAATCATCCCCATTGTTTGCCATGAATATGTGGGTAGATTCTAATTCTTTTTTTACTGTTGGAAAAGGTATGGCCAACGGAGTACTGCCGTATCGAGATCTTTTTGAGCAAAAGGGACCGTTATTATATGCACTACACGCATTGGCTTACACCATTTCTCATACAACTTTTTTTGGTGTATATATTTTAGAAGTGATAGCTTTGTTTATTACTCTTGTTCTCGCCTTTAAGATATCTCGTCTCTATCTAAATTGGATGCCTTCCATAATAGTTTCGCTTTTTTTGCCACTATTAATACTGAATCAGAACAGTTTTGCTTTTGGTGATAGTGCTGAAGAGTTTTCCATTCCGTTTTTACTTGCTTTTATATATCTCATGCTAAAGAATTTTAAGTTTTCTTCCGATTCTTCATTTAGATGGACATTCTATTTAATAAATGGAATACTGATTGGATGCGTTTTTTGGATAAAATACACCCTTGTAGGCGCTTGGATTGGATTTTACCTTGTGATTTTATTGGTCGGTATACGCAAAAGAAGTTGGCGTAACTTGGTAAATGCAATTATATTTACTTTTGCCGGACTTGTCATTTCAAGCGTTCCATGGCTACTGTATTTTGGCGTAAATCATGCAATTAAAGATTTTATAGATGTTTACATTAAATTTAATCTCGTTACTTATTCAGCACAGACTTCAACTGTTGGCAAGCTGATAAATTCCGCAATTATATTTGGAAGGGCATTTAACAATAACTTTGAAGCGAAGGTTATGATCATAATTGGCATGATTGCTTTCATATTCACTAGAAAATACCTTTCAAACAATTACCAGAAATTGTTTATGTTTTCTACTGTTGCTTGTTTAATTATGGGAGTATATTTTGGTGGAAGAGAATATCCGTATTACTTCCTAATTATTACACCACTTGGTTTATTAGGGTTAATCGTTTTGGTCGATTTTATACAGCACTCGTATAAAACACATCATAGTGACATTGCCAGAAATAGATGGTTCCCATTATTAATCGTTGCGCTAAGTGCATTTTTTCTTTGTTTTGGCTACAATTCTAACATTCATTATTCGAAAATATATAACAAAGAACCGTTGCCACAACAAACATTTGCAGACCTAATGCGCAAAGAGCCCAACCCAACATTGTTGAATTACGGAGCTTTAGACGGGGGATTCTACTTAAAAGCAGATATTGTACCGAATGTCCGCTATTTTCAAAGCCAGAATATAGACCCAAAACTTTATCCTGAAAACATGGACGAGCAGCATCGTTATATCAAAGAAGGTGCAGTTCAATTTATAGTAGTAAAATTGGCGGGGCAAACACCTGTTGAACAAGTCGACATTCCGCACCTTATTGATCATTATCGTTTGGTTAGCCAACAAGATCATCATATGGCAGGAACAACATTCAGGTATTTGCTTTATAAAAAAATTGATTAAGAATAATATAATAGACACCCTGGAGCAGGTATTTAATATTACGGCCAAACCTGATCAATATTTAAGATTTTGGTGAGGTTTGGCTCATTATAAATTATTACTTATGGAAAGATTCATAGTAACACTTGTAAAGGCCACTGTTTGTTGTACTTCTATACGTCTTTTTCTGCGTATGGATGTCATAATAAGCCATTCAATAACTTAAAAAAAGACTAGTAATCTTGTTAGATTGCTAGTTCAAAAAATGTTCAGTATATATTTATTTTGGCAACAGTTGCTGCTGGAAGACCTAAATGTTCCCTTAACTCATTAGATAAGGATTGACGTGTTTGATCGCTCACCAGGTAATACCATTGATCACTTGGTTGAGGTTTTCCTTCTATTTGGATCTTCTGGATGTTTGAAGCTGCAGATTTATACGTTGATTGTATTCCTACCATATCGTCTAACGTTAAGTCGGTTTTGACATTTTTCTGTAGTGCTTCCAAAATTTCATCATATTTGGTTAGCGATGAAAATCCTGCGCCCTTGTTAATGACTTTAGAAATAACTTCTTTTTGTCTTTCCTGACGGCCAAAATCCCCGGTTGGATCTTCTTTCCTCATCCGGGCATATGCTAGTGCCTTTTCGCCGTTTAAGTGCTGGGGACCCTTTCGTAAAGTTATTCCATCTAATTCAAACGCATATTTATTGTCTACATCGATTCCGCCTACTGCATCAACTATATCTTTGAAGCCTTCCATATTAACTTCGGTATAATAATCAATAGGGATATTCAAGAAATTTTCTACCGTATCTATTGTCATCTCGATTCCGCCATAAGCATATGCGGCATTAAATTTACCAACTCTATTTTTGTTGGGTTTTTTCATACTTACCAGCTTTGTTTTAGTATCACGAGGTATGCTTATTAGTTTTGTTGATTTTTGTTCGGGATTTATTGTCACAACGATCATTGAATCTGTGCGACCTTTATCACCTTCACGCTCGTCTACGCCTACTAAGAGGACAGAAATAGGGTCTTTTCTATCAAATTCTATTTTTTCCTCTCGTTTTTTTGATGCTTCTCTCTTTATAGGTTGATGCATTTTATCGACAGCATTTGCAATATCCGAATATACATTATAAAAATACAAGCCTGCACCGACAGTCAACATAAAAAGGGTTAATAGAAAAACGCGAAAAACCCTGAGCTTTTTCTTTTTCTTCCCTGTCCTTTGTAGTCTGGTATTCAATTTAAAATCCCTTTCTTTATAAGGATAATAGGCTGTTATATTAAACAGCATATAACAAAAATTATAAGCCTAATATAGAATAATATCAACCTCAATTCGGGAAAAGGCTAAATGGATGATACAAAACGTGACAATATGATGTTATAATCAAATTTTGTGAGTATGCAATCTCTTAATTTGTCATTTTTTGGTGCTTCACCAATAAAAACAATAATTGTGGTAAAGTAGTTGAAGGTGAAAAAATTTTGTAGAAGCGAAGAGAGAAAAAACGCTAATAATCGTTTTATGTGGGTAAAATTTAATTATTACTCTCTTAAGTTATTTCGAATGCCGTACCATTTGCAGAGAATTAAATACAACTATTACAATAACGCTAATTTCATTATTATTTTTATACAGAGTATCATAAGTAGTTCAGTTAGCCAGGGTTTTTCTTTATCAATCCATATAAAGGTGCGATTTGGCGGCTCATTACTTTATAAGCCTTATTAAATTAATTAGCATTTTTTAAAAGACAGCTTATAGTATAAAATCGTGCTACGAAAGGTGGGATGTTGGGTGCTAATAAAGGGTAAAAATATTGATCAATGCATCAGTTCTAGAAAAAACAATCTGGATATCATTAGATTTATCGCAGCAGCTTTAGTTCTTTTTTCGCATTCTTACCCATTAACTTTAGGTAATAACTGGACAGAACCGTTTGGGGTTTTGACAAGGGGTGACATGACTTTCGGTGAGTTTGCTGTCAGCATATTTTTTGTGATCAGCGGATTTCTAATTACTCAAAGTTTCGACAGGTCTAAGGACCTCGTTTATTATTTCCAAGCCAGAATACTAAGGATATTTCCAGCACTAATTTTTTGTGTTTTATTAATAATTTTTGTACTGGGTCCCATTTTTACAGATTTAAGTTTCCGGGACTACTTTAATCATCATGAAACTTATGATTACTTACGGACCATCAGTTTATATTGGCTTCAGTTTGATTTGCCAGGTGTATTCCAAACAAATGTATGGCCTGGAGCTGTTAATGGTTCATTATGGACTTTGTGGTTTGAATTCTTCTTCTATATCGTGGTTGCGATTCTGGGAGTAACCAGACTTCTTAAAAAGAGAATTGTTCTGCTGGGATTCATCCTTTCTACTGTCCTCTTTATTCTGGGTAAAGGTGGATTCTATACTGATTTATTTAGGTATTTTAGTGCAGGAATGGTGTTTTATCTCTTCCGAAAACAAATTAGGTTAAATGGATGGGTTGCGTTCCTTTCGTTCGTTTTTTTACTGTCAACCATCAGAACAGGTTACTTTAGTTACTCACTTTCTATTTTTGGAACATATCTAATCTTCTATTTAGCTTTTGATACAAGAATAAAGATGCATAATTTCGGAAAATATGGGGATTTTTCTTATGGTATTTATATTTATGCATTTCCCGTGCAGCAAATAATGACGTTTATATCTGGTAACAAGTTAACACCTTTAGAAAACACATTGTTATCATTTCCGGTTACGTTATTATTGGCAATTGTTTCGTGGAACTTAGTGGAGAAGCAAGCTTTGAAATACAAAAAGTATCCTTATATTAAAAGACAATTGCAAATACAGGAAATGGCGATTGACTCACGAAGCAAACGCCTTTAAGCAATAAGTATGAGGAAACTGTCTGCACATTGAAAAGGCTAATGGAATAGGAGAGGATTTTTTTGTGAATAGGTTTGAAAAAATATTGCTGACTGCTTTTTTTGTAGAATTATTTGTTGGCGGCGGGGGAAGGTTGATTGACCTAGGCATACTTTCCATACGTCAAATTTTATTTTTATTACTTATTCTAACGCTGGTTTTTCGTATTCTGAAACAGAAAGCTTTTTTCGATAAAAATATTAATACCTTTATAAAATTAAGTCCGGTCACAATAGGCATTTACGCACTGCTACTTTGGTTTTTAGTCAGTGCTGCCATAGGATTTATAAATGGCCATCCAGTTTCCATCATCGTAATGGACTTTTTGAGGGTTTCTTTCGTCTTGGTATATTTTCCGTTGGCCTATTATATTTCTGAAGATAGGTTCTCGAAGCGGCGAATCATCTCTATTTTACAGTACTGTGCTTTAGTAGTTGCTATTTTTACAATAACCATATCCTTGTTGGGCAAGACAGTATTTAGTGGGAACTTCGGCCCTTTCTATAATTTTATGAACTCGATAATGAATGATGATTTATTCTTTAGGCCGAGTAATAGTGTCTTTTATAAGAGTCATTTGTTCGTATTAATTGCTTTAATCATTTCACTTAATGATGTGTTGAATAAAAAACATACTAAGATGGACGTAGCGATTCTGGTGTTGGGCTCTATTTCTGTCCTATGGTCTGAGACGCGGGGCTTTTTACTTACGTTCATTGTTAGTGCGTTAATCATTATTCTGCTTGATGCAAATGTTATAACTGAACCTATCAAAGGATTTACGAATAAAATCAAAAAATTGATGCAATCGAAAGCATTTCTAAAAAAAGCTACCATTTTAGTGCTGATCATCATTTCAATTCCTTTTTTATATAAGTATATGACCCTGGAGCGATTTCAGGAAGACGTAAAGGTTGAAAAGCCAGCTGTAGAACCTGTGAACAAACAGGAAGTGAATGATGTCAGTGTGAATTCCCGCATTGAATTTATGCTGGATTCAAAAGATATTCTCCTGAGCAACCCGGCACATCTAATCGTTGGAACAGGTTATGGTACTGAAATTGCTGGCAGGGTTACGGGTATCGAAATGAGTTTTCTGGATATCCTTGTAGAACAGGGATTAGTGGGGCTAGGTATGTGGCTATTTTTGTTCCTGCTGGTGTTTTATAACTACTACGTCGCTAATAAGCAAGGCAAGAAAATAGGTACATTGGAAATTTCCTTGATGGCTGCGTTTATGGGGCTTTTGTTGTTAACGAATATAAATCCTTTCATTAATAACCCGATTGGTATCAGTTTTTTTATTGTGTTATTAATCCTTTCGCAAAATAGAAAAGAGTCTATTTTAAATGGGGAACGGAAATGAAAAAAACATTTGTCATCGTTTTATATAAACTAAAGGTCGAACAAAGCAATACGTTTAGATCTCTAAAAGACACACTCCTGGTTGAAGATAGGCAACTGGATAATATTGAACTCATTTTGTATGATAATAGCCCACAGGCGCAGGAATTCAATATTGACCAGTATAGAAATATAAATATTACTTATAAACATGATGCGAGGAACCTTGGAATATCTACAGCCTATAACTATGCATTGTCAATTGCGAAGGCTAATGGCAGTGAATGGCTTCTTCTTTTGGATCATGATACAGAGATAACAAATGAGTATATGAAACAGATAATGGACCTCAATGAAATGAATGAACATATTGTAGGGGTAATCCCGAGAATCATTAGCGAAAATGTCATGATTTCACCAGTGTATAGCAATACATTAAGACCTCTACACGTTAAAAGACCTGTTGCAGGCATACAGGAGCAACCGGTTATGGCTATTAATTCGGGAACATTGTTAAGAGTTAAATTCCTGGAGCAGATAGGCGGCTTTAATGATGAATTTCCGTTGGATTATTTAGATCATTGGTTATTTCACCAAATTTATGAAACTGGGTATAAAGTCTGGCTGCTGAATACAATGTTGGAACATGAGTTGTCGGTCATGGACTATAGCAGAGTTTCGATTACCCGGTATAAAAATATTCTGGAATCAGAAATAAATTTTTATAAAAACTATAAATCAGATTTATATCGTTCTTACAGGATACAGCTTGCAAAGCGATTTATTAAACAACTTGTGACTATAAAGAATAAAAAAATAGCTTTGCATACACTTCGTCGGTTGTTTTTATGGTAGAGGGAGCTGTAATTTAAGGTATTAAAGGGTAGCTGCTTTGTGTGTGCTATTCTTGAAAAATTCTCTAAATGCATCTTTAACACTGTTGTAATGCAATGAAAATCAAACGCTCACTGCTCCTGAAAAAAATGAAGAACAATGAAGAGAAGAGGCTGTCTTTTAGCTGAGATATACAAATAATTTATTGTTACTTTTTTATTACATTCCATGAGGATATTTGTTTTTTTTTGACCTTCTTTCTATAATGGGAAAGGAGTGCTTGGCGATTTTTGTATAAAACAAATGAATAATGTTGTGACAAATACTATTCCCAAGGAGTGAGCGTTTTATGAAAGGTATTATTCTAGCAGGGGGAAGCGGAACCAGGCTTTATCCTTTAACCAAAGTAGTTTCAAAGCAATTGCTTCCTGTGTACGACAAACCAATGATTTATTACCCGCTATCAGCGCTGATGCTAGCCGGAATAAAGGATATATTGATTATTTCGACACCTGAGGATATTGGAAGGTTTGAGCAAATTCTTGGTGATGGATCTGACCTAGGCATGAATTTTAGTTACAAGATACAGCCGCATCCTGGTGGTTTGGCACAGGCCTTCATCCTTGGTGATGAGTTTATCGGCGATGAAAATGTGGCTCTTGTACTTGGTGATAACATTTTTTACGGGCATGGACTTACCGACCTCTTACGTAAGGCGGCCAGCCGAAAAACAGGTGCTACTGTGTTCGGGTACTATGTAAATGATCCTGAACGCTTTGGAGTGGTGGATTTTGATGAGGGTGGCAAGGCGATTTCTATAGAAGAAAAACCTATGGACCCAAAATCAAACTATGCTGTTACTGGCCTGTATTTCTATGATAATAGAGTTGTCGAAATTGCTAAAAGTATTAAACCGTCTGCACGGGGAGAGCTTGAAATAACGGATGTGAATAAAGCTTACCTGGAGATGGGTGAATTGAATGTTGAGCTACTTGGCCGTGGGTATGCCTGGCTGGATACTGGTACACATGAATCATTGCTTGAGGCTTCCCAATTCATTGAGACAATTGAAAAGCGCCAGACGCTTAAAATCGCATGCCTTGAAGAGATTGCCTATAAAATGGGTTATATTACAAAGGACAAGCTAATCGAGCTGGCACAACCGTTGAAGAAGAATCAGTATGGCCAGTATCTCATTAAAATAGCAAATCAGGGAAAGTAATTTTTAAGTGAGGCGGTATTAATAATGAAAGTTACTGAAACAAAGCTCCCGGGCGTGAAAATATTAGAACCAAAGGTTTTCGGGGACCACCGTGGTTATTTTATGGAAAGTTACAGTAAACAGGTTTTTGATGATTTGGGATTAAAATATGACTTTGTCCAGGACAACCAGTCACTTTCTGCTCCAGTTGGAACATTGCGGGGACTGCATTTCCAGTTAAACCCAAAGGCGCAAACAAAATTAGTGCGTTGTATTACAGGAGCTATATATGACGTAGCGGTAGACATTCGTAAAGGATCACCTACATATGGACAATGGGTTGGCGTTATTTTGAGCGAGCACAACAAACGGCAGCTGCTCGTCCCAAAGGGATTTGCCCATGGGTTCTGTACCCTCGTACCGGATACCACGGTTGCCTATAAAGTTGATGAATATTACTCTCCAGAAAATGATGGCGGAATTCTTTGGAATGACCCGGCACTGCGCATCGATTGGCCAACCAGTAATCCGGTTCTGTCAGAAAAGGATACCAAACATCCTGTGCTGGCAGAAGCGACCCATCTCAACTTTGTGTATGAAAAATAGGAGGAAATCATGACTGAAAAATTATTAATTACTGGCGGAGCAGGCTTCATTGGAAGCAACTTCGTACGTTACATGGTTAATAAGTATCCTGAATACAATATTGTGAATCTGGATCTACTCACATATGCAGGGAACCTTGAGAATCTGAAAGACATCGAGGACAAGCCTAACTATAAATTTGTTAAAGGTGATCTCGCAGATCGCGATTTTATTGATAACCTGTTTGAAGAAGAAAAATTTAATTATGTAATTAACTTTGCTGCTGAGTCCCATGTAGACAGAAGTATCACAAATCCTGATATTTTTGTACGTACTAATGTACAGGGAACACAAGTGCTGTTAGATGCGGCAAAGCGCATTAATGTAAAAAAATATCTTCAGGTTTCAACAGATGAAGTATATGGAACTCTTGGAGAAACAGGTTACTTCACGGAAGAAACACCGTTGGCGCCAAACAGCCCATACAGTGCAAGTAAGGCTGGAGGGGATTTGCTGGTCCGTGCTTATAACGAAACCTTCGGGCTGCCCGTGAACATTACCCGTTGCTCCAATAACTATGGCCCTTACCATTTCCCTGAGAAGCTTATTCCATTAATGATTATCAATGCACTGAATGATAAAGAGCTGCCTGTCTATGGCGATGGCTTAAACGTTCGTGACTGGCTGCATGTTGAGGACCATTGCCAGGCTATCGACCTTGTCCTTCACAAAGGACGTGATGGAGAAGTATATAATGTTGGCGGGAATAATGAACGCACTAACATTGAGATTGTGAAAACAATCTTGAAGCAGTTAGGTAAACCAGAGTCTTTGATTAAATTTGTTAAGGATCGTCCAGGCCACGACCGTCGTTATGCAATCGATGCAACTAAGCTGCGGGAAGAACTTGGCTGGAAGCCAAAGTACAACTTTGAAACTGGGATTGAACAAACAATCAAGTGGTATTTGGATAATCAAGAGTGGTGGGAAAACATTATTTCTGGTGACTACCAGGATTATTTCAAATCCCAATACGGCGACAGATTAAAAGAGGTAGAGTAATGAAGGTTGTAGTAACCGGCGCAGCAGGGCAATTGGGGCAAGATGTAGTTAAAGAATTGGAGAAAAAAAAAAATCAGGTTTACGGTATTGGGCGGAACGATTTAGATATTACGGATGAAGCAGCTGTCCTTGCCTATATTGAGGACGTAAATCCTGACGCTATCCTTCATTGTGCGGCTTATACAAATGTTGATGCTGCAGAATCTGATGAGGAAACAGCTTATAAAGTCAATGCACTTGCCACAGAGTATCTAGCTAAAGCGGCGAATAAGAATGGATCGAAAATGCTTTATGTCAGTACGGATTATGTTTTTGACGGTACCGCCAATGAACCTTATGAAGTCGATCATCCAACCAAGCCACTAGGTGTGTATGGTAAAACCAAGCTTGCTGGTGAGGAATTACTGGAAAAACATTTAGAACAGTTCTTTATTATCCGAACAGCCTGGGTGTTTGGAGTGAATGGAAACAATTTTGTGAAAACGATGCTCCGCCTTGGGCAAGAGCGCGGGGAAGTCGGAGTTGTCCACGATCAAGTAGGATCACCTACTTATACTGTGGACCTGGCCAGATTTATGATTGAATTGATGGAAACAGACAAATTTGGAATATACCATGCGAGTAATGAGGGAGTGTGCTCCTGGTATGAGTTTGCAGTGGAAATCTTTAAGCAGGCGGGCATGGAAGTTAAAGTTAATCCTTTAACAACAGAACAATTCCCGCGTCCAGCGGCGCGCCCAAAATACTCAGTGTTAAGCAAGAAAAAAATTTCTGAGCAGGGATTTACACCTTTACGGGATTGGAAAGAAGCACTCTCTGCCTACTTGATTGAATCAAAATAGTGAGTTCGCAATAAATACAATAAAATCTAAATTTGCAGCATGTAGAACATTAATTATTCTACATGCTTTTTTCTATACGTGACTGTTATATATATTTGTTTTTTCGGCTCTATAATATTTGTTGGGGTCTAGGCACACTTTCGTTTGCATAAAAAAACACGCAAACTCCCATTTCTTTTATACTTGAATTGTCGGAAACAAGTAGAGAGAATGGGGTTGCGTGCAAATGAATTTTATCATAAATATACCTGGATTAGAAGAGGCCACCGTGACCAGAGTGGAAGAACGCCATAACGTAGTATGTCTTTTTGTGGAGATGGAACGGAAGGTTCATCGCTGTCCCAGCTGCGATCAGAGGACTCGTCGCGTCCATGACTACCGGATGCAAAAGATTGATCATCTGAAATGGTTTGAAAGAAAGACTCAAATTTTTTACAAACGCCGTCGTTATGCCTGCCGTTGTGGGAAACGGTTTTCCGAGAAGAATCGGATTGTCGAACGGTATCAGCGTACTTCGGTGGAATGGAATCAGGCTATCTCCATCAGGGCCATAAAAGGAAAAACCTTTAAGGAGACGGCAGAGATTTATGGCACTTCTTCCACGACAATTGTCCGCCGGTTTGACCGGATGGCCGCTGAAATCCGTCCGGTAGAACAGTTGCCATCCGTCATTGCCGTTGATGAGCACAAGGGTGACACGAAGGAAGGAAAGTATCAGTTAATTATCGCTGATGGCATCACGAAGAAACCCCTCGACATCTTACCCAATCGGCATAAGAAGACCATCAAGTGCTATCTTCAAAAGCATGGCAGCCAGGTTCAAGTAGTGATCATGGATATGAGTCCTGCCTTTAAAGCAGCTGTTCAGTCCGCGTTGGGCCGTCCTGTGATTGTGGCAGACCGGTTCCACTTTTACAGGTATATTTACTGGGCACTGGATGGGGTAAGAAGACGAGCCCAACAGGTTTTTCATGACTATGACCGCAAGAAGTGCAAACGAATGAAACATGTCTTTCATAAGGCAAATGGCCGTTTAACGGAGGAAGAGCGCTGGCATTTGGATCGTTACCTCGAGATGTCAGAGGAACTGAAGGCCGCGTATGAACTGAAAGAAGCTTATCGTGAGTGGTTTTTAGAAGCCAAAGAGATCGGTAAGGACCAAATAGCTACCGTGAAAGACGGGTTAAACCGGTTTTATGACTTGGTTGTTGATGCGGGCATTCCTGAAATGATGAAAGCCATACAGACATTTCAAAACTGGCAGACAGAGATCCTGAACAGCTTTGTGTATGATTATTCAAACGGCTTTTTAGAAGGAATCAACAACTCCACCAAAGTAATAAAGCGCAATGCCTTTGGCTTTAGAAATTTTGAACGCTTTCGGGCGAAGATATTATTAACACATCAGTATAAAGGAATTGGGGTTCACATTGGATAAGGGTGACGACACCTGGTCATCACCCCAACATTTGACGTAGAACCGTTTTTTCTGATGATTACTGGTTAAGTACACCATCCAATATGTTGGCTAACATAATAAAATTACTTTCAGTGTATTAAACACCTTAAAAAGTGGTATATATTAATCACATTAGATTTTGTTTCAGATTTTTTTTGAATTATTTCACATAGAATTTGCAACCTTAATGAAAAAATTTCGTCTTATTAATGAGACAACTTCAGTATTTTAATTTAGCTCGGAGCAATGAGCTGTTCGTATGTTCATACGAAAATATTACAATGTTAAATTATTAAATTGATTTACTTTTTAGCATCAGTCTGTGCTATAATCGCGTAGGAGTAAAAAGCTTAATTATAAAATGAAGTATTAAGATTCTCAAACAGTCACAAGAATATTAGCATGGAGGGGCTTATGTTATATTTCACTCTGATAACTTGTTTTGTTGCAGCAATGCTCCTTACACCTTTAATAAAAAAATTGGCGTTTAAAATCGGCGCAACCGATCAGCCGAACCATAGAAAAGTACACGCAAAAATCATGCCCCGGCTTGGTGGATTAGCAATCTTTTTCAGTTTTATCCTTGGGATTGTTATTTTGCAGCCGAGCGTAAATTATGAATTGGCGACAATTCAGCCCAATGAAAAACTACACTTGGCCATAATATTTGGAAGTTTAATAATTCTATTGACAGGTATATTTGATGATATTAAAGAGATTTCCCCGAAAGTAAAAATGTTGGGCCAAGTCGTTGCGTCTTTTATTGTTGTGCTTTTTGGGGATTTGAATGTTGAGTTTATCAATCTGCCATTTGGCGGGCAAATTGATTTTGGCTTTTTAAGCATCCCTATTACGATGATCTGGATAATCGGAATCACCAATGCCATCAATTTAATAGATGGACTCGATGGTTTGGCGGCTGGAGTTTCTACGATTGCATTGTTTACGATTGCCGGAATGGCTTTGTTAATGGGCAATGCTTATGTTATGGTAATGGCATTACTGCTGGCTGTAGCATCCGCAGGGTTTCTTGTTTACAACTTTCATCCCGCTAAGATTTTCATGGGAGATACAGGAGCCTTATTCTTAGGGTATATGATTGGTGTACTGTCGTTGTTAGGCTTTAAAAGCGTTACTTTTATTTCGTTAATTGTCCCAATTATTATTTTGGGAGTGCCGATTTCAGATACATTCTTTGCCATCATCCGCCGTATCGTCAATAAGCAACCTTTATCCGCACCTGACAAATCCCATCTGCATCACTGTTTATTGCGTGTTGGGTTTTCTCATAAGCAAACGGTGTTATTGATATATGCGATGAGTGCTCTGTTTGGATTAGCAGCCTTTATCTTTTCACAGGCTACTTTATGGGGTTCAATGATTGTAATAGCAGTGCTGCTGATTGTAATCGAGCTCTTCGTTGAAAAAATCGGTTTGGTCCGCGAAGACTATCAGCCATTGTTGAAATTTCTAAGAGGATTGAATCCAGTAAACGTGAAAGATCGTTAATAAGCATTACTTAGTCTAAGGAGTCCTCTCCTTAGACTTTTTCTATTTCTCTGCCTAAAGGATTTTTTTATTATCCCAATTTTTTTCACTACGCTTACGAGTAAATCATTTTCTTACCCAATTTTCCCTGTTTTCTTTACAGCACTTAAGGGGCAACATAGGAACAAGGAGGATGGGCATGCTGTATTTGACATTGTTATTATGCTTTTTTTTGTCTTTAATCATTACACCTTCTGTGAAGAAATTGGCCTTTTCGGTCGGGGCTACAGACAATCCGAATCAAAGGAAGGTCCATACAAAAACAATGCCCCGTCTGGGCGGGCTTGCTGTATTTATCAGTTTTTTCGCTGGTATGCTCATCATTGGACCAATACATCAATATTGCAATTATATATTGTTCGGAAGTATCATCATCATCCTTACAGGAATTATAGATGATATTATAGAGCTATCCCCTAAAATGAAATTATTGGGACAGCTTATTCCAGCTGGAACAGTTCTTTACGGTGGATTACATATTGACTTCATTAGCTTGCCTTTCGGAATGAAACTGGAGTTCGGGTGGATGAGCATTCCAATTACCCTGCTATGGATTATTGGAATTACGAATTCGATTAATCTGATTGATGGATTGGACGGGCTGGCGTCTGGAGTTTCAGCGATTGCCTTACTGTCGATTTCAGGCATGGCGGTTTTAATGAATGATTGGTACGTGTCCAGTGTCGGTTTCATACTGCTCGCCAGTATTTTGGGTTTTTTGCCGTATAATTTTCACCCTGCAACAATTTTTCTTGGGGATAGCGGTTCGCTTTTTTTAGGATATATGATCGCGGTGTTATCCTTGCTTGGATTTAAAAACGTCACTTTTATTTCATTCATCGTCCCAATTGTCATACTTGGAGTGCCTATTTCAGATACTTTATTTGCCATCATCAGAAGAGTAACCACCAATAAACCCTTTTCGGCTCCGGATAAATATCATTTGCATCATTGTTTACTGCATATTGGTTTTTCCCATCGTCAAACGGTGTTGATCATCTATATAATGGCTGTTTTCTTTGGAGCAATCGGCGTGATCATCACGAAATCCAATTTGAGGGGTACTTATATATTTATTGGAATTCTAATTTTAATGCTGGAGTTATTTGCGGAAAAAATCGGCTGGGTCGGAAAAGAGTTTAAACCATTATTAAAAATTGCTCAACTGTTCAGGCTTTCTCCGGGAAAAAATGAGTAAACAAACAAAGGACAGATCACACTGTCCCGTTTTTTCAATCCGATTTTTCTTCCTCTAAATATAAAAGCTGCCCTTGTGTTGTATCGCTCTGGGCATTCGTCAATTCGATCATCCACTCCGTGAAAGCTTCAGTCTGATGTTCCTCCACAAAGGTTTCAAATTCTACTTTATCAAGGTAATGAATTTCCTTAATCGTGTAGATGGATGAGCGGAGCTCGTTCTCTATTTTCCCGAGCCATGTGTAGTCGATTGTGGTGTGCATGACACGCATCAGTTTTCGCTCGACAATCCCGGTGGCGGCCAGTCCTTCTGATGTAGCTTTTCCGTATGCGCGGATGAGGCCGCCTGCACCTAGTTTTATCCCGCCAAAATAGCGGGTTATGACTACTACTGTATCTTTTAACTGCTTTTTCTTTAATACCTCCAGGATTGGGACTCCGGCGGTTCCGGACGGCTCTCCGTCATCGTTCGCTTTCTGGATCTGGTCATTCTCTCCGATAAAGTAGGCTGAACAATTGTGGGTGGCGTCCCAGTGCTTCTTTTTGATGCCCTGGATGAACTCCTGGGCTTCTTCCTCTGTTTCTGCTCTGCTTACATGGGCAATAAATCGTGATTTTTGGATTGCGATTTCGTGTTCTCCGTATCCTTTTACTGTATAGTAGCAGGGCAGCATTTTTACCGCTCCTTTCTTTGCTTACTAAAAACTAATATCCGACAAAACATAATATTAAATGTAGTCCGGTATGACAGATTACATTATAATCCACCAGTAATTTGAGTGCTAATGTAATGAAACTTTAATATCGCGAAATGTGGCAGGTGATATAATGATAAAGTGTGTACCAGAATGCTTGTTGGTATTATTTTTTACTATTCTTTTTCTATATATTAAAGGTAATATTACTTATAAGCCATGTTTTTTTATTTATATAATTGGTTTAATTATTCAATTTATAGGATATAAGACTTAGGATAAAAAACGGGACTTATGTCTTTTTAACGAATTTTTAATAAATTGGTATGTTTTTCATGTAGATTAATAGTAACCGAACCGTTTTAGCGATAAAATATTGACAAGTGCCAAAAGGATTAACAGCCCTCGGGGGAGTGCAAATGGCCATAAAAAAATTCGACACAAAAACGCTCGACCATATTCTTGAGCAAATGATTGAAACCGTAGGCAGCAGCAAGGATGAAATCTTCCAGATCGGCGAGCAGTGCCGGCAAGACTACGATTCAATAATTGAGGAATTGAAAGAGGTCAAGCGAATGGTCGCTCAAATGATCAACGAAGGCGACAAGCTTGACGTCCAGGTGCGTTTCGCACGCAAAAGGCTTTCCGAGGTGAGCAAACACTTCAAGGACTATACTGAAAGTGAAGTCCGTGAAGCATATGAAATTGCCCATAAGCTGCAGATGGATTTGACGATGAACCGCCAGCTGGAAAAACAACTGCGGGATCGCAGGGATGATCTTGAACGGCGTCTTTGCGGCCTGACAGAAACGATTCAACGGGCAGAGCACCTCGTTTCCCAGATTTCTGTGGTGATGAACTATTTGATGAGTGATTTGCGCCAAATGGGCGAAGCCCTGGAAAACGCCAGGCAGAAGCAGGATTTTGGGCTGAAGATTATTGAAGCCCAGGAAGAAGAGCGGAAGCGGCTGTCCCGGGAAATACATGACGGCCCTGCACAAATGCTCGCAAATGTGATGATGCGATCTGACCTGATTGAAAAGATTTACAAGGAAAGAAGTGCCGAGGAAGCGATCATAGAAATACGCAGCCTGAAAAAGACCGTCCGTTCTGCACTGTATGAGGTACGGAGAATTATTTATGATTTACGCCCCATGGCTCTGGATGATCTGGGACTTGTACCCACGCTGAAAAAGTATTTGCAGACGATTGAAGAGTATCATCAAACGACAAAAATCCATTTTACGAATATTGGCCAAGACCGGCGGCTTCCGGCAAAATACGAAGTAGCCCTGTTCAGGATGATCCAGGAATCCGTACAGAATGCGCTCAAGCATGCCGGCGCCGATACCATTCAAGTAAAATTAGAAATAAAAAAAGATTCCGTTACTGTCGTCGTAAAAGATGACGGGAAAGGATTCGACACCAATATCAAGAAGCCCGAATCCTTTGGCATCCTTGGATTAAAGGAGAGAGTGGAGCTGCTTGAAGGCGAACTGTCGATTCATTCAAAAATAGGTACTGGAACGTTGATCGTTATCCAAGTACCGTTAACTGTGTGATTTCCAGGCCGGGAGAATTTTTATTCTCCCGTACCTACGGGATAAAAAAGAGATAGAAGTCGTAAGGGAGGCGAATTTATGACAACCAAGATTGTCATTATTGATGACCATCAACTATTTAGAGAAGGGGTAAAACGAATCCTCGATTTTGAAAAATCATTTGAGGTAGTGGCCGAGGGTGATGACGGATCCGAAGCAGTTGATCTGGTAGAGCAATATCATCCGGATGTAGTAATCATGGATATCAACATGCCTACCACTAACGGAGTGGAAGCAACCAGGCAATTAATCGAAAAGTATCCTGAATCAAAGGTCATTATCCTGTCCATCCATGATGATGAGAATTATGTTACGCATGCACTAAAAACAGGCGCGACTGGCTATCTATTAAAAGAAATGGATGCTGACGCCCTGATCGAAGCGGTTAAAGTCGTAGCTGACGGAGGCTCTTATTTGCATCCGAAGGTGACGCATAACCTCGTAAAAGAATACCGTCGCCTGTCCACGGATGAATCAGGTTCTGATCAATACATACAGCAAATCGAAATCCGCCGCCCGCTGCATCTGCTGACGCGCCGTGAATGCGAAGTCCTGCAGCTTCTTGCGGACGGCAAAAGCAACCGTGGCATTGGAGAGGCGTTATTCATCAGTGAAAAAACAGTTAAAAACCACGTCAGCAATATCCTTCAAAAGATGAACGTGAACGACCGCACTCAGGCCGTTGTTGTTGCTATTAAAAACGGTTGGGTGGAAGTCCGATAAATTTGTTCAAACGGCAATCGGATAATCATCAGCAACTATTAAACACATTTGTCGAAATGGCAAATGTGTTTTTTGCATAGACTCAAGAAATCCTGTCCCAAAAAAAGGAGAAATTGTCACAAAATCATCCAAATCATTTACAAAACACCAGTACATTTTGTTACAATGGGGTTATTGTAGTAGAAGGGGTGATTGCAATTTCAGCTCTTGCGAATTTATCAGATGAGGATTTAATGGAAGTGTACGAGAAAGCCCTTAATTTACAGCTGGAAACAGCCTTTATTGGCTTGCTCGCAATTGAGATGGATATTAGGGGTTTAAGAGAAGTTATGGCATGATAGTTTCCTTACATAAGAGTCGAACCGCTGCGCAATCGCCTGCAGCGTTTTTTTATTTTAATAATGAATAGTAAAATGAGTCTTTTGGTAATAAGTCGTTTATCCTGACTATATTAGTCTTCTAATGCTTTCGATTCAATTTTGCTGTTCCAAGGGGATATTGTTAGACTTCCACCATGTTTCCCGATATTTTTATAGTAGTTTGCAAGTTTCGACAAACTATTATGAAGATTCCAACATCATCGGGAGGAGAAGAAAATAATGACCCAATTAGACAACAATTACAGCAAGGGCAGGCCAATGCTAAAGGTGATTTCGAAAGGAATTATTGCTTCATCCATCCTCGCAAGCAGTGTTCTGCTTCCCCAAATTCCTTTGTTTAATAACAGCCAGGCAGTTGTGGAAGCCAGCTCTTATTCTGTTAATGCTACGAATTTAAATGTCCGTTCAGGGCCTGGCACACATTTCTCCAGGATTGGCAGCCTGCCTAGTGGCAGCGGAATCCAGGTGATTGAACAATTAAACAATGGCTGGTACAAAATATCCTATAAAGGACAGACTGGTTATGTGTCCGGACAGTATGTGAGATCAGGGGCCGGTCCTTCACCAACTACGTCCAGTACATATACTGTTACTGCAACCGTTTTGAATGTCCGGTCCGGGCCAGGCACGAATCATGCCAGAATCGGAAGCCTCAGGCAAGGGAGTTCATTGCAGGTTGTCCAGAGGTTAAACAATGGCTGGTATGAAATTTCTTTTAACGGTAAAAGGGCATACGTTAGCGGGCAATACGTTACAACAGCCGGCTCAAGCCCAGTGGCATCGGCCGTGTACAGAGTAAATGCAACCGGACTAAACGTGCGTACCGGTCCAGGCTTGGAACACCGTAAAATTGGGTTATTGAAAAATGGCACAGTGTTAAACGTTATACATAGAGAAAGCAATGGATGGTACAAAATTAATTTTAACGGCCAAACAGGATATGTTAGTGGCCAATATGTGACTACAGGCAATGTCGGCGGGCCATCCGGGGCAAACATCCTTAATGTTCCCCTGATTGCCCAGCGCCCGGAATTACCGAGCGGATGCGAAGCCACAGCACTTGCAATGGCTTTAAACTATCATGGTGTGAATGTTAGTAAGACGACCTTGGCGAATCAAATGCCGTATGACCCGACACCACTCACACGAAATTCAAACGGTTCGATCAGAACATGGGGAGACCCGGATGTTGGTTTTGTTGGAACACCATTTGGCAATGGCTACACCATCAATCCAGGGCCGCTGAAGCAAGTTCTTGATCGATACCGTCCAGGCGGTGTGAACCTGCATGGCGCAGATTTTTCAGCAGTTGAACAGTATGTTCTGCAGGGGAAACCGGTATTGGCATGGTTTACGATCAGCCACGAGATGCCTTCAGCACGAACGTGGACAACACCTGCCGGGAAAACCATTAATGCTGCAAGGCCGTTGCACTGCATTGTCGTGACAGGCGTAGATGCCAACTATGTTTACTTCAATGACAGTGAGTCTGTTCAGAAAAACGTAAAGATGTCCAAGTCGAAATTTATCAGCATATATAATGCCATGGGCAAACGTGCTCTGGCAGTGAACTGATTTAGTATTGAAGCATTTACGAGAAGGAGAAATCTCGTGAATGCTTTTTTAGTCCGGTTTTAAATTCGAAAAAGGAGGCCCACCGTAAATTTAATATTTCCAATTTGTTAAAGTAATGCATTTAAATAGGAATTCATATAAAATGAGGAGTGTAGGTAATTAGAAAAATAAGGATGGTACACTGACATGAAAACGGCAGTTGTCACGGATAGTACAGCGTACATTCCGAAAGAATTGCATGAAAAACTAAATATACATATGATCCCTTTGACTGTTATTTTTGGGAATGAAACTTATCGGGAAGAAATCGATATCACCGCGGAAGAGTTTTATGAGGAAGTTAAACATAAGGAACTGCCGACGACATCACAGCCGCCAATCGGCCAGTTTGTGGAGCTGTTCGAACAACTCGCAAACGAATATGACGCTGTCATCAGCATTCACCTGTCAAGCGGCATCAGCGGCACGTTCCAGGGGGCGGGCACTGCCGGTACAATGGTCGAGGGGATAAAGGTTTATCCGTTTGATTCTGAGATCAGCTGCATGGTGCAGGGTTTTTATGCCATAGAAGCGGCGGAACTCGCGGAGCAGGGTGAGAGTGCGGATACTATCATTGCCCGGTTGAAGGAGATGAAACAATCAGTCAGGGCTTATTTTATGGTGGATGACTTAAGCCACCTGCAGCGCGGAGGCCGACTGTCCAGCGCCCAGGCTTTTATCGGCAGCCTGCTGCAAGTAAAGCCGTTGCTTCATTTCGAGGATAAAAAAATTGTTCCGTTCGAAAAAGTGCGTACCCGCAAAAAAGCCCTCAATCGAGTCGTTGAACTGCTGGAAGAGGATGCAGGAAGCGGCGAAGCCTACCGGGTGGTCATCATCCACGCCAACCGGGAGCAAGAAGCAATCGAATGGAAGGCCGAGCTCGAAGCGAAGTTTCCGAATGTCGAATTCTTGATCAGCTACTTCGGCCCCGTCATTGGCACCCACCTTGGGGAAGGGTCCATGGGGATGGGTTGGTATAAAAAAATAACGAGCATGCTTCAGAGACGCCATTTCTAAATTATTCATGGGTGGCGTCTTTGTAAATAGAAATTGAGGTGATTTCATTTGAGATTTTGTATTCAAAATAATAAGCTTGTCCCCGAACTACTCCTTGATTCGCCCGAGTCGACCTTCCCCCTTGGCCAAATTCCTTTAATGCCAGAATCCCCACGGATAAACCAATCTTTTCATTACAACACCCAACTCCAACAGTTCCTCTCCGGAAAACAGCTTTTACTTGATGAACTCCCCTTTCCGCTTGAAGAAATCCATGAACATTATGAAAATGGGTATATAAATTACCGCAAAGGAATACGGCAGATTGGGAACGGCTTTTTGTGCAACCGGTGCGGGAACGATGATGACCGCTGGTTTGGATCTTTTCCTTGTTCCAGATGCGGTGAGAAGTGCACATACTGCTGGAAATGCCTGATGATGGGACGGGTGAGCGGCTGTACACCCCTAATTATCTGGACTGGACCGGAACCGGAATATCAGCTTCCGGCTGAACCCCTTTGCTGGTCGGGAACTCTTTCCAACGGCCAGCAGGCAGCATCAAACCGCACTGTCGACACGATAGAGACTTCAGGCGAATTGCTCGTTTGGGCAGTTTGCGGCGCAGGGAAAACAGAGGTGTTGTTTGCCGGTATCAACCACGCGCTCTCCGAAAGGAAACGAGTCTGTATCGCAACTCCACGGACAGACGTGGTACTAGAACTCACTCCGCGACTGAAAGCTGTGTTCCCCGAAGTGAAAGTAGCCTCTCTGCATGGCGGCAGTGAAGACCGTTATGACTCCGCCCCACTGACAATTTCTACGACTCACCAGCTGTTCCGCTTTTACAGGGCATTCGATGTCATTATTGTCGATGAAGTCGATGCCTTTCCGTACTCCATTGATGAAACGCTCCAATTTGCTGTCCGGCAAGCCAGGAAGCCTGATTCCTCACTCATCTTCCTTACCGCAACCCCAAGCCAAAAGTGGCAGAAGGAATGCCGTGCAGGCAAAAGAAATTATATTACCATTCCGGCCCGCTTTCACCGTCATTCCCTTCCAGTTCCTGAATTCATATGGTGTGGAAACTGGCAAAAATGCCTAAAAAAAGGCAAGCTCCCCGAAAATGTGATCAGGTGGGTGAAACAGCGGCTTGATGATGGAAAACAGGCATTAGTGTTTGTTCCGCAGATCGTTTTGATGGACAAGATGCTGCCGTTTTTCAGAAAACTGGAGCCCACGATCGAATCTGTCCATGCTGAAGACCCCGCCAGACGGGAAAAGATCATGAAGATGAGGGGCAAACAGATTCTTATTATGCTCACCACTACAATCCTGGAACGGGGTGTCACTTTCCCGAATGTTGATGTTGCGGTAATTGGATCAGAGGATCGCATTTTCACCGAAAGCGCGCTCGTCCAAATTGCTGGCAGGGTAGGAAGGAGAGCCGATTACCCTTCCGGAAATGTTACGTTTTTTCATTACGGGAAAACAGAAGCGATGTTAAAGGCCAGGAAACAAATCCAGTCGATGAACAATGAGGCGCGGCAGAAAGGATTGATAGATGGATGAGATTGTTTGAATCAGAATTTTGCTTGTTTTGCCATGCAGAGCTTGAACCGGAAACCACTTGGCATAGCCTGTTCTGGAAGGTTGAAGAGGAATCGGTCTGTCCTGCATGCCGTGGAAAAATGATTAAAATCGAAGGTGAAACATGCCAAATTTGCAGCCGCCCTTTTAACACGGTTGATGTTTCATACCAGGACGGTGAGGTTTGTCTTGACTGTCGCCGCTGGGAGGAGGACCCCGACTGGTCGGGTTGCCTTAGCCAAAATATTTCCTTATATGTTTACAACGATTTTTTAAAAGAAATCATTGCCAGGTATAAGTTCCGGGGAGATTACATCTTGGCCAGAGGTTTCTCAGGGGATATAAAAAAAGTTTTATCCAAGTTCAGTATTGATTTCCTCGTGCCTATCCCGCTAAGTTCAGAGCGCCAATACGAAAGGGGCTTTAACCAGGCAGAAGCATTGATCCTCGAAGCAGGAATTCAGCCCGCACATCTCCTCACCAGACTCCACACTGAAAAACAGTCGAAAAAATCCCGGAGTGAACGGATACACCTTCCGCAAGTTTTTCAAATTGGTAAAGATGCAGCTGCAGTAGCAGGTAAAATAGTGCTGCTTATTGATGATATCTATACAACAGGTTCAACGCTAAGACATGCGGCAAAGGTTTTAAAAGACGCAGGTGCTACGAAGATTTTGTCATTAACGCTAGCGAGGTAAAATGTGAAATAGCGGTTGCGCGAGTTATCGTATTATTACCAGCAAAGACAAAGCATTTAGCCGCCAATCGTTATTGTATTGCAGACAAAAGATGGGCGATATAAAAAACCGTCCTTATCACGGATGATTAAACACCTAGTTCCCCCATCTAAGGTACATCGTTAATGTACAGCATTGTGAACCTTGAGCTTGAGCATGGATTGTCAGTAAAACTCCGGTTGGCGTGTATTTACTGGTAACAGGTGTGTTTATGCCTATAGATTTAATTATTCGGTCAACCTCCTGTTGGTTTCCCATTTGAGCAGCTGTCATGAGCCTTGACGCGAATTGGGGGTCGGCAAACTTTCTAAGTATAGTACTTGCCTGGATAACAGTATGCTGAAACGCAGTTACAGAATGCTCAAAAGTTGACACGTCTACTGAAGGGTATTGTCTATATACAGGAAATTGAGGATAGGGATTTTGGTAATACATGATAGCACTCCTCTTTTTACCCATATGCTTATGTAATTGCATGACTTAATGTTACTCCAATTTCAATTATCTGAATGGAAAATCGGAAGCTTTTAAAAACTAATTAAACGGATTTCATGTGTACCTATTTTAATTTCTCCTTTTCCTAACAATCTTCTACAGGATATAATGAAAAAAGCAAACATTAGAGATTATGAGGGGGAAGGACAGTGGAGCTCATAAATTGCTCTTCCTGTGGTGATATTCACGTCAAAAATAAGTTTAGAGACGTGTGCCCAAAGTGCTGGAAAGAAGAAGAAACTGCCTATGAAACTGTTTACCAATATATGAGAAAACGTGAAAACCGTGCAGCTACGATCCTGCAGGCGGTTGAAGCTACAGGCGTTACCGAAGAATTAATATTAAAATTTATCAGGACAGGGCGCCTGAAACTGACCCAATTTCCAAACTTCGGTTATCCTTGTGAAAAATGCGGCAGGATTATCAGGGATAAAAAGCTGTGCCCAGAATGCATTAATGAGTTAACGGCGGATTTAAAAGCTCATGAACAAAATGAGGAGTTAAAACGGGAAATTGCCAAACGTGACCGTGCGGCGACTTATTATACGCGGGATTAAGAGTTAAGCTGTATGTTTACTGCATACAGCCTATTTATTATGTGGGTAAAAAGTTATAATTTCTTCCATCTTATTAAAAAAAAATATTTTATACCGATAATAGGGATAGAAGACAAGGCCGGACTCGAAAGTGAGGAAATGACCATGAAAATTAATAATATAGGTTCATCAGGGATCAATCCTTATAAACGCCAAATGAACAAGCTTGATAATGTCGGCAAAGCATCCGGAAAACAGGCAGACAAAGTCGAAATTTCCGCAACTGCAAAAGAAATGCAGCAGTCGTCCCAAGTGTCCACCGAGCGCCATCAAAAGGTGGAAGAGCTGAAGGTGCAGGTGGAAAACGGCACCTATAAATTGAACCCAAAAGAAGTAGCGAAAAGCATCATCAATTTTTACAAGCAACAATAAACCAAGATATTGGGAGGCAACCTGATGTCCGAAGAAGTGCTTATATCAACTATGAAAAAACTTCATAAACTCCACCGCAGCCTTCTTGATCTTTCTGTCCGAAAGACGGAAATAATCAAAAAGAGTGACATGGATGCACTGAATCAGCTGCTAAAGGACGAACAGGTTCATATTTCAGCGATTGGAGAGCTTGAAGAGGAACGTCTGGCGTTGGTATCCACCCTTCTACCTGACAGGGAAAACCCTTCGTTTCTGGAATGCCTGGAGGTTTTATCAGGACATGAAAAAGAAGAACTGCAAAAGCTGCGGGATGAACTGCTCCAGGTCGTCTGCGACATCCGGGAACAAAACACTCTGAATCAACAGTTGATCCACCAATCGATGCAATTTATCAATTTTTCAAGAGGCCTCATCATGCCCCGGCAGGAGAGCTACAATTACGGACCACCGAAAGGCAAACAAACACCAGCGGCAAGCACACAGGGCCTTTTTAGTTCGAAAGCTTAAAACATCAATCAGGAGGAACGAAAATGCGTTCAACCTTTATGGGGTTAGAAACGGCACGGCGCGGGATGTTCACCCAGCAAAGCGCTTTACATACAACCGGGCATAATATTTCAAATGTCAATACACCAGGATATTCCAGACAAAGGATCAATTTTAACGAGACTTATCCGTTTCCGGCTGCAGGATTTAATAAACCAATGCTTCCAGGCCAAATGGGTACGGGAGTAGAAGCGGGCTCGATTCAAAGGATCCGTGATGATTTTCTTGATTTGCGCTACCGCGGCCAAAATAGCCAATTGGGCTACTTCGGAACGAAATCGGATGCCCTTGCGAGTATGGAAAATATCATGAATGAACCAACAAAGGAAGGTTTATCTTCTGCAATGGACTCATTCTGGAACTCTCTGCAAACCCTCGGTACATATCCAAATGAAAGCGGTGCGAGAGAAAGCGTATTGGCACAAGCCAATTCAATGTCAGATACGTTCAATTACCTTTCGAATTCCCTTGAGTCTATCCGCAAAGATTTAGCACTGAGCATTGATGTCTCTGTTTCCGAGATAAATTCAATTGCCGATCAAATCAATGGAATAAACAGGGATATTGCCAAAGTAGAACCACACGGCGATCTGCCAAATGATTTGTATGATAAGCGGGACCGTTTAATTGATGACTTATCAAAATTAGTAAATATAAAAGTAACAAAGCAGCCCAACGGTGGTCTGTCTAAGCCGATTGCCGAAGGCATTTACAAAATTGAAATAATCAATGATGCAGGTGTAAGTTTAGGAACGCTTGTAGACAACACTACAACTCAAGGTGATCCAAATCTGGTGACTTACAAAATGAACAGCAGTTATCTTGAATCACTCACAGTTGGGAATAATATTCCTGTCAACGCGGCAGATTTTGCTTCTGGTTCATTAAAAGCAGATATCGAAGCAAATGGTTATATTGACGCAAATGGAGTTAAAGTTGGCGACTATCCGCAAATGATTGATCAGCTTGATAAGCTTGCTTTTGCACTTGTAAAAGAATTTAACCAAATCCACAGTAACGGTGATGACCTTAACGGAAACAATGGTGGTAACTTTTTTGCTGATCTGTCCGACTACAAGGATGCAGCCAAGAATATGTCAGTTGCAATAACTGATCCAAATCAGATTGCGGCAGCCACAAATGGAACACAAGTGGGTAACGGCGGAAACGCCTATGATCTTTCTGAAGTGATGCGTAAAGATTTTAGCAACTTTGTTGCATTAATACCTGACCCATCTGGTTCAGGTACCAATATTAATCTGAAAGATTATATTCAAAATGATTTAAAAATGAGCGGCAATATTAAATCTTTTTATGGCGGCGTCATTACGTCGTTGGGCGTGCAAGCGAGAGAAGCCAATGTGCTTTCAAGCAATACTGAAACATTGCTGCAATCTGCCGAATATCAGCGCCAATCTGTATCCGGAGTTTCATTGGATGAAGAAATGACAAACATAATTAAATTTCAGCATGCTTATAATGCTTCAGCAAGGAATATTACTGTAATCGACGAAATGCTCGATAAAATTATCAATGGCATGGGAACAGTCGGAAGGTAGGAGATATAGATGCGCGTAACGCAATCAATGCTATCTAACAATACGCTGCGCAATTTAAGCAACAGCTATCAACGATTAGGTAAATATCAGGAACAGCTGAGCTCCCAGAAAAAAATCTCAAGACCGTCGGATGATCCGGTTGTTGTCTTTAAAGGGATTTCATACAGGAGCAGTGTGAATGATGTCGAGCAATATCAGAAAAATATTGCTGAGGTCAATGTGTGGCTTGAGAACACAGAGGATGCTCTGGAGAAAGCGGGATCTTCGATTCATCGCGTGAGCGAACTGATCATTCAAGCTAATACTGGTTCAGTTACTGATGAAGACAGGCAGAAAATTGAAGATGAAATTGAAGAAATCAAACAGCAACTAATTTCAGTCGCGAATACAAAACTATCAGGCAAATACATTTTTAACGGTTCAGATATATATAACCAGCCCGTGAATTATAATGGAACAGTGATTAATACGGCTTATAATAACGATTCAATCAGTATCGAAGTTTCGGCAGGCATCAAGCTGAATGCGAACTACCTTGGTTCCAATATCTTTAAGTATGATCCTGCAAGCGCAACCGATAAAGGCGTGCTGGGCGATATAGAAGCGCTTCAAACAGATTTGAAGAATGGCAATGATCCAGATCTAGGTCAATTCATCACGAATTTCCAGAGACACCTAGAAAATATTAACTCCACTAGATCTAGTATTGGCGCAACAATGAACAGAGTAGAGTTGATTCAAACGCGTCTGGATTCTCAGGAGATTATTGCGAATAAAATGGTCTCTGAAAATGAGGATATCAACGTAGAAGAAGTAATTTTACAGCTTCAAACTCAAGAAAGTGTTCATAGAGCTGCTCTAAGTGTTGGTTCCCGAATCATGCAGCCTACTCTTGTGGATTTCCTAAGATAATGCATAAAGCTATCTATATAATAGATAGCTTTTCTTTATAAGGGGGAGGAAAAGTGCGCATACCTAAAATAAATATTGAACCAAAATCAGGGTTAATAGGTTTAAACATTCAACAGTCAGACCAGGTTATTAAACAAAGGCCTGCTGACATGTTAATCCAACAACAACCTGCCGAGCTCCACATTCATCGCCAACCTTCCAGGTTAACAATAGACCAGACTTTGGCGCATGAGAATCTTGATTTAAAATCTTATCGGAGAAGAACTCAGGACAACGCAATGTTAGGTGTACAAGGGGTAAGCAACTATATCCAAAAAACAGTACGTGAGGGCATTGAACTTATGAAGATAGAAAATGCCGGCGATCCAATCGTTGCCCAGGCAAAGCGGGCATTAATTGATGAAACTACATTTAATACGGGCAATACACCATCGCAATTCAGTGTCAAGATCAATTATACTCCTGCCAAGGTGACTATTGATTCGGAGAACCATGAACCTGTATTAGAGGTCAAAATGAACGTGCCGATTCACGAATATACACCTGGCACAACAGATGTATATATGAGACAAAAACCATCGTTACAGATAGACTTCACAAAATAAAATAAAGGAGTGAGATTAAGTGAAAGTGAAAACACGTTACCACGGAGAACTTGAATTACAAAAAGACCATGTTATCACGTTTCCAAATGGAATCCCAGGTTTTCCCGACGATCAGAGCTATATAATCATTCCATTGGATGAAAATTCGCCATTCAGCATTCTTCAATCTATCCAAACAGAGTATTTGGGCTTTGTCATAGCTGATTCGTTTTCCTTTTATAAAGATTATGAATTTAATCTTCCGGCTTCTTTTCTCTCCCAGTTTAAGATTGAAGACAGAAATGACGTGAACATTTTTTCAATCGTTACTGTAGAGCAGTCAATCGAAACATCGACCCTGAATCTTCAGGCACCTATTGTGATTAATAATAAGACAAGACAGGGAAAACAAATAATATTGGATTCCGAGCAATATCATACCAAGCATCCGTTGAAACAACAACAATTAGGACAGGAGGGATAGGGATGCTGGTCCTCTCTAGAAGAAAAAATGAAAGCATAGTAATTGGAGAAAATATTGAGTTAACAATATTGGAGATAGATGGCGATCAAATCAAGATTGGAATCACGGCACCGAGAGAAGTGGACATTCTTCGAAAAGAAATAGTCATTAAAACAGAGAAAGAAAATACATTAGCGCTTAACAATCATTTCGATATTGAAAATTTTTTATAAAAAAATCTTAAAAACATTAAATACCTGCGGATTGGTGTCGATATATTAACTAGTTACATAGTAAACAGTCGGCCGGCTAAATTCTATGTCAATTAACCACATGGATGTGGATCTTTCATACTCAAGGAGGAAAAAACAAATGAGAATTAATCACAACATCTCAGCGATGAACACTCATCGTCAACTAACTTTCAACAATAGCAACTCTGCTAAATCCATGGAGAAATTATCTTCTGGATACCGTATCAACCGTGGAGCTGACGATGCTGCCGGTCTTGCAATCTCTGAAAAAATGCGCAACCAAATTCGTGGTTTGGATCAAGCAACCAAGAACTCTCAAGATGCAATCTCTTTGATCCAAACAGCTGAAGGTGCATTGAACGAAACTCACTCAATGCTACAGCGTATGGCTGAATTGACAACACAAGCTGCTAACGAAACTATTACAAAGTCTGATGCTGATAAAATTCAGGCTGAAATTACACAATTGACCAACCAAATCGACAGCATCGCTACCCAGACTAAGTTTAACACTAAAGAATTATTAAAGAGTGATTCAGCAGTACTGACTTTCCAAGTAGGTGCTAATGGCGGAGAAACAATCTCCTTAAGTCTAAAAGATGCGACTGCTTCAGGTCTTGGAATTAACGATCTAACTGCTTTAACTGGCTCCAACGCAGTAGCAAGTGCAAACTTAATTCAGATTCAAGATGCTATCAATGAAGTATCTGAAGCTCGTTCTAACTTCGGTTCTGTTCAAAACCGTTTAGAGCACACAATCAACAACCTGGGTACCACTTCTGAGAACCTGCAAGCTGCAGAATCTCGTATCCGTGACGTAGATATGGCGAAAGAAATGATGAACATGACTAAGAACAATATCCTTACACAAGCTGCTCAAGCAATGCTTGCTCAAGCTAACCAACAACCACAAGGTGTTCTTCAGTTACTCGGATAATATCAGTTTTAAAACCTCCGTTCAACAATGAACGGAGGTTTCAGACTGTCGACAAATTCGATGAAAATCGTTTTTGTCGACAGTCTTTTTTGTATAATTGGGA
>NZ_PGVB01000049.1 GCF_002860205.1 Bacillus sp. T33-2
GTCTATGAAAGACAAAGTCACCCGGCCTGAGCCCAAAACTGTCCATCATAATGTCTATGAAAGACAAAATCATCCGGCGTGATCCGAAAACTGTCCATCATAACGTCTATGTAAGACAAAGTCACCCGGCCTGAGCCCAAAACTGTCCATCATAATGTCTATGAAAGACAAAGTCACCCGGCGTGATCCGAAAACTGTCCATCATAATGTCTATGAAAGACAAAGTCACCCGGCGTGAGCCGAAAACTGTCCATCATAACATCTATGAAAGACAAAACGTTTTATAACCACGAAATGGTAAATAACCCTTTACAAGGTTCCAGCATTGTAATAAGATGGGTGTAAACATACCTCTGAATTCTAGGTAGGTGATGAAATGTTCAACCGCGAGTTGGTGAAGGGGAGTACCTCTCTTGTGTTGCTTCAGCTGCTTGACGAACGCGACATGTATGGATATGAGCTTGTTAAAGAGCTGGATAAGCGCAGCGGGCACAGCCTTCAGGTAAAAGAAGGGACCCTATATCCCGCACTTCATAAGCTGGAAAAGCAGGCATACATTCAATGCTACTGGCAGGAACAGGAGAAGGGCCCTGCGCGCAAATATTACCGGATAACTGAAGAAGGCAGGGAACTGCTTGAAGAGAAGACGAAGGAATGGCAGCATTTTGTGCATGTCATGAACAAAGTGATCAGGAGAACGGAAAATGACCCGGTTTAAGCAGGATTTTCTTGACGAGCTTAACAGGCAGTTGGGTAACCATCCCGACAAAGAGCAAATATTGCTTGAGTATGAATCCCATATTTCTGAACTGGCCTGTGAGCTGGAAGAACATCATAAGGGTGAGCATCAGCTGCATGAACAGTTGATTACGAGGATTGGTTCACCGGAAGAAATCGCGAAAAGCTGGCGAGAGGAATTATCGCTCACGCCCAGGAAGACACAGTGGCTGTTTATTTTGGCAAATGTAGCTTTTTTTGCGGCAGGCTCGTTGCTCACCATCTTAAACAATCTGTATGGCTGGGGTTGGGTTCAAACAGTGTGGGTGAGCCTGACTTCCATCCCCTCTCTTATTATTTTCATGTACATGTTTTTCTGGGCGCTGCTTGGATATGAGATTGGCAAGGGGTTCGGCCATGCGGGGAGGACACTTTTGAAGAAGACATTCATTATTTCGCTTGTGCCCAATTTGTTGTTGATGGGCCTGACTCTATTTCATATTATCCCGCATAAGTGGTTTCAGCCCCTGTTAAGCCCGTCTTTTATCATTAAATGTGTCCTGTTTACAGTTGTGCTTTACCCGATTTGCCTGGCCGGATACAAATGGGGCAAAAACGCTTCAGTTTGATTTTACATAGAATTACTTTGTATCGGTCTTGGAAAAAAGTTGACAACATGAATTGAATTACTTTGTTTTTCGATTTCAGAAAAAGTTGATCACATGAATATTACGTTGTATGTCTTTTCGCAATGGAAAAAAATTTACTAACATACATAGAATTACTATGTATATTAAGGAGGATGTAAATGGAAATGCGATTAAGCAAACAAGATTGGATTTTCTTTCTTATTTGTTTAGGCTTGGGAATCGTGGCGGAAATTTCTTTTTTCCACGACATGATCGGAATTTCGTATGTCGTATTTTCAACCTGTCTATACGCAGTATTTTTTTGGAGGTTTCGATCATACCAGTTTGCAAATAAGCGGATAGGCTTGTTGCTCATGGTGGCTATCTGGCTTTTGTCAGCAAGTTTTCTGTTTTACTCCAATATGGTTTTTTACATGCTGAACACCCTTGTCATCCCGTTCCTCGTAATCGGCCACCTCGTGCTGATGACCAGTCCAAAGGAAGTATTATGGCATAGATGGCCTTTTATCAGCCGCATCTATTTCAAAGTTTCACAATCAATCGGGTATGCTTTCCGTTTTCTCATGACCGGTCCCGCAAGAATAAAGGCGGGCATGGATGAACAAAAAGCACACTTCGTAAAGCGCGTTTTAATCGGCCTTGTCATTTCGTTTCCGTTATTATTTGTGATTATCATTTTACTTACCTCCGCTGACCAGCAATTTGGAAGGTTGCTTGGGGCTCTGCCTGAATGGTTTTCAAGCCTGAGGATTGGCGAGGAAATCGTTCGTGCGGGTATTGTTGCCGTATTTACTCTTGCCCTTTTTGGTTTGTTCCAGGTTCTTTATCAAAAAGACACGGTTGAAGCTGAGGTTCCAGTTCCAAAAGAAAAAATGAACTGGGATGGTGTCATCGCCATTACTGTGCTGGTCCTATTAAATCTTGTTTACTTGCTGTTTGTGGTTGTGCAGTTCAGATACTTTTTCAGCGAGACGCTGCAAGGGGAATTCACATATGCTGGATACGCACGGCGCGGATTTTTTGAACTTGTGCTGGTAACACTGGCAAACCTGGCGATCTTAACTTCAGTTTTAACTTATGTGAAAGTGGAAAACAGCTGGGGCAGGATGTTCATCCGGACGATGCTGACTTTGATGGTCGCATTCAGCGGTGTGATGCTTTATTCGGCTTTCTTGAGGTTGCTCATGTATGAAGAAGCATACGGTTTTACATTTGCAAGGGTACTGGCACACTCATTTATGATCTTCCTCATGGTCATCCTGTTGTACACGGTTGCGAAAGTATGGCTTGAACGGCTGTCCTTGGTCCATTTTTGCCTGATCACATCACTGATCTATTACACTGTCCTTAACATGATAAACATAGACAGGATCATTGTAGAACAGAATCTTGACCGTTTTGAGGAGACTGAAAAAATAGATATATATTATCTTTACTCCTTGTCTTATGAGGGAGTAATCGGCCTTGCCGAATTGTATGAACTAAATCCATCCATGCCCGGATTGAGAGGGCTGCTGGTCCACAGCAGACAGGAAGCCGCTGAAGCAGATTGGTCGTGGCAGTCATATAATTTATCAAGGGAAAAGGCGTATGAGCGCCTAAAAAAGCTGGATTTATGATAAAACCTCTGGCTAACAAAAGTTCCCTGTTTTGTAACATACCAGTAAACGTAATGATGTTAAAATAAATTAACGTCACAGGCAGGGAGAAAAATTATGAACGAAAATAATAACCGTATAGCTGATATATTAAAAGACATTAAGGATTCTATTACAGCGCTCGGCAAAACTGTCCAGGGAATCGAAAAAAGGCTCGAACGCCTTGAGAAAGTGGATAGCATTGAACACAGGGTCACGTCCAACCAAATCGATATCACCGATATTAAAGAAGCACTAGAGCGGATGGAAGAATTGCAAAGTGCCAAAATTGAAGCCGTGCTCCGTGAAATTATCGATAACACCGAGAAGAAAAGTTCTGCAGAGTTCAAAACGATTCACAAACGTCTTGATTCCCATCTTTTAAAAATGGGCAAGGTGGAAGAAGATATCCTTATATTGAAGCAATATTAATCTTTGAAAAGGTCGCAAGTATGCAGCCTTTATTTTTTTGTCGGTTTATAACAAAACGTTCACAAATAGCGCAGCCCTTTTTATTTATATGATTTGTTGTCGATTTCAGTCTTTGTTTGTTCAGTTGTTCACAAAATTTTTACGTTTTATGGAAAAGAACTATCAATCTAGGAGTTATGATTATAGTGAACCTATTTAAATATATTATTATCCCGAGGTGATTCAAGTGAAATATGATCTTGTGCTGCTGCATGCCCCAAGTGTTTATGACTTTCGGAAAAATGCCCTGCTTGCGGGCCCCATAAGTGACGTGGTGCCTTCCTCCCCTGTGTTTGAAATGTATCCGATCGGATTGACGAGTATTGCTGAATACTTGGAGCGCTTCGGGTTACGTGTGAAAATCATCAACATTGCCAACCGCATGCTACTGGATGAAAAGTTTGATGTGGAGAAGAAGCTGAAAAAAATTAAGACAAAAGCTTTCGGGATTGATCTCCACTGGCTTCCGCATGCACACGGCAGCATAGAGCTAGCGAAAATCGTCAAGCAGCTTCACCCGGAAACACCAATCGTGTTTGGCGGCCTGTCAGCCACATACTATCATGAAGAGCTGATCCAAAATCCATTCATAGATTTTGTGCTGAGGGGGGATTCAACGGAAAAGTTAATGCTGCAGCTCATGAACCATATAAAAAATGGCATCCACCAGCTGGGCGGGATTCCAAATTTGACTTGGAAGGATGGAGGGCGTCCAGTATATAACCCGCTGAGCCATGTTCCCGACAGCCTGGATGAATTTGATATTCCAGGCTACCGTTACACTGTCAGATCAGTGTTCAAATACAAAAACTTTTTGGATCCCCTCCCATACAAGGGCTGGCTCCAATATCCGAATACAGCGATCCTTACCGCTAAAGGGTGCACTCAGGCCTGCCTTATTTGCGGCGGTTCAAAGCAGTCATACAAAGACAACTGCAACCGCAAAGTGCTTGCCAAGCGCTCGCCGAAGAAACTTGTCGAGGATATCCAGTTCATCCAGCGCTTCAGCCGCGCCCCGATTTTCATACTGCATGACATCCGGCAGGCAGGCAAAAGCTATGTTGATGAATTTTTTGAGCGCTTAAGCAAGATCAAGCTGAAGAATGAGCTCGTATTTGAACTTTTCCAATACGCCAATGAAGAATACTTCGAAAAAATCGCCAAAGCAGTTCCAAGATACAGCGTGGAGCTTACACTCGAAAGCCATGATGAAGGCTTGAGAAGGTTTAATGGCAAGTTCAACTGCACAAATGACAAAATGATTAAAACCCTTCAATATGCTTTAAAACATAACGCATCAAAAATAGATATTTTCTTCATGGTAGGAATCCCAGGACAGAACTGCGAGAGCACTTTGAAGAACGTGGATTTCTGCGAACAAATCCATCTGGCCTGCAACCAGGATCCGAGGCTTTCATACTTTGTGGCTCCGCTCGCGCCGTTCCTGGATCCAGCGAGTCCCGCGTTTGAAAATCCTGATAAATACGGATACAAAAAATTCTGCAACACGATTGAAGACCACCGCGAGGCGATTACCCAGCCTTCATGGAAATATATGCTCAGCTTCGAGACAGATAAAATGACGAGGGATGATATCGTCAATTCAACATATGAGTCAGCCCGCAATCTTAACGCCTTCAAGCTGAAATATGGCCTCGTTGATAAAAAAACGCATGATGAAGTCAATGAAAAGATTGCGAAATCACTTGAATACGTTGAGGAAATAGACCGGATCATGGCTCTGTCGCCTGAGGAAAAGGAAATGGAGCTTGCCCGTTTAAGAAAAGAAATGGATGAGGTCAACCGTTACAGCATCTGCGGGAAAAATGAATTAAAATGGGAAGTCAAAAAGAATTACGCCAATTTCTTTTCCCTTGCTGCAGTAGGGCTGGAACTGCTGTTTGAAGAAATATACAACAATGCCAAACACAGCTTCAACAGCTATAACCGCTGGATTGCAAGCCGGACAAAGACAAGCAGGACATAAACGTCATGAACCGCCATTCCTGCGGTTTTTTATTTTGACAAGACAGTCTGTCCGTTCAGTTGGGCCGCTTAACATGAAAAAGCTTCCAAGCAACTATATGTTTAAGGGGAAGAGAATTGTGAAAAAAGTAGAATAACATATATTCGACTTAACGATAAAAAAGGTTATCAGTCCCCATAGGCAGTGCCAAAGAACCGTATCACACAAAGGCAGGTGGATAGATGAGCACATTAGTGGGCTTTCTTAAAAGGGGAAATAAATCTTCAGGAATAGCTGCGCTTGGAAATACCGTTATTGCGGTTTGCAAAGGGGCGGCAGCATTTATAAGCGGCAGCGGAACAATGCTTGCAACGACGCTTCACTCGGTCGCGGATGCTTTGAATCAGGCTTTCGTATTCCTGGGGAGCGCCATTTCCGAAAAAGAACCGACAAAGAGGTTCCCTACCGGGTTCGGCAGGGTAGTCAACCTGTTTGTATTGATCGCCGTCATTGTAATATCAATAATGGCGTACGAGACCATTTTAAAGGGCTGGGAGATTATCCAGCATCCGAAACCATCATCGAACCTATGGCTTAACATAGCTGTCATGCTGTTGGCAGTTGCAATTGACGGGGCTATTCTGATCAAGGCCATGAAGGAGATCAGCCACGAAACAAGAATCAAAGCAGAAGGCATGGCCTTGATTCCAGCAGCTTTTAAAAATGTAAGCATGGCATCGCCGCCGACAAGGCTCGTGTTCTACGAGGATCTGATAGCTACTTTCGGAGCCATGCTTGCCCTGGTTTCGATCATCCTTGCGCATATGACCGGTTTTTATTTGCTTGATGGCATCGGCACTCTGCTGATCGGGCTGCTGCTGATCGGGATTGCCCTGAAAATTGGCTATGAAAATACCGTTGGGCTCATTGGTGTGGCTGCCCCGAAGCAGGTTGAGGACAGGATCGCCAGGATCATTCTCTCCGATCCTGATGTAGTCGACATCAACACGATGAGAATTATCCAGGAAGGCCGCCAATACCACGTCGAAAGCTATCTTGAATTGCGTGAAGGCCTGACCCTTGCAGATGCTGACGACATCAAATTCCGGGTTAGGGATAAGGTACTGTCAGACCCGGATATTGATGATGTCACGATGGGGATTATTGAAACGGATGACGTACAGAACTGGAAATTGCCATAATGCAAAGCTCTCTCTTCATAGGAGAGCTTTTTAGTTTTTTTGAAAAAAACACATATTCAAGGATTAAAATGATCTGCAGAGCATATAACGATTTTTTAGAAAAGAAAAAAATTGCCCATGATTTACGGCAGGCACAAAAAAAGTCCCGGATCCCCGGGACTTTTCGTATTATGACACGACTTCTTCTGTCTGTGTCAGTGGAAACTTGTCGAGTTGTTCTTCAGGTTCCAGCATTTTCTCGACTTCGATATACTTGATGTGGTGTTCTTCCATTTCTTGGACTTTAAACACATACGGCTGGAAGGTGATTGTATCGCCCTGCTGCACATCATAGTTTTCGGTCAGCATCCATCCGCCAATCGTGTCGATGTCTTCATCATTAATATCGACGCCAAGCAAATCGTTCACTTCACCAATAAGCACCTTGGAGTCGATGATAAAATGGCCATCATTAATCTTCCGGATCATTGGGACTTCATCCATATCAAATTCATCGCGGATTTCGCCGACAATTTCCTCAAGAATATCTTCAACCGTAACCAAACCGGACGTACCGCCGTATTCATCCATCAAAATTGCCATGTGGATGCGCTCCTTCTGCATTTTCAAGAGCAAATCATGGATTGGGATTGTGTCAATCACCCTTATGATTGGGCGAATATATGGTTCCAGTGTTTTTTCGGCGATTCCTTGCCTTTCGATCAGGTCGGTCATGATCTCTTTGATGTTGATTAAGCCGACAATATGGTCTTTATCGCCATCAATGACCGGATAGCGTGTAAACTTTTCTTCTTTTACTACCTGTAGAAAGGTTTCAAGAGTGTCTTCCTGTGAAAGTGAAATAATTTCAGTGCGGGGCACCATGATTTCTTTCGCGATTCGGTTGTCGAATTCAAAAATTTTATTCACATACTTAAACTCAGACTGGTTGATTTCGCCACTTTTTAAGCTTTCAGACAGAATGATGCGAAGTTCTTCTTCAGAGTGCGCCAGTTCATGCTCCGAGACAGGCTTCAGGCCGGCCAGGCTGGTGATCAAACGGGCAGAGCCATTCAATGCCCAGATGGCAGGAAACATGACTTTATAAAACCAGATAAGTGGCCGGGCAACTGCCAGGCTAACCGTTTCTGCCTTTTGGATCGCCAGTGTTTTCGGGGCAAGCTCACCGACAACCACATGCAAGAAGGTAATAAAAGCAAACGCGATCCCAACTGACAAGACGTGCCCTATGGATTCGGGAATGGCAAGGTTATGGAAAACCGGCCGGAGAATATCGGCTATCGTAGGCTCTCCAAGCCACCCGATTCCCAAAGCGGTAATCGTGATTCCCAGCTGGCAGGCGGAAAGGTATTCATCAAGATTAGAAATGACCCTTTTCGCCGCGATTGCGCTCTTACTGCCTTCTTCAATTAACTGATCTATTCTGGAACTCCTTACTTTAACAATCGCAAATTCCGAAACAACAAAAAATGCCGTTAAAGCAATTAAAATGGCTATCATCACCAAGTTAAATATGTCCAAATAAGTTCCCTTATCCCGCGTTAAAAGCAGGTAAGGTGTCACCTCCTGATAAATGAAAAAATATCTTAGTAATAGTGTCGTAGACTGATAATTCCTGTGAATATAGTAATCAATTGGATTTTGACGATTGGCGCTAATTTCCCGGCAAATGCCCGGCTTACGCCTGCATTCCTGGCCAATCGTGCTATTCTAGACTATAGCCGCTAACTCCCCGATACGATAGACTGTCCCATCATATCACCTCAGCTTTTTTAAAATTAAAATTAATTATACCATACAGTTATTCATTACAGTAAAATTAAATGTAATACAGTATATGAACGGCACCATGAAATATGAAGCAACACGCAATTTTATTCGAATTTTCAGTCAAATTATCTTGATAGAAAACATCCTTATATGCAAGGATGTCATTGTTTTCTTACTTCAATATAAAGGATATGGTGTCCTTCAAGTTCTTTTATGATAAAAACATAATTCCCATGCTCAAGAATGTCTCCCTGTTTAACATCGAATTTATGGGTGAGAAACCAGCCCCCGATCGTGTCAACATCTTCCTCTTCGAGCGTGGTTCCAAGCAAGTCGTTCACTTCAGAAATAAGCAGCTTTGCATCGAGGGTATAATGGTCTTTATCGAGCTTCTGGACTAGTGGGAGCTCGTCCATGTCAAATTCGTCCCGGATTTCCCCGACAATTTCTTCGATGATATCCTCGACAGTTACGAGGCCTGCTGTTCCGCCGTATTCGTCGGACAGAATGGCCATATGGGACTGTTCCTTTTGCATTTTAACAAGCAAATCATGGATCGGGATGTTTTCAATGACCCGGATGACAGGTTTTATATATTGCAGCAAGGGCCTTTCACTTTCACATTTATTCTGGATGCACGCCGTTAGCAATTCTTTTATGTTTACAACGCCTACCACATTGTCTTTATCGCCGTCAGTAACCACCGGATACCTGGTGTACTTTTCTTCGGTCAACACTTTTAAGATATCCTCGAGGGATTCATCCTCGGAGAAGCTGACGATTTCAGTGCGGGGCACCATGATCTCCTTGGCAAGCCGGTTGTCAAACTCAAAAATATTATTCACATATTTGTATTCCGACTGATTAATTTCACCGCTTTCCAGGCTTTCAGACAATATGATCCGCAGTTCCTCTTCTGAATGCGCAATTTCACTCTCTGACACTGGTTTAAGGCCGAACATACCCGTGACAACCCGGGCGGAATGGTTTAGAATCCAAATAAACGGATACATGATTTTATAAAACCAGATTAATGGACCTGAAAAATACAGTGTTATTGCCTCGGCTTTTTGAATGGCCAGCGTCTTTGGCGCGAGTTCCCCTATCACGACATGTAAAAAGGTCACGACTGCGAAAGCGATCGCAAAGGACAGGATATCGCTTAAAGGCTCATGAACACCAAAGCGTTCAAACAGCGGATGGAGCAGCCTCTCTACCGTTGGTTCTCCCAGCCACCCCAGTCCAAGTGATGTGACGGTTATCCCAAGCTGGCAGGCCGACAGGTACTCATCCAGGTTGGAGGTGACTTTTTTGGCCGACTGGGCACGGCTGTGTCCCTCGGCAACCAGCTGGTCAATCCTTGATGGGCGGATTTTTACAATAGCAAATTCCGATGACACAAAAAATGCGGTCAACGCGATTAATAAAAACACAAGAAAAATATTCAATATAATCATGAACGGCCTTACCAGCTTGTAAGGCTGCACACCTCCCTCATGCATGTGGCGATATTTGTACTTTGCCCTTAAATATATGTTTTTACGAAAAATACATTTTGAAACTTTTTCAGCAAAGTTTTTCTTAACTCTTTTTACCCATAAAAAACCGGCCTAAAGCAAAACGCACATGCCGGTTGAAAAAAAAATAACCCACCATCATGGTGGATCATTGATTTCGCCATTCCCTTGCGAGCATTCCATAAACAATCAGGTCGTGGAAATGGCCGTACAGCCTCTCTCCGTCACGGATGGTTCCCTCATACGAAAAGCCAAGCCTTTCTGGGATGGCGCGGCTTTTTTTGTTTCCTGCACCACAGCGGATTTCAACCCGGTTTAAGCCTAGCTCGAAAAAGGCATAATTCAGAAGGGCGCTGACAGACCTGGTCATAATCCCTTTACCCTGGGCGCCGGCCCCTAAATAATACCCGATGCTTGTCTGTGAGTTTCTCCAGTCTAATTGATGGAAGCCGATAGAACCGACAAGAACACCATTATAGCGAATGCCCGTGTTAAAGCCGTCGTTGTCAGCAAACTGCTTCAGCCACATAGGGATGATTGTGTGATAGTCGGTTGGCGATGTCATGCTGTCAACCCATGGAAGCCACTGCCGCAAGTAATGCCGGTTCGTGTCAACCAGCCAGTACAGCTCTTGTGCATGATGCAGCTGGAATAACTGCAGTTCAATTTCATGGTCAACCTTTAAAGTAAACATAAATCTTTCTCCTTTAAGAAATGCTGCTTGTTGTATCGACCAAAATTATGGTGCAGAATCAACGTTCTTCCTTGATATATGGGAGCAGGATGATAAACACCGTCCTGTCGTCCTCTGAGGAACAGGCCAAAATTCCTTTATGCCTTTCAATAATTTCCCGGCAGACAAACAACCCGAGTCCAGTTCCAAGCTTTTTGGTGGTAACAAACGGCTCAAAAATCGATTTCAGCAGGTGTTCGGGAATTTTCGGGCCATTGTTGGCAATTTCAAGTTTGACATGGGTGTCATTAACAAAAGAACTTTTGATTTCAATCAGGGGATCCTCCCTGTATTGGCTGAGGACGTCAATTGCGTTAAAGACGATATTGATAAGTACCTGCCTGATTTCGTCCGCATAGCCCACGATCTCCATTTCAGCATTCGTTTCTTTCACAACTTTTACCTTGGCGTCGAGGATGCTCGGATACAGGAACAGGAGCACCTCATCAATCATTTTATTTAAAGAAAACCGTGTTTTTTCTTTACCGATCAATTCTTTTTTCGATAAAAGCAGGAACTGGGAAATCTGGAAATTTAATTGTTCCAGCTCGATTGAAATAATGTCCAGGTATTTCATATCCGGATGCTCAGCTTTTAACAGCTGAATAAAGCCCTGAATTGATGTCAGGGGGTTCCGGAACTCGTGGATGAAGCTTGACGTCATCTGGCCCAGCAGGGTGAGCCTGTCTTTATGTGTGGAGTTGATAAATTCATTTTTCTCTTCAATGATTTTATTTTTCTGTTCAGAGAAGTAAGAAACCGCGTAGTATAAAAAATGGTCGAAGCAATAATTTATCCTGTCAATGGAGGGCTGCAATTCACCCCAGCTTAAATCCAGTCTGTCCAAATGCTTGTAGATGATGGACCTGCCTAGATTAACATTATACACAAATTCTCCGATGTTGATGTTTGCCTTCACTCGTTCAGCACCTACTAAAAAAGCAAGCTTCTGGATGAATTGTTCCTGTTCATCATCCGATTTAGAAAAAATATTGATGATGATACGGAACATCGCTTCGCCATTTTCTTTTATTTTTTCCTTGAAAGGATCTTCCTCAGACACAAGAATTTTTTTATGCCACTCTTCAAGAAGACCTTCTTTTTCGGCTACTAAAAATTCAATTAGTCTTTTTTTGGTAACAGGCAGCATACTATTCTTCCCTTTCCTTTTTTATCCGGTATCGAGACTTATTCGCTAGAAGTTGCGGATTTCCTTTGTCGAATATTTAGAAGTTAACCAGAACGCCGTCGATTGAAAATAAAAATTGCAAAGGTACTTTCGAAAAAAACAGTATTTTTTCCTTGTATTAAAATATGAATAATAGTATAGTGAGAATTGAAATTTTTAAAATTTAATATTACCACAGGGGGAGCTGCTTTTTGCAGCTGAGAGTGAGCGTTCGAGTTCTGACCCTTTGAACCTGTTAGTTAATTCTAGCGTAGGAATGTGGATTCGATTGGAAAGCAATCCAGGCCATCCTATACTGTCCTGTATTGCTTTTTTTTCGTTCCGGCCGCCAGGAGTGCACACACATCACTCTGGTCCCCGCTTCCTCTTTTCCCGCGCAGAATCGACAGCAAAGGGCTCGTGGATGAAGACGCCATTCCAACAAGAAGGGGGAAAAATTTTGGGCACGAATCGTACATTGTTTTTGACGGAAGTGGCGGTGTTTACCGCGCTGGCGTATTTACTTGATCTTGCGTCAGGATTCTTGTTTTCACGAATCTGGCCGCAGGGCGGATCTGTTTCTATCGCCATGGTTCCCATCTTTCTTATGGCTTACCGTTGGGGGCTGAAAGGCGGTGTGCTGACAGGATTCCTGCTGGGTCTTCTGCAGATCATCCTTGGCATGTCCCAGGTTGCCCATCCGGTACAGGGATTTCTTGATTATTTTGTTGCTTTTTCAGCTGTAGGCTTGGCAGGAATTTTTGCCGGACAGGTCAAAGCTGGGTTGAAATCAGGGAACAAAACGAAATGGATGGTTTATGTGCTGTTTGGTGTTTTTGCCGGAAGTGCGTTGAGGCTGCTGGCCCATGTGGTGGCAGGCATCGTTTTCTTTGCTAAGTATGCTCCGCCGGGGCAGCCAGCCGCACTGTATTCCATCATTTATAATGGCACATACATGCTCCCGAGCGCCATCCTGAGCGGCATTATCGTCATACTTGTAATCTCCGGGGCACCAAAAAGAATGATATAAATTGAGAAAAAGGAAGAACGGACGCCGTTCTTCCTTTTTTATTGTAAAAAAAATTGTCTATAATATGGATTTTGCAAGAAATGGCCGGTTCAGCGGTTTAAAGTGTGACATATATCACATCTTGACTGAGTAATAATTGATTAAATAAAGATAATCATTCTCAATTAGAATTTCTGCAATGGTTGTCATAAAAAAACATATAGGTGTGTGATCAACATGCTGGGGAAGCTAAAGACAGGTGAAAAAGGGCTCATAAAAAATATTTCGATTGCGGACCGTCTTGTCAGGCGAAGATTGCTTGATCTTGGCATAACTGAAGGATCCGAGGTATGCATTAAATGTGTACTGCCTTTTGGCGGACCCTTCATGGTGGCGTCATGCGGACAATGTGTCGGGATCAGGCGCAAGGAAGCACTAAGAATTGAAGTGGAGCGGGTCTGAAAATGAACATAGCACTTCTTGGAAACCCAAATACAGGAAAAACATCATTGTTTAACAATTTGACAGGTTCATATGAATATGTGGGGAACTGGAGCGGGGTTACGGTTGAAAAGAAGGTCGGCATATTTAAAAACCGGAAAGATCAGTTAATCGACTTACCTGGTGTTTATACTTTGAATCCCCTATCTAAAGATGAGGGTGTCGTGACGAATTTCTTTTTGCACGACCCATTTGATAAATTGCTCAATATTTTGGATGCTTCCCAGCTTGAGCGGAATCTGCATCTCACAATCCAGCTCCTTGAATATGGGGCGCCTGTTGCTGTTGGCCTTAACATGGTTGACGTTGCAAAAAACAGGGGCATCCATATAAACCCTGAAAAACTGGCGGCCTCGCTCGGTGTTCCCGTTGCACCAGTCGTAGCGAGGACAGGTAAAGGCTGTGACTATCTCCTTGAGATTATAACGAACGAATGGATTCCTTCCGGAAAAACCAATCTAGTTTGCTATGGAAAAGAGATCGAGGAAGCCATTCTGCAGCTTGGAAATGATTTGTCAGAAAACACAAGTCATTCACCAAGATGGCTCGCCCTGCAGCTTTTCGAAGGAAACCAGTATGTAAAACAGTATTTGACACAGTTTATGGATGCATCCAGACTGGATGATTTCATCAGAGCTCTTGAACAGAGCCTGAAGGATACCCACGGGGCTAAATCCCTTGAACAGTTTGTTTATTTACAAAGGAAGGAAGCAATTGGGAAAATTGTTTCCCAATCTGTCGAGAAAACCAACACAGAAAAAGTTCCGCTCTCGGAAAGCATAGATGTTTTTGTAACCAATAAATTTCTGGGCATTCCTATCTTCCTGATGCTCATGTATGTGATGTTCATGCTGACGTTTGATTGGCTTGGGTTCCCGCTGTCCGATTTGCTGGATGAGTTTATTTCCGGGCCGTTGACTTCGGGAATTGCTTTTGCCCTGTCTGCAGTTGGAGCATCAGGATTCATTAAGGCACTGGTCCTTGACGGGATTGTTGCCGGAGTTGGGGGAGTGCTCGTCTTTGTTCCGCAAATCTTCATCCTGTTCTTTTTCATCTCGCTCTTGGAAGACTCAGGTTATATGGCCAGGGTTGCCCTAGTCATGGACAGGATAATGGAATCTGTCGGGCTGAACGGGAAAGCCTTCATCCCGATGATCATTGGCTTTGGCTGCAATGTTCCAGGCATCATGGCGGCGAGGACGATTGAAACTCCGAAAGAACGGCTGTTGACCATTTTATTGACCCCGCTGATGTCATGCTCTGCGCGTCTTCCTGTCTATACCCTGATTGTTGGTGCGTTTTTTATCCAGCAAAAAGCATTAGTTGTGTTAAGTCTCTATGTGCTTGGCATTGTTGTTGCTTTTACTCTTGCTAAACTATTTTCTGCAACAATCTTAAAAGGGGAAACATCTTTGTTCGTTGTTGAGCTTCCGCCGTACAGGGTGCCACAGGTGCGTGCACTTTGGCGAAGCACGTGGGATAAAGGAAAAGGCTTTGTGAAAAAAGCGGGCACCTTTATATTTGCCGGTTCTGTACTGATCTGGCTTCTGTCATACGCGGGTCCTGCTGGAGTTAATGTGGATATGGACCATAGCTATCTGGCAGCAGTGGGTGGCATATTTGCACCTGTTTTGGAGCCGGTCGGGTTTGGAACGTGGCAGGCAGGCGCCTCGTTGATTACAGGGTTCCTTGCAAAAGAAGCCATCATCTCAACAATGAACATTATTTATTTCGTTCCTGATGAAGCAAGCCTTCAAGGGCTGATGACAGACAATTTCACTCCGCTGGCGGCATACAGCTTCATGGTTTTCATCCTTCTTTACATTCCTTGTCTTGCGACGACTGCAACCATTTATAAAGAAACAAAGTCAAAACGGTGGACTGCCCTTTCGGTGGGATATGCACTTGCAATAGCTTATTTCCTTTCGTTCGTTGTATACCAGGGTGGAAAACTCCTTGGGTTATCCTGATTAAAGAGGTGGGAACCATGATTGCGAACATTTTAATCGGCGCTGCAATTTTCGGTTATGCCGGCTGGGCCTTATACAGGTTCATCAATAAGTCCAGGCAGGGAAAATGCGCAGCATGCTCTCTGAAAAACTCCTGTTCGAGCAGTTGCAGCACTAGTCCAGTCCATCTAAATAAACAACAATCGTGAGAAGGCAGCTCCAATGCGCCTTCTTTTCTTTAGGTAACTGCATATCTGTTTGAAATATTAGATTTTTGGTGTAAAATTACACTAAAAGATTTAAAGGATGAAAGTCAATGATAAAAGAGGAAATTATTGTAAAAGTCTCCGAAAAAATCAGGATGATTAGGGCAGAAGTGGGCTATACACAAGACAAGATGGCGGAAATCATCGGGGTGTCAAAAAAAACACTCGTCCAGATCGAAAAAGGGCGGGCATATGCAAACTGGTCAACGGTAGTCACTGTGTGTGCGCTGTTCAGGGAAACAGAAACAATCCTTTTTTTATTTGGAAACGAACCTCTGGAAGTGTTGGAAACGATTGCTCATGAAGGTTCGGATTACAGAAAGGAAAAGACGCTCGGTGGAAAAGTGTGGTGGCGGGAAATTTTGAAGGAAAATGGTTTCATCCTGCAGCAGAATATCCTGAGCCAACATTACCGGATTTTAGACGAAGATGATTTTCGCATTTACAGCAGCTTTGATGAGACTGAGGCAAAGCAGCGCTTTGAGGAATTGGCACGATAACCTATAACCCCCTTATTGTGAGGATGATTCTAAGCACATAAGGCAATAGTTATGAATAGAAAAAGCTGGCTTGAATTGTATAAGATTCAAGCCAGCTTTTTTCGTACCTGGAATTTGTATTATTTTGCAATGAGCACATGGCATGGGGCATTTTTAGCCACTCTTTCACTGACGCCGCCGAGGATCATCTGCCTCAATCCTGTTTTGCCAGTCCGCCCGATAATGATTAAGTCGGCACCTGCCTCATTGGCAAAGTCACATAAGCTTTCTGAAGGATCACCTTCAAGAAGCTGGAACTCTGCATTGATATTGTGGACTCTCAGTTCTTCTTTTGCGTTGTAAAAAGCCTGGTCTGAACTGTTTGTAAGCTTGGCATGGGTCGAGTGGCCGCCCACTTCCTGGTCAATTGTCATCGGTGGAATCTGTATGCCATCCCCTACAAAGCCGGTTACCCCCACCGGTTCAAGCGGCCTGTCATCGGTCTGGACAGCGGTGTTTTTAATTGTTTCCTGGACCACATGAACTACAACGAGTGTCAGACCAGGGTGGTTCCTTTTAAAGTTTTTTGCCAGTTCAAGAGCTTTCCTGCTTCCATCTGTATTGTCAAAGGCAACGATTACTTTCGAAAATTCGCCAATCATGTATCATCATCCTTTCATGGAAGTATAAATCTATATAGATGTATTACCCTCATTAAACGAAAAAACTCCAAACTATGCACTTTAAAGAGTTAATTTTAGCGAGATGTTGGGTAAAAGAAAATGTCATAGTTCAATTACTTATTAAAGGTTGTGGTGCTTTGGTGGGCAAAAATTCTTTCTTAGCGCGTCTTATCAGGGGCTGGAGGCGGTTCCATATGAACCAGGTAATCATTCTGTCCCTATCAACAGCAGTACTTGCTTTTTTAGGTTTTTTTCATACTTTTTCAAAGGGAGCTGACATCAGCGCGTTAAATGACGATCTTGCTCAGCCTACCATTATCTACGATGTACACGGACAGGTGGCCAGCAAAATAACGGCCAATAAAAATGAGGGCATTAAGATTGAGGAAATCCCTGACCATGTGAAAAACGCGGTGATTGCAATTGAAGACCATCGTTTTTATGAACACAGCGGTGTTGACTATATTGGGATTTCAAGGGCATTTTATAAAAACGTGAAAGCAGGGGAAGTAGTAGAAGGCGGCAGTACCATTACACAGCAATTGACGAAAAATGCCCTTCTTACGTCAGAAAAAACGTATAAACGGAAGCTGGAAGAGTTTTTTTTGGCAAGGGAGATTGAAAAGCAATATTCAAAAGATGAAATTATGCAGATGTACTTAAACCGAATCTTTTTTGGAAAAAGAGCTTGGGGAATTAAGAGGGCTGCCATGACTTATTACGGAAAGGATGTTAAAGACCTTACGATTAGCGAATCAGCACTGCTTGCCGGGTTGATTAAAGCACCCTCTGCGCTTGACCCGTTCCAGCAATATGATAAGGCCCTGGAAAGAAGGAACGTAGTGCTAGAATCGATGAAGACCCATGGCTTCATTAATTCGGAAGAATTCAAGGCAGCTATAGCTGAAAAAGTTGTCCTGAACGAAACAGGGGGAGATCCGTTGAGGGGCAAGCACCCATTTTATGTGGATCATGTGCTTGAAGAGGCAATTGACCGGTATGGTTTATCCCAGGAGGAACTGTTGACGGCAGGTTATCAAATCTATACCGAACTGGATCCGTCCATGCAGGCAGCCGTTGAGGCAACCTATCAAAAAGAAGAACTTTTTCCGAAAGGAACGGACAAGCAGATCGTCCAAAGCGGGGCAATATTATTGGACCCGAAAACCGGCGGCATCCGGGCACTTGTCGGCGGCAGGGGAGAGCATTACTTCCGCGGCTATAACCGGGCAACTCAGTTGCAGGCGCAGCCTGGCTCGACAATGAAGCCTCTTGCTGTATATACACCCGCATTGGAGGAAGGATGGAGTCCTGTTGATGACTTAAAAGATGAGGAAATGGAGTTTCCTGATTACAAGCCGGAAAATTATAACGGTAAATATAAGGGTAGGGTCCCAATGTACGAGGCGCTAAAGGATTCTCTCAACATTCCGGCAGTATGGCTCCTGAATGAAATCGGAATTAAAAAAGGAATGGATTCTGTCCTGAAATTTGGCATACAATTGGAGAACGGTGACCGGACCCTCGGGCTGGCCCTCGGTGGGCTTGAAAAAGGTGTATCCCCAATGTTAATGGCCCAGGCCTTCTCTACTTTCGCCAATGACGGGGAAAAGGCGGAGGCGCACGCCATCACTAAGATTGTCGATAAAGACGGAAAAGTGCTGGCTGAATGGAAGGAAAAGAAGGCAAAAGTAATATCTAAAGAAACTGCAGATAAAATGACAACGATGCTTCTTGGGGTTGTCGAGGACGGTACCGGCAAAGGCGCACGAATTCCGGGAAGGGAAATTGCCGGTAAGACAGGTTCTACCCAGCTGCCAATTGAAGGGTTGAAAGGCGTCAAAGACCAGTGGTTTGTTGGATATACACCACAGCTGGTCGGGGCAGTCTGGGTTGGATATGATAAAACCGACAAGGAACACTACCTGACCACCACCAGCAGCGAAGGGGCGGCACTCGTTTTCAAAGACTTCATGGCTGAGGCTCTGAAGAATACTGAGCCAGTATCTTTTAATGCACCGGATATCTCTTCATTAATAAAAGAAAAAAATAAGCGTGATAAAAAGGAATCATTAAAAAATGGTGCGAGGGAACTGAAAGAAACATCCGAAAACGCAGATCATAATCAAAACGATGATGGGTCATCCAGTGAGGCAGAAGCAGAGACACCAGAAACTGAACAAGAACAAGATCAAGGAACGACCAATGGCGGAAACACGGGAGCGACAGGCGGAACCGGAGGCACAGGCGGAACCGGCGGAGGCACAGGCGGCACAGGCGGCGGCACAGGCGGAACCGGCGGGGGCACAGGTGACCCAGGCGGAGGCACAGGCGGAACCGGCGGAGGCACAGGCGGAACTGGTGGAACCGGCGGAGGCACAGGTGGAACCGGCGGAGGCACAGGCGGAACTGGTGGAACCGGCGGAGGCACAGGTGGAACCGGCGGAGGCACAGGCGGAACCGGCGGAGGCACAGGCGGAACTGGTGGAACCGGCGGAGGCACAGGCGGAACCGACGGAGGCACGGGCGGAACCGGCGGCGGCACTGGTGGAGGCACAGGCGACCCAGGTGGCGACCCAGGTGACGGCAATGATGGTGGCGACGGAGAAGATTCAGATGGCTAAGTGGGGGCTATCCTATAGTTCAAAGTTGTAAACCTGTAAAAACATGAAGAAGCCCTCCTGGAAGGGCCCTTTCTAGAAAGTATCATGAATTTTGGTGAATTGGAATTATTTACCATTAATTTGCGATTTTGAATAATAATAGTAATAGTCCTCTTATCCCCTTTTTTTGGGGAGCTCGAGGGTTATTTTTTTCAGAGGCCATCTCATTTCTATTGAGTTGGCCTTTGTTATTGGTACAGGAAAAAAGCCCTCATCAGAGGGCTTCTTAAGGGATTAAATTGTTCTAATTTACACCGGCTCCGCCCATTGTGGACTGTAATCCACCTGCGAATCCACCAGCCTGCTGGGTGAAACTACCTTGCTGCTGTTGCTGTTGCCCAAAAGCCAAATCGCGGGCGATATCCTGTCTAACCTGCTGAGGATTCGTTCCGAAATTTGGCGACACCAGTGATTGAGGATTTTGAGCCTGTTGCACTGAACCCATCATGCCGCGTCTGATCTGGGAACCGTCCATCATGCCGCCAGCCATCATAGTAGTACCGTCGAATGATCCGCCCATCATAGTGCCTTGCATACCAGCCTGCTGAGTGAAGCCACCTTGCTGTTGCTGTTGCCCATAAGCTAAATCACGTGCGATATCCTGTCTGACCTGCTGAGGATTCGTTCCGAAATTTGGCGACAGGACTGATTGAGGATTTTGGGCCATCTGCTGTGAACCCATCATGCCGCGTCTCATTTGAGAACCGTCAGCCATACCGCCAGCCATCATAGTAGTACCGTCGAACGATCCGCCCATCATAGTGCCTTGCATACCAGCC
>NZ_PGVB01000050.1 GCF_002860205.1 Bacillus sp. T33-2
ATCATCCCATGTCTAAAGACGGGCTGCGCCCTGCATGGGCTTTCTCGTTCGGAAAATCTGTAATTTCTTTTTTTATCCACCTGCCCTGTAGGCACCCATGAAGCGCAAAAACCGGCGCTTGAATAAACAAAATGCTGCATTGGCAGCCGATTCTGAAATATGTTATCGTACTCAGCAGAAACCCGAATGACTGGCATTGAGTTGAAATCTTTGTTAGCATTAATGAACGTAGGAGGTGAGTAATAAGAATTTATATTGTGAGGTAAGTTCGACAATGCCATTGAGTTGCTTTTCCTAATTTCGTGATGTCTTCTTTGCTAAAAGAAGGGGTGCTTTGTTTAGCGGAAGTGTATTGGGACCTTTGGGTTGGTTCCTTGTGAAGATGACTTAAATTACGAAAGTATGAAAATTAATTCAAAAGTCGAATATAAACACTACAACCTTTGAGGGTCTTTTTACTCTAAAACATCTTCTGTATTTTCATGCGTTTTGGCCCATGTTGTATTCCCCTTCATCCTCACTTTATTTAATCAGAAAATTCAAAACGAACGAAAAGTTAACAAGATAAATACTTTCCTTTAGGGGAGATTTTATTTAGGGGGATTGGATGAAAAAATTATCACCAGTATTTACTATATCCATTATTATTACAGGAGTTTTTATTTTGTGGGGCATTATTCCAAACAGTAATCTTGATAAGGTTACCCACACAATACAAGGAGTACTTTTGGAGAAATTCGGCTGGTTTTACTTGTTATCAGCTACCTTATTTCTGGTTTTTGCTATTATTTTAGTTGTTTCAAAATATGGAAATATACGTTTAGGGAAAGATGCCGATAGGCCGGCTTACAGCTATACAACATGGTTTGCCATGCTTTTTAGTGCTGGTATGGGAATTGGACTTGTTTTCTGGGGAGTGGCAGAGCCTTTGTTCCATTACTACACACCACCTTTTATTAAGGGACAGACTGTGGAAGCTGCAAGAACAGCCATGAGATTTTCTTTTTTCCACTGGGGGTTCCATCCTTGGGCCATATACGCAGTAATAGGCCTTGCACTTGCTTACTTTCAATTCCGCAAAGACCAGCCAGGTGTAATAAGCTCTTTGTTACGGCCAATTTTAGGCGATAAAGTAAACGGCCCAATAGGAGTAATTGTAGATTGTGTAGCAGTATTTGCAACAGTATTCGGAGTAGCAACCTCTTTGGGTCTCGGTGCAATTCAAATAAGCGGCGGTCTTTCTTATACTTTCACTGGAGTAGAGAATAAATTTACCACACAAATAATTGTTATTGGAATCGTCACTGTCCTGTTTATGCTTTCAGCTCAAACGGGTCTTAATAAAGGAATTAAGTACTTGAGCAATCTCAATATTTTTCTTGCTGTCGCTCTTCTTATATTCTTATTATTTATTGGCCCTACCAACTTTATTATGGATTTGTTTACGAATACCCTTGGTTCTTATTTGCAAAACCTGCCATCAATGAGTTTTAGTCTCAGTCCTTTTTATGAGAAAATGACCTGGTTCCAAGATTGGACTATTTTTTACTGGGCCTGGTGGATCGCATGGGCACCATTTGTGGGTACCTTTATTGCCCGTATTTCCAAGGGAAGGACAATAAGGGAATTTTTAATCGGGGTTCTATTAGTGCCAACCATTTTTGGTGCTTTGTGGTTCTCAGTATTTGGGGGAACAGGAATTTACCTGGAGTTTTTTAAGCATAAAGAACTGATGGAGGCAATTAACATTCAAGGGAGCGAAGTAGCACTCTTTGCTATGTTTGAGAATTTCCCGCTTTCTAATGCACTTTCTATAATAGCTATTTTTCTAATCAGTACTTTTTTTATTACCTCAGCAGACTCAGCCACATTTGTGCTTGGTATGCAAACGACCAACGGAAGCCTGAACCCTTCTAATAAGGTTAAGTTTGTTTGGGGAATTATCCAATCAGGTACTGCGGCAATCCTTTTATGGACGGGCGGCCTGGAGGCATTACAAAGGGCATCAATCATCGCCGCCTTTCCTTTTACAATTGTCATGCTTCTAGTTGTATTCTCGCTTCTTAAAGCACTTAAGAAGGAAAAATTAGTTGTTAAAAAATAGTAGTAGAATGATTACTATAACCCCCTCTATCGGAGGGGGTTATATATTGTGGTCATTAATTACATGTTTGCCCCTTTCCTGATGAGCTACAGCATCTGTGCTCTCAGTACTACTGCTCTCGGATAATCCCAAACAGTCGTTAATTTCATGAACCATAATATTCCCAGCTGGAAGCTCCGTATGCTTAATTTTCTTCTAATTAATTATCAAGATTGATTTACCCTTGTGCCAAGTGAGTAGGATTACTTTATTATAAATATTTTTTGCTCACGTTGTGCAGGAGGGAATAAAACTAACAGTGCAAGTCCTGCTTTTAGTTTATTTGTTAACATTAGGAAACATCTTTTTCGTAATCGAAAGTATATTCTTCTTCCCAGTATTCAGCATTTTTAATTCCAAGTTTTGTGGAGTTAAATACAGGGTCGAGCCCCTGCTTTTTCTCCTCCTCATAATCCCTAAGGGCGAGTAAAGCCGGTTTCGCTAGGATTAGGAGAGTAATCAGGTTTACCCATACCATCAGGCCAAGACCGACATCACGCCCATGCAAGCCATGCGGTTTTGACAGCTCCATAGAAGGTTGCCCCAAGAATAACAATTTTTAAAAGGAACATTGGAATTTTGCTGTCTTTTCCTTTAGTAAGGTATGCAATGTTTGTTTCAGCAATATAGTAATAGGCCATGATGGTTGTGAATGCGAAGAAGAAAAGAGAAACCGCTACAAAACCAGCATGACCATGGCTGCTTGAAGCTACGGTGGATATTACCCCACTAGGGTGGTGTAAGTTGGTAGCAGTGATTGAAGCTATCAATGGTCTAGTTTTTCTAATGGCTATTGTGCTTAACTGCGTCGTACTCCCGAACAAATATAGAAAACGAAGTTGGATGAACATCATTTCTAGATGTTTAACAGAGAATCCTAATACGTAAAAGAACAACCCCCATTTCATTTGGGGGTTGTTCTTTTACTATAGATTAAGCTAAATCCTGCACTTGCATATCGGACTTAAAAAAACATTTCATCATGGGTGGAGTGACAATCGTTGTAATCAATATCACCACAACAATAACAGCAAATAAATCCTGAGATAGAAGTTTAGTTTCTAAACCAATTCCTGCGATAATTAAGGCTACTTCCCCCCGGGACACCATAGCTGCACCTATTGCTAATGAACTGTTCCATTGGAATCCAGCCAATTTTGCCCCAATTGATGCACCTATTAATTTCGTTAAAATGGCTAAAATGCTTAAAAGAACAATGAGACCGAAATGTTCCGCAATACCACCAAATTGTGCAGTAACGCCAATGGAGGTAAAGAATACTGGAACAAAAATGGAATAACTAATCGTTTCTACCTTCTCAACTACCTCATGTTTAAATTTTGTTACACTGATCGCCACTCCCGCTATATAGGATCCGATAATCGCTGCAACCCCGGTGTATTCTGCCAGATAGGCATAAACAAAACAGACAATCAGGGCAGAGGAAATGACTGTTTCTGTCACCCTTAATGAGGAAAATTTATTAAGGAACCAAGGAACAAGTTTCCATCCAATGAGAATGGCTCCTGCAAAGAATAATACTTTCTTTACTATAACCATTGTCAAATTGACATCTCCACCGGCAAAACTCATAAGGAATGCCAAAGCGATAATGACTACCACGTCATCAATAACAGCAGCCCCTAAGATACTGTTACCTTCCGGGCTGTTTAATTGATTCATCTCCTTAAGTGCCTGTACGGAAATACTTACACTGGTAGCAGAAAGCAGCAAACCCATAAACCATGATTGCGTATCAGGAAGATTTAACATTTTACCCGCAAAGTATCCTAAAACCAATGGTACAGCAATACCGCCTAACCCCACATACGTTGATGCTTTTCCATTTTGTTTAAAGTCATCAATATCCGTTTCGAGCCCTGCAATAAACATCAGCAAGATAACACCGATTTGACTAAATTCTGCTAAGGTCTCTGTCTCGGTCACTAATCCTAAAACCGAGGGTCCCAGGACAATCCCAATGAGCAGCTGACCCAGTACTGAGGGCTGACCCAATCTTACGCTTAAGCTACCAGCTATTTTTGCTGTTACTAATATAATAGCTAACTGAAGGATTAACACCAAATTCCACCTTTCATACTTATCATTTGATTAAAATTTAAAAAAATACAAAAAGAGTCTGTCAACAAGGGACATACTTATCCCTCGTTGACAGACTCCTCCTAAAAACAGCTTTATTCCGATATTATGATGATACCATAATATGGATGAATTATGGCATGTTTTTAGCAATCCGTTCTTGGTTCAATAACTTGTGGACAATTTTGAAATCTGAAAGGTACCAAATAAATCGATAAAAACCATAGATGAATAAAATTAAGCAGCATATAACTGCGATATTCATGTCCTGCTTCTTATGCACGACTATCACCTCGCCCTTTTCTGAAGAGTGATCGAATATTAAATATTTTAAATAAGGAGAATGAAAATATTTTGATATGACACTTAGGGCAAACAATAAAAACAAAAGAAACGAATACCCCGTCTTATACCGTTGAACAGTATTGTGAACTGAATATCAATTGAGTTAAATTATTTGATTTTATTTTAAATATCCATCTCCTCTTCACCATCCTTTTAATCCTTCAATAAAAACCTGCGTTAATCAGAAAACCGTATTGTAACAAGGCGGCTTATAGGTGTTAGGGATTAATCTCTCAGACCACAAAGAGATCCTTGGGATTTGAATAGGAGAAAATGAGAGTGCGGGCTTCTGGCTTGGTGTCTGTAATGTCTTGCAGAGGGGGTGCAGGATATCCTGATTGCCTGTAAGGACGGGCTTTCCGGCTTTTCTGACGCCATTAACTCGGTTATTCCCAAGACAGATATCCAACTGTGCATCAGTTCATCAGATCCGTAATTCGATGAAATACGTTTCGTACAAGAACAGAAAATTATCATGGCTGATTTAAAGAAAATCTACCAGGCAATCATTCTGGAAGAAGCTGAGCGTGTTTTACCAGCTCATACGAATGATGTTATGATATTTGGTAACTGTATTAGTGGAGGCCGATTATGAAAAAGTCTATTAAAGTTGTGGCCGCGGTAATTGAAAATGACAAGCAGGAAATCCTCTGTGCGCTTAGATCACCAAAAATGCTGATTCCGAACATGTGGGAGTTTCCAGGCGGTAAAGTAGAGCAGGGTGAAGATTTATCAACAGCCTTAAAGCGGGAAATCAATGAGGAATTGGGCTGCATCATTGAAACGGAAGAAATTTTGAATGAACATACCCATGAATATGAGACGTTCATCATTCATTTGATAGCGATAAAGTCTAAAATCATTGAAGGCATCCCTGTTTCAAATGAACATTCCAAGCTAATCTGGCTAAAAAAAGAAAATCTCGCATCGTTAGTATGGGCTCCAGCCGACATCCCAGCGGTAGAATTGTTGATTTATGAATAATACAAAAACCGGCTGCAGTAATGTGTTCTGCAGCTCGCCCGCCTTATTTTGGCTATTCCGTTTATTTCCACACCCCCGATGACTTCATTACATTAGTTAATCCTATCCATGTTCCATTCGCTAAACTTTCCCCTTCTCATGCTTATTGCAGTCATGAAGACCGCATAGTGCTTTTCATCCAATTCAGAAAGGAAGTCCATGAAATTGAAATGCTCATAGCCATTCCACATATTCAAAGAGAATTTTCCTAACTGAATCATGCAGCTTGTTAACTCGTAATCGGGCTCCCAATATTCCTGTTGGTTCGGCGCGGATTGAAATATCTCTAAATTGGACAACGTGTATTTCCATTCCCATCTCCAAATCCAATCCACCGGATATTCAAACGTGGCCAAGTATTTTCCGACTTTCTTAAAAATCATTGGAACGGCCAAGATATAACAAGCTGTTTGTTGCCGGGGATCGGTTTTTGCCTCGGGAAACTTCAACAGCGTTTGTTTGAAGTTTAGTTTATGATGTTCGTTGATAAAACATATACAGTCCTGCATAAGGAACACCTTCTCGTTAAAATATTCCTTAAGCATTATCACCATAATCCTGTCCTTCATACTTCTTCACCTTTTTACCGATCGAATAAATGGCATTACCATTCGATATTGTTAGCGCCTGGCCTTATCGTGAAGAAAAAAATATAAACAGTAAAAAGGCTGGAATTGGGCGCAACCCTGTTCAATTCTAGTTTTTTGTAACAACTCTATACAAATTGTGCTAACATGGCAGGTTAATTGAATAAGAGGTACATTTAGTATAGTATCTTTGGTAGGATTTGCTTAATTTAAAAAGGAGGTTTTTTAATGAAAGAAAAATTTTCTCAATTAATAAAAGAAAATAAACATGTGCATATTACTTATTATATTACGGAAACAGAGTCCTATTTAAATAATTTAATTTCTTACATACTTTCCGGGGTCGAGGAAAACCATCATATATTGGTAATACAGAGTGAGAGGTTAATCCCTCAATTATATTCGAAACTTGAAAAAGTGCTGACGAAGGATCAAATAGCACAGGTTCACACCATAAATAACTTTGATTACAACATGTCTACAGGCAGTTTTCAACCTGACACAATTTTTGAAAACTTAACTAAAATAGTAGCTCCTTTTTATGAAAAGAATATCTCTTTCCGTACCTGGGCTCACGTAGAATGGGGACAGCAAGAAGAGATTTATAAAATACTGGAAGAGCTTGAAAATAAAGCAGACAGATTATCACTGAACAAGAATTATGCCTAGTTTGTGCGTATGATGCAGAGAGAGTTCCGAGTTCGCTTAATACTTCGTTAATGAAATGCCATAAATTCATAATTAAAGGGGATGAAATTATTAGCTCTGACCTATACTCCCGGGCAGAGGAACTTTAGAGGACATACGAAAAGCCCTTCTCGTCGAAAGGGCTTGTTAAATTTTAGCTAGCTTGATTGATTTCGCAAGCGAAGAATTTATGCATATATTATCAAAGGACAATCCAAGCTGGATTGCTGTTTGTGCCACTTCAGGCCTGATTCCGGAAAGACTTGTGCTTACTCCGATTAACCGTAGTGCATCAATTAATTGAAAGATTTGTTGTGCAACCATGGTATCAACAAACACCACACCTGACAAATCTAAAAGTAATCTATTCACTCCTAATCGACTGCATTCTGTTAAAGTTCTTTCGTGCAGTATTTTTGCACGGGCAGTATCAATTTCGCCTACTAATGGCAATAAAGCTACCTCTTTGCTTAAAGCAATAACTGGAGTACTTAACTCCAAAATTAATTCTTGCTGAGCTGCAAGTCTTTTAACAGCGTGTCTATTATACTCTTCCGTAAACCATTCGATCACATAACTCATAGTATCTGTGACCAGCCGAAACATAGAGTTAAATTCATTTAAAGAATATTGTTCATTATGTGTTTCAATAAATTCAGTAATTAGATCCAGATACTGATTCTGGGTTCTGTGAAATTCCCTGATAATGAAGTGAAGAGGTGTCTGAGCATGCTCCTCATCTTGTGCTACCATTAAAATCCAGTTTTCAAAATCAGCCAAAAAGGTACTTTTTTCTTTATTAAAAACTTCACTGAATTTTACATGAAACGCATAGTTCTGCTGCTTTACGGCTTTAATAGCCTCAGGGTCGGTGGAGGCATACACTCCTGCCGGATCGCTTTTATCTAAATTGGCATACCATTCCTCTGTCAATTGCCAGGTCTTATCAAGAAAAAAATGATATAAATCTTTGTTTGTGTCCACTATAGCCCTCCCTGTACAGTTTTATCTTTGTATATGAGAAAATTTTACCTCATTAGACCAGATTAGTCTAAATTGATGGGTGACGTATCGAGATTATTCAATTATATCTTTATAAATGAACCTGTATGTATTGCAGGTATGCATGAGAAAATCGTATTAAACCGAGATATTCCATACGGCTTCATTAATTAGGTAGGGTCCTCTTACATGTCGTATTCTCATTAATTTTTTTGGGAGCGGAAATTAAACAAAAGCAATGCTTTTAGGGCATCGCTTTTTTAACAAGTAATTTTTGAAATGATTTTCTGGTTGCAGGAAATATACTTTTTGGTTAAAATCAGAGGTATTTCTTCAAGGTTTCCTGCAGTGTGCCTCTCGTTTCAGTATCTTTGTCAAATCGGATTCCTGCATGCACCATTCTCCTTACAAGGTCAGGGCGAAGACCGGTAAGTACTGCCTTGCAGCCCATCATCGCGACACCAGCCAATACTTTTTCAAAATTATCTATATCATCCCTTTCCATCATCGCGGTACCTGAAAGGTCTATTACCAACGTTTGGATTCTTGACTGAGCTATATCATTTAATACTTTTTCCTCAATCACTTGCATCCTGTAGCTGTCAATGATGCCAATCAGGGGCAAGACTGAAACGGTTTCGTTTACAGGAATAATTGGTACTGATAAATGTTCGACCATTTCTCTTTGTCTATGGATCATTTCATCCTTATATTTTGAATAACTAAGGAAAAAGCTGTTAAGAAAATGATCAACCTTGTCATTTACCATTTTTTCTAGATCATAATAATCATTACGTTCGTTTGTTATATGTTTTTCAGAGTCGAGCAAGCTTATAAAATGCCATAAGGTTCTTCTAATGGCTTGTACCCACTCCAATTTTAACGAAAGTGTTAATGAGTGCTCCGCCCAGGCAATGCCTTCCTGTTTGGCGAATTTTACTAATTCCTCATTTTCCTGGTCAATTACATAAAATATCAATCTTCTTGCATTCTTTAATAAATCAATATTTCCCCTGTCTAAAATCTCTGTAATTTTTCCTGAGACGTTTACTGCTTCGGAAAGCAATTTTTCCTGAAACTTTTCCTGGTTTTCATCGATATAGGATTTTATTTCTTCCCTCATGTTTACGATTGTTTTCATTTGGTTAGCTCTCCCTTTCCGCCTATATATATATCAACTTTTGTATATACCCTTTTATATTATTTTAAAACTCTATCTAACTTAAATAATTATAGAAAGATGTACCTGCTTCAACTAAAGGGACAGGTTAGTAGAATGCACTATGTCAAAAAGACTGTCATTCGACCTCAAATTAAGAACATCAAATCAAAACGGTACCCTTTACCAAACTGGCATAGGGATGTTTTATTTACCTTGGTTGCCGATTTGGTTTTTTATCATCGCCTTTGGGTACCTTTAGAATATCGGATACGAATCTGAAAGGAGGTTTCTCTTTGAAGACACAATGGGGCATGCTGCTTGCTTTACTTTTTGCCATTCTGATCGCCCTTTTTGCAGTGATGAATGTTGAATCTGTTGAGGTGGATTATTTCTTTGGAACTGCAAGATGGCCGCTGATTTTGGTTGTACTGGGATCTGTGCTTGCGGGAGTTATTATCATGGGTGCGGTTGGAATGACACGGATTTATGGTTTGAAGCGGGAACTGAAAAGGATCAAAAAAGAACGGGATGAATTGGAAGTCAGATCTCACCTGGCGGCGAAGGAAGCAGAACAACCGGATGAGAGCTGGGACTCGTATAACCCCGCGGAAAACATTCATAAGAAGTAAAAAACCCTTGAACCCAAGGGTTTTTTACGTGCCTGGCGCACTGAACCTAAAATTGATGGAAGAAGGGATGTTCTTTTTCCAATATTCATTTGTTTTTCTCTTTGTTACACATCATTCTTTCTCAATACTAGTTGTCGTTGTTCAATGGCATATATACAATCAGCGACACGTTCGATAAACCTACGGTCATGTGATACGATAAGGACTGTACCTTCATATGCCTTTAAAAAGCGCTCCAACGCTTCAATACAAAACACATCCAGGAAATTTGTCGGTTCATCTAAAACCAGCACGTTGTATCTTCCCAAAAACAGTTGGCACAGTACTAGACGGATCGCCTCTCCACCGCTTAAATTGCGAACATTCTTGTTAAGATCATTTCCTGTAAAATTCATCGAGTGAAGGACTGAACGAATTTTACTTTCGTCAAAGTCACTTCTTGCTTTCATATAACCCAGTACCGTTTCATCCTTATCAAATTGATAATCCATCTGTTCATATGCTCCAATAACAGCTTTAGGAGATATGACCAGTCCTTCTCCCCGTTTTAAAATATGGTGAAGAAGAGTTGTTTTTCCTGAACCATTGCTTCCCTTGATCACAATGGTTTTGCCTAACGGGAATTGAAAACTTGCTTCTTTGAGAAGCGTTTTATCACCGGCTTTTAAGGTTACCCGCTCACCCATGATTGGGTATTTATTGTGAATCTTAAGTGCAGAGGGTTGATAAAAATGAAGTAGGTGTTCCTCTTTTGGGGCATCCACACCCTCGAGTTGTGCAACTCGCTGTTCAATCGCTTTTGCAGCACGCTGGACCGCCTTTTGGCTTGTATCTTTTGATTTAGTCATAAACATTTTATTCGCTTTTGCTTTAGTTTCCTTTTTTGATATATGTCCATTGGCTTGAGTGATTTTATCAGCCTTCCTCATTTTTTCCTCTGCGGCTTTTAAAAGACGAGCCTTTTCTTTCATATATTTTTCATGCTGTTCTTTTTGTTGCTTTCGTTGAAGTTCTTTCTGGGCTGCGTAATCTGAATAGTTTCCTGTGTATTCTGTTACGCAGCCATCTTCGATTTCCCAAATTTTTGTTACGAGTTCATCAAAAACATAGCGGTCATGGCTTACAAGCACGAGCGCTCCATAATAATAAGTCAGTTGTTCGATAAAAAATCGTGTACCATCCTCGTCAAGGTGGGTGGTCGGCTCATCAATCAATAAACCTTGATGATAGCCTGAAAAAATCTGTGCCAGCTTTAGCCTTGTCTGTTCGCCACCACTAAAGTTTTCAATTTCGGTTTGCGGGACTGACAGCTTTCCAGCTAACTCATAATCTACTTCTCTTTCCACTGGAGATGCCAGTTGGTCAAAATAGGCAAAATCCGCAAAGCGTTTTACATGACCTTTCTCCGGCTTGATTTGGCCGTCCATCAGTTTCAACAGCGTACTCTTGCCAGCTCCATTCTTCCCGACAATCCCAATACGGTCAAACTGATGTACTGCCAGCCGGGGGATATTTAACACTAAACGATCTAAAAATGAGAGTTCTATATTTTCTAATTCAAGACATACTTTTTCCATTATTCACTGCCTCGTTTCTCTTTCGTATTTATTCAATCTGCTTAAAATATCTAGAAAACAAAAAAATCACATGCGATCTGCCTGTGATTAGAGTAAAGGGAAGAAGACCCATCCTTATTCGGTTAGGGGCTGCCAGGAGCCGTCGCCAAATAAACCTTCCCATTGCATAAACAAAGAAAGGAATTTTGACATAAATAAAGAAAGGAAGAAAAATCCGCCTTTCTAACATTACATATACATGATATGAAATGAAGATTATTAAAAAAGGACAGACTTATCCCGTTACTCTGCAAACATAAAACAGAGCCTTTGAACGTATTTAATTACCGGTTCAAAGTTGGGAATCGAAGTCTCATCGCATGTGTCATTTTTTAATAATCCTCCTTAAAGTTTAAAAATACACTGTTATTATAGGTGCTTGTGTGAAAATAGTCAAAGGAAAATAACACACTTTCAATGCAGCAGCCTGACCGTCACGCGTTAACTCCATGGTCAGGCTGCCTTTCCATATGATTTAATCATTAACACTAACAGCATGCTGCTGTTCTTTCTGTTTGAACAGTGGCAAAATCACAAGCATTCCAATGATGAATAATACTGCAGCTCCCTCAAATACAGCAACCAGGGAAAATTGCTCTTTTAATACACCTGCTGCACTCATGGTCACTACCATCGACCCTGTGAAAAGCGGGCTCAAAATGCCATTTACCCTTCCAATAAAGGCCTCCTGCGTTCTTTGCAAGATCAACGTATTAATGCCGATCTGGATGCATGGCATCATTAAGCCGTTAAAAAATTCTGCAGTCAGTGTCAGCCAAAGGTTCGTGGAGTACCCCATCACTGCCAGGCCAATTGCATTCACAAGCATCCCAAACACCAGCAGCCTCTGCGGAGCCACTTTTTTCGCAAACATCATGGCAGCCGCTCCACCTAAGATCATTCCGGCCCCGTTAACCATTAGAAGCCATTGAAGGTTTTCTTTTGGCAGACCCAGTTGTTCAGTCACGAGAAAAATCGACAGCGGGTGAATGAAACCAACCCCAAGTCCTGCTGCCATAAAACAAAGACCTAACAGGCTCAATTCTTTCTTCCCTAAAACATATTTAACCCCGCTCTTCATTTCTTGCCATAATGTTGTCCCGGTCTCTTTTTCCAGCTCACGGTCTGGCGGAAGGAAAGTCAGCGCCGCAGCAGATAGTAAAAACGCTATACCAGTCACAGCAATTGAAATGTTTATGCCAAATGATTGGTAGGCAAATGTTCCGATAATAGGACCCAGGACCATAAATACAGCAAATACAGTTTGGTAAACCGACATTCCGACTTGAACTTGATCTTCAGATAAATGCATTTTAAACAGTTTCATACCCGATGGCTGGGAAAATTGCGAAAGGATTGCGGATATCAAAGTGGCAAAAAACACAACTTTCCACGTTCCGAATAATAGTGTCGCAATCACTGCGAAAATAGAAATCGCACTCAGAATATCGCACCAGACCATCGTTTTTTTCGGGCTCCACCGATCGGCAAACGTTCCTCCAATAAAAGAAAAGATAAAAATCGGGGTAAACTCTGCTACGGATATCATTGAGACCGCAAATGCATCCCCGTTGGTCTGTTCCATCACATATAAAAGTACGGCGAAATTCCGAACCCAAATACCGATTTGTAAAAACAAGCCTGAAATAATAATGGCTCGGAAGACTCTATTGCCGAACAAACTTTGTTTGGCCATGCAATCAACCCATTTCTACTAATTTTTTTGAGGCACTCGAACTAACGATAAAGCATATGCAGGCACGCCGCAAGTATGCCTTAAAAGGGTTGCTGTTGTGCCATCATGTTATCACTGCCTTTATTTCTCATTATATCCAGCCCTCTTAATATCTAATTCTCCATGAAGTGGATAAAGCCTTGTTTATTGTTCAAAAACATATTCGATACCGGTAGGCTAGCTGTCTCATTTCTTCAATTCACAATACTGTATGTCATTCTGTTATCTGGACTTTTTTACCGTGATATAAAACAAAAAGGATGAATACGATTTGCACCTTGCTTTTACATGATAATATCCCCAACTACATAAGAAAAACTGAAAAAACGCAAGTAGTGAATAAAGACTTTTCGATTACCCTAGCTTTACCATAGGCACGAACTAAAGACTGTGATGAGGTGGTCTTTTGTTTGTAGCTCCCATGCCTCTTCACAAATCGGATGAGCCATTCGATAATGAAGAATATATTTAAGAGGTATGATCTAATCGATATTCGAAAATGTGGCAAGATCTTCGGTGTTCCCTATCACCACTAAAATATCTCCCCTTCGAATGACTTGATCAGGTGAAGGAGAGATGATGATATCCCCTCCAGTAAGGATTGCTATCGCGCTTATATTGAATTCAGCCCGTAAATCCAGTTCACGAAGGCTCTTTCCTGTCATGCTTTCAGGAATTTTAATCTCCTCAATACTATACTCTCTTGAGAGTTCAATGAAGTTGAGCACATTAGGCGACAGAAGTTGATGTGCAACTCGTTCCCCGATATCCCGTTCCGGATACACAACCCAATCGGCACCTACTCTATCTAACACTTTTCCATGGTTTTTGCCCAGGGCTTTGGCAATTACTTTTTTTACTCCCAATTCTTTCAATAACATAGTTGCTAAAATACTGGATTGCATATCATTTCCAATAGCGACAATCACACAGTCGAAATTGCGGATACCAATGGATAAAAGAGCGGCCTCTTCTGTGGCATCTGCTATTACTGCATGCGTAACTGATAGCTCTGCGTCTTCAATTCGCTCTTCATTGATGTCAATTCCCAGGACCTCTTGTCCAGCTTCATGCAATTTACGTGCAATACTGCTTCCAAATCGCCCCAAACCGATTACTGCAAACTGGCGCTGTGCCATGCGTGAACACTCCCTTCAATGTGGATTTTAACCAATCATTATTTTTCCTTTTGGATGAGTGAAATTATCAGGCTTTCTTCTCACGGCGACTGCATAAGCAACAGTCAATGGCCCTAATCTGCCTGCAAACATTGTCAGGATAATGACAATACGGCCAATGGGTGACAGTTCAGGTGTGAGTCCCATTGACAAACCTACCGTGCCAAACGCCGATGTAGCTTCAAACAGGTACATGATGAAATTGTGTCGTTCTCCCTCGGAAATCGTCAGTATCATCGTAATGGTCATTACAATGATCAATCCACTGACCGCGACAGTAAGTGCCTTGAAAATGGTTTCCATCACAATTCGGCGCTGGAACATAACGACATGTTCCTTCCCTTTGATTTGAGACCAAACTGCTGTTAACAGAACAGCTAACGTAGTGATTTTTATGCCTCCTGCAGTGGATCCCGGCCCAGCTCCAACAAACATCAGGAAGATGAGCAGGAATAATGATGATTGTGTTAAATCCCCAATTGGCAATGTGTTTGAACCAGCTGTCCTTGGTGTAACGGCCTGGAATAAGGAGCCCAACACCTTTCCAGTATAAGAAAGCGGCTCAAGAGTTTTGTCGTTCCCGTATTCAAAGATGAAAATCAATATGGCCGCACCAAGGGTCAGAATTAATGTTGTTAGCAAAACTACCTTCGTATGCACTGAAACCCGTCGTGTATCATGAAATTCATACAGTTCATTCAACACGATAAAGCCAATTCCACCTAACGTAATGAGTGCGCAAACGGTCAAGACGACAGTTGGATCATCCACAAAAGGTGTCAGGCTTCGGAATTCCCTGTTTAAGTCAAAGCCTGCGTTATTGAAATTTGATATTGCATGAAATATTCCCCAATAAATGGCTTTCCCAATGGGCATTTCAAAAGAGAATCGGATTGCAAGGATAGTCGCACCCGTCAGTTCAATGATGGCTGTGAAAATCAACACCCTTTTTACCAGACGCACAATTCCCGCAAAAGAAACGTTGTTCAACGCCTCCTGCAATATCAGCCGTTCTCTTAAAGAAATCTTCTTGCCCAAAAGAAAAAAAAAGAATGTGGCGAATGTCATAAAGCCTAGTCCGCCAATTTGGATCAGTGTCAAGATTACCAATTCACCGAATGTCGTAAATGTATCGGCCGTATCGACGACCACCAACCCGGTCACACAAGTAGCCGAGGTAGCGGTGAATAACGCATTTAGAAAAACAAGGCCGTTTCCATCGTGCGTTGCAATAGGTAGGGTCAGTAAAAATGCACCGATCAGGATCAATGTCGCAAAGCCCAATACGATTATTTTTGGCGGATCCAGATAGTCCGTTATTTTCTTCATGTTTATCTCCTGCCTTAAAAGTGTTGTGGATTATAAAAGATATCTTATATACACATAAATGGTGCAAATCACTATAGAGACCAGCATCAAAGGAAAACCAATAACTAAATACTTAACAAAGGAAATTGGGTGCCCTTCTTTTGCTACTAATCCGGCGACCACCAAATTCGCACTGGCTCCTATCAAGGTTCCATTCCCGCCTAAACAAGCTCCCAGTGGTAAGCTCCACCACATGGCTCCAAGTTGGTCATGCCCATTTCTCCATTTCTTTAATCATAGGGATCATTGTGGCTACAAACGGGATATTGTTAACAAAAGCAGAAAGCAATGCACTCATCCAAAGAATGAGAAGTGTTGTCGATTTCAATTCCCCACCTGTCCAAGATAAAGACCATCATTCCAATTAAAAATCCCAGTGTGTTGAAGTCAATATGATGGAGTGCCTCCTCTTGATTAAGTACTCCAAGACAAATCATTAGTATGCCACCGACCAATGCTATAATTGTCCGATGTATCTTCTCGGAAATGATAATTGCATACACAATGATGAGAATGCTTAGCGCAATAAAAGATTGTGACACAATAGGCCTCCTGAACAGCAATTATTATTCATTTAGTATTTGTCAATTACATGATTTCAAATCCTGTGCAACGAGTGCAAATTACCCACCGAAAAAAGCAGCTTGAGCACAAAAAATAGACCAATGCCTACTCTCCTCCAATGGTTCGTCATGGCAAAAAACTATCCATCTTCCCTATACTACAAACAGGTAGAAGAATTAGAAGTTTAAGTTTTGCCTGTAAAACACTTTAAGATGGAGAAAAGCATTCATTGGTCTACCTAACGCCTAGCCAGCTTTTTAAGCTCTCTCTGCATTCTGTCTTCCAACAATCCTTTTCATGCTACGCATAATAAAAAAGACCTGCGTATATGCCCAGGCTGCTATTTTGCTGTAAGTTCAGCAACAAAAGAGCCCCCTGATCAAGGCGGTCTTATAATGACCTCCTTCGCTTTAGCCGACGAAGTTAGCTGACGGGTAGGATGGCGAAAGAGTATCTCATCCTTCCTGCAAATGCAGAATTAACCCCTATTAGTGGTTCCTCCGTTCTCAAACCTTTGAGATTTGGCCGATATTTATTCTAGTATTTTATGTTCATGAAAACATTCTAACCTTATCGTTTGCTATTTGTAAACCCATGTCCGACAGATAATACACCTTTTTATATGGCTTTTTTTATACCACATTTAATTAACTTAAATATCACCTGGCTTTTTTATTTTCATAATCACATTGACAAAATTCAAGCATGGGCTTTATGATATTTTCGAGATTCCTTAGAACAGGGAGAAAATTATGGCACATATAAAGAAAAAGCTAGAGGCTGAGATAAGTGCTGCCTTTATAAAATTCCAGCGTGACCTCGTAGGCAGGGGCCCTCAAGAAGCTAAAACTTATATTATCAATGATATGATAATCACGCGCTTTAAGGGAGTTCTTACAGTGGAGGAAAAGCATTTAATTAAAAATGAGGATGGAAAAAAAATAGTCAAACAAATGAGGCAAATTCTGAGGGAAATGTATAGTGAAGAGCACGAAAGCATTGTGCAAAATCTAACTGGATGTAAGGTCCTATCTTCACATAGTGATATAAGTACGAAGACTGGAGAAAGAATAGAAATATTTATAATTGAAAAAGATCTGGAAAAATGCATGGACAACAATTCCTAAAGACTCGCATGTGCATCGGAGCAGCTATTTCCACTTATTTTTGTGCTGTGTTTCTATTAATATAGTATTGAGCTGGTTGGTCTTCAGAATAAACTTAAATATAATCGCGAAAAAGGTGGCAGTAAATGGAGAATACTAGACATAGATATATAATTAACGGAGTAGGGAAAAATGGCGAGACTTTCATGGCCTGTTGCCGGAATAAGCAGGATTTAAAAAAATGGGTTGCTGAACATGAACAACGATTACAAATGGATCAGTTAAAGATCGTAGATAAGAAAAAGCCATCATTATTTAAATTGCTTAATATCAATAAATAATACCAGCTGTTTGCAGCTGGTTTTTTAGCTTATGATTTTTGCAGCAGAGCTTGTTAAAAAAATGTCTTGTACGACACGCAGATGGACGTGAAGTGTTTATTAACTCCATATAATTATTGTTTTTTCATATATGAGAGTTACAAAAAGCGCCTATGAAGAATTAAGGCTTAATGAGAAATACCGTTCTAATAAAAGAGCACACTTTTCTGTAAAGTGTACATAGCGAATTTTTTTGCCTTTACCCACAACACATGCCGTACGGTTCTCAAGATCTACCTCCTCCCGATTTAGTTCACTTACTTCTATAACTCGGCACCCTCTTGTTAGCATAAATTCTATCAACGCTTGATTTCAAAGTGAGGTTAAATTCGCTATGATTACGAATCTTAGCAATCTCCTCTTTCTCTAAATACTTAGGAAGTGATTGTGGAACACGAGGTAACCACCGGCTTTTTATTGGGGAACTGTCTATATAATCCTCGCTAACACAAAATTTATAAAATGAAGAAAGAACTTAACCGGAGTCTCAGCGTTGCCTCACTAAAATGGGCTCCATAAATGGGATACCCGGCAAATATAAGAGATTGAAGTTTAGAAACTATGGAGCGAAAGCAAATGGATATAACAAAATTGCGTGAATTCACCAAATACATCTGTGATGAAAAAAATCTCTACCTTAGAATTGGGAATGTGATCCGTGATGCACAGACAGCTAAGTTGTATTGAAGGCGTATGAGGATAGCGATAACGAAATTGTATTGGAACTTTCTCATGAACAAGTTGGCTTTCTTGAGGATCGATTCTATGAGGCTAACCAGATCGACGACCATATCCTATCCCTATGGATATTCAAAACCCCAACCCTAATGCCTATGGTGCTGGTGTAGGTAATCGACCTAATATAAACATTCCTCCCCTTGAAAAAGCAATTCATGTTTTTGCATCTCAAATCCTAAGCAGTTTTTCAGTAACTAACTTTTAGCTCTCTATTTCTATACACTTCCCATTCCATTTTTCGTAAGCGGAAAAGCTTAAATCGTAGCAGTATAAATGTCATTCATAAATATCCTACTATTTTCCTATAAGTTATATTATCTCCATATGGAATGAAAAAGTCTTAGTAAAAGATGCTATTCAAACAAAAGAGATGCTTAACATTTAAAGTTTAGCATCTCTTTATACATAGGTTCATTTGTTGTATTGAATCAATACATTAGCGTACTTAGTTGGTCTGTTAAGTATTTAAGAATAGTACAATTAAAAACAACAGGAACCTACACCTTATATATATTTACTGCCTTTCACACCGTTAATGGAATAGCTGGCTACAATGTTTGCATTTAATGAATGTGATACAGAGCAATACTTATCCTTTGATAATTGAATAGCACGAACCACCTTATCTTCGGGCAGGTCTCCCTCAAGTGAGTAATGAATATGAAAATCGGTAAATCGTTTTGGATGATCTTCTGCCCTTGTTCCTTCTATTTCCATATTTAAGGCTTGAATTTCATATCTCATTTTTTTCAAAATCATTACAATATCAATTCCTGTGCATCCGGCAAGTGAATGCAAAATTAACTCTGTCGGTCTTGCGCCACTATTTTGTCCCCCTACCTCTGGAGCAGCATCCATCTTTATTTCATGTCCTGATGGTGTTATTCCCGAAAAAGCCATGTCTCCTGTCCAATTAATCGTTGTCTTCATTCGTTTCATCCTTTCTATGTTTGTTCCTGCCTTTAACTAAGAATATTGATTAATCGAATTCTTTAGTTTGCAGAGATTTGAGTCAATTATATCCACAGAGCCTAATATTTTCTATGTACTGGTGTATATTAATAGCATCAGAAAAAGAAAGGTCTATGTAACATTATAATAAGATAGATTCCTTACTCTTTTATAAATGCTAAATAAACCTTTAAAGTTAAGGCACTAGGATAATAACTAACTGTATTACCCTTCCTGCTGTATTTGGATTTATACAACAAACCAAATTTATATAATGAAACATACATACTAGCGAACCGACGTTTATAATACTTTTTGGATTAATATAATGACTCCTGATGAAAACCCCCGGTCATATTGGAGGAATAAATTTCTTTCCGGGTTTTTCCTTGGTGATCCCTCAAGAACCCTGACAACAGTTCTTTCTCTTTAACATTTTTACCACCCCATATTTGGGACAGATAAACTATTCCCATTTCTATTTAGTTAGCACTTATAAAATATCTAACCAGATTTTTACTGCAGTTGCTGTTATTAACACAGCTAATATGATCTGAAGAAGTTTCGTATTCATCTTTTTTCCCGCCATTGCTCCAAGAGGGGATGCGATAATGCTGGCAATCACCATGATGAGGGCAGGAAAGTAATTAACTTGTCCGGTTGTAATTTTACCAATCGTGGCACCGATGGATGAAATAAAGGTGATGGCTAATGAGGAAGCAATCGTCATCCTTGTTGGTATCTTCAGCACAACCAGCATAATTGGCACCAATAAGAACGCTCCTGCTGCCCCGACAATACCGCTCCCGATCCCAACGATTAATGATAATGATGCGGCCAGCCACTTGTTAAACTTTACTTGGTCAAGAGGAATATCATCGATTCCCTTCTTTGGTATAAACATCATTACCGCAGCTATTAACGCCAGCACGCCATATATAATGTTTATACCATCTTCGGACATTAATTTGGAACCATATCCTCCAATGAAACTGCCTGCTAAAATACTCGCTCCCATGTAGCCAATCAGGGTTTTATTGAGATAGCCCCCTTTTCTATAGGCCCAAACTCCGCCAATCGTAGCGAAAAAAACTTGTACAGCACTAATACCTGAAACCTCATGAGCACTAAATGCTGCTAGACCGAATATAGGCGGGATATATAAAAGCATCGGGTATTTAATGATTGATCCGCCTATTCCAAGCATCCCTGATATATAGGAGCCTATGAATCCGATTAAAAAGATGGTAATAATAAATGTTATGTCCATCTGTAGTACCTCCCTTGCCAAAAGGGAACCAAGTTTGGTTCCCTTTGCTTATGGCTTAACCTTTTTTAATCCAGAATTTCAATACGCCATTCTCTTCTGTTGATAGCAAAAGCTCATGCCCTCCAGAGTTTGACCATGCGGCCAAGTCAGCCTTTGCACCCTTATCTGTCGCATGTATTTCCAGCACTTGTCCAGATTGCAGTTCATTGATCGCTTTCTTAGTCTTAACGATTGGCATCGGGCAAGCAAGGCCTTTTGCGTCTAATACCTTATCTGAATTCATTGTTCATCTCTCCTAATATCAAAATAATTTTATAATATTTATTTTTTGGATTACCGCACCGCACAACGGTTAGGTCCGATTTCCATCTCGCGCTGCTGTTCGTCATCCGGTGTAAGCTTGCCCATATTTGTTTCACGGATTTCTTGATAGGCATTTGGCTGCGGAGGCAGGTTGCCGGTTACCATGTTTCTGAATTCTGCTTCATCCTCAATGTTCAGACCATGATTTTCTGCAAACAGTGTACCTAATTTTTTCGCAACGCTGCCGTCATTATTCAATTCCTCGATAATCATGAAGTGAGCCGGAAGTACAATCAGTTCATCCGAAAGTTCTCTGTAACGTTTATATAAAGTCTCTCTCAAGTCCCCAACCCAATCTTCAGCCAGTCCCGCTAAATCCGGTCTTCCGATGGAATCAACAAACAGGATATCTCCAGAAAGCAAATACTTTTCATCCACGACAAATGACGTGGAGCCGATGGTGTGACCCGGAGAGTAGAGGGCTTCAATATTGATCATTGTATTCCCAATGGTTACACTGTTGCCGTCCTCTAAGGGCTGGTACTCAAATGTTACTTCTCTTGCATCTTTAGCAGGCAGCCAGTAAGTTGCACTTGTCTTTTCGGCAATCGTTCTTCCACCTGAAATATGGTCAGCGTGAAGGTGTGTATCAAAAACATTTGAAATTTTTGCTCCAATGCCATCGGCGAATGCGGTGTACACATCTGCCATACGGGTTGAATCAATGATCGCTGCCTCGCCATTAGAAACGACCATGTAGGAAAGACATCCTTTTCCGATGCGGACAAATTGGTAGATTGCTCCGCCATCTTTAAGGTCTCCAACTTTAACAGGCTCTAAATACTCACTCCATGCTTTCATTCCGCCTTGCAGATATGAAACATCACGGCCTGCCTCTGATAGCATTTCAGCCACCATGATAGATGAGCCTTCCTTCGCACACACGACTAATACCTCTTTATTAGCCGGAATTTGATCCAGGATTTCTTCTACCCCATCCAGCAGGTCAAAATACGGAATGTTCAGGTACTCAAAATTTTGCCCTTCAATCTTCCAATCTTGAAATGCATCAACATTTCGCACATCAAGAATGAACAATTCCTGCTTATTAAAAACTCGTTGTGTAACTTCTTTAGCTGTCATAATACTTACCGTCATAACAATACCCCCTACAGTATATTTTTTAGTAAAATTTTTTATTCTATTAAAATGTTAACGTGACATCAGCATCTTTTGCGAACTCAAGGAATGTCACTGCCCCACCAACTTCAATGCCTTCAACGAACGCTTCTTTTTCCAGTCCCATAACATCCATCGTCATCAAACAAACCACCATTGCTTGCAATAATTGCTACTTTTGTACTCATGTTTTACTATCCCTATAATAAATATTTTTTGAACAAAGGGAATGGAACAGAAAATGACCCAAATTCCCTTTTCTATAAATTGCTCTGTTAAATCTCGTTGTTGGTTTTTGTTTTCCCGTTTTTAAACAAGCCCCTCTCATCCTGGTGACCTGTTATATCATCCCGTATACTTAGAACCTATACTATACAAGATAGCTATAAACGGGCGGTGGTTTGATTTGGAAATAACAGTAAAAAGATGTTTTATTATGCGGCCAAAAATACTAGGGGTGAGTCCATGGAAGTGCCACATTTTAACCGACCAGATTTGTCATGGACTTTGACTGAACATCAAAGGAAAACATTCTAAACCGAAACAGACAGAATCGACTGACGATTAAGTTAGGCTGGTTATCACTTACACGATTTCAAGTTATATATCATGTAGAATCTGTTGAATAGATATGGTTCGGTACTAGTAACACATGGCAGAAAAAGCTGTGGTTTACTGCGTTGCACCGAACGTTTTTTGTACAGGCATCAGTTTGTTATACATAATTCATTAGATACTACAGGTTAAGGCTAACAGTTTCTCCTGACCACTTACTCATGCCCGGCAGCACATTAACCACTTTTCCAAATCCATTTGCCGCCAACTTTTGCGCGGCTAAATCACTGCGGCTGCCTGTACGGCATACAACAAAGATTTGGTCCTCTTTATTTAATTCATTAAGACGGCTTTCTAATTCACCTAATGGAATGGAAATAGCATTAGGAATATGGTTAAACGCATATTCAGCCTCTTCCCTTACATCCAGAATGACAATATCCTCATTGGACGCTAATTTTGCTTGAAGATTATCATTGTTAATAACGTACGGATGCTTAATTTCCACTGTTTCTTCACCCGATGATTTTCTCAGGTAATGCTTAAGGACATTTCCTTCTTCAATAGTACCTAAATACTGATGCCCTGTACTCTCAGCCCAAGCTTTAATGTCAGCCTTTGAACCTTTATCAGTAGCTTGGACCTCTAACACCTGGCCTCCCTCTAACTGAGTCATAGCCTTTTTGGTTTTCACTATCGGCATTGGGCAAGCTAAACCTTTTGCATCCAACATAACATTTGATTTAATAATCTCCACGAGAAATCCCCCTTCAAATTATACCCGCATAGGTATTTAACACTTCAAAATATTTTTATTCTGTTTTTCCTTCCCAAGCTAGCATTCCACCAGTCATATCGATGACTGTAAAACCTTGTCCCTCAAGGAAATGGGTTGCCCTGCCACTTCGCGCTCCAGAACGGCAAACCATTATATATTCTTTGGATTTGTCCAAATCCTGAATTTTGAATTCTAGCAATCCTAACGGAATATGAATGGCAGTTGGTATCTTTCCATTGGCTACTTCATCCACTTCACGTACATCGATAATATTGAGCGTATTTCCTTCATTTAGTAACTCTTCGACCTCTTTAGCAGTGATTTGTTCCATACCGCTATCCTCCTGTTCAAAATTTTAATGCCAAGCACTCATTCCACCTTTAACATTTGTTATATTTTTAAAACCTAGTTTTTTTAGTGTTTTGCTAGCTTTGTTGCTTCTCATTCCACTCTGGCAAATCACGATTACTTCTTTATCTTTCGAAAGTTCGTTTGCCTTCCTGTTAAGCTCATTCAAGGGAATGTTTTTAAAGCCATTGATATGTTTAGATTTAAATTCACCAGCTGTACGAACATCTATAAATTGTTTGTTTTTATTTTTCAATTCATTTCTCAACTCAGAAGTGGTAATTTGCTTTACTCCACTTGTAGGCAGCACACGCTGTAGGAGAAAATATATTAACAGTCCTATCAGCACATAATTTAAATATTCCATTTACCTATCTCCTTAATTACGTAGGGAACCGTTAGGTCCCCCGTATCAATTTAGATGAATAAGTTCACGTTTCCGTCTTCAGCATCCCCTAAATAAGCTGCCACACCTGCATACTCAATGCCGTCTAACAGTTCTTCTTGCTGGAGGCCTAAAAGATCCATTGTCATCGTACATGCAATCAGCTTTACTTCCTGTTCTTGAGCCATCTCGATTAATTGTGGAAGGGTCATAGCATTGTGCTTTTTGATGACCTGCTTGATCATCTTAGGTCCCATTCCAGCAAAGTTCATTTTGGATAAGCCCATTTTGTCAGCGCCGCGAGGCATCATTTTGGCAAACATTTTTTCTAGGAATCCCTTGTTTAATGTTAATGGCTCATCTTTTCTCAGTGCATTTAAACCCCAGAAGGTATGGAAAATAGTCACTTCATGGTCATATGCTGCAGCCCCGTTTGCAATGATGTAAGCCGCCATTGCTTTATCATAATCTCCACTGAATAAGATAATCGTGGTTTTTTTCTTTTGTTCTGTCATTGAAATTTCCCCCTCTTAGTATTTAGATAAAGAACATTAACCCTTTTTAACCCAAAACTTTAAACCATTGTTTTCTTCTTCATGTTTTAACAGTTCATTTCCAGTAGATTTGGCCCAAGCTATTAAATCAGCCTTCGCTCCCTTATCTGTTGCATGAACTTCTAGTACCTGACCTGATTGTAAATCATTGATTGCTTTTTTTGTTTTTACGATTGGCATCGGACAAGCAAGCCCCTTAGCATCTAATACTTTATCTGCATTCATTTCGTTTTTTCGTTTAGCCTCCATATTTATATTAATATACTCGTACCCCTATGGGTATTTGTTAACTTAAAAATAAAAGGGTTTTCTAATACCCCGATGGGTATATAATAATGTCTATTGCATAAGCTGTCAACCCTTATATTTTATCTACTTTTGATTAGTAGCTCAACAGCTTGTTTTACAAGATGGTCTGTGTTTTCGCCTTTTTCGACATTTTCACGAACACATTGCTCCAAGTTCTCACTCACAATGACACCTATTGTACGGTCAATCGCATTTCGTGCAGCTGATAATTGCGTGACAATATCCCTACAGTCTTTTCCTTGTTCCATCATTCCTAATACACCTTTTATTTGGCCTTCAATCCGTTTTAAACGGTTTATTACATTTTTATCGTATTCCATGTTCTAACCCACCTTTCTGCTTACAAGGACACTCAGATATTTCATAACTGGTTATATCAAAACCTTTTCTCGTTAAAAATCGAATTCCCAAATTTAACTCTAATCTATTTGAAGCAATTACATGTATCTTACCCGGCGTGATCTCGCTATTAAAACGTCTTAGATAGGCATAAGGTATATTTAAGGATTCACGCTTTATATCATTGGCTTTGTTATTATAATCCCTTATATCCAATATAGTCGTGTGAGGTTCAAGAAAACCGGTTTCATTACAAGGAACATTATGGACAGGGACATGGCGTTTATAGACGCTGGTACCCAGAACGACGAAAACTAACACTAGTATTGAAATTAACATATCCACCACCATATCTGTGTTTATAGACTTATATTATACCCTATAGGGTATATTGTCAAGCGGAGTAAATAAAAACTTTTTTATTGTGAATACTTCTTATTAAATGTAGTACATGAAATGTTTATTGCCATTTTGTTCTTTCTCATTTTTCAAATCCTCTATTTATGGCCTAAGCGCTTTAAGCTGGCGCTTGAGCCTGAAGGAAAATACCTCTGGTAAGCATAAGGGAAAAACGACTATAGATGGTAATCGTAATAATGAACAGCATCGCCAAACCTGTACAGAATCCCGCAACAGGCCCAAGCTCTTCCTTCGCTACTTCCTCCTTTTTTGCGCATGGACGCAAACAGGACAACTGCATCATGCACAGCTCCCCCGATAACCGCCCCGATTAATAGCCATAACAATCCGGGAAGATAACCGAACTGGGCTGCCAAAATCGGTCCGACAAGCGGTCCAGCTGCCGCGATTGCAGCAAAATGGTGGCCAAAGGTCACCCATTTATTGGTAGGCACATAATCCTTTCCATCATTTCATCTCATGTGCCGGTGTCTTTCTCTTTTCGTCCAATGCTTTTACTTTCATAACTTTCACAGCCATGAAAGTACCGTAAAGACGATACGCAATCATTAAAAAACACATTGAGCCTATAACGACTGTAACCGCATTCATCCCTCTGACCTCACTTGATTCATAAATCTTTTACTCGATTTAACTGCTCCATTAAATTGAAAGGTAGTTCTTCATACATATTCTCAATTAAATTGGAGACCTTTGGCTTACTCTCAGATTCAGCTTGTTTTATTGCATTTTTTACATCTTTTTTTGCTTGTTCTATAATTTGAAACTCCTGTTCCTCAGTCCATAAACCTTGTTTTTCTAAAAACAATCTAAATCTTTTTATAGGATCTTTTTTGGCCCATTCTTTCTCAAGTTGTTCGTTCCTATAGAGTGTTGGATCATCACCTGATGTTGAATGAGGACCATACCGATAGGTAACAGCTTCAATTAACGTAGGCCCATTTGAACTAATTGCTCGTTCTCTTGCTTCCTTTGTAACTACGTAAGTAGCTAGAATATCCATTCCATCTACCCTTACGCCTTTAATTCCAGCAGCAACAGACTTATGTGCAATCGACTTTGCTGCTGTTTGCTTTTCAAATGGTGTTGAGATTGCAAATTGATTATTTTGAACAACAAAAATGGTTTGAGCATTGAAAACTCCTGCAAAGTTTATCCCCTCATAAAAATCTCCTTGAGACGATCCACCGTCACCAGTATAAGTAATTGCAACATTTTTTTTCTTTCTCTTTTTTAAACCAAGTCCAACTCCTGTAGCTTGAACAATTTGTGCGCCTATTATGATTTGAGGAGGTGTAACGTTAACTCCTTCAGGCATTAGACCTCCTTTATGATGCCCCCTGGACCATTGGAATAATTGGGATAATGGAACCCCCTGAAAAAACATTTGTGGAAGATCTCTATACCCCGGTAATATCCAATCTTCTTTTTCTAGTACAAACTGCGTTCCAATCATACTAGCTTCTTGTCCAGCAACTGGAGCATAAAATCCTAATCTTCCTTGCCTGGATAATGAAATGCATCTTTGATCAATTGTTCTAGTATAAATCATTCGTTCCATTAGAAGTTGTAACTCTTTATTATTTAGTTCAGGTAATAAGTTCTTATGTACAACTTCTCCGTTTTCATTTAACAGTTGAAATGTTTCAAATTCATTAACTTCTTGTAGATTATTCACTTTTATCACGTCCTTCAAATTAATAGCTATTATTCAGATATTTAATTATAAATAAATAACCTCCTTGTGGTTTTTATAACACGAATAAATACGGTCGTTAATATTTATATTATATAACATACATTGATGTGTCAATTAAACTAAGTAATAGATATTTATTCTTTTAAAAAAGCAGCATTTAATAATTATTTTCTTTAATAGCGTTCACTTGAATAACATTATTAATTCGTTATATTCTTTTCTATGTAGAGGTGAAATACGTGACAGTTGAAAAGCAGTTATTATACTTATTATCTAAAAAGGTTGAAATGGAAGGGAAAGAACTCATTAATATTTTTGAGGAAATGAATTATACTCCACAATCAATAAGAAATATCTTATCTAAATTTAAAGGAATGTCTTATATAACCTCATTAGAGAGAGGAATTTATAAAATTACACCAAGTGGTCTAGACGCATATAATCTATATTCTAAAAAGGATAACTTTTACACTAAACATTGGAACGGAAAATGGTACTTAGTATTCTTGGAGATTCCAGAAACATTAAGAAGGAAAAGGGATGCATTTAGGAAAGGTTTACTAGAATTAGGTTTTGGTATGCTTTACAAGAGCGTTTATGTTTACCCATGGGATGTAATAAATAAGGTGATAAATCTGATTGATTCACTTGAAATAGAAGATTATATAACCATTATTTCAAGTAATGAGTTTTTGTTAAATGGGATAGATCCTGAAGGTAGATCAGGTCCAAACACTGCTAGATCATTATGGAATTTAGAAGAAATCAACACTAACTACAAAAATATACAAATATGGCTTGAGGATGAGTATAAAACAAAATTCAATAGTTTAATTACAGATAAGAACCGAAATCCTTTACAGGTATTTACAAACTTTCTAACACTAAAGGAGATAAGGGATGATCTAATAATAGCTGACCCTATGTTACCAGCTGAATTCTTACCTGGTAATTGGCTAGGAACAACTGTACTTTTCTCAATAGATAAGTTAATCCAAACTTTAGTTACTTTAATCCCTGAAAACTCTTATTATTCCTCATTTGTAACTGATTTTGAAGTAAGAAAAGGCGGTTAATCCTTCCTGGATCTACGCACCTGTTTATTGAATGAAGTTATATAAACATTTATCTCTTTTCTAATGACCGAACTAATAAGATTCCAGAAACAAGTGTTATTATCTCGGGGGGGGGGATAAGCGGAGTGTATCGATAGGGAAACCTTGTCCAAACCATAAAACCCATTTGGATATCCATGGTAATAAATCACCCGTTCCTATTCAAAAACTGCTCCATGCGTTCCAAATGAGCGTTAATTCATAAAATAAGCGCTAATCCTTCCTGGATCAGCGCACCCACTAGTTTAAGCATTTTTAAAGAAATCAGTGAAAAAATTCTTATTAGAGTAAAAAGAGAGTTGTAACACCCCTCCTAGTTAAACTTTAAATTGATGTAATAGGCGATTTATTTTATCCGTTAATGCATGTTGGACTTCTACATTCTCTGCAACCTCTTTAATCGCCAGGGAAACTTCTTTATATTGTATAAAATGTCTTCTGTCCCTGATGCTGAATGCTGGCTGGTGGCAGAAACGCTCTGGATCGCTGCGTGAAAGCTGCCAGTAATACGGATGTTTTAACTCAAATGGATCAAATTAAACAGAATTTTAACGAGTATCTGGTTGGCAACGAAAGTATGAACAGGAATCCGCTTCTGGATTGTAAGGTCACTTCTGTCCATACACAGCAAAAACAAGACTTGCTTCCTACCTCTCTAGTGAAATTAGACCAAGGAAGGATTAACGCATTTTTGCTGAATTCGGATGGCAAATACAATTGAGGAAGTAAAATCAAAACCTCATTCTATTTACCTCGCTAGCCAACCTCCATCAACCGCTAAAACATGCCCGTTCATATAATCGGACGCTCTGCTTGCTAAAAATACAACAGCACCCATCAAGTCAGATGGATCAGCCCAGCGGCCTGCTGGAATTCGTGACAGGATTTCAGCGTTACGCTTTTCATCCGCTCGGATGGGGGCTGTATTGTCCGTAGCAATATAACCAGGGGCAAGTGCATTGATTTGGATATTTTTATCGGCTAATTCATTGGCAAACGCTTTTGTAAGACCTGCAACAGCATGCTTACTGGCCGTATAGGACGGGACAAACTTGCCGCCTTGGAAAGAAAGCATGGAAGCAATATTAATGATTTTCCCACTTTTCTGCTCTGCCATCACTTTGGCTGCCCCTTGACTCAACAAGTACAGAGAATGTAAATTGACCTCCATCACTTGGTCCCAATCTTCTTCTTTATACTCTAATAATGGCGAGCGAAGGATCGTACCCGCATTGTTTACTAGAATATCAAGTTTTCCATATGTTTTTAGGCATTCGGGAATTACTTGTTTTACAGCCTCTCTATCACTTAAATCGGCCTGAAAAAAAGCCGCCCTGCTCCCTGTTTCTTCTAATAGATCCCTGGTTTCATTCCAATCCCCGCTCCTTGAAACAACAAAAATGTCAGCACCGGCTTTAGCAAGGGCAACGGCATATCCCTGTCCTAATCCTTTATTCGCGCCCGTCACGATCGCTACTTTACCGGCGAGGCTAAAATATTCAAGTGAAAATGATTCAAGATGATTGCTCATTAATTAACCCTCCCTATCTGAAGAACTCATACTTAGGCAAAGCCTAGCGTAAACCTTCCATTTTTACATGGTCCATGTCACTGTAAGTAATATTCTCTCCGCACATTCCCCAAATAAAGGTGTAGTTGCTTGTTGCCGTTCCAGTATGAATCGACCAGCTTGGTGAGATTGCGGCTTGTTCATTTTTCATCACTAAATGTCTTGTTTCATCCGGCTTGCCCATAAAGTGGAAGACACGAGTCTCCGGTTCCATATCAAAATATAAATACACTTCCATCCGGCGCTCATGTGTATGACAAGGCATCGTGTTCCAGACGCTTCCTGGTGCCAGCATGGTTAAACCCATTTGCAGCTGACAGCTTTCGCAAACATTTGGGTGAACATATTGATAAATTTTGCGCTCATTTAATGTTTCAGGAGAACCCATTTGTAACGGGTCAATTTGATTGATATCAATTTTAACGGTTGGATACGTATGATGTGCGGGCGCAGAATTAATGTAAAATTTAGCTGGACTCTCAGCATCCTTCGAACGGAATAGTACCTCCCTCGTTCCTTTCCCAACATATAAACCGTCTCTCTGCTGCATGTCATATTCCGTTCCGTCGACGACGACAGATCCTTCGCCGCCGATGTTGATGATTCCTAACTCCCGACGTTCTAAGAAATACTCAACTCCTAATTCTTTATCAAGCTTAATTGTTAATTCCTGGCCAGCAGGAGTGACTCCTCCAAAAACCATTCGGTCCACATGTGTATAGGTTAGGTGTACCTGACCTGGTTCAAAAAGAGTTTCAACGAGAAATTCTTTTCGCAATTCCTCCGTCGTATATTTTTTCATATCCTCCGGATGGTGTGCGTAACGTGTTTCCATCATTCATCTCTCCTTTTTGATAGTGATTGCTCAAAGATCACGTGTAAACGATTAGCGGACGATTTTACCCGGTTCCTTTGCGGCAAAATCAAGGATCTCTTCCCTTGAAAAAATGTTACAGTCACCTTGAATTGTATGTTTTAAGGCTGAGGCTGCTGCTGCAAAAGAAACCATCTCCTCAGCTGGAATTTCTTCCAATATCCCCGATAAAATTCCTGCGGCAAATGCATCCCCGCCTCCCACACGATCGACAATTGGTTCAATTGTATGAACATTTGATTGGTGAAGTTTACCACCTACATATAAGTTTCCTTGCAGCTTATTACTGGAAGCAGAAATGACAGTTCGAAAGGTTGAACACAAATATTGAATATTTGGATACATTTCTTTAATGGTTTGATAGTAATTGATCAGTCTCTCTTCTTGGGATAATGAACCATCCGCGGGATGAACTCCAAGGATGTGAACGGCATCCAATTCCCCGCAAAAACAAATATCAATGTACGGCAGCAATGGTTTTACTGCCTCGGAAGCCTCATCCTGACTCCAAAGCTTTGCACGGTAGTTAAAATCAAAGCTAGTTTTTACGCCCAGTTCCTTTGCTTTTAGCAGAATAAGAAGAACAAGTTCCCTTAAGGAAGGAGATAAGGCCAGGGTAATGCCCGTAACATGAAATAATGATGCTCCTTGTAAAATCTCTTCTATTTTTACCTCATCGACTCCAAGCTTTGAAAAGCTCGAATTTTTCCTGTCATAGGTAACCTGAGCACTTCTCTCGCCTGCACCTGCTTCTAAATAATAGGTCCCCAACCGTTCTCCTCCCTTTAACAGGTAATTCGTTTGGACACCATGGCATTTCAAGTGCTGTTCAACAGCCTTTCCTAATGGATGATCAGGAACCTTGGTTACAAAATAAACGGCATATCCGAATTGAGCTAATGACACAGCCACATTTGCTTCCGCACCCCCGTAATGAGCAGAAAATTGATCCGTTTGGCTAAGACGAATTCCCGTTGGCGTCGAGAGACGAAGCATGATCTCTCCAAGAGTGACAATTTTTTTTATCATAATGACTCTCTCGCTTCTGTTACTTTTTTAATATATTCACGTGCATTTTCAGTAATTTTCTCATAATCTCCCATTTGGGCGGGTGCAAGCAGATTTCCGCCCACACCGACAGCAACACATCCATTTTTTATCCATTGGTCCACATTATCCAGGCTTACTCCGCCGGTTGGCATAATATTCACCTGAGGAAGCGGAGCTTTTACTGCTTTTATAAATTCTGGACCAAATGCTTGACCAGGGAACAATTTGATGATATCCACTCCATACTCTAATGCGTTTTTCATTTCCGTAATCGTCATGCAGCCTGGCATGTAGGGAACTTGATATAAATGGCAAAGCTTTGCCGTGTGTTCATCAAAGCATGGGCTAACAATAAATTGCGCACCTGCTAAAATGGCGATTCTCGCCGTTGCAGCATCGAGCACCGTACCTGCCCCAAGAACGACCTCGCTGTTGTCAGCATAGTGAGACGCTAATTCTCTAATAACCTCTTCTGCGTCATGGATGGTGAAGGTAACCTCAATTCCATAGATTCCGCCTTTTACACAAGCTTCCGAAATCTGCACGGCTTCTTCTTTGGAGTCAGCTCTTACCACCGCGACGACACCACACTCAGTTATTTTGGTTATGACATTATACTTATTCATAGCAGCCTCCTTTGCTGATTAATCTGCTCATTTATGAAACTTCCGCCTCATTTTCAAGGTGAAAACCTCTGCTAACTAAGGAGTGAATAAGATAAGCACCCAAACTGAAACTCAGCATCATGGCAGCAGGAAAATAGAAACATAAAGCAATCGCACCGATAAGGACGCCGATTGACAAGATTGTATTATGCAAGCGGCTGATCGATAATAGCAGTGCATTCTTTATGGCATTTTTCCAAGTTACTTGGTAATGGACGATGACAGGAAAAATATAGATGGATACAAATAAATACAATATTAATAAAAGGAAAAAAAACGAAAATAAGATGTATTTCACATTGGAATTTAGCTGATTGGTAATCATCAAATCCCCCAAAAGGACGCCAGTAAAAATCAGCCATATGATACCAATGACGATGCTTTGTTTAAAATTCTCTTTCCATTTTTTAAAAAAGGTAGCAAAAATTCGAATATCCCCTCGATTTTTCCACTCGCGCACCACAGCGAACATGGCTGTTGTGGCAGGGAAAATCGTGATGAGTGGCAGACACATCACCAGCCAAAGGATATTTAACAAGAAAGCATTCATCATAAATTCCATTGCTTTATAAATCTTTCCATCCATCATTCCAACTTTTCCCCTTTCCGTGAGATTCAGGGTGGGAAACATCGATTAAAAAGCTATTTCCCACTCCGCTAAAATCTCTTACCAATACATTTTCCAGTCTTTAGCCAGCCTGATCAATGCTTCAAAATAATAATAATCGCCCCATATACAACTCTCATCTACACCGAGGCCGCCAGCTTTATAATAGACCGCATGCTTTAAAATGCCATTGGCTACGCTGTCTAGTTCGGTCGTATAATTTTCATATAATGATTGAATCATTGCTAGCGCTGCATTCTCATAAACTCTCTTTTCTGGATCCGTTAAAGGCAAATGTCTCGTCATCTCCAACAGTCCGCAAACGGTAATCGCCGCCGCAGAACTATCCCGTTCTTCATCACCTTCTGTAAAAATCAAATCCCAGTAGCAAACTTGATCTTCCGGCAGTCTATTTAAATAATAGTTTGTAAGCTTTTTCGCTAATTTAATTAAATTCCAGTCTTCTGTATAGTGGTAACTTAGGGGAAATCCATAAATACCCCAGGACTGCCCACGTGCCCAGCAAGAATCATCCGAAAACCCTTGGTGCGTATTTCCATACAATGGTTTTCCTGTCTCTGGATCCATATAATAGGTATGGAAGGTTGAAGCATCCTGCCTGACGATATATTTGGCCGCCTGTTTAACATGATTCTGCGCTATTTCCCGGTATATAGCTTTTCCTGTTACTTCGGATGCCCAGTAAAGCAATGGCAGATTCATATTACAGTCAATGATCATCCGTCCCTTTTGCTTCGGATCTGTCAAGTCTCCCCACGCCTGGATAATACCCGCTTTATCGTAGTATCTCGTAATTAATAGATCAGCAGCTTTAATCGCTGTGTCTCTTGCCAGCTTATTTCCAGTCAATTTATAAGCGCTAACACAGGATAAAGTGTATAAAAATCCTAGGTCATGGTGGTCTACTTCAATACGCTTATCAAGACGTTCTTTAAAACTCTCTACCTGCTTTTCGGCTACTTTTCGGTATTTTTCATCCCCTGTATATTCATAGGCAAGCCATAGCATCCCAGTCCAAAAGCTTGTTGTCCATTCTACGTTTTCAATCGGTTTATAAACAAGATTGTCACTGTTTGTGTTGGGAAACAAATCCGTAAACACATCTAAGCTTTGATCAATTTTTGCTAAAACATGCTGAATCGCTTTTTCCACGAAGGGAAGATCTACAGCAGGGGTTTCTTGATACTTTCCTAAATCGTTTATTTTTTCTTTCCTCACTTGATCCACAAATACTGTCATATTCCTTCACCTCTAGTTTTAAGATCCAAACGCTTTACGCAGCGTCATTGATTGAAAATTTTGGGCCGCCGGTTCCTATTTAATGGAATGTGGGCTGTTGCCTTCTTTGCTCGGAATCATTTTCAATTTCACTGTGAACGTTTGGCCATGGGCTTGATTCACATTGACTTTCAACTTGATTGATGGCTTGGTGGATTCTACGGTAATATTTTCATCTGCCTCCAGAACCTTGACAGCCTTCCTATCGAATTCGACTTCAATGAACCCGTTGTTTTTCATCGTTGGGTCGGAAACAGCAATCTCAAGGACACGATCTTTCTCCTGCAGCGTGATGGAGGCTTTTTGATAAACCGTAAGGGAGCCCACCGTTTGCTTTTCATCATTCCAGAAATTAGCGCCAATGATATTTTCTTTCCTATCCAGGACAGCTTGAACAGCTGTATCATTTCGTAAAATCTCAATCTCCGGTTTCGCGGAATATTGTTTCGTTTGTTCCGGGTTTAGACCAGGTAATAGTACATAGGAGTAGGTGTCATTTACTGGATTAACACCATGGTCAAACCACAACGTGGCATAGGATCGCTTGATTAGATCAGCCGGTCCGCTATAATTGATATCCTTCCATGCACCAGTCCGTTCCTCTTTCTTTACCGTCAGTGTTTTTCCTTCTGGGAAATAGTAGCCAATATCCGCTCCAGGAACATTTCCTTCAAGGAAGGCCCATTCGGCAGTAATTGAATGGTTTTGTCCGTCACTTATTTCGAGATTTTCACCATTAATCATCAATTGATTACTACCGTCATGACGGATTTTGCGGTTTTCAACAATCGTTTCAATCGTTCTGTTATCATTACTGCTGATTCCCGTACCAAGCGCAACGATTTCATTATCGAACATAAACCAAGATTTCTTGGCGGTCAGAGAACTGTTCCAGGCTTTATAAGACATACCTGCAGCTCCAAATCGATTCAGCGTTGAACCCCCTACCCATGATTCTGGTGAGGTATGTTCGCCGCTTCCATCCGCTCTTTTCATCGTATCAACCGTGGTTCCAGGCATCCTGTAAGGATCAACTGTCGCCCAGAAACCATCACTATACTGAGCTAAATCACCATTGTACAAGTATGTCATCCCATCACCGGTGTACCAGCCTTTTCGGTTTTCATTATTCATATCTTCATAGTTTTGAATTCTTTCAGAGTACATACTGATCCCGAAAGCGTAGCCCGGTTTTCTGTGAACCACTCGGTCCATATAAGCAAAGGTCTTGTGAAAATCCAGGTCTCCCCGGGGGTTGACCTCTTGATTCATTAATAGATTCTTAGCCATGGCAATGTCTCGAAAATTGCTTGCATTTTCAAAGTAATCTAGGAAAGTATCTTCTTGTAACCAATATTTGGCCATACTCTTGTACTTTTCGGCATATGGTTCAGGAGCAAATTGTGCCATGCGAATCACACTTTTGATGACCGTATGACCAGCCTGATGATCCTGCAGAAAATCACGGGAAATCGCTCTTCCTCTCACCATATCCATCAAAGCACCTTTGTACATAAACGGCTCAAAAGCATTTTCAATCCATCGATAAACATTGTTTATATTTGGATCGCTTACATCCCAAGTCGAGCCGCTTAATAATTCAAGCATTTCTGTTAGTCCCTCAATTAACACAATTCCGTATGATCCGTTATAAGCAATATTCCCATGCTGTATAAACGATCCATCCTCGTAAAAGCCTTCACCTTTCGTCACGTTTTCAAAGGTTTGACTTAGTGCATCCCGCGCAGCAGCTACTTTTTCCGCATCCTTTACAATCACGCCGCGAATTCCTACTACCTTGCTGACATCAATCCTATTCGCTCCACGGGCTTCACGATATTTTTCCGGGGTAGTCGCTCCGGATTTGGTTGGATCCGGCTGGAAGTGATCTACCACCTTTAAATAACGATGGATCGTTTCTTTGTCTAAGTAATCATACAGAAGGACCATGATACTGTTTAATTCATTCGGAACCCCAATTTCCCAATGCCACCAATTGCTATACTGTGTGATGGTTTCGTTATATCGGTTTTCATACAGCCAAAGAAGAGCGTCCGCTATATCCTTTAGCAATTGCGGATTACGATAAAGCGGGGAATTTTCATTCGTCACTGCTTTTGTCATGGTGGTTAAATTTCGGTAGCTTTCACGTATGTCAGCAGAATTGTCTGTACTAGCCAAATCAAACCACAGGAAAGAACGCTCTTGATTCTTAACCATCGTCTTCCATAGTAATTCTGCTGAGTTTGTTTGCTCGGTTATAATTTGATTCATTCTTTCATTGGAGTTGTCATAAGAATCAAAACCTGTCATCAGGTTTTCCCACTTCTTACGAAGAGTGTCATATTCGTCCAGCACAGGCTCGGTAACTGTCATCTGGCTTTCACTTTTTATCCTTCCATCTTCCGTCTGAACGGTAATGACCGCGTTTCCGGCTGATTTTGCTTCAATCAGGCCATTTTGAACAGCAGCTACCGCTTCATTGGAAGATTGCCAGACCAATTTTGCTGAATCAGCATTTTCAGGAGTGGTTTTTGCTTGAAATACACGCACTTCGCCCACATCAAGTTGGACTCCTTTTGGATAAATGTCCAGCACCTCGATAGCCGGCCGTTCTAGAGCATCATTTTTCACAACCTTAACCGTGCTGCTGGCATAAAGTCCATTATCTGTATAAGCGAAAATTGTGGCCTCTCCTGCTTTTACTCCGCTCACTATGCCATTATCCACAGTCGCAATTGTATTATCAGTAGAAATATAGGAAACGATGGAACTAGCATCTGCTGGTTCCAGCTTTACATTTAAATCAGCCGTCTCCTGTTCTTGAATCGTTAATTCACTGTTCTCTAATGAAATCGAGGTAGCAGGCTCAATCAATTTGAAGGAAACATCATCAAACTTCACCGTTCCCGTCCCAGTTTCAAAGAAAAGCTGAACAAGAATACTGTCTGCATTTTCAGGAGGCTTTACCTCCATTTTGATTTGCGACCAATCGTGGGTGCCGGTTAATCTCGATGAATAAAGGAGACCGAGCTGTTGAGTTCCCTCATAAGTAATCACTCGCATCCTGGCACCTTGACTGCTGATAATATTCTCTGTTTTAAGCCATGTACTAAGTTCATAGGTTTTTCCGCCCTGAACGGACACATTTTGTGAAACTGCTGCTCTCGCGGTTTGAGCTGCATTAATCTTTAATCCATATTTACCCGTGTAACTCGCGTCTTCTGAAATAGACACAACGGGATTTCCTGCCGGTGTCCATACACTCCACTCAGCAGCACCTAATTGGTCCCATCCTGACTTAGGTGCAATTGTTTCTTCAAATCCAGTATTTAAAAGCCGGCCTGATTCAGCTGCAAAAATCAACGAGGAATTCGATGTCATCACAAAGATCAATGAAAGACAAATAAAAATTGACAATGCTTTTTTAAGCAGTTTCATTACTTCGCTCCTTTATCCTTTTATACCGGTGTTGGCTACTCCTTTGATAAAATGGTCTTGAGCTAAGAAGTAGACAATGATCGTTGGGATGACGGCTGAAACGGCAGCGGCCATTAGCAGAGAATATTCCGTGTTATATTGTGTAATAAAATGCTGAATTCCAAGCTGTAGCGTATATAAATGGTCGGAAGTTAAATAAATTAATGGACCTAAGAAATCATTCCATGAATGCATGAAAGAAAAAATGACGAGAGTGGCAATGGCGGGTTTTGATAAAGGCAAAATAATCTTCCAATAGATACCAAACTCGCTTAGTCCATCAATTCTTGCTGCTTCTAGTAATTCATCTGGTATCGATAAGAAAAACTGACGGAACAAGAACACACCAAACGGATTAAAGGCTCCAAGTAAAATCAACGACCAATGAGAATTGACTAATCCTAATTCCTTCATCAGCATAAATTGCGGAATCATCATGACCTGATAAGGGATCATCATGGTTGCAACATAGATGAAAAATAAACGGTTACTTTCGGGAAACTTGATTTTTGCAAAAGCGTAACCGGCAAGGGAACTGTTGATAATGACTAACGCCGTTGTTACTACTGCAATTTTCAATGTATTTAAGTAATAAATGTGAAAAGGCACCCTTGTCCAAACGTCCATATAATTGCTCCACTGGAATGTCTCTGGAATCCACTTAATCGGAAAACCGAAAATTTCCGACTCTGCCTTCAGTGATGCAGACAGCATCCAAATAAAGGGCAGCACCATCAAAAATGAAACAAAGATAATCGCAATATATTTAAGTATTTTATTTACCAATACTTTTCGCGGTTTATGTCCAAGGGTATAGACCGAGGATTCAGTTGCAATTTCCATGAAAAAACTCAGCTCCTTTCGTCTCTCTTACACATCGATTTAATACTGACATTAATAATTCACCCATTTTTTTTGACCTTTAAATTGGATAAAAGCGAAAATCAGGATGATGAGAAATAACACATAGGCCATGGAAGAAGCGTATCCATATTCAAATTGCTTAAAGGCAGTATTATAAATATCGTACACAAGGACATGTGTTGATCTTCCAGGTCCTCCACCTGTTAGGACATAAATTAAATCAAAGACTTTAAAAGAATTGATGACTCCAATGATCATCGTAAAAAATATAACAGGCGATAACATTGGTAGTGTTACATGGAAAAATTTCGCTAAAGGTCCTGCACCGTCCAATTCAGCTGCTTCATACAAGTGTTCAGGAATATTCTGCAGCCCTGCTAAAAAGAGAACCATATAATAACCTACCGAATGCCAAATATATACCACGGAGACGGATACTAACGCCCAGCTTGTTGAAGACAACCAGCCTGGAGGATTATCAATCCCAAACTTCATCAATGTTCCATTGATCGGACCCATCGTCGGATTGAAAATAAGCTGCCATACCGCTGCAACGGCAATCGTTGCTGTAACATACGGTAAAAACACCGCTGTCCTAAAGAACTTCACAAAGCGAATTCCCCGATTTAAAGCGATAGCAATCAAGACAGATAAAAATAATGTGATGGGCACTGAAATTAATGTAAACAGAATGCTATTCACAAATGAAATACGAAAATTAGGATCTCCGATTAAATTCTGATAATTTTCAAACCAGATAAATTCTATTTGTCCGAAGCCATTCCATGATGTAAAACTCATTAAAAAAGAAGCAATAACCGGAATGAGGATAAATAAGACAAAACCAATAATATTCGGTAGAAGAAAGGTATAGGCGACCAAACGGTTTCGTCTAATCATCGCCGATTTTGGCCTTTTCGCTTGCTTCATCGGATTCAGTCCTTTCTATTAAAAAACAGGGCACTGCTGTTTAATCTAGCAGCAGTGCCTGCTTTTTATTTTTACTTGCCGTGCTTACTTGCCCATTCGTTTTTTACACGTTTCGTAATCTCCTTAATCGCGTCATCCACTGATTTCTGGCCATGGAAAGCGAGCTCGCCCTCTTGTTTAAAGATTTGTGAAACCACAATATTATTTACACCTGGAAGCATCGGGTATTCAGGGTAATCTTTTGTTTCTAAGAAGTAGTGAAGGTTTTTCGGTTTTTGCGTGCCATCGCCAAGATAGGCTTTTTCAACATCCTTGTCCATATAGCCGGTTAAATAACCTTCTGATGCAAGTTGCTCTGCCCCTTCTTTTCCTGTCATGTATTTCAGGAATTCAAAGGCTTCTTTTGGATACTTAGTGTTTTTATTCATCATGATCGATACAGGTAATGCAAGTGATGTATTCTTGGCAACACCCTCCGGATGTGGAATCGGAACAACATCCCAATCAAACTTTAAGGTTCCTTCTTTTTCTGCTTGGCGAAGCTGGGCAACATGCCAGTCTCCAATAATGTTCATCGCAATATTTCCTTTTTGGAACGCTGCATTATAATGGGCTCCCGTTGTAACCTGTTCAGACCATTTCATGATAGATCCATCCTTTTCCAGATCAATCCTCAGCTTCAATGCATCCTTAAATGCTGAATGGTCTTTATCGATAAGGGAAGCACCCTTTTGAACGGCACTCATATACCATGTTTGCGGCCATTGTTGTAAATATGCGCCGTATATTTTATTTTCTCCGCTTCCACTTGTCATTTTTTTCGCTAGTTCTCTAAACTCATCCCATGTCATATCATCGCTTGGATATTCGACACCTTTTTCGTCGAATAACGTCTTATTATAATAGAGCATCCAGTTAGATTTACGATATGGCAGGCTCATCACTTTTCCTTCATATTTATAGGTGTCATACATCGTTCCATAGCCCGTAACATCCATTTCACTTTCTTTAATGTGTTTATCCAGCGGTTCCAATAAACCAGTATCAATCATATTATCCATTTGACCGGTAAATAGATCATATCCATCCCCGCCTGAAAGCTGCATACGGATTTTTTCGTAATACTGCTGTTGCGGGAAGGTTTCAAACGTAATTTCAACATTTGGATGATCTTTTTTGAAATTATCGTACCCTCTTTTAAAAGCCCCCTCGTCTGCTGGGAATACCGCCATTTTTAAACTAACTTTTTCATTGGATTTTTTTGGCTTGCCAGTACCTGCACTGCCTTTTTCCGTACTACTTGCACAGCCTGCGATTAAGCCAATGCATAAAAATAAAGTAACTACTAAACTAACTATTCTTTGCATGTGTTTCTCCCCCTTATTTTTTTAAATATTTTGTTATATACTGAGTGTAAGGGTTTTCATTTTTTTCAATAAGTAGAAAATTTCTTTCCCCCTTTTTATCAAACTAGGAGTGACTCCCGTGATTTTTTTAAGTCTTTTATGTATCGTTTTACTTGTTTTTTTTATTTATAAAAACTTAGATAGCCGCTCCATCTTCTTTTTATGTACCCTAACCATTGGCTGGATTTTAGCCTATATTGCTTTTACACTCTATTTAACTAAATTTAATTATTATTTCAGTATTGTGAATCAATTCTTGGGTTTCAGCCCAGGCACCTGGACTTATCTTGTTCTGAAAAACCTTGATGAGAATACGTTGATTCGCTTATTTAATACCGGTATTATCCTTTTTTATTTTTCATTATTAAGTTATTCCGTATTGTTTGCTACAAGCCATAACATGAATCGAAAATTATTCTACATATACATTCTCCTGGGTATGATTGGGATCATCCAATTCCTTTTTTATGATCCAAGTATAAATCTTAAGCTTCAAAATCTTGCTTCAGATCATGGCATGTTGGACCAATATAATCAATATAGCCACACCGGTGATATTGTGTTTCAGATAGTAAATTTTGCGTACATATTGATCAGCTTTGCTTTATTTATCTACCATTACCTTATGAATAATAGTCTTAGATTCATCCGAGATCATACACTTTATAATTTAATTAGCTTACTGCCTTTGACCTTTGTACACCTATTTATTTTTTACTGGGCGCCATCCAATTTTGTTCGAGCGACATTCAGCGAAAACTATGTAAATTATTTACAGCCTTCGATTAATTTGTTTTTAATTGAATACCAATTTTTTCCTTTCGTTGTTCTTGTAGCCATTGTGATCATGATTATTAATGTTTATAAGTACAAATCAAATGAAGCCCGTTACTCTAGTATGAATATCATTACAAAGAAAAAAATTGATACGGCTTCCCTTGGAATTCGGGCCTTTACCCACGCCATCAAAAATCATTTGCTCGCGATTCGTTCGGAAACAGAATACTTGCAGGAAAAATTCGCGAATGATGAGGATGCGCTGTATAGCCTAAAACTGATCGTAGACTCCTGCGAAAAATCCTTTCAAAGCATTAATGAGGCAAATGACAAACTGAAACAGATTACGTTAAATATGAAGGGAGCACCTCTGAACATTCCTATTGAAAAAGCGGTTAAACACTTCCGTTCCAATACATCGAATGTGAACATTCATTTCGAAAAATCCAGTTCTAACAATCTAGTACTGATAGATGAAGATCAAATCCAGGAAGTAACCGTCAATATCATCAAAAATTCAGTAGAGGCTTTACAAAACACTGGGGGCAATGTTTGGGTGAGTATTAACCATGTTGACCAGTGGGGAACTGTAAGGATTAAGGATGACGGTCCAGGTATTGATGCCGAAAACGTGGATGAAATTTTCACTCCATTTTTTTCAACAAAACCATCTATTACAAATTGGGGAATCGGTCTTTCCTTTTGTCATAAAATCATTACTGCCCATGGAGGAAAAATTGAAGTAACAAGTGAACTCGGGAAATATACTCAATTTGATATTTTATTGCCGCTTCTAAAGAGGGTATAAAATTTTACCCCTACATTATTTTTAAGGGAGGGAAGAATCTTGGAAACCATTCAAATATTAATCGCGGATGATATGGAAGCCCACCGAAGACGTCTCGAAAGGATTATTAACAGCGTTGGGAATCTTTCCTTGATTGGTTCCGCCAAAAGTGGATATGAAGCAGTCGCCTATGCCGCTATAAAGAAACCTGACATTGTTTTAATGGATATCGAGATGGAAAGCCCTATGGCGGGTATAAAGGCTGCATCGGAAATTAATAAAATTTTACCTGATACGAAAATCGTGATGTTGACGATCCATCAGGATAATAATGTGGTTTTTGCGGCTTTTCAAACGGGTATCGTCGATTATTTAATGAAATCTGCACCGAAACAAGAAATACTGGAAGCAATTTATTCCGCAGCGAACAATCAATCACCCATTCGTCCAATTATTGCAGAAAAAATTAGACATGAGTTTGCCCGGATTAAAAAATCAGAAGATCAGCTAACACATTTTTTCAAAATTATCGCCAACCTTACACCATCGGAACTGGAGGTTTTAAAACTCCTTTGCAGCGGTTTAAAACGAAAGGAAATTGCCGAAGCACGTGCAGTTGAATTGGAGACTATCAAAAAACAAGTCAGCAGCCTGTTAAAAAAATTTAATCGAAATACTGCCAGAGAAGTAGTCGAGGAAGTGAACGAGTTAAACCTTTTCGATATAATTAAGGAGATTTCTTAATCTAAAATGTGGACGAGTAAAAGTTTCCCTTCCCTTCCATTTTGAACTTATTAATCTAAGAATTACTGAATTAAATCCTTAATGTAAGCAACAGTGATCCAATTCCTAATATAAAAGTTGTGACAATACGCTAGGTAATAGAGGGGAGTTTTTATGGGTAGTAGACTCGTTCATAAAACACTACAAGGATTAAAAAAAAGACTAGACACTAATAATCAACTTATCATATCAGGACGGGCAGGCGCGCTTAGCAATGCCATTTGTAAATTTAACCCACCAGCAATGATAGACGCGATTACTGATTTTGAGAATTTAACAAATTTTATGCTGCCTGAAGACCATAAGGAATTTCTGCTTCAACATAATGGCAGCACAATATTCGATATCATAATCGACAATAATATACATGCTGGCGGAGGGTTGGATATCTTTTCATTAGAAAAAATTAAGCAGTCTCTTAATGATTTAAGTTTGCTGCCATCTAATTATTTACCCATTGCTCATTTATTGGATGGTCACTATTTAGTTGTTGACCGCAAATGCCTTGAAGAAAATGACCCGAATTATCTGTCTATAACAAACTTCTTAGAAACCACCCGTTTAAACTTGAATTTTGAGATCTTTTTAGACCGATATATTGTAGCTCAGGGAAACATTTTCTGGAGTTGGCCAATTTACACAGCCAAGAACTATTATCGAACACATAATGATTAATAAATAACTTGGAGGTTGGACGAGAGGTAATACCTTTTAATCCAGCTTCTTTTTTTGAAAATAAAAAGGAATTTTCGTTAGCTTCTGTAACTATCATCGTTACAGATACTAGAAAAGGTTGGTGAACAATTATGAGCAACATTCCATCATCAAAGGATTTTAAAGAGGAAATTCAAAGGTTGAAAAGGAGCTGTGGGATGCAAATTCCTTCCCCCTTGGCTGAAAAAGATTGGCATTCGGTATCCCTTGAATTTATAGTGTGGTAGATATGTCACATTCTAATCAATAACCTAATTTTAACATTTATGCTTATAGAAATTTTGTTTTTTCATTTTCTGTAACTGCTCTCAATAGACAACCCCTTCCGGCCGAGACTTTTGTTTTATTTAAAAAATCCACGAATGAAATTGTTAACAAACTTCACAATTCAGTCACGATCTGTAGTAAGATGGAAATAGTATTTCGGAACACGAAAAATAAGACATAGCGAGGTCAAAGGGATGTGGAGAAACAGGAACGTATGGATTTTGTTAACAGGGGAGTTTATCGCCGGTCTCGGGTTGTGGCTTGGCATCATTGGAAACTTGGAGTTCATGCAGGATAAAATACCGTCCGATTTCTTCAAGTCGCTCCTCATGGCCGGCGGCTTGCTTGCCGGGATAGCGGTTGGCCCATGGGCAGGGCGGCTTACTGATCAGTCGAGCAAAAAAACTGTGATGCTGGGCGCCGGCGTCATGAGGGCTGTCAGTGTCATCTTCATGCTTATCGCGATTCACACAGGATCTATCTGGTGGATGCTCATTTTTTTCTTTTTAATCCAAATTTCTGCCGCTTTTTACTTTCCGGCACTTCAGGCAGCACTGCCCCTTGTTGTAGCTGAAAAAGATTTGCTCCAGCTGAATGGCGTCCATATGAATGTGGCGACACTTTCGAGGGTACTTGGAACGGCTGTTGGCGGAATCTTTTTGGTGATCATGCCCTTATACATGCTGTATATCTTTTCATTGGCAGCGTATATTATCCTGTTCATCCTTACCTTATTATTGAACATAGATGAAACGAAGGCAGATCTACCGGCAACAGGCAGGGCCTTAAAAAAGGCTGGATTTAAAGAAGTATTTCCAGTCATAAACAAGCTTCCGATCGTTGCAATGACCCTAATCATGACATTGATACCCCTGTTGTTTATCGGCGGCTTCAATCTTTTGGTCATCAATATCAGCGAACTCCAGGACAGCTCTGCCATTAAAGGGTGGATCTACACGGCAGAAGGAATCGCCTTCATGACCGGTGCATTTTTTATCAAACAAATCAGCTACAAGTTCTCGCCGTACAATATTTTATTTGCCAGCTCTTTCGCGATTGGCCTGTCCCAGCTGCTTCTGTATATGGCGGACCAGCCGGTGCTGACCATCCTTGCTTTTGTCATATTCGGATTTTCGATTGGCTGCTTTTTCCCTACTGCTTCGACCATTTTTCAAACAAAGGTGCCCAAGGACTTTCACGGCCGATTTTTCTCCTTCCGAAACATGCTTGACCGGGTTACCTTCCAGGTAGTTCTTTTGATAACGGGTTTCCTGCTCGACGTTGTCGGACTGCAGTGGATGTGTGTCATATTTGGAGGCACCACGCTCGCGGCAACCATTATTTTTTATGTAAAACACCGCAAAACTCACATGGTTTGCGAACCGGAAAGGCAAGCGGGGTAGATAACGTCCCGCTCTGGGGCCTGACCCCCGTCGCGTTATCGTATTAACGCACTGGGGGTCAGGCCCCACCAGTAAGAAAAACCGGGCAAAAACCGCCCGGTTCTTTTTGTTCACAGAACATCCGAAATTGTGCACTCTTTCCTATATACTTCTATATATATACTCAAGGTATATTTTTCCGCCACATTTGTCGCATAAAATTGCCGGTGTCATTGCCACCCCGTCGGACACTCCTAGGATATCGAATCCGCCCACTACTACCTGTTTGTGTCACCCAGAACACGGCTAGATGACCGAACTAGCTCGCCGATACCTGTTTGCGTCACCTAGAACCCCGCTAGATGACCGAACCAGCTAGCCGATACCTGTTTGTGTCACCTAGAACCCGGCTAGATGACCGAACTAGCTCCCCGATACCTGTTTG
>NZ_PGVB01000051.1 GCF_002860205.1 Bacillus sp. T33-2
CCGCCAGCCATCATAGTAGTACCGTCGAACGATCCGCCCATCATAGTGCCTTGCATACCAGCCTGCTGAGTGAAACCACCTTGCTGTTGCTGTTGCCCATAAGCTAAATCACGTGCGATATCCTGTCTAACCTGCTGAGGATTGGTTCCGAAATTTGGCGACAGGACTGATTGAGGATTTTGGGCCATCTGCGGTGAACCCATCATGCCGCGTCTCATCTGAGACCCGTCAGCCATACCGCCAGCCATACCGCCAGCCATCATAGTAGTACCGTCGAACGATCCGCCCATCATAGTGCCTTGCAGACCACCCTGCTGAGCGAACCCGCCTTGCTGCTGTTGGCTTCCATAGGCTAGGTCACGTGCGATATCCTGCCTGACCTGCTGAGGATTGGTTCCGAAATTTGGCTGAAGGGCAGCTTGTGCGTTTTGGGCCATCTGCGGTGAACCCATCATGCCGCGCCTCATCTGATTACCATCCTGCATGCCGCCAACTGGCTGAGTGAAGCCTGCTTGCATGCCGAACTGCTGACCGAATCCGCCTTGCTGCTGGCTGCCATACGTAAAACCATCAGTTCCAGAAAAACCCGGCTGCATGCCCGACTGTGTTCCTGTAAACCCGCCAGCTAACTGCTGGCCAAATTGTTGACCTGACTGTGTCATTTGGTTTCCTCCTTGTTTTAGATTAAGAAACAACCTTAGAATGTCCTGTATTGTAATTTTAATTCGTATTTTAAAAAATTTTTTATTAAGTTTCCACGCAAGATTCAGAGCGACCTTTTAATAGAAGTTTATCGCATCAGTTACATTCAATTAAGTAATATCTTGTATTGAGTATAACCAGAATTTACAAAGAATTTAATTTTTAAATGAATGGAAGATTAAAAATACAACAAGGAGGTGAAAACATATGTCACGTCGAGGTGGAAATCGCGATAAACTAGTGCCAGGTGCTCAGCAGGCAATCGACCAAATGAAATATGAAATTGCTACTGAGTTTGGTATTCAGCTTGGTGCTGATCAAGTTTCACGCGCTAACGGTTCAGTCGGTGGTGAGATCACAAAACGTCTTGTTGCTACAGCTCAATCTCAATTAGCAGGTCAATTTGGCAACATGGGTACAACTCGCTAAGGCCTGTTTGAAAATAATGAAAAATACGTTCCTTGAGGTTCAACCTCATCCCATTATTTACAATGGATGAAAACATGGTGGAATGGAAGATTAAGAACATAGCAAAGGAGGTGAAAGCATATGTCACGTCGTGGAGGAAATCGCGATAAATTAGTACCAGGTGCTCAACAAGCAATCGATCAAATGAAATATGAGATCGCTGCTGAATTTGGAATCCAGCTTGGAGCTGATCAAGTTTCTCGTGCAAACGGATCAGTAGGTGGAGAAATCACAAAGCGTCTTGTTGCTACAGCTCAATCCCAGTTAGCAGGACAATTTGGTGGTCAAACAAGATAACTCAATCCAAAACAGGGCTGAAGAATCTTTACCCTTGTTGTTAAAAACTTAATATACAATGGAAAGAGGCTATCCGCAGGACGCGGATAGCCTTTAAGTTGTACTTCAAATGTTACACTAAATTTGAACTGACCCGGCAGAATTGAGCGCTCGTTTACGATAGTCCCCGATAACGGAAGCTTCGTTTGTAAGCATCTGTGTCAACTGTTCCAGCTGTGCTTCTACATTTGTGCCCTCTACAATGATTTTAAGCGTGGTCTGTGGCTCTACCGTAAGCAGGAATGAAACTAATTTTGGCAAAGCAGAAGCATCGACAGCTTTCTGCCGGCTATATAAATAGGTCGCACCGCTTAATTTACGTACGGCCTGGTGGATCTCAAGCATTTTTTTCATTGTGAATTTTTTTTGGACGAGTACATTAGAAGACATAATTTCTTTCATTATATAAAACCCCTTTGTATGACTATTTGGTGAGTTATTATTTACTACCCAAAAAAACAGTCATTAAAACAGGCCGAAGCAGGATGGAGACAGTTACCAGCCAATCAGTCAAGGTTGACTGCGAATACCAGTACAGGAGGCTGCCAGGCTATCTTTTATAAGATGCCGTTGCAGCAATGATCAGCAGAAAAAATGGTTTGCAGAAGACGCTGTGTGCTATATCATCAAGGGTAACGGATATTCCAAAAGTATAAGGAGGCTGTAAATGCTGACCATCATTCGCAATGGCGAGGTATATTCACCGCATTACATAGGGAAAAAAGACATTTTGATTGTTCATGACAAAATTGGTTACATTGAAGACAAAATTAATCTGCCAGAAAAATTTGTCGAGATAAAAGAAATTGAGGCGGCAGGAATGCTAGTTGTTCCCGGGTTCATTGACGCCCACGTCCATATTATCGGAGGCGGGGGTGAAGGCGGTTTTAAAACCAGGACGCCGGAAATACAGCTGACCGATGCGACTCTTGCCGGAATCACTACACTCGTCGGGGTGCTCGGCACTGACGGTACGACGAGAACGATGAAAGCCCTGGTTGCAAAAGCGCGGAGCCTGGAGGAAGAGGGTATTTCATGTTATGTACATACCGGCTCATACCAGGTGCCAGTCAAAACGCTGACAGGCGAAATTGAAGATGACCTTATTTTAATTGATAAAATTATCGGTGCGGGAGAGATTGCCATTGCCGATCATCGTTCCTCCCAGCCGACATATGAAGAAATGGCGAAAATTGCTTCAGCTGCACGGATAGGCGGGATGCTGTCCGGAAAGGCTGGCATTGTCAATGTTCATGTGGGGGACAGCTTTGACCATTTGAAAGTAATTAATGAAGTAGTTGAAAAAACGGACATCCCTATCCGGCAGTTTTATCCCACCCATATTAACCGGAATCCCCACCTGTTTGAAGAAGGAATCCGGTATGCAAAAAAAGGCGGGTATGTCGATTTTACCACCAGCTCGATCCCAAAATTTTTAGAAGAAGGGGAGGTCAAATGCAGTATCGGACTTCGGCAAATGCTTCAGCACGGCGTGGATATTGCCCAGATCACCTTTACATCTGACGGCCAGGCAAGCCTGCCTGACTTTGACGCGAACGGAGAATTGATTGGCCTGAAAATTGGCCAGGTTTCAACTCTATATAAGGAAGTAAGGGATGCGATTGTGGAGGAGGGTGTTACCCTGGACCAAGCTTTGAAATTGATAACCGAGAATCCTGCACGCATTTTAAAACTGCAACAAAAAGGAAAGCTGGAAACAGGAAAGGATGCTGACATCGTCCTCCTTAATAAGGAGGATCTTATGATCAGTACCGTGATTGCACGTGGAAGAGTAATGGTTCAGGATGGCCAGGCTGTCGTAAAGGGTACATTCGAAGGCTAGCTTTATCGCCGTCTATTGCAAAAATGTAAAAAATAATGAACAAACAGCATGGGGTTACCGTCTTATTCATAAAGGTCAGTTTTTGGGGCGGGGCTAAAAGAGAAAGAATGCTGGCGGGAAAAGAGAGGATTTGCATAATATGGAGGAAAAGGACCTAATCTTCAGGGCAAAACAGGGAGACCATCGTTCCTTCGCGGAATTGTTCCGAATGAATTATCCGTTCCTTGTCAAATACTTGATAAAAGTAACCATGAATCCCGAAACAGCTGAAGACCTTGCACAGGAAACGATGGCTAAATGCGTTGAAAAAATTCATCTTTATAACGGAAAAGCAAAATTCTCGTCCTGGCTGATTTCGATTGCCACCAATCAGTACATTGACCAGCTTCGGAAGCAAAAGCGGGAAAAAGCGTGGAGTGGGCAACAAAAATCGTACCGTAAACTGAAGTGGCATGTGGACAGCAATTCGGGGGATTGGCATGATGCACTGAATGCACTGGGGAAATTGAGGGGGGAAGCCCGGATCCCGATTGTTCTGAAGCATTATTACGGATATTCCTATGATGAAATTGGGGGAATGATGGGGATTTCGCCTGGAACAGTAAAATCGAGGGTCCATCATGGTCTTCTTGAAGTAAGAAAGGAGTTGGCACTGGATGGCAGACCAAAACGGTAACCTTCAGGATAGCGGGCTGTTGGATGAACAAATGGTGCAGACCATGTTACAAATTAACGAAGGGCTGGAACAGCTGGACGAATCAGAATATATTGAGACTCCAGACCAGGAATGGTTTGAGCAGTTCGTGGCCTCCGAAAAAGAACACCTGAAGCGTAAATTCTTTAAAGATATTGCATTATTTTTAATTGTTGCATGCCTGATTATTGCCGCAATTTTATTCAGTATCCTGGAAATGCCGGTTGTATTCTTCATGCTGCAGGGAGCTTCCGTCGTATTTCTCCTATTTTATACAGTGCGCACCGGCAAGCGGGTGGCTGAAGGATGAGCAGTGATCTCTCACCATCCCAGACCGTTTTTGTTGTGATTGTTGCAGCGATTATCTTGCTTGCACAGAGCCTGTATTTATTTTTGGATGCCCGCAAACACGGCCACAATTATTGGTTATGGGGAATTGTCGGTCTCATACAGGCACCGTTCCCAACAATCTTATATTTGTTGTTTGTTAGAAAAAAATTTAAAAAACGCCGTCTTAAATTTAACAGCAGGTATTAACTATGATATTAATTGAAAGCGGCTTCGGTCATTTTACTGGGAATGCTTTATGCGTTTGTGAGAAAATTGTGGCCAAACTTTGGTTTCGCGAAATTCTAGTTTTTTTCGCGAGATTCTGCTTGTTTAGCGCGAAATCATTATAGATTTTCGCGAGAATGCAGCCTGCTTCCACGAGAATCCCTTTGATTTTCGCGAGATCATTCAGGGTGCGACGACAAACAGAATTATCTTTTGTGGATTCATCATGGGTACACTATTCGCAAGCGGCTGGTTCCGTATGATAAAACAGTGCCGTTCATTTCTCTGTCACAAAATAGTGCGAATTCCACCGCAGCCTTCCCCTGAAATTATGGTAATTTTTAAGTGTCGAAAATGTATTCTGGGGAGGGTTCACGGATGGAAGAATTTGCGGTCACCTTAAGCATCGCCAGTATCATGGTTCTCGGATATTATATCGGATACGCAATTATGAAAGCTTAACCTCCATATTAAAAAAACATAATTTTTCTGTTGAAAGCTGAAACCAGCGCATGGTTTTGGCTTTTTTCTTTATCTCATTGGTCGATAAAGCTTCTTGGTGTAAATATATCCGGAAAAGCGTTATTCTATAAAAAACGAAAATTCCAAAAATGGTGGAGGGATTGTTTTGACAGAATACCGGATCGAAAGAGATACGCTTGGTGAAGTAAGGGTGCCTGCCTCGAAATTTTGGGGAGCCCAGACGCAAAGAAGCAAAGAAAATTTTAAAATTGGCGATGAACAGATGCCGCTCGAAGTCATTTATGGGCTCGCACATATTAAAAAAGCTGCAGCCCTCGTAAATTGCCAGTCTGGAAAGCTTAGTGGTCCGAAGAAGGATGCGATAGTGAAAACTTGCGAGGAAATACTTGATGGCCGGTTTGACAACCATTTTCCTCTCGTTGTCTGGCAAACCGGCAGCGGAACACAGTCAAACATGAATGTAAATGAAGTAATCGCGCGAAGGGCAAATGAAATCCTTCAGGAAACAGGTTCGGGAGAGATTGTACACCCGAATGATGACGTAAATATGTCCCAAAGCTCAAATGATACATTTCCAACTGCCATGCATATTGCGGCATTGAAAGAAGTGACCGAAAAGCTGCTGCCGGCACTGCAGCAGTTAAAGAGCACTTTTAAAATAAAGGAAGAGGCTTTCCACAATATCATCAAAATTGGCCGGACCCACCTGCAGGATGCCACCCCGCTGACTCTCGGCCAGGAAATGAGCGGCTGGCGGGCGATGCTGGAGAAGGATCAGGCGATGATCACCGGGGCGCTCGTTTATCTTCAGGATCTCGCCATCGGCGGGACAGCTGTCGGCACTGGAATAAACGCGTCAAAGGATTTCGGGGACCTGGTGGCAGCTGAAATTTCAAGACAGACAGGTGAATCCTTCCGGTCGTCCGATAATAAGTTCCAGGCATTGACAAGCCATGATGAACTTGTACATGTTCACGGGGCTCTAAAGGCGCTTGCCGCTGATTTAATGAAGATCGCCAATGATGTCCGCTGGCTTGCAAGCGGTCCAAGAAGCGGTATTGGTGAATTGGCAATCCCTGCAAATGAGCCTGGCAGCTCGATTATGCCAGGCAAAGTGAACCCGACACAGAGTGAAGCATTGACAATGGTTGCCTGCCAGGTATTTGGCAATGACGCAGCCATAGGCTTTGCCGCCAGCCAGGGGAATTTTGAACTGAACGTGTTCAAGCCTGTCATAATCTATAACTTCCTGCAAAGTGTAAGGCTGCTTGCCGATGGCATGGTCTCGTTTGACAAAAATTGTGCAAGTGGCATTGAGGCCAACCTTGAGGTGATTTCGGCGCATGTTGAGAAATCCCTCATGCTGGTGACCGCGCTGAATCCTCACATTGGCTATGAAAAAGCTGCCGGGATCGCGAAGCTTGCTTTTAACGAGAACCTGACCCTTAAAGAAGCTGCTTTGAAAACAGGGTATTTGAATGAGGAGCAATACGACCAGTGGGTCAGGCCGGAAAACATGATTTAAATAGGCGCACATAGACTGTTTTTCAACAACACAAACTATTGATATTAAGCTGAAGGGATTGTGGTCTATGGGTATGTGCCCTGTTTGCAATGGAACTCAGATCGTGCATCCGGATTGCCCCAACTGCGGTGGGAAAATGGATGACCAGGGAAGAGAAGCAGAATACTATGATGATTATAGCCCTTATATGCCGATTGATTTGATGAAGCTGGAAGATGGGTACCCCGCAGATTATAAAAACGAAGAATGTCCCCATCTCTACAGATGCACGAATTGCGGCAAGGACAATATTTTTATGATTAAAGAACAAGACCCCGCCAATGGATGACAGGGTCTTGTTTTGTCCAGCTCCAGCGCCTGGGACCGGGTCATAAGCCAATCCGTGAAAAAGGCTAAAGAGCAGCCCTCTCGCCGGCGCGTCTTATGCCTGTCGCCCCCGGGCAAGGCGCTTCCGCTTTTCGATTTCCACCTCCGGGGATAGAAGAGGTGTTTCAGTATTTATTCTTGAGGACGAATGCGCATTTCTGAATCTGCATCAAAGAAATGAACTTTATTCATGTCAAATGCAAGCTCGAGTGTCTCACCTGGCGTGATATCTGTGCGTGAATCGATTCTTGCCACGAAATCCTGGCCTGCGAATGATGAGTAAACCATCGTTTCAGCACCAGTCAATTCAGCGACATCGACATGGGCTTTTACAGCCGCGCCATTTGCCGCATCGATGAAAACAGGCTCATCATGCAAATCTTCCGGCCTGATGCCGAGAATGATATTTTTGCCGACATATCCCTGGTCGCGAAGAACCTTCATTTTTCCTTCCGGGATGGCAATGGATTCTGTGCCGATTACAAACTTGCCTTCTTCAAGTGTACCGTTGAAGAAGTTCATGGAAGGAGAACCGATGAAGCCGCCGACAAATACGTTTTCAGGCTTCTCATAAACTTCCTTCGGAGCGCCAACCTGCTGGATCACTCCATCTTTCATGACGACGAGGCGGGTGGCCATTGTCATCGCTTCTGTCTGGTCATGGGTTACATAAATGGTAGTCGTGTTCAAGCGGCGGTGAAGCTTGGCAATTTCCGCGCGCATTTGGACACGAAGCTTTGCATCAAGATTTGATAATGGTTCATCCATCAAGAAAACTTTTGCGTCACGGACGATTGCACGTCCAAGGGCGACACGCTGGCGCTGGCCGCCTGACAGAGCTTTCGGCTTGCGGTCAAGATACGGTTCCAGGCCAAGGATTTTAGCCGCTTCTTTAACACGGCGGTCAATTTCATCCTTTGGGAATTTGCGAAGCTTAAGGCCGAACGCCATATTATCGTAAACACTCATATGCGGATATAACGCATAGTTTTGGAATACCATCGCGATATCGCGGTCTTTAGGCGGTACATCGTTGACGCGCTTTCCATCGATGTAGAAATCGCCTTTCGAAATCTCTTCAAGACCGGCAATCATTCTTAGTGTTGTGGATTTACCGCAGCCGGACGGACCAACGAATACGATAAATTCTTTATCGTCGATGTGGAGGTTGAAATCGTTTACTGCAGTTACTTTATTGTCATATAGTTTATAAATGTGATCCAATTTTAGCTCAGCCATTGTTATCCTCCTGAAGTTTATTTATTAATCTCAGTGTAGCGGAACAAGCCTTTGCAAGGCATTGGCATTGTGCACAAACTTTTGAAAGCCCTTTTATGCAAGTTGCAAAAAAATTTCAGTTTTAACGGATGTCATCAAGCAGGCACGCAAGATAAACTGTGATTGCGCTGCTGAAATCCTTTAAGTTTACGCCGGTTTTTTCCATGAACTTATCAAGCCGGTATTGAAGTGTGTTCCGGTGGATATAAAGTTTTTTCGCGGTCAGGGAGGCGTTGGAATTATTCTCCAAAAAAACCTTCATGGTCGCCATCAATTCTTCGTCTTCACTTAAAGCCGCAAGGACGTCGCTAGCCAAAATCGTTTGCAGCTCTTCCGACAAATTCGCCGCAATGATTAGTGGGAATATTTTTTCAAATGAGAATGCCTTTTCCCTCGGGGCCAAAATCCTTGCCTGGCTGAAAAGATGTTTTTCCCGCTGGAATACAGAAGGAAGCTCGCCGTTCACATTTTTGAACTTTCCAATATAAAAAGACACTCTAATGAAGAAATCACTTTCAAAGGTGGCGGCAATTGATAAAACCTCTTCATCAGGAAAATATACTTCTGTCTTTTCTTCAATAATTACTCCGTCCGATTCATTCAGCCACAAAATAATGTTTTCAGGAAAGAATTCTTTTAACGCCTCTTCCAAGGCTGGCCGTTCGAGTTCTGGGCTCGTAAACGAAAACTGAATAAACCTGGCATCTGCGATCCCGCCAGGCGGGAGGTTGCCATTTTGAAGAAGGAATCGATGCCATGCCAAAGCCAAACCTGAAAGATATGCAGCATTCTCATAATCATTAAATTCAAACAAGTTCTTCAGCAGATCAAGCTGGGATGCTTGCACGCCTTTCTTTGGAATGCCAATCCAATTGCTGTCCGCACCATCATGAAACCAGTAAAATCCGGTATCACCATGCTCGGGGGGGTGGCTTGATATTTTCGAGCCGGGGAAATAATTTTGCAGTTTATGTAACATTTTGATCGTCCTTATTCGATGTTGGAGTCTTTCTATTTGTATCAATAGTATCTTCTGTTGCTGTAAAAATACCGTAAATTCTATTTGTCATACACGTGGAATAGCATCAATTCGTGGATCTGCGCTTCCAGCCCATGGATGATGTCGGTTGCGGGGACTGTGCCAGTCCACTCTATTTTGCCATTTTGATGATAGACTCCTGAAAAATGCTGCTTTTTATAGTAAAAAGAAATACGCCAGCCTGGTATCTTTGTATTTTCAAATAAAGGCTTGTACTGAAAGTGCGTAATCATTTTTTCACCCCTCATCCCATTGTAACAACATTTTCAGCTATTTGACCATGAACTTGTGCCAGGAGGGCAGCATTTGACAAATATGCAGTGAAATAGAGCACCACTATAAAGATGCTCTAACCCTTGTTAAACTTTGTTTTGTCTATAAAAAGATCGGCAAGCAGCCGTACTCTGCTTTGTTCGATTTCCGCCTCATCGAAGCTCATCGGCTTGGAATTAACCTCGTATATGACATACCGCCCGGATGTTGCCATACCGGCATCTATTGAAAATTCCCCGAAATAGCCAAGTTCCCTGGACAATCTTTCCCCTGCATGTGTAACGATTTCGGCGAACAGCTCCTTATGCTCTTTTGCTTCGACAACCTCATACGGAAGCAGGGTACCGCCATTCAACACATGAGTAGTAATGTCCTGTTTGACGGACCGCCGTACTCCTACTCCAGTGACCTTGTATCCGTCCGGTCCATCATGGGCAAGAATGCGGAAGTCATATCTTTTGCCATTGAACAGTGCCGGCGTGATCTCCTCCTGTGCGATATAATCCTGCCTTGTCAGGCGGGATCCGGCTTTCTCCCAGAATGCATCAATCCCTGAAAAATGCTCCACGCCTGAACGGTTAATCAACATGGTTTTTCCTGTTTCTAATATGCGCAGACAAAAAATGCCTGCCCCGCGCGCAGACAGCGCGGGCTTTAGATAAATTCGATTGTGATTTCCCAGGAATTGAACCAAATCCTGCTTGCTCTTTATTAATGCCGTGTCAGGCATGAACTGTTTTAAAAAAGGATCTTTGGAAAAGACTGTGTACAAAGCAAATTTATGAATGAAACAAGGATTGAACAGGAAAACATGGTTTTTTTTTAGAAGCTGCACCGACTTCAAAAACACTTTGGATTTTTCTGTGCTACGAAACGGGATCCTGTTATAAACAATATGGGGGAGGGGAGTTGAGATGTTTATCCATCGCTTGGTGTCGGGCAAAAATGTGTAACCGTCGACTCCTTGTTCAGAAAGATTTTCCGGAGTAAACACGACGGTGAGGCCCCCGGTTTTTACCATCTCGTTTTGCAGGGCTGTAAACAAAGGACCATTGCCTGCTATAGCATGTTTTTTTCCGGGAGAAGACATAATGCCTACAATGGGGCCGGCATTCCCATTGTTTTGTTTAAACTGAAAAGACACCAGTTCTTTTTCAGGGCGGGGATAAAGAAATGGCACCTGTTCATTGTTTGCTCCAAAGGTCACACCGGCCGATTGCTGATCTGAATGAAACCACTGTTTTCTTGAAAAATCATAGTGAAGCATCATTTGAAAATCTCTCCCGGGCTGGTTATCGCCTGTTCAGCGAGGAAGATGCCAAATGCGAGCGGCAGCTTACGGGTAAGAAGGTCAAAATCCCTTAGCTCTGGATGTTTAAAAATTGATCGTCCCGGCTTTGAATTTGCTTCAAAAAGCCAGACCTTCCCGTTTTTGTCTATTCCGAGGTCAAAACCGATTTCTGCAATGATTCCTTCCATTTGCTGTTCCAATACTGTACTCAAGTAAAGGCAGGCTTCTGCGAGCTGCTTCTTGTACCGGCGTTGTTCTTCTTTATCGGGAAACAGCTCTTCAATCGTCTTGATGACGCCGCCATTGTTCACATGTGTCGTTACGCTTCCAGGGCCGGCGACCTTTGCCGCAATTGCTGCCACATGCCATTTCCCTTGCTCATCTTTATTGGTATGGACCCTGAAATCTATCAATCTCCGGTCTGTCCTCAGAAGATGAATGCCTTGCTGAACCAGGAAATTTTCAAGGCGCTGCTTCCTGAAAACATGCTTCATCAATGATTCCAGGCTTTCAAATTTTGTGAGTTTATTATGGCCATGGTAATCACGGTAGCGGCAGTAATAGTAGCCCTGCATTTTATCATAGATGACCTGGCGGATTCCAAGTCCCAGGCTTCCATTGCTCGGCTTGATATATACATGGCCATAGTCGGCAAGCATCCTTTCTATCAGGGAAAAAGAAGTGAAAGGGTGTGTTTCCGGTAAATACTCTGCTGCCCGCCCAACCTGCTGCAGCCGTTCAAATACATCAATTTTATTGAAAAATCCCGGGTTATACCAGGGGATAAGATAATCATCCTGGAGCCGTTCCTTGACTTTCCTGATTTCCGTTTTTCGTTCGCTTTTCCGGTTGGGAAGCCTGTCATAAATGACATTGGGAAAAGGAACTTTTAATGTCTTCCATCCGTCCTCCCCATAGAAATAGCCATTGATCAAGCATTCGTCCCAATCGATATGCTCCTCTCCGAATACAAACGGCAGGGCACCCACCATTTTATTGGCAGAGAGAAGTTTGGCGAAAAACATACTCCTGTCACCTATCGGCCGAATCGGATAAGGGGTAAAGCCTGATGTCAGTATTCCGATCAACGGGCCGATATATAAAGTCTGACTATCTATGAAAAGATGGAGCGGAGCATCTATGTCAGGCAAACAAAGCTGTGTTTGAATATCGGGGCTCAAAACGATGACATTTTTACCCTTCGGATGTGGCGAGCAATCAATGTCCAGCACCCGGTTTCCAAACACTATTTGCAGGAGTGGAAGGGAGCCCTCAAGTTCAGCCGGGTAATAAACAGTATTGCCCAATCCGCGGGCCAGTTCAATTGGATATCGTTTTCTCATTCTCGCGATTCCTCTCTTTCCGGCTATTGTTTAACAGCTTTTTTGCAAAAAGCAGCGGTGCGGCATACAGATCCCCAGCTTTCGCGGGATCCATTTCAAGAATCAGCTTCCTCCCGGGCTTGGAATTTACATCCAAAACCCAAAGCGAGGAGTCCCTGGCAATTCCAATGTCGATGCCCAGCTCAAACAGCCTTGGAAAGCTGTTCTCCAACACCTGTGGCAAAGCAGTAATAATTTCGGCTAAATCATTTAAAGTAAATGCCTTCATTTTCAAGTCAAGTGAATCGGTCCACTTTTCAAAATCAGCCGCTTCCCCGCCTGCGGCGAGATTCGAGAGAAGCCCCTCCTCTTTACCAGTCCTTATGCCCCGTCCGCGTTCTTTCCATGCTCCATCCTGATCCTTCTGGACCAAAAACCTTATGTCAAACGGACGCTGTTGATTGTCAACCAACGGAAGATACGGCTGCATCAGGTAATCCTTTTTCTTAATGAGCTGTTCCGTCCAGCTGATAGCATGGTGGTCGCCGGAAAATTCCCTTTTTATATATTGCCTGTGCTTTTCTGTAGCGGCTGTAATCGAATTCCCGGTTCTTTCAAGGCAATAAATGCCGTTTCCACCTGAACCCGTGACTGGCTTTAAGATTATTTTGGGGTGTTTCGTTAAAAAATCTGCCACTTGCCGGCCGCCGGAAACCCTTTCTGTAAGAGGAACGTAAGGAGCCAGGACAGAAGCGGAAAGGATTTCGTACAGGCGCCATTTGTCCGGCAATCCGTAGCCGAGAAACAGGAGGTCATCCCTGGTTTTCAGCCATTTTACAATTGCCGCACACTGTTTCGAGTGGGGATCGTCCCCGTAAAAACAGCGGTCATAAATAATGCCCGGGATTGGCATTTGGTCTTTCCGCCACTTTTGGAGCCGATGGTCAAACCTTTCTCCGGACACCAGGTGATTCACCGGGTCAATATGCGACGGAACAAACCTGAAGCAAGTCATTCCTGTCTCCTCCGAGCGTCTGGCGATTTCGGTAAAGTACGTATTTTCACTATTCAAGCTGAGTGACATAAGTCCAAATGAGTACATGCCTATTCTCCCCCCGGGGTTTTAGCTTATAGTATAAAGTCCGTTGCAAAAATTGATAATTGCTTTTGCAGATGGTCTTATGGGGCTTCTTTTTTCTTCAAAGCTCTTGGAAGGCTTGGAGTTGACCTCTATGATCCAAAGGCGCCCCGATATATCGGCGCCGATATCGATTCCAAGCTCACCTGTAAGTCCGCCACTGCTTTTGCTGATGATTCCCGCAGCTTCAAGCGCCAGCTCTTTTATTAATGCGAGCTGGTGGGGTGCTGAATCAGGGCCGAACGCCATGCTCAATACTTTCAGAGGACGAATCATTTCTCCGCCCTGCGCAACATTCGAAACAAAGTGGTTCTCCGCGGCGATTCTGGCGACTACTGAGCTCACCTTCCACATGTGCTCCCGCGTTTTATGGCAGAGAACCCGGAAATCCAGCCGCCTGCCGTCCAGTTCGAGAAGCTCGATCCCATGCTGGATGATGAATGGTTTATCGTTGATATTTGTTTTGACTTTGCTGATCGCAGAGGCAATATCGGTAAAAATAAACTGGGACCTATCCTTAGTTGATGAAAAATCAGCACAAATTTGATTATCTTTTTTTAAAATGCGGATAATCCTCCGTCCCTGGCTTCCTTGCACAGGCTTTAAATAAAGATCGTCGTAAAGCTCAAGCATGTGCTCAAGATGTTCGGGTGTATAAAGACAAGTTGACGGCAAATAAGGACCAAGGTAGCCCTCCACTTCCAGAAGCTCATGGACTTCCCATTTTGACAGGAAACGATGGTTGAACAGGTGGATTTTTCGCTCGTTCAGTTTTTGGGCAAATTGCGCAAATCCTTTGGTTGATTCTGCTTTGCGGGAATGAATCCGGTTATAGACGATGTCTGGAAATGGGAGTGAATCCATTTTCCAATTTTCCTGCTCATAATAGTAGCCGCTGATGCATTCATCAGAAAAATGCTGTAAAGAAAATACGTAGAAAAACCCTGCGTTGCCGGAAATCCCGTCATGCAGTTCTTCACAAAACGAGTGGATCGAACGAAACGACGGGACCGTTTCCCCGGTTATTTCAGTAAGAACAGCAATAACCGGCCCAAAAGACAGGCTGTTTGATTCCTCCGAAAACCGGACGAGAAATTTATAATCTTTTACCGGAAGACGCAGTTCGGAAAAAAGCCGGGTTGAAAAGAGAATTTGATCGGCGGGGATATCGGCAGGCAGGATTTCGGCATTTACGTTCGACTTTCCGGCACAAATGGCTACATGCATTCCTTTTATGCCAAGCCTAAGCATTGTTTCTTTTCTCATCCACACACAACAATGCCCGTTACCGGATATTTCGTTTGGTGTTAGCTTAAACGGTAAAAAAGCCGACATGTTCGTTCCCCATTTGATTGTCAGATTATGAAGTGCTTTTACAATGAAAAAATAGGCGGATGCAGATAACGTATCGTATGTAAAAAGGATTTAGAGTGTGCGTTAAACAGGGTGAAAGGAAAATCAGGCAGCATATATTTAAAACTGAAGCATTGAAGAGGCAGGATCGTAGGACGGTTGCACCCCTCGCAATTGCTGACATAGTCTGTTATAGTGTATGGGAACTGTGAAAATGCAAAAGGAGTGGTCAAACTTGGCAGTTAATTTATACGATTCTGCTTATGATCTCGAAAAGGCAATTCGCCAGAGCAAACAATATGCGGACTTAAAGCGCCTGTATGATGAAGTAAATCAGGACGAATCCGCGAAAAGGATGTTTGAAAACTTCCGCAATATCCAGATCCAGCTTCAGCAAAAGCAAATGATGGGCCAGGAAATTACCCACGAAGAAGTAGAACACGCCCAGAAAACGGTAGCCCTTGTGCAGCAGCATGACAAAATTTCAAAATTGATGGAAGCTGAGCAGCGGATGAGCCAAGTGATCACTGAGCTTAACCAGATCATCGTTAAACCGCTTGAAGAACTATACGGTAATCCCGAACAATAATATTGCGTAAATCCCGTCCGATGAGGCGGGATTTTTTTGGGGAGGAATATATTTGGTACAGGCAACCGAAACCCCCGGGAAACGATAAAATCGGCGTGATTGGCAACAGTGACCGGTTCTATTCTCCCGGTTCCCTACATAAATGTTAGATAAGGACAAATTTCACCGAAGAAATGGGGTCAGAACGATGATATATCGCCTGCTTGCGCTAAATGTTGATGGGACGGTCCTGCAATCGAACGGCCGGATCCATAAATCAACAATAGAAGCAGTACAGTATGTACAGCAGAAAGGGATTTATGTTTCCCTTGTCACCTCAAGAAGCTTTCCGTCCGCGAAGAAAGTGGCAAAGGCTTTAAAAATTAATTCATTGCTGGTGACCCACAGGGGTGCATATATATCTGCCGATCCTGGCAAACCGATACTTGAAAAACGGATTCCGGAGGATATTACATACCAGCTTGTTCGTTTTCTGGAAGGATTTCCATGCCAGATCAGGATCGTACATGAACAGTTTTCCCTCGCTAACAAGTACAAATTAAATCACAATCTGCTTGCTAAAACTGTGTTTACAACAGGAGACCCTATTTTTTATTCCCAGCAATTTGTTGATTCTGTCAGTGAGGCAATTGCGGACGATCCGGTATCTCCGCCCAAAGTGGAAATATATTTCGAATTCGAAGAAGACCTCGAGGATGCTAAACAGGCAATAAAAGCAATGTATTCTGAAGCGGAAGTCCAGCAGTTGAATTCTTTGCGGATGGACATTATGCCTCAAGGTGTGTCAAAGCTGAATGGCCTCATCCATTTAGGAGGGCACCTGGGCGTCCCGCTGAAGGAAATGGTCGTGATCGGGGACGGAGACGATGATATTGAATTGCTCAAGGCGTGCGGCCTTGGTGTTGCAATGGGGAATGCTTCAACTGAAGTAAAAAAAGCATCAGACTGGGTCACCCGTTCGCAAAACCAGCAAGGAGTCGCATACATGGTCAAGGAGCATTTTCGTAAGCAGCACCCGATTGAATTTTTGCGGAAAATGAATGTGATAAAAAAGTAATGTAAAAAAGGAAGCTGGCCGAATTAATGAATGGCCAGCTTCCCTTTTGTTTTTAAACTAAACTGAACGCCTTTCCTAATGGATGTCCTTCTTCTTGAACCTTCCACCGCGGACCTCCGCGATATCGGCAACAGCCAAAAATGCGGATGGGTCGTTTTCCGCGACAATGTCTTTCAGCTTTGCTTCCTCAAGACGATTTATGACGCAAAAAATGACTTTTTTATCGTCACCGGAAAAGGCACCTTCACCCTGCATATACGTCACTCCACGGCCGAGACGGCTGAGGATGGCATCTCCAATTTGCTGATGGTGGTCACTGATGATCCACACCGATTTGGATTCATCCAGGCCGGTTATCGTGACATCGATTGTTTTAAAGGCTACAAAATAAGCAATCAATGAGTACATCGCCCTGTCCCATGAAAAGACAAATCCGGCTGATCCAAGAATGAATAAATTAAAAAACATAATAATTTCCCCAACTGAAAAAGGCAGCTTTTTGTTTGCTAGAATCGCGAGTATTTCTGTCCCATCAAGGGAGCCGCCATATCTGATGACGATGCCAACGCCAATACCTAAAATAATACCACCGAACACAGTGGCCAGCAGGATATCCTGGGTCAGGGCCGGGACGGGGTGCAGCAAAGTGGTTGTGACTGAGAGGATAAGGATGCCGTACAGAGTTGACAAAGCGAAGGTTTTACCAATTTGTTTATATCCAATAAAAAAGAAGGGGATGTTTAATAAAAAAATGAAAAGGCCGAGGTCCCATTTTGTAATATAGGAAAGCATGATGGAGATTCCGACAATTCCTCCATCAATTACGTGGTTGGGGACGAGGAAAATTTCAAGCCCCACCCCCATCAGAATGGCGCCAAGCGTAATTAAAATGACGCGCTGCACCACTTTCCTGAAAGGCAGCTTTTTATGCTGAATCTTTTCCTTAAGGGCTTCCTCCTGTTGCGTGATGCTTAGTTCCATAGCTTCTGCCATTACCAATCCCCCTAATTTGCTTGTTTATCAATTATACCCAATAATATTGCCTCATTGAAAAGATAATGCCTGTTGCCACGCCAGTTGTATAACACAACACCACTCATATTTTGACTGTATTGACCGTGGAATGGGGCACATTGTACACTTAAAGAAGTTTATTTGAAAAGGTGATTATTTTGCATATCTATATAGATGGATTACAGGATGAAAGGTTTCAGCGGCCACTACAGCTGATTTCAAATTTGTTCTTTGAAGAACCAGAATTATCGTTTTCCCAGCCGGGGGAAAAGCCTGCCGATGTGTCCGTGATTTTTAATCTCGAATCAGACAATTACGTCTTTGTACACGCTGAGCTTACAGTACCGGACGGAAAACTGTATAGAACATCCCGCAAAAAAAAGCTGATACACGGGGAATCTGAAAAAGAAGTATTCAAACAGATAAAAAATGCTGTATCCCATGCCTACCTGACCGTTTTGCAGGAATGGACCGGAATGGTACAAAAATGGGGGATTTTGACAGGTGTGCGTCCGACGAAACTGCTGCATAAAAAAATGCAGGAGGGGATTGGCCGCGAAACTGCACACCGAGAGCTTGCGGAAGAATTCATGATCTCAGATGAGAAAATCTCTTTAATGCAGCAAATCGTTGACCGGCAGCTCTCGGTCCTGCCAGACCTTTATCAGTTGCAAAATGAGGTAAGCATTTATATTGGAATCCCGTTTTGTCCGACCAAATGTGCATATTGTACTTTCCCTGCTTACGCCATCAATGGCAGGCAGGGTTCTGTGAACTCATTTCTGGGAGGCCTCCATCATGAAATGCGGGAAATAGGAAAGTGGCTCAAGGAAAACGGCATTGGCATCACGACTGTTTACTTTGGAGGCGGCACTCCTACGAGTATCACAGCTGAAGAAATGGATATGCTTTACGAGGAGATGTACACCTCTTTCCCTGACGTGAAGAATATCCGGGAAATCACAGTTGAAGCTGGCAGGCCTGATACGATCACTCCCGAAAAGCTCGAGGTCCTGAAAAAATGGAATATTGACCGGATCAGCATCAATCCCCAGTCATACATCCAGGAAACATTGAAAGCAATCGGCCGCCACCATACGGTCGATGAAACAATCACAAAGTACCATCTTGCACGGCAAATGGGCATGAACAATATCAACATGGATTTGATCATCGGTTTGCCAGGCGAAGGGACGGGTGAATTTGCCCATACGCTGAGTGAAACCGGGAAACTTATGCCGGAATCTTTGACAGTCCATACACTTTCATTTAAAAGGGCGTCTGAGATGACGAGGAATAAAGAAAAGTACAAGGTTGCCGGCCGGGAAGAAATTGAGGAAATGATGGACATGGCCGAGAAGTGGACGAAAGAACATGATTACGCTCCTTATTATCTTTACAGGCAAAAAAATATTCTTGGCAACCTGGAAAACGTCGGTTATGCCCGGCCTGGCCAGGAAAGCCTCTATAACATCATAATCATGGAAGAACTGCAAACCATCATCGGGCTTGGCTGCGGCGCCTCCAGTAAATTCATTGATCCAGTTACCGGGAAAATAACACATTTCGCAAACCCGAAGGATCCCAAATCCTACAACGACAGTTTTACTGCTTATACGGATGAAAAAATCAGCTTTCTTGAAGAGTTATTTAATACACAAAGCTCCCCGTCGTAATGATTGGGAGCTTTTAGTTTATCGCAAAGTGCGAAAGAACGAGCTAATGGACAAAGTGAAGGCCTTCCCTGGTGTAGGTCCAATAGAAGTTCTCTAACGGACAAAATCGAGGGATTCGCAGTCGTAAAGTCCGATAGAAGCGCTCTAATGGACAAAAACAAGGAGCTCTTTAATTTTTCAGCCCATATGCATGATTAATCTTCTCCCAGTTCACTGGCCTGCACAGCCGGTCTTCAGGCTTATCCAATTCCTTGAATCCGTATTTTTTATATAGGCCATGTGCATCCTTTGTGCCCAGATTAAAGGATGTTCCTGCTAAGTACGGATTGTGTGTAATAATTTCAATCAGCCATTTGCTAAGCCCTATCCCTCTATATTCGGGCAGAATGAATACATCTCCCAGCCACGCGTACCTGACAAGGTCTGAAACGACTCTTGCAAAACCAACGAGTTTCGCGTGACTGTCTCTCTCCGGGTTTCCGTTATAAATGCCATAGCATAGAGTTGAGTTTTCGATGGATTTTTCAACCAGCTCCCTCGAAATTCCTTCCGCCCAGTAAGATTCCTTGCTCAAAAAAGAATAAATGATGTCGGTGTCTAAAAATGCTTTTTCAGTAGAAATCGTAAACCCGTCTTCCCTTGTGAAACTCCCAGTATCCTTCTGCATGATTCCACTCTCCGTTTTTCCAATAAATATAACTAAAATACATGTAGAATGCTATATGCAACACAGAATTTGTTTCAATTTTTCTAACTATCTGCAAAAAAGTTTTTAATTCTAAATTTTGCAATTATAATAAAAATGTAACGGACCAAAGGAGGGGAATCGGGTGACGACTGATTTTTATACTGAGACTGTAAAAGTGAAGACGGATGGCCGAGTTGCCATTGTCGAATTGAACAGGCCCAATGCGTTAAATGCCTTGGACCAGGAAATGATCAAGGGCTTGGTGTGGAATTTGAAAGAGATTTGCACTACGGAAGACATCGACATCGTCGTGCTGCAAGGGGCAGGCAGGGCTTTTTCCGCCGGCGGCGATATTAAGACGATGCTGCTGAATGCAAATGAAACCGATTTCTATGGGATTATGGATTCTATCAATGAACTTGTGGTGACGTTGTACAGCATGCCGAAAATCACCATCAGTGCCATATCCGGTGCGGCAGCGGGCCTGGGTTTCAGCCTTGCGCTGGCGACTGACTATATCATCGCGGAGCCTTCGAGCAAGCTTGCGATGAATTTTATCGGGATTGGCCTGATTCCTGACGGCGGCGGCCACTTCTTCCTGGAGAGAAGACTGGGAGAAGCAAAAGCGAAACAGCTGATCTGGGATGGCAAAACCCTTGCTGCAAGCGAGGCATTGGAGCTTGGCATAATTGATGAAATATCAGAAGCGGAATTGGCAGGAGCTGTGGAGAAAAAACTGCAGGAATGGCTGCAAAAGCCAATTCAGGCAATGATCAAAACGAAGAAAATCCTCGCGGAGAAAAATCGTCCCGCCCTGTTGAAAATTTTGGAACTGGAGAAGTTCGGCCAGTTTAAAATGAGGCAGACTGAAGACCACCACGAGGGTGTCAAAGCCTTTATTGAAAAAAGGAAACCAGATTTTAAAGGGAAATAAATAGTAAAAAAGCAAAGAGCCCAACAGCGCTCTTTGCTTTTTTTATGGGCGAAACAAGATAAGTTTCCCTCGTGGAGACGTACAGCGGTGGGTTTTGTCGGAAAATTTTCTTTCCTCAAGCATTTTGCCCCCAAGCTCCTTTGCCTGGTCATCACTGTTGGCCTGGAACGATTCATCCAGAAGTTTTTTGCCATTCGATTCGAAAACTGTTAATTTATAAATCTCCATATTCTGCCCCCTTCACTAGTTATCAATTTTACTATTATTCTTGCATAATTTTCAGAAAAATGCAAAAGGCAAATAAACACTGGAAAATGAAACCTTTTTATACAATAATCGTAATAGAAAAGAAAACATAAATATGGACAGTGCAATAGGGAGGCAAGTGAGAATGGGATTGGACCTGAAACATGTGACAAAACGGTTTGGAAAATTTACTGCGGTTAATGAATTGTCACTATCGATACCTGAAAAAGAAATGTTTGGATTTCTCGGTGCGAACGGCGCGGGCAAAACAACAACTTTCCGGATGATACTCGGGCTTCTTGATCCAAGCGCAGGAAGCATTTCCTGGGATGGCAAACCGATTGATTATTCAACCAGCAATATAGTCGGCTACTTGCCAGAAGAACGAGGGCTGTATCCAAAACTTAAGGTTAAGGACCAGATAGTGTATCTTGCCAGATTAAGAGGAATGCATAAGCAGGAAGCCCTTAAAGAGCTTGATTACTGGCTTGATAGGTTCAGGGTACCCGAATATGCTGATAAAAAAGTTGAAGAGCTGTCAAAGGGGAACCAGCAAAAAATTCAGTTTGTGGCAGCAGTCGTACATAAACCAAAGCTGCTGATCCTTGATGAACCATTCAGCGGGCTGGATCCCGTGAATGTAGAGCTGCTGAAAGAAGCAGTAATCGATTTGAAGGAAGCGGGCACGACAATTGTGTTCTCCAGCCACAGGATGGAGCATGTCGAAGAAATGTGTGAGCATTTGTGCATCATGCACAAAGGGGTGCCTGTCGTCCATGGTTCCCTCCGCGGCATAAAGAGATCATTTGGCAAGAAAAACCTGGTCATCCATGCCGATTTCGATACTGGCTTCCTCGCAGACTATCATGGTGTAACGAAATCAAAACGGACGCCTGAGGGGATCCATCTGCAAATCACCGGTGAAGAGGTAGCCGGACAAATTTTGCAGGACATCGTCGGCAAGGGATTTATCCGGAAATTTGCAATTGAAGAACCTTCCCTGAATGATATTTTTATAGAAAAGGTCGGTGCCTCCTATGAATAATTTTTTCATCATTCTCGTTCATACGTATATCACAAAATTAAAAACGAAATCTTTTCTCGTAACGACATTGATTACAATCGCAATCATGCTTGCGTTGACCAATCTTCCAAACATCATAGATTTCTTCAACAAAGACAGTGAAAATGAAATTGCTGTCATTGACGAGACCGGACAGCTTCTGGCCCCGCTCAAGGATCAAATGAAAACTGTGAACGATGAAATATCGCTCGTCCTGTTTGACGGGAATATGGCTGAAGCCGAGAAAAAAGTAGAGGAAGAGAAATATAAAGGTGTGCTTCAGCTAACCTTTAATGAAGAACAGCTGCCCGAGGCTTCCTATAAAGCAATGAGTATCGCAGACACTACAATTCCCGGCGATTTGCAAAATGCCCTGCAGCAAATTAAAACAACGATAGCTTCGTCCCAGATCAACCTGGCTCCTGACCAGCTTGCCAAGCTTTATCAGCCAGTCAGCTTTAAAAAAGCGGCCCTGGAAGAGAATGCGAAAACAGAAGAAGAACTGAACCAGGCAAGAGGGCTCGTTTATATCTTGCTGTTCATCATTTATTTCGCTGTCATCATGTATGCGAACATGATCGCAATGGAAGTAGCCACTGAGAAATCATCCCGTGTGATGGAAATTCTCATATCAAGCGTATCGCCTGTCAAGCAAATGTTTGCAAAAATAATCGGGGTCGGGCTTTTAAGCCTTACCCAGCTCGCGGTCATGTTACTTGTCGGCTATTTTTCTGTCAAACAAAATGAAGAAAAGCTTGAAGCCATTTCAGGGTTCCTCAGCTTCGGGGATGTTCCTGCTGCCACTATCGCGTATGCAGTCATATTCTTTATTCTCGGTTACTTCCTGTATGCGACTCTGGCGGCGTTCTTAGGGTCGCTTGTCAGCAGGATCGAAGACGTACAGCAAATGATCACGCCGATGACCATGCTTGTGGTAGCAGGCTTTATGATGGCCATGTTTGGGCTTGGGCAGCCAGATGCTCCATTTATCACCATTACTTCGTTTATTCCGTTCTTCACGCCGATGCTGATGTTTCTCAGGGTCGGCATGCTTTCGATCCCGTTTTGGGAAGCGGCGCTGGGCATCGCCATCCTTGCCACCACGATTGCCGTGCTGGCTGTATTTGGCGCCAGGGTGTACAGGGGCGGGGTTCTGATGTATGGAAAATCAAACTCTTTTAAAGATATTAAAAAAGCATTGCAAATAACTAAAAACGTATAATCAAGTCAGAGGGTGGCCCTGAGTGCGGGCCATCCTTTATTATTTTTAGAAAAAACAAGAACGGGCATTCGGTTTCCCCTAGTGCTAAAATAAAGAAAAAGACGGTTGAAAGGATTTTTGCTATGGGACAGGTAACTTTTTTACATACGGCTGACCTCCATCTTGACAGCCCGATGGTTGGATTGAAGAACTTGCCGGGCCATATTTTTAAACGGCTGCAGGAAAGCACATTCAAGGCACTTGAAAATATCACTGAAGCAGCGATCCGGCATCAGGTGGACTTCGTCATTATTGCTGGTGATATTTTTGACGGGGAGGATCGGAGCCTCCGTGCCCAGGCACGGTTTAAAAGGGAAATGGACAGGCTGTGCGACAATGGCATCCCTGTGTATGTCATCCATGGAAACCATGACCATCTTGGTGGTTCCTGGGCACAGATGAAATACCCTGGCAATGTCCATGTATTCCGGGACAAAGTGGAAGTGAAAACAGTGAAAACGGGCGCCGGCTCCACCGTCCACCTGTATGGATTCAGCTACCCCGAAAGGCATGTGACAGGGCGCTGGATTGAAAGATATGAAAAAAAGGAAGGCGCTGATTATCATATCGGCATCCTCCATGGCAATGCAGACGGTGCGAAGGAGCATGGGAACTATGCCCCGTTTGGGGTTGCAGACCTTGCTGCCAGGCAGTTCGACTATTGGGCGCTTGGACATATCCATAAAAGATCCGTGATTTCGACAGAACCACCTGCGCTTTATCCTGGAAACCCGCAGGGCCGGAACAAAAAGGAGTCCGGTGAGAAGGGCTGCTATTTAGTGGGCTTGACGGAGGCCGGAGCTTCCGTGAATTTTGTTGAAACAGCTGATGTCATTTGGAGGGACGTGAAAATCGATGGGTCATCAGTGTCTGCGTTTCATGACCTTTACCAACTATGCAAAACTGCGGTTGAAGCAGCGCGGATTGAGGGGAAGGGAGTGCTGTTGTCATTACAGATCGAAAATATGAATCTGGCTCAAAGCAGTCTTCTTGCCCATTCGGGTCCTGCTGAACTCCTTGACATCCTTCAGGAGGAAGAGAATGATGAAGAATCGTTCGTGTGGCTTTTCAACTTGTCCTACACCGAAGCATACACCGCAACAAGGGAACAGCTTATGGCACAGGGGGATTTTTTTGAGGAGATGTTTGCTGCCATTGATGGATACCAGGAAGCTGGCCAGGCTCTATCCCCGTTATTCAATCATCATTCGGCCCGGAGGTACCTTGAGAGGATCACGGAAGAAGAAGAGCAGATGCTGCTATCGGACGCTGAAAAGCTGCTCCTTAAACTCCTTCTGAAAAATAAAATGCTTGGGAAGGAGGAGACAGTATGAAAATAACGGAATTGCATATATATGGATACGGTAAGCTAGAAAACTTTAAAATGACTGGGATGCTCGATTTACAAGTAATCTATGGTGAAAATGAAGCTGGGAAATCGACCATCATGTCGTTCATCCACAGTATTTTGTTCGGCTTTCCGACCCGTCAGCAGTCAGAGCTGCGCTATGAACCGAAAAAGCAATCCAAATATGGAGGATTGCTGAAAGCATTTTTCCCCGGGTACGGCATTGTTTCGATCGAGAGGATCAAAGGGAAGGCGGCCGGGGACGTGACAGTCATTCTTGAGGACGGGACGTTTGGGGGAGAGGAATTATTAAAGAAATTGCTTTCAGGGATTGATAAAGGCATCTACCAGGCGATTTTTTCATTTAATATCCATGGGCTGCAAAATGTCCAAAACATCAAGGGTGAAGACTTGGGCAGATACCTGTTTTCTGCCGGGACAATTGGGACAGACAGCCTTTTCAGTGCGGAAAACGTGTTGCTGAAAGAAATGGAACAGCGTTTTAAGCCTAACGGCAAAAAACCCGTTTTGAATGAAAAATTGAAGGAGCTTCGCGAGCTCCATGCGAGCTTAAAGAAAACCGAACAGCAAAATGACCTGTATTATCTCCTTCAAACTGAGAAGGATTCGCTTGAAAAGAAAGTGTCAGATTTACATATGGAAGCGTCCGAACTGCAAAAAAAGGCTTCCAGGCTGAAAGAATTAAGCAGGATTCAACCGATCATTCTTGAGGAGGCGCACCTGAAAAGCCAGCTGCACGAATTGGGTGAAGTGCCATTTCCGCCTGATGGGATCAACCGCCTCGAACAAATAGAACAGCTTCTCAAACCATTTGAGGCAAAACTCATGTCCGGTAAAGAAAGGCTTGCATTGCTTCGAAAAGAAGCCGAAGCAGGGAAACCAGACTTTGAATTGCTTAATATGGAAGCACAGATTACTTCCCAGTTGGAGCGGATCCCCGTCTACGAGCAGCAAAGGCAAAATGTCACCCAGTGGAAAATCAGTCTGGAAGAAATTAACGAAGAGATAGACAGCATCAATGACAGCCTGCATGCTGACTTCGACGAACAGACGATTGCTGCTGTCAATACGAGTGTCTTCATCAGAGAGCAGGCTGAAGAAATTCAGCGGGAGCTGCAGCGGTTAACTGGCAAGAAGCAGGATCTCGAAGATAGTTTCAATGAGGAAAAAGCCGAGCTGGAAGCACTTGAACAATCCGCACAAAAACTAAAGCAGCGGCTTCTGGACCAGCAAGCCAGGAGTGAAATGGAAAAACAGACGGCGGTTTTAGCCAACAAAGAATTGATGCAGTCAGAGCTGGAACAGATCCAAAAGCAAATCACCGCTGCAAAGTCCAACGCTGAACGCGAAAAACAGCATCGCAAAAATGAAATGATTCAATTTGCCCTTCTTGCCACCGTTTTTGCAGCCCTCGTTCTCGCTGGTTTCCTTTTGGATCAATGGCCAGCGTGGGCATCCGGTCTGGCCGGGATGATCCTGCTGAGTATATTTTACCTCAGAGCAAGGGTTAAAAGGCCGTTAAAATCCTGGGAACAGGACCTGGAAGAACTCACAAAAAAAGCAGGCGAGCTTGCAAAAACTATAAACTCATATACTGGGCATGATGTTGAGGCAATTATGGCAGCCATCGCCGAAGATGACCGGATTCGTAATGATTACAATTCATTGACGTCAAAGGTTCAACAGCAATACAAACGTTATGAAAAAGTGATCGGCCAGTTTGAAAAATGGGAGCTTCAATACTCTTCCCTGCTGGAAAAACAGCGCAGCCTGGCGGATAAAATCGGGCTGACGGAAGACGCAAGCCCGGGACGGATATTCGAATCGTTTTTGCTGTTGGAAAAACAGAAGGAGCTGTTCCGGGAACGAATCAGGATAAAAGAAAGAATTGCTGCTTCAGAATCAGAAGCAAAATCATTGCTTACGGCATTTACAGAGCTTGCTGAGAGGTTTTTGCAAAATACTGGCCTCTCGATTATGGAAACAGCAGCCTTTTTAAGAAAAAAATTGCGGGAAGAGATTGACCGCCATGCAAGATTCCGTGACATTAGCCTCAGGTTCAGTGAGCTTGAAGACGAACTGGGAAGGCTGGAAGCAGAAAAATCACATTTGCAGAATGAAAAGGTAAAGTTGTTTCAAGTGTCTTTTGTGGAGGATGAGAATTCCTACCGGGTGCAGGCGGGGAAAGCAGAACAGCAGAAAAAATGGAAGGAGCAGCTCGCAAGCCTCGCATACCATCTGCAAGCTGCCAGGGTCACTGACGAGGAAAGGATAAAAATCCTGTCCGGGGAACTGCCTCAACAACAATTAACCGAGCTTGAAAAGTTGATGGACGACAACAAGAACCAGCTTGCAGCCGCACTGGACAGGCTGGCATCAGTAAAACACCAGGCTGCGGTTCTTGAAGAGGGAGGACTGCATGGTGATCTCCTGCACCGGTACAAACAAAAAAAGCATGAGTTTGACGAGGAAGCAAGAGTATGGGCAAAATATGCCATTGCCCGTGATTTGCTGGCGAAAACGATAGAAAGGTACAAAGCCGAACGGATGCCGAAAATGCTTGCCAAAGCACAGGAATTCCTCGTGCACATGACTGGCGGGAATTATGTGAGGATACTCCCCGATGGATCGGGAAGCGGTTTTTTGATAGAAAGAAAGGATCACATTCTGTTTGAGGCAAACGAACTGAGCCAGGCAACCGCCGAGCAAGTGTATGTTTCATTGAGGCTGGCACTTGCGGTCACGCTGTATGACCATTTTAAGCTGCCGGTCATCATTGATGACAGCTTCGTTAATTTTGACCACAAAAGGACGCGGAGGATCATGGAACTGTTGCGCAAGTTTTCAGACAACCAGGTATTGTTTTTTACCTGCCACCGGCACCTGCTTGAAAACTTTCATAGCGACGAAGTGTACAACCTTGAGGGGAAAAACGCCAGCCTGGCCAAGTAAGTCCAGTTATATAACGCCAAAACGGCAGCACAAAGTTATGATATACTATGTCATGGGAAGGAGTGGCAGTTCATGAATAAAGGAATTCTTCAATATGATGTCGGGGAGCAGGTAGAGCTGTTTTTGTTGATAAAACAGTCATCGAAAGGCATAGCCAGCAATGGCAAGCCGTTTTTGACTTTGATTTTACAGGATAAAACCGGAGATATTGAAGCGAAGCTGTGGGACGTATCCGAGGGGGATGAAGCCAGGTACAGTGCGGAGAATATCGTCAAGGTACTGGGTGACATCCAGAACTACAGGGGCAGGAACCAGCTCAAGATCAGGCAGATCAGGCCGGCGTCTGTCGCCGATTCTGTCCAAGTAGGGGATTTTTTAGAAACTGCCCCGATCGGGCAGGATGAAATGGCCAGTAAAATTACACAGTACATATTTGATATGAAAAACCCGAACCTGCAGAGAATTACACGGCATTTATTAAAGAAGCACCAGCAAGCATTTTATGAGTTTCCGGCAGCGACAAAAAACCATCATGAGTTCGTGTCAGGGCTGTCATATCATGTAGTATGCATGCTTGACCTGGCTAAATCCATTTCAAGCCTATATCCAAGCCTGGACAGGGATTTGCTTTATGCCGGGATCATTCTCCACGACCTCGGGAAAGTTTTGGAACTGTCAGGTCCTGTTGCCGCTTCCTATACTCTTGAGGGCAATTTGCTGGGGCATATAACGATCATGATAAATGAGATTGGAAAAGCAGCAGATGAACTGGGCATTGACAGTGAAGAGGTAATTGTCCTGCAGCATCTGGTTTTGTCCCACCATGGCAAAGCAGAATGGGGAAGCCCAAAGCCTCCGCTTATCAAGGAAGCTGAGATACTCCATTATATCGATAATCTTGATGCTAAAATGAATATGATGGACAGGGCGTTAAACAGAGTCAAACCTGGGGAATTTACGGAGCGGGTGTTCGCCCTTGACAACCGGTCGTTCTACAAGCCGACATTTCATAAATAATAGTTTAATAGAAAAAGAATGCCAGAGTTCCGAAGGCATTCTTTTTTTTGCCATTTAAAAGATTTCCCAGTCCGGGAGGCATGTTTCCTAAATGTCTGCATAATATTTACTAAAAGATTACTGGGACAACCTTTAAGCTGGGAGGGAGATATATGACATTGCCAATCTGGGTTTTTGCTGTTGCTGCCGGAATACTTATCAGCGCCTATATGGCGGTGAAAACCGGGAAGGAAGAAAGACAGCTGGAAATGGAAAGCATAGAACGTGAAGGGGAAATTTATATCAAACGGCTTGAAAGGGAAAGAGAAGAGAGGCAGAAGTCTTTTGGCTCATGAGAAAAGAGGGTTCCGGTTGTCCGGAACCCTTTTTGTCTATTATTTAGACGCTGATTTTGTATCAAGGATTCCTTTAAGGTCTTTGTCCTTGATTTCCACATCCGCAGCTTTCAACTCACGCTGCAGGGCTTCCTGCATTTTAGTTGGGTCAATCTTTGCAAGCTTCGCATCGTATTCCAGCTTGTCCTTCATTTTTTCATAGGATTCTTTTTCTTTTTTCTCAGTCACTTTAATGATGTGCCAGCCGTGTTCAGACTTGACAGGCTCACTGACTTGATTTACTTCAAGGGCATATGCTGCATTCTCGAATTCAGGCACCATTGCTCCAGGGCCAAAGAAGTCCAGGTCGCCGCCTTTTTCGGCAGATACCTTGTCAGTGGAATATTCTTTTGCTAGATCTTCAAAATTAGCTCCGCCATCAAGCTTTTGTTTTACTTCTTTAGCTTTATTTTCGTCCTCGACAAGAATATGGCTTGCCCTTATTTGCGGTTTATACTCATCATAAGCTTTTTTCACTTCTTCTTCGGATACTTTGACATCCTTCATCGCAGCCTTTTCCATTAAAAGCTGGTCTTTAAGAAGTTTCTTTAATTGTTTTTCGTCGGCAATTTGGTTTTGCTGAAGCACCATGTCAAAATTGGCTCCAAGCTCGGTCTTTAAATCTTGTACTTTTTGGTCCAGTTCCTCATCAGTCACTGTATATTTCTTGGAAAGTACTTTTTTGTACAGAAGCTCCTGAAGCGCCTGTTCCCCGACTTGATCCTTCATTGATTCATATAGATCGTCCTTCGTAATGTTGCCTGCATCAGACTTAACAACGATATCTGAACTTCCATTATTGCCATTACATGCACTTAAACTTAATACCCCGGCTGCAAGAGAAAGGGATATGATCCATTTTTTCATGCTGAACATCTCCTAACAGAAATTTCTAGTGGCTATCCAACCCACAACCATTACTATAACATAAATGGCGCTGAGAATAAAAAGATTCTTTCAGGTAATTTTTAATATACATAGATTGGGCAAACATCCAAGCAGTTAAAAAAAGCGTTCATATTATATGTCGATAAGTAAAAAAGGGAGGTATTTGCTTTGGCCGGATATCATTCTGGTTTTGCGCTGATTGTTGTGTTGTTCATTCTGTTGATTATTGTTGGAGCTTCTTATTGCTAAGAACAACAAAATCTGGCCCTTTCGGGATATTTGTCTATGCCCCGCCCCCGGGAAGTGAATAGGATATTCTAACAACTCGTGAAGGAGGTGTTAGTATGGGTGCAGGATATGGCGCTGGTTTTGCTTTGATTGTCGTATTATTCATCCTGTTGGTAATTGTTGGCGCAGCTTGGTGTTAATTAATGGGCAGCGGCCTTAAGAGGAAGGAGGATAAATATGTCCGGATCACCAGGATGGTATGGCGGAGGATTTGCATTACTTGTTGTCCTCTTTATTTTGTTAGTCATCATCGGAGCGGCTTGGCTATAAAAGTGTAAATGTATAGGTTCGGGGTTCAAATCTGGATCAGAAAAAAAATTCAGGGGCAGCCCTCGCAGAGTGAAACCGTTAATAAAGCGGCGGGGATTATCCCCACCGCTTTAGCTATGTACTTTATGCAAATAAAATTTCAATATAGGATGATACAAGCAGGATCGTCACTAATATATTGATAGTGTGGAAAATTTTTGCTTGGCGTTCCTCCGGTATTTCTTTTTGAATACATAGGGAATTTGTCATTTTATTTATGTAAAATAATATAAAAATGGCAAAAATGATAAACAAAATAAAAATGGAGATCATCTAAGATTCCCTCCCTTTGCGTAATTATTATGTTAAATACAATATCAAATATTTTATAAAAAAGATAGTTTTTTGGGAGTTAAAAAAGCCAGGACAGCTTCTCCTTAATAAGCAGCATGAAGATGAACGTACTTCTTGAAAAAGAAAATTTCCAGGAAATCCGATAAACCATTTCCAGATCATTATTGCCAGTTTATACTAATAGAAAAGAATGAGGGGACGCGGAAGAGGGATGAACATGGGACTGGAAAAACTGGCAGAAAAAATCGCCATGCTGGAATTTCATCAAAAGCTGCTCTTACAGATGATCTCCGGCAATAAAGACAAGTTTAATAAATTGATTATTCAGAAGGCTGTTACCGAGAAGGAACTGACAGTAATAAATGAACTATGTGAGAAATTGAGCATAGAATTGGAAGAACAGAAAGCGGAAGGTTTTGTTCATTTTCATCCGCTTTTCGAAGAATTTACCGATGCAATCAGACATAAGCTACAGCCCAAAGAAACGGTTCATGCCATGTTCGATCAGGGAATTTTCATGCCGCTGATGACCGAATTCAAAAAATATGTCTGATCCTATGCATACTCTTTTTTAGCGGGGTCTTTTTTACGCAATCTGCCGTCGTCTTCAGTAAATTTGCTTTCGATATTAGCAAAAGATTTTTCAAATATCTCCATAAAATCATCGCCATAAATATTGCGCACAATCGCCATGATTTCAATGACGTCAGGAAATTTCCCATATAGTTCACGTAAAGGCATGGCCCCGGAAAATGCTGCGTTTTTATGAGGGTCATAGTTTTCCATCAGGTCCAGTAATACTTCTTCACCCTGTTTTGTAAGCTGGACATAGGTGTTTCTTTTATCAGTTTCTTTTTTTGAAAATTTGAGAAATCCTCTTTCCTCCAGCTTCTTCGAGAAGTTAAAAGCTGTGGAAACGTGCATCACACCGAATTTGGCAACGTCCGAAATGGAAGCACCGTTCAAATGGTAAGCAATCCACAAAATATGGTGTTCATTGATATTTAAATCATATGGTTTAATCCATTGCTGCCAGTCCTTTTCAATGGACTTCCAAAGGGCTTTGCTTAATTGGGCGATTCTCTGGCTAAACAGCATCGCTTCCTTCATTGAATAATTTTTCTCCGACATCCCCATTTTCACCTACTTTTTTGATTCTATTTTCATTATGCCAATAAAACAAAAATTAATAAAGATATAAATTTACAAAATTTTGTGAAATTATATTAAGTATTCTGTTTTCAGGTGATTATTCCTTTTTTTTGAAAAACAACTATTTTAATAATATATTACCATCTGAAAAAATCGAGAAAAAAACCTTCCTCGCCCTCATGAAGTGGAGGAGGAAGGCTTTGATCTATTGCTTGGCAGTTGGGGAAAGTTCGGATTCAAGCTCCTGGATGGCATGTTCGATTTCCATTATATCTTTTTGAAGCTCCGCTTTATTTGAATCAGTGCTTAATTTCCATTCGTAAATTGCAAGCTTCAAATCGTGGACAAATGTGTTGATCCCTGATTTTCCTTCTTTCGTAGCAGTGGAAACGGTATTTTTTAATTCGATGACACTGTCCTTCACATCTTTCAAATGTCCCATAACCTCATCCTTGTGAGCTTTTAAATTCCGTCTTGTTTCGCGTCCGGATGCTGGTGCTGTCAAAAGGGTAATAATCCCGGCTGCTGCTCCGCCGGCAATAAGCCCCATCAACACACTTTTTGCTTTCATAACGTTCACCTCATATTTCTTTTTCTATAAGATTTCTTCATCCGAAGCGAAAATTCCTTTTTGGTGAAGAAATCCTGGATAAAACAAGATTCATGGCAAAAATGGCTATACGATTATTTTTCCTAAAATAAGAGAAATAAACCGTTAAAGCTTCATAGCAGGAAAATGAAAGGCATATGAATTGAATATGCGGTTAAAGCTTATGGGAGAGAAGGGGGCAAAAATGGTCGGGATCATATTTGGAGTGAGCATCTTACTGTTTATCGGATCGATCAACTTTTTCCTGGCGTCCCGGAAGCCGGGGATCTATCCTCCAAAAAAACTTCTGAAAAAGAGGGCAGGAGTGTTCGCAATCGGTGGAGCGGTCCTTTTTTTAGCCGGACTTCTGTTTTCCTTGCTGGGTTGATGAACGAGGGCATACATTGAAATGAGCACAGATTTTTCTATTGTATTTGAGACAGGCATACCAAGCCAACAATGCCGTTTTTGGCAAGAAAAAAAGAACCCAAATTTATAGGGTTCTTTTTATGTTGACATTAATTAGCTTCCACAAGTTTGGTGCGTTTGAAAATAGATGCTGCCACTGGGTATAAAATTACCATAAATACAGTGTTAAATGCAGTTGCCGGAAGTACAACCCCTGCAAACAAGGCGACAAACGGACCAGGAAGCCCGGCAATAAAGTAGGCTGAACCAAGGAACACAATCCCGGAAATGATGGTACCGACCGCTGTCAGAACGGCGGCACTTACGACTGAAAAACGGAACTTTTTGATAGCCAGAAACAATCCAAAAAAAATAAGTGCTGTTGCGATTTTGTCAATAATATTTGGGATTTGCCCAGCCGGGAAGGTTGTGGTCAATGCAGAAATCAGCCCAGTAACGGCTCCGATTAGAAAAACACTCTTTTTGTCAGGGAAAAGGATGATTCCCAAAAACATCATCGTCAGCATCATGTCAGGCTTCATGCCCATGATGATACCTGGTACAACTGCATGCAGTACTGCACCTATTCCCACCAATAGTGAAAGTGCAACAAGATTCTTCGTATTCATTTCTCTTCTCTCCTCTGCTAATCTAGCTAAACTTTTGCTTCTCCTGCAGTGCGCTGTCGCCTGCAGCGAAAAGGTTGCTATCATTATATCATAATTTTCCTTTTGATAAAGCATTAAATTCTGTCAATAGCGTAATCTGAATTCACGCATGAACTGGGCCAGTTTTTCCACGTGCTGGATAGGGACTGCATTGTATATGGACGCCCGGCATCCTCCGACAGACCTGTGGCCGTTAAGACCGATAAAGCCATGCTCCTTTGCTTTGGATAGGAATGCTGCTTCGGCTTCCGTTTTTTCAAGGGTGAAAGTAACATTCATCAAGGAACGGCTGCTCTTGTCCGCGTGCCCTTTGTAAAAGCCGCCGCTCTCATCAATTTCATTGTAGAGGAGCGCCGCCTTTTCTTTGTTCATCTTTTCTAAAGCAACGGCTCCGCCCATTTCTTCCGCCCATTCAAGCACAAGCATGAGCAGATAGACAGCCAGCGTGGGCGGCGTATTATAGAGTGAGCTGTTTTTAGCATGCGTCGCATAATTCAGCATGATCGGGAGCGATTCCTTTGAACGCTTCAGAAGTTCTTTATCGATCACGACGACCGTGACACCTGAGGGCCCAAGGTTTTTTTGGGCACCGGCATAAATCAATCCATACTTGCTGATGTCGACTGGCCTGCTTAAAATATCACTGGACATATCCGCAACGAGGGGTGCACCCGAAACTTCAGGAGTTTCATGCCACTGTGTCCCGAAAATCGTGTTGTTGCTGGTGATGTGGAGGTATGCAGCATCATCTCCTGTATGTATGGATTTCACATCGGGAATTATTTTATAGTTGCTATCTTTCCCAGAGGCACAGACAGATGCGTTACCGATTTTTTCAGCCTCGGACAATGCTTTCTCCGACCAGACGCCTGTCAACACATAATACCCTGTGGTTTCCCTGTCAAGAAGATTCATCGGCACCATTGTAAACTGCAGGCTTGCCCCTCCCTGCAAAAACAAAACCTCGTATGTGTCAGGAACATCAAGCAGCTTTCGGAAAAGATTCTGCGCCCTTTCCTGTATGGCTTGATACTCCTTGCTTCGGTGGCTGAGCTCCATTACAGCCATGCCTGTTCCGTTAAAATTGATCCATTCCTTTTGCGCCCTTTCAAGGACAGCCTCAGGCAAAGCAGCAGGCCCTGCATTGAAATTTAATGCACGATTCATCAGTATCCCCCCGTAATTCAAAGTTACAGTAACGCATTAACGAATTAAAATTAAAAATAATGTTAGCAGATAATTGTGAACTTTTCTATATAAAAAAACTTCTGCTTGTATGCAGAAGCTATAAATGCCTGTTAATTTCAGAAGCCATGTTTTGGTAATCCTCTAAGGTGTATCGGTCATTATTTGTTTTCCATACAGCCCCAAAACCGTCATCCGTTCCGTAACGCGGAAGCAGGTGGATATGGTAGTGGAACACGGTTTGGCCGGCCGCCTCTCCGTTGTTGTTAAGAATATTCATGCCAATGGGATTAAAAGCTGACCTGATGGCATTTGCGACAGCAGGGACCGCCTTGAACAGATTGGCCGCGACGTCTTCGGTCAGCTCAAATATGTTTTCTTTATGTACTTTGGGAATCATCAGGGTATGCCCTTTCGTGACCTGGCTGATATCGAGGAATGCCAGCACATGCTCATTTTCAAAAACCTTGGCAGCAGGGATGTCACCGTTAATGATTTTACAAAAAATACAGTCGCTCATTGCTTACACCCTTTCAATTTAAGACCTTTCTGGTATTTTATCACAATTAATGTTGCAGCATAAAGCAATCAGCGAATAAAGAAAGACAGGATTCCGGAGAATCCTGTCCTGGAGGGGAAAAGCTGCTTCTGGGCATTTTAGTCTAAGCAGGCTCCGTTTGTGCACACATCATTTGCTTTAAATGATGTGTCAGAAAGGACCTGTGTTCAAGCTGACCATCTCCTGTAATCTTTATAGGTTTCACAACGTATAAAGCGGCTATGATCTTTGACACACACCTCATTTCAAAATGTGGGGTGACGCAAGAACGGAAAGGTTAGCATTTGCACATATTGCAATGCAACCATCCACTTAGATGAACGGTTGGAAGCTTTGAAATCGAATTATATGTCTTTTACAGACACCTCATTCCGATTGTTGGATGTTTTCCCCTCCGCTAAATAGATTGTCCAAAAGACGTTCTTATTATTTATTTTTTTGTGCCAGTCTGGTCGCAAGGGCGCGATTGTCTGAAGTGGAAAACGGACATGTCATTTGTGATAATATAGGAGTGAAATCCAATTTGGAGGATGTGTGATGGCTTTATTAGAAATAAATAATCTTACCGGGGGATATACGCGAAACCCGGTATTGAAAAATGTTTCCTTCGACGTGAATGAACAGGAAATTGTCGGCTTGATCGGCTTGAACGGTGCGGGCAAGAGCACGACAATCAAACATGTAATCGGGCTGATGGAACCCCATAAGGGTGAGATAAAAATCAACGGCCGCCTTTTTAAGGAAGAAAAGGAACTATATCGCAAGCAATTTACATTTGTCCCGGAAACCCCTATCCTGTACGATGAATTGACCCTCGAGGAACACTTGAAAATTACGGCAATGGCATACGGGCTCGATGAACAGACATACGAAACGAGGGTGTCCGCCTTGCTGGACGAATTCCGGATGAAAAAGCGGCTTAAATGGTTTCCGGCCCATTTTTCCAAAGGAATGAAACAAAAGGTGATGATTATGTGCGCCTTCCTTGTACAGCCGGCGCTGTACATTGTTGATGAGCCGTTCGTGGGGCTTGATCCGCTCGGAATACAATCCCTTTTGGACCTTATGAAAAAAATGAAGGAGAACGGTGCGGGGATCCTGATGTCGACCCATATTCTTGCCACTGCCGAAAGGTACTGTGACAGATTCATTATTTTGCATGAAGGGGCAGTTCGGGCAAACGGAACCCTAGATGATCTCAGGCGGCAGTTTTCCATGCCGGGAGCCACACTGGACGATCTTTATATCCAACTGACAAAGGAAGAAGATCATGTTTGATGCAAATGCACTCTGGAGAGAGAGATTCAGCCGATTTGTGAAAGATACAGGGCGGTATATGCGTTACATTTTCAATGGACATCTTGTCATTGTATTTTTATTCCTGATTGGGACGGCTGCATATTATTATCAGGAATGGATCAAAACCCTTGGACCAGAGTTCCCTGCTGCCCTGATAATGGCCGGGGCACTTGGAGTTTTGCTTGCATACAGTCCAATCAACACTTTCTTGATAGAAGCTGATAAAATCTTCTTGCTGCCCCTTGAAACCCGGCTGGGAAGCTATTTTAGAAGGTCAATCATTTTTAGCCTGGCCATTCAATCGTATTTGCTGCTCATGGTCCTTGCAGTTTTGATGCCGCTGTATGTGCAGGTATGCGGGGGCGCTTTCCGGTCATTCTTTCTATTTTTGTCTGCTTTGATCATTTTAAAGGCTCTGAATCTTGTTGTCAGCTGGAAGGTCTTGTACTACATTGAAATAAGCGTACATGTAACCGATATGATCATCCGGTTCTTGATTAATTCCGTGTTTTTATATTTGTTGTTTTCAGGAGCAGCAATCTGGCTGACCGTTGCCTGTGCGCTTCCAATGGTGTTTTTGCTTCTGTATTACCGCGCCCAGGTCCATGAAAAGGGGCTAAAATGGGAATTATTAATAGACCAGGAAGAAAAGCGGATGAATGCATTTTACCGTGTGGCAAATTTATTTACGGATGTTCCCAGGCTTAAGGACCGGATTAAGCGGCGGAGATGGATGGACTGGCTGCTGCACAGAATCCCTTTCAGCCAGGAAGGCACCTATTCACATATTTATGCAAGGACATTCCTCCGTGCTGGGGATTATAGCGGACTTTTCATAAGGCTGACATTTATTGGAGCACTGGCGCTCTATTTCCTGTCCTATGGCCCGGGGCAGCTTTTGTTCACTTTGTTGTTCCTTTACTTAACCGGCTTTCAGCTGCTTCCGCTCTGGAACCACCATCAGAACAAGCTATGGCCTGAGCTGTACCCGGTCACAGGCACGGCCAGGGAGAGAGCGTTCACCAGGCTGTTATCATTGGTGCTGTATATCCAGTCAGGATTTTTTGCGGCCGCGCTGCTCATAAAAGGAGAGTGGGCCGGCGCGGCTGCCGCTTTCGCCGTAGGGTTGGCGTTTTCGTTCTGGTTTGCGAATGTTTACAGCAAAAAAAGAAGACAGGTTTAATGGAGACTGCTGAAAATATAAGCCTTTAAATTTACTGCAATGAAATTAAAAAAGATTAGGGGATGAGTTTGAACTTTCCCTAATCTTTTTTTCGTATTTTACGTTTTGAGG
>NZ_PGVB01000052.1 GCF_002860205.1 Bacillus sp. T33-2
AAAGGAAGAGATCCCTCTTCCTTTTAATCACGAAGACATATTAAGACTTTTTCAGCAGTCTCGCCCAAAAGCATACACTTTTGTACCGCCCTTATTGCCTACCCCGTTCATTGTTCCGATTCATTTTCGCGCACCAATAACCTCAATTGGGACACTTTTAATTCATCCGATTCATTATCGCTCGCCAATAACCTCCATTAGAACACCTCTCGGCCCTTCCGTTCCACTTTCAGTATCCATATATACAAAGAGATCTCTATTCCACTCCTGGAAACCATCCAGGTGTATGAATGATTGCCTGCCAAAGCGGATCGGGCACAACCAGGCGCTCCTGCGCGTTTTTATCAATCTTCGTTTCGATTTCCGCTTCTCTGCCGTGCTGCACTTTTTCAACCCAATCAGGGTCAATGATGATTTCACGCCCCAAGGCAATCAATGGCACGCCTGTTTGAAATGCTTTTAGAGCATCCTCTGCAGTAAGAATCGATCCAACACCGATTAAAGGCACCTTGTCCCCAACCCGCTCCTGAATGATTTCCATCCTGGAACGCTTATCTTCTACACCCCTCCTTGGGGTTGACCAAAAATCATTCAGTGATACGTGCAGATAATCCAAATTTTTGTCTGCAAGGGCATCCACCAATTGTAACGTATCAGCCATCGTAATTCCCGGTGTGGTAGGTTCCTCGGGGGAAAACCGATAGCCAACGATAAATGGATCCCGTGCATGCTCCCTGACTGCTTTTTGTACTTCTTCGACAACCGCAAGCGGGAATGTCAGCCGTTTTTCGAGGCTTCCTCCCCAGCGATCCTCACGGCGGTTGGAATGTGGCGAGAAGAACTGCTGGATGAGATAACCGTTCGCGCCATGGATCTCAACCCCGTCATATCCAGCTTCGATTGCCCTCCGGGTAGCTTCGCCAAAATCATCTATAATTGATTCGATCTCATCGTCTGATAACGCACGGGGTACTTTCCCGCTGCCTTGTTCTGAAGGGACGGCACTTGCACTGACAATGCCCCCGTCAGGAACCAATTCAGGCGGGCACTCCCGACCGCCATGAAAAATTTGCAGAATGGCTTTTGCCCCTTCCTCTTTAATCGCCGCAGCCAGCCTGTTCAGACTTGGAATCATGTCATCAGTGCTTGCCCCAAATTCGCCGTGGAAGCCTTTCCCATTCCGTGTTACATATGTACAAGCCGTGATTACCATGCTGACGCCTTTTGACCGGCGTACATAATAGTCGACCTCAGCATCCGTGACAGTTCCATCGGGATTGGATGAAAAATTCGTCATCGGTGCCATGATCATTCGATTCTGCAGCCCCACTCCATTTGGGAAAGTGAAGGATTCAAATAAAGGACTGTATTTTGGATTCATGCTGTATTCCTCCCTGTTTGTTGTTTTTGTTAATTCCTGATCAGACAGCCGCTTGTTATTATCCGCCAAAAACCAACTAAATATATATAAATCAAACCGCTGAAACATTGCAATGATTTTGCCTGCTACTTGGTGTTAAAAACATGATTGATCTTTCTTCATCTGGAGGAAACTTTATAGAATCAAAATAATTATGGAACCTATGATGGGGTAGCTTCGTCTAACGTTTGAGATTGAGAGGAGGATATAAATGCACGCAAAGAAACTGAAAGAAAACTCATCTCTCAATGATAACAATCTTTCAACAAAAGAGGAACTGCTTGTTTGTTTAATGGAAGAGTATGGAGATATGGTAATAAGGCTTGCTTACACATATATCAAACAGAAACAGCTAGCGGAGGATATATCACAGGAGGTATTCATCAGCTGCTATCAAAATCTGGATAAGTTCCAAAAGAAGGCAGCATATAAAACATGGCTTTATCGAATAACAGTGAATAAGTGTAAAGACCATATAAAAAGCTGGTCATTCAAGAATATTTCATATAAAGATTATTTTGGTTCATTGTTGGCTGGTGGTACACCACCAACCGAGTCGCCCCTAATTGACAGAGAAGAAAAGGAAATTATCTTTGAAAAGGTTTTGAACCTTCCTCTCAAGCTACGAGAAGTCATAATCCTGTATTACTATGAAGAATTACCTATCAGTGAAATTACTGAACTTTTAAATATTAATTCAAATACAGTGAAGACAAGACTCCACCGCGCCAGAAATTCTTTAAAAAATTTATTTGAGGGGGAGAATATCCATGGGAAATAAGCTGAAGTACCCTGAGGCTGCCAACGTCCGATTTGAAGAAAAACATAGAAAACATGTCCTGGAAGCAGTGAAAGGAAATCAATACAAAAACGAAATGAAAACAAGACGCCGCAGTAGCAGCATGAAAAAATTAGCCTATACGAGTGTAACTGCTGCAGCGTTAGTGATCCTTTTTATTGGATCGTCCTATATTTCACCGGGAATAGCCAAGGTCGCGGCAAAAATTCCTTATCTCAGCTTATTTGTCAAGCAGGAAGAGTATAAATATGCGATTTCTGATGTGATTTCCGATGCAGCAAATGATAAAGGATATAAATTGGTTACGTTTGATGTATCAGTGCCAGAGAAAGAATTGACACTGGGTGTATCTGGTACCAAAGAGGATTTTAATAAAATAAAAGACGATATTGAAAAAAATATCAATGCGGCATTACAAGCGAACAATTTGGGGAAGTTTGATATTGAAGTAAAAAGACATATTGAAAGACAAATTGATTATGTAGAAACTCCTGAGGATAAAAAGTATACAAAGGACAGCCAGGAGCTCGAAAAGAAAATCCTGGAACAATTAAAGATAAACAACTATGAAACGGCATTTCCCATTCAAGTGCGGATTAATAAAATCGAGAAGTTTATTTATGTCGCAGTACCGAACACCGAGAAAAGAATAGATGAATTAAAAAATCTGCTGCATTCTACTTCCAAGGAATACGGAGACAACTTTAGATTAAGAGTAACCAGAATAGATATGAAAGCCCGCGAGCAAGAAATAAGGTGGGGAAAAAATAATATCATTAGCACAATAGGCGGCGGACTCATGGAAAATAAAGAATTGAAAGTTAAAACTTATTCCTATTCATTCCATCCATATCCACTGCAGCTTAAAATAAAAACAACGATTGACGCAACAGATCCCGCCGCTAAAGAACTTGCCGTAACCATCGAAAAAGAAATTAAGGATTTCATTTTAACAGATGAAATCACCAAAGAAGTGCGTAATGACCCCTACAATCTAATAATTTACAGTAAGGATAAGAAAAAGATAAATTAAGATGGCAGCACAGATTAAATAAAAAGTGCACCCGTAAATTCTTTGTGAACTTATGGGTGCTCTTTTTCATTAGCCTTTCTGTACTTTCATGATTCTCAACTTTTTCCGAAAGATCCTTATAGTCTAATATATATCCTGCCTTGTAAATCTCGCAAATGAAACAGCCAAAGCGCCCAGTCCCCAAATGGCGAGGACTGCGAGTGAGAAACCTAAGGTCATTCCTTCAATTGGTGGGGCGCTTCCGGCCAAATATCCGGTTAAATTCAGGTTGATCATGAAAAGATATTTCGCAGCCTCCCATGAAGACACCATGTTGCTAAGGATCATGCCGGAAATCAATGCGGCAAGCATCACTCCCATTCCGGCTGGGGTGCTTTTTACCAAAACAGACAGCATGAAGGTCAGAGTACCGACTATGATAGCAACGAACCAGACAAGGCTGAATTCCATCAATAGATATTGCCATTGCGGGATCATTTGCACCCCTCTTGTATCCAGTTCCGCGCCTTCAGCGGTAAAACCGGTGATGACCGGGGCGGACCAGCCCTCATATCCAAAGACGATGCCGGAGATCAAATAGGAAAGAAGCCCGAAAAGAATGACAATTGTCGAAACTGACAGCACAAGCGCGATATACTTGCTCATCAAAACCTTCCAGCGCTTTACCGGCCTTGTGAGCAACAGTTTCACCGTGCCCCCGCTCCGTTCAGAAGAAACGATGTCCGCCGCGACAATCATCACCATTAATGGCAATAACAGAGTAATTGAGTTTTCTGCTACCGTACGCATGAAGGTCGGAGCACCTGGTTCGGCAGGATTGATGTCGTGGTCGAGATAATATTGCTGCTGCTTGACCCTCAGCTGAAGCTGGCTTTTCCACTCTTCTGAAATTCCGCTGCTGGCCAGCCGGTTTTGAGTATCGATGATCTGCTGCTGGAGTGTTGTCCGCCAATCAACTGACCCGAATCGTTCACGGATTCTTTCCGTTTCTTTTAATTGCGCATATGTAAACATACCGACAAGAACAGCAATAATCGCGCCCACGATGAGAATTTTTTTCTTTCTGACAATTTTCAGCATTTCATTTCGTACGAGGTTATTCAACGGATTCCCCTCCTGTCAATTCAAGGAACAGATCCTCAAGGGCAGGGAGCTTCCTGTGCATTTCTTTCACTTCAACGCCTTGTTCCACCAATCTTCGATTCCAGGACGCCCCGTCGCTTTCGCTATACGGGGTGATAAGCGTTCCATCCCTTCCCTCTGTCACTGTTGTAAGCCCGTCCAATATACTTTTTGCTTTCACGATTGGAGAAACGTTCCAAACCAGCCTTTCCTGTAAAGCCAACAGCTTATCTACCGAGTTGACCTCAATAATCTCTCCCTTTGAAATGATGGCAACCCGGTCACACATTAACTGGATTTCACTGAGAAGATGGCTTGATACTAACACCGTCAGTCCCTGTTCCTCCGCCAGGAACCTTATAAAGCTGCGCATTTCCCGGATACCCATCGGGTCCAGTCCATTGGTCGGCTCATCCAAAATCAACACTTTCGGCTTGCCTAACAGTGCCTGGGCGATGCCAAGCCGCTGTCTCATACCAAGTGAATAGGTTTTTACCGGGTCGTGGATCCGTTCTTGCAGCCTGACCAGATTTACGACTTCACTCATATGGTCAAGGTCAGTTTCCGGCAGCATCCTGGCAAAATGCTCAAGGTTTTCCCACCCGGTCAGGTAGGGGTATAATTCCGGGTTTTCAACAATACAGCCTAGCTGGCCCATCGCTTCTGCAAACTGGTTTTCGACGTTGTAGCCACATATTTCAATTGTCCCGGAGGTAGGCCTGATCAAGCCTACCAGCATACGGATTGTGGTCGTTTTCCCTGCCCCGTTAGGCCCCAGAAAGCCAAAAACTTCTCCACGCCTTAAATCAAAATCAAGCCCTTTAATGATCTCTCTTTTGCCGATCACTTTTCGCACGCCTGTTACTGAAAGTGTGATTTCACTCATATCCCCACAACCTTACCACGTTATTAATGAAGCTACACGTTCCGCAATCAATTTATACCCTTCCGCATTCGGGTGGAATTTGTCCGAATACAAATAATCGTTGACCTTGAGCTGGAACAGATCAAACGTAGGCACAAACACAGTCTGGGGGTGCTTGTCCAACAGCTGGCTCGTTTCAAAATTCCACTGCCTTACTGCCTGCGTCGTCATTGCCGCGTCATTCAGGTCGATAAACGGATTGTATAATCCCACAAAGAAAATCATCGCCTCTCCATTTTGAGCGCGCACTTCCGCGATAATATTCTCCAAATTAAGAAGGTAGTGCTGCCTCAGACCGGAAATCCTTTCATTATTAAGATCGACCAGGGTCTGCCCGCCCTGGAACAGGTCATTGCCCCCGATGGTTATCGTGATTGCATCAGCCTGCTGAATCTGCCTTTGGATCTCAGACTCCTTCACTTGACTGAGAAGCTGTTCCGACCGGTAGCCTTTAACGCCAAGATTATGCAAAGTTATTTTCTCTTTGGATTTTTCCTGCAACTGATCGACTAAATAACCGATATATCCTTTCCCGTCTGCGTCACCTGTTCCTCTTGTGAGGGAGTCACCTAAAGCAACGATGGTTTTCCCTGTTCTGCTTTTTTCCTGTTTGGCTGGTTCGGACCTTACTGCCTGTTCGGCCGGATCTCCAAAAAAATGATTTTGTATTGTCCAGCCAAATCCAAATAATAATAAAAGAAAAGATAACCAGGAAAAGTAGATCATGATACGAACCGAATGCTTTTTCACCTGACCACTCCTATTAGCCTATATAATACGCAGAGCCCTCCTTCCTTTTGTGGAGGGCTTGATTCCATTCAATCATATTATATAGCCAAACGGCGAAACTGGCACTTATGATCATTCGTAATATTGGATGCCAACATAATATTGCCATTACATTATAAAAAGATGGTATTCTAAGAGGAGTCAAAGTATCTATAAGATAGATAGCTTCTAATCCATTTTTTCAATACTGGAGGAAAGAAGATGGACTTCCATCAATTGCAAGTGTTCACTAAAGTAGTTGAACATAAAAGTTTTTCTAAGGCAGCCGATGACATCTTTTTAAGCCAGTCGACTGTCAGTTCACATATACAATCGTTGGAAAGGATGTTAAAGGTTCAGCTTTTCGACCGTGTCGGCAGGGAGGTAATCCTTACCCCTCATGGAGAACGTTTATACCATTGGGCATTAAAACTTCTATTATTAAAGGATGAAGCTTTGCTTGACCTGAATCAGGGTAGAAACGAGTTTCGCGGTGTGATCCGGATTGCAGCCAGTTCTGTTCCTGCGCAATTTATCGTGCCGGGGATGGTCAAACGATTTAAGGATGAGTATCCTTCAGTCACCTTCCGAGTGAGCCAGTCCTCATCAAAAATTGTTGCGGACAAGGTATTAAATGGCTCGGTTGATTTGGGACTGTTGGGCGAGAAGTATGAAAATGAAAAGCTTCAATACATTCCTCTCGTGAAAGAAAAGCTGGTATTGATTGCCTCAAAAGATGAACAAATCAGCTTCCCGGTCACGGTTAACGACATCATAAAGTATCCGTTTATCATGAGGAACTCCGGCTCTGGTACAAATACACTTGTTGAGAGGTTCCTGAAGAAACATCGAATATCCAAAGAACGAATGAATATCATCGCCTACACTGATGACCTGAGCATGATACAGTTTGTAAAACAGGGGATTGGCGTCTCGATTATTTCAGAAATTGCAGCGAGAGAATATTTCAACAGCAATATGATTAACATGTATGAAATAGAGGACTTTAATGACGAAAGGTTTTTTTATCTTGTATATAACAAAGATAAGACATTGGCGATGGTTTCGAGGCTGTTTATCGACACAGCAAAGGTCTTTTTGCATGATTTTTAGCGATTGTTAACAAAATTGTAACATTTTTAAACCCTCTTTTAACCTTTTTAAAACAATAGCTTAACAGAGTGCCTATATTATTTGAATTGTTGTGATAAATAATCCGTGGAGGGAAAAACATTGAGCAAACTTAATAGGAAAGTAGCAGGGATTACACTTGCCAGCGCAGTGGCTTTTGCATCGCTCGGTTTTACTGCCAAAAAGGAAGATGTTCAAGCTGACGATCATAGAAAGAAACCTACTAAAGTAATCATGATGGTTATGGACGGCACTAGTGCCGGTGCCACTACCCTTTCAAGATGGTATAAAGGCGGAAACCTTGCTTTGGACGAAATGGCTGCAGGCGGTGTCAGAACCTACTCTGCTGAATCTGCTATTACTGATTCGGCACCTGCGGCGACGGCCCTTGCTACAGGAAATAAATCCAATGATAAGTTCATCGGTGTCCTGCCAGCAGTCGTTAATTCACCTGGCCTCCAGCCAGTAAATCCAAAAGATGCCCAGCGTCCAGTTGCAAATGTGCTTGAAGGTGCAAAACAACAAGGCAAGGCAGCCGGGATTATCTCTACATCTGAAATCCAGCATGCAACACCAGCCGGCTTTTCATCCCATGTGACACATAGAAGCAATTATGGAGATATCGCTGAGCAGCAAGTATATCAAAACATCGATGTCGTACTGGGCGGCGGGAAAGAATCCCTGTCTCCAGGCACAACGAAAAATGCCAGAAAAGATGGCGAAGACCTTGTAAAGGTGCTTGAAAACAAGAAATATGACTTCGTTGAAACCCGCGACGAACTGTTAAATTCCGGATCAAACAAGATTTGGGGAAGCTTTGCACCTAGCGCGCTTGCCTACGACTTCGACCGCAAGACGACAAAACCAAGTGAGCCTACACTGGCTGAAATGACAGAAAAAGCAATCAATACATTGAATAAGGATAAAGACGGTTTCTTCCTGTTTGTGGAAGGAAGCAAGGTCGACTGGGCAGCACATGCCAACGACCCAGTTGGCATGATCAGTGATGTTTTGGCATTTGATGACGCTGTGAAGAAAGCACTTGACTTTGCGAAAAAAGATGGCAACACAATGGTCATCGCTGTGTCTGACCACGGTAACAGCGGAATCACCATGGGTAACTTGAACACTAATGCTAACTATCCAGAAATTCCTGTCTCTACCTATATCGATCCTTTAAAGAAAGCGAAAATGACAGTTGAAGGCGCTGTGAGCCAGTTGAAATCTGACCGCTCCAACATGAAGGAAGTTGCTGCACTTTACGGATTGGACAACCTGACAGCTGAAGAAGAACAAGCATTAAAAGCTTCTGAAAATGTCGGTGCAGACATGTCAAAACTGCTTTCAAACCGTGCAAATCTTGGCTTCACTACGGGCGGACACACTGGTGAGGATGTATTCCTCTACTCGTATGGACCATCAAGACCATTCGGGATGGTTGAAAACACAGACCTTGCCAAAAAGATGGCACAATTTATGGGCTTTGACTTAGGACAACTTACTCAAAAGCTGTACGTTAACGCAAAAGAAGGATTTGAAAAGAAAGGCTACACAACCCGCATTGACGTAACTGATCCTAACAACCCTGTTTTTGTAGCAGAAAAGTCAAACCATACTATCAAACTGCCGGCAAATAAAAATATCTCTATCGTGAGTGTCAAAAACCGCGATGTCCAAGCAGAACTAAATGGCATCAATGTTTACAACGGCAAAGACTTCTATGTATCTGATCAAGTGTTGAAGCACATCCGATAAATCGCATAACAAATCCCCCTGGAACCAGGGGGATTTTTAATTTATTCTCGAAAATCTGACTTCGCTGCAAAAAATAGGAAAGGCCTAATTTTTTGAAAATCTTAGTTTGTTAATTGTATGATAGTGGATATATTGTTAAATAACTGGACAGAAATTACACGGATCGTTTTCCCATAACATCACAAAGACAGAAAGCGAGGAAATACATTTGAGGCGATTGATTGTCTTTATTTCAATATTGTTCATTATATATGCTTCCTGGCCCGCTTTGGAAAAAGGACTTGCAAATACAGAATATAAGCCAGTGATTGACCGGATTAATTCGGAAGTAGCTGCTATAAAGGATAATCCTGGCGTTTCTGCTGCTATTGAGTCTTTATACGAAGGCATCACGAATCTGGCAGGACAACTGAACATGCAGCTCCCGCTTCAACAGAAGCAACCTCAGCCTGATGATGTAAAAAAACCGGACCTGGCAGCTCCAGCAGGACATACGTTTTCCATTCATAATATTGAACTGGGAGATATAAAAAATGACGTGGAACAGCAAATTGGCGCACCTAAACGGTCCTCATTTAATGAATATGGCATCCCATGGCATGCGTACCATGAGAATTACCAGAGCTTTACCATGGTCGGCTACGATAAACACAATAAGGTAGCCGGATTGTACACAAACCAGGACTTGATTGCTGCAAGCAACAATATAAAACTGGGAAGCTCAAAACAAGCAGTCCTTGAGCAATTGGGAGAACCTTTAACCAGGATTCAAAAGGGCATGGTTTATTATCAGCTTCAAGAAAATCGGGATTACGATATTTTTCTGGTGGATGGCAGCTATGTGACTATTTTTTATGACAAACATAAAAACAACACTGTCACAGCAATGCAAATCATAAGAAAAGACATAGAGCAGAACAAGCAAGGTTTTTACGCTGAAGCAAGTGATCCATTAAAAGAAGGTTTTGAATATCAATTGTTTGACCTGACAAACGCTTCACGGGTGAATAATAATCTCCCGGTCCTCACCTGGGATGACCATGTAAAAAATACTGCGAGAAAACATAGCATCGATATGGCAGAAAACCAGTATTTCAATCACACTAATTTAGAGGGGCAGTCCCCGTTCGACCGGATGAAAGAGGATGATATACGCTTCTCGGTTGCAGGGGAAAATCTGGCTTATGGCCAATTCAGCAGTGTGTTTGCTCACGAAGGGTTAATGAATTCAATTGGCCACAGGGAAAATATTTTACGTCCTGACTTTGAATTATTGGGTGTGGGAGTAGCTTTCAATTCTAAGTCCCAGCCGTATTTCACAGAAAATTTTTATACAAAACGCGCTTTCTGATGCCTCTTTGCCCTGCTCCCTTGAGCAGGGCTGTTTCATGATACACAGACAAAAAAACAGACTCTTGGTCAGAGTCTGTTTTGTATGCGCTAATTCGTTATATTATGCTTTACGTACGTTAGCTGCTTGAGGTCCACGAGCACCTTGCTCTACGTCAAAAGTAACTTCCTGGCCTTCTTCAAGAGTTTTGAAACCTTCGCCTTGGATAGCTGAGAAGTGAACGAATACGTCATCTCCGCCTTCACGCTCGATGAATCCGAAACCTTTTTCTGAGTTGAACCATTTTACTTTACCGTTTTCCATTTTTGTTGCCTCCCAGTGTGCACACACACAATTGTATTACTATTCTTGCTCCAATGATATCCAGGCGAAAAGAAGTATCTTGTTCCTTCCCACATACCGAACAAAAATAATTCCTTTTTAGGATAGCAGAAATAAAACGAATAGGCAAGTAAACGATGCTGAATCTTTCTTGTTTAAGTTAATCCGGGGACAAAAAAATACCCCGTCACCAACGATTTCTGAAATCTGTAAAATGTCGAAAATGCTCTTTCACGTTGCTGCTTACATGAGTAATCTTTATTTTGATGCCTTTTTCATTAAAGCAGTTTACAAAATTGAGCAATAATCCTATCCCAGAGGAGTCGACAAAATCAACTTCTGAGAAATTGATTTCTATTGTATCACAGCTGCCGAGTGAGGCTTTGTATTAATAATAATATTTTTTCAGGTTCCATACCCTTTCACGTTAAAGAAGCAGAACCTCCTAACAATCAAGTTTTGTCCCGAGTCCATTTTTCATAAACTTAAAAAAATATTTTGAATTTCATTTTATGCGCTTTCGAACCAAAATTATATCCGTACAGACAAAAATCTTCTCATTTCAAACAAATTCCTGATCGTGTGATTGTGACAAAAGTCACAGACCATGTTTCTTTAACAATTTAGCTTATTGTTATATCAACAACATGCAAGACATTAAAAGGGAGAGAATGAAATGGAGCAAATATTTAAACCAGCCAAACTGCTTTTGAATAAGTTGTCGTTTTCAAAAAAATTCATAATTTTATTTTTGGTCGTTTTCTTGACTGTGTCGATGTTATCAGCATATTTGGTATTCAATAATTATAATGAAACCCAGTTTACAAAAAAGGAACGGACTGGAATCGTGCTGCTGCAGAAAATGTTTCCTTTGATGCAACTTACACAGCAGCATAGGGGATTATCCGTAAATGTGTTAAGTGGTGATAAAAAAGCAGAAGCAACCTTGGAAGGTGTAGAAGAAAAAGTAAACAATCAGTTTAAGTCGCTTTCAGCTTTTTTGGCGTCGCAACCCGGGCTGAATGTCGCCCAAAAAGATATAAGTAATATCAGGTCTAATTGGGAGACTGTCAGACAGGAGTCGCTTTCAGTTGAAAAAAATGAGTCGATCCAAATGCATAACGAATTAATTGCAGACATCCAGAACACTTTATTGGATATTGCAGATGAAACGAATTTAACGTTAGACTCAAATCCCGTAAACAACCATATCAATAATTTGTTAATTGAAACGCTGCCCCAAATCAGTGAATTCATGGGAAAATCCAGGGCGGTCGGGGTTGGCGCGGCAACAAAACAGACCATGACCGAAGACGAACGTATCGAACTGATATACTTGTTGAAAATGATGGAGGACACTGTCTTAAAGGCAGAAAACACCTATGAAATAGTTTTTAAACTGCAGCCATCGCTGGAAGAAACATTGGGATCTTATGCATCCAATTCCGTTAACGATGCGAAAGAGATTGCAAATATAATCGACCAGGATATATTAAATGCGTCAAAAATCACAATAGAACCTGAAATTTATTTCAGTAAAACTACTGATACAATCAACAGTATATATAAATTGTTGAAATATCAGACAGACGCACTGGATGAGCTGCTCGAAGCCAATCTTAAATCTTTGACGCTACAATTGTATGTAACATTGGGCCTAGCTGTAGCGATGATGCTGGTTCTTATGTATTTACTCATCGGCTTCTATCAAGCCATCAGAGACCAAGTAAATGGTATCCAGGCATTCACCGAAACCACTTCACAAGGCGATCTGTCGAAAACAATCGATATTACTTCAAATGATGAGTTTGGTGCTATAGGGGATTCTTTAAATTATATGATCGGCTCGTTCAGAAATGTGATCCAGAGCAGCCAAGACGTTTCACAAGAGGTTGCTGCAGCCAGCCAGGAACTTCTGGCTATAACTGAAGAGACAACAAAGGCAACGAACCAAATTACGTCATCCGTTGAAGAAGTGGCTACAATCGTAGGTAACCAGGCAGCTGAGTCAAAAAATAATGTGCGTCTAATGGATGACTTTACTCAACAATTAACTCACATATCCGAGGTTACATACAATGTAGGAGTTTCCTCCAATAAGACAACTGAAGAGGCTGAAAATGGGAATATAGTAGTAGAGGAAACAATTAATCAAATGAAGGTTATACATAAATCCGTCGAACAAACCTCCGATGTAATTGAACAGCTTGGGCAGCGTTCCAAAGAAATAGAAATAATCTTAAATACTATCACTTCAATTGCGGAGCAAACGAATCTGTTAAGTTTGAATGCGGCCATTGAAGCGGCCCGTGCCGGGGAACATGGAAAGGGATTTGCCGTAGTAGCGAACGAGGTGCGCAAGCTGGCAGATGAATCTTCAAAATCAGTTGAACAAATTCGCCACCTAATAGAAGGCATTCAATCAGATACACTACAGTCCATTGATTCTATGAAAACAGTAGCAAAAGAAACAAACGTGGGCATGAACTTAATTGTACAAACAGGAGATTCTTTTGCTCATATATTTGACAGCACAAAACAGGTAGCGATTGAAATACAGGGAGCAGTAGCGTCAACAAAAACTATGCTATCCCAAGCTGGCCAGCTTACCTCTTCTATCCATGAGATGGCCAGTCAAACAGAGATGACGGAAGAAAACACCCAAACGGTCGCAGCATCGACGGAGGAACAGCTGGCTTCTATGGAAGAAATCACATCCTCCGTGAATGAATTAAGCATTAAAGCCCAACAGCTTCAGGAAATGATCGAGGATTTTACACTATAAGGGCACAGAGGCAACCAGTAAAGTTGGTTGCCTCTGGCGTGTCCCTAATCTAAATGATCCATTCTATTGGCGTCAAAAATCTTTATTTTGGTTCATCCTCATCTGTTTTATTGAAATGGCTGCCATTGAATCTTTCAACCGTATGCCCCAAAAATAAAAGATCAAGCTCGCCAAGGCTGTCAGAGTTAAAAACGAGAACATGATGGTACTATCAAATTTCAATAATAACAGACCAGATAGCCCTGGCCCGACAAATGACCCCAGTGCTGTCAAGTTCGCTGCACCGTAATAAGTTCCCCGTATCTGCTCAGGAGTAATCTCATCAATGATGGCATATTCAGCAGGAATCAAGAAGATTTCCCCTATAGTAAAGACAAACATTGACAATAGTAAAGCGGGGAGGCTGCTTGACAAGCCGAATCCTATAATCCCGAATGCAAACAGTAATGTGCCGACAACAATTGAACGGAGCGGAGTCTTGGCTTCCATTAATCTCGAAATTGGAACAGTAAGACTAATGATTACAAGTGAATGGAAAGACCATAAGATCCCCAGGAATTGAAGACCTTGTTTGTAATCCTTATAAAAATACTGGGACAGAGTGGCCGAAAACTGCCCATGCACTGTGGTTGCCAGTAATCCGCCAATTAAGAACGACAATAATACTTTATCTTTAGCCATTGCTTTAATTGAAGCCTGGAATGTCACTTTTTCTTCCTTACAAGAAACCGTGTTTATATTGAATCTTATAAGCAGACTGTTTAATATGATGCTGTATGAAAAGAAAATAATAAAAGCTATGTAAAACGGGGCTGTACTGGTCCCATTCAACCCAAAAACCGTGCCGATCAGCGGGCCGATTGCAAACCCCAGGTTGCCGCAAAAATATTTCATCGAAAATGCGCCAAGCCGCTGTCCACTGTCCGTCAGGTCACTGATCAGGGCCTTGGAGCTTGGATCGAAAAACGAATAGGTAAAGCCTTTCATTATGGTCAACAGGATAAGCATGACAGAGAAGGATTTAAAGGTAAAACCTAACAGAATAAAGCCGGAAAGGAGCAGGGACGCAATCATTACAGTTCGCCTTCCAAAAAGATCCGATAAAGTTCCGCCCAAAAAACCACCGAACATTGCTGCCAGAGACCCGGCACCTATGAAAAAACCAATCTGTGAAATGGAAAGGCTGGTATATTCCGCTAAGTAGATGGCAAAGTAAGGCACAATCATTCCACTGCCAATCCCAGTAAAAACTGTGCCGATCAGGATGGTTTTAACTACCGGATGGAAACCACTCCATGTTTTCCCCATTGCTTCACTCCCCTTTTATGTATGATAGCAGCTTTTCCTGAACCTCTGGAATCGTGTTTAGCCGAATGCTGTAGCTTTCAACTCTTTCACTTGTATGATGGGCACGAATGAGTCCCGCACTTCGCAGCATGGCCAGATGATAATGTAGATTGCTCTTCGCCAGCTTTGTAATGTTCAATAATTCTTTAAAAGTGCGCTGTTTCCCGTAGAGGCTTTTCAAAATCAGAATTCTGTTTTGATCTGACAGGCTGCTGAAGAAGTGAATCGTCTTTTTCGAAATGAAAGGCGCATTGTTGTCAAGCCCAACTGGATATAAACAAGTAATGAACCCTTCATAATAATCGATGATGCTTGATGGGGAGTAATGACATTGAGGGACAAGCAGCAGATTTTGAATCCTGTCTGCTTCAATCCGGATTCCATTTGTGCTCAGCTCTACCAAATCTACCGGGTTTATTTGCTTCTGCAGCATGGATTTTTCAAATGCATCCTGCTCCAGGGATTTTAGTATTGAAGAATCTATATGCTTAAAATACTGTTCGTTCCATTCGGTAAACAGGTAAACGAAATGCTTTTGTAAATCACCCATATCCTGTGGAATTGCCCTGGCCCATGGCAGCATGCAGTCATACATTTCGGTTGGGGACAATTGCTTCAGCCATTCGATGAAGTCCCCGGGTGTTCTGTTCCCCGGGCATTTGTGCACGAGAAGGCTGAGGCGGTGCAGAACCTCCATCCGCTTATCTTTTAATGCTTCTTTAAACTCAGGATCCAATTTCGCATCAACAGATTCCTTCCATTCTGTTCCTAGTTCGTATATTTTCAAGCGGTCCTTATTAATATAAAAATACAAACTGGTAATCAACTCATATGCCGGGGCATAATCAACTTTTATCTCGTACATCATATCCACCGTCTTCTTTTTGTTCTAATTTTTTATAACTGAATTTGTTCTAATTTTATAGAACAAAATCCCCCTCGTCAATCCTTTGTAAATGTTTTCCGGCCAAGGAATGCAAAAAAGGCAACCTTTTAAAGGCTGCCCCTGTTCTCTATGCTGACTGGAAGCTTACTCGGATTGTTTCTGAACTTTTTGCCAAACTGTCCATATATTGGGCAATCTGCACATTATCTTCGTTAATCGTTTCGACAGTTGCACTCATTTGCTGGAAGCCAGCGGAAGCTTCCTCGATGATTGAAGCCAAATCTGTTGTCGAACTTTCTGCATCTGCTGATTTTACCTTAACATTTTTCACAAGCAAGTCAAAACTCCTGAACTTGGCGTTTAATTGCACAACAGTTTCATTCAATTGTGCAAAATATTCGCTTACCTCTTTGGTGCCTCTACGCTTTCATTAAATTTGCCCGCACTTTGGTCATCTCCTCCAGCGCCAGTGAGTTTGTCCCGTTGACATCAGCTAGATTCTGGTTAATATTTTCTGTTGTCAAGCTTGTTGTTTCTGCGAGTTTCCGGATTTCCTCGGCGACTACGGAGAATCCTCTTCCGCAGCTTCGCCGGCGTGCGCAGCCTCGATACTTGCATTTAACGCAAGCAGGTTTGTCTGTGCTGTAATATCCTTAATTTTCGCCCTGGATTATATCTGTTAAATTTTCAAAAGTGGAATTCTAATCCATCATCAGTTGCCTAAGCTCATCCATCTCGTTTTGAAGCTGGCTAATCTTGTCCACACCATTTTTTGTAATTCCCTGGGCCTCTTCTGCATTCTCATACAATTCGCCGGTCACTTGTTGCATTTGATGTGTTTGTAAATATTTGGCGCTGTGCCTTTAAATACATATTCACTCTGGATTGTAATAAATGCAATGTTTGCTTATTCACTTTCACAGATGTAATCATTTTTGTTTATTTATGGAATCAATTTCATAATTGCTCTTTCTTAAAAAGTTGAGACTTCCCCGACTCTAAATTTTACTT
>NZ_PGVB01000053.1 GCF_002860205.1 Bacillus sp. T33-2
CCTGTGAGAGTAGGACGCCGCCGGGCACACGAAAACAGCTGATTTTATGTCAGCTGTTTTTTTATTTACCTTGCTTATTTGTTCATCAAATATTCATAAATCAAATATGGTCCCTTGCTTAATGTAATATTTAAAAATGATTGAATAAATGGGTAGTCCTCATTAGGCATCATTTTTATAAGTTCACTCCACCATTCCGTTTCATAACGGGCGATCATGCTTAAGTTATAAAGAAGCAGATAATGAAGAAGCAATTCTGGAAAATCAAACAGCACATCCTTTGTTAAAGGAAATAAGTATTGTTTTTCATATAAATGAAACTTCAATGGAACAATACGTTCTGGCCCGGACTGTTCCAACTGGAATTTTATATAACCGTCTTCAGAAGGAAGGAATGAAGCATGAATCGGTGATTTTGACCGGTAAAACTCTTCAAACCTTGCTTTCGTCATATGGAAAGCATCCAGGACGTCTGTGTTCATAGTAAAACAGCCATTGGAATATGTAACAGCAGCAAATGTTTCTTTGCCTTTCATCTGCTTGAAAAGCTCCTTAAGTTCGGGTATATGCTGAAGCAGTTCGCCCATGGAAACTTTTTCACCTTCAAGTTGTTTCATGTGAAACATTTTTTCGGCCATTAAAGAAAAGAGCCCATTCTTTTGGATTTTTACTTCATCTTCAAAAAAGTGATATTGCTGTTTTTTCCTTTTCCTCGCCGAGACTCCATGGGCCAGTACAGAAGTAGTTTCAGGGTATTCTGGTTCGACTGTCAAAATACAGGCTTTTATGATATGGATCAGTCCGTAGAACATTAATATTGGCTGTATATGTATCGGTGAAGATGCGGCCTGTTCATAATAAATCTTTCCATGTTCAAGATAATATATAAAGGGGTAACAGTTCTCGAAGCTTTTTTGCTCCGGATGCGACAAGTTAATCTGTTGATAGCACTTTTTTAAAAACGCCTGGCTGTAGTCTGCCGAAAAAAACGCACAATAGCTGCTCCAGCCGTTATATTTGTACAGCATGGTACAACCTCCAAGTTATTAGAAAACTCAAACATATAGTTCGTTTCTTGACAGTATTTTGTCCAATTGATAACCTACAAATAATATTTTCTTGAAGGGGGTCAGTTACTATGTGGGAAAGTAAGTTTGCGAAGGAAGGCTTCACATTTGATGATGTGTTGTTAATTCCCTCAAAATCAGAGGTGCTTCCTCGTGATGTGAGCCTTAAAGTAGAGCTGTCTGAAAAGATCAAATTAAATATTCCTATCATCAGCGCAGGAATGGACACTGTTACAGAAGCGGAAATGGCCATAGCGATGGCGAGGCAGGGCGGCCTGGGGGTCATACATAAAAATATGACGATCGAACAGCAAGCTGAACAAGTGGATAAGGTAAAGCGTTCGGAGAGTGGTGTTATAACAGACCCATTTTTCTTAACACCGGACCACCAGGTATTTGACGCGGAACATCTGATGAGCAATTATCGCATCTCCGGAGTTCCAATCGTCAATAATAAAGAAGAGCAAAAGCTTGTCGGAATCATAACGAATCGGGATCTCCGCTTCATCCAGGACTACTCCATCGCCATTTCTGATGTAATGACAAAAGAGAATCTCGTCACTGCCCCTGTCGGTACAACACTTGCTGAGGCGGAAAAAATTCTTCAGAAATATAAAATAGAAAAACTCCCACTAGTAAATGAAGAAGGCATTTTAAAAGGGCTCATTACTATAAAAGACATTGAGAAAGTCATCGAGTTTCCAAACTCTTCGAAGGACCGCCACGGAAGGCTGCTTGCCGGGGCGGCAGTAGGGGTTACAAGTGATACGATGAAACGTGTGGAAATGCTGGTGAAGGCCAATGTCGATGCCATAGTTGTGGATACAGCGCACGGCCATTCAAAGGGTGTCATTGATACCGTTAAAGAACTACGGAAAGCCTATCCTGACCTCACGATCATCGCTGGCAATGTGGCAACTGCTGAAGCGACAAGGCACCTGATTGAAGCAGGTGCAGATATTGTCAAAGTAGGCATAGGCCCTGGCTCTATCTGTACGACCCGAGTGGTTGCGGGTGTAGGGGTACCGCAAATTACGGCGATTTATGATTGTGCAACCGAGGCAAAAAAGCACGGAAAAGCAATTATTGCGGATGGCGGCATCAAATATTCAGGTGATATTGTAAAGGCCCTGGCAGCAGGAGGGCATGCCGTAATGCTGGGAAGTTTGCTGGCAGGCGTATCAGAAAGCCCGGGAGAAACAGAAATCTTCCAGGGGCGCCGCTTTAAAGTGTATCGCGGCATGGGTTCAGTCGGAGCAATGGAAAAAGGTTCGAAAGACCGGTATTTCCAGGAGGACAACAAAAAGTTTGTCCCTGAAGGCATTGAAGGAAGGCTGCCTTATAAAGGCCCGCTTACGGACACCATTTACCAGCTTGTCGGCGGGATCCGGTCGGGAATGGGCTATTGTGGAACGAAAGATTTGCATGACTTAAGGGAAAATTCCCAATTCATACGAATGACAGGTGCCGGCTTGAGAGAGAGCCACCCTCATGATGTCCACATTACAAAGGAAGCCCCAAATTATTCTGCTACCTGAGAATAAGAAGCGGCTGCCTTCTACCAGGAAGACCGACTGGTCAAATAGACCTGCTTTTTAATCAGAATTTCCTTATTTTTCAATAGACAGAGTGACTATTCTCTGTCTATTTTTTTTGATTTTTTTATGTTAAACTTAACAGGTGCAAATTTTCACATGCCAAGCAAATAAATAACTTAATTGATTATGAGATAAAAAGTTGGAGGGAAATTGTTTTGAATCGTTTCAAACAGCTGTCAGTTCTTGTTGCGGCCGTTTTTGTATGTTTCGCAACTGTTTTACCGGGGTTTACACAACAAGCGGAAGCCGCTGAAGACCAGCTTGGCCTTAATGCTGAAGCTGCCATACTGATTCATGCTGAATCGGGTAAGGTTTTATATGAAAAGAATGCAGATGTAGTTTTAGGCGTGGCATCCATGTCTAAAATGATGACGGAATATTTGGTTCTTGAAGCAATCGCTCAAGGTAAGGTCAAATGGGACCAAAAGGTTAAAATCAATGAGTATGTGCATAAATTATCCGCTGCACCCGGGCTTTCTAATGTAGGCCTTACTCAGGGTGAGGATTATACGGTCAAAGAACTGTACCAGGCAATGGCGATTTTCTCCGGGAATGCTGCAACTGTAGCTCTGGCAGAAGTTGTGTCTGGCACAGAGAAAAATTTCGTCGAACTTATGAATAAAAAAGCCGCGGAGCTCGGCTTAAAAGATTTTAAATTTGTAAATTCATCAGGGTTAAACAATAGCAGCCTGCTTGGAAATCCTCCTGCGGGTGCGGAAAATGAAGAAAATGTGATGTCGGCCCGTGCCACAGCAAAATTGGCGTACCATTTGTTAAACGATTATCCTGAAGTATTGAAAACAGCAAGCATGCCGGAGTTAAATTTTAAAGATGGCCGTGTGTACAAAAATTTCAACTACATGCTTCCTGGATTAGTCTTTGAATACAATGGTGTGGATGGTTTGAAAACCGGATCAACAGATTTTGCTGGCTATTGCTTTACCGCAACAGCAAAAAAAGATGACCAGCGCCTTATTTCCGTTGTCATGAAAACCAGTTCAAAAGATGAACGGTTTGCAGAGACAGAAAAAATCCTGAACTACGGCTTCAATAATTTTTCAAAAGAGGAAATTGTGAAGAAGAATTACCAGGAAAAGAGCCAGAAGTCTCTTCCAGTGGTAAAAGGGAAGGAAGACAAGGTGAAAATCCATTCAAAAGATGCGATTTCATCGGTAATAAAGAATGGCGAGAAAGATCAATACAAACCCGTGCTTGTCCTCGATAAAAAGAAATTAAACAAAGACGGCGAACTGACAGCCCCAATTAAAAAAGGGGAAAAAGTAGGCTACTTGAAACTGGAGCCAAAGAACGGGCAATCCATCAGTTATTTAACTGAGGAAGGCCAGAGGAGTATCCAGGCGGATGTAGTCGCAGCTGAGAGCATTGAAAAAGCGAACTGGTTCGTATTGATGATGCGGGGAGTCGGCGGATTCTTCGGTGACGTTTTTGGCAGCGCCGCCTCAGCCGTCAAAGGTTTATTTTAACAGCATAATTTTTTGACAGAGCCTTGCCATTGCTGGCAAACTCCTGTACTTCTGTTTTTTGGATTGGTTTCCTGTATTGACAGGAAGCCTTTTTTGTTGTTTGATTTCAATAAGGAAAAAATAATTCCGAGTGAATTAGTCATGTTTCCTAATAATTACAGCAATAAGCAGTATACTATTAGCATCAAATAAACAGCAGAGGATCAAGGGGGAAAAATCATGAAAACTGGAACAGATCGTGTCAAGCGCGGCATGGCCGAAATGCAAAAAGGCGGCGTAATCATGGATGTCGTGAATGCCGAACAGGCAAAGATTGCGGAAGAGGCCGGTGCTGTTGCTGTAATGGCATTAGAACGAGTCCCATCTGATATCCGGGCAGCAGGCGGAGTGGCCAGAATGGCCGACCCTCGTATCGTGGAAGAGGTAATGAACGCTGTTACAATCCCGGTTATGGCGAAAGCAAGAATCGGCCATATTGTTGAAGCAAGAGTATTGGAAGCGATGGGTGTGGACTATATCGACGAAAGTGAAGTTTTAACACCTGCCGACGAGGAATTCCATTTAAATAAACGGGAATATACTGTACCGTTCGTGTGCGGCTGCCGGGACCTTGGAGAGGCTGCAAGGAGGATTGGTGAGGGCGCTTCAATGCTGCGGACGAAGGGTGAGCCTGGAACAGGCAACATTGTAGAAGCTGTCCGCCATATGCGGAAAGTGAATGCCCAGGTCCGCAAAGTTGTTGGAATGGATACCGACGAATTAATGACAGAAGCCAAGCTTCTTGGAGCCCCTTACGAATTGCTTCTGGAAATCAAGGAACTGGGCCGTCTTCCGGTTGTCAACTTTGCTGCTGGAGGCGTCGCCACTCCTGCTGACGCAGCCTTAATGATGCAGCTTGGGGCTGACGGTGTATTCGTTGGTTCAGGTATTTTTAAATCAGACAACCCGGCGAAATTCGCACGTGCTATCGTGGAAGCAACCACCCATTACCAGGATTATGAACTGATTGCGAACATTTCAAAAGGTTTGGGCGTTGCGATGAAGGGCCTCGAAATTTCATCACTCGCACCTGAAGCACGCATGCAGGATCGTGGCTGGTAAGGAGCAAAAGAATGGTAAAAATCGGAGTACTTGGCTTGCAGGGAGCAGTAAGGGAGCATGTCTGGGCCCTGGAAGCCAACGATGCAGAAGCCGTGGTCGTAAAACACCTGGAACAGCTTGAAGAGGTCGACGGGTTGGTAATTCCGGGTGGAGAAAGCACTACAATGCGGCGTTTGATTGATAAATATGCATTTATGGACGGTCTGAAGAAGTTTGCTGAGTCCGGGAAACCGATGTTTGGGACTTGTGCGGGGTTAATATTGCTTGCTGATAAGATCGTCGGGTACAATCAGCCGCACATAGGAGCAATGAATGTTACGGTGGAACGAAATTCTTTTGGCCGCCAGCGGGAAAGCTTTGAAGCCGAGCTGGACATTGCCGGAGTTGCGAAAGACTTTGCAGCTGTGTTCATCCGCGCGCCACATATTGTCGAAGCTGGGGAGAATGTTGAAATTTTGGCCAAGCATGGTGACAGGATCGTGGCAGCCCGTGAAGGACAATTCCTTGGCTGCTCATTTCATCCGGAATTGACGGATGACCACAGGCTGACAGGCTACTTTGTCCAAATGGTCAAAGAGGCGAAGGAGAAATTAACTGTATAATTTGGTTGCAAACACCCGATAATTATAGTAAATTATGTATTAATCAAAATTGATATTGTAAAAGCAATGAGAGGAAGCAGTAGCTTGATTTCATTTTTTAGAGAGCCGGTGGCAGGTGGGAACCGGTAAATGGAACCTGTGAATCCGTCCTCGAGCAAAGTATGGAAAGCCGTTCGAAGGGCGGCAAATACTTTCGGCTTAAGCCGTTATCTATTTAAGCGGAAGGCAATGATGCCTTCAAGCAGGGTGGCAACGCGGGTAACTCTCGTCCCTTTTTAGGGGACGGGAGTTTTTTGTTTTTACAATGAAAAAGACAAAAGGAGGAATCATGATGCTGGATTTAAAATATTTAAGGGCGAATTTTGAGCAGGTAAAGAAACAGCTTGTGCACCGGGGGGAAGACTTGACCGATTTTGGCAAGTTTGAAGAACTGGATGCAAGGCGCCGTGACCTGATTGTTGAAAGTGAGCAATTAAAGAGCAAGCGCAACGAGGTTTCCCAGCAAATTGCTGCATTAAAAAGGGAAAAACAGGATGCTGACCATTTGATCAAAGAGATGCGTACGGTCGGTGACAAAGTGAAAGAACTTGATGAGGAGCTTCGCGTGGTCGAAGAAACACTGGAAAATCTTCTTTTAAGCATTCCGAACATTCCGCACGAGAGCGTCCCGGTAGGGGACTCTGAGGATGATAACATCGAAATCCGCAAATGGGGTGACGTTCCCGAATTTGACTTTGAAGCTAAACCCCATTGGGATATTGCAACTGACCTGGATATTGTCGATTTCGAGCGTGCTGGCAAGGTTACCGGCAGCCGCTTTGTCTTCTATAAGGGCCTTGGCGCACGGCTTGAGCGCGCATTGATGAGCTTCATGCTTGACCTTCATACAGAAGAGCACGGCTATCAGGAAGTCCTTCCCCCTTATATGGTGAACAGGACGAGCATGACAGGGACTGGGCAGCTGCCAAAATTTGAAGAAGATGCTTTCCGGATCGAAAGTGAAGACTATTTCTTGATCCCGACGGCTGAAGTTCCTGTCACAAACCTCCACCGGGACGAAATATTAAACGGTGACCAGCTCCCGATCAATTATGCCGCATACAGCGCCTGCTTCCGTTCTGAAGCCGGTTCTGCAGGGCGGGATACACGTGGCTTGATCCGGCAGCACCAGTTCAATAAAGTTGAATTAGTTAAGTTCGTGAAGCCCGAAGATTCCTATGATGAACTGGAAAAACTCACAGGGCATGCTGAAAAGGTCCTGCAGCTGCTCGGCCTTCCATACCGTGTATTAAGCATGTGTACAGCTGATTTAGGGTTTACGGCGGCAAAAAAATACGATATTGAAGTGTGGCTGCCAAGCTACAGCACGTACCGGGAAATTTCATCTTGCAGCAATTTTGAAGGGTTCCAGGCCCGCCGCGCCAACATCCGGTTCCGCCGCGACCCTAAAGCAAAGCCTGAGCATGTCCATACACTTAATGGTTCCGGACTGGCAATTGGAAGGACGGTTGCAGCCATTCTTGAAAACTACCAGCAAAAGGACGGCACTGTCCTGATTCCAGAAGCATTGCTTCCGTACATGGGCAATCGCGAATATATCAAACCGGTCAAATAAATTCATTTTTTTTGCGGGCGGTATCTCACCGCCCGGAAAAATTCAAATTTACGGGTTGACCAGTGAAAAGATATATGTTATATTATTTTTTGTCGATACGGAGGAATACCCAAGTCCGGCTGAAGGGATCGGTCTTGAAAACCGACAGGCGGGTTACACCGCGCGGGGGTTCGAATCCCTCTTCCTCCGCCATTATTGAACTTAAACATTAGCGCATAAAACAATTTGGAGATTGTTTAAGGAAATCCGTTACTGCTGTAGCGGATTTTTTTTATCATAAAAAAAACCGAGATTAGATGAAAGAAAAGACCCGTATCACCTTGGAGAGTGGTACGGGTCTTTTCTTCTGGCTGATTAAGTGTACATCCTATTTTTTAAGAAGCTGGGTCTGGCGGATAAATGAAGCGATCCTTTCAACGATCGATTCAATGGAAGTTTCGTTGTCAACAATGTCGTAGTCGTTAATATTGAGGCGAAGCACAGGGCAAGCGTTGAATGTATTGATCCAGTTTTCATAACGTTCATGCATTTCCTCCCAATAGGCGATCGGTGTCTGCTGTTCCATCGGACGGCCCCTTAACTTGATACGGTCGACGATATCATCGATAGATCCTTCCAGGTAGATGAGCAGGTCAGGGTGCGGGAAATACGGCGTCATGACCATTGCTTCGAAAAGGCTTTTATAGGTTTCGTAATCAACAGGTGACATTGTTCCTTTTTCGTAATGCATTTTCGCAAAAATCCCGGTGTCTTCATAAATTGAACGGTCCTGAATAAAACCGCCGCCATATTCAAAAATCCTTTTTTGTTCTTTAAACCGTTCGGCAAGAAAATAAATTTGCAAATGGAAGCTCCAGCGGTCAAAATCTGCGTAAAACTTATCGAGATAAGGGTTCGTATCGACTTTTTCAAAGGAGGTCCGGAAATTCAATGCCTTGGCGAGCGCATTTGTCATAGTTGATTTGCCGACTCCAACCGTTCCGGCGATGGTGATTACCGCGTTTGCAGGTATATCATATTTTTCTCGAAGATTCATGGTTGTACGCTCCTTTTTTAAGAGATGATGACAGCTGTTCAATAATATATTGCAGGTCAGCTTCACTATTGACAAAATCGATGTCGTCTCCCGAGAAACGCAAAACCGGAATTTCAGGATGTTGTGTTTCAAAGTGCATCATCGCTTCTTCATAAGCAATTGATAATTGCTCTAAATAGAGAGGGCTGATGTTTTTCTCAATTTCCCGCCCCCGCAGCTTAATTCTTTTTAACAATGTGTCGAGGCTTGCATTAAGATAAATGATCACATTAGGCTTTGGCATGTCATCTGTCAATATTTGATAGATGTCATAATATTTCTTGTATTCCTTATGATTTAATGTCCGCTGGGCGAAAATCAGGTTTTTAAAGATATGGTAATCAGCGACAACCGGCAGATTCTTGCTGATATAGTGTTCATTAATATCTCCAAGCTGTTTATATCGATTACAGAGGAAAAACATCTCTGTTTGAAAACTCCACTCTTCTATGTTCTCATAAAATTTCCCAAGAAACGGATTTTCATCGACAATTTCTTTTAAAAGAGCAAATCCAAACTGCTCGGAAATAGCTTTGGCAAGCGATGTTTTCCCAACGCCAATTGGTCCTTCCACCGTAATAAAAGGTGTCCCCCCCACAGCATATCCTCCTTCTCTATCTAGCTGTATGCATTTTACATTTATGTAATCATAAATAGCACAAAAATCATTTTAACACACTACGGGGTGTAAAGGATATGGAATATTGGAGGGTAAAAATAAGGAAAACAGCTGGACCGATTGGGCAGCTGTTTTCATGTATCAAAGCATAGTTTGAAAAGGCGTATATGTTTAGGTTTCCCTTTTGGTGACATTAAAGTTTTCCGTAATCAGGAGCCAGTTTTGCGGGAAGGCCAGCCCCAGTTTCCAGTAACTCATGCCTCTGAGGTTCAGTTCCTTGACTAAGTCGAATTTCGCCTGGATGGAACGGGCATCTTCAAACCAAACCACATGCCGCCTGCCATTATCATCGGTATAATTAAAGAACGGCGCCTGGGCCCTTGTATCATACTGGATGGGAACATCGTACCTGGCGGCTATCTGTATCGCCTGCTGCGGGCTGACCGCCCTTGCGACGGTGCCCGGCCTGTAAGGAAGGGTCCAGTCATATCCGTAAAGATTCTGGCCCATCATGATTTTTGAAGGGGCCATTTCTGTTACCGCGTATTCAAGCACATCCCGAACCGGCCCGATCGGTGACACGGCCATGGGGGGCCCGCCGCTGTAACCCCATTCATAGGTCATGATCACCACAAAATCGACGATTTCACCATGTGCCCGGTAATCATGGGCTTCATACCAGCGCCCAGGCTGGTCAGCTCGTGTCTTAGGGGCGAGGGCTGTCGAAATCAACCAGCCTTCCTGCCTGAACCGGTCTCTTGCTTTCCTGAGGAAGCGGTTATAGGCTTCCCTGTCCTCAGGCCGCAAATATTCGAAATCAAAGTGTATGTCACGGAAACCATGCCTTCGCGCTGCCGCTACAATATTATTTAAAAAGCGGTCCTGGATGGCAATATCATTTAATAGAATACGTCCAAGTTCATCGCTGAACTGGTCTTCTTCCTGATTAGTGATAACCATCATCAAGACGTTTCTGTTTGCGCGGGCAATCGCGGGAAATTCATTCAATAGCGGTTCCCTCAATGTGCCATCCCGTCTTGCCTGGAAGCTGAAGGGTGCCAGATAGGTGAGATAAGGAGCCGCTTCTCTGGCACTTTGCTCAAGTGCCGGGGCAACGGCCGTGCCTCTTGGTTCAACATAGGCATTAAATTCGGCATTTCTTTTCGGCCGAGGCGGGATATAAAGGCGAAAACCAACCTGCAGCTGTTGATTTACAGAAATGCCGTTAATTCTTGCAAGTTCCTCGGGGGTAGTGCCAAACCTCCTCGCAATTGACCAAAGACTGTCGCCCGGTTGCACCCAATAAAAGCTGCCGACGATAGGGATGACCAGTGTCTGGCCTACGACAAGGTCATTTGGATTGGGGACATCGTTCGCATCAACAATCTCAGCCACTGTCGTACCATATGCCTGGGCAATTTGTGTAAGCGTCTCATTCCTTCTCACCACATGGATTTGCATTTTCTTCCCTCCCTAAGCAAATAAACGCTACAACCATTGTATGAAGGAATGAAACGGTACATGAATTATTAGATGAATTTTTGTTCGGAGGATGGTTTTGTATTTGCTTTTAACGTATCACGCATCATTTTGAGGGTATATTGATTATCCTGTTCATGATTGGAAGCAATACAATTTTCTGGAACAATCAATTGATACTCCCTCATATAAGCATCATTGGCTGTAAATAGCACACAAATATTGCCTGCAACTCCTGTGATCACAACGGTGTCCACTTTAAGCTGCTGAAGCAGGGTGTCCAATGCAGTGCCGTAAAATGCAGAATGCTTTGGTTTAATCAGGAAATAATCCTTTTCGGTTGGTGCAAGTTTGTCAATAATCTGTTCACTTTTTTCATTTCGGCAATAATCCATTATTTTTTCGAAATCTGCCTGCCATAGATTATAATGGTCATTAATGTAGATAACCGGTAAGCCGTGTTTGTTGAATAAATTTTTTATATCCAGAATAGGGCCAGTGATTTCCTTTGCTCTTTTTGAAAGCAAATCACCGTGTTCAAAATCAAAGTTATTTATCATATCAACGATTAATAGTGCAACATTTTTAGACTGAGTCAATTTGTATCTCTCCTTTCCCTTTTTTTAGACCGGAAGGGGATTCTCAAAACATTTTGTTGGTGACAAAAGCAAGGGAGGTGGCAAAATGGATATCCAATGCGACTTGGATGAATTTTATATGAAACAGGCCATCAGCGAAGCGAGAAAAGCCTGCGAAATAGGTGAAGTTCCAATTGGAACGGTCATTGTATTAAATGGTGAAGTCATTTCACGGGGGCATAACTTAAGGGAAACAAAGCAGAGCTCAGTCGCCCATGCAGAAATTCTCGCAATTGAAAAAGCATGTGAGCAACTAGGGACGTGGAGGCTTGAAAATGCAGTCTTATATGTGACGCTTGAACCTTGCCCAATGTGTGCAGGCGCTATCATGCTGTCACGTATCAGCCGTGTTGTTTATGGGGCAAAGGATCCAAAAGGAGGCTGTGCCGGCACGTTCATGAATCTGCTCCAGGATGAACGGTTTAACCATCAAAGCGAGGTAATATCGGGAGTCCTTGAAGAGGAATGTGGAGAAATGCTTTCTGATTTTTTTCGTCAGTTAAGGGAAAGAAAAAAACAGGAAAAACATGACCGCAAATAAAACAGGTTGATTATACAGGAATTGACAGTGAATAAGCATTGATTTTTATCAAGAAAATTAGTATACTGATATAAGCGTCGAATAGGCGCTTAAAATCAGGTTTCAATTTTGCCGTGCTAGGCGGGGAGGTAGCGGTGCCCTGTACTCGCAATCCGCTCCAGCGGGGCTGAATCCCTTCCTGAGGCTGATCTACTGTAGGGCCTGCCTCAAGTAAGTGGTGTTGACGTCCGGGTCCTGCGCAATGGGAATCCATGAACCATGTCAGGTCCGGAAGGAAGCAGCATTAAGTGGACCATCTCATGTGCCGCAGGGTTGCCTGGGCCGAGCTAACTGCTTGAGTAACGCTTATGGTGGTCAGTCGAAGGAAGGTGCGCGGCAGTTAAATATGCTAACCCAAACTCATCCCGAAATATCGGGGTGGGTTTTTTATTGTTTAGGTTTTACACGGGTGTCAGCCTCCGTATTTCTTTAATTACACTTTGTAAAAATAAAAATATTTAAGTTATAATAGGGAAGATAAATAAATGGAAGGGGGCGGTGTCTTTGGCTTATCAGGCGTTATATCGTGTATGGCGTCCACAGCAGTTTTTGGATGTGGTCGGCCAGGAACACGTCACAACGACACTGCAGAATGCCCTGCTTCAACAAAAGATTTCACATGCATATCTTTTTTCAGGCCCGCGGGGTACAGGCAAAACAAGTGCGGCGAAAATCTTAGCCAAGGCGGTTAACTGTGAAAAAGCTCCTGTGGCCGAGCCATGCAATGAATGTGCAGCATGCAGAGGAATTACAGATGGATCGATTCCAGATGTGATTGAAATTGATGCTGCCTCCAATAACGGCGTGGAGGAAATAAGGGATATCCGGGACAAGGTAAAGTATGCTCCGAGTGCCACCAAGTACAAGGTTTATATTGTAGACGAGGTGCATATGCTTTCAATTGGCGCATTCAATGCGCTGTTAAAAACGCTCGAGGAGCCGCCAAGGCATGTAATGTTTATCCTTGCGACGACCGAACCACACAAAATCCCATTAACGATCATCTCAAGATGCCAGCGTTTTGACTTTAAGCGAATAACAGCCCAGTCAATCGTGGGCAGGATGAAATTAATTATTGATGAAACGGGAATCAAGTGTGATGAAAAAGCTCTCCATATTATTGCCAGGGCTGCAGAAGGTGGAATGAGGGACGCGCTGAGCTTGCTTGACCAGGCCATTTCATTTAGCGGAGAAACTGTTGCGGTCGAAGATGCATTGACTGTAACTGGGTCAGTATCACAAAATTTCCTTAATCGATTAGCCAGGGCAATACAACAGAAAAATGCAGCAACTGCATTAGAAGCCCTTGATGAGCTGCTGTTCCTGGGGAAAGACCCATCAAGGTTCATAGAAGACTTTATTTATTTTTATCGGGATATGTTGCTTTATAAATCCGCACCTAATCTTGAAGAATCACTGGACAGGGTCATGCTTGATGAAGAATTCAAGCAGTTATCAGAAGAGATTGACAATGGCCAAATATATGAATTAATTGAAGAACTGAACAGGGCCCAGCAGGATATGCGCTGGACCAATCACCCGAGAATATTCCTGGAAGTGGCGATTGTCAAGCTGTGCCAGTCTGAACAGCAAATGAAGAGCCTGCCAGAAATCGAGCCTCTTTTGAACAGGATCCAGCAGCTGGAAGAAAAATTAGGACAGTTGCAAACAAATGCGGCCGGATTTTCAGCCAATTCAGACATGCCGGTGCAGAAGAAACCTCAAAAAGCCAGCAGGAAAGGGTTTCAGGCACCTGCAGGCAAAATCACCGAAGTATTAAAGCAGGCAACCAAACAGGATCTCCAAGCCATTAAGGGTCGTTGGGGAGAAATTCGCGATATGCTTGTGAGCAAACAAATGCGATCACAAGCGGCATTATTAAATGAGGCTGAACCGGTGGCAGCGTCCGGCGAAGCACTAGTCATTAAATTTAAATACGAGATTCACTGCCAAATGGCCATGGAAAACGCCAGATTTGTTGAAACCATCATCAGCAGCCTGCAGAATCTAACAGGAAAAAGGATGCAGGTCATCGGCGCACCTGAAGACCAGTGGCTTAAAATTAGAGAAGGTTTTATCAGCATCCAGCGCAATGAACATCCAGCGGATGGCAACAGCCAGGAGGAAGAACCGATTATTGCGGAGGCAAAAAAACTTTTTGGTGCTGATTTAATAGAAATTCAAGACTAAAACGTGGAGGTAGTTAGATTATGCGTGGAATGGGTAATATGCAAAATATGATGAAACAAATGCAAAAAATGCAGAAACAGATGCAGCAGGCACAAGAAGATTTAGGAGAACAAAAGCTGGAAGGCACCGCCGGTGGAGGCATGGTGACCGTGGTTGTTACCGGACATAAGGAAATAGTTGAAGTGAACATTAAACAGGAAGTTGTTGACCCAGACGATGTCGAAATGCTGCAGGATCTTGTTCTGGCCGCTACCAACGACGCTTTGAAGAAAGCAGATGAGCTTACCAATAAAACTATGGGGCAATTCACAAAGGGGATGAACCTTCCGGGAATGTTCTAGGGGGAATAAAACAAAATGCATTATCCTGAACCAATATCAAAGCTGATTGACAGCTTTATGAAATTGCCAGGTATCGGCCCTAAAACGGCTGCGCGTCTGGCATTTTTTGTATTAAGCATGAAAGAGGACAGTGTGCTGGATTTCGCAAAAGCCCTCGTGAACGCTAAACGCAATTTAACGTATTGCTCAGTTTGCGGCCATATCACTGACCAGGATCCGTGCTATATTTGTGAAGACCAGCGCAGGGACAGAACCGTTGTTTGTGTTGTCCAGGATCCAAAGGATGTCATCGCGATGGAGAAAATGAAGGAATACAATGGCCTGTACCACGTTCTGCATGGAGCGATATCACCTATGGATGGCATAGGCCCGGAGGATATCAATATCCCGGATCTGTTGAAAAGGCTTCAGGACGAAACCGTGCAGGAAGTAATCCTTGCGACGAACCCTAATATTGAGGGTGAAGCAACCGCGATGTATATATCCAGATTACTGAAACCATCCGGCATACGCACTACAAGGATCGCCCATGGATTGCCGGTGGGCGGAGATCTGGAATATGCTGATGAAGTCACATTATCAAAGGCTTTAGAGGGCCGCAGGGAAGTATAACTGCAACTGGAGGAGCAAAGATGTTATTTCGTAAAAAAGGGTGGCTTAGAAAAGAATTCGACCAAAAACTATTGGCTCAATTAAATGAATTAAAAGCCCGCTGGAATAATCAAAAATCCCTGGTTGAAAAAAGCTTCGATCCGTCAGAAGAATTTATGTGCGAGGCAAAAATGGCTGAAGCAAAATATTTTTTTCTGTTTAAAGAAGCTAAAGCAAGGCATATCTCAATGAAAATTAAAGGATAACCCTCCGCTCACAGAAGGTCTTTTTTTGATACTTGTACATATATTATTAGTACAAGTCAGTGGCGGGAGGGGGATCAGGACTGGAACCGATTGTTGTTATTGCAATTTTAGGCGGTTCGATATTATTGCTCCTGTTATTGGGGGCGCCGGTGAAGCCCCTTCGTTTCGCAGGGCAGGGCATCATCAAACTGCTGATTGGTGCGCTGTTTTTGTTTTTTTTAAATGCTTTTGGAAACAGTTCAGGCATTCATGTGCCAATCAATATTGCAACCTCTGCTGTTTCAGGTTTTTTGGGCATTCCGGGCTTGGTGGCACTGGTCGCCATCCAAACATGGATATTGTAGCAGCTGCCACTGATTTATCAGTGGCAATTTTCTTTTTTAAAAAAATATTGACCTGTGTAGCACTACATGTTAATATATTTTTTGTCGCTGTTATTCAGCAACAAACCAAACAAAAAAGTTGTTGACGAAAACGTGACAACGTGATATATTAATAAAGTCGCCTATGAGCGGCAAAGAAAAGATTGCTCTTTGAAAACTAAACAAACAAGCGTCAACAAACAATAATCATCATGTTTCTTCTATAT
>NZ_PGVB01000054.1 GCF_002860205.1 Bacillus sp. T33-2
TGTTTCTTCCTGAAGTCGATTAGAGCCTTTGCTATTCGACCTTTTCAAGCAATTGTTTCTCCCCAAGTCGATTAGAGCCTTTCTATTGGACCTTTTCATGCAATTGTTTCTCCCTAAAGTTGATTAGAGCCTTTTTATTCCCATTAAATCGAAATCGTAGTTTGTTGCAACCCAACTCATTTACGTCTCTATCTACCATACACTTCTATAAAACTTGCTTCAAAAACCTCTGTGTCCGCTCATGCTTAGGATTGATAAAAATTTCCCCGGGATGTCCCTGTTCTACTATTTTTCCGTCTGCCAGCATCACAATCCGGTCCGCCACTTCCCTTGCAAATCCCATCTCATGTGTGACGATGACCATTGTCATGCCCTCATGAGCCAGATCTTTCATAACCTGCAGCACTTCCCCGACGAGTTCAGGATCCAGTGCAGAGGTAGGCTCGTCGAAAAGCATGACTTTAGGTTCCATCGCCAATGCCCTCGCAATGGCCACCCGCTGCTTTTGGCCGCCGGATAAATGATCCGGATAGTAGCCAGCCTTATCCTCCAGCCCCACTTTTTTAAGAAGATTCATAGCTTTTGCACTGGCATTTGCTTTCGATTCTTTTCGGACGAAGACTGGAGCTTCAATAATGTTTTCCAATACTGTTTTATGGGGAAACAAGTTAAAATGCTGGAACACCATCCCTACCTTTTCCCTTACCTTATTTAAATCTGTTTTAGCCGGAATGACCGTTTCTGAATCAATGATAATATCACCACATTCTGCCACCTCCAGGAAATTCAGACACCGAAGAAGCGTACTTTTCCCAGAACCACTGGCACCGATCAACACTACAACTTCTTTCTCGTTGACTTCCAGGTCAATACTCTTTAACACTTGAAGGTCACCGAAGGACTTTGATAGATTATTCACCGTTATCATGCCATCCTTGCCTCCTTCGGTCTGCTTACATCCATTTTCCTCTCTATTCCGTTGGCAAACCATGTAAAAATAAGAACGATAATCAAATAATAGAGTCCTACAACAAAATAGGTTTCGAACGGCATATAATTTTCCCCTTGCACAGTCAGAGCAGTACTGTATAAATCGGTTACAGCAATATAGGCAACTAACGATGAATCCTTTAATCCGATGATAAACTGGTTCGCAAGCGCCGGAATCGAACGTTTGAACGCCTGTGGAAAAATGATCCTTCTCATAGAAAGGGGATAAGACATGCCGAGAGACCTCGCCGCTTCAAGCTGGCCCCGGTCGATAGATTGCACGGCCCCCCTGAAAATTTCCGCTATATAGGCACCTGTGTGAATCCCTAATGCCAGCGCACCCGCAGTAAAGCTGTCGAGAGTCACGATATTCGCCAATCCATAGTATAAAAACATGATTTGCACAATCAAAGGTGTTCCGCGGATGATCCCAATATAAATGTCAGCAATCCTGTTAAGTATTTTATTGGAAGAGATCTTAAACCCTCCAAACACAAGCCCAATGATGGTTGCAAACAACAGTGATACCACTGTGATTGATATTGTCATCCATGAAGCCTTCAAGAAGGCTATTCCATGCTGGTCCAGGATATCGATGATATTTTGTAAAAAACTCATGCTACTATTAAAGCCTCCATAGAATAAAAGTGCGTGGTGTACGCACTTTTATTTCTGCAAAATATTTGTATGAATTATTTCTCCATTATATTTGTATTGAACCATTTCATGCTGATTTTTTCGTACGTTCCATCGTCAATCATCGATTGGATCGCCTCGTTTATTTTACCAGCAAGTTCTTTATTCCCTTCATTCACAGCCACACTCACACGGTCTTCGTTCAGCAGTTCACCAACCGCCTGAATCTGAAGGCCTTTTTCATTTTTAGCATTAACCCCTACGATTTTATCGGTGATAACCGCATCCAAACGTCCTAGGGCTAGATCCTGGAGTGCATTGATGTCTGTTGGATAGCCTTTAACATTGTCAGACAGCTCATCGGCCATGTCTTTCCACGTACTCGCCTGGATAACCCCAATGGTTTTGCCTTTTAAATCTTCTTTCGATTTGATCTCGGCATTGCCTTCCGCCACGAAGATCTGAGCTCCTGATAAATAGTAAGGATTAGTGAAGTCCACCTGCTTATCCCGCTCCGGTGTCGCTGTCATGCTGCCGATGATGGCATCATATTTTTTTGCTTTTAATCCTTGAATGATCGTTTCCCATTGATTTGTTACGGGGTTAGCTTTTAAGCCGATTCTTTTGGCAATTTCAGTTCCTATTTCAACGTCAAAGCCTGTCAGTTTGCCATCTTTCTTAAAGTTCAATGGCGGATACATTCCAGTCATGGAGAATGTCAATGAACCTTCCTTCACCAGATCCAATTTTTGTGTTGCAGCTTTTTCTGCTCCACCTGTTTCCTTGTTACCACATGCTGATAATACAATTAGCATCATGGCTGCTAATATCATTGCAAACTTTCTCATATGTATTTCCTCCCTGTTGAATAAAAAAACACCGCCCCAAATGAAACAGACGGTGTTTTATACACCCTCATCGATAAGCATTGGTGAAGATAGTTCTCCACAATTCGATTGAATTGTGACAGTTCTGCCCCTATTCGAGTACAGCCCCAGCCTTTTGGGAGAAAGTGATCCCAGACGCTTCGGCGATTTATCCTTTTTCCTATTTTCACAGATTTCACTTGATCTCCAATAGGATACTGATATAAACCGCGACCTCTACCCCATCTAATGCTTAAAAGATGAGGATTTTATATTCATTTTTTTATATGACAATATATATATTATAACCATGTTGTTTAATATTTGCCAATAGTATTTTTTTCGGTTGCCGAAGTTTTTTAACAATAACACTGAATTAGGTCCCCAAATGCCCTGAGCTTAAAGAATATGAAATTGAAACACTCTTCCAAGTCCTTTATACTCACTTGTCACACGCCAAAATTTATGCGGCTTTTATTGTAGTGATAAAAAGAAATGAACTGCATTTCATACTTCCTTCAAGGTATGTCCTTATTTAGTAAGTCAATCGAATTTTTTCAAGCAAACTTTTGTCCCAAAATTAGCTTCGTAAAGTTTTTCAAAAATCTCAATTCCTTGATAAAAGCTTTCATCATAGGTTCCATCGTCATTAACTGTCCAAGAGGTGGCCAGCACTGTGTGGCAATAGCCCCAGAGAAGAAGCCGCTCTTTATTGAGATTTAGTTCCTTTGTGAAAATTTCTGCCCGCTTTTCGATTACCTCGTACGCTCCTTCTCCTGGTTGCCTATTTAACATGTATTGCACTAAATCATACTCGATCTCACCGATTAAGCCCTTGGGATCAATTGCCCTCCATGTTCCCTCTCCTGATGCGAGCACGTTATAATGATGAAAATCACCATGAAGGAGGAAATTCTTTTCTGTTGTTTGATTCAAATATTTAAATATTCTGAATGCAATTTCCAATGTTTGTCGGGAAACAGGTCCAACTCCATCGGAATGTGTATCGACCAGCTTCTGGAGCTTGTCTTCCCTTGCTGTCACAGTAGGGAGTCTGGAATAAGCCGGTGCAGGAATGGTAAGATTTTTTATCACACCAGAAGCCAGCCGGCACGCCTCCTCGTCGTCTTGCACTTCTGCCAGGGTATATCCGGGTGAAAGTTTCTCCAGAATGATGATTCCATTTTCCTTATCGGAATCGATCAGCTGAACAATTCCTCTCTGTCTAAACAATTGTAATGCTTCCAGCTCATCAAGAAAACTTTCACCCGGGATGCAAATCTTCACAACTATCTCTGTCTTGTCTTCCATTATGGCAGGTGCTACATAATTAATGGAAAGGGAAGGAAAAGGTTCTTTTACCTGTATGGACCACTTTTGTTGACAGTAATGAATTAATTTTGGGAGGTTTTGTAACCATACTTCCCCGTTTTCTTTAAAATATTGACGCACCAAGGCAACAAAGCGTTTTTGCAGCTTCATGATTTTCTCCCCTATTAACACGCGTGATCAATAACGTTTAAACAATATTCAATCATTCTATATTTCGATTACATTCTATAAAATCCTTCACCTTGCGCTAAGCAAATCCATCGCAACCGCTAACTTCTTTTTATTGACCTTATCAGCAATCACCCCGGCAAAAGGATTAAGAATCACCATCGGAATAATCCCTAATATGAGCGTAACAGCAAAGCTGAACGCCGAATCTGTCAACTTTAACAAGTATAATCCCAATGCAAAACTATAAATGGCTGTTCCAAATACCGAAATGGTTTTTCCTGCAGAATAGAGGAACAGGTTTTTTATTTCTTGCGGGTTCCTCCCTTGCCCTGAAATCATTTGTAATGAATCCATTAATACACCGCCTCGCTTAACTTGTTATGCAATAAGTTTAAGCTGTCGGGTGAACCGAATATCAATAAGCAAATCCCTTAAATTTTTTGGCTGAAAATCAAAAAAGATGGGGTTAACCCCACCTTTTGCCGAAAAATGAATATGAATATATCTCTTCCCCTTCGACAAAGAAGTTCTCGTACCTTCCGCCCCTGTCGAAATGTTCTGAAGTTCTTCATCCAAGGGGATGTATTCCAAACTTTTGATATTTTCCTTGACTTTGCCGGCTCTAAAATTATCTTTAAATTCAGCTTCGATTTTGCTTTTCGTGCTGAAATTTTTAAAAGCAATGAACGATCCCAATAAATAACTGCCGGGTTTAAAAAGGGTGTCCAATTCATGAAGCAGAAACTCCTTATGTTCAAAGCTGTAGTTGCTTGTACCCGCCTGATCGATCACCACATCGACAGAGTAGTCCCGGAGAGGTATATGTAAAAAGTCAGCGCAAATAAAGAGAATGTTACTTTTGGAGCTGGTTCGCTCCAGTGCCTTTTTTAAAAACCGGTGCCGCTCAAGGTTCCGGTCAACGGCAATATATAAGCAGTCTTCCGGCAGCTCATGATAAAAGCTTCTCAGAAAGAAACCGACTCCCGATCCAAGTTCAAGCAACACCTTACCGTTTAAATCCAATTCAAATAGTTTCCGCTTTGCCCATGCCCCCCTTTATAGACATATTCCAAATAGGCTGGTTCAGTGATATGAATATAATCATGAACATATTCCTCCAGTGGAATTGGAGAGGCCGGCCTGAATGGCGTACCCACCTGTAAAATGCCAGATTCAATCAGGTACTCCTCCCCACAACCGCACTTCAGCTTCCCCTCGATAATCTGGTTTCTGTTAACCACGCCATCTTCAAGAATTAGCTTGCCGCTACATTTGATGCATTTCAGCATATCAATTTCATTAAAATTAATCCCCGTCATCAAGCCTGAACCTTCAGATTTTGCTGATAAACCATCCAGTTTCACCTGTAGCTTGTCCTTTATTGCTAATAAATCCTCTATTTCCTGTTCAACCTTGTAATATTTATCCATAAACAAAGATTGATAATACGCATCTTTTTCATAATCCGTAAATTGCCCAAAGTTTTTATAAAGGACAAACGTTTTAATCTCGTTTAAACTAAAGCCCATCCCTTTAAATTCCATAATAAGCTCTAAATCGCTTTGGCATCGTTCGTCAAAGAAGTAATGCCCGCCTCTCTTTTCAGGCACGACCAACCCCAGATCCATATAATGCCTGATCGTATCAATGCCGAATTTACCAATTCTCACCTTTATCACTGCCAGTTCTGAAATCATTGATAACTACTTCGCTGCTTACCGTACGAAGTCCTTCAAGTTTTAGTGCTCTATATCGTAAAATAAAAGAGGTTCAATTTTCCATGGGTATCGTTTTGCTGAAGTATTTATTTACCAATTTCCACTTAAATTAGTTGACGAAATTTTACAAATATTAAGCCTGAAAAAGAAAAAATAGAATAAGTTTTATATTTATATACGTATTTGCTTCCGATCTGGAAAGTGAAACAATAGGCAAAGTGTTAATAGCAGGTACAGTAGGTATTGGTATAAAGTTTCTTCTAGAACTATCATTTTTCAATCGATGGGAAGAGGAACAAATAAATAAAAATAAATAGAATTGTTAGTTTTCATTTTGTACTTGAGGAATTGTTAACTATGTAGTCAAATAATGCCCTCTGTTTTAGGGTGGGCATTATTTGACGCTTATTACCATATAATATTCGCGTTTATTCCTCGCCCAATTGCTTTTCTAAGTGACAGACCCATTTATAATAAACCAATAAAATTTATAATATTTATTGGATTTCGTAATACCAGGGTTATTTCAAACTGCTCTTCAGGAATGCTTTCGTCCGTTCAGATTTTGGGTTCGTAAATATTTCAGCCGGGTTGCCCGTTTCGATAATCTCGCCGTTGTCCATGAAAACGACCCGGTTCGCCACCTCCTGGGCGAATCCCATCTCATGTGTCACCACGATCATTGTCATATGCTCTTCTGCAAGTTGTTTTATTACTCTCAGTACCTCGCCAGTCAATTCAGGATCCAAAGCGGAAGTGGGCTCATCAAACAACAAGATATCCGGGTTCATCATCAGTGCCCGGGCAATCGCCACTCTTTGCTTTTGGCCGCCGGAAATATTTGCAGGGTACGCATCCGCCCATTTAGCCAATCCAATTTTCTCCAACAGTTCAGTACTTCGCCGGTGAATTGCAGCTGGTGGCTCCTTCTTAACCATTCTGGGAGCGAGTTCGAGATTTTCTTTTACCGTCAGATGCGGGAAAAGATTAAAATGCTGAAAAACCATCCCCATCCTGGAAGTTATCCTTTTGATGTCTTTAGGATTGGAGTAAACCCCATCATTGACCAAATAATCCCCGGCAACACGGATACTGCCGCCATCTACTTCTTCGAGATGGACAAGGCTTCGCAGCATTGTGCTTTTCCCGGATCCGGACGAACCGATCACCGCGACCACATCGTTTTTATTTACATCAAAAGATATATTTTTTAATACATCCATTTTGCCAAATGATTTTTTCAGGTTGGAAACTTCAATGACCGCCATGCTCACCACTCCTTCCTATTCAAATTTAAACCGGCGTTCAAGCCATTTAAAAAGTATGGTTAATAACACTGTCATGATAAGATAGATGATCCCCGCAATGAAAAATGGCAGGATCGTGAAATCACGGTTCACCGCAGTTTGGGCATAGTGCAATAATTCCGGTACAGCAACCGCATATAGCAGAGCAGTATCCTTGACCAATGTCACAGATTCGTTTGCAACAGACGGAAGTGCGACACGGAACATTTGCGGAAGTATGACGCGCGAAGTGGTCTGCCATTTGTTTAACCCAAGCACTTGCGAAGCCTCATATTGGCCCTTATCTATGGCAAGAAGACCGCCGCGGAAGATCTCCGCGAAGTAAGCAGCATAATTCAAAATAAAGCCCAGACATGCAGCGACGAAGCGATCCAGCACCAAATATTCCCCCACGACAGGTATCATCGGCAGCCCGAAGCAAATAAACAATAGCTGCAGCAAGAGCGGTGTTCCACGCATTACAAGAATATACGTTTGCGCAACCCTTGATAGCGGCTTGAAACTGCTTCTTACAGCCATGGTTAGTACAAAGCCCAGTGGAATAGACACCACAATGGAGATTAAAAACAGAAGGACGGTCATCTGCGCGCCTTCCAGCATCGGCATAAGAATGGACTTAATGTAATCGAGAGACATAAAAAGCACTCCTCCAAAAAACAAAACAGGTTTCCCTAGGAAATCCTGTTTCGATGTAATTCGTAATTACTTCAATACTTTATCTTCACCAAACCACTTGGTGGAGATTTCAGCCGCAGTGCCATCTTCATTGATTTCATCCAGCGCTTTTTGCAGCTTATCCAGCAATTCCTCGTTCCCTTTTTTCACGCCTATTCCATATTCTTCAGGCGCAAGAGACTCATCGAGTACTTTAAAACTTTCTTTCTCTTTCGTCATGTAATAATTGATGACAATCTCATCAATGACGACCGCATCCAGCCGGCCGCTCTTCAAGTCATTCAACGCCAGTACATTATCAGCAAACTCTGTGACTTCTTTAAGTTTAGGTTTAATTGGACTTGCATTCAAGGCATCTGCTGCAGAAGAAAACGATTGAAGTCCGACAACTTTGCCTTCTAAATCCGCAAGTTTAGTAATGTTTGAATCAGCCTTAGTCACAACAACCTGTGCATTTTTTAAATAAGGCTTTGTAAAGAGAACCTTTTCTTTACGCTCATCAGTAATGGTGTAGCCGTTCCAGATGAGGTCGATCCGTCCGCTGCTCAGCTCGGATTCTTTTGTTTTCCAGTCGATCGGCTGGAACTTAACCGTTGTGCCCATTTTTTTGGCAGCTGCTTTTGCATAGTCAATGTCAAAACCAACGATTTCATTCTTCTCATCGCGGAACCCCATAGGTGCAAACTTATCATCTATCCCGATCACAAGCGTATCTTCTTTTGCCTGTTCTTTATCTTTAGCTGCTGTGTTGGAGCACCCCATAAGGAGAGAGAAGGCTGCTGCCATGACAACTAAAATAGTTATTAATCGTTTCATAATTGAATAAAACCACCTTTAACGCTTTAGTATATTAGAGAAATAAAATATCATACCATTAAATTACCACAAAACGAAAAAAAGTCAACGGATTTTTTAATATATTAGCAGACTAAAGTGTTTCAGGTTGTCAAGCCTACAAATATGCTCTCTATCCATGAAAAAACACGCTATTTCCATTTAGCGTGCTGTTCATGTTTCAAGCATATTTGACAGGTTACTGATCTGTTTTTTTGAAAATGAATGAAAGCAGGATAAGAATCCCTACCGTCCCAAGACATACAAATGTGCCAATTACATTGTTTGGATTAAAAATAAATGCAAAGAAGATCAGGGCCAACGCTACAATTGCAACGCCCGTCACGAATGGATGCCCTTTGACCGTGAATGCCGGCCGGCTTTCGTATCGAGGGCGAAGCTTCAACTGTGCTGAACAAATGCTCAGCCATATTAATATGACTGTAAAACCGGGAATGGACATCAGATAGCCGATCACCTGGTCTGGTGTCATGTAAGCTAGGAATGCACCAATTAAAATACTTATTGTCGTGATCGCAATGCCATTCAACGGTATTCCGTTATTCGTTGTTTTTGCAAATGCCCGTGGTGCTTCACCGCTTTGCGCCATCGCGTACAATGTCCTTGATGTGGCATAGATCCCTGAATTCGCCGCCGAAAGTACTGCAGTGACCAGGACGAAATTCATTATATGAGCCGCTCCGGGAATCCCCGCCATATCAAATACCTGAACGAACGGGCTGTTGTCTGATGAAACTTGGTTCCACGGTATAATTCCACAAATGATAAGGATCGGAATCACATAAAAAATGATCACTCGCCAAACCGTTCCAAAAATCACTTTCGGCAACACTTGCTTCGCATTTTTTGTCTCAGTGACTGCGACCCCGATCAATTCAGCCCCGCCATAAGAAAACATGACGACCAGAAACGCACTGATGACTCCGCCGATGCCATTCGGGAAAAAGCCGCCATGCGCGGTATAGTTCGAGACCGGATCCTCGATTGAACTAGGGAAAATGCCAAACAGGATCAAAAGCCCTAAGGCAATAAAGAGTATTAAAGCCAGGATTTTAATTCCCGCAAACCAAAATTCCATTTCCCCATAATGTTTTACTTGGAATAAATTGATTCCGACTATCAATGCCGCGCACAGCAAGCTTAAAATCCATAATGGGGCTGTGGGAAACCAATATTGCAAAAAACTTGCCGCCGCTATCAGTTCCACAATCGTCACAAGAATCCAATTGATCCAATAGAGCCACCCGACTATGAAGGAGGTCTGGAACCCGAAGGCTTTATGCACAAGGCGCTGCACATTTAAATTCGGGTAAACAGTAGCCATCTCTCCCAATGCCGACATAACAATAAATAGTAAAAGCCCGCCTATCAAATAGGCAACCACAACACTTGGTCCTGCAATATTCAATGTTTCGGCGCTGCCTTTAAAAATGCCAGTCCCAATCATGCCTGCCAGTGCAATAAACTGGACGTGTCTCGGCAATAGGCCTTTTTTTAAATCCTGTTTATGTGTTTCCATTTGTTTCTTACCTCTCCGTTCTTAACAAGCTGTAACGCCTGAAATAAATGCAATAATCATCGCTAACCACCATGGGTGAGATCATGTTTATTACCTGATAAATAGTGGTTCAGTGGTATGTCCGATTTATACCTGATTAATCATGTCCATAAAACCTCACTGTGTATTAGTAGAAAAACAGCTTACTCAGAAAACTGTTCTACTTAAACGCTTTTAAGCTTTTGTGTGTTAAAATATCATTATATTAATATATCATTATCGAATGAATTGTCAACTGGGAAAATGATTCATCCACATCTATCCGAAAAAACGATACATAGCTTTCATCTAGTATTCTGTCAATCAATGCCTTCCTTGGAGCGTATTTTTGTTCCCTCTCCTCAGAACTGTTTGATTCCAATAAGAAAAAACCTTATTCTATTTGAACAAGGCTTTTGATTGTATGATAGTAGTATTCATTTCTTTTTTTGTTTCCAATTATACAAGAGCGAAGCAAACAGGTTAGCCCCTAAAAACAATGGATTGCCTTGCGCATTAACATGTAGCTCTTGTGATTCGAAACTCATTTTGTCATAGTATTCTTCCTGCGTTACACCTAGTTCCCTTTGGCGCTTCGTGTTTTCTTTAAGTTGAGAAATATATCTATACTGTATAGGTAATAGAATCAATGATAACAAGATATACGCCCCGATGATCCCCAATGTAGCATATAAACCCATTTTTCATTCCCCCCCAGCTTGAGTTTTTCAAAAACCCACAAACACTTCCTGTTCCACCTCTATATACGGATGAATGCAATTTCGGTTTCATTTTTTTTCCAAATTATCAGCCCGACTGCGTTTACAAAAAGAGCCGACACGGCCCTTAGACTAAATTAACGAAAATCCTGTCTTGTCAGTAAAAAATCATACAAATTTTGATTCCTTGTTCATCCTTGTAGCTTGACGGTTATGAAAATCCAACCTCTCTTTGCAAATAAGGCCTCAAAGGGCCTATAAATGTGAAAAAATGGCGCGGTGCACTGATCAAGGTCAATCCAAAATTCTCTACACAGGATTGTTCCTGTTGGGGCAACCGGGTAAGGAAGCTCTCTCAATCCGCACCCATATTTGCACAAAATGCGGCACAGTTTCTTGACAGCGACTATAATGCAAGCCTGAACATTCTGCAAAAAGCGTTGGAAGAATTACTTGTTGCACACTGACAATCAATGACTGTAGGGCAAGGTTGTGTCCGAACAGGATAATCTACCCCTATGAAGATTGTGCAGGCATATTGGGCTACCCTCTATCCAACGGTCAATGAAGCAGGAACCCCCGAGGGATCATTCACTGTTGGCTCAAATAGATTTGATATGCCCGATATGACTTGAATGTGGCTAGAAGTAACGTACCGACAAACACTGTGAAAAAACTGATCAACATGAAGATGCCTGAAAGAAAACCACAACATAACATTATTAATCCTCCAATAAACAGAGGATATGAAAATGGCCGTATTACAGTATTCCATAATTGGTTAGTTGAATTCATAAGTTGTGAGGAATTTTCGTTTAGTTCGAGTTGGAATCTAGGAAGGGTGTTGGCCGTGGTAATGAGCACTATTCCCATGCTTATTGGAATTAATTTAAGCAAATCGAAGTCATTGCCAGCCGACACAAGAAGAACGCCACAATGAAGGATAAATAGAATGGAATTGAGAGATAAAAAGATACTATCGAAGCCATTCGTATATCGAGAGTAGACACCTTGTAGTTTCCTTAATCTTGGGAGTGTAAAGAAATTAATGTTGATCATAACCATTGTTAGTGGAATAACAATAAGGATTGCTGTACTGGAGCCATATTTAGCCTCATCAATACTGATATTTGAAGCATAAAAATACATACTCACTCCGAAAGATAAAATAGTTAAACAACTGATGATGATCTTTTTGATCACGTATTCTCCTCCTTTAAATTAAACTGAATAACCCACTTCACAACATCCTGAAAAACAGTTGAATTTAGAGAATAATAAATATACTGTCCCTTTTTTAAGGCATACACTAAATCAGCATTTTTCAACACCGATAGATGCTGTGAAATCCCCGGCTTACTCATATCAAAATGGTTAGCAATTTCTCCGGCAGTCATATCTCCTGCCCTTAACAGGTCTAATATTTTCCTTCTATTCTCATCGGATAGAGCTTTAAATAACTGATTAATCGACAAACAATTTTTACTCCTTTCCGTTTAAGTAATTACTTAATTACTTAAATTATTATTGGTTTGGTTTATAATGTCAACAACAAAAATAATTTAGAAATAAAACTGGTTAAATTGACCAAATAAAAGGCTAACAACTTTCCATATCACATCTTTTACACTTACTAAACATCCATGGCGAAACCTTCCAATAACCATGACTGAGGTTACCAATCGTATAGGTAAATTTTAATAATTCATTTGTATAATTCTAAATATTGATAATTCTATATACTTCATTATAATTAAAACTAATCTAACCTATACAGGAGGAAAGTAACATGACAACTATTGGCTGCGAGGGAATGTTTTATGCATTCAGCAAGGAGCATGAACCGGTTCAAAAGGTTTCATCGGGCTCAACTGTAACAATCGAAACGTATGATTGTTTCCAAAATCAAATCACTTCAAATGAAACGGTGGTAAGTGCGATCGATTGGAACAAAATTAATCCGGCAACCGGTCCAGTTTTTATTGAAAATGCCCAACCGGGAGACATTCTGTCGGTAAAGATTGAACAGATCGAGCTGGCAGACGAAGGCGTCATGGTCGTTGGTCCGGACCTAGGCGTAATGGGGCACCGTCTGGAAAAGATGGAAGCAAAAATGATACCAATTGAAAACGACAACGCCATTTTTAACGAAAAATTACATATACCGCTAAATCCGATGATTGGGGTAATCGGGGTTGCACCATCCGGTGAACCCGTTTCAAACGGGACACCAGGACCACATGGCGGAAACATGGATACAAAGCTGATCACCGAAGGTGCGACTCTCTATTTCCCGGTTTTCACGGAAGGGGCTCTTTTCGGACTCGGTGACCTCCACGCCGCCATGGGCGATGGTGAAGTCGGTGTTTCCGGAATTGAAATACCTGGGAAGGTAACTGTCAAATTGGAGGTCATAAAGGGGCATTCATTAAATAACCCTCTTTTGATTAATGCGGAAGGCATTGCTACGATTGTTTCTGCGGAAACTTTGGACGAGGCCGCAAAAACAGCAGTTGAAGAAATGATCGACCTGCTTCATCCATATACCGATTTGACACTCAGCCATTTGACGATGCTGATGAGCGCGGTCGGCCAGACACAAATCTCGCAAATTGTCGACCCACTGCTGACAGCCCGTTTCTTTGTGCCAAAATCGGTGCTCGAAGCCTATAACATCGAGCTTTTTGCATAAGGAGAAGTTTACTGGGTTCATATAGAACAAGGGGGAAAATATTAATGGCTCAGCTCAAAAAAAATCAGCTTTCATACGTAGAAGCAATGGCTATTTCCGTCGCCATTATGGCGCCAACTGCAGCGATGGCACTTAATACATCATTGACAGCAAGTATTGCAGGGGTTTCGGTTCCACTTATCTTTTTAACCGCGATGATTACAATTGGGCTCGTCGCGGTAACGTTTATCCAATTTAACAGGCAGTTTTCCCACAGTGGTTCCGTCTATTATTTTACCGGGAAATCGCTTGGCCCGAAAATGGGGTTCCTGTCAGGCTGGGCGCTGCTGCTTACCTATGTCATGTTTACAATTGCTTCAATCGCCGAAGTAGGGCTGTTTGCTGAAAGCTTCTTCTCCCTGGTCGGAATGGAAATCGACTGGTTCCCGGTTGCCCTTATAAGCACAGTTCTCATATTTATCTTCGCTTTCGCCGATGTAAAAATCGGGACGAGAGCACTGTTGATCCTGGAAGGCATCTCAATATTATTCATTTTAATCCTTGTTTTTGTTATTTTCGGCAAGGCTGACTTTAATTCTCATACATTCGTAAAGCCTTTTTCACCAGGCCAGAATACTGTTCCGGCCATAGCCCTTGCAACCGTGTTTGCTTTCCTGTCATTCGCCGGTTTTGAAGGGGCATCCAGCCTGGGCGAAGAAACGAAGAATCCAAAAAGGGCTATCCCCATTGCGATCATTTCCGCTGTTTTTTTAACAGGGACGTTCTATATTATTGTAAGTTTTGCTACGACGATCGGATTCGGCCTTGATGCTGAAGGAAACGGGAAGTTTGCAAGCTCCTCCTCTCCTCTAGGAGACCTTGCGAGCTCGTACATGTCAAGTGGATTTGCCGCTGCCATCATGTTCGGAGCATTGTTGTCGGCCTTTTCATGTGCCCTGGCAAGTGCAACTGCAGGATCAAGGATGCTGTTTTCGATGGGGCGAGATGGTTTCATCCATAATAAAATCGGCGAGGCTCATAAGAAATACCATTCACCATATATTGCATTGAGCATCATAATGGCCTTTTCCTTAGTTGCCCTGTTCCCTTTAAAAGGAATCGGCCTTGATGGCGGGACAATTTTCGGCTACTTGGGGACAATCGGTGTCCTGTCGCTTTTATTAACATATTTAGTGACAACGCTCGGCGGCATCCGATATTTTGTCAAAAACAGGATCTGGAAAGGCCCTATTCTGGTTCTTCCTGCACTTGCGGTGGTCGGCTTAGGTTATAGCCTGTATTCAAATGTATATCCAATCCCTGACGCACCGTTCAATTATTTCCCTTACATTGTAATTGGCTGGATCGTGCTTGGCGTTCTCATCACAGCCTTCAGTCCGGCTTTGGTCGCAAGGATTGCAGGCCGGCTCATGTCGGATGAATCAGAAACCGAAACAGAAAAAGAATTCTCTGCATAGAAATGGGGTCAAGGGATGTTATTATTATCTTTCGAACGGTTGGGAATGGCGAACAGGCAAAGCAATCATATTGAAGCCTATAAATGGATTCATTTCTTATTAAAAAACGGTGGCCAGGTGTTTCAGTCTAAGCATGAACTGAAGGTTATCACCGACCGTTTTCCGGAGGGCCACATCTATCCTGCCGGAACCATTTTCGCGGAATCACCAGATTTTACACCACCTTCAACCGTTCTAACAGAGGAAGCAGCGTGGAAGGACGAATATCTCCAGTCTGTCAAAAGACTGAGCCTGCCCAAAAGGATAGGGGTATACAACGGCCTTAATAGTGCCCCTTTCTGCTTCGACCCGTACAAAGCGGTTTTGGATTTATTCGGATTGGATTTTGAACAGCTTTCAGATGAACAAATAAGGGGAGGCATATTAGCTGACATCGATTTATTGATTGTTCCTGGAGGACCGGACGCCGGCGAATCCTACTATGCAGGGCTTGGCGACAAAGGGATGGAAGAAATCCGCCAGTATGTATGGACTGGCGGTAAATACCTGGGCTCCTGTGCAGGAGCTTACCTCCCTCTTACAGCTAAAATCGGGACACCGCAGACAAGGATGTGGCTGAATATCATTGATGCCACAGATTCCACAGGACTGGATTATTGGCGAACCGGTACAGGATTTGTCAGGGTAAAATTCAGTGAAGATGGACACCCCGCCGCTTACGGGCTTTCTTATGGCAGCCCGAGTACACTGGATGTTATATATTGGGAAGGGCCAGGCATCGAAACCACCGATGCCGAAAACGTAACGGTCCTGGCCACTTATGATGAGTTCCTGGCCTCCGGAAGCCAAAAACCGAACTGGCAGGTCGATGGAAACCAATGCGCCGTCGATTCACTGGAATGGAGCAATCCATTATCGCAACAGCGTTTCGATGCTTATCTGAAAGGGAAAGCCGCTGCAGTTGAAGCAACGGCAGGAAATGGAAAGCTTGTCCTCTTCTCCTTCCATCCAGAATTTGGCTCACCGGTTACAGGGGCATGGGAGCAAAGCCTGACACACCTTCTGATTTTAAACAGTATCTATCATCTTTGCTCAACCGATATAGAATGATAAAGACAAAATCCCCTTCCTGTTGATTGGAAGGGGATTTTGTTAATAGATTAGAATCAAGCTTTGATTGCTGTGATTGACAGCGCAGCAAATGTTAAAAGAAGTACGTTTCCTACAGAACGCAAAAAGGTTGCGCTGGCATTGATGGCCAAATTATTTTTCGAGCGCGTTCTGAATTTCTGTCCTCAATTCCTCAGCTGTGATCTCACGCGGGTATTGGTATTCTGTATTGTTAATGAAAACAGTCGGCACCATTTTTACATTTCTTTTGATCGCTTCCGCTGTCACCTTCAGGCTGATTTCTGTGTTTTCGGGTTCTTCCTGCAGCTGATATTTTTCAGCCAGCATATGTTTGATATCCTGATTGGTCAATTGATCCCATTGCTCCTGTGTTTCAAACAATTCCTTCATGATTTCCCTTGCACGGACTGGATTTTCATAGTCCAGGAACAGATTGACCAATGTTCCATTTAACAGCATCTCTCTTGGCTTATCATAATGTTTTACAATGTATTCCACCTGTCCACCCTTTATGTAGTCCTCCAATACCTTTTCTGCCATATCAAAAAAGCTGGCACAGTATGGGCATGTTAAATTTAGGAATACCTCAACTTTCACAGGCGCATTTTTTTCTCCATAGCTTAATAACGCATTTTCTACCGTCATCTGCCTACTCACATCCTAATATATTTTTATTTTTTAAATTTAAAATATAGATAATTTTCTTGTCAATCAAAACAACTTGATAATTCCGAGTAAACTGATTTGACTTTATCTTTTTATTATGGATAATATGTATATTAATATTATAAATTTTCTTTCAACTACCAGGGGGGAAACATGGTGAAAAAAGGTTTGGCTTTATTTTTAAGTATGTTGATGGTTTTGATTCTGGCCGCATGCGGTGGCAAGCAGGAAACCTCAAACGGTTCAGGCCAGGAGGGAAAAGGAAGTCCCGAATCTATCAAAATAGGGTTCCAAAAGGGAAATACTTTACATATTCTCAAATCCCGCGGCAATTTGGATAAAAAACTGAAGGAACAGAACATAAAAATTGAATGGGTGGAGTTTGCAACTGGCGGTGCGCTTTTGGAAGCGTTAAACACAAACAACATTGATTTTGGCCATGCAGCCGATGCAAACGCTGTATTTGCCCAGGCTTCCGGAATGCCATTGGTGTATGTTGCATCCGAAAGCCCAAATCCTGAGGGTCTGGCCATGATTGTTCAAAAAGACTCAGATATTAAAACAGTAGCTGACCTGAAAGGAAAGAAGATCGCAATCGGCAAGGGCTGGAATTCCCATTACTTATTGATGAAGGCTTTGCAGAAGGAAGGCTTGTCAACCCAGGATGTTGAATTCGCTTATGTGAAGGACGCGTCTGAAGGCCGTGCTGCATTTGAATCAAAACGTGTTGATGCACTTGGCTTCTGGGATCCATTCCTTGCAGTATTGGAAAAAGATATTAGTCCCAAAACCCTGATTAATGGGGATGGGTTCACGAACAACCGGACGTACTATTTTTCAACAGAAGAATTTTCAAAAAATCACAGCGATGTAGTGAAAACGATATTGGAAGAAGTGGATAAATCGGATGACTGGGCCAATGAAAATAAGAAAGAACTTGCCAAAATGCTATCAGACGCCCTTGGCATTCCAGTAGAAGCGTTGGAAAAAACCGTGAACCGCAGGACTTACGGGGTTCAGGAAATCACCGATTCTGTTGTAGCCGAACAGCAGGACATCGCGGATACCTTCCTAAAAGAAGGATTGATTGACAAGGAAATCTCGATTTCGGACATGGTTACCCTCAATCCAGAGTGGTTCCCTGAAAGTCTTGAGTAGGTGTGATCGATGAAACTAAAGAATAATAGATTCGAAGGGATACTGCCATGGATTCTCCCTGTGTCCCTTATCATTCTTTGGCAAGTTGCATCGACAAACGAATGGATCACATCCAGGCTGTTCCCTGCACCAACCGTCATTGTCCAAACTGCAATTGAACTTCTGTCATCAGGGACGCTTCTTCACCATCTGGGCATCAGCACGTACCGAGCGTTCGTCGGCCTGTTGATCGGTGGTGGATTGGGATTTATTCTCGGGTTGATCAATGGCTTGTCCCCGCTTGCCAGCAAGTTTTTTGACTCGACGATTCAAATGATCCGGAACGTTCCGCATCTGGCGTTAATTCCCCTTATCATTATCTGGCTCGGAATTGGGGAAACGGCCAAAATATTTTTAGTCTCACTTGGCGTCATCTTTCCGATTTATGTGAACACATATCACGGCATTCGGACAGTTGACCGCGGATTAATCGAGATGGGAAAAGTATATGGCCTCAGTTCATGGGAACTTTTCAAAAAAATAATTTTGCCAGGGGCTTTGCCGTCCATTTTTGTAGGGCTTAGATACGCCCTAGGTCTCATGTGGCTGACGCTGATTGTCGCAGAGACGATTGCTTCGGATTCCGGAATCGGCTATATGGCGATGAATGCAAGGGAATTCATGCAAACAGACGTCATTATTTTCAGTATCACGATATATGCTTTACTGGGCAAGCTGGCGGATGTCCTTGCCAAAGTAATCGAAGAGAAGACCTTAAAATGGCATCCGAGCTACGCTAAGCAGAAACAGGTTTGAGGTGGAATAAATGGAACAGCAAGAATCAGGCCTTCACGTACGAAATGTTTCCAAGAGCTTTGGGTCGGTTGAGGTACTGAAGAAGCTTGAATTGTCAGTGCACCAGAGCGAGTTCATTTCAATTGTAGGGCGAAGCGGCTGCGGGAAAAGTACCTTCCTTCGTTTACTGGCCGGCCTTGACCAGCCTACTACAGGGGAAATCATCTTGAATGACAAACAGATGCAGGGAATCAACCCGGAAGTCAGGGTAATGTTTCAAGAATCCAGGCTGTTGCCCTGGCTGACAGTCGTTGAAAATGTCGCGATCGGCTTAAATAACAACCGGGCCCTTACCCAGCCGGAAAGAACGAAACAGGCAACCGAGATGATCGAAAAGGTTGGTCTTAAAGGGCGGGAAAATGAATGGCCCCATGTGTTATCCGGAGGTCAAAAGCAACGGGTTTCCCTGGCCCGGGCCTTGATCAGCAGGCCGCAGCTTTTACTTCTCGACGAACCATTGGGCGCTCTCGATGCTTTTACAAGGCTCGAGATGCATCAGTTAATTTTAAGCCTGTGGGAAGAGCAGAAATTCACGGCGTTTCTTGTCACCCATGACGTATCCGAGGCCATTTCATTGGCAGATCGGGTTTTGTTGCTTGAAAGTGGCAATGTTGCACTTGACCAGAAAATCATATTAAAACGGCCACGGGAACGAGACGATCGCCTCGTTTCCGAATTAGAAAAAGAAGTAATTGATCGCGTCATGAAAGTACATTCATAACAACAGCCAGCCACTCCATGCAGTGGCTGGCTGTTATTCGTAATTTTTCATCATATAGGGGTCTGAACTTACTATTGAGATTCTTTACCACTGCCTGCAAAACCATCGCCCTTTGCTTCATCATATGCTTCCTTGTACAAGCTGCCAGTTTTTGGTGTAGATATTTGCGGGGAATTACTGTCATGTTGACGAGTTCGTTGCCCGAGCAACGCCAATATCTTCTGCATATCTTGTTGAAGTTTTTTTACATCTTTGGACAGATTTTGAACATCTCCTACAGTTGCCACTTTTTTAAGTGGTTTGAGAGTGGTTGAATAACGTCCGCTGCTTTCCAAGATGCACAATTCAACATCATCCAGGTTCGAAATCCCGCTCTGCCGGATGGCAACTTCCACTTCATCCGCCGTCAGCCTTGCTCTTTTGATTTCTTTCATCATCATTTTTCCGTCTTTTACCACTACAGATGGCGGGCCAATAATAAAGTTTCTGGCACGCGGGTATTTCTGCATGACCCAGGTGAATATGATGATTCCAATGATAAGCAGGGCACCCCCGTACAACGCTCCCCACTCTTTTTTCATCGCAAGCGGAGTAATGATCACAGTACCTACCGAAATGCGAAGCACCGTTTCGGCGACTGTCATTTCCATGAGGGAACGTTTACCCGCCAACCTAAGAAAAAATATGCCAGCTGAAACAATCAATAATGCTTTAAGGGGATAAGGTAAAGAAGGCAAATTGTCTAACCATTGTGTCATGTTATTTCATTCCTTTTATTGAACTAAAGAAGAATTCCTCTCCTAAAGTCCATTAGAACCCTTCTATTGGACAAAATGAAGAACTCCTCTGGAAAACGTCCATTAACTGTGCAATAAAACGTCATAAAAAGTCCAGGAAAATAAACTCCTTTTCAAATTCGTTTTATTATTAGCTTTTAAGGTGCTAACATACCACCATTTTCAGTATTGTTTTCCGGCTCAGAATGACTTATCATAAACTTACGATACAGTGAAAGGAGGTAGCAGAAATGTTTATGTCAGAAGTTGTCGACAAAGTGAAACGATTTATCGTATTCATGATGTCAATTTTTGGAACTTTGCTATTTAACAGGATACGTGTGTCCATTTTTAGCTCAGTTTCAAAACAACTTATCTGACGTAAAAAATTTCTTACCTCTGTAAAACGGTACAGACATGAGAGAGGTCCATCCTTTGCTCAAGCCACAGGTAAGTATTTTTACCTGTGGCTTTTTTTGCGTCAGGGCAACAGGAGGATATCGGAATGAAATCGAATTTAACGAAAAATATTCGATATATATACATCTATATTTTTGTAGCTCAACTGTTTTTCGACCGGGCCTTGTGGGTCATATACATGGGCGATTCAGGAATGACCATGACCCAAATCGGCATTTTGGAGGCACTTCTGCATTTAAGTGTAGTCCTGATTGAAATTCCAACCGGAATGATTGCTGATTTATATGGAAGAAAACAGAGCCTGTTAATTGGCAATATACTCAGTATTTGCTATGCGATTGTCATGTTAATCAGTGATTCGTTCTCCTTATTTGGAATGGCATTAATAATGCTTGGTATTGGAGTGACATTTCAATCAGGTGCCGAGGAAGCACTGGCATACGATACGCTGAAAGAAAAAAAGCAGGAACACCGCTACACCAAAGTGTTTGGAAACATGACTGCGTTAGCGTTATTATCATTAAGCCTGTCAAAATTGGCAGGGGGCTTGATGGCCGAAATCAGCTGGGAGCTTGTATATGGCGGGATCATCATCACCCATGTGCTGGCTCTTATCCCCATCTCTTTACTGCATGAACCAGAAAGAGAAAAAAGTTCAGAGACACAGCTTAATGTAAAAAGGAAGGTGGCACGGACATTGGATTGCAATTTATCCTGGATAAACCCGGAAAAAATCGGTTCATACAAGATAACAAGCTGCGATAATATGATAAACGATGCAACGACAGCCCAGTCCGGTGACCAAACTTTTCCATGATTAGCGTGGCAGGGAGTTTTAACACCATGATATTATTTCCGCTATTTGGCTATACGGTTGATGCCATCGGCTTCCAATACAGCTTCCTTTGTTTGTTTGTGTTACTGAGTGTTCTCTATGTGTTAGGGAGTGCAAAACGATGAAAATATAGTCAAAAGTGGAGTCTGATCCAGGCTCCACTTTTTTTGTAAAATATGCCGATCTTAAACCGAACGAGACTGTTTCTTCTTCCTTTGCTTGCCCTTGCAATACATAGGTTTTTCCGAAGGGCTCCACATATTCAGTTCAGCAGTGCCCTTAAGTAAAAAAAAGAAGCTGCCTCTAAGCAGCTTGGTCGAAATTATTCATTTCTTAGTCGACCAGTAACAATTGATCGATTTGTGTTTTTATAGGGTGCGGGGACATCCCTGCCATCACCATTTCGGATTTCATCTTCATTTGTCGTTATATCTACTTGTGCAGCAACCTTTGGATTGCCAAGAGCAGCTACATCTGGATTTCGGCCACTGACTTTTTGAATCTTTTTATTCTCCACGCTTCATCACCTCCACTGTTGTTAATGTGACACATCATGTTGATTTTAATTCACTCATATTACGTCCGTTACTTCGTAAGCATCTTCAAACAAAAAAGCCGCCTGTATTGGCAGCAATTCTATATCAATTTAGCTGAAATTAGTTTAATAAGCCTCTTTGATCAAGTGATGTAGTTTATTAGTTAGTTTTTCTTTTAATTCTAAATGCATCTCATTTGTATATTGATATTTATGATCTCAGCACTTTTCAGCTGAATATTGCCAAACTGGCATATGTATTCTTTCATAATGCTGTAAGACTCACGCTCCTGCTGTATAATTCGCCCCTTTTCTCGCTCTCAGGAATCGGACTAAGTTCAAGACAATTGTTTTTGACACAGCATAGGTCGGAACTGCCAAGACCATTCCAAGTACGCCTGCCAGATTGCCTGCAGCCAATAAAATAATAATGATTGTTGCCGGATGCGTATCCAGTGTTTTGCCCAATATCATCGGTGACAGTAAATTCCCTTCAATTTGCTGGGCGACCAGGATGACAACGATTACTAATAAAGCTTTTCCCGGTGAATCAAATAAAGCGACAAGCACAGCTGGTGCACCGCCAATAATTGGCCCTACATATGGGATAATGTTGGTGAAGGCCACGATAAGGGCCATAATCAAGGCATAGCGTAGATCGATCAATAAATATCCGATAAACGCCAAGGTTCCGACAGCCAGCGCCACCATCACCTGCCCCTGGATATATGCTGATAATGTCTCCCCTGTTTCTTTCAAAATTTTCAGGCCCTCATCTCTGTAACCGGCCGGAATAAACTTTGATACTGCTTTCGGGAATTTTTCACCATCCTTAAACATGTAAAACAATAAAAATGGAACGGTAACAAGGATTATTGCAATATTGGTGACAATGCCGAAAACACTCTTCAGTCCATTCGTCAATTTGTTAGGCAGTGTATTTGCATACTCCATTAACCTTTGTTGCACCGTATCAACCATGTCACTCTGTTCGTCGATAAAAGCTTTAAATTCTGAAGATTTAACCACATCGTTAAAAAAATCAATGGTCTTGTCGGCAAAGACTGGCAGATCTTCGGCTAGCTCCCCTGCCTGTTGTGATACTGCTGGACCCAGGCTGCCGATCCCCAAGACAAGCACACCGGCAAACAAAACATATATAACCAGTATCGCTGCTACCCTGGGCAGCTTCTTGCGTTCCAGAAAGTTCACCACCGGATTCAAAAGGAAATATAAGAAACCGGTTATCAGGATTGGAAAGAAAACCGTTGAGAAAAAGACTCCGATAGGCCTAAAAACAAATGAGATTTTTGTAGAAACCAAAACAATCGTTAAAATAAGCAAAGTTTGAATCAGCCAAAATTGCAGTTTAGACTTAGACAAAGCAGGCACCTCTACCCTCTTATCAGATGTTAAAAATATAACAAAGTTTTGGATAATTACACAATATTAACGAGGGATTGATTGAATTAAATTTAAAGTAAAGTTTCCTGCACAACAATGAGCGTTATTATTACATTCAGGACGATGGTGCTGGTAACACCGAACGGTCTCGAAAATAGAAGACTCCCTCCAATGTAATCAGGACAATGAGGGAATAAACCACTCATAGCCAGCCAAGGTCAAGACTGGATTATTTTTTACGTTTCATATATCTACAGTCCATTTCTCCTTGCTTACAGAATCGATTAATAATTCAGTTTCTCTACCCTAGCATTTCATTCAGATGACCTGAAAGTTTTTGAATCCCCATCCATCTAGCAGGAATTAACATTCTTGTTTAAATTGCTCTCCATCAGTCAGATTCAATGGTTGTATGAAAAGCGATAGCAACTCTTCATGAACTCATTCCATTCCCAATTTATTTAATAAGAGATTTAAGCATAAAAGCTTGAAATAATATTTCATTTTGGTCGGACAGACACGCTCCTTCTTGGACTGGTTGAGTTATAAGATTATTTTTTAAGAAAATAGGCACTTGTACCGTTACAGTACCCACTTATGCTTCATATTTTGTTGTGAAAGGATTCAAAGTATCAGTGGATTCACTAGATACAACAGTTTTCTTTTTTTTAGGATTGTTCTTTGTCCCTTTCGTCTTTCTAGAACTAAATAATTTTAACGGAGGTTATGCTAAATGAATGATTTCCACAACCAACTACAAATGTTGAATGTTGGCGATTTCTATGCGAACGAGGCAGTTCCTTGGGACCAAAACCAGTATTATAATGATCAGTCTCGGCAATGCGGTGGCTGTTTTGGAGGTTTTGGAGGTTTTGGTTTTGGCGGATGTTTTGGTTTTGGTTTTGGTGGATGTTTCGGTTTTGGTTTTGGTGGATGTTTTGGCTTCCGTTGTGGTGGTTGCTTCAGATGCCATCGATGCGGTCGATGCGGTTGGTGAAGTGAATAAATTTAGTTTTTCTAAGGAAACCCTGATTGCTTAATGGCAAGGGATGCCCCTGCACAAGTTACTGCAGGGGTTTTCTTTTTACGCTAAGACATAAGAGACAAATTGAAGGACATAGGATGATTATAGACGTGATGGTGGAGAATTTGAGAATATATCACGTGAGGAGGAGCGGAATGACGAATTTGACCCCTTCTATGCGTTTGAAATTGAAAAGGGATACATTTTTTCTCCCTGATCCAAATAGCGGTGTGTATTTTCGAAACAACTTAAGCTCGTTCCGTATGGAAGGCAGTTCGATTGATAAGTGGGTTGAGAAGCTCATGCCAATGTTCAACGGGGAGTACACACTGGCACAGCTGACAGATGGTTTGCCTGGGCCCTACCGGGATCGGGTGTATGAAATTGCAGGTGTACTGTATCGAAACGGGTTTGTTCAGGATATGAGCCAAGACCGTCCGCACCACTTGTCTGAGCAGATTCTTAAGAGACATGCTTCTCAAATTGAATTTTTGGAGAGTTTCGGAGGTTCGGCTGCGTATCGTTTTCAAACCTATCGTCATGCTAAAGTGTTAGCAGTTGGCTCGGGTTCTTTCTTGGTTTCTTTGGTTGCTGCGTTAATTGAATCCGGATTACCTAAGTTTCATATTCTTATCACGGACTCGGTATCGACCAGTAGGCGGCGGGTTTCGGACCTCATGGCTTATGCGAGCGAAACAGATCCAGAGGCAGCGGTGGAAGAGATCATTCTGGAGAATCATCGGGAAAGCTCTTGGGAAGAGATTGTGCAGCCGTTTGATGCGATATTATATGTGTCTCAGGAAGGAGAAATAGAGGAACTGCGAGTTCTGCATTCGGTTTGCAGGAAAGAAAAAAAGATATTTCTCCCCGCAATTTGCCTTCAACAGGTTGGTCTGGCAGGTCCACTGGTACATCCTGACTTCGAGGGCTGCTGGGAGTCTGCATGGCGCCGCATACATGAGACCACTATTTATGGCGTACAACAATTAACATCCCACTCGTCCATAGCGGGAGCAATGATGTCCAATGTAATTGTGTTTGAATTTTTCAAACACGCTACTAAAACAGGAAACGAAGTGGATCAGAAGAATAAATTCTTTCTGCTTGATTTGGAGACGATGGAGGGAAATTGGCATTCTTTTTTGCCCCATCCATTGGTGGCTGGGGATGCGTATGCCAAATGGGTTGAAGATTTCGATTTGCGTTTGGAACAGGAAGTTGGGAGTAATGATTCAAACCAATTGTTTCTGTTCTTCAGCCAGCTAACATCGTCGACGTCAGGCATTTTCCATATTTGGGAGGAGGGAGACCTGAAACAGCTTCCGTTGGCACAGTGCCGTGTTCAGGCAGTCGATCCATTGGCGGAGGGACCGGCTGATTTGTTGCCGGATATTGTCTGTTCGGGTTTAACTCATGAAGAGGCGCGTATGGAAGCTGCCTTTGCCGGGATTGAAGCGTATGTATCGCGATTGGGCGGCCTGCCCGTTAAGAATCTGCCTTCAGTTCACATAGTAGAAGGTATCATGGTACAACCGAAGGAGCTTGTTGGTGTCGGCTCCGGGGTTACGTTTGCTGAAGCAATTTGCCGCGGGTTGCAAAGGTGCTTAGATGATGGGCTGAAAAAGCAACAGGCCAACCAGAAGAACTCTATCTCGCTCGTGCAGTTGAATGCCATAGAAGATGAACGTTGCCTCTTTTATTTGCAGGCTCTCACTACTATGCAGGGGGCACCGATGATTGGCTTAGGAGATGAAGTGTGTGGTCTCCCTGTCGTATGGATAGGTACAAATTACGGATGGTACAGCAGTGCAGGCTTGAATATAACATTGGCATTGCGGAAAGCGTTACAACAGGCGCTTTTGAAGGCACAAAACCAGGCAGAAGCCCACACGATGCATGAGTTGGAGGTCTCGACAGTTCATTTGGCAGTCAAGGAACCGGCAAGCGTAGTAATCCCCGTATGTGAAGATACGGCGCATACCAAGATATTACAATCCGCATTGGACACTTTGAAACGGAACGGTAAGCGGCTATTCGTCTTCGAACACCAATTGGAACCATCTATTAAACAGGAACTGGCAGGGGCTTTCAGTGTGTTGTTACGAGAGGAGGAGACCGGGTGAGTACAGTCGTGGATGTTGTCGGCGAAGGGGTATTGGTGGACCTCGTTTGCACAAAATTGTCCAACCAATACCGGGTAGTTCGCCATGCTGATTTCGAGGCCGGAGTATCTGAAGCGACGGATTTGGTTCTGGTTTTGCAAGATGCCTGGAATCCCTCATTACATCTAAAAGCAGAACAGGTGTTACGACATACCGGCATCCCATGGCTGCGAGGCTTCGTCTCCTTTGGCGAGGGCGTGGTCGGGCCTTTGGTTAACGTTAGTAGGCCGGGGTGCTCCCAGTGTGCGGACATGCGTCGTCTCATGGCAGGTCGTGAGCGCAAAGAAATGTGGGAGATACAACACAATCTTGCTGTGAATGGTGGAATTTCACATGATGCTTGGGCATCTAGAACGGGACTATTACAGATGGCTTATCTGCTTGAATCGGAAGTCCAAAGAATATTGGACCGTGGTCAGGCTTACTCGAAAGAAAGGGTCTGTTTAATCAATCTCAAAACATTGAAAAGTTCATGGCATTCTTTTCTCCCGGACCCGTTGTGTCCGGTTTGTAGTGAATTGCCCGATGATTCAGCTGAAGCAGCACGAATTAAATTGCAACCAAGCCCGAAGACCAGCATCGATAGCTACCGCTGCAGGACGATGGACGATCTGAGTGAAGTTCTAATCAAAGACTATCTAGATAACCGGACTGGTTTGTTAAACTGGAAAATGTACGACATGGTGCCGCCATTTGCCGATGTAAGTGTTAATCTTCCTTTGTTGATGGGGGATGAGGGAGCAGCAGGACGGACTCATTCATACTCAGTAAGTGAGTCGACTGCCATCCTGGAGGGTTTGGAGAGGTACTGCGGTCTGTCTCCCCGCGGCAAACGGACAGTAGTCCATGACAGTTATCGCAATGTGAAAGATCAAGCGCTCAATCCTAAAAAGGTAGGAGTACACGCAAAGGAACAGTATGAACAGCCTGGTTTTCCGTTCAAACCATTTAATCCTGATCAATCGATCAATTGGGTATGGGGTTACTCGTTTTTGCAGGAGCGTCCTATTCTGGTTCCCGAGTTGCTTGCCTATTACAGTCTGGGCTGCGGCCAGGGATTTGTCTATGAAACTTCCAATGGATGCGCGTTAGGCGGAAGTTTGGAGGAGGCCATTTTCCATGGTATTTTGGAAGTGGTGGAGCGGGATTCGTTCCTCATGACTTGGTACGCGCAACTGACCCTTCCACCTCTTGGCGTTAATTCCGCTAATGACCAAGAATTGCAGTTGATGGTCGACCGTATTCGGGAGGTGGGAGGCTATGACCTTTATATGTTTAACTCTACGATGGAGAACGGAATTCCAAGCATTTTGACATTGGCGAAAAACAGGAAGCAAAAAGGATTGAATATCATCTGTGCAGCCGGAGCTCATCTTGACCCGGTCCGGGCAGTGAAAAGCGCGGTTCATGAGTTGGCGGCGATGATGATGACACTCGACGAGAAATTTGAGGCGAACGAGCAGGAGTATGTGCGTATGTTTCATGATTCTTCCCTGGTGAAAAAAATGGATGATCATGGCATGCTGTACGGTTTGCGGCAATCTGAAGAGCGCCTCCAGTTCTTGCTAAGCAATAATCGGCCGATGCAAACGTTTGAGAATGAATTCAAGTTGAAGACGAGGCACACAGACCTGACCGATGACCTGAAGGACATTCTTGAGAAGTTTCGCCGGTTGAACCTTGATGTGATAGTGGTGAATCAGACGACACCAGAAACCATACGAAACGGGCTGCATTGTGTGAAAGTGCTGATTCCAGGAATGTTGCCGATGACATTTGGCCATCACCTAACCCGCTTAACCGGACTGGACAGGGTGTTGAATGTACCGAATGAACTGGGATATACGGACCAACCGCTGACAGTTGAACAGCTTAATCCGCATCCGCATCCGTTTCCATAAGGAATGACTGGGAGGTGAGGAGGATGAACCTAGAGGCGTTTCTGCACAATCTGCATTTCGATATTGAAAAAATATACCCACCGGAATGGGAAGTGGATTGGGACGATGCACCGCTTGCTTATAAGCTCTATCGCGGCTTGCCTGTGGTTCCATTATCTTTGGAAATACCACTGACGCTTGAAGGATGGGAAACACCAGCAAAGCCCGATACTCGCAAAATCGGTGCTTTTCTATGGTATGTTTTCGGTCTTACTCAATTGTCACAGTCAGTCTTCACCTTGGATAACTCAGAAACTACGACGGACCTGATACAGTCCTATCGGCGCTTTGTTCCTTCAGGTGGGGCGTTGTATCCGAATGAATTGTATGTGTATCTCAAGCTGGAGGATTTGCCTGCTGGGGTGTACCATTATGATGTCGCACACCACCACCTGGTGTTGCTGCGAGAAGGCAATTTCGATTCATATATAACCCGGGCTCTTGGAAACCGCTGTGATTTATCATCTGTTTTTGGCACTGTTTTTGTATCGACAATGTTTTGGAAAAATTTCTTCAAATACAATAACTTTGCCTACCGTCTTCAAGGGTTGGATGCAGGTGTGCTCATTGGACAGTTGCTGGAAGTAGCCAAACGTTTTGGATTCGCATCTGGGGTATACTTTCAATTTCTTGATCAAGCCATCAATCATCTGCTGGGGCTATCCGCGCAGGAAGAGAGCATATATGCAGTTATCCCGCTATCGGTTGAACCTACTGTCTGGTCAACTAGCGGGAGTGACACAGATTTTATTCTCAGTTCAAAGGAATTGTCAATACAGTTGACAGCTATTGAGACTGATCAATACGTACGGTCACAGAGGGTCAAAGAGTTTCCGATGCTAACCAAGATAAATGAAGCATCCATGCTGGAATCAACCCGGGAGTTTCGGCATTTTAAAGCACAGCAAAGTATGAATGATGAGGGTGAAGCGGTAGCTCTGCCTCATGTGAAACGGGTGCCCTATGATTTGGCATCCGCCTGCCGGCAGCGATATTCTCCGGGGATGGATTTCGTTTTGGGAAAGATTAGTCAACCGCAGCTCGCCGCATTACTTCAGGAGGCGACGGATTCCTACACGTATCGAAACGATTTGGATCAACCACATAAGAAGCACGAGTCCCGTGTCTCACTGTATGGCTGTTTGTATAATGTTGAAGGCATTCGGGATGGTGCTTATTACTATGACAGCCCTAATCATGCGTTACGGCAAGTACATCCCGGAGATCATCGACTCCAGTTGCAATATGGAATGTCTCTAGATAATGTGAATTTGTGCCAAGTGCCGCTCTGCCTGCATGTGGCAGGGGCCAAGGATCACTTGACAACGGCACTCGGGTACAGAGGATACCGTATCCAACAAATGGAAGCAGGTATGCTCGTGCAACGCTTACTGTTAGCAGCGTCAGCCATTGGGCTGGGGGGACATCCACTCCTCGGGTATGATGTAAGCTTGTGTGATGAAATTTACAAGATGGATCCAAAAGGAAAAACCAGCCTGATCCAAATCCCGATCGGTCCATATCGGCATCGCCCTTGGCTGAGGGGAAGTTTGCATTGCTAAGTAAAAAAATGAACTGTGAAGAATAAATATAAGAGGTCACTCTTGAAAAAGGTGACCTCTCTTATACGTGTTGCGGTCAAGTTTTGACCGATAGACCAAACTCCTTCAATAGTTATATATCTCAGCTGCTCCAAGAAATATTTTTGCAGATAGCTTTTGAATGTTTCAATCACTTTTAGATAGTGCACTTCTCCACGCCTACCCTGATTACCCCTTGTTGAAAAAGTGTTACTGGATTTAACCCGCTCTTTATTAATCTAATTCCGTCCATAGTGCTGTAAGAGCCACCAGTTGGCAGCCCTGATCTTCAAATAAAAGCACCTTTGGATTATACTTCTCCATCAGCTCAATACACTTTTGACGTAAATAAAAGTCCCTTGTTCAAAAAAGATAACCAAAATTATATTAACGTATATAAATCAGTTGAATACACTTGAAAATGTATCTTTGTTAGACATTTTCCTTAGTGCCAATAATGATATAGAACCTCATTATCACCAAAATGCAGCACAGCTAGTCTATTGTATTTCTGGTGCTGTGACTGTCTCCGTGTTAAACCCGTTTACAAACCAAATTCTCAGTTACTATATTACACCTGGACAGGTGGCAAACGTTCCACATGGTTGGTGGCATTATGAACTAGCTGCTGTTGATAACACTCATCTTTTGGCGATTTTTAATGCACCGACTCCACAAGTAATTTTGGGTTCTAACAACTTAAAATTTACGCCTCCAAATATCATGTCGTATACCTATTGTATGAATGAAAATCAATGGAAACAAATAACTGCATCAGTTCAACCGAACACCTATATAGGGCCCTACCGGGATTGTAATAAAGGAACAGAAAGTATTACCCATCAATATTTAAACCCACATCTGCAATATAACCAACAAATTCCTTACAATAACCAGAACCAACAATACAGTAGATAAAAGGATGATTCATTAGTTGCATGGCGAGTCCATGCTTTTTTGTGTCATCTCGTAAAAAGCCGATTAAATAAACGGCTTTTTCTAACTCTTCCTTCTATAGTCATCCCAAGTTTTATCATACGTTCATTCCCCGATCAAGTAGTAAACCCTATAATCCAAATTGTAAGTACGGTGATAATTGCAGGTGTACACCGAATTGCCAATTGGGTTTCTAAAACGGCAATATTATGCTTCAAGTCACAAACACAAAAAAAATCCACCATCTTATGATTGGTGGAGACAGTGGGACGTGCTATTCCATGCTTTCGTCATGGCACTGACTATATCTTATTTCACATAAGTTGGTGGATTTTTTATTTGTCTTTTTCACCAATCAAATAGCAATTATCATCTACTCATAAAATTTTTAGTTTATTATTCTGTAATGAAATGTTCAGACCTAGTGAATTGAGTGGAATATATTTTCATCTTAAACTAGGTTGGATGCCGGGTGCCGTATCCTATATTGGCACGCGGAGTATTGGTGGAGACGGTGGGAGTCGAACCCACGTGATCAAAGGATGTTGTAACAGCAGTGTTTATAAGCCTTTTTAGTAGATATTAAGAATTTTTAACTACAACTTTAACTACGACCAAATAAAAGATACGTTGCGGGGGCAAGGTTATACAAAGTACTAAATTCTGCTTTACTGTAATTTCTTTCATTTTGACCTTGTAATATAATATATTAGTCTCGAGAAAATAGTTATTGGCTAATATTTCATAAAAGTCTGAAGGATATTTATTATCTATATAAGTTGAACTAAAGATTTTCCTGAATTACATTTGATTCCATCCTTATACACAGTCG
>NZ_PGVB01000006.1 GCF_002860205.1 Bacillus sp. T33-2
AGCTTCTCAGCGCCGATGGTAGTTGGGGGTTCTCCCCCTGTGAGAGTAGGACGCCGCCGGGCTGAAATTTATTTGCACACTGATGCAGATTATTTCATATAATATTTATTATTATCGACGCGGGGTGGAGCAGTTCGGTAGCTCGTCGGGCTCATAACCCGAAGGTCGCAGGTTCAAATCCTGCCCCCGCAATAATCCATTGTTTTACCAAAGGGTCCCGTGGTGTAGCGGTTAACATGCCTGCCTGTCACGCAGGAGATCGCGGGTTCGATTCCCGTCGGGACCGCCATTTTCTATTTTAATAGAAATCCAAACGAAACTGAGTTTCGTTTTTTTTATTTAAACGATCAAATGAATCCGCGTGCATACATGTTTTGCCTGTGCTTCAGAAATTGTGTACACTACATATAGAACAAATTTTCCTTAGGAGAATTCCTAAGGTTTTTTTGTACATAGAAATGACACTTTGTTTTAAAACCTTGAAAAGTAGAAAACCTATATTTGTAGAACTTAAATATTTCACGTATGAACTCCTGTCTGCTTTTGCAAGTCTTAGTATCAGAGTAGCATCCATAATAAACGGATCTTAAGGACAAAATGAAGTCAGCTTTGTAGAGAAATGTCTTTAATAAGTATGATGAAGGACAAAATCGAGTGAAATGTCGAGAAAAGTGTCCATCATAAGGGTGATGAAGGACAAAATTGAGTGACATGTCGAGAAAAGTGTCCATCATAAGGGTCATGAAGGACAAAATTGAGTGACATGTCGAGAGAAGTGTCCATCATAAGGGTGATGAAGGACAAAATTGAGTGACATGTCGAGAGAAGTGTCCATCATAAGGGTGATGAAGGACAAAATTGAGTGAAATGTCGGGAGAAGTGTCCTTCAAAGGTGATGAAGAACAAAATCGGGTAAGTTACCAGATGTATGTCCTTGGTCAAGGGCCTCAAGGACAAGATTGAAGCGAGTTGACCAAATAAATGTCTTTGATTAAGGCCTCAAGCACAAAATCAAGGCAGTTCGCTTAAGAAATGTCCTCTAGAAACGCCCTTACAATTCAGCGATTGCAAGCTGCTCCATCTTAACAATCACGCAATTAATAAACTCATTATAAAATAAGAATTTGCAGCATCAAAAAAGATGGAAGTTAATGTGAAGCAGAAACATATTAAGGCTTTAGCTCAAATATAAAAAGGTGATGGATATGACTGAATACCAGTTTGTTTCTCAACAACCGGAACGCACGAGGGAGTTTGCAAGGCGTCTGGGTGAACGTTTGAAGCCAGGGGACGTAATTGCCCTTGAAGGGGATTTAGGAGCAGGGAAGACTACATTTACAAAGGGCCTTGCTGAAGGTTTGGAAATAAAAAGAACGGTCAATAGCCCGACGTTTACGATCATTAAGGAGTACGAGGGACGGCTGCCGTTGTATCATATGGATGTCTACCGGGTAAAGGACTCGTATGAGGATCTTGGTTTTGAAGAGTATTTTGAAGGCAACGGGGTAACTGTGGTAGAATGGGCCCACTTGATTAAAGAGCAGCTCCCCCGGGATTTGTTAGTGATCAGAATCTTTCTTGCAGCAGACAATGCCAGGAAAATTGTTTTAGAGCCGTCCGGAATACGTTATGAACAGTTATGTAAGGAGATTTTTTCATGACCATTTTAGCAATTGATACATCGAATTACGCTCTTGGAGTTGGCCTTGCGGATCATAAGGGTGAGAACATTATTGGGGAGCATATTTCAAATATAAAAAAAAACCACTCTGTCCGGGTGATGCCTGCGATTGATGCATTAATGAATGAATGTGACATCCTGCCCGCGGATTTAACGAAAATTGTCGTTGCCCATGGACCGGGGTCTTACACCGGTGTAAGGATAGGAGTGACAATAGCCAAGACACTAGCATGGTCACTAAAAATCCCGTTAGTCGGGGTATCGAGCCTCGAGGTTCTGGCAGCCTCCGCCGGAAGGTATTTTGACGGTTATATTTCCCCTCTGTTTGATGCAAGACGTGGCCAAATTTATACTGGTTTATACCGTCTAGAAGATGCAAACATCACAGCGGTTCGCCCTGACCAATTGGTAATGGCCAACGAATGGGCAGTGTCATTAACTGAAGTCGATGAGAAGGTTTTGTTCGCCGGCAATGATTTGCTCATTCACAAGGAAAAGATCCAGTCTGAACTGGGTGAGCGCGCTTTTTTTGCAGCTGCGACTGGCCATAATCCCCGTCCGGCTGAGCTTGCCTTACTCGGAAGTAAAAAAGCTGGGGAAGATTCGCATACATTTGCCCCAAATTATATCAGGCTAGCGGAAGCTGAAGCAAAGTGGCTTGAGTCCCAGCAAAATAAGTAAAGGAAAGAAGTCATGAATAATACAGTCGCTTTTCGTAAAATGAAAGTAGAGGATATCGATCAAATATTAGAAATTGAGTCGAAATCATTTACTATTCCCTGGAGCCAGGAGGCATTTTATAATGAGCTAACAAAGAACCAGTTTGCCGTTTATACAGTTTTAGAAATCGAAGACAAAATCATAGGCTATTGCGGCGTATGGGTTATTGTGGATGAAGCTCATATTACGAATATTGCTATCCTGCCGGAGTATAGAGGAATGAAGCTTGGCGAGGCATTACTGGCGAAGGTTATTGAGATAGCGAAGGGACTCGGGGCAAGGACGATGACTCTGGAAGTCAGGGTAAGCAATCACATTGCCCAATCACTATATCGAAAATTTGGTTTTCGTGAAGGCGCAATCCGAAAGAATTATTATACGGACAATATGGAAGATGCTTTAGTAATGTGGGTGGAAATATGAATGAAAAAAACCAATTAATAATGGGAATTGAAACAAGCTGTGATGAAACGGCTGTCGCAATCATAAAAAATGGCCGCGAAATTGTGGCGAATGTTGTGGCTTCACAAATAGAAAGCCATAAACGATTTGGCGGGGTGGTACCTGAGATTGCTTCCAGGCACCATGTAGAGCAGATTACGATTGTATTGGAGGAGGCAATGACCCAGGCCGGCATCAGCATCGGTGATTTAGATGCAATAGCTGTCACTGCAGGTCCGGGATTAGTAGGGGCGCTATTAATTGGTGTCAATGCAGCAAAGGCCCTGGCCTTTGCTCACAATATTCCACTCGTGGCAGTCCATCATATTGCCGGACATATATATGCCAACCGTCTTGTAAGTGAAATGAAGTTTCCGCTGCTTTCCCTCGTTGTTTCTGGCGGACATACAGAGTTGGTATTAATGAAAGAACACGGCAATTTTGAGGTGATAGGTGAAACGAGGGATGATGCCGCAGGAGAAGCGTACGATAAAGTTGCCAGGACGCTGAACCTGCCCTATCCAGGCGGCCCGCATATCGACCGGCTTGCGCAGGCAGGGAACCCTTCAATCAATTTGCCAAGAGCATGGCTGGAAGAGGGTTCCTATGATTTTAGCTTCAGCGGACTGAAGTCGGCTGTCATCAATGTAGTGCACAATGCAGAGCAGCGGGGAGAAACGATTGACCCAGCCGATTTGGCGGCAAGTTTTCAAGCCAGTGTGATTGAAGTCCTTGTTGATAAAACAATCCGTGCGGCAAAACAGTATAACGTAAAACAGGTGTTGCTAGCCGGAGGTGTGGCGGCGAACAAGGGGTTGCGAACAGCATTGGAGAATTCGTTTAAGGATATGAACGGTGTTGAACTGATAATCCCGCCTTTATCACTCTGTACAGATAATGCAGCAATGATTGCCGCTGCAGGGAGCATATTATATGAAAAAGGAAAACGAGCCAACTTGGATTTAAACGGAAATCCAGGACTAGACATAACTATCCACAATGATTGAGAAAGTTTGAAGAAAAAATCGGATTTTTAGTGTGGATAACTTTCTGTTCTTAACATATATCTGTTGATAATGTGGATAATTAGAGTGTGTATTGTGGATAATGTGGAAAACCACTTTATTATTAAGCAGATAGCTAAAAATTATGTGAATATAATTGTGGATAAAGAAAACCCGGGAACAAATCCCCGGGTTTTTTGATTTTTAAAATGGATTTCTGGTGGGAATGTATGATTAGGCATCCGCCAGCTCACTCCATTCTTCCATCAGCTTGTCCAAGTCGTTTCGACTGTGCTCCATTTTTGTATTGATTTCGGCAACCTTTTCATGATCTTGAAAAATCTCGGGGCTGCAAAGCAGCTCTTCACATTTTGCCAGTTCTTCTTCAAGTGTTTCGATTGCTGACTCTACTTCCTCCATACGCCGTTTCCTCTGCCGTTCCTGCTTCTTGGCCTCTTTGTCCTGCTGGTATGCAGTTTTATCCACCCCCTGTGCATGAAGTGAAGGACTTCCGGAAAGCTGCTGATCCAACAGCTTCAGTTCTTCCTGTTCCAGCTTTTTTTCCACATAGTAATCATAGTCACCCAGGTACTCAACGGTTCCTTCCCGGTGAAGTTCTATTACTTTAGTAGCCACTCTGTTGATGAAGTAACGGTCATGGGACACGAATAGAATCGTGCCTGGATAATCGATCAAGGCGTTTTCCAAAACCTCTTTGCTGTCTAAATCCAGATGGTTGGTTGGTTCGTCGAGCACGAGGAAATTCGCCTTCTGAAGCATCAGCTTCGCCAATGCCAGACGTGCTTTCTCACCACCGCTGAGAGTATTCACCACTTTCAGGACATCGTCGCCTGAAAACAGGAAATTCCCCAAAACCGTCCGGATTTCTTTTTCTGTTTTCAACGGATATTCATCCCACAGTTCGTTCAATACCCTCTTGTTGGAGTTTAGATCGGCCTGTTCCTGATCATAATAGCCGATTGAAACATTCGATCCGTAGAAAATTTGGCCTGATAACATCGGCAGCTTGTGAACAGTTGTTTTTAGTAATGTAGATTTGCCCACACCATTGGGACCGACAAGTGCAATACTTTCACCTCTGGCCAGCCTGAACGATATGTTTCCTGACACCTTTTCATCTTCATACCCTACAGAAAGGGATTCGGCCTTTAACACATCGTTGCCGCTCTGGCGCTCAATTTCAAATGAAAAGGAAGCGGATTTATCATCGCCTGACGGACGGTCAAGCCGCTCGATTTTTTCTAGTGTCTTTCGCCTGCTTTGGGCTCGTTTCGTTGTAGAAGCCCTGGCTAGATTACGCTGTATAAAATCCTCAAGCTTCGCAATTTCTTCCTGCTGTTTTTCATACTGTTTCATCTCACGCTCAAAATTTTCTGCTTTTTGATTCAAATAAGAGCTATAATTTCCTTTATACTTGGAGAGACGCGTCCATGATATCTCGAAAACCTGATTGACTACTTTATCAAGGAAATAACGGTCATGGGAAACGATCAACACGGCACCATGATAATTTTGCAAATACTGTTCCAGCCATGACAGGGTTTTTATGTCCAGGTGGTTGGTCGGCTCATCCAGAATGAGTATGTCGGGACGGGTCAATAACAATTTACCGAGGGCCAGCCTTGTTTTTTGGCCGCCGCTCAAGCTTGAAATTTTTGTTGCGTAATCGAATGATTGAAAGTTCAGGCCATGCAGGACAGAACGAATATCGGCTTCATACTGATAGCCGCCAAGCTCTTTAAATCGAACTTGCAGGCTGTCGTATTCACTTAAAATGCGGTTGTACATTTCCGGGTTATTGTAAGTATTGGAATCAGCCATTTTTCCTTCAAGCCGGCGCAAGTCTTTTTCCATGTTGCGCAGCGGTTCGAACACGGTCAGCATTTCTTCCCACATGGACCGATCTGATTCCAGGCCGGTGTTCTGGGCCAAATAACCCATCGACACATCCTTTGGCCGGGTGATTTCACCAGAATCATACGACAGCTGCCCTGCGATCATCTTAAGCAGCGTCGATTTGCCGGCTCCATTCCGGCCGACAAGTGCTACCCGGTCATTGGTTTGTATTTCAAACTTTATATTCGATAAAATAAGGTCAGCAGCAAAATATTTTGTTAATTGGTTAATCTGCAATAAAATCATTTTTTTCACCTCGATTGCCTAAAAATAGTGTAACCGATTCAAATAAGCACGGCAATGATGGCGAATTTTGTGAAGGGAAAAACAAAGTTCACACAGACATGGTAAAATAGTGTATGATTTTCTTGAAAGGGGTCTGGATATGGCAGAATTCACTCACTTTAATGACGAAGGCAGGGCGAAAATGGTCGATGTCAGCGATAAGCCCGAAACAGTGCGCACCGCGGTAGCGAAGTCTAGCATCACTGTGAACAAGGAAATTTATGATAAAATCACCGGAAATAAAATGAAAAAAGGGGATGTCCTTGCAGTGGCCCAGGTTGCGGGCATTATGGCATGCAAAAAGACATCTGAAATTATCCCTATGTGCCATCCAATTCCACTGACAGGCATTGATATCTCTTTTGAATGGCATAAGGAACAGGAAGAATATTGTTTGGTAATTACTGCTATAGTTAAAACAAAAGGAAACACAGGAGTAGAAATGGAAGCGTTAACATCGGTTTCGGCATGCGCCCTGACGGTGTATGATATGTGTAAAGCTGTCGATAAAGGAATGGTGATCGGCCACACTTACTTAGTCGAAAAAACCGGCGGCAAAAATGGTGATTTCAAAAGGGAACATAAATTGACATAGATAATTAAAGGAAAGTTAAAATTGGGGAGGGGGAGTGAAAGATGACGAATGATACAATGAAAATTCCACAGGCGACTGCTAAAAGGTTGCCGCTTTATTACCGCTTTTTATCGAACCTGCATTCCTCGGGTAAACAGAGGGTGTCTTCAGCGGAATTAAGTGAAGCAGTAAAAGTCGACTCAGCAACGATTCGCCGAGATTTTTCATATTTCGGGGCGCTTGGCAAAAAGGGATACGGTTATAACGTTAACTATTTGCTGACATTTTTCCGCAAAACACTCGACCAGGATGAGATGACCAAGGTGGCATTGATTGGTGTGGGTAATCTTGGGACGGCATTTTTAAATTATAATTTTTCAAAAAATAATAATACTAAAATAGAAATTGCGTTTGATGTTGATCCCGGTAAAGTAGGGACTAAAATTGGCGATGTTCCTGTGTATCATATGGACGAGCTGGAAAGCAAACTGGTTGAAGAAGGGATACATGTGGCCATTCTCACGGTACCGTCTTCCGTGGCCCAGACGATCACCGACACGCTTATCCAGGCAAATATTAAGGGAATCTTGAATTTTACCCCGGCAAGATTGAATGTACCGGCATCTACAAGGATCCATCATATCGACCTGGCCGTCGAGCTGCAGTCCCTTGTTTATTTTCTGAAGCATTATCCTGCTGACGAGTCGGAATAACCCCAAAGAATAAAGCCTCTTCAGGTAAGGAAGAGGCTTTTCTGATGGTTATTTTTTCTGCAGGTTCTTTAATTTAAAGTAGAACATGATCATCCTGATTCCCGCACCTAGATCAAAGGTGGCGAGAATGACAAGCAGATAGGAAAAGAAATCCCAGCCATCCTCGTTGACATTCTGGACTGCGAAATATGTGAACAGGATGCCAATCAAAATATATACAATGCCTGAAAATAACGGCGATTGCCTCATAATAATCCCCCAATAAAACCTTGAATTTTCTCCGCTTCCTTAATCATTCGTTCAATATCCTCCCTGAAAACGGACTGGACGAGGACGACGAATGTATTCATTGCCACATGGGCAAAAATCGGCACGATGATACGTTTTGTTTTAACATAAAGGAATGCAAATGTAAAACCCATTGCAGAGTACAAAAGAACATGTTGTGGTTCAAAATGGGCCAGTGCAAAGATGACCGAGCTGATCAGGGCGGAAAGAAAGAAATTCATCCGCTTATAAAGGCTGCCAAAAATAATCTTTCGAAACACGATTTCCTCAAGGATCGGTCCTATGATCGAACTGACCAAAATCACGATTGGAAAGCTTTCGATAATGCGGATGATTTGCTGTGTGTTTTCGGAGCCCATGTCAATGCCCAATAGTGATTCAATGTTGGCAGCGACAGACTGGGCAATCAATGCCAGAAAGACCCCGCTCACAGCCCAGGCAGCCGAGCTGGCCGGGGAAGCGGCGTTGCGGGAATCGGCCAAATCCTTCTTTTCGTTCCTCAGTAGGAGAAGCACAATGATAAGTGTGATCGAAAAGCTGATAACAAGCCAATATGGCACTGCGACTGTTTCCATTTCATTCAGGCTTTCTCCCATCATGGCCCCGATGAAGGTTAGCAGCGGAATGCCGACAATGCTCGACATCTGCATCGCAATATAAGTAATTAACACAAACCAGTATTCCTTTTTCAATTTATATAATCTCCTTTTGCAACAATTAAATCCACTTTTCATCCATTCTACTAATAACACCCGTTGACTTCAAATCCAGGGACGTTTCCTGGTAAAATGGCCCTAAAACCAGGACGTATGAATATTTGCAAATAAGCTAAAATTCACTTAAAAATTTTAGGCTTCATGCTTGCAAATCAAATAAAGATTCATTAATATATAAATTGTGTTAGCACTCAATTGATGAGAGTGCTAATAAACAATAAAATTACATATATTTGAGGAGGTTGTTTCACTTGATCAAGCCATTAGGTGATCGCATTGTTATTGAGCTTGTTGAGTCTGAAGAAAAAACTGCAAGCGGTATCGTGTTGCCGGATACAGCGAAAGAAAAGCCTCAAGAAGGCAAAGTAGTAGCTGTAGGTACTGGTCGTGTCCTTGACAGCGGTGAGCGTGTAGCACTTGAAGTTTCTGAAGGCGACCGCATCATCTTCTCAAAATACGCAGGTACTGAAGTAAAGTATCAGGGCACTGAATACCTGATTTTGCGTGAAAGCGACATCCTTGCTGTAGTTGAATAATCATTTCAGCGGCAGGAACGAACAAATACACTAAAATGATTAAATTCGAGGAGGTTATTTTACGATGGCTAAAGAAATTAAGTTCAGTGAAGATGCCCGCCGTGCGATGCTGCGTGGTGTGGACGCTCTTGCAGATACAGTTAAAGTAACTCTTGGACCTAAAGGACGCAACGTGGTTCTTGAGAAGAAATTCGGCTCACCGCTTATCACAAATGACGGTGTAACTATCGCGAAAGAAATCGAACTGGAAGATGCGTTCGAAAACATGGGTGCAAAGCTTGTTGCTGAAGTTGCAAGCAAGACCAATGACGTTGCCGGTGACGGTACTACTACCGCTACTGTTTTGGCACAGGCAATGATCCGCGAAGGCCTAAAAAACGTAACTGCCGGTGCTAACCCAATGGGTGTCCGCAAAGGTATCGAAAAGGCAGCCCAGGTGGCAGTTGAAGAGTTAAAAGCAATTTCCAAACCAATCGAAGGAAAAGCTTCTATTGCGCAGGTTGCTGCTATTTCTTCTGCTGACGAAGAAGTTGGCCAATTGATTGCTGAAGCTATGGAGCGCGTTGGCAATGACGGTGTCATCACAATCGAAGAATCCAAAGGCTTCACTACTGAATTGGATGTCGTTGAAGGTATGCAGTTCGACCGTGGATATGCTTCTCCATACATGGTCACTGATTCAGATAAAATGGAAGCTGTCCTTGAAAATCCATATATCCTGATCACTGACAAGAAAATCTCAAGCATCCAGGAAATCCTTCCTGTACTCGAGCAAGTTGTTCAACAAGGCAAGCCATTATTGCTGATTGCTGAAGATGTTGAAGGTGAAGCTCTTGCTACATTAGTAGTGAACAAACTTCGCGGTACATTCAACGCAGTAGCTGTTAAAGCTCCTGGTTTTGGTGACCGCCGTAAGGCTATGCTTGAAGATATCGCTGCATTGACTGGCGGTGAAGTGATCACTGAAGAGCTTGGCCGCGACCTGAAATCCGCAACAATCGATTCTTTAGGACGCGCTTCCAAAGTTGTTGTATCAAAAGAAAATACAACAATCGTTGAGGGTGCCGGCGAATCAGCGGCAATCGCTGCCCGCGTAAACCAAATCCGTGTTCAATTAGAAGAGACTACTTCTGAATTTGACCGTGAAAAACTGCAGGAGCGCCTGGCTAAACTTGCTGGCGGTGTAGCAGTAATCAAAGTTGGTGCTGCAACAGAAACTGAATTGAAAGAGCGCAAGCTTCGCATCGAGGACGCATTGAACTCAACTCGTGCTGCTGTTGAGGAAGGAATCGTTTCCGGTGGTGGAGTTGCCCTTCTGAACGTGTACAACAAAATCGCTGAAATCGAGGCTGAAGGCGACGTAGCAACAGGTGTAAACATTGTGCTCCGCGCAATTGAAGAGCCTGTACGCACAATCGCCCACAACGCTGGCCTTGAAGGCTCCGTCATCGTTGACCGCCTGAAGCGCGAAAAAGTCGGAACAGGCTTCAACGCCGCTACCGGCGAATGGGTGAACATGATCGAATTCGGTATCGTTGACCCAACTAAAGTAACTCGTTCTGCTCTACAAAACGCAGCTTCCGTTGCGGCTATGTTCCTGACAACTGAGGCAGTGGTTGCCGACAAGCCAGAACCAGCTGGTGCAGGCGGCGGAATGCCTGACATGGGCGGCATGGGTGGAATGGGCGGCATGATGTAATTAGGGGCGTAAAACCCTGTTATATCAACGCTTTGAATGATATATCGGTTTTCTTGTCCTCGGGTTTGTCCTCGTTCTCCAAAACACGACAAACCGTGACAAAAGAAAAGCCAACTATAGGAGAAGGTCTTTCATCAGTTCGCTGAACTGTTGGGAGGCCTTTTCTTCCATACTGGCCGTCATATGAGCATAGATATTCATTGTGGTATTTATATCTGTATGGCCTAATCGCTGCTGGATCTCCTTGATGCCCACACCTGCCTCTATGAGAAGTGATGTATGGGTGTGTGCCTAAAGGAGTGAGGGGTGATGTTCTTTTCAATCCCTGCCTTCTTGAGCAGCCTTTTAAGCCTGGTCTCAACAACTTTCCGCAGTTGAGGGTGCCCGTCATCCCGGACAAATATAAAACCGCTGTCCTGGTACATAATGCGATTTTTTAGTTTGATTTCATGTTGCTTAATTCTGTGCTTTTTTAACATGCTTACCAGCATATCATCAATCTTTATTGTTCTGATGGATCCCTTTGTTTTAGGTGTTAGCAGCTGGTAGTTTGCAAATTGATTAGTCGGGTTATAAAGAGTTTTGTCGCTCGAATAGAACTTTGTTTATCGTTAAAATCAGTCCATTTTAAGGCCAAAAAAATTAACCTATTCGTAACCCGGTATAGGAAAGTACGGTGAAGATAAGCGGATCCATTTCAAGCCCGTCTGTATAGGCTGCTTTCCGGAAAATCATTCTTCCACACGCATGAATGCCATCCATGTAATTTGAGCTCTATTTTTCATTTAATTCCAGAATTCTTTCCTCGTACATTTTCTTAGTGATGCGGCTGATAGGATAAGGCCCCCAAACTTTAATAAAGTGTGGCATTTCCTTTTCCCTGGCTCTTACGCTGCTAACCTTTACCCCACTTCGACCATACGTTTTTAACCAGTCCTGGGCGAATTGCTCAAACGCCATATTGGATTCCCAACTCAGCGCCAATACCTTATAACTTTTGGAACCATTCACGTATTTCATGACGGATTGAGTTTGAAGTCATCTGTATAGCTGTTAAATGTCTGTCCTCTTTTCGCCATAGAAAAATCCCCTCCAAGTCACATTCTTTCCTACATGGTACCATGAAGGTTTTTTTGAATGTCTACTTAAAGGGGATAATATCAAACGGACGAGTTTTTTTGTGTTTTTATATACCAATTATTATATAATACAGGCATTTTGTATAATAACCTCTAACACAAAACAATTATTCTATAGGGTGTGGTTTGGGCGGGGATACTTTTTGTGGCAGGACCATAGATAACAATTAGATCTCGGTTCGCTGGGTTTCTTGAAAATGATTGCCCATTTGTTAATAATAATTGAGTAAATGGGGATATATTTAATTGTAATCGTCCATCACTACTCACCAACTGACTATTAAAATAATCTACTTTTACATTCTGATTTCGGCTATCTTTAACCATAACAATTGCTTGATATTGTGGAGGGTAAATAAGAAGGGCAGGTGCATCCCCGTCATAATATCCAGTCACGCGATCTCCTACTGTCACCATCACTTGGTCTACAAAGTAAGTGGTGGGTGACACCACGAAATTTACTATGGCTCCCAATCCGTTTTCTAAAGATATTAATTTATAACAGCCTTCTCCTTCACCATTTTGGCCTGTAAATAAATCACTAATCATAGTAACAGTCCCGTGAAAAGAATAAAAATTTGTCATACTCAAACCTCCATTTCTTTGAAAAGATAATGCATTGAACTATAAAACAAGCGTGATATTTCAACATGAGGAGGGGCTGCTTAACTTTGTTCCAAGTATCGTTGCTGCCAATCTTGCGGATAAAAATTGAGTTCCATTCCATGTTAAAAGGTTTTCGACATATCCTAATGTATCTGAATTAGAAATACCAATAATCCGTTGAAAAACAAGTAAATCATAACTCATGCTTTTTTGATTTGTAACAATTGGATTTAAAGCACCAGCAGAAAGAACCTCACCTTTAACGGGTTGTTTTAATTTCCCATTTTCATAGTAAAGCTGAGACATATAATCATTGCCTTTGTAGCTAATATCAATGGTGAAAAGCAGGTCTAGTGAAGGGCTTCCTACACTTACTTTATATAAATCTTCATAATTGACATTAAACTTGTAGTCATTATTATATTTTTCAAAATCAAACAATTTGCGTGGAATATTGTTTCTAAAGGAATAAATATAGAAAATACCGTAGCCACCACTTCCTCCCGAATCAATACTCACCAGAATATCCCATATGTTATCTTTAGAAAAATCCCCAAGGAAAAGCTTTGCATTGTGTCCAGCATTATTTTGAAGATCAATTGTTGAAATCTGGTTAGAACGCCCATCTTGAATTACAAGTGTAATATTATCTGCGAAGATTTCGGTTTCATCGTGTTTACTTCCATATAAATAGACGTAATCCATTATACCGTCACCAGTAACATCACCTTGCTTCATGTCAAGCAGCGCTATGTTCCTAAAATAAGTATAGACACCATACGTATGTTCTTGATATTGCCTGTACAAATAACTCCCCCCAAAAACATTCGGTAATTACTTTGTGTACAATATGCAGGTCAATATCTATATGACACCCATAAAGGTTAAGAAAATGTTCTATATAGTAATGCTAAGGGGATTCAATACTGAAAAATGTGAAGGGTTGTTAAAAACCATGAAGGAGCCTAACAATTATGTAAGGTCTACAGGGGATATCACTAAGAAGTAAATTTTTTATAGGTAAATACACATTCTTGAGAGTACAAGTTGATAGGCCAATGTCTAAAGAATAGGATGTTGTGAGATTAATAAGTAAAGGAGTGTATTTTTATCTATCTGTATTATAACAATCCATATAGTCAGCCAGATTATTTATATTCAACTCCATTCCAAGAGGGAAATTATTACTATGCAGCCCCTGATGAAAGACAATTTGGAGGTCAACCTCCATTCGCACCACCAGGTCAAGGTCCAGCGGCTGGACCACCAACTTCACCACCGCCATCTTTTGTTCCTCAACAACAAGTAGAAACATATGCAGTTGACCCAGGCGGTATTGCAAGATGCTTATTCAGATACACGTATGTATGGCTGAGAGGTTTTGAGCAATTTTGGTTTTATCCAACATTTGTTGGTCGAAACTCTATCTCAGGGTATCGTTGGACTGGATTTAGATGGGTTTATTTCGGAATAGACTTACGACAAATTCAATCGTTTACTTGCTTTTAAATAAGAAAGGGTTTGTGAATGAATCTAATAATCAGTGGGCACTGAAAAAAATGTCATAATTCCAAAAGGTATAATTGCTTAAAAAATGAGTGATTTATACCTTTTTATTTTGTTTAAAATTTTATAAAGAAGGACATTTAAAAATATTTAGTAAAAGGTGTTCACTAGAATATCTTTTAATGTGTTATAAAAGGGTAGGAATACACCTACCCAATGATCATAAAAAATGCTCATAATTTTGCTCATTGCTTTTTTTCTGCTGTTTTGAAATATTTAAAGTGAAAGATGAAACCTCCATAATATCAATGATTCTATAAATCTATTTTACTCTATTATATATCTTGATGAATGGGCGGCATGATGTAATTTCACTCAAGTCCCCCCTAAAATACGGGTGTTCGAGTGAAAGGACATAGTTTTTGATGCCATATTGGTGCCAAAAATTTAAAATTGATCCCTAAACCGAAAAAATTAGAAGCTTCTCATTAGTTCGCTGAACTTCTGGGAAGCTTCTTTTTTTCTGTCTTTTTTAGTATGAAAACACCTGTGTGGTTGTTTCGCCATCAAAGTGGCCAGGTGTTCAATTATTTGAAGTAATTCACCCGTTTTTCCTCAAAGTCGAAGGTTCCCCTTGTGTGAAACAAGTTTTCCCACTTTCAAACCGGTTGTAAGTGATCTCATTCAATTTACGTGCTTAAGCAAAAGTAGTTTGTTGAAATGATTGTTCAATGTTTCTTATTGATTGGGGCTTGGATTGTAAGCTCTTATTAAATGCGCCAACAGGGCGCTAATATATGTGCTTACCTAATGCGGAATATTATGTAAAATTGAAATAAATATTGCATTTGAATCGACTAATTTATGAATATAAAAAATCGGAGGGAAAATGGAGTTGACCAGCTGATGATTATCAACAAAATTTCGGAGTGGTTTTACTTGTATAACAAAGATATATACCATTTTTTAGTTTATTACATCGGGTCAAGTGATGTAGAAGATCTGGTGCAGGAGGTTTTTATCAGGGCAATTAAAGGCTTTGATAATTTTCAGAATAAATCAAGTCCTAAAACCTGGCTTTTTTCTATCGCGCGGAATGTAGGGATAGATGAAATTAGAAAAAGGAAGCGTTTAAGGATGATGCAAATGATTTGGTTCCGGGATGAGCACATGGATAAGGAAACACCGGAGAAAATTCTCCAGCTAAATGAAACTAACAGATTGCTTTATCAGGCAATCCAATCCTTAAAAGCAAATTATCGGGATGTAATTATCCTTAGAGGGATTAAGGAACTCTCCGTTTCTGAAACAGCATCTATATTAAATTGGAATGAAAATAAGGTTCGAATAACCTATCACCGTGCGTTAAAAGCATTACAAAAAAGTATAGGAGGATTTTCTCTATGAAAGATAAAGAGACATTTTACGATTTAGAGAGAAAAATTCGATCAATACCTGAACCTGATTACGATAAAACCTTTACTAAGGATACACAAGATATCATCCATGAAAACCTATTACAATTTGCAAGTTCATATGATAAGCAGAAAAAGAGAGCGGCAATAATGAGTAAGATTTCTATAGGCTTCGTAAGTGCTGCTGCCTTCGTGCTTTTCGCCATTCTTGCTTTTCCCATAAATGAGGAAAATCTTAATCCAAATGATCAAGGGCAACAGAGTGAAGAACCCGCCGCAATTGATGACAACGATGATATTAACCAGAACGAACCTGATGATAAATTAACAGATACTATTCTTTATGAAAATACAGAATACGGATTTACCTTTATATTACCAAACAGCTGGAATGGTTACGAGATTGTATCGGATACTTGGATAGGTACTTCTACTAATCAACAACAAAATAATATTAATGAGAATGGGCAAATCCTAATAATTAGGCATCCTGAATGGACGAAGGAAAAACCGAGGCAGGATATTCCGATTATGATTTTTACTCTAAATCAATGGTCCTCACTTGAAAAGAGGGAATTTCATATTGGTGCAGCGCCTATTGGCCCTGTATTGCTGGGACAAAATAATGAATATGTTTTTGCGCTTCCAGCCAGGTACAACTTTGCATCTCTCGAGGGGTATGAAGAAGTAGAAAACATTTTAGAAAATAAACCATTTCAACCGAAAAGGTAGAAAAAGATACTAAAACTGATAAAGAGAACCAGACGAACTAAAAGCAAGCCTGAAAAAAGTAAAAGGAAAAAGAAAAAATATGGAGAAGCATGTAGTTGTTTAGAATCATTCCACAATGTATGAGCGGCATCATTACATGTCCATCACATCAATGCATATTCAAGAGAAGAAAAGGTCCTTCATCTGTTTGCGAAGGAGGACCTTGTTCATTCTACTTGAATATTTCCTATACTAAAAGGTAGTTATAACCTGAAGGCACTTCAGATCTGATGCCGTTAACAATCGGCCTGCCGGATGCAGCTTAAATTTATAAATATAAAATAACAGTAAATATTTACTTATCATGTGTAATTGTGTAATATTTAGTTAAATACTTAAATATCAAAGGAAAGAATGATAATGCAGCATACATTTAAGGCCCTATCGGATCCAACACGGCGAAAGATATTGGATCTGCTAAAGCAGCAGGATTTGACCGCTGGGGAAATATCTGATCACTTTAACATGACGAAGCCCAGCATTTCACAGCATTTAAAAATTCTTAAGCATGCGGACCTTGTACATGACGAGAAAAAGGGTCAATTTGTGGTTTATTCCCTTAATACGACGGTTTTTCAGGAGATTGTGAGCTGGGCCCTAAACTTTACAGATAAAACAACCGGGAGAAGTGAGGAGGATTAAATTGAACAAGCATGTATTGCCGATTACGTTGATTGTGAGTACGATTATTTTTTGGCTGGTTTTTTACGGTAAACTGCCAGGGGAAATGCCGATCCATTGGAATGTAAGTGGTGAGGTGGATGGATATGCCCCTAAACTTTTCACAATGTTCATGTCCATAGGCATCATGATTTTCGTTTATCTACTGCTTGTTTTTATTCCAAGAATTGATCCGAAAAAGGAAAATTATAAGTATTTCTCTAAAGGTTACTCGATTATACATCTATCATCGTTACTGCTGTTTTTCGTCATCAATTTGCTGGTGATTTTGTCAGGCCTTGGTTATAAGGTAAATGTTGGGCTGGTCATCCCCATCATCATCGGCGCTTCATTTATCGTGATAGGAAATTACATGCCTCAAACGAAACCAAACTACTTCGTCGGCATCAAAACTCCGTGGGCGCTTAATGACGAGAATAACTGGAAAAGAACACAACGTTTTGGCGGAAAAGCGTTTATCATTGGCGGATTGATGTTTATGATTTTACCTTTTCTGTCAGATAGCTTTGAAGAATTCATCGGCTTGCCGGTTGTTTTAGTGATTCTGCTATCTCCAATATTGTATTCTTACTTGCTATTCAGGAATCGAAGTAAAGCGTGAACCCAGCAGAGTGGCTGCCTATGCATACAATGGAGAAACGTTTAAAAGGATCATTCAAATCTCTAAAAGGCGCTAATCACGTTTACGTCGGAACGGTAGAACGGTAAATTACGTAAAACCTTGCACCTCAAATCCACTGTGGTTAGAGGTGTTTTTTTATTGTTTTCCTTGCTGAGGAAATATTTACGTACTATGAATCTGAAACTTTCTATGATTTTAACCGTCTAAATCTTAATGGAGCAATTTTTACACACTCACGGTACAGGATGTTTACAGAAAATGGCGAATATATTATATAATTGAAATGATATATCATAATAAATTGATAGATTTTGTTTTCATTCGATCGATAAACTAGGGAGGAATAATAGTGCACGAAAAAATGAACCCGGCAATTGAAAGAATTCTGCAGAATATAGATAAAGTTATGACGGGCAAGCGGAATGTGGCAGAGCTGAGCCTCATTGCCCTGCTTGCTGAAGGGCATGTCCTGCTTGAGGATGTCCCGGGTGTGGGGAAAACGATGATGGTCCGGGCACTCGCCAAATCAGTGAGCGCCACGTTTAAGAGGATTCAGTTTACACCGGACTTGCTGCCTTCTGACGTGACCGGTGTATCAATATATAATCCAAAGGAAATGGAGTTTCAGTTCAGGCCTGGCCCAATCATGGGCAATATTATCCTGGCGGATGAAATTAACCGTACTTCCCCAAAAACCCAATCAGCCCTGCTGGAGGGGATGGAAGAAAGTAGTGTGACAATCGATGGTGTCACACACAGATTGGAAAGGCCGTTTTTCGTAATGGCGACGCAAAATCCGATTGAATATGAGGGTACATATCCGTTGCCTGAAGCGCAGCTGGACCGCTTTCTATTAAAAATGAAGATGGGTTATCCGGAACTCAATGAAGAAATGGAAGTGCTGAACAGGGCCCAAAAGGTCCCGCCGATCGAGGACCTCAGGCCGGTAGTGAGCCTTGAAGAATTACGGGAACTGCAGCTGGACATAAAAGATGTGTTCGTTGACGACTCGATTAAAAGGTATATCGTTGAACTCGCCGACCGTACCCGTACCCATGGCAGTGTTTATCTTGGCGCAAGCCCGCGCGGCTCAATTGCTTTAATGAAAGCATCCCAGGCGTTTGCATTCATGTACGGAAGGGATTATGTCGTGCCCGATGATGTCCAGTACCTCGCGCCGTTCGTGTTCTCCCATCGGCTCATTTTAAAGTCAGAAGCCAGATTTGAAGGGATAACCGCAGAAGAAGTAGTGAACCGTGTGCTTGCCCGAGTTCCAGTCCCGGTGCAAAGGCTCGTGAAATAAATGAGAGAATTGCTTAAAAGAGTAAAAGAAATTTGGAAGCTGCTCGTGTTATTTTTGCTGATCCTTCTCGCGTTTTCGTATGCGATGTTCCAGGGCGGGTTTGTAAGCTGGTTCCTGTTTTACAGCTTTCTGCCTTTTGCCCTTTATGCCTTGGGGTTAACGTTTTACGGCTTAAAGGATATTACTGCAGAACGCATCTATACAAAAGCAGAATACAATGCCGGGGAGAAATTAAAGGTTAGTGTCATATTGGAACGAAACACGCCTTTCCCGCTGCTGTACACCGTAGCTGAGGAGCAGGCGAGCGAATCTCTTGCAGAACACAGCCAAATGAAGACTGCGAAATCATTCCTGTTCCCCGGATTCAATAAAGTGTTCCATTTCGAATATACAGTGGACGAGCTGCCAAGGGGCGAACATTTTTTTAGCGGGATTCGCATTAAAACAGGTGACCCGCTTGGTTTGATAGAGAAAGAAACGCTAGTTCCTGTAGAGGATAAAATCCTTGTTTACCCTGCATACGAACCTCTCGTTTACAATCCGTTTGAGAATCATTATGACCAGGGGATGACTGCGTCAAAAGAGAGAGTCCAACGGGACACGTCCATGGCGATTGGTGTGAGGGAATACCAGCCCGGAGACCGCTTTTCCTGGATTAATTGGAAAGCGACGGCTAAACGGAATGACATCATGACGAAAGAATTTGAACAGCGTCAAACCCATGATGTATCGATCATAATGGATTGCGCTCCTGACAAGCGATTTGAGACAATCGTATCCTTCACGGCTTCCCTCGTAAAAGCCATTTTGCGAAAGGGCGCCCAGGTCGGGCTTTTAACAGCCAGCTCTGAGAGGGCAGCTTACCCGATTCGCGGAGGCGAAATTCAGCAGCAGCAATTGTTCTATCATCTTGCAAAAATAAGGGACAACAGTCCTGTTACACTTGATAGGGTGATGGAAGGGGAAACTTTTCTGGCGCACCAGAATGTCACCCTGATGCTTGTCACAGCCCAGCTGACGAAGGGGCTCGTTGAAAAGGCGAGTTTTTACTCCCAGCGAAATGGTGCAGTCACGATATTCCTTATAAAAAAAGGCAAGGAACTGCCTGCACAGGATGAGCTTGCATTGAAAACAGCCGCGAATGCACGGGGCGTTGCCGTAACCCTCGTTCATGAGGGCGGTTTTAAAGACGCATTTTCGGAGGTGAAGAGGGGATGACCCACCCGGAAAGAAAAGCCGATCTTGCAGTTTGGTTGTTATATACATTCAGTTTTTTGCTTCTCTGGGAATGGCTGAGGCCACTTGAGGAATTGACGGCTACCGGACACCTGGGGATATTCTTGTTCTTCATTTTTATTTGTTTAATGATGTCCATGCTCGGCATGCCTGTTATTCCCGGGTTTTTTGTGAAGTCCATCTTCATTTTATATGCCCTTCACTTTTTATATTATGAAGGCTCATTCTTTGACTCGCGTTGGCTCAGCCTGTTTGTCGGTGATTTTATCAAAAACATCGGACTGGTCTGGGACTCGGAATGGAGTGAAATTACCAATGTATTCCGGTCGCTCCTGTTTTTCATCCTTCTCTGGCTAATGTCCTATTTAATTCGGTATTGGCTTATTAACAGGAAGCAAATTTTCATTTTTTTCTTTATGACATTAGTCTATATAACAGTGCTGGACACGTTCACTCCATATGAAGCCACGAATGCTATAGTGAGGACGGTGATAGCTGGTTTTGCTGTCATGGGGATGCTCACCTATTACAGGCTGGTTGACAGGGAAGCGATTCAGAAAAAATTCCTTCATTCACGAAAGTGGATGGTCCCGCTTGTAGTCATGATTGCCTGCAGTGTCGGAATCGGCTATGCAGCGCCAAAAGCTGACCCGATCTGGCCTGATCCGGTGCCTTTTATCAAATCATACGGCAAGGGAGCCGGCGACGGAATAGGAGGCACGCAGCGGGTAGGCTATGGAACGGATGATTCCAGGCTGGGCGGCCCTTTTATTGGTGACAGCCAGGTCGTGTTCAGGACAAATGTGGAAGCACGCCATTATTGGAAGGTTGAAACAAAGGATCTTTACACAGGCAAGGGCTGGATCCTTCCTGATGAGGAGCAGCAATTGCGGCATTTCCTCGAGGGGGAAACTGTACCGGTGATATCCTTTGTTGAGGGGATTGAGACTCAGGACAGGTCCAGCGAGGTATTTTCATATATAAGGCATCCCCATGTAATTTATCCACATGGCGTAAAAAGGATTTCCGCAGGAACAGACATTTCTTTTTACATTAACACTTATACTGAAAAAATTAATTCAGTCCGGGCAAATGAAGCGGCTGCGGTTGAATCATATACCGTGTCGTACGAAGCGCCGACTTACAGCGTGTCAAGCATGCGGAAGACAGTGGATGCAGCCCAGTCAGGCATGCCGGAGGACTTTATTGAAAGGTATACCCAGCTGCCTCCGTCACTTCCAAAACGGGTGCATGAATTGGCTCTGAAAATAACAGAAGGGCAAACGTCATGGTTCGATAAAGCAAGAAAAATTGAACAGTATTTGCACAATCCAGAATTTAGCTATGATCAGCAGGATGTGGCCGTCCCCGGAAATAGGGATGACTATGTAGACCAATTTCTGTTTGAAACGAAGCGAGGATATTGTGATAATTTCTCCAGTTCAATGGCCGTCCTGCTTAGAACCGTTGGCATACCTGCACGCTGGGTAAAAGGCTATACTGAGGGAGAATACAGGGACCTTGGCGAGGAAAGCCGCAGGATATACGAAGTGACCAACAACAATGCCCATTCATGGGTGGAGGTCTATTTTCCTGAAGTCGGCTGGGTACCGTTCGAACCTACCCAGGGTTTCTCAAACAATGTGCAGTTCAATTTCGATACCCCGGCATCATCCGGCACACAGGCACAGCAGGAGCCGGCAAAACCTGCTGCAGCTCCAGTTAAGCCTGAAAAAAAAGATCCTGTGGATACCGGAAAAGCATCATTCTCTTTTAAAGGTGTATGGAGTCAAATAGAAATGTTATTCAAGAACGATTGGGAATGGTTGGTGGCAGGCGCGGCCGCTGTCGCTGCTCTTTCAGTATGGGTCTATCGGAAGCGGGTTAAATGGTTGCCGTCATATTACATCTTTTTGTATAAACGTAAGAAAAATGATGAATATCTCGCCAAGGCTTATCTGGCATTGCTGCACCAGCTTGAACTTTACGGACTGAAACGCAAAAACGGCCAGACTTTAAGAGATTATGCACGCTATGTCGATGGATTCTTCTCATCAAAGGAGATGAGCAGGCTGACCTCCAGATATGAAGAGTTTTTATACAGAGGAAAGCTTCAGGAGGGTTCCTGGGCAGAGAGTAAACAATTGTGGGAAAATTTAATTAAAAAGGCCAGTGCTTGACCGGAATTTTATTATGCTGGTACAATGTAAAAATTAATAGTGCAACCTTCATATATCCTCGATGATATGGATCGAAAGTTTCTACCGGATCACCGCAAATGGTCTGACTATGAAGGCAGATTTTTTGTGGAACTGGAATTCTGCCTTTCTGTTTATATAAAGGGGAATTCTATTTTTTTGTAAAAAAATGCTTGTGTGTGGAAGAATAACAGACAAGGGTTATGACAAATGAGGTGAGTCTGTGTCCAAAAAGATTGAGCTAGAGAATCAGGAAATGATAGTGGTACTGGATTTCGGCAGCCAGTATAACCAGCTGATAACACGCCGGATCCGCGAATTCGGAGTGTATAGCGAACTCCATCCCCATACGGTAACAGCTGAAGAAATAAAAGGGATGAACCCGAAAGGTATCATTTTTTCCGGAGGGCCGAACAGCGTTTATGGCGAAAATGCCTTCCGCTGTGATGAAAAGATTTTCGAACTCGGCGTGCCGATTCTGGGTGTTTGCTACGGCATGCAGCTCATGACCTTGCAGCTTGGCGGTAAAGTGGAACGCATGAAACACAAGGAATACGGAAAAGCAACGATCACACTGCAATCCGAAAATCCTTTATTTGGCGGAACACCGGAGGAGCAATTGGTCTGGATGAGCCATGGAGACCATGTAACAGCAGTACCTCCAGGGTTTACGGTCGACGCGGTTAATCCTTCATGCCCGATTGCTGCGATGAGTGATGAAAGCCGGGGATTTTACGCAGTGCAGTTCCATCCGGAAGTGCGCCATTCTGTATATGGCAATGACCTTTTGAAAAATTTCGTGTTTGGAATTTGCCATTGCAAAGGCGAATGGTCGATGGAAAACTTTATTGATCTCGAAATTGAAAAAATCCGCCAGACAGTCGGGGATAAAAAAGTACTGTGCGCATTGAGCGGAGGAGTCGACTCTTCTGTTGTAGCCGTGTTGATCCATAAAGCGATTGGCGACCAGCTCACCTGTATTTTTGTCGACCATGGGTTATTGCGCAAAGCTGAGGCGGAAGGAGTCATGAAAACCTTTGCTGATGAGTTCAACATGAATGTCATCAAGGTAGAGGCGAAGGACCGCTTCCTCGATAAATTGAAAGGTGTGTCTGACCCCGAGCAAAAGCGGAAAATCATCGGCAATGAATTTATCTATGTGTTTGACGATGAAGCGGCAAGGCTTGAGGGAATCGAATTCCTTGCACAGGGAACGCTTTATACCGATATTATCGAAAGCGGTACTGCCACCGCACAGACGATAAAGTCGCATCATAATGTTGGCGGGCTGCCGGAGGATATGCAGTTCACGCTCATCGAGCCATTGAACACTTTGTTCAAAGATGAAGTGAGGGCACTTGGCACGGAGCTTGGCATCCCGGATGAAATCGTCTGGAGGCAGCCGTTTCCTGGGCCGGGTCTCGGCATTCGGGTCCTGGGTGAAATTACGGAACAGAAGCTTGAGATTGTCCGGGAGTCAGATGCAATCCTCAGGGATGAAATCAAAAAAGCAGGTCTTGACAGGGACATCTGGCAATATTTTACCGTGTTGCCTGACATCCGCAGCGTCGGTGTCATGGGGGATACACGGACTTATGATTACACAATTGGCATTCGAGCAGTCACTTCAATCGATGGGATGACATCCGACTGGGCCAGAATCCCGTGGGATGTACTGGAAATTATCTCCACCAGGATCGTGAATGAGGTGGAACATATAAACCGGGTCGTTTATGATATCACCAGCAAGCCTCCTGCAACCATTGAATGGGAATAAGTAGGCTTGTGAGTTCGTTTGAACTGGGTTTGTATGCTTAAGCAGCAAAGAAGATCGGTGTAAAAGACGAACAATAAAAAGCGGACATGTAAAAATGTTCGTTTTTTTGTTGACTGAGACTAAAGATACTGTTACAATGAATAAGAAATAAGAAGTTTGTCATAATACGTCGTATAATCTTGGGGATATGGCCCAAAAGTTTCTACCGAGCTGCCGTAAATAGCTTGACTACGAGGTTAATGCCACAGGGACCACTGTTAGTTGATCTTATTCGTTTTTATATAACGATCCCTGGCCGCATTATACTTCCTGTATGTCAACGTTCCGGCTGAGCCCGGGACGTTTTTTTAATGTTATCGATGTAATGGCGCAAAAAAAACAGGAGGGAAAAAAATGAAGAAGTATTTCCAATTTGAAGAACTCGGCACGAATTACCGCCGTGAATTCTTGGGCGGGATGACTACTTTCCTGGCTATGGCTTATATATTGATTGTCAATCCATTAACATTGACACTTGCGGATGTGAAAGATTTGCCTGATGCACTGCGCATGGATTATGGGGCAGTTTTTGTAGCGACAGCCCTGGCTGCAGCAGTAGGGTCGATCATTATGGGTCTTTTAGGTAAATACCCGATAGCACTTGCGCCTGGTATGGGCTTAAATGCATTTTTCGCTTATTCGGTCGTGCTGGGAAGCGGAGCACCATGGCAGCATGCCCTTGCGGCTGTTTTCATTTCAGGAGTTTTCTTCCTTCTGCTGACGATTTCGGGTCTTCGTGAAAAAATCATCAATGCAATCCCTGTTGATTTAAAGCATGCTGTAGGAGCGGGAATAGGTCTTTTTATTACGTTTATCGGCCTGAAAAATGCCGGAATCATTGTTAATAATGACGCTACACTTGTGGGGTTAGGTGATTTGGCTAACGGAAATACACTGCTTGCGATTTTCGGTCTGCTGGTCACTGTCATCATGATGACAAGGGGTATTAACGGGGCTGTATTCTACGGAATGGTGATTACAGTTATCGCTGGTATTATGTTTAATCTCATTGACGAACCTGAAAAAGTAGTCGGCCCTGTTCCAAGCCTGGAGCCCACATTTGGCGCGTTGTTTTCTGCTTTCGGCGACCCTTCTTTCTACACAGCAACAATGATGGGTATTATCTTGACGTTTTTATTCGTTGACTTCTTTGATAATGCCGGAACACTGGTTGCAGTCGCCAATCAGGCCGGCATAATGAAAGAAAATAAGCTGCCTCGTGCAGGAAAGGCCCTGTTCGCTGATTCGATTGCTTCAATCCTAGGGGCAATTTTTGGAACATCGACAACTACGTCATACATTGAATCATCAGCAGGTGTTGCTTCCGGGGCCAGAACCGGTTTTGCTGCCCTTGTAACAGCCGGATTTTTTATCCTTTCGTTGTTCTTCTTCCCGGTGTTATCGGTCGTGACATCGCCAGTTACAGCTCCTGCGTTGATTATCGTCGGTGTGCTTATGGTTTCATCGCTCGGCAAAATTGATTGGAGCCGTTTTGAAATTGCAGTGCCAGCCTTCTTGACAATCATAGCGATGCCGCTATCTTACAGCATTGCAACAGGGATTGCTGCAGGTTTCATTTTCTATCCAGTTACTATGATGGTCAAAGGCCGTACAAAAGAAATTCATCCAATCATGTATATTTTCTTTGTTATCTTTGTCCTGTACTTCATTTTCTTAACATAATCACCAGGGAGCCGGCTGTTGCTGGCTTCTTTTTTTATAAGAAAAATGGGAATAAAGACTTAGTCTTAACGCGCTGTTGTTAAAGAAGTCCCCTGTTCTTGACTTCATTTTTTGTCTGCTATACGATTAGACGGAGAATACCTGGAACGGAGATACTGGATGGAAAAGATTGCGGTCAAGAAGGTCTTGAATAACAATGTCATGATTGCTGAGCATAGTTCCTATGGAGAGGTAATTTTAATCGGGAAAGGCATCGGCTTTAACCGTAAGAAGGGTGAAATCATCGACAGGGACAGCGTCGAGAAAATGTTTGTGCTCAAGAACGAAAAAGAGCAGCAAGATTATATAAAGCTTTTGCCGTTTATGGGTAATGACCTCCAGGAAACCATCATTTCTGCTATTGAACTGATAAAGAAAAAAACTGGCGCAACGCTAAATGAACATATCCATGTCGGCTTGACCGACCACATCATGTTTGCCATTAACAGGCTGTCCACAGGGATTGAATTTAAGAATCCCTTTTTGACGGAAACGAAAACGCTGTATCCGAGAGAATTTGAAATCGCCAAAGAAGTTGTAGGGTTAATCGAACAAAAGACCGCAATCCATCTGCCCGAGGGGGAAGTCGGCTTCATCGCCTTGCATATACATAGTGCCGTCATGAACAAGGAGCTGTCTGAGATCAACCTGCATTCCCAGTTAGTTTCCAAATTGGTGAATATGATTGAAGACGAGTTAAACTTCACGATCGACAAAGACAGTATTGATTATACCAGGCTTGTGCGCCATCTCCGTTTTACCATAGAGAGAGTAAATCACGGGGAACAGCTTGAAGAACCGGAAAATATTTCTGCCCTATTGAAAGAAACATATCCCCTGTGCTACAATCTTTCGTGGAAACTCATTAAAGTGATGCAACATTCCTTGAAAAAACATGTATATGATGCTGAAGCTGTTTATCTGACAATGCATTTGCAGAGGCTTCAGAAGAAAATTAAATAATATATTACGTTGTTTTACGTGTTACTGATTCGATCAGGCATGAGTAAAGAATGTGATTCAAAGACAGTTTTAGGGTAAATATTCCCTAGGCTTCTTTTAGTCAATTCTTGCTCATGCCTTTTATTTTTTCAGGGATGTAACCGCTTCAGTGAGATTAGTTATATTAAAAGGAGGTTTTTCCTCATGTTTAAAAAAGTTTTTGGTGTTTTACAAAAAGTTGGTAAAGCACTAATGTTGCCTGTAGCGCTGCTGCCAGCTGCCGGAATACTGCTCGCCCTGGGTGCCGCATTAAGGAACCCTGCATTATTGGAACTGGCGCCTTTCCTCGATAATGGCGGGGTGGAAATGGTGGCTTCAGTCATGCAAAAAGCGGGTGACATCGTTTTTGGCAACCTGCCGTTGTTGTTTGCTGTTGGTGTTGCTGTCGGATTGGCCGGCGGGGAAGGTACCGCTGCATTAGCCGCGATTATCGGGTATCTTATTATGAATGTAACTATGGGTACTGTATTAGGACTTGAAGCTAAAGATGTCAATGGTTTGAATTATGCAAATGTACTTGGAGTGCCTACGCTGCAAACAGGTGTGTTTGGAGGCATTATCGTTGGTATTATCGCTGCGGCTCTCTATAACAAGTTCTATGAAATCGAATTGCCTTCTTATTTAGGTTTCTTTGCAGGAAAACGCTTTGTTCCTATCGTAACAGCAGGAACTGCAGTTCTTTTAGGTTTGGCGATGCTTATTGTGTGGCCTCCTATCCAGAATGCCTTGAACGCATTTTCGCAAAACATGGTACATGCCAATTTAACACTGTCAGCGTTTATCTTCGGTGTCATTGAACGTTCATTGATACCGTTTGGTTTGCATCATATCTTCTATTCGCCGTTCTGGTATGAATTTGGGCAATATGTAACAGCTACTGGTGACACCGTCCGCGGGGATCAGCGTATTTTCATGGCTGAAATAAGAGATAATGTACAAAATCTGACTGCGGGTACATTTATGACAGGTAAATTCCCGTTCATGATGTTTGGTCTTCCTGCTGCTGCATTGGCCATTTATCACGAAGCACGTCCCGAAAGGAAAGTTGTCGTTGGCGGACTTATGGTCTCTGCGGCGTTGACGTCTTTCCTGACAGGTATCACTGAGCCTTTAGAATTCTCATTCCTGTTTGTGGCGCCAATACTATTTGGTATCCATGCTATTTTTGCAGGCCTGTCATTCATGACAATGCATTTATTGGATGTAAAAATCGGGATGACATTCTCGGGTGGGTTAATTGACTATATCCTGTTCGGCTTGATCAACCCTCAAACAAATGCCTGGCTCGTTATTCCTGTTGGTCTCGTGTTTGCGGTTATTTATTATTTCGGCTTCCGCTTTGCAATCCGGAAGTTTAACTTGATGACTCCAGGACGTGAAGAAGTAAAACAAGAGGAAGAAGGAACAAAAGGACAAGCTGGCGACCTTGCGTACAATATCCTTGATGCCATGGGCGGCCAGGAAAATATAGCTCATCTTGATGCATGTATCACACGTCTTCGTGTATCAGTGAACGATATTAAAAACGTTGACAAAGAACAGCTGAAAAAACTTGGTGCCGCTGGTGTACTTGAAGTCGGCAACAATATCCAGGCGATCTTTGGGCCTCGTTCAGAAACAATCAAAGGGCAAATGAAGGATATTATGAGCGGTAAAAAACCGCTTGTTGTCGAAACGAAGCCTTCCCAAGAGGCAGAACAACAAATTGAAGAAGTGACTCCAGAAGCATTGCAAACCGCGCAAAGCAGCGATGATATGTTTGTTTCTCCATTAAAAGGTGAAATCAAGCCAATTACTGAAGTTCCTGACGCGGTGTTCTCCGGAAAGATGATGGGAGATGGATTTGCCATCATTCCTACTGAAGGTACGATAGTGTCGCCAGTTGACGGAAAAATCGTCAACCTGTTCCCGACAAAGCATGCGATTGGCATACTGTCCGATTCAGGACGTGAAATTTTGATTCATGTCGGAATTGACACTGTTAACTTAAAAGGTGAAGGTTTTGAATCTCTTGTGTCAGAAAACGACAGTGTGAAAAAAGGACAGCCATTGCTTAAGGCAGACCTTGATTTAATAAAACAACATGCTACTTCTATTATAACCCCGATCGTGTTTACTAATCTGGCTGCTGGAGAATCAGTAATGATCAATAAAGCTGGAAATGTCGATCTTGGTGAAGAAAACGTAATATCTGTTTCTAAATAGAAGCAAACTTAATTATTTATAATAGATGAAAAACATAATTATTTGATGATAAGAGTACAATCCGGCCTGGTCGTAATGTCCAGCCGGATTTTTATTATTCACAAATAGTTACCATAAATTTCAAGGTGTGAAATGTGTTGACCTTTAATGGATACGGTGATAATATGTAAAAACAGTCGCCCGCAGTTAACAACATCAATTTAGTTAATAAGTTGTTTTGAAAAAAGTTGTTGACGTGAAGATGACTGCGTGGTACATTAATTAAGTTGCTTCTGAAACAGCAACAAAAAACATGTTGACATCTGGGCAGAAGATTGGTATCATATAAAAGTTGCACTTAAAATAGCGACGATATGAAATCGAAAAAATATGTTGACATCAGGCTATTAAACTGATAAGATATAAAAGTTGCCTCTAATTGAAGCAGCGGAATAATTGTTCTTTGAAAACTAAACAAACAAGCGTCAACAAACAATAATCATCATGTTTCTTCTATA
>NZ_PGVB01000055.1 GCF_002860205.1 Bacillus sp. T33-2
AGTAAAATTTAGAGTCGGGGAAGTCTCAACTTTTTAAGAAAGAGCAATTATGAAATTGATTCATTTATGAAAAACACACTGAATTTTTATATCCAGTGTGTTTTTTCTGTTTTGAAAAGGCAGGAAGGCCCCTTATCTCTGGTATTTTGATAACTTGGATGATACTGAGGCAGGTTTTTTCTCGGCTGTTTTAGTTTTTAGATTGTATGCCCAGGAAATCCGGGACTCATATTTCTGGGTATGTTCCTTGCTCACTAGATTTTGTAGACGCTCCTTGTTTTTCTCGATCGATTCCTCAAGTGCCAGCAGCCTGCGGGAAGGGAAGGACAGGCCGGCAAGGATGGTTGTTACAGTAGGGTCAGATTCTGATATATAGGTCCCTTCGAATAATTGCACAGGTTCTCCTACCCTTTCGAAAACAGAGGGTACACTTATGAGTTTGCTGTTTTGCTCAGGCCCTTCATATATCAGTCCGGCGCGGATTACGCCTGCTGATTCAACAGGACAGAATATGGAGTTTGCCCAGGAAAGTTGAATTTTCCTTGATACGTCTGCTGTTGTCTTGGCATCTGTAACCGTGGCAGAAGCTATGACCGTAACGCCCCTTGTGTTTAAAATATTCATGAGATCTGTTTCATCAAAGTTACCGTAAAAGGAACTCTTTTGTGTAACCTGAAGGACATTATTAATAGCTTCAATAACTTTATGATTGGAAGACAGGTAGATCTGCTGTTTGCTTGATTGGGGATTATTCTTTCGCATCTGGTCATTGTCCACCAGGAACACAGAAGATATCCCTTCAATTTTGGAAATTTCCTCGATGCACTCTGCTGCATTGATGCGGTTACCCGCCAGCACGTTTCTTTCGGGTACAATAGCAATGGCACCTACATTGATACCGGGCAGTTCATCTATTAACAGATCAATTAATAAAGGGCTCATTCCAGACCCCGTGCCGCCGTCTGTAGAAAACGCGACCAGTAACAGCCTTATGTTCTTAAAGGATTTCTTCACGAAATCAATCAGCTCTTTATGGTTTTCATTCACAGCTTTTACGCCAATTGATCGATCCTGCCCGGCACCGTTATACCCCGGAACGAAATATTTTTTCTCCACCCTGGTATTGACTGAGCCATCCCGCTGGTTCGTATTGATAAGGGCGGTTTCAAAGCCCAAGGCTGACGCTATCTCAGCGATATTCCCACCTGCCTGGCCAACGCCTAAGATTCCAATTGATTTCACCAGATCGCCTCCTTATCTTAATATGATAATACTCAAGAATTACGGATTTAGACTTGTTCCTGATAAAAATCAATAAAATAGTTGGATAAAATGATCGAGATACAATATATGTATATTTTCAGTCAATCTTCAAACATTAATGTCCATGGGGGTGAACAATTTGGGCAAGAAGGAACAGAATCCCGTCGATAAGAATATGAAGACCGATTCGTATGAAGTCGATGTCGAATCGAAAGGCACAAACCATCTGGACAAGGCTCCAAAACCTCACGGAAGGATCGCCAATCAGATTACACCGGATCTTGAGTAAGAAAGCTGTCGTCTGGCAGCTTTTTTTTGATTTAATCGTAATTGTTTTTTTACCGGTAGCATTTCATGCTCCGCCACATCATTTTGAACTTGTTGGTGCTTACTGCTACTCCAAAACATCCACTCCGATAATATCCACAAAATTGAACCGGACGACGATATCGTCTTCAGTCTTCAACCGTACCTGTTTTTTTAACGGGTCAAGGTAATGTACGAAACCTTTTTCTTCGTGTGTGAATCCGTCATTCCATATCTTAATTTTTACTGCCAATTGATATTCCATTGCGTAACAGATCAGCCTTTCAAACTCTTCAGCTTCATATTCGTCTATCAATGGTTTTTTTTCACGGAAATAATCCTTTTTCAGATCCTGCAGCGCTGAAGAGTGTTCCGGCAAAATAAATGATGTCTGCCATTTTAATATGCCCCGATCGCGAATTGTCATAATGGTTATTCCCTTCCGAGTTATCTACCTTTATTATACACGAACATTAGTTCTGTAAAACATGAAATAATTTGAAAAGCAGGGTCTGGCAACATTGCTAACCTGCCAACACAGGAATGGATGCCGATAGTGACATGAACATTGCCACTTTTTAGTGACATAACCGAAAATTGTTGTGATTCCCCATCTGTAAAAATGCACATCCTTAAATGAGGAGGTGTGATGATGGCAAACCAAAATAACCAGGGTAAAAACAATAACCGCAATAACAACCAACAAAACGGAAATAACAATGGAGTATTCGGCCAGCTTGCAAACGGCCTGAACCGGATGGTTAACAACCTGACCGGGAATAATAACAACCAGGGCAACAACAAAAATAATCAAAGAGGCAACAACCAATAATAATAAACAATGAGCAACTGCTGAACCATGATTCAGCAGTTGCCTGTTTCTACTTATGCTTCAACGTTCTCCTCCTGCGATTCTGCCCGATATTGCGCCGGATATTGCATTGCGTACTGCATTGGATTTTGAACAGGGTACTGCTGGCCTAACATCGCCCTGTAACGGTATGCTCTTGCCTTATGGTGATACTCCTGCTCACCATAGCTGAAATATGCCCCCGGATCTTGAGCGGACGCTTCCTTCAGCCTCTTGAATTCCTCAGAACACCCCAAATGATACAAAAACGCACTATAAGGATCTTGATAAGACATCCTATATTCCTCCCAGCACTCTTTTTTGAACAAGCGTTTCTCTTTATTGCCGTTCACAGATTTAATTTATGTTCAATTCATAAACAGGTGATAGGCATTTGCCTTGATTTTAGCGCCTAAATATTGGGTGGGCTAATCGGACCGCGAATTTAGTTTTGTTGAGACTTGCAAGATACTGCTATCGTGCTATAAATACTTAACAATTGTGTTAAGTATTTCACCAGATTTATCCACACACCATTTTTTTGGTATTTTTTTGCCAGTTCTTAGCCTTTGTTAATGTTTTTTGCGAGTCTTCATGTCATAATAAGGAACCGAAACAATGGAGGTGCTGGTTTTGGAGATACGTCAATTAAAATATTTTCTTGAGGTGGCCCGCCTCAAAAGTATTACAAAAGCTGCGGAATCCTTGCATATTTCTCAGCCGGCGTTGAGTAAAATGATCATGTCACTGGAGGAAGAACTGGGCATGACGCTAGTGATTCGAACCAAAAAAACGAGTGATATAACCGATGCTGGGATAGTTGTGATGGAGTATGCCCAGAAGATGACCGCCCTTCTTGATGAAATGTCAACAACATTAAATGACATGACAAACCTGGCAAGGGGCCAGGTGAATATAGGGCTGCCCCCTTTCATCGGAAGTCTATTCTTCCCAAAAGTGATGGCAAAGTTCCATCACAAATATCCTAACGTCGAGCTGAATATTAAGGAATACGGCGGTGCGAGGGTTGTTAAAAGTGTGGAAGAAGGCGAATTTGAGTTGGGTGTTGCAGTCCTGCCGATCAATGAAGAACAGTATAACGTTTATCCGATTGTCGAGGAAGAAATGAAGCTTCTTGTACATAGGGAGCATCGCTTTGCTTCCAGTCAAATTGTTCAATTAAACGACCTTGTGGATGAGGAGTTCATCTTTTACAACGAGGAATTTGCCTTGCATCATATCATACGGAATCTCTTCATTACAGCGGGTTTTGAGCCAAAAATTCTGTTTAAGAGTTCTCAATGGGATTTGATGTCTGAAATGGTGGCGGCAAACCTGGGGATCACGATTCTCCCACAATCAATATGCAACCGGGTATCAAACAGGGATTTGGCCATTATCAGACTCGAACCTACTATTTTGTGGAAACTGGCTGTCATTACAAAAAAGGATCGTTATCTCTCGTTTGCGGGCAGAGCTTTCATCGAGTTTATCCTGAAAGAAAGGCAGCTGCCCCATTATAACTAAACGTTATGGTTTTCATTCTCAATATGTATTTTACGAATGGCCATAACTGACGTAGAATTACACCTATAATTATTCCATCAACTTACTAAAAGGGGTATTTGTACTCCTTTTTCTTATTTTATGGATAGGGGGATCGTAATGAAACTGGGTGTAATTATCGTGCAAGTATTATTAATTCATATGTTTCTATTTGCTGGCGCAGCCCTCAAGCAGTTTCTTCCCCTGCCTATTCCGGCTTCAATGTACGGGCTGATCCTTCTTTTTATCGCACTAATGGTCAAAGTGATAAAACTGGAATGGGTTGAACAGGGCGCAAATTGGCTGATGGCTGAATTGTTGCTTTTCTTCATTCCTTCAGCAGTTGGGATTGTGAATTATGACGACATCTTCAGCATTCAAGGAATCGCCATTGTATTGCTGATTGGTGTCAGCACTGTTATCGTAATGGCTGCTACTGCCCTTACCGCGGAAAAAATATCGGGAAGAAAAAGAAGTGATGTTTTATGATCCTTTTTATTGCTGCTACTTATATCGTTTACCGTCTTGCCAAAACAGCGTATTCCAAATGGAAGTTTCCTTTGTTTCACCCGTTATTACTCGCTCCCGTTGTTTTAATTTTGATCATCAGCATGGCGGGTGTCCCTGCGAATGACTACCTCGAAGCTTCAAAATGGCTGACCCATATGCTGGGGCCGGCAACGGTCGCCTTTGCTATTCCCATCTATAAGCACTTGCCTCTCGTGAAAAAATATATGGGGACCATACTGGTAAGTATTACAACGGGCAGTGTGGTAGCCATTTTGTCCACGTTCGGGCTGTCCGAGCTGATTCACCTAAAAAATGACTTTATCGTAAGCATCCTTCCAAGGTCGATAACAACTCCGATTGCGATTGAAGTGTCGAAGGAAATTGGCGGATTGCCGACCTTAACAACCGTCTTTGTCATCCTGACTGGAGTGATCGGCGGTGTCGTTGGGCCAATGGTAATCAGGGCTCTTTCGATAAAAACCCCTATTGCCAAAGGACTGGCGCTCGGAATGGCAGCTCATGGTGCCGGGACCAATAAAGCAATGGACTATGGGGAACATGAAGCGACTTTTTCTTCTTTAGCGATGATTTTCGCTGCATGGATCACATTGTTATGGGGAGTGTCACTCATCCCCGCCCTTATGAATATAGCTCACTTTCACTAGTCTGAAGGCGAAACACAGAAGCATATGGCAACAACAAAACAGACAGCGCACAACATGTGAGCTGTCTTGTTTATTTTTATTCAACACGTCCGCCAGTTCTGTTCATCAAATTGTCACCGCTGATCATGTCTTCACCGGTATCGTCCGTTGATGCTTCCCGGTTCAGATGCACCTTATTTAATTCATTTCTGTTAAACATATCAGCACCTTGGTCGTTTCCCATTTTTCTGTTATTTTTTCCTTTTGGCATGTGATTGTCTCCTTCATATGAGGTATTAGCCTCATTGTAATTATTTAGTTTTATCTGCTGAAGCCACTTGTGCGTTTTTATAGATGATCTGTTTTTTTGGAGTACTGATGCTTTCCCATCTCTCTGTTGTGCTCAGCCAGAATATTTTTTTGACGGTTTTTTTCGTTATTATTTTCTGGTCTTTTGTCGTCATCTTTAGTCGTCGGATTAGATTTGACCACGTTATTCTCTCCTTTTTTGCCTTATTAATGGTATTAACTTTTGCGTGAAGGCCCCAGATTATGTATGTGCAAAAAAAACGTATTAATTCAATTTTTACGAAAAAATAAGCGGCAAAATAGTTGCCGTCTATCAAACCAAAATCCTGTCAAATGTTAATGTTCGCTCAGTTGCCGGCCCATATTAGCCTAGCCGGGTGCTATTTTGGCAAATTCTCGGCTATCTTTTTCAATTCGCTAGCACGAGAGGCAATAAATGCTCTCATATACTTCTCCAGGAACAATTTATCGGCGATAAGGCCGATTGGACCAAATGGAGCCTTATATTCAAATTTATCCATCATTAAGGTTCCGCTATCTTTTTCGACAAACTGATGCGTGTGGGTAAAGGACTGGAATACTCCCTTTACCATCACATCTACAAATTCATATGGTCTGTTCATAACAGTTATCTTAGCTGTTAGCCTTTGTTTAATGCTAAAGTGAACCGCTTCCCAAATGACCGTATCTCCTAACTCTAACAGTCCTGCTGTTACTCCGCCGACAGCTCTTTCCTTCGTTTTACTTGTGGTACGAGTATGTATCTCTACGTCCCGTGCAAGGTCAAAGCATACTTCAACTGGTGCTTCAATGAATTGTTGATACTGAATCACAGGCATTTCATATTCCCCTTTAATACCCACTATCTATTACTTGGTTTTAGTTGGAAATCCGATACAGCTTCGTGGATGGCTGCGTGATTATTCGGCAGACGAATATTTCTATCATAATAGGGTATAAGTAATTAAGCTTATTATCATTTAATACCTGACACTAAGGTTTCTTTGTTTATTCGAATAAAGAGAGCTTGGTGGGAGGTGGTTAAATGAGAAAAGTCTATGGAATACAAAAATTAATCGCATATCTCGCCTCAATCAATTACCCACTTACCGAGCAACAAATCTGTGATCTGATTGAAAGTAAAGACATACCGCATCTGAGACCTATCAACAATATGATTGTCTTTAACTTGGATCATATAGATTGGTGGGTTAAAGAGCAGCGATTAAGACCATAGATGAGACCCTGCTTCGGCGGGGTTTTAATAATGATGAGCCGTTTAACAAACTAAAAGTATAGACTGCAGTAAAACACTGTTTTACGCAATTAAAATCCTAAAAGGTCTACTTACCGATTAAGTCCGTACCATATGAGTTGTCGATTGCACAGTGCCATTCACCTTGTGAGTTTTTCTTAAATACATATGTTGACCGTCTCTCCATGGAATATTCCGTCTCTTCTTTGTCAGCGTCCAATAGCGTTTGGGAAATGACCATTGCAGTGTCTCCCGCTTCTAAAATCATCATTTCCCCCTGCGTTGGAACAAGGCTGTTGTTAAAATATTTTGCGATCGCAATAAATGCCTTTTTGATTTCCTCTTTTCCCCTGGCAATCATGCCAGGCTTTACAACCAAGATCGCATCCTCAGTATAGTAATTCATCAACGTATCAAATTCTTCCTGCTTTATTGCCTCGTCACACTTCTTGATAAATTCTTTTAATTCGTGCTCCATATTAACCATCCATTCATCACCGTTAATACCTCTGTTCTCGTTGTTTTCTTAAACCTTCTTCCAGTTCATACTTATATTTTTTCTTTTTTGCTCTCAAATCAAAAGCAAACCCGATAGCAATGAGAATTCCAGAACAGAGTACAATAAAAATCCACAACTCCATATAAAACCTCCAGATTTTTTTACGAAAACGATATCGGAAAGACTATCTTCCGACCCTGCTAAGTCTAACAATACCTTCAGGCTAAAAATGAATAATCTCTACAGCACTTAACTTAAGTCAATGAAAGGGTTAAGCCGACCGGCTACACTGAAATAAACTTAACGATAAGGAGAATGTTTATGAGCATATTTGGATATCAAGTATCATACCTTCGAAAATCTGCTCTCATTGCAGGCACGGCACTTATCATCATGACTCTTGCTGCAAGTTTTTCCTATGGCATTGTATTTAGCATTCTTGAGGTTGAAGGTGATGCCAGCACCACATATCATAACATTATGTCATCAAATACCTTTTTCGGTGCCGGGATTATGGGGTGGCTCATCATCCTGATATGTGACATTGTGGTGGCATGGGGCTTCTATATATACCTAGAGCCATTTAATAAACACCTCTCAAAGTTAGCCGCCTGGTTCCGCATGATCTATGCGGGTATATTGGGTATCGCCATACTAAATTTAATATTTATCTTGCTCCTGACAAAAGATACAGAATATTTTTCCTCCTTCCAAATCAGTCAACTTGAAGCATTTGTCATGCTATTTCTAAACGCATTTGATTTTATATGGTCGGTTGGGTTAATTATTTTTGGAGGGCATTTATTGATTGTTGGTTATTTAACTTTTAAATCAAACCACGTACCTAAAGTGGTCAGCATACTACTGTTGATCGCTGCAGCAGGCTATATGGTCATTCACTTTAATTTCACGTTTTTTCCACAATTCGACGGGATTACGAAACTGCTTGAATCATTTCTTACAGTGCCAATGATTCTGGGTGAGATGGGTTTTGGTGTATGGCTGCTGTTGAAATGAGGGAAGGTGTCAACAGGTTGATTAATTCCTTCTTAAGGTCGATTAGGAAGCGTTCTAATCGACTTTAGGAGCACGGAATCGATTAACAAGGCCCAATAGAAAGCTTCTAATCGACTTTAGGCCCGCACAATTCTTTATTAAGGTCCAACAGAAAGGTCCAATCGACTTTAGGTCCGCACAATTCCTTATTAAGGTAGATTTCCAAGGTTCTAATCGACTTCAGACACTTAGACCCCTTGTTAATGTCGATTAGCAAAGCTCTAATCGACTTTTCGCTTACACAATTCCGTGTTAAGGTCGATTATAAAGGCTCTTAATCGACTTTAGGCGCACATAATTCCTTCTTAGGGTCGATTAGAAAAGTTCTAATCGACTTTGAGCGCACACAATTCCCTTTTTAATATCGAATACAAAAGTTCTGATCGAATTGAGGCATACAATATCTTTAATCTTTATTGATGCGCTTCTTGATTCTACTTAAAGACTCAGGTGTTATTCCAAGATAACTGGCCAACTGATGCTGCGGTACACGTCCAATTAGCTGAGGCCGTTTTCTTAGTATGGCTTTGTATCGCACTTCAGGGGAAGAATTGATAAATTCAGCGAACTCATCTTGTACTTCCCCAAGGTTCATCTCCATCATTTTGCGGACCACCGTTTCCAATTGTGAAAAATCGTTATACATAGCCTTTTCATTATCAACGTCGCCCACGACCAGAATGGAGTCTTCTACACATGTTAAAGAGTACTTGGACTCCTTGCCTTCCTGTTGATCATTAATTGGAATAGCTTGTTCTTCCGTGAAGAAATTGCTTGTAACCTCTTTTCCAGATTCATCTATAAAATACTTCCTGATACATCCCTGTAATACGAAATAGCAACTAATTATTGGAACATCTCCTTGCCTTAGGAGACCATTCCTTTTTAATATTCCTCAATCAGTATCCCGGCAAAGATCGCCTCTTGTTCTTCCTCGCTGAGAGAGCTTAATTCAGCCATATATTTTAACAATATCCTCTTCATTGCACTTCCCCTTCAGTTGGATATGTTATATCTCCTTATTTCATTTCTATTCTCTTACGTAAAACTCCTTCTTCCGTGACGTGCCAGAATATGTGCTTAGGTTTCAAAATGCTTAAAATATCGCTGCACCGGATTATCATTGAACCAGACAATGATGCGGGCTTCAAAAAAAACTATCCAGAACCCCAGTATACTATTGAGGTGTTTGGAAAAAGATATGTTCAATGTATAGCAGGAAAGGATGGTTTACGGTTGATTGTCTTTTTTGTGTCCATTTTCATTGTTATTTTATTAGTATTGTTTGGCAGCCTGATGCCGGAGAGTTTCACTGCTGTGACTAGTGCGCTGCTTAGCTTCACGACAAACAATTTTGGCTGGTTTTATTTATTGGTCGCCTTTACCTTTTTGATATTTGCTTTGTTTTTGGCGTTTAGCAGATACGGAAAAATAAGGCTGGGCGACGATGACGATGAACCGGAATATACAAAACTTTCATGGTTTGCTTTGCTTTTTAGTGCCGGAATGGGAATCGGCCTCGTGTTTTGGGGGGCTGCCGAACCGTTAAGCCATTATGCAACCCCTCCTGCCGGGGGAGGGCACACGGAGGAGGCTGCCCGCTTGGCCTTAAGATATTCATTCTTCCATTGGGGATTGCACCCTTGGGCCATTTATACAGTGCTGGGGCTCGCTATTAGTTATTTCCGCTACCGCAAGGGGTCAAACGGTTTGATCAGCTCTACATTCGAACCCTATTTGGGCAGCCGCGTCAATGGATGGATTGGAAGGTCGATTGATGTCCTGACAATACTGGCAACAGCTTTTGGAGTTGCTACTTCATTGGGGCTGGGAGTGCTGCAGGTAGCAGGCGGCCTAAATCACCTGGCCAAAGTGCCTAATACATTAATGGTACAACTTTTGATCATTGCCATTGCCACCGTTATTTTTATCTTGTCGACAACAACAGGACTTGAGAAAGGCTTAAAGCTCCTGAGCAATTTATGTTTGGTGTTTTCGCTATTGCTGCTAGTATCTGTGCTTATATTAGGGCCAACAACGTCTATATTTGATGCTTTTACGACGACACTCGGAAGCTATTTACAAAATATCATCCAGATGAGCCTGCGGCTTGCTCCATTCACCCAAAATTCATGGATTGCAAATTGGACCCTTTTTTACTGGGCATGGTGGATTTCCTGGGCTCCATTCGTCGGCATCTTCATCGCGAGAATATCAAAAGGGCGCACAATCAAAGAGTTTGTGCTTGGTGTACTAATTGTACCCAGCCTGTTCAGTTTCCTCTGGTTCTCCATTTTCGGCGGAACAGGGTTGCACCAGCAGATGATTGAAGGAGTTCCTCTCACTAAGGTTGTAGAAAAAGATATATCATTAGTCTTGTTTTACATCCTCGAGCATTTGCCCTTAGGTGTGTTCATAGCCTGGCTGGCGATGATTCTGGTCATCCTGTTTTACATCACTGCGGGCGATTCTGCGACCTTCGTCCTTGGTATGCTGTCTACCAATGGCAGTGACGATCCTCTAAATTGGGTTAAAATCGTATGGGGAATTCTTCAATCTGCGATCGCGATGGTCCTGCTCATGACTGGTGGACTTGAAGCACTGCAAACTGCAGCAATTGTATCAGCCCTCCCCTTCGCGATCATCATGCTCGGCATGTGCGCTTCCTTACTGAAAATACTCCGGCAAGACGAACGTGAACGGAGAAGGAAAGAAAAAAAGAGAGAACGGTCTATAAGAGAATGGATCGAGAAACAAATAACATAGGCATCATAACACGCATGGACGGATCTATGCGTAGACCAGGTCAACCGCCATTATGAATAGACCAATTCCACAAGGATTGGTCTATTTTCTTGTCCTATTCAACCATCATCTCCCTTATTAACCGTCACAATCCGATTCCTGTTTTTAACCTATTTTGACTGATGTACTGGCATTCGTGCTATGGCGTGCGGATCCAAAAATTGTTCTCGGCTAAATCACGAATAAGCCCTATTGAATAAACAAGTTTAAAACCTTTGTAAAAAGTATTGAATATATCCTTTATCGAGTAGTCCGGAGACAGCAGCATCGTTTTTGATATCCTGGCAAGGCCGGGATGTTTGATGGTTTCATCCAAGTAAATCAGAGTATTGATTTTCCTGTTGGAACTGTTGGAAAATGGAATCCCACATCAATTTTTTTGCTGTTCTAAACAAAAGCACCCCGAAGGATGCTCACGTTTATTGGTTGAATATAAATATTGCCTTGGCTAAAAGCAAGTCCAAAACCGAAACCAGGCGATTAAGGCCTATCCATGCTTATTAATCAAGTTCTGCTGCCTCCGGCTGGAGGATTAATCATCGGCCCGACGGGAGGCCTGTCTGTTCCTTGCTTGGAGGCAGACGGCTGTTGATTCGAGCCGTCGCTATTATCGGACTGCATTTGCCCACTCCAATCAATCCCAACTTTTTTGTCTGCATGTTTTTTAGGTGTCATGTAATATCTCCTCCTTTTTCATATTCATTTTAGTGTTTGCTTTAACAGATCTTAAATACCATCGTTCAGGTGGAAACACCCTTCCACTCTGACATTTACAAGAAAAATGAAGGCAATGGGAATAATGCAGATATAAAACATATGATGAGTGCAGGTGGTAGATATCAGTAAGCTGATCATGATGGTGGGTTTGCCAGGCAGTGGCAAGTCCACCCTGGCTGAACAGTTATCCAACGAATGTAATGCAGAAATCGTCGCTTCAGATGAAATCAGGAATGAGCTGTTTAATGGAGTGTATCGCCAACAAACGAATTGGATTGTTTTTAAAGAAATGGCCAGTAGAACAAACCGAATATTAAATTTGAATCAAAACGTAATATATGATTCAACAAACCTGGACAGACGGGGGATCCAATTACTGAGCCAGTTTCAACAGGCAGATAAAAAGATTGTTTACTATTTAAACAATCCAATATCCACAATTTTGTCCCGAAATGAAATGAGGGAAAGTGCCGTTCCGCCAGACGTCATCTTTCGCATGTACACAAAAGCTCAAATCCCGGTTCGAAATGAAGGATGGGATCAGGTCATTTTCAATGGGCAGCCCGAAAAATATATATCCCATTTAAAAAATGATTATGAAAGATGGCTGCTGGCGGATCTCGATTATGAACAGTTATTTACGCAATTATCCACTGGCATCGCAGAATTTGCGGACATACAAACTTTCCCTGATATCGCTGCAGATATATATGATGGATATAAACAAATTAAGACAGTATATCATCAGGAAGATAAATTGCTGATGTTGTGGGTGAGTTTACTGAAGGATATAGGGGTGCCATTCTGCAAATTTTTCGGAGAAGCAACTAAAGAGGCACAATTGATCCGCCACGAGAATGTTTCTTCTCAACTGGCTGCAGTTTATCTGGACTTGATGGGCTATTCTGATGAGTTCATTCAAAAAGCAGTCACGTTAATTCAGTTCCAGGCGGAATCCATGAAGGGCCAAAAGAAGATTAATACAGTGAAAAAGCTCACAGGAGATGATTTGTTTACAAAACTAATAATCCTTAGAGGGACTGGCCATAACTTAAACTAACTTAAAATATGGAACATCACTAGAGAGGAGTTTCGATTTGATCATTAATTCAACGTCATTTATAGATTCTCCTGTTCATCATGAATTCCCTCCCCTTTATGAAGGCTTAGGGCTCGCTGAGTTGTCTGCGTTCGTCGAGCAAAGGTTCGAGTTTTCTTTTACATTCGGAAAAACTGAACAGAAGGGGCTCGGAAGCATACGCCTTTATAAAAAGAATAAACACATGAAGGTGGTGATTTCAGAAAAACTGCAAAGGGTTGGGCCAGTAAGGCTTCAGAAATTAAAGGATCTTTTATTGGAGGAACTGAGCGATCCTTTTATTGAGAACATAGAATTTGATACTAAAAAAAGAAAGGTTTTTCACGCGGTATTTCGACGGCCCGCCCAAGGAGGAGAATGAGTGTTCATATAAAAATAGGCATCAATATTTAGATGATCACACTATTGATGCTTAGGGACGACTATGTATGTGCTTATCACCAGAGACAAGATCGGCCTATCGTTCGGCATAAATTTATCTGTCCGGAATGATTAATTCGTTTCCATACTACATATGCTACGTCTCAGGAGGCGATTTCAATGGCAGAACAAAATAAGGACCGAGAGCTTAATATTGATGCAACAGGCATCGATAACAGTGATGGAACCGATCCACTGCAACAAGGTTTTATTGAAACATTTGGTGAACCAGAAGCGGCATCAGGCATCAACCTTGACAGCAATCAAATATACCGTAAAGGAAGCCGCGAATAGAATAGCCACCATTTCCGGAACGCCGTTCATGGCGTTTTCCTTTTTCCCTTTAATGATTCTGGGAAATCGCCTGAGCAACGCGTCTATTGTTTTGGTTTTGCCCGGATAAGATGAACCATGTTCATCCAATGGCTATCTGCAGCCTCGATGACCATGCCCGACTTCTGCACCAGCTCTACGATATTTCGATTATGATGACATCCATTGAGACGGAACAAAATTGGGTCGAGTGCCCTCTGGATAATGGAAATTACAGGATTAGAACTGATTCCATGCTCCATCAAAAGAATTCTCCCAGCAGGTTTGCACCACTTATTTATTTTATCCAGGACCATAAATGGTTGATCATAACTACAAAGAGATAAAGTCGAAACAATGGTGTCGTACGATTGACCAGGAAAATCCATTTTTTCGATATCGGAACAGATAAAGTCGACTTGAATATGTTTGTCTTTTGCCGCTCGTTCTGCTTTCTCCAGCATCGCCCTGCTAAAGTCTGCCGCAGTAATCCTTACGTCCGGGGGATAAAATGCAAAATTCGCTCCGGCCCCTACTGCCAATTCCAGCACTTCGCCCTTCGCATGACTTAATAGCTCCTTTCGCCATTGAATTTGCGCCAGGCCTTCTCGTTTTCTCTCATATTGGTTTGCTTGTTTGTCGAAAATGCTTTTCTGCTTCTGCTTTTCCATCCGTCTTCACCACTCCCTGGATACTTTTATTTTATACCAATTGGCCCAGTACATTTGCCTGCTGTTTTGTTCCGCGCCTCTTCGGCCGTGGAGTTTTCACCTAATGCTGTAATAATTTTGATTAATGTTATCATACACCTATCAAGAGAGTCCGTGAAATCGGTTAAGTGAATTTTCTATATAGATCACGAAACATCGAATTTATATTTATTGCACACAAATGGAAAACAGCAGCAATCAAAGGACTGCGCTGTTTCCCTTTCAGCTAAACACATTTGCGGACATTCTTACTCTGGTTGTCGAGGGATTGCTTTTTCGGCATTTACATAGCCATGGCCGTAAGTATAAGTGTCTCCCCAAGGTTCTGCGCCCTGTAATAATCGTTCCTTAACTTCCTGTGGTGTATAGTTTGGATTACTTTCAATGATTAACGCGGTAACCCCTGCACTGATTGGCGTAGCCATTGATGTACCGGATAATGAAAAATAATCTGTGCCAACGCGATTGGCTTTCTGCAGCTTGTCCAAATAAGAATTCGGTGAACGCAACGAAATAATGTCAACTCCTGGTGCCACAACATCAGGTTTTTGTTTACCGTAAATGGTCGGCCCTCTGCTTGAAAACGTTGCAATCGTGTCGTCATCCTGATTAGGTGAATTTAGATCATCCATCGCCCCAACTGTAATTACCTGTTGACTAATTCCGGGGCTTGCGATTGTTTCAGGATCAGGGCCAGCATTGCCAGCTGCGACACAGACCACGATTCCATTGTTCCAGGCAGCCTCAACAGCTTTAACCATAGGATCGTCACTTTCATTGCGAAACCTCTGAGGTTCACTTCCCAATGACATGGAGATAATATTGATTTTCCTGTCAGGATTTAGCTCATTATATTCCATGCACCATTCTACTCCTGCCATCACTGTTGATAATGAGCCTGCCCCCAGTTTATCAAGGACTTTGACGCCAACTACATTAGCTTCCGGGGCAGGGCCTTTATACTTTCCACCTGACGCTGCCCCATCCCCAGCGGCATCTCCGGCACAATGTGTTCCATGTCCATTATCATCGTAAGGCTCTAACCTGTCATTTACGAAATCTTTGAAGGCAATGATTCGGTTTTGCAGGTCTTGATGTGGATATATCCCTGTATCAATCACTGCAATTGTAACGTCTTTTCCTGTCAAAACAGTATCTCGCCTTTCAACCTGTTCTGCTTCAATTGAAGGAACAGCAACATCCAGTAATGCTTGTACTTTTCTGTCGAAATAAATTTTTTGTATTGATGAGCATGAGGACAATAAATCTTCTATTGCTGCCGGTGACAGGTCCATACTGCAGCACGAAATTCTTGGATATCCCCGCTTGACTCTAGTCCTCAGGTGTTTGGTGGCAATAGAATGGCAATCCTGGATCGCAGCTGAGTAGCTGCATTCCTTTTTAAATTCAACTACCACAGAATATGTTTTCATAATTTTTAGCAGTTTTTCTAAACTGGAATGTAAAAAACAAGGTGTCCATTGAAACGGCCTGTACAAACCAATCAAGTTTTGACGTAATGTCAGATCCAGTTTGTTTGCATTAGCCCTGACCAATTGAATCATTGAAAAACCAAACAATCTTTCTGCTCCTTTCCACAATTTTTATCAAATTATGAAAAAGAAGAGAAAAATGAAGCGGTGTTTGTCCAATTGAACATTAATTGGGCGCAAAACAACAGGGAAGTTGCATTACTTCCCTTTTTTACACAATTGAGTCTTGCTTTCGTAATCCACAATTTGGTCGACATTGTTGGAGCAAGTTCCCCCACATGTACATTCTGGCGCTTGAAAGTGGTTGAGGTTTTAGAAAATCCAGCTTAAATATCACACAGGCCTACGATGCAGCGTTACAGAGGATATTTACTTGCCATTCATAACTGTACTGGAAGGTAAAACAACAGAACAGAAACATCACTTGTGAAAAAAATGACAGAGTGGTATCTGAAACTTTAGAAGTTGATAAATTTCAAGTGTTTATCTTCTTTGAAGACCTTGAAAAAGGTAATAATGGAAAGCAAGGCGAGCTCTTTTCATATTTGGAAAGCCCATGTGGCAATAAAACTTGGACCCTTGTAACATATTCTGCACCTCCTGACTTCTGTCAGGGGTTTTTTATTCTTAATTAGCAAGCATGAACGAAAAAAGTATCGAATATCCCAGAGCAATTATCTTGTTTAATCAATTTGTAAACGCGTATTATTATTAAGTATGCACATCAAGGAGGAACAACCGTGAAACAACTTACCAAAACAAATACAGCATTACTGCTTACATTTCTTGTGATTGTGTGGGGCGTCAACTGGCCGTTATCCAAGATGGCACTCAGCTATACACCTCCATTATTATTTGCCGGAATCAGAACTATATTGGGTGGACTGATTTTACTTATTTTCGCAATACCACGGTATAAAAGCCTCCGTTTTAAAGAAACATGGCGTTTTTACCTAATTTCTGCTCTCCTTAACATCATTCTCTTTTACGGCCTGCAAACAGTTGGTCTTGGCTATGCACCAGCAGGATTGTTTTCCGCCATTGTATTCATTGAGCCAGTTTTGCTTGGGATATTCTGCTGGATTTGGCTGGGCGAATCAATGTACCGGTTAAAAATCATTGGTTTGCTTCTTGGGTTTGCCGGTGTTGCAATCATAAGTGCTAGCGGATTTACAGGAGATATTTCGGCCATTGGTATTTTGCTTGCCCTTGGGTCTGCATTAGCCTGGGGTTTAGGTACTGTTTATGTGAAGAAAACGGCTGATCGTGTTGATTCTATTTGGATGGTCACAGTACAGCTCATTATGGGCGGCTTTTTCTTGTTAAGCGTAGGTTCTAGCGTTGAGAGCTGGTCGAATATCCAGTGGGAAATGCCATTTATCACAAATTTACTTTTTATCTCAACATTTGTAATTGCATTTGGATGGCTCGCTTTCTTCACCCTGGTTGGTTCAGGTGAAGCGAGTAAGGTTGGATCATTTACATTCCTGATTCCATTAATCGCAATCCTTTGCAGTTCTTTTTTGTTAAAAGAAGTTATTACATTAAATTTATTAGTCGGCCTGTTATTGATCGTGATTAGTATTTTGTTCGTTAACATTAAGTTAAAATCACAGACGGGTACAGAGTCAAGCCTGATGAAGGCAAAGTAACTGGGGTAAAATAGCGACTATTTGATACTGGACATAAGTTCGAAGGACGGCAATTCTCTCCTCCCTTTTCATAAAATGCACCAGAAACTTCTTTTCTAAGGATTATTCATGCGGATGTTTAAAACCGCATGAATAATCCTTTTTTTGTAAATAAGTCCTGTCATTCTTGTAAAAAACCCCTGGGAAGTCCTGTGTTTATTCAACAGCTTCAACTTATTGAGGGACGAAATGGAGTTCATTCGGACGCATTTTCCTTTTTTTGTAAAAAAAATTGAACATAGTAGATATATAATACAACATGTAGCGGAATTATTTTGACTACAAGCAAACAAACCTTGAATTTCAGGATAATTTTTGTGCCACTTGTGATTCTTGAGCTTCCAAGCAGGAAAAACAATGAACATTTATCGAGCTAATACAAAATACGCGTAGGAGCCTACTTTTGATGTAAAAAAAATCGATCAATTACTATTAAAATTATCATCCGACAAGAATAATTAACGAAAAAGAAGAAGGGTTTACCAATTAAAAATTGCAGGTTAGACGGCAGAATCACCCCTTCCCTTTTGTAATATTCAAGAGAAATAGAACGCCGCTAAAAAAAGTTATGTTTTAGCCAAACAGTGAATTAAAAAAGGACCTACTACAGATTATAACAAGGGTTCAGCAAAGAAAGGGGTGAGATATATGCCGAAGGAACTCGGTGTTCATGAAATCCTTGAATTACACGAGCTATTAGTTTTCAAAAATACATGCTTGACTAAATCCACCACACTCGGCGGTTTAGCAAAGGATGAAGCGTTAAAGAATATTTTATCTGGCGACGTAAATGCATCAAGAGTGGAAATTCAAGCATTGCAGGAATTTTTAACTTAGTAAAGGAGGATTACCATGAATGGTGAACAGCCGAATGCAATGAGCGACATGGCAATTGCAACGGAATTTTTAATGACTGCCAAATCAGGCATTAAAGCTTATGCAGCCGCGATCGCAGAAACAGCAACACCGGAATTGAAATCAGCTCTAAGGATTCAGTTGAACAGGGCTATCCAAACTCATGAACAAATAAGCAGCTATATGATATCAAACGGATTTTATCACCCAAATGACGTGCAGGAGCAAATCAAACTTGACTTAAAAGCCAGCCAAACAGCCTTGGGATTGGCACAGGAATAAGGAAAGGAGGAGATTTATTTGGAAACGCAATATATGGGAGTCCATGAGACTCTGGAAATCCATGAATTGATGATGTTCAAAAATTTATGCCTGACAAAATCCTCCGCCATGAGTGGTTTGGCTCAGGACGATGAGCTAAAAAACCTGCTTTCTCAGGATATCAATAAAACAACAGAGCAAATCACCCGTTTACAGCAATTCATCACAGACAGGGGTGCGAAATCATGAACCAACAAAGTATGGCCGGCATGGGCGCAATGACCGACCAAGTCATCGCAACAGATTTCTTATTTGCGACAAAATCAGACATAAAGATGATTGCGAGGGCCATTACAGAATCCGCCACCCCGGAAGTAAGGGAAACATTAACCCAATATTTAAACGATTCCATCGATAAGCACCAGGCAGTGACCGAATATATGATGGGCAAAGGCTTTTATCATCCATACAATTTGACAGACCAGCTCAACCTTGATCTAAGAGCGGCCAAAACAGCACAGAATCAAGCAAATAACAATAACAAGCAGTAGGTGAAGTCGAACGTCACAGTTTGTAGAATTCAACTTTAAAAACAAAACGATCCCATTTCAATGTTAATTTGAAATGGGTTTTTATTTCGGGCTGATCATGGAAAAAGCCTATCCTGTTGGATAGACCTCTAATGAATGCCTCTTATGCTGTGACCAGGGGTTTGCAGTTGTGCTTTCTACTTTTTACCCTTTTTTTGTTTGTTCTCATTTACCCGTGGGCTTCTTACATCAGGACGAACAGGTCTTAGTTCTTCGGCAACCTCGGTCAGCGTGTCCCTGATGTTTTGGTTTCGAGTTCCCGCATCAGCCTGTGTTCTTTCCGCAGTATTCGGTACAATGCGATGGTAAAAGTATTCAAACATCGTGACACCGGCAGCGGAAACTAAAGAGACTGTGAATAGATTGACCACATGCTCAAGATTGTCACTCAAGATCCATACGACGAAAAAAACGATCGTAAAATCGATCAACGAAGCAGTCAAATTATTAGTCCTTCGCAGTACAAGCAGGTCCGCTATAACATAACTGAGCCCAGTAATAATTACTGTAAGGATAAGGACATCAGTGAAAGCAAAGTTGTTAAATAAGCCAAGAATGATACCCAGTATGGTAAGTGTTGCCATAAACTTTATCGCAAACGCAAATACATGTCTCATTGGGAAAACTCCTTCTCGTTGTTAAGTCTCTTTTCAGTTCGAAAATCACGTAACATATGTATTTCAAACTGAATTATGCAGTAGTTGTATTTTCACCATATGGACATTAATTATTCGAGTTCGAAAAGTATGTTTTCAATGAGTGGCGCCTGCAAATCGTTGCGGTAATTTAATAACACTTCATCACTTTATCTACTTGATGAATTCATTTACAGAAGATGGCAGGCAACCCAATGGTCAGGCTTTGCTTCTTTCAATACAGGCACCGTGGTGGCACAGTTTTCCATTGCGTATGGGCACCTTGTCCGGAAACGGCAGCCGCTTGGGGGATTACTTGGGCTTGGCAGATCGCCTTGCAGGATGATCCTCTCTCTTGTTTTCTCCCTGTCAGGGTCGGGTACTGGAACTGCTGACAATAACGCTTGCGTGTACGGGTGTAATGGTTCGTTATATAAATCGTCCGAACTGGCTAATTCAACCATATTGCCAAGGTACATGACACCTACACGATCACTTATATGCTTGATCATTGATAGATCGTGGGCAATGAACAGATATGTCAGGCCTCGTTCCTTCTGCAACTTTTTCATTAAGTTGACCACTTGTGCCTGAATGGAAACATCCAATGCACTGATAGGTTCATCGGCAATAATGAATTCCGGTTCAACGGCTAAAGCACGCGCAATGCCAATTCTCTGCCGCTGACCTCCAGAAAATTCATGGGGGTAGCGGTTCGCATGATCCTTGCTTAAACCGACCGTCTCCAATAGGTCATATACTCTTTGCCTTCTCTCCTGTCTTGTTTTAGCTAGTCCATGAATGTCAATGCCTTCAGCAATTATGTCTGCGACCGTTTTTCTCGGATTAAGAGAAGCATAGGGATCCTGAAAAATCATCTGGACCTTTCTGTTGAACTGTTTCAATGAGGATGCATTCTTCCTTCCGTGTACCGGTTCATTCTCAAATAACACTTCCCCATCGGTAGCATCATAAAGCCGCATCAATGTGCGTCCGGTTGTTGATTTTCCACATCCGGATTCACCGACCAAGCCGAGTGTTTCCCCCTTATAAATACTGAACGAAATGTCATCAACAGCTTTTAAAATTTCGTTTTTACCGATATTAAAATATTTTTTAAGATTTTTTATTTCCAATAAAGCTTCTTGTTTAATAGTGTCTGCCTTTGGGATCACTTCCGCAGGCTTGGTGACAGTCAATTTCTTCTTATTTATTTTTTCGGGCCTGCCAATTTTAGGTGCCTTCCCGTGCAGAAGCCAGGTGGCAGCAAAATGTGTTTCCGAAAGTTTAAACATAGGCGGTTCACGTAAATAGTCGATTTTTAGCGCGAACTCGTTCCTCTCTGCAAAAGGATCGCCTTTCGGTGGATTAATCAAATCGGGTGGTGTACCAGGTATAGCCACCAGTTCTTCCTTCGTTTCCATATTGGGCATAGAACCGAGCAAGCCCCATGTATATGGATGCTTCGGGGTGTAGAACACTTCTTCGACTGTGCCTGTTTCAATAATTTTTCCGGCATACATCACGGCTACCCGGTCGGCGATATTGGCCACCACACCCAGGTCATGGGTGATAATGATGATAGATGTCCCCATTTTCTTCTGGATATCCTTCATTAAATCCAGGATTTGCGCCTGGATGGTAACATCCAACGCCGTTGTTGGCTCATCTGCAATAAGAACCTTCGGATTGCAGGCCAAAGCGATCGCAATCACGACACGCTGTCTCATCCCGCCGGAAAATTGATGAGGATATTGCTTAATCCTGGCATCGGCATTAGGGATTCCAACAAGGTTCAACAAATCCAGAGCCCTTTGACGTGCCTCTTTTTTACCCATCTGCTCATGGATGATGAGACTTTCAACTATTTGATCGCCGATTGTCATGGTTGGGTTTAGTGCCGTCATTGGATCCTGAAAAATCATCGATATTTCAGATCCCCTTACACTTTGCATCTCTTTTTCAGAGAACTTAACTAAATCTTTCCCTTCAAAAAGAATTTCCCCTTCTTCTATTCGGGCAGAATTGTTTGGCAGCAGCTTCATGATCGTTTTTGATGTAACTGATTTTCCTGAGCCGGACTCCCCCACGATCGCGAGTGTTTCCCCTTGTTTTAAATATAAGTTTACTCCCCTGACTGCCTGGACCTTTCCGGCATATGTATTGAATGATACATGGAGATTGTTGACCTGCAGCAACGCTTCCACTAATCTCACTTCCTCTGCTTTCAAATAAAAACGGGCTTTATATTAATAGATTTAGATTATTATTGTTTTATTGGTCACAGAAACTTCATTATTTCAACGTGCGCCGGCATACGAGTGTAATTTAAAATCCGCTGTTATTCGGCCGATTGTGTCTTTTCTTGCGTTTAGGACAGGTGCATCCGCATATTGAATCAGTTCGCCATATTTTTCCTCATCACAGATTCCCAGCTGTTTCAATACTTCCATAGCTGCGACACTTGCTGCCCTGCCATTGCCATCTTCCACTTTTATGGCGATTCCAAGCCCTGTCTTACTATCACCTATGCATTGGACGCCCTCGGCCCCGGCTTTTGCAACTAATCTTCTATTGAACACTTTCATTAAATCTGTATCAAAACGATCCGTTCCGCCTACCATTTCGGGATGCTTTGTCATTGCATTGCGAATCCTTTCGAGATAGCGTGCCCGATCTGAAGGCATCCATCCCAAAGGATCGGCAAGCCTAGCAAATCCCAAAGCTGTATTTTGTAAAGGCAGCTGGTGAACCGGTACGCCACATCCATCCACACTTATTTCAAGATCATTTTTCGGAAAGCCGCAGACTTCTTCGATCACATCCAAAATTCGCTGCTGATGCGGATGTTTTATGTCTCTATAAGTATGCACATCTTCATTCATATAGACAGCAGCTGTCAACATCCCCGAATGCTTACCCGAGCAATTGCTGAACACGGGTGTTAACTCACCCCCATTCCGGATTAGCTTGTTATAACTGTCAATATCTCTTGGAATATGTGTCCCGCATTGGAGTGCATTTTCCATTAGATCAATTCTGTCTAATATCCTTGCAACAGCGTTTCTATGGATTGGCTCGCCATTATGGGAAGCACAAATAAGCGAAAGCTCTGATTCATCATATTGAAAGGCATCCGCTGCCCCGGTTTCAACAACCGCAACTGCCTGGAAAGGTTTCATTGATGACCTCGGAAATGTTAACCTGTTAGGATCACCGAATGAATATAGCAGCTCTCCCTTCACATTCACTACTGCGACATGTATTTGATGAGTACTTTCCAAATATTTTCCACGAAACACTTTAATTGGGTTGTCCATTGTATTACCTCTCTGTGAAATGAATTATTTTCTCATTTTTGGATCTAAAGCATCTCTTAATCCGTCTGCTAATATATTAAAGCTCACCATTATTCCGACGATGACGATTGCCGGATAAAGAAGTAAATAAAAGTGGTTCCTCATCCCTTTAAACCCATCGTTTATCAGCACCCCCAGGGAAGCGAGTGGTTCCTGTAAGCCAAGTCCGATAAAGCTAAGGAATGCTTCGGTAAAAATGGCCGAAGGTATCGTAAACATCATATTGATGACGATCAATCCCACCGTATTCGGTATCAGGTGGTGGAAAATCAGCCGTTTGTTCGTGGAACCAAGAGATCTCGCGGCAAGGACAAATTCCTGTGCCTTAAGTTTAAAAATCTGTGCCCTGACCAGGCGGGCCATATTCACCCATCCAGTAATGACCATTGCGATCGTGATGGTCAAAATCCCCGGCTTCATGAGCATGATCAATAAAATGATAATGATGAGGTTCGGAATGCCTATCAGTATTTCAATGAAGCGCTGCATCACATTATCCACTTTCCCGCCTTTTAGCGCAGACACGGCCCCGTAAGTCACTCCAATAAGCAGATCAAGAAATGCCGCCAGAACAGCAATATATAAAGAAACACGGGTTCCTTCCCATATTCTTGTCCACTGGTCCCGGCCAAACTTATCTGTACCAAGCCAATGTTCCCCGGATGGTGGCTGGTAAGCGATTAAATAATCTGTTTCGTAGTATTCATATTTAGTCATATATGGGCCAAATATGGCCAGCAGCAGGATGATGGATAACGCAATTAAACTGATGACGGCGCCTTTATTTTTTTTCAGCCTCATCCAGCTGTCTTTGACAGCTGACAACGGTGGCCGCTGGATCTTCTCACTTTCCTCCGTTCGCCTGCCGGCTATTTCAAACAATTCATCCGAGAATTCTTCCTCAATGAGAGGTTCTGCATCTTTCACTATACTCACTCCTTTGCCCCGCTTATTCGAATTCTTGGATCGATAACACCGTATAAAAGGTCTATGATGAGCATTGTAAGAACAAAGAAAGCACTGTAAAAAAGGGTTAGCCCCATAATCGTTGTATAATCATTCACTTTGATTGAGTCTACAAACAAACTGCCAATTCCGGGCACGCCAAAGATATTTTCGATGACAAGTGATCCTGTCAACAAACTGACTATGGCTGGACCTAAAATTGTAATGACGGGTATGAGCGCATTGCGGATTGCATGTTTATAAATGACCCTGAACTGTGGCACTCCTTTTGCCCGTGCTGTCAGGATGTAATCCTGCTGCAAAACCTCAAGCATTTCATTCCTTGTAAATCTTGCAATCAATGCAATAACCATCAGAGATAATGCGATCGTCGGCATGATCGAACTCGAGTAGGACTCCCAAAAGGCAACAGGAAGGATCCCTAATTTTAAGCCAACATAATACTGAAGCAGGGCAGCGAACACGAAATTCGGGATGGACACTCCCAAAACAGCAACGATCATTGTCGTATAATCCCACATTGTGTTATGGCGAAATGCTGCAATTATGCCCAGGATAATGCCAATTGTAAAACCGAGCAAAACAGCCTGGACACCAAGCAACGCAGATGGACCGATGCGGTCCGTAATAAGCTCCCCCACATCCTGCCCTTTAAAATAAAAACTAGTGCCAAAATCTCCTTGTACAAGGCTCTTTAAGTAAAGGACATATTGAGTCGTTAAAGGCTTGTCCAAGCCGTACCTTGCGTAAAACTCCATTCTTTGTTCTTCTGATAGATTGGCAAGTTTTTCTTCATCAAAAGGTGATCCAGGGAGCTGCTTCATTAGAAAGAAAGTTGCTGTTGCAATAATGAACAAAGTGGCCAATATATTAATAACTCTTATAAAAAAGTATTTTTTCATATTCACACCTCCATTTTTAGGTGTCATAAATTGTTCTATCAGTGAGTTAAAACAGACATGCGCTATGCTTCATCATTGAAGAGCAGGCAGAGAATGAATCCCTCCCTGCATTCAAACCTTTATTGGACAGTTGCCCATTTTAAATCGGGTGAAGCCCCGTAAGGGTGTGTTATAAGTCCTTTTACATAAGGTTTTTGCAAATAAGAACGGCCATCGTAATAAAGCGGCCCTACTGCTGCATCCTGAAGGATGATTTTTTCTGCTTGCAATAAGCTGTCCATGCGTTTCTTTACATCAGCTTCTGTTTTCGCGGATGCTACCAGCTGGTCATATTTTTCGTTCAAATAATTTCCGCGGAATGCCGGATTGGATGGTTTTTCCCATAAATCCATATACGTGATCGGATCGTTATAGTCTGCTCCCCATCTATTGATCGCCATTTGATAGTTGTTGTCTCTCATTGTCTGAAGCCGCCCGCTGTATGGCTGAGTCACAAGAGTGATATCGATGCCCAGATTCTTTTTATATTCACTTTGCAGGAATGTAGCTGAGTCTTTTGAAACCGAATCATCAGATGTCAATAATTCGATTGCTGGCGTTTTGCCGAGTTCTTTTACACCCTTGTCCCAAAGCTCCTTTGCTTTTTTAGCATCAGGCTTGATCACTTCTTTCTGAAGTTCCCTGAAGGATTTGCCGTCCACTCCTGCCATTTTCGGAGCTACCAGGCTGTATGCAGGTTCTGAACCATTGTTCAGAATGTTTTTGGTCAACACCTCAGGATCGTAGGCCAATTGAAGCGCTTTTCGGATATTGTCGTTATTAAAAGGCTCTTTGCCAAGATTAAATTGAATGAAATAGGTCCTGAATTCAGTTTCTGAATCAAATTCCGGGTTGTCTTTATATGTGTCTACATCAGATGAAGCGAGAAATACCTTATCAAGCTCCCCAGCCTCATACAGATTCAGAGCAGTACTTTGTTCTTTAATAACCTTCATATTGACCTGCTCGATCGAAACATTCTTGTGGTCCCAGTATTCAGGATTTTTTTTCAATGATACTCCTTTTGCCTGGTCGTAGTCGGTCAGTACATAAGGACCGTTGGCAAGGATCGCATCTGCTGTCAAACCAAATCCTTCCCCTTTTTCTGTGACAAACTTTTCATTAAGCGGGAAATAAGTGACGAATGCCGTCAAGCCCAGGAAGAACGGAGTTGGCTGCACGAGTTCAACCACGAGTGTTTTATCATCTTTCACTTCAATCGCAACTGACTCCGCATCTGCTTCGCCTGCGGCAAATGCGGCTGCTCCTTTGATGTATTCAGATAGAATTGTAGCGTAGGATCCAGCAGTATCTGGATGCAGCGCCCTTAGCCAGGAATATTTAAAATCATTCGCGGTGACAGGTTCACCGTTACTCCACTTTACTCCATCCCTTAGCGTGAACGTGTAAGTTAATCCATCATCTGACATTTTATGGCTTTCTGCGATGGCGGGAACAGGTTCATTATTTTGATCTAGGCGATAAAGGCCTTCCATCACATTGTTTAAAATAGCAAAGGAAATTCCATCTGTCGTTTTGACCTGGTTGAGGTCCGGAATGTCGTTTTCAAGGCTTAAATTAAGGACATTCTCACTTTTCCGTTTTGCGTTATTTTCACCATCTTCTTTGTCTGCAGGCTTAGTCGAAGATCCGCTGAAATTACAGCCAGCTAACAGGACCATAATACTGAGCAACAAAACAGACATCATATTTCGCCAATTTTTTCTCATTTTCTAACCCCCAAAAAATTATTTGACAATTTATCTATTTGCAAGTTCCGTGCCAACTTTCTTTTTCGCCTTTATTGTAGAAAAAATCTAAATTATCTGTATTTGTTAATATAGAATTGGGTTAGCCATATTTTAGAAAACAGGGTCATTAGGCTATTATTGGGTTAACCATTTATTATTAGCGTTCACGATAGAAACTGTTTCCAATTTGGTATAATTCTTGCAAAATACTATTTGTATGCACAGGGAGGGATAATATTGAATTGGAAAAACGGAGTGGAAAAGAAGAAGACGGAATTATTAACGGATTTATTTGATTTATTATCTTTTAAGAGTGTAAAAGATTTGCACTCTAAATCAGAGTCGGCTCCAATGGGAATGGAAATAAAAAAGGCTTTGGATTTTATGCTTCAAAAGGCGGCGGACGATGGATTCCGAACGAAAAATATTGATGGATACGTGGGGGTTGCGGAGCTGGGACCGGAAGATGCACCTGATTATATTTCGGTACTGTGCCATTTAGATGTTGTTCCAGCAACAGGAGAGTGGGCGTCTGACCCGTTTAAGCCAGTGCTTAGAGATGGCAAAGTCTTCGCCCGGGGAGCGATTGATGATAAAGGGCCGACAATGGCAGCCTATTATGCTCTTAAAATCATAAAAGAAAGCGGATTGCCACTAAAGCACCGAATAAGAATTATTTTTGGTACAGATGAGGAAAGCGGAATGTCCTGTATGAAAAAATATGTGCAGGTCGAACCTCAGCCTTTAACGGGGTTTGCGCCTGATGCAGAATTCCCGATTATCCATGCAGAGAAAGGGCAAATAAATGTCGTTCTCAGATTGGAAAAGGCGGACAATATTTCAGGACAATACGAACTGTTGTCATTCTATTCCGGGGAAAAGGGAAACATGGTTCCTGACCAGGCTGTCGCAATCATTCGGGGAAAAGGATTGGAAAGCTTAAGAGAGCGTTTTAAAGCATACTGCGGAAAAGACTACTTAGATTATGCTGTTAAACATAAAGATGATTCTCTCATTTTGACTTTGAAAGGGATATCTGCTCATGGAATGGAGCCTGACAAAGGTGTCAACGCCGCAACAAAGCTTGCGAAGTATTTAGCCGGCGAAGTTTGTGGTGGATCATTTGTAAAGTTTATTGGAGAATGCTTAGATGATGATCCACATGGGGAGAAATTAAATATATCCTTTTCAGATGAGATCACTGGTCCTCTGACTGTCAATCCTGGAATTTTCCGTTTCTCTTCAAATAATTCAGCCTACTTGACATTGAATATCCGTTGCCCTGTTGAAACTCCTTATTTAAGGACAATTGAAAAATTGAGTGAGGCAGTTGGGAAATACGGTTTCGTCATTGAGGAAGTCAGGGAGAAAAAACCGCATCATGTCGAAAAGAGCCATCCTGTTATTAGTGTACTCCAGCAAGCTTACGAACAGGAAACCGGAGAAAAAGCGGTCTTGCTTACTACTGGAGGAGCAACCTATGCCCGTTTCATCGGAAACGGAGTAGCCTATGGGTCTGTTTTTCCTGGGAAACTGAATACGGCTCATCAAATCAATGAATACGTGGAAATAGAAGATCTCTATAAAGCGACTGCAATATATGCAAGAGCCATTTATGATCTGGCCAATCTTTGATTAAATCGGAACGACAAAAAGCAAGTGTGGATTCAGCACTTGCTTTTTGTTAACATATCAATAAACTTCTTTCCCTTTTCAGCTATTTGACTTCCTCTCCTCCCCCTTTCTATTAATATTAATCCATGATCATGCAATAACTTTTGCCGATATCGGAGCTGTTGATCTGAAAGTAGGAATCCTTCCCCGTTTAAGTGGGATAGCATAGAAGACCGTCCTGCTGAAATTACCTCATCACTATTCAAATACTGAAGCATAAGCAAAGCTTCCGAAATGAATCCTTTTTCCGTCAGATCATTTTTGATCCATTGAAGCTCTACCTCATGGCTGCCTTCGGAACGGATATCCGGAAAATGATTATCTCCGATCGGGAGGTCTTCCTTGTACACTTTGTCATTGCATATATGTGCTGCATATTCGACCACGTTACGCAATTCTCTTACATTTCCCGGCCAGTGGTAGCTTTCACATAGCTGCAATGCCTCTTTAGTGAAAATAAGTGGTCCACGCCCCAGCTTTTCCTGAAATTCTTTTGAAAAAAGATTGATGAGCAGAACAATGTCTTTTTTCCTTTCCCGAAGGGGCAAAAGCTTCAAAGGCAATACATTCAGTCGGTAATATAAATCTTGCCGGAATATTCCTTCCTCTATCAACCGGTTCAGGTCTTTATTTGTCGCCGCTATGACTCTGACATCAAGAGGTATGACCCGGTCGCCGCCCACTCTCATAATCTGCCTTTCTTGAAGCACTCTTAAAAGCCGATTCTGAATCACGTTAGATGCATCTCCAATCTCGTCAAGAAAGACACTTCCCAGGTGTGCCTGCTCAAACATTCCGATATGGCCGCTTTTTCTCGCTCCAGTAAATGACCCTGGCTCATACCCGAAAAGCTCGCTCTCCATTAGACTCTCTGAAATTGCTGCAAAGTTGACTCCAATGAACGGCTCGAATTTTCTTGGTGACTCGTGATGGATTGCCTGGGCCATAACTTCTTTACCTGTGCCTGTTTCGCCCAGAATTAAAATAGTTGAATCACTTTTGGCCAGCTTGCTTGCAATTTTGATCATTTCAACCATAGCAACACTGACCGTCTTAATATCGTCGAACCGATATCTTGCCAACAAGTTCCTTTGCTTCGCTTTAAAACGGTAATCGTGCTCTATTTTTTGATAGTCTTCAGCTTTCCTGAATATGACCAGTGTCGAATAAATTTGCTCATCGATAAAAATTCGCTTTTTTCTCATATAAAATGTAGTCCCATTAATTTCAACGAAGTTTTCCTGGCCAACCGCGAGATTCCTCATAGCTTGGTAATAAGCGGGATCCAATGTTTCCATATTATGCTTTTCGTCACGGTGGGTGAGGTTTAAATAATCGGATGCGGTTTTGTTGTACACTTCAACTTCATTATCATTATTGTACACAATCACGGCATCTTCAATATTCTGCACGATACTTTCCAGGCTATTTTGGAGAAGATTTGACCGGAAAATTTCATCACTTAACTCCTGTGACAGATAGACCAATGATTGTATATATCTGGCTGACAAATGGGTTTTTGAGGAAAATGGCGAGATATTAAAATAATTAAATATTTCCACTAAAGTTGATATATCAATCAAGCGGCTGCCTATGTTAATCGTTTTCGTTACCGTTTTCGGTACAAACTGCGGTTCTCCCGGCGTAATCGCAACCGTAATGTCATCATTAGGTATTTCTTGAGGATAAAACGGGAACAATTCTAGTTCGATTCCAGTTTCTTTTAATATGCCAATGGTTTCTTCTGCCGAATGCTTATGGTCGCTGACTAAATAAACCTTCGTCCCTTTCGGTATTTCAAGTAATTGTCTTATTTTCGCATAGTTGATGGTCCTTCTAGTAATGAGGAATGGTGTTTTTTCATGTATGAAAGGTTTCACCATCGTATAAACAATATTACTTGAAATTAAAACCAGTGAATATTTTCCTATCATAGAATGATCCAAATCTTCCACGGTACATCCATCAATTTCAAAATGCTCCCGCAAGCCTATTTCATTTAGCTGCTCAACCAGCGTCTTCAAGGTATTTTTCATATACGAGACAACGAGAATACTTTTTGTACCTGACAAAGTTGATACCCCTTTTGTGCCAATTTTAATTATCTTAAAATTTAATATATTTTCTCTAGTCTAGCACAATCGTCACCATGTACGGATATGTATTTTCTTGCTGTCTTGACCATAATGGGTGTTAAAGGCAGTATCATAAGAGATTACGAACATAAATTAGTGTAGTTATCTTGGATAATTCAGGTCAAACCTGAATCAGGTGCGCCCAACTTTTAACCTTTTTAAACAGGCGGTTTATTTCCTGATAATCAACAACCGGACAGACACCCACTTTTCATAGCGGCGTCCATATCAGCTGCTTCAAAATACTTCCAAAATCAATCGTTCAATTTCAAAAATGACTTTCATTTGAGCACCTTTGTATATTTTTCTTGAATCAAAAATCCATGTTTGCCGTTGCTGCATTCTGAACCGTGCAATAGAGCTGTGTTCATTTTTTTATGGAAATCCCTGTTAAGTAACGATCAAGACAATCACCCATCAAGTCCCCCAGTGATCCAGCCCCATTCGAAATTACCCAGTTTACAGATTTTCCGAACGTGAAAGCCCATGCAGGGCGCAGCCCGTCTTTAGACATGGGATGATAGTGAGGTCAAATACGGAG
>NZ_PGVB01000056.1 GCF_002860205.1 Bacillus sp. T33-2
ATGTAAAGCCTTTATATATAATTTAGCTCCAAAAACTAATTACACAAAATTATTTATACTCCCTAGAAAATAGGAACGATAGGTACTATAATAAGCCCTTCTCACTCGAGAGGGGCTTTATTACATAAAAAGACCCGTGTCTGGTATCACGGGCAACGTTGGGTATTCGTCCTTACGTTTTCTGTTATTCAGTAAAATTGAACGTTTTGTTAAAACGGTAATTCATCATTCATTTCGTGCCCAATAACTTTCTTTTCATACTCCTTAACTTGTTCAGTGACATCCTTGTCACCGTCCACAATAACCTTCACAATACCCTCCACAAATCCTTCACGCTTAATCTGCATCCACCATTCATAAGCCACTTGTTCAGGTCGCCGGTCACGAAGAGGGAATGTGCCTCCTTGAGTCATGTATCCAGCTGCCGATATATAATCAATTCTAATTGTTATAGTCAACATGCATCACCTTTGATTTATTCCTTAGCTACTGAGCAATGGTGCCATTGGATATTTGCAAATATTGTCCATTGGTCACATTGACCATAAATCTACCGTTAAAATTCTCATTATCGATGATATCGCTCTTTCCAACAGGTCCAGACATTTTTGCAACATAACCATTTCCATAACTCTCAATCACATACTGGCCTGCTGGTATATCGGTCCCAACTTTATACAGTGCAGATTGTTTATAGTCCTCTACATTGTTTAACACTTGGTAGATTTCTTTGGCACTGCTCACTCCTAATGTACCAAATGCTCCAGTACTAATTAACACTCCACCAGTTTCTATATTACCAACGTCGTGTACATGGACATAACCGAAGCTGTCAAAATTTTCGTTGTCAATAATATTACCGGCAGTATCCTTTTCTGCATAATACTTGCCACTCCCATCAAATGAAATAAACGCATATTCGCCAGGAGGCAAGTCCCCTTTAATATATGATCCACTATCGAAGGCTTGTTTAGCATCAATTAATCCCATTATTTGTTCGAACATTTTTTGTTGAGGTGTTTTAGCTGCTTCTTCTTCAGCTTTCCTTTTAGCCTCGGCTTCTTCTTGTTTCCTTGCTTCTTCTTCAGCTTTTTTCTTGGCCTCAGCCTCTGCGACTGCTTTCTCTTCCTCTGTCTTTTCTTCCTTTACTGCATTACCCTCATTTTGGACTTCGGAAGCGACCTTAGTGCTTGCGGTTTCTTTATCATCTGATATATCAATAGAAAGCGCAGCAATTAACAAAACAAAGCATCCAGCCGCATAAAACAGATATTTTTTTACTTTCCCGGATTTTTTGAAGAAAGACAAAGCAGCCATAAACATAAAAATAACGATCGCAAACATACTAAGCAAACCAATGAACTCCCACATTATTGTTGTCCCCCCATGATTTAATTATTTATAAAAAAAAGTTTTCAAATGATTATTTCTGTAAAGTTAAATCCTTTTCCTCTTTTTCCTGTAAATATTCGCCAACAGGTGGCGGCAGTTTTGTAATAAACCGTCCATATCCATCCTTGGTCTTTATCAGGTTCAATGAGTGGAACCGTTTGAGGTTCATCAAATCTTCCAAATCAAACGGCTTCAGTTCATCCTGCAGCTCCTTAAAGTTTTCTTTATCGCAGCCGGCAATCAGCATATAACTGGCGCTGGCACTTCTAAGTTCTGGACGGATGGATTTAATTTGATTTAGGTAGTGGCAGCTGATAATGGGCTTAATATTAAATTTTGGCAACCGACTTAATTTGCTTGTCAAAAATTTTTCCGTATTCTCCACCTGATATAGTTCATCGATTACCAGGTTCACTTTTGTCATTGCGTCCCGGCGCTCCTTGTATTTTCGTTTACGCATCTGCAAGGCCATCCATATCTTTGTGATCCAGTAAGTACAGTAGATGTCTTTTTCATTGTCTGTCGTAAACATATGCTCCGGCATCCGGATGCAGATCAGCTGGCTCTTTTGCATTTCTTCAACCAGGTTAAAATTATGCTCGGTGGATTTCTTAAGCATAAGCTCCATATAAGTATTGTTCTTTAATTTGTTTAGGCGATCGATAATACCTACGATTAGATTCAGCTTTGTACCGCAGAGTTCATCATTTTTATTGTAATCATCCAGTTCATAAAGGCTCATCATATACTCGTTCATATTCTGATATTGATTTTGAGGAACTTTCTTTAAGAACCGATGCCTTGCATTATGGTCCTGTAGCACTAGGAATACATCCCGAACACTGCCGCCGGTGATAAATACCACTAATGATGCACTTATTAAATAACGTTCCATTTTAGGCGACAGAGTAGTGTCTGCCGTATTGATTGAATTGACCAGAGTCATCAGCTGGGTGGTTTGCTTCTTGGCATTGTCATACTGGATGAAAGAATCCTCGCTGATTTCTACCTCGTTATATCCGAGACCCTGGAGTTTTTCAAAATCGTTGCATTCAACATTCAGGATCTTATAAGGAGGGAAGAGGGCGGCCACCTCATCGCTCAATTCACAATTCCCGATGTAATCAAATAGTATGGTGCATTCACCGTCTTTGACCGTATCATAAGACAGGTTGCCGATTAACGTTGATTTGCCGGCGCGGTTGGGGCCAATAAGGATTAAAGACAGATACTTGAACTCTTTGTCGGTGGAAAGGAAGGCGTCTTGTTTGTGGCCGCGGTATGTGCTGGTGCCGATCCGCATCACTCCTTTTCTTAAATCCGCTGGAACCTCGGTCTCCTGAGTCTCGACCTTTTCTATAAAATTATATTTTTCAAGAATATCCCGGCCGGCAAGAGAGAGGAAGTTCTGAGCCTCTTGGTCACCGACTTTGTTAACCTCAGCCCTGATATTATAGTCAGTAAAGCTGAATGGTTTCAGGGGCTTTGCTGTTAAACGGTTGTCGTCGGCTATGGTGTCGAAGCTTTGTGCCAGGCTCCGGGCATTATTTCGCTGCCGCATTTTATCCTGGCTCTCACTGATCACGGCAATCTGAGTGTTCAAAATGGTGGCCGTGGCCTTCCGTCTGGTAGACTCATTAATTTGTTTCCCGCCGTTCAACCGTTCAAGTGTTTGTTCCAGCAAGCCGATGCTTTCTTCGCTGTTCTTGCGTTTGTTCTCCCCACCGATAGCTTCTCCGATATCATCGATTACGGAGGACACGAGGCCAATGGCCATCTTCAAGGCATAGGACATTCCCATCTTATTACGGTCTGTTGGCAAATTGCGTTTCACTTTCCGGATGGTATTCTCATAAGTGCTGCGCCAGTTGAACTGGGAAGTGGGCATGAAGTTATAAAACACCCCGACCTTGTCACCTTCTTCCATCACATCCACAATGTTTAACTTTGAGTGCAGCAGGTCATTGTTGCGCCGATCTGTTGCAAGGCTGAGGGCATCTTCCTTTGAATAAGCCAGCTGGTACCTGGTAGCCGACTCTTTGAAAGCTGGCAGCGCATCTACTTCCTTGACCGTAATATGTGACCATACATCACTGATTTTTTCCTTGATAATGGACAGGTGCTGCTTAGGTATTACAAAGAAAAACTCCACCTTCTTTTTCTCTATATAGACGTAAAAACTCACCTTAGAATTCATTTCCATGGAATACCTGGTCCCGAACAAAAACTCTTTGCCCAGGACCTTAATTAATTTGGAATCTTCCTTTTTGATGTTCTGGATGACGTTCCGGTAAAGGGAAGAGATAGCTTTTGCAAGTTTGTGAGTGGATTGGTTTCGGATTGAATTGTTAGGAGTAAGTTTTAGGAAGATGTATTCCGGACGAGTGATTTTGGCATAATCAGAGAACTTAATTTTTCTCATTTCAGTACACCCCGAATAAGAATTTCATTAGGATATTCACGACAATCAGAACGCCTGCCCATCGGCCACCGTCCCTCCAGCCAGCAACCTTCAGGATAATCAGTACAGCTGCTCCAATTAAAGTGCCGGCCATCAGCAGGTCTTTGGCAGCATCCAGGATACCAAGTATAATTTCTGTCGTTGCATCAGCAGCTTTTTCCCTCAGAGTTTCGGTACCGTGCTGAAAAAGTTTAGAGAACACTGCTCCTGGAGATATGTCGGGCCCGCTGATATTTGCAAGCTGTTCAGCCAGGGGAGTAGGATCCACAAAAGATCCATCCGCATCCTTCATGCCAAAATGCAGGTGAGGGCCTGTTGAATTCCCTGTGTTGCCGCTAGCTCCTATGATGTCGCCTACATGAATGTGTTGCCCAACATGAACATTGATATCGCTCATATGGCCATATATTGCATGGCTGCCGTCTGGCATCTGGACTGATAATCCTTTGCCGATTGCTCCGGATCCGTCAAAGACCTTATCGACCACTCCATCAGCTATCGACCTTAATATGGTACCTTCCGGCATGGCCAGGTCGATTCCGGAATGGGGGAGCATATCCCGGACTAATGCAAGCTCGCCAAATTCACCTGTTAGACGAAACTTCATTCGAAACCCTCCTATGCGTTCAATCCCTGAAATACTTCATCAACTTTATCCATTCCGTATGGAAGTCCTAATAGTATTAGGTAAATCAGCAAATGAGAGAAGAAGGATTTTTTTGCTCCATCCAGGTCGCCATTACCAACAGACTTAATGGTTTCGATTCCACCCTTAAAAATGATGATCCATTTGCCAATATTCACGAGCTCGTAATAAAGTTTTTTAGCACCAACATCAATTCCGGTACTGGCAAGAGCCGGGGCCCCGCCCAGCAGTACGATTATTGAAACACCAGCAATTTTATATACAGATCCATACTTCTTAAAATGGCGCTGCAGCTTCACAGGCAACCACTCGGGCTTAACTGGATTCATAAACTCCTTGATGGACATAGCCTCTGTTTTCATCCGGACATACCTCCGATAAAATTTATTTTGGTTAACAACTACATGGACAGACATATTTCTAACGTTGCTCGCATAAGCTGACATAGAAGCGTGTCAGCTACCTGGCCGCATTCTGTGCTTACAATACAAGACCATTCAGTTGCGCCATGCCGCCGGAAATAACCGGTCCAGCTGGCGCTTTTTTCTTTTTGTCCTCATAATCACGAATAACCAATGACTTGAGATAGCCCGATGCATTTGTATGAGTCCTTATATAGGAAATCAATTCACTCTGATAAGGATCCTTCCGATTAAGACACAACGGAATTCTCGCTATGTTGTCGTTGCCCTTAGCCAAGTTGAACACCTCCGGTAATGTTGTTAACCAGGTAATAACGGTCTGAAGAAGGATTTCAGCTTTTTGATTGCGAACTATTTATTAACTGGTGATACATATATACGGAAATATCCGTAAATAATGCCTGTACTTTCCGTAATTTTTTTTCGGGGTGGGAGACATGGCTGCAAAAATGCAGAGTAGATTAAGGGAGATATTGAAGAAGCAGGGTAGAAGCCAGAAGTGGCTGGCAGAACAGGTTGTTGTAAACAAATCAACAATCAGTGACCTGGTAAAGGGCGCGCACGATCCATCGTTGTTGGTTGCTTCACGTATTGCAAAAGCATTAGGAGTTAAGATTGAAGATATATGGTTTGAATAAGGATAAAAGAACCTCTAACTTCAATGGTTAGAGGGTGTTGTATTTGCGTTGTTCTATTATTAATACAAGACATCTTGT
>NZ_PGVB01000057.1 GCF_002860205.1 Bacillus sp. T33-2
GATCCCGATTCATCTGCGTGTTTTTCGTTAGCATAACATCCACCTCATTCAAGCCTTTATATCCCAATTATACAAAAAAGACTGTCGACAAAAACGATTTTCATCGAATTTGTCGACAGTCTGAATGCGCCTTTGGCAGGCGCATTTTTCATACGTTAGGAAATTATAAATTGGCAGCAACAAGAAAACTCGACGTAGGGGCCGATTTTGGAAACAAAGTATAAGTGCATAAAGGAATGCTTCGTAAGCATCAGCATCGCAGGCGGAAAAGTGGAACTTTTCGGTTGAACTACGCCTCTGTCTTCGCCCTAAGGGGCTCGCCAATCGGCGAGTTTTCTTTATTCACTTTGTTTAGGAGATGGAATTTCTTTCATAGCCAGAGTAAGCATCGACAGGGCGACAAACCAGTTAAGCAGGTAATCGTAAGGTACGGTCGTTTTTAATGATGCCATCACCGTGAAAAAAACGGTTGGCAAAGTGACGCTGTAGGCCGACATCCTCCAGAGTTGGGGGTACTTCAGCCTTTTGCCGAAAATATTCTTGAGGATCAGCCCGAACAAAGCCAGCATCGACACCTCAATAAATTTTGCGGCACTCGAGAACAGGTAAATGACGGTAAGCAGGATAGGGATTATGATTACGAGTGCAGTGTCCACAGACTCGAGGAAGCTGGCAACATCCTGTTTGGATACAGTCATATCATCCGCTATGGAATACGGATATGGAGTCACTTGCCCTCCGGCAATAAAAACGAGCTCATCTTTCAATAATGCCACAGCATTTTCGTTATTCTGCAAATCTTGTGCTTCCATCATTCCAGTAGAGTCAAAATATATGGTGAAGTCGTCTTGTTCAATGGTGACTGGCTCTTTTTGGCCAGATTGCAGCACTCCATTTTCGATAGTGAAAGCAGGGATTTCATCATCAATTGTAGCGAGGGCCGCATCCAGGGCGGAATTGATGGCTTGGGAAAAATAATAGCCTGTTGGAATGATAGAAATAAGCGTAATAAAGAAAACATAAAGTATCGTCTTGCCGATTCCCTGGAAACGGAACATCGATATATCTTTAGGCGAATAAAGACTTTTATAAAACTGCTTGAAAATATTCATAGTAGCACACCCTTTAAAAGTTTCAACGAACTAATTTTATCTTTATAGAATGTGTTTAACAACATTTAACTAAACAGGAAAGGCAATATTTGTTGAATTATTGTAAATGTACAGGCATTATATTAAGGTAATGTAAAATAATGTCGAGATTTGTTTCATATTGCATTAAACTTTGTACATGTTTATATACACTGAGCAGATGGTATAGGGGTTGAAGAGTTTGGTTAATTTGTCAGGAATAATCAGCTTTTTGGTGACGCGTACCGGATTCAGGAAACGGCCGCTTCATATGGACCGCGCCTTCATTAAAAAGGCGCCATCCTTTGCCCTTGGACAGGCTAAGGAGGAAGTTTTGCGGATGGGCAAGCTGGCGTTGCAGGGAATGGAAGAATCCTATCAGTTTTTGAAAACAAAGAATTATAAACATTCCAGTGCTGCCCTTCATTTAGAAGAAAGTATTAATGATTTAGACCGTAAGATTACAGATTATTTAATTGAACTGTCATCAAGCTCACTCACGGGACATGAAGCCGAGGAGCATTTGATGCTTTTGGATACTGTACGGGATATTGAACGGATCGGGGATCATTTTGAAAATATCGTAGAATTGGCCGATTATCAACTATCTAATAAGATAAAACTCTCGGGTTTGGCGATGCAGGACCTGGAAAGCATGTTCAGCCTGACTTTCCTTACTGTAAAGGAAGCTCTTTACGCGCTGGACCATCAAGACATGCAGACTGCCAAAAACGTTGTTGAAAAAGAGGAAGAAATCGACGAAATGGAGCGGAGGCTTCGCAAACAGCAAATTCTTCGCATGAATGACGGCTCCTGTACCGGGCATGCCGGGATTGTCTTTGTTGACATTGTAAGCAATCTCGAAAGAATCGGAGACCACGCAGTGAATATTGCGGAAGCCGTTTTAGGAAGTGGCAACTCACGCCAAAATATGTACAGAAACCTATTATGATATAAAGGACTGATTGATTTGGAATACCTTTATTGGGCACTTATCATCATTTTTTTCATCATAGCGTTTGCCGGCTTGCTGTATCCGATTATTCCGAGTGTGCTGTTTTTGGCAGCAGGGTTTATTATGTACGGCATATTATTTTCATTTGAACCATTTAACTGGGTATTCTGGACAATTCAAGGCTTATTCGTGGTGCTGCTGTTCGGGGCAGATTATGTGGCGAACATGGTTGGCGTGAAAAAATATGGTGGTACGAAAGCGGGAGTCTGGGGAAGCACCATTGGCCTTCTGGCAGGACCGTTTGTGATCCCGGTTTTCGGAATACTGGTCGGCCCGTTTCTCGGTGCGATAATCGCAGAAATCGCCGTTAATAAGAAGCACCTGAATGAAGCTGTCAAGATTGGTTTTGGATCTGTTGTGGGTTTCGTCAGCAGTGTGATCACGAAAGGGCTCATCCAGGCCGTGATGGTTATTTATTTTCTTGTGGCTGTATTTTAACATCCTGTACAAGTGACGAGGCCAGAAAAAAATCGTGCTGACCGGCACGATTTTTTTCTGCCTCGATTTAATTCAAACCGCAAATCTCATATGCGCAATTCTGACAGTCGACTTCATGCTTTAAATATTTTAAATTTTTCACGGTGAATTTAAGCTGATCATAGGAAATGATATCTTTTTCCCGCAATTCCTTCAGCATACGCTGAATGACTTCCCTGGTGCCGTATGTAAGGTTGGCCAATTCCTGGTGGGTAAGGGGCAAATCGATTACAATTCCATCGTCTGTCATAACCCCATAGCTGTTGCATAGACGGATGAGGATTGAGTATAGCCCGCCTTTTTTTCCATTCATGATTAAGTCCTGGCATTTCATCTGAGCTTTCAAATACCTTGTGCTCAGCCAGTTGGCCAGGGCACTTATTGCTGTCCTGTCCCCTGTGACAAATTCCTCGAACTGTTCCCTTTTAACCATTATCATCTGGCATTCTGTTAACGTTTTGGCTGAAAAGTGATACTGTGGCTGAAGTTTAAACAATTCGTATTCGATTATCATTTCTTCGCCGTTAAGGATTTTTAATATGAATTCTTTACCTTTCATGTGGACCCTGCCAATCGATACACTTCCGTCCAGGATCAAATAAATGTGATTGACCGGTTCATCTTCCTGGAAAATAATGGAACCAGGCTTGAATTTTTGGACGGTCTCTTTGCCGATAAAGTGCTGTAAAGCTAAACTGTATAAAGATATGGTTTTATCCATAAGGAATCTGCTCCTTCGGTTGGCTGTTACTTTAGGTATAAAAGAGAGTTGACATGATGTCAATAGTATTTTGGTATTTATTGGGATTATTTTTCTGCCCATATGACAAAAATCGTTGACAGGATGCAGCTATTGTTCAATCATGACAATTTTTCGAAACATTCCTGCCTGAAAAAAAAAGCATACGGAAAAAAGAATAATCAACAAAAATCAGGGGAATGTAACTATGTTGTCAGAAGCATTTCATTTGAAACGATTGCCGTTGTCTGGTAATCTTATGCTGTAAACCTGTTAGGACAATTCTGAATTGTATGAGATGAAGAATTATTCTAAAAGAAAAAATGTTACATAGGAGGATGTTAAAAATGGCATTTGAATTACCGCAGTTACCTTACGGATATGATGCACTGGAACCACACATTGACAAGGAAACAATGAATATCCACCACACAAAACACCATAACACATATGTTACGAACTTAAATAACGCTCTTGAAGGCAACGAAGAACTTCTGTCCAAAACGGTTGAAGAAGTTATTTCAAATTTGGATGCTGTTCCTGAAGCAGTCCGCACCGCAGTAAGAAATAATGGCGGGGGACACGCCAACCACACCTTATTCTGGCAAATCCTTTCACCAAACGGAGGAGGCGAACCTTCAGGCGAACTTGCAGATGCGATTAAGCAGAAGTTTGGCGGTTTTGAAGGATTTAAAGAAGAATTCTCAAAGGCGGCAACTACCCGCTTTGGCTCCGGCTGGGCCTGGCTTGTTGTCAATAATGGGGAGCTTGCAGTAACAAGCACGCCTAACCAGGATTCCCCACTGATGGAAGGCAAAACGCCGCTTCTCGGACTTGACGTATGGGAGCACTCATACTACCTTAAATACCAGAACAGAAGGCCAGAATACATCGCTGCTTTCTGGAATGTTGTAAATTGGGAAGAAGTAAATAACCGCTACAATTCAGCCAAATAAATAATTGCAGGAGACAGGCTTTCAGCTAAGCCTGTCTTTTTAATTTCAGGAATAACGGGCAGGAGGTGAAGCATTTAAAAATATGAATAAGATACCGTTTTTAACGGAAACTACCCGTTAGGAAAAGGGGTAGTTTTTAATGATAGAGATCAAAAAGCTCATCGGGGATGTCGAGCTTACTAAGGATTTGACTTTGCTGCTTCTGATCGGGGGACTGTACTCGCTTAGTGTCGCACTTTCAAATACCTTTGTGAATATTTATTTATGGAAGCAGTCCGGTGAGTTCACTGATATCGGGCTTTACAACCTGTCGATTGTCATTCTGCAGCCCTTAACTTTCATTCTTGCGGGCAGATGGGCAAAGAAAATCGACCGGGTGATCGTGTTAAGAATCGGTGTTATTTTTCTTGCATCATTTTATTTGTGTGTTCTTTTTTTTGGCACTAAAGCCTCGGACCTGTTCCTGCTTTTAGGCGGGCTGCTTGGAATGGGCTACGGATTTTACTGGCTGGCGTTCAATGTGCTCACCTTTGAGATCACCGAGCCCGAATCGAGAGATTTTTTTAACGGGTTTCTTGGGATCCTTTCCTCTATAGGCGGTATGTCGGGTCCAATAGCAGCGGGATTTATCATTTCCAGGTTCGAAAAGTTCACCGGGTATTCAATTGTGTTTGGTCTCTCGCTTACCCTCTTCTCGGTCGCGGTTTTCCTGAGCCTTTTCCTGAAGCGGCGCCCCGCTAAAGGCAGGTACTGGTTTCAGAGAATATTGGCTGAGAGAAAAAACAACAAAAATTGGCGGATGATAACGATTGCCAATTTTTTTCAGGGACTGCGCGAGGGTACCTTTGCGTTTGTGATCTCCGTATTTGTTTTTATAACGACTGGAAGCGAAATGGCGTTGGGAACATTTGGACTTATTAATTCAGGAATTTCATTCATAGGGTATTACATGACCTCAAGGATGCTAAAAAAAGAATTCCGTAAAAAAGCGATTTTACTTGGAGGTATCATCCTTTATCTTTCTATTTTCCTGATCGTTTTTGAAATTACATATATGAGGCTGCTGCTGTATGCGGCATGCATCGCAGTTGCCTATCCCCTCCTTCTTGTTCCGTATATGTCCTTGACCTATGATGTAATTGGGCGCGGCTGGAAAGCCGCTGAAATGAGGATTGAATACATCGTTGTCCGGGAAATCTTTATCAATGCGGGGCGAATAGTATCGATTCTGCTTTTTCTGGCGTCGGTCACGTTATTCGACCACAAAACAAGCATGCCGTTTTTGCTGCTGTTTTTGGGAGCGGGCCACACCGTCATTTATTTTTTTATCCGGCAAATTCATTTTTCCGCCGAAGCAGAGCCGGGGTGACAACCGGTTCTTGTAGAAGATAGCTAACTATAATTATGCTTCGAGAATTGTCCAGCTACAGCGCCTGGGGGCTCGGGTCATAAGCTTGTCTAGTTACGGCTCCTTGGGACTCGAGTCCCAGTGCAGTCGCCTCCAAATTTCAATCAATTGGTCAAAAAGGCTAAAGAGCAGCATTCCTGCCGGCTCGTCTTATGCCTGTCGCCGGAATTACAGGATGTAAGGGGTTGAGGCGTTGGGTACATGGATGTGCCCGCTCTTAGCCTCAACTGAGGCGCTTCCACTTTTCCTTATTGGGACTTTTGTTGGAAATGAATGCATATCCCCCTTTCGCAATAGAAAAATCGGCTGTTTTCCTTTAGAATGTTAATAGTGTAAATTTCGACAAAACACTCTAAAGGAAGTGTGGGGAAGTCTTGAATAAGAAAAAGAAAAAAACTCATGTGCCGTTCAGGCTGAACATGGTGTTTTTCGCGGTTTTTTTGTTGTTTTCAACGCTTATTTTCCGATTGGGAATCGTTCAAATAGTGTATGGGGATGATTTTAAAAGAGAAGTTGACCGGACAGAGGACGTAACAGTAAATAATCCGGTCCCCCGCGGGAAGATGTATGACAGAAACATCAAATTGATTGTCGACAATACGCCAAACAAAGCCATTACCTATACAAGGAACCAGGGGACCAAGCCAAAAGAAATGCTGGAAGTGGCAGAGAAGCTGGCGAAGTTGATTATCATGGATGATGAAAAAGTAAAGGAAAGAGATAAAAAGGATTATTGGATTTTAACAAATCCGGAAGCGGCAAAAGAAAAAATAACAAAAAAAGAATGGGATTTATACAACCAGAAAAAGCTGGACGATAAAAAACTGTACGATCTGCAGCTGGAGCGGATAACAGATACTGATTTACAGGCTTTATCTGAAGCGGATATGGAAGTGCTTGCGATTTTCAGGGAATTTAACAGCGGTTATGCGCTCTCCCCGCAAATAGTCAAAAAAAATGTAAGCCCCGAAGAATTCGCAGTTGTCAGTGAAAACCTGGAACGCCTTCCCGGCGTGGATACAACCACAGATTGGGAACGGAATTATGTATATGATAAAACACTAAGGACCATTATTGGAAAAATCAGTGAATCTGATAAAGGACTGCCGAAGGAAAAATTGGATTACTATCTTTCCAGAGGCTACAGCCGAAACGACAGGGTTGGCCTCAGCTATATTGAATTGCAGTACGAAGATGTGCTGCACGGCCAAAAGGCCCGCATCAAAAATATTACCGATAAAGCTGGAAACGTCCTCAGCACAAAGGTCATTTCTGAAGGACAGCGCGGGAAGGACCTTGTTCTGACTATCGATATGGATCTCCAGCTTGCTGTCGAGAAAATCATTGAAGAAGAATTGATGAAGGCGAAGCAGGATGGAAACACACGCTTGCTTGACAGGGCGTTTGTCGTCCTGATGGATCCTAAAACAGGGGAAGTCATCACCATGGCCGGCAAACAGATCGTCAAGGACAAAGAAACCGGCCAGACGGAGATGAATGATTTTGCTAGCGGGAACTTTACCACCTCCTACAACGTTGGTTCTGCTGTAAAAGGAGCAACGGTATTGACAGGATTTAAAACAGGAGCCATCCAGCCGGGCACGTCATTTTTTGATACACCGATCAGGATTAAAAACACGAAGCCAAAAAGCTCCTGGAAAAGTGGTCTGGGAACATTGGACGACATCAATGCCTTGAAGGTATCTTCCAACGTGTACATGTTCAGGACGGCCATTAACGTCGGGAAGGGGCATTACGTGCCTGAACAGCCTTTGCCACTGGACCCTAAAGCCTTTGATACTTTCCGCAATTCGTTCAGCCAGTTCGGGCTGGGCGTCAGGACAGGCATTGACCTGCCGAACGAAATGGTCGGATTCAAAGGTTCAGAACGGGGACCAGGGCTTTTGCTGGACTTCGCAATCGGGCAGTACGACACTTATACACCATTGCAGCTAGCCCAGTATGTATCAGCGATAGCAAATGGCGGTTACCGCGTGCAGCCGCGCATGGTTAAAGAAATCCGTGAACCGCTTATGAAAAACAATGAAATCGGTCCGGTCGTGAAGGAAATTGACCCTGTAATATTAAACCGGATCGACGCGAAACCGGAATGGATCAAGCGTGTCCAGGAAGGATTCAGGAGGGTTATGCAGGAGCCCCAGGGAACAGCAGTCGGCGCTTTCGGAACGGCACCATACAAACCAGCAGGAAAGACTGGGACTGCACAGGCATTTTACGACGGACCAGAACGAGGAAAATTCACGAAACCCCCGGAAGTCATGAATTTGAGCCTGATTGGGTATGCGCCCCATGATAACCCGGAAATCGCGATGTCCGTCATGGTTCCGTGGGCCTATGAAGGGGATCAGGGCCACCATGCAAACAACGACATCGGCCGCCGCGTGCTTGATGCTTACTTCGAAATTAAGAAACAACGCCAGGAAACAAATCCGAATTCGGGACAGCCTGGGCAAACAACAGAAAGCGTACAAGCAGCAGCGCAGCAGGATCCGGTGCAAGGCGAAACAGGCCAGAACCAGTAGAAAAATATACAATATGTTGGAAACTGTCTCTTTCGGAGGCAGTTTTTTTTCGATAAATAGGGGAATACTATCTACAACAAAACCCCTTGGTTTTTTGGTCAAGTTATTGTGGACATAAATCGACAGTATTAATCAAAGTTCATGTGAATTTACAAAACCTTTACATTCAGTTAAAACCGTTTTAAAACTCGGGCAGTATTCTTAGTCTTGTAGGACAAAACAACCATATCTCATAGGGGGAATTACCGAATGAAAAGCTTCAAAAAATTAAGCCTGCTTATCATGCTTGCTGCAGTAATGGTGTTTTCAGCAGCTTGCGGAGGCGGAGATGAAGGCAACAACGGCGGTAATGGAAACAATGACGATAAAAAAGCTGAATTAGAAGGCAGTGTAGTAATCGACGGTTCTGGTACTGTATATCCTTTTATGGCTAAAATGGCTGAAAACTATATGGCAAATGAACAGGAAAATGTTTCTGTTGAAGTAAGCCGCGCAGGAACTTCAGCTGGCTTCAAAAAATTCCTTGCAAAAGACGGAACTGACTTCAACGATGCTTCCCGTCAAATCAAAGACGAAGAGAGAGCAAAAGCTGAAGAATTGGGAATTGAAGTCCAAGAATTGAAGGTCGCATTAGATGGTCTGACATTCGTAATCAATAAAGACAATGATTGGGCAAAAGAACTAACACAAGAAGAAATCATCAACATTTTCCTTGCTGAAAAAGGCATGAAAAAATGGTCTGATGTCCGCCCGGACTTCCCGAATAAAGAAATCAAAACCTATGGACCTAACGAAAACCATGGAACTTATGAATTCATGTTTGAAAACATCCTGGAAGAAAAATCACTTCCTGAAGGAATCAATTTACAGCAAGACTACTCAACTCTGGTAGACCTGGTGTCAAAAGACAAAAATGCTATCGCATTCTTCGGCTATGGCTACTATGAAAACAATAAGGATAAGCTGGCTGCGGTTAAAGTTAACTTTGGCAATGGCCCGGTTGAGCCTTCACTAGACACAATTGCTGAAGATGGCGAATACGCTCCTTTCACTCGGCCAGTATTCAGTTACCTGAATGTGGATCATGCTAAAGAAAAGCCAGAAGTATTAGATTATGCAATCTATACTATGGAAAACGCACAGGACGTTGCGAAAGAAACTGGATTCGCTCCATTGTCTGATGAAGACAAGAAGGCTGCGCTTGATGCTTTAAATGCATTGAAGTAATCTAGAAAAGCAAGCTGATTATCCCTGGAAGATGAGAAGTATATCCTTCTCATCTTCTTGCGTGTGTAAAAAAGGTTTGCAAGGCTCTTCCTTGGATAATATAAGGATGAAAGGGGTTTTTATTAGTGCAAAAGACTGAGGGTCGTCAAAGCGGCAGTCAACTTAATATCAGTCAATTAATACAAGAGAAGAAGAAGGCAAAGAGTATCAGCACTTACACTGAGAAATTGATACCTGGCCTACTATTCACGATTGCTGCAATTTCTGTGCTTACAACAATTGGCATCCTGTTTACTCTCCTGCGCGAAACTGTGATGTTTTTTAAAGAGGTTCCGGTATTGGAATTCTTTACAGGTACCAAGCTTAAACCTTTGGGTGATGACGCTGTTTTCGGTGTGCTGCCGTTGTTGACAGGGACCGTTATTTCATCGGCGATCGCTATGCTGGTCGCTATTCCTATAGGTGTCATGACAGCAGTTTTCCTAAGTGAATATGCCTCCGACAACCTTAGGAGGGTCCTTAAGCCGATTCTCGAAATTCTTGCAGGGATTCCAACAATAGTGTATGGCTTTTTTGCCTTTACATTCGTTACTCCGTTATTAAGATCAATCATACCCGGATTAGAACCTACGAACATACTTAGTCCCGGCATCGTTATGGGCATCATGATCATTCCTATGGTGGCGTCATTATCTGAAGACGCGATGAGCGCTGTGCCTAACTCCATGCGTGAGGGAGCTTTGGCATTGGGTTCAACAAAGCTTGAGGTAGCGTGGAAAGTTGTTATTCCAGCTGCTATTTCTGGGATTATCGCGTCATTTGTACTTGGAATTTCACGAGCTATTGGGGAAACAATGATTGTTACAATTGCGAGCGGAAGTTCAAAGAACTTTACATTTGATATAACACAATCGATGCAGACCATGACAGCTTATATTGTTGAAGTGACTGGCGGCGAGGCTGCAGCTGGAACCACATTGTATTACAGTTTATACGCAGTTGCCATGACATTATTTGTATTTACCCTGGTCATGAATCTAATAGCTCAATATATATCCCGTAGATTCAGGGAGGAATATTAATTATGAAGCATGTAGACGCTGCGCAAGTTCAAAAGAAAATGGGTTCACGGCTGCTTACGAACAATCTGGCAAAGGGATTGTTCTTTTTGGCGACATTATTTGGGCTCGTTGTTTTGATTATTCTCATATACCGTGTTGTTTCGCAAAGCCTTGGATGGATCGATGCAGACTTCTTGATGAATAAATTATCTACCGATCCAGAAAGAGCCGGAATCATGGGGGCTATATTAGGGACATTGTGGCTGATGCTTGTTGTCGCTCCAGTAACAATGCTTTTAGGAGTCGGAACTGCCATCTATCTAGAAGAATATGCCAAAAAAGGATGGCTCCAGTCCTTCATTCAAACCAATATATCCAATCTCGCGGGTGTACCATCTGTTGTTTTTGGAATCCTCGGCCTGACTGTTTTTGTAAGGGCACTTGATTTAGGTTCAGTCGTATTGGCTGGAGGACTGACAATGGCGCTGCTCGTACTTCCTGTCGTTGTTGTTGCCAGCCAGGAAGCGATACGTGCGGTCCCGCAATTTTTAAGAGAGGCTTCATACGGAATGGGTGCCACAAAGTGGCAAACAGTAAAAAATGTTGTGCTGCCTGCATCCATCCCTGGAATCCTGACGGGTGTCATATTAGCCCTCTCCCGTGCCATCGGTGAAACGGCACCGCTTGTCGTTATTGGTATTCCGGCATTGCTTATCCCTCTTCCGGATGGCATCTTTGACAGGTTTACGATATTGCCTGTGCAGATTTATTATTGGACAATAGACTCAGCACTTGTCGACGAATATGCAAATCTTGCTGCTGCAACAATTGTGATTTTGCTGATTGTCTTGTTTGCGATGAATTCCATTGCAATTATCATTAGAAACAAGTTCCAAAACAGATTTTAATCCAGGAGGAATATGTGATGGCGGTAATATCAGAAAGCGAAAAGAAAATAACTTCAAACCGTGCTGGATCCGATGCGTCCGGAACAGCCAAAAAAACTGTTTATCATACAAAAGATCTGAATCTCTGGTATGGGGAAGGACACGCTTTAAAAAACATCAATCTTGAAATAAATGAAAATGAAGTAACAGCGATCATCGGTCCTTCTGGCTGCGGAAAATCCACCTATATCAAAACGCTCAACAGAATGGTGGAATTGGTTCCTTCGGTTCGCATTTCCGGGGAGATTCTGTACAGGGAACAAAATATTTTAGATAAGGATTACAAGGTTGAAGATTTAAGGACACGAGTAGGAATGGTTTTCCAAAAGCCAAATCCGTTCCCAAAATCCATTTACGATAATATTGCATATGGTCCAAGAATACACGGGATCCGCAATAAAAAAGTTTTAGATGAAATTGTTGAGCAGAGCCTTCGTGGAGCTGCGATCTGGGATGAAGTCAAAGACCGTCTTAACCAGAATGCATATGGGCTTTCCGGCGGACAGCAGCAGCGCCTGTGCATTGCCCGCTGCCTTGCGATCGAACCGGATGTCATCCTGATGGACGAACCAACTTCAGCTCTCGACCCAATTTCAACATTAAAGGTAGAGGAATTGGTCCAGGAATTGAAAAAAGATTTTAGCATTATCATCGTGACCCATAATATGCAGCAGGCAGCCCGTATTTCCGATAAAACTGCCTTCTTCTTAAACGGTGAAGTCGTTGAGTTTGCAGATACTAATAAAATCTTTTCAAATCCATCCGACCAGCGTACGGAAGATTACATTACCGGACGTTTCGGGTAATATAGGATATACTACGTTTTTATACCCGCAGAATTTGAGGCAGTTTTTCTTATGTTGAACGAAGGGAGCATGACTGATGGTTGTTAGGGAAAGATTCCAAGAGGACTTAAAAGAGCTGCAAAGCAAATTGATCGACCTTGGCCATATGGCCGATGAAGCGCTGACGAGATCTTTAGAAGCCCTTGAAACTAAAAATGTGGAACTTGCGTTAAAAATTATGGATGAGGACGCAAAAGCTGATTCTCTTGAAGAGGATATTAATGATTTTGCCATTTTGCTAATAGCCAAGCAGCAGCCTGTAGCGATCGACCTGCGCAGGATTATTGTGGCAATCAAGATTGCTACAGATATTGAGAGGATTGCTGATTTTGGTGTCAATATTGCCAAATCAGCTATCAGGATCGGGAATGAGCCGCTCATCAAGCCGATCGAGCATATCCGGCAAATGCACAAGCTAACCTCTGACATGCTCAGAATGTCGATTGAAGCTTTTAATGATGAGGACATCGCAAAAGCAAAACAAGTTGCGGAAATGGATGACCAGGTTGACTCTTTATATGGCCAAACCATCCAGGACCTGCTCAAGCTTAACCAGACAAACCCAGAGCAAATTGGGCAAATCACGCAATTGTCATTTGTATGCCGTTATTTAGAAAGAGCAGCTGACCATACAACAAACATTGCCGAGAATATTTTCTACCTCGTCAAAGGCAAGCGCTACGACCTGAACGGTTAACACGAAGGCGGAAACGCATTTTAACTTCAACGGATAACCAGGGCAGCAAAAAGGAGCAGGGACTTTGTCCCTTGCTCCTTAATTTTTTGTAATGACTTTTGCGATTTCTTCGAACGTTTGACCGGCCGTCAATTCAAATGAACCGAGTTGAATTTGTGTATGGTAGCCACTGTCGATAAGGAATCGTTCAAAACCGTTCGTGTCGCCGATCAGTTTTTCCCGATATAAAATATCGGCAATCTCCTGTATCGTCATTCCACTGGCGACCGTTAAAACAATTTTCTTCTGTTCTGCTTCACTTTCAGGTGTTGCAGCCTCACCAGCTTGCGCTTCGGTTGCAAGCGGCGTTTTGTCTGTGACTGTTTTATTTTCCTGGCTCGTTTGTTTTTCTTTTAAGGAAGCAAGCTCTGCGGCACTGATGACCTCATAGCCCTCTTCTCCAAGCATCTCCTTCGCATCTGCAACTGATACATCTGCCTTATCAGGGTTTTCAGAAAAATGATCCTTAAATCCAAGGATGCCCGCTGCAAGGAAAATCCCGAACGCAAATGCCCTTATTGTCCGCTTATCCATGCTGGGCTCCTGTATTGCCGGGCTGTTGAAGTATTTGTTCTACTTCATATACAGAAAGGGACGATTGCCTTGCGATTTGTTCAACCGTTTTGCCCTGGACGGAAAGCGACCGAACCTGATTTTTGATGATATCATGTATTTCCTTTGCAGCAACAGGCCTGGCGGGAGCTGGTGCTGCAAGGCTATCATCACTCACAAGCAGTTCTTCTTCCAGAACTTTTAGCTTTTTTTTGATTTGATAGAGCTCCTGCACTTGCTGGATCGTCAGCTGGTCAATTTCCTCACTTAATGTTTTGTAAGGATCCTTAACGAAAAACGAAACCAGGAATAATAGAACAGACAAACAAAACAAACCTAAAATAAAGTAATCCATAAATATGCACCTCTGTCCTTCTAATCACAGATAAAATCATTTTATCATTGGATTCTTCAATTTTCGACTGTAAATCAATACCTCTTGCTGAATTAGGTTATATTGTCACATAAAGGTGCCAAATGTCTCCAGAAAATGTCGAAACTAAGAACTGCAGGACTACTCTGTCATATGCGGCAAAAATAAAATGCGCCTGCTTCTGGTCATATTAGCAGGCCACACAATAATCGACAAAATGCGTTCATTGTGAACATAGATAATCGGTGCTAACATAATTTTATAGAATAAGCCGGAATCAAATTGAATATATTAATAAATTAAAAATATAAGAGGTGCCGCCGTGATTGATGAAATCGTTAGGTTAAGAAGGCAAGGCCTGTCGTTCCAGCAAATTGCGAAAGTGCTAAGCTCAACAGTTGGAAAAGTTCAGAACGAGTGGGCTAAACAGTCTGGAAGCAACGAGATTTCGCAATTTGATAAAACTAAGCCGATGCCCGCCGGAAGTGCACCTGGCCTGAAAAGATTACGGAAAAATCCCTATGTTCCATTTTCCGACCGTATCGATGCCCAATTACATTCCCATAGAAAAATGAAAGTTTCCTGGAGAATCTCAAAATTTACGTACCAACTGCTGAGTGGATTTTTCGTTGTTCCATTGGACGAGTTGAAAAAATCCCTGCGCCTCTATGATGTGACTTCACTTATCTTTAACGGAAGCAATCAACACAGTGTAATGGAAATCATGATTCCGGATGCGCAACAAAGCTGGCTGTTGAAGGGCTTAAAGCCAAACAGGTCATATGTTGTGGAAATTGGCGTGAAGCTGGGCGAGAACAGCTTTTTGCCAATCGTGAGGTCTGTCGCAGTCCTAGTACCGGGATATGGCGAAGGGACAGGCCCTGTTCAGGGTGACCCGGGCATTTGTCTTAACAACATGTACACTCCGCCTGCATGGACAGAACATGTAAGTACTTACAGTTATTATGAAACTGTGCAGGCAACCTTACCTGTGCAAAAAACGGCTGAACCACCGGCTGATGCACCTGTGTCAGGCGAACCAGACTTGGGCCGGCCTGCTTCGTATAGCCGGTACTCAACGGACCATGAATGGAAAGTCGAAGGGGAGCCAGTTGCGAGAATAATGATGCTTTCCTGGGAATATCCCCCAAATATTGTCGGAGGGCTGGCCAGGCATGTGCATGGGCTCGCTGTGCACCTTGTGAAACTTGGCTTTGAAATACATGTCATTACGGCCGCGCCTTTTGGGGCAGCTTCTTACGGACAATCAGATGGCGTGCACATCCACCGGGTGATGCCGTTAAATGCCCAGGACCAGGATTTTCTGTCATGGATCGGGGGCCTGAACATACAGCTTGCGCAAAAGGGCCTTGAAATTGCTGCAGCGCTTAAATTTCAATTAATACATGCCCATGACTGGCTGGCAGGGGCTGCCGCCATGTCGCTCAGTTCCGCCCTTTCACTCCCTTTGGCCGTAACAATCCACGCAACTGAGCATGGACGGCATATGGGGATATATACTGAAATGCAGCGGTTTATTTCAGGCAAGGAAGAGCAGCTGGCACGAGCTGCTGACCAGTTGATCGTTTGCAGTGAGTTTATGAAGGAAGAGGCTATTAAACATTTTAATATCCAGGAATCAAAAATCGCCGTTATTCCCAACGGGGTTGAAAAAGAAACCGGCAACGGCCATACCCAAACTGCAGGGGAAGTTTATCCGTTTATTCATGGAAGGAAAATCGTGTTTTCTATCGGGAGAATGGTCCATGAAAAGGGCTTTGAAACATTGATTGAAGCAGCCGGCCATCTCAAAGCGTCCGTCGATGATATATGTTTTATCGTTGCGGGAAAAGGCCCTCTTCTCGAACATTACAGACAGCTTGTCAGGGAAAAACAATTGGATGATCTAGTATATTTTATTGGTTTTATCAGCGATGAGATAAGGAACATTTTGTTTGAGAAATGCTTCCTTGCTGTTTTCCCAAGCCTGTATGAACCATTCGGGATTGTGGCGGTTGAAGCGATGTCGTATGGGAAACCAGTGATTGTTTCAGAAACAGGCGGCCTGAAAGGAATTATCCAGCCTCTTACAACCGGCCTGCTTGCGAAACCAGGAGACGCGGGCGACCTGGCAGCCCAAATGTCTTTTTTGCTGAACAATGTAAAAGAAGGAGAGATCATCGGTTCGAAAGCCCGGCAGCTTGTAGAGAAATGGTATGGCTGGAACCGTGTCGCCCTTGAAACAAAACGGATATTTGAAGAAACAATGATCATATCGAAAATTTAGCTGAGTAATGACAAAAATTAAATCCAACTAAAAAGGTGCAGCCAAATGAATACAAATTTATTTTTTGACGTTGAAGACAAAATACAAAAGTACGTGGAACGTGAACCGCTGGTAACGACACCATGCCTATGGCTGGCTGGAAAAGCATACTGGGTGAACAATAATTTTGAAAGACTGATCATAAAAGAAGGTTTGTCAATAAAAATTAAACAGGAGCATATACATTCAAAAATACGCCTTTCTGACATGTACATCACCAACCATAACGATTGCAGGAAAGAGTTGAAACTGATTGTTATGCATCAATACGCTGTTGCCTCGAATGATCACTTTACTTTTGTTTCTCCGACAGACAAGGTTATTTTTCACTTTGCCAATAGCCAAGTGTTTCTTGTGAACGGAGTCGCCAGTCGGGAAAAAATCCAGCAAAGTACGGTACAGCCGGTATGGAATGTGAAAACAGATAATTTATGGAGTTGCCGGGAGAACGGCCATCTCAAATACCAGCCAATGGCCAAGGGGCTTGCCGCCAGTCTCTATTCCATTCAGCTGTCCATTCCGGCTTGCAAAACAGTAAAAAGCAGCAACTGGGTGATCCAGGGCAGTGCCAAAGATGAACTGCTTGAACTAAACAAGGCAGTTTTAAAAAAACACACTAGCATTTCAATTTAAAAAGTGATATTATAGAAAAGTCGTATGAACGAACCTAGCTTGAATTGTTTGGAGGGAAATAACCATGCGTGTAAATATTACGTTAGCTTGCACAGAGTGCGGAGATCGTAACTATATTTCAACAAAAAATAAAAGAAATAATCCAGATCGCCTTGAGCTGAAAAAATATTGCCCAAGAGAAAAACGCACAACTGCACATCGCGAAACAAAGTAAGCAGCGGACATAAATCCCGCTGCTTTTTTTGTACTTTCATATAATTCCTTAAAATGTTAAAGTCAATTCAGAGGTGTTCGGAAAAAACCAACATGGGGGGCATCTAATGGAACGAAAGAAGCTGCTAAGGGCCGAGATGAAGAACGAACTGTCGTCCCTGTCCATGCCGTTATATGAAGATATGTCTTATCAAATTGCTCTTAACCTTTACGATGATGAACATTGGAAGGAAGCAGCTGTTGTAGGGGTTACTATTTCCCGGTATCCTGAGGTCGATACCTTACAAATCATCCGCAGGGCATGGAGCGAGGGAAAACATGTCTGCGTCCCGAAATGCCTGCCGGTTACAAGGGAGATGTCATTCAGGAAGCTTACAAGGTTTTCCCAGCTCGAATCTGTTTATTCTGGATTATTTGAACCTGTCAAAGCAGAAACAGTTGAAATTTACCCGTCTGGAATTGATCTTCTCATTGTTCCTGGCCTATCCTTTACAAAGAAGGGGTACAGACTTGGTTTCGGTGGTGGATATTATGACCGCTTTCTAACTGGATATAAGGGGCGGACAGTGTCACTTGCCTTTGAAATGCAAATAGTTCCCGAACTGCCAGTAGAATCACATGATATTCCGGTTTCAAAACTAATTACTGAAAAAGGGGTATTTCGTATTGGCTCTTGAAGTGCTGTTTACTATAATCTTCGTCGGGCTGGTGAGCATCGCTGGATACTATTTCTCTTTTTTAACTGCATCCGGTGCTGCTGCAGCATTCGTCACTGGCTGCTGTGCCACTGCAGGATATGGTATGGAAGGGCTGCTGCTTTTAGGTATTTTCTTTGCAAGTTCAAGTATATGGTCAAAGTATAAGCACCGCGAAAAAGAGTTTTTAAAAAATATACATACAAAGGGCTCTGCCCGCGACTGGATCCAGGTCGCCGCAAATGGAGGAATTGCTGCCGCCGCTGCACTGGCAGCATTTGTATGGGAAAACCCGGTGTGGCTTCTCGCCTACTGCATTTCTATTGCAAGCGCAAATGCGGACACTTGGGCTTCCGAGCTTGGGACTCTCAGTAAACAGCCGCCCATTTCCATTCGCACCTTTAAAAGGGCTGCCACGGGAGTGTCCGGGGCTATTTCGGGGCCTGGCACACTGGCTGCCGTTTTTGGTGCCCTGTTGATTGCCGTTTCAGCAGATGCCCTTTTTCAGCTGGAAATGCCTGAAACACTTATTATTTTTACAGCCGGTGTTGCGGGCATGCTTGTTGATTCTGTTATTGGCGCTTTTTTCCAGGCTTCATATCAGTGCACTGAATGCGGGCATATCACGGAGAATCCACGGCACTGCGGGAGACCAGGCCGATTGATCAGTGGACATATGTTGATGGATAATGATATGGTAAATCTCCTATCAAGTTTGATAGCGGTAATACTGGGAATAAGTCTGTATAAATTCGTTTAAAAATATTTCATAATGGGCAGCGCTTCGATATTGTGTGTCATTCCATCCGGTAAATGGGAATAATGAAAATAGCAAACATTTAAAGGGGGAATCGTTAATGAAAAACCGGGTGAACCGTGTTGTATTAGTGGGAACCGGGGCTGTCGGGTCTAGCTATGCATTTGCCATGCTGAACCAGGGTGTGGCCGAGGAGCTTGTGCTGGTCGATTTAAACAAGGAAAAATCCGAAGGCGACGCAATGGACTTAAATCATGGCATGCCGTTCGCTCCGTCTCCGACAAAAATTTGGTTTGGGGATTATTCGGATTGTGGGCAAGCCGACCTTGTCGTTTTATGTGCCGGAGCAAACCAGAAACCCGGCGAAACGAGGCTTGACCTGGTAGAGAAAAATACGAAAATATTTAAAAACATTGTCGCTGAGGTGATGGGCAGCGGTTTTGATGGAATCTTCCTTGTAGCAACAAACCCGGTTGATATTTTGACGTATGCGGTCTGGCAATTTTCAGGGCTGCCAAAGGAAAGAGTCATCGGTTCCGGTACGATTCTTGACACAGCAAGATTCCGTTTCCTGTTAGGCGACTATTTTAATGTTGATACACGTAACGTACATGCTTACATTGTGGGAGAGCATGGTGACACAGAGCTTCCGGTGTGGAGCCATGCCGACATCGGCGGCAAACCAATCACTAAGATCATCGAAGAAAATGACACATATATGCAGGAAGACCTTGACAGCTTATTTCTGAATGTCCGCGATGCCGCATACCATATTATCCAGCGCAAAGGCGCGACATTCTATGGGATTGCAATGGGGCTCGTCAGGCTAACCAAAGCAATACTCCACAACGAAAACTCGATTCTTACTGTTTCGGCATACCTGGACGGGGAATACGGGCAGCAGGATATATATATCGGCGTCCCGGCGATTGTTAACCGAAACGGCATCAGGGATGTAGTGGAATTGGAATTGACTGAAGGAGAACTGCAAAAGTTTGGCCATTCTGCTGATGTTTTGAGGAAAGTAATGCAATCAGTCTTTGGTAATCAATAATTAAGCCAAGCCGCCGGATCGGCGGCTTTTTGATATCCAAAACACTGCGTGGCACCTAAGCTGTTTTGCAACCGCTTTCTTCCATTATATATGTCTGTCATTTATGTACCATAGTGCAACTGAATTTACCCGGATAAAAGGGATGCGGATATCCAACACTATTGGTGGAGGGATGTTATGATAAGACGGTTAGTGTCATTTATGGTTGTATGTTTGGCAGGCTACTATGTTTTTCAGAACCGATACCGTTTGATGAATACGGTGCTTGGCAACCTCGTCATGCGCCGCGTGTTGGCCGGCTCGATGATCGGAATCCCGGGGGTCAGGAACAGGATCATGCAGTCAGTATTCTCAGGACCTTCGGATTGGAACTAAAAGGCCTGATAAAGGTCTTTTTAATTTGTTTTTTAAAACATTTGTAATCTTCTTCGTTCATGGTCTTTGTCCGGATAGTTTATAATAAACTCGAGCCAAGGATATGAATTGGACAAGCCGATTCTAAGATTACCGAGGCAGCAGACAGTCATTTTATTCTTTCAAAACAAGAAAGCAGGGGAGAAATTGGTTGCTATCGAGGATTATTTATTCTGGCGGCTGGCGAATTATTTAATCACTGGAAGAGGCTACCGCATCATACAACTTTCACAGGAGCAGCATGAGCTTTGGCTCGAAAAGACGGAGAACAAGGTGGCACAGGTGATTCGTTTGCTGCGGTATGATCTGGACTGGGGAAATTGGCTCCAAAGGGATATTGAGCTTGCCGCCAATAACGGTGAACAGTTGAGAAAGCAGCTCTTTGCTGGCGAATTAACATTATTAAATATTTATTTTACCCCGTACCCGCCTGTAGATAATTATGAATTTCGCATAGAAGATCCATATGTCAGTCCGGATACTGGAAAGGTCACAGTTTCTACGTTAATAGTGGACCGGACAAACTATCTTGCAGGTTTCGATCACATCAGCAGCATATTTGATGAGCAAATAGCTCTTGAAATAAAAGATGAATATGGCGAGCAGGAACTTTTTGATTTAAAACAGAACACGCTCCAGGCAGCTGTAAAAAAAGCAAAAGCCGAAAAGTCAATTTTTGAATATGGGAAACCGTTTTTTACATATATCCTGATAGGCATTCAAATCGTGGTGTTTCTGCTGATGGAGCTAAGGGGCAGCAGCACCGATACCGCAACTCTTATCACCTTTGGGGCAAAGTTTAATCCGTCGATACTTCAGGGAGAGTGGTGGAGGTTTTTCACCCCGATTGTCCTGCATATTGGTGTTTTTCATTTATTGATGAACACCCTTGCATTATATTACCTTGGTGCCGCGGTTGAGCGGATTTATGGGAATTTCAGATTTTTATTTATTTATCTGGTGGCCGGGTTCAGTGGATCGGTAGCAAGCTTCATCTTCAGCCCAAACCTGTCAGCAGGTGCAAGTGGTGCCATTTTTGGATGCTTTGGAGCATTGCTTTATTTTGGCGTTATTTATCCCCGCCTTTTTTTCCGGACAATGGGTTTAAACATCCTCGTCGTCCTGGGCATAAACCTTGCCTTTGGCTTCACTATTCCCGGAATTGATAACGCGGGCCATATCGGCGGCTTGATTGGCGGATTTGCTGCGACAGGAATTGTCCATTTTCCGAAGAAAAGGCGGCTTTTGCTCCAGCTGTTTTTCCTGGCTGCTTCAGCTGCAGGGATTACTGGTGCGCTTCAGTATGGTTACGGTAACCCTTCGAAAATCGTAGATGAGCAGTCCATCCTCACCCTGGCCGGGAAGCATATTCGCGAGCAAGAATACAGTGAAGCGTACGTAATACTGAAGGATTTTTCTGAAACCGATGATGTGACCGCAGAAACACTGTTTCAGCTATCATTTGTGGAAATCAAGCTTGGTAAGCTTGAGGATGCGAAGAAACACCTGCACCGGGCCATTGATATGAAACCGGAATTTCATGAAGCCCACTTTAATTTGGCGCTAATTTATCTAGATCAAAACAATGCCACGGAAGCGAAAACCTATGCTGAAAACGCGGTAGAGATTGAGCCTGATCGCACGGAGTACAAGGACATACTCGATAAAATCAATGCCTATCTACAATCTGCTTCAGAATGATCGGCTCGCCATCCGAAGTTTCAAACACGACCAGTAATTCTGATCTATCTTTCGCAAGCAATACTAAAGGGAGGGTGCTGCCCGCAGGGTCAATTATCGTGCCGTCCCTTTTTTTGATTCCCAAAACATAGTTTTTGTATATGCCTTCCCACAGCCTGCCAATCACAGCTGCGCTTTCCCGCTGGTTCAACCCTGGCAGAGCTGCTCCCTCGAATTTGACCATATCGGTCAATGGGATTTCCTCATATTTTTCCTCATTAATGGAATTTGCTTTCATCGCTTTTGACCAGCTGTGCCGGAGTTGCTGCTTCAGATTTTGATCAATGATTTTCTTCCATTCTTTGTCTTCCTTGTTGTTCGGGACGCGGAATGAATAGAGGGGACTGAATGATGAATCAATAACGTAAAGCCAATCTCCGGACATCCTCTGCGAACTTGTAATTTTATCTTCACCTTCATGCAATTCGGAATAATGGAATGAAATAGCCTCGAATTTTGCGCTGTCTTTTCCTTCAACCTCGGTTTCCTGAACCAATTTGTCTGCACCTTGTTTCCACTTCCTGAAAATTTTCTGCAGCCGACCGTTTGCAAAGAGAAGGCTGATGTCCTGCCTGAGGTACGCTTTTCGGTCAAGAACAGATCCTGCTCTCCAGTCGACAGTGTATCCCCCATTTTCTTGGCGGCCTTTTAAGGTAATTGTTGTAGCTGCCTCTGTATAGGACGCAGCGGGATCTATCGGAAAAAAAATAATCGTTTCTTTTACGGACATCTGCTGCCCTGCAAAAATCCCGCCGGCAATCGTGGCTATAAGCGCCACAATAAAAAAATAATGGCTCCGCTTCATAAGAATCCCCCCATTTATGGACGCATTCCCTTAAGCAAGGTTGTCCCTGTTGAAAATATATGTGTGGCTGATGTGAAAAATGCCTTGGATGGAAGTATGTTTTGCCGGCGACATGGCAAGGATGGATAGAGACTTTAAGGGAAAAAATGGCATGCATTAATTGCACAGCATTTCTGAGGTGGATTATGGAAGGTCAAGTGAAGAATAAGGTTGAAGCTGACTTAAAAACAAACGTCTCATTCTTGCGCAGGGAACTCGGTATTGGCGAGAGCTTCGACATTCTGCAGGTGGACGTAGAGTATGTCGGCAGAAACATGGCGCTGTTCATGATCGATGGCTTCGTTAAAGATGATATTTTGCATTTGATCATGAAATTCCTGGCGAATTTGAAAGAAGAACAGCTGCAGACTGACATGCTAAAAAAGCTGGTCAAAACGTATATTCCGTATATCGAAGTCGAAACAACCGACGACCTTGACAAGGCCGCCGATACAGTTCTGGCCGGGCCGACTGTATTACTGGTAGACGGTATAAAACAGGCAATCATCATTGATGCCAGAACCTATCCGGTGAGAGGCCCGCAAGAGCCTGACACAGAAAGGGTCGTACGCGGCGCCCGTGACGGCTATGTCGAAACGATCATCTTTAATACCGCCCTGACACGGCGCAGGATTAGGGACCGGACACTCAGAATGGAGTATATGCAGGCTGGCCGCAGATCCAAAACGGATATTGCCGTTTGTTATATAAAAGACATAGCGGATCCAAACATCGTACAGCAGATAAAGGATGCGATTTCAAAAATTGATACGGATGGGCTTCCGATGGCTGAGAAAACGATTGAAGAATTTGTTGCCGGGCGGCACTGGAACCCATTTCCGACAGTCAGGTATACAGAGCGTCCCGATACAGCGGCATCACATCTGTATGAAGGGCATGTCTGCATCATTGTCGACGGATCTCCAAGTGTAATGATTACACCTGTCACTTACTGGCACCACCTGCAGCATGCCGAGGAATACCGCAACAAACCGATGGTGGGCGCGTACTTAAGGTGGGTCCGATTCATTGCTATATGGGCATCGATATTTTTATTGCCGCTATGGTATTTGTTCGCGATAGAGCCAGACCTGCTTCCTGAGCGTTTTTCTTTTATTGGCCCAAACGATCCGGGTCAAATCCCGCTATTCCTGCAATTTTTGATTGTTGAAGTCGGGATTGATATGCTGCGGATGGCCGCAATCCATACCCCGACATCCCTTGCGACCGCACTTGGCCTTGTAGCCGCGTTGATGATTGGTGAGGTTGCAGTCGAAGTCGGTCTGCTCACCAGCGAGGTCATTCTTTACCTTGCGATAGCCGCAATCGGGACATTTTCGACTCCAAGCTATGAATTGAGCCTTGCAAACAGAATGGTGAGGATTGGGTTGCTGGCCGCCACGGCACTATTTCAAACGTACGGCTTTCTTATTGGGGCAACCTTGTTCGTCATTCTCCTTGCGAGAATGCATTCCTTCGGTGTTCCTTATTTATGGCCGTTCATCCCATTCAGTCTGCGGGCGTTCAAAGATGTATTGATCCGGTCACCTATCCCGTTGAAAAACCGCCGCCCAAGACTTTTGCACCCGAAAGATCCAGACCGTTAAAAGCGCCCATGGCGCTTTTTTAAGTTGACCGATCCGCGGTCTGTCACCTAAATGTACATTAATGAGATTTTTGGGTACTTGAGCTCAGCAGGCACTATCAATTATACTTATTTAGGCAACCTAAATTGGCTGCCTACTTTCGCCAAGTGTGGGGGAAATCAATTGCAAAGCATTTATGAGATTCAGCAGTTTTTAAAAAAATACGGCACAATCATTTATATTGGAGACAGGCTGGCGGACCTTGAATTAATGGAGTCCGAACTTAAAGAACTGTTTCAGTCCCAACTGATTGAAACGAAGGAATATCAAACAGCACTGTTGCTGTTAAGGCATGAAATCCAGCTTGAAAAAGACAAACGGAAATGATTTATAGAAAAGGTGGACGAATAGAATGGATAAAATGCTTATCGGTGTTGACCTTGGCGGCACTACAACAAAGCTCGCTTTAATAAGCTATTATGGTGAAATCCTGCATAAGTGGGAAATACCGACCGATGTTTCTGATGGCGGCAAAAATATAACAACAAACATTGCTAAAACTATAGACAGGAAATTAGATGAATTGGGCCATGATAAAAAGGAAGTACTCGGCATCGGGATGGGTGCTCCTGGACCGGTCAATCTCGCGACAGGCATTATTTATGAAGCTGTGAACCTTGGGTGGGTGGACGAATACCCGCTGAAAGATCTGCTTGAAGTAGAGACATCTCTGCCTGCTGTTATTGATAATGATGCCAATTGTGCTGCACTTGGGGAAATGTGGAAGGGTGCGGGTGACGGAGCCAAAGACCTTGTTTGCGTTACACTCGGGACCGGTGTCGGAGGGGGCGTGATTGCAAATGGCACTGTAGTGCACGGTATAAGCGGGGCCGCAGGCGAGATCGGCCATATCACATCGATTACGGAAGGCGGCGCACCATGCAACTGCGGGAAAACCGGCTGTCTTGAAACGATCGCGTCTGCGACCGGAATTGTCAGGCTTGCGCAGGAAGAGCTGGATAAGTCCGCGCAGCAAGGAGTACTGGCAGAAATTCACGTGAAAAATGGACAGGTTTCCGCGAAAGACGTCTTTGATGCGGCCAGAAATCAAGACCCGTCAGCCCTGAAGGTAATCGATACTGTAGCTTTGCATCTTGGATTGGTGCTTGCCAATATAGCGAACACATTGAATCCGGAAAAAATCGTACTTGGCGGCGGCGTTTCACAAGCCGGGGAAATACTATTGGGACGCGTCGGGGAGCATTTTAACAAGTTTGCTTTTCCGAGAGTGGCGAAATCGACTGAAATCGCGATTGCGACACTTGGGAACGATGCTGGCGTAATCGGCGCTGCCTGGCTCGCCAAAAATAAGCTGTGACCTGTACAGATTACGAATGTGGTGCGATACCCTCCTGAGACCTTAGTCTGATTTTTTATTATTTGGGACAGACTTTGAAACTTTTTATGGTTTCAATCGTCTTATACTGTGGAAAATGAAAATACTGCAACTGATTAAGTATAGTATTTGCATTTTAATTTGGGTTTGATTTTCTGTAAAAAAAGTATTAAGATTATCATTGATTCTTTTTGGAGAAAATATCCACCCATTTTTCGTATATCTGTTATTTATAACAGGAGGTCGCAACAGATGGAAAAAAACAGATGGTCAAAGGTATCGCTCGTTGCTGTCGCAACAGTGCTGCTATGGCTAAAAACCTATATTGTCTATAAAACTAGCTTTGATATTAAAATCGAAAACTGGAAGCAGGAGTTCATCCTGTTCATAAACCCATTAAGCTTTCTGATGTTTATCTTTGGGATCAGCCTCTTCATGAAAGAAAGAAGCCAGCGGCGGTATATATTGATTACGAGTTTCCTAATATCGGCAATATTGTTCGCAAATGTAGTATTCTACCGTTTTTATAATGATTTCCTTACGATCCCTGTCCTGTTCCAGACGAGCAATATGAGTGATCTTGGCAGCAGTGTCAATGAACTGGTGAACTGGACGGATTTGTTGAATTTCACCGATTTCATTATCCTGGCTGCACTGGTTAAATGGAAGCCCGGCTTTATCGCATACCATAACTACTCAAAGCTCGGCCGCCGCGCGTTCTTTTTAATGGCTGTGGCGATTGGATTTTTCAATCTTGGAATGGCAGAAACTGAACGGCCCCAGCTGCTGACAAGGACCTTTGACAGGGAAATTCTTGTAAAGAATATCGGAACGTACAATTATCACCTTTATGATGCGTTCCTGCAGTCTAAATCCTCTGCCCAGCGTGCACTTGCCGACGGCAGTGAATTGGCTGACATTGACAACTACGACAAGGCCAACTATAAGGAACCGGATAAGGATATGTTTGGGATTGCAAAGGGAAAAAACGTCATCCTTATCTCATTGGAATCCACACAAAATTTTGTAATAAACCAGACAGTGAATGGCCAGGAAATCACTCCGTTTTTGAACGACTTTATTAAAGAAAGCTATTACTTTGACAATTTCTATCATCAAACGGGCCAAGGCAAAACTTCCGACTCGGAGTTCCTTGTTGAAAACTCCCTGTATCCGTTAAGCAGGGGTGCTGTATTCTTTACCCATTCCGGGAACGAATATAATGCGACCCCTGAAATTCTTGGGAAAAACGGTTATTTTACTGCTTCACTGCATGCCAATAATAAAAGTTTCTGGAACCGCGATATCATGTATAAATCGCTCGGTTACGAACGTTTTTATTCTCTGCCTGATTACGAGGTAACCGAAGAAAATTCTGTTGGCTGGGGAATGAAGGATATCGATTTCTTTGACCAGTCAGTCCAGCATTTAAAGGAAATGCCAAAGCCTTTTTATGCCAAGTTTATTACGTTGACAAACCATTTCCCGTTCGAATTGGAGGAACAGGACAGGTTTATAGAGCCTTATACGTCGGAAGATAAGACGGTGAACAACTATTTTCCGACAGTCCGCTATACAGACGAAGCGATAAAGCTTTTTGTACAGAAACTGAAGGACGAAGGGTTATATGAAGATTCAATCATCATACTTTACGGGGACCATTACGGCATTTCTGAAAACCATAATAAAGCAATGGGCGAGTATCTGGGCAAGGAGATCACTCCATTTGAAAGTGCGCAGCTGCAGCGCGTTCCTTTAATTGTCCACATTCCAGGGCATACAGGCAAAACGGTTTCGACCGTATCGGGGCAAATTGATATAAAACCGACAATATTGCATCTTCTGGGTATAGATACGAAGAATGATATGGAGTTCGGTACGGACTTGTTTAACAAAGAGCGGATGGACTTTACGGTTCTCCGTGACGGAAGCTTTATTACGAAGGATTACGTTTACACACGCGATATCTGTTATGATAAAGCAACAGGTGAGCAGGCCGATAAGGACGCATGCCAGCCGTTCATGGAAAAGGCAAAAAATGAGCTTGAGTACTCGGATAAAATCATTTACGGTGATTTGTTAAGGTTTTACCAGCAAATAGGTGTAGGCAATCCGCTTGATAATAAGTCCAGATAATATGAAACCTGCGCAAAATATAAGCGCAGGTTTTTTGTATTCATAAATTTAATTTTTACAGGTTATTTAGGCAGACTATCATTGCACAAAATTATATAATGAGTGAAACATTTAAAAGTTTAATACGTACTCATATATAACTGGGAACCGGGGGTGTGGAAGTGACTGGAAGGAAGAAAATGATGTGTATGCCCGTCATAGGCCTTTTGCTTATCTTGCTTGTTGCTTCCACAGTGGGATTGCAAGGCTGTTCCAAACAGCCTAAGCCAAATGCTTCGAACAGCCCGAAAACCGGCGAGAGGATGGTCAGGTCAAAAGAAAATCCAGGTCTGTCCTTTTTCGGAAATAAGGCAGTTCCTATTAGAATAACGGAAGGAAACTTTCAAAAGATCATCGGATGGATAGATGACGATACAATAATTTATTTGACGAACCTTAACAATGGCTCCAACCTGTTTTCATATGACCTTGGATCAGGGAAGAGCATGCTTCTTTTTGAAAGCCAATACCCGATTGTTACCGTTGAGGTCAGCCCGTCAAGGGATAAACTGCTGGTCCATTCCTCACCTTCTACTTATGAAGGACTTTTGACGATTCTGGAAGTAAACGGGAAAGAACTGTTCAGTACAAAAGTCGAATCCTTTGAGCTCTCTTTTGAATGGAGTGCATTTGATGAGGATACTGTCTTAGTGTCTGCGTTTACCGAAGAATGGGACTTCACCACCTATTTATTAAATATCAAAAACCAAAAGCTGTCCCCGGCCGATTTGCCTGTGCCATTTGCCCATTGGAGTTCGGATGATCAGCTGACATATTTAGAATGGAATGATAGCAGTCCGAGTCTGGTTGCACCGCTCGTAAAGAGGGGCCTCACAAATGGCAGCCCGGAAACAATCAGGCCTGATGTGTATCACCTGGATTCATTCGGCAAACAAATGCTTGCGGTTTCTGTTGATGAGAAAGACCAGGGAAATGCGGTATACAACATTTTCTCAGAAGATTTTCAGGTGCTGGCCACCATAAAAAACCCTCAGCTTTCGTCGTTTTCAGGCTGGCTTGTGCCATACTATGATATGATGGAAAATGGTGGCTCCTTCATTTACTTACGCCCGCTTTATAGCGGGGAAGCTGACATGTATGGGGATGGTTTTCAGCTCGTCCGCTATGATCTCAAGAGCAAGGCTCAGAAGAAATTATTTGAGGGATTGGAAAATGAACCGCTAAGCTGTTCACCGGGTGGAACGATGTGCCTGTATGGCAATCAACTTGAAAAATTGCTGGATCTCAAAGCAGGGGAAATGGTTTTGCTTATAGAATAACAATGAAAAGGAGCGTTTGTTCATGGCAATCGCAGATGTAACAGTCATACCGATAGGAACCGGCTCACCAAGTGTAAGTTCCTATGTGGCTGATATCCAAAAATTATTAAAACAATATGAAGCGCAGGGGAAAATACGTTTTCAACTGACCCCGATGAACACAATTCTTGAAGGGGAGCTGCCGGTGTTATTCGAAGTCATCCAGGCAATGCATGAAGCGCCGTTTGCAAAAGGCGTGCTGCGTGTTGCAACGAACCTGAGGATTGATGACAGGCGTGACGTAATCAGAAGGATGGAAGATAAAGTTGAAAGGGTGAACAGTTTAATGGATTGAAAAAAGCTGCCTCGACGCAGGCAGCTTTTTCATGTGTTTAGTGTCCAGTGGGAGGATATCCCGCACTGATCACTGTCATGATTGTGAACCAGCCGAATACCACAAGGCTGCCTCCGGCGAAAACAATGCCAAGCATGTTCTTGTTTTTCAGGGCAGAAAAAGTTGCGTAACCTGCCAGCAGAGTAACTAAACTAAAAATAATGACCAATCCCATGTATGACGTCCCCCTTTTTGATGATGAACAGGCTTGAATCCTGTGTGCCTGATCTTCGTACAGGCAATTTATCCGCTATGTACACGTTTACTTTCATTCGCTTATATTTTATAGTTTTTTATACCTTTTGTCGAGTTCAATTAAGTCATCTCTCTTAATTCTCAGCCATACTTGGTGTAAAATAAAAACACTGAATGATCAAGATTGAAATTGGAGGTGTTCGATATGGACTGGCACCAGCTTCCGCTTGGGCCTTTGCAAACAAATTGCTACATAATTTCGAACGAGGACAATACTTGCCTGATTATTGACCCGGGCGAGGAACCGGACAAGATTTTTGCTTTTGTGGATGGAAAAAACTTAAAACCGGTTGCAATAATGCTGACGCACGCGCACTTCGACCATATTGGGGCTGTTGATGAAGTCCGGGAAAAGTACTCCGTCCCAGTTTATGTCCATCAGAACGAGGCTGATTGGCTGTCGGATCCGGCTTTAAACGGCTCACAATATTTTATGGGGAATTTGATCCGTGTGAAGAAAGCAGACTTTCTTTTTACTGACGAGAAGGAAATGTCTGTGGAAGGATTTATTTTTACCGTTTATGAAACACCTGGACATTCACCTGGGAGTGTATCGTTATATTTTGCTGAAGAAGATTTCGTTGCCGGCGGGGACGCACTGTTCCAGGGAAGCATCGGCAGGACAGACCTGCCCTGGGGAAATCAGGACGACTTGTTACGAAGCATCCATGAAAAACTGCTGGCTCTCCCTGAAGAAACGGTGGTGCTTCCAGGGCATGGGCCGGTCACCACAATTGGCAGGGAAATGGATACGAATCCGTTTTTAAATGGATTTTGAGTGAATAGAAAAACCCTTCTCGCCTGAGAAGGGTTTTTCTGGGGATGTTCTATTCATTAATGGGAGGGGATATAGTTAAGCTACTATTTAAACAATATAATAAAGAAAACACTGTGTCAATAGTGAAAACTGGCGATGAGGGGGAAAATATGAAAAATATCATCAAGGAAATGATTAATGATTCACCAGTAGCGATGATTTCCTATGCTGAGTTCATCAATGCGGCATTATACCATCCAATGCTCGGCTATTATATGAAAGACAAAGTCAAGATTGGTAAGGGTGGCGATTTTATTACCACCAGCAATATTTCTGACGTTTTCGGGGAGACCATCTCTAAATGGTATGCGGAACAATCGGCAAATCACAATCTTCCGCCTGTTGTTTGTGAAATTGGAGCAGGGAACGGCAGATTTGCCAGGGCATTCATAGACGGATGGAGACGGCATTCGGGCGGGTCTCTCGAGTACCGCATTGTGGAAATGAGCCCATACCACCGGAGGCTTCAGTCAGAAGCTCTACAAGGATACAGCAATGTCGTCCAATATCGGAGCCTGGATGAACTGGAGGCATTTGAAGGTCTTGTATTCTCTAATGAGCTGTTTGACGCACTTCCTGTGCACGTCGTTCAAAAGGTAAAGGGAACAATAATGGAGGCCATGATAACAGTTCAGGACGGCCATGTATTTACAGAACAGCTCGTTCCGGTGAACAATGGAGAAATATTGCGATTTTTACAGGACAACAAGATCAATTTGGCTGAAGGGCAGAGGATGGAGATTCCGCTCGCAATGGAACCAACCGTTAAACAGATGGCGCGTGTTCTCACAAGAGGCCTTGTACTGACAGTCGATTATGGCTATTTTTCTGAAGAATGGATGGAACCTGCGAGGCGTAAAGGAAGTTTAAGAGGTTATCATAACCACGCAATGATCAACAATATATTGGAGCAGCCAGGAGAAGCTGATATAACCAGCCATGTCCATTTTGACGCGCTATTAAGGCAGGGCGAGGCACATGGATTGCGTTGCATTGATATATTGCGGCAGGATGAGTTCCTGTTGAAAAACGGGATCCTTGAAGAACTAGCAGAAAATTATGACCCAAACCCCTTCTCCGCTACAAGCAAGCGCAACAGGGCAATCCGCAGCCTGATCATCCCTGGTGGAATGAGTGCAGCTTTTCATGTAATCGTCCAGGGAAAAAGTGCGCATATAGTAAAATAAAAAAGCGATGGAACAAATCCGTCGCTTTTTTATGTCCAACGTTTCATAAAACCGGTGGACAATTTTGAAGTGGAATAATTAAAAAGTAGCGTTTAATGTCCGCCTGCTCCAGGTACCATCATAAAAGTTGTCCAGTATGTAAATCCTGCAAAGAACACAGTCAGGTATGCCCCAAAAATATAAATATACATACGTTCGGACAGCTTTAAGTAGCTAAGCAGGACGAAAAAGCCTGTTTGGCCAAAGAAAAGCAATGATGTTTGGTACATGTCGCCCAAGTAAAACATTACCGCGAAAATCCCGGTCCAGAATCCCAAAACCCTGTACATCCGATCCATAGCCAATCCCTCCTTTTACCCTGAGTCCATCACTTATTATTATAAAGTAAAGGGAACTATAATGTAAATATTCTTTATTGCGCGATAACAGCCTGATAGGTGCAGGAATCGCAACCGGCCAACAAGTTTTCTTTTTCTATCAGTTCAACATTCTGGAACAGAGATTCGAACATGCCTCTCAAAAACTCGTAATGCATATTGCAGACAGTTTCAGAATGGTCAATTGCCACTTCCTTGAATGGACAATTGAAAATTTGGAAATAAATCTTTGTCTGTTCACTATCAGACTCAAACTCTGGGTAAAAACCAGCCATTACAGCGGCACCCTTAAGAATATTCATTTTTTGTTCAAAGGATAAATCCTCCGCCAGTTGGGGCTGCCTTGAAATCTCCTGTTCCACCAGTTCGGTGCCCAGACGTTTTCCAGTAACATAGAGAGCCTGTTTTCCTGCTTCTCCAAGCGACATCATCGTCATCATCGCGATTTTGGAAAGCAGCTGATAATCCCTGAATGGGAAGTTTAACTGGATCATATCATCCGACAGCCGGTACAGCCGGCTCGGACGTCCGCCCTTGCCGGTCTTTTTTGTTTCAGAAACGAGCATGTTCACATCCTCAAGCTTTGAAAGATGCAGACGGGCTACATTTGGATGAATTTCAAAGTTATCGGCGATTTCCTGTACAGTTACATCCTTATGCCTCTTGGTGATGTATTGGTAAATGTAGTAACGGGTTGGGTCAGACAAAACACTTGTTATCTTTAATGTTTGTTCCACCTTAATTCACCTCAGACCACTATAATTTCCTTAAGTATAATACAGTCGTAGAAACATGGGAATGAGGTTAACACTGTAAACACCATATGTTTAGAAAATGTTCACAACTAAATGGCGAAATCATGAACAAAAATAGGGAACTTTAACGAAAAAAGGAAATTCGACAGGTGGTTATTTGGTAAAAGTCCACATTTGTACTGTCCAGCTGCAGCGCCGAGCCAGTTATCAGCTTGAATAAGCTTCTCGAGCATCTTGCGATAAGCGTTAGCTTTGAGCAGCTCGGGTCATAAGCCAATCCCCTTCAGAAGGTAAAAAGCACCTTGCTGCGGGGCTCGTCTTATGCCTGTCGGGGCTGGACAAGCGCTTTCTTTTCTACTGGGCTAGCTGGATTCGAACCAACGCATGACGGAGTCAAAGTCCGTTGCCTTACCGCTTGGCTATAGCCCAAAAATTATCGTTCAACTTTCAATATTATTAGGATGGATGTCACATTTTATTCATAATTTATTGCGGAATTTTGCAGGAAACTGCCCGGCCTTGGCGAAACCTTTATTCATAACCAAGAAAGGTGGTGTTAATGATTGAAAAGTCAATTGAACTGTTAGCAGACAGCATTGTAAAGGATGCCCTCCGAAATGGTGCTTCAGACATCCACATCATTCCCCGCGAAAAGGATACCCTCATCAAATTCCGTCTCGGAAACAAGCTGCTCCCCCATATTACCCTTGATAAAAGTGATTGTGACCGGCTCATTTCACACTTTAAGTTCACTGCATCGATGGATATCGGTGAAAAAAGGCGCCCCCAGAGCGGAGCTAATTCATACAGGTACAAGGGCAGCCGCATCGGCTTAAGGATTTCCACCCTGCCTGCCCAAAAAAGTGAAAGCATGGTCATCCGCCTGCTGCCCCAGGAAAATCAAATTAACTCCTTTCAGCTCTCCTTATTCCCATCCATGTCACGAAAACTCATCGCCCTCCTGAAGCATGCCCACGGACTCATTGTCCTGACCGGGCCAACCGGAAGCGGTAAAACGACCACATTATATTCGCTTATCAACGAATCTTCCGATATATTAAACCGCAATGTGATTACACTTGAAGACCCGATTGAAAAACAGAGTGATGCGGTTCTGCAGGTACAAGTGAACGAAAAGGCAGGAATTTCTTACTCAGCCGGGTTGAAAGCGATTTTGAGGCATGATCCTGACATCATCATGGTCGGGGAGATCAGGGACAGGGAAACGGCTCAAATCGCAGTGCGCGCAGCTTTGACCGGCCATCTTGTCAACATTATAGAACAATGCATAGATATGCCAAAGGAATCAATAAAACTCCAGCTC
>NZ_PGVB01000058.1 GCF_002860205.1 Bacillus sp. T33-2
CATCAGAAACATCTGCAAAGCCAAGCATTTTTGTAGCCATTACAACATCATAGCCACTTTGTTGTTTTGCTTTTAGGGGAACATTAATTAAATTCCACATCTTCTCAAATGGCTTCATCATTGTATAACGAAAATGATCTTTTCTTTTTCTAAATCCGTAATCGCAAGTAATTCTTGATATTGACTTAATGTGTCGATTATTTTATAAGTCATCACCATTTCAATCACCTCTTTCGCAAATATTTAGCATTGTAATTTTGAAGTAACCTTATATTTTCCATAAGGTTTTCCTCGGAGTCAGTTTGATCCAAATGGAATAATACATTTTCTAAGTCTGCAATAATTTGTGTTAAATCATCTTTAATAAAGCTTAACGAAGGTTGTTGGTCTATTAAATCTTTAAGTTTATAACCTGCTATTTTTGATGCAAGTATTTGTACAATGTTTTCTAAGTCTGATTTGGATAACACCAACTGACCGTTGTCATTCTTCTTTGCTTTTAATAAATCCAAATTAGAATAATATCGTATAGATCGTTCAGTAAATCCGGTTCTTTTGTAAATCTCTCCCGTTGTAAACAGCATAATTCACCTCCATATTACAAGGCTAAAGTATTACGCTACGTTAGTGTCAAATAAATTTACGGATACTGACTCCGATTATAAAAAGAAAACCGAAAGATATTATAGTCTCCGGTTTAAAGTGCCGCTTATACCGCAATATGGCCCTTAACAAAAGGCTCTGTTAAATATAATGGTTCTTACGTGATTTTGGTGAATGTTATGACCTCTAAGCATCATGTGATCTTACATTAAAAAAACATTATATTACTATTCTTTTAGATACTGAATCGTAATCGATTCAATAAAACTTTTAAACCTGCGCGTCCATACATCATTCTTTTGATATTTTTTAACTTATTAATGGTTCCCTCCGTTTTGCCGTTTGACCAGGGCAATGTTATCGCATAATAAACAGCCTTAATGTCACCTCTGATGCCGTTCATAAAAGTTTGAAAGTGAGTAAAAGATGACTGTTGATGCTCAATCAGCCATTTTCGAAGACCAGGTCGTTGTTTTTCTTGAAAAAGGTGCATAAAGGATTGAACGAAATTGTTAATTTCCATTAACGACGGGAATGCCTCCAAAAGGTTGGGATGTAAAGTTTTAAATGCTTCCTTATGGTTCTTTACGTCCTTATTCCAAAGAATCTGGATGATTGCCTGTTGAAGATTCAGTGTATTTGGCTTCTTATTTCGAATATCACGGCGCTCGTCCGCAATCATGTAATTTAGCGTGTTGCGATGTCCATCAAACCCTGCCTTCCTGCAGGCAGCTTCTATCTTATCACCCTTTGATCCACTTGCAATCATGTTACGGATAAGGGGGAGATAACGGTTATACACAGAGGTTCGTTTAAAGGACGGTTTTGATGTTGCAGCCAAATCAGTATAGACGGTATTACGGGAGATACCTAGCTTCTTTGCGATCGCTGTGATGCTCTTGCCTTCATTCCGAAGGCGCTGGGCATGTTGAATTCTCTTCCAAACGTTGTCTTCGTGTTTCTCTAGATGCTGGAGTCGCTTGGGTAAAGGACGTGAAGAACCGGATTTTTGGGCAGATGGATATTGGCCATGAGGTTTCCACTTTGGCGGCACAATAGACTTAATAGTCTTCTTAACTGCTTCGAAGAGATGCTGGAAAATATGCCATCGGTCGCCAACTTGTTTGATTTTTGGCGAAGCTTCTTCTGCCGCACTTTTATATGCTTGCGAACGGTCTCTTGTGATCAGTTGGATTTCTGAATGTCTTTTAAGCCAATTCTTTACAGACTCTTTGTCTCGATTAGGCAAAAAATCAAGGATTTCACCTGTGAGGAGGTCAATGAAAATCGTCCCGTACCGTTTTCTCTTCTTAAAGGCAAAATCATCAATGCCGACGAAAGGGGCACTCCTTTGACTGGGCTGGATCTTCTTTTTTGATTCGGTACAAAATGGCATCATGGCTTATCGAAATGTGCATTTCGCTGCAAACCTTCTCTGCGACTAGACAATTGTTTGAATATCCAACTTGGCGAATCAGCTTTTCCAGTCTGTTAGTTTTTCTGCCAGAAGGACTTAACCAATTCAAGCGTTCTGTAAAAATTTTAACTTCACAATCTGTGTTCACACAAAACCATTTTTGCAGAAGAACGGTCAAGTGAACCGAATGACCTGAAACGGGAAGGTCGTCTACTTTCCTGGCATAACGGCTGTGGCGTGAGGGAGATCGCCGCTTACATTCTGGACATTGAGCATGTGTTGAACAAACATTTAGGACAACATACAGCTTCTCAGACTCCATCAAGGCATGGATCACTTCAACATTTTCGTCGAACTTGAAAAAGCTGTTCAGTATTTGAATGATTCATACTACGCACCCGCCTATAGAGTATTACTAGTGCTATACCCGAAAAACAGTTAAAAATGCTCTCACCAATTTTGCGTAAGAACCAATATAATTGTTGATTTTTTACTAAAAGCTGTTCGAATTGGCTATAATCGTTGTATCAAGGTACTTCGAGGAGGACAAAAAGGCTATGAACAAGGCGTTCAACAACTTACTGAAGCATTTGGGCAGTTTAAACCCGACTCAAAAAGAAAGAGCATACCAATTGTTGAAACGCTATGTAGAGCCAACATCCTCTGCTGGTGGTCGCCTAATTAACGAAATGAGAGAAGCTCGATTTAAAGAGGGGTTCGAATGTCCTCATTGTTCCTCAGAACACGTTGTTCGATTTGGTAAATATAAAGGTCGCCAACGCTACCGTTGCAAATGTTGTAGTAAAACATTTACAGATACTACGAATACAATTCTTTATCGTACTCGAAAAGGAGACGAATGGATTACATTTGTGGACTGTATGTTCAAAAGTTATTCCCTGCGAAAATCGGCAGAAATCGTTGGGGTTACTTGGGTTACGCTTTTTTACTGGAGACATAAATTACTATCCGCCTTAAAACAAATTGATATTGACCATTTTGAAGGTATCGTGGAAGTTGACGAAACCTATTTCCTATACTCTCAAAAAGGGCAACGTGGCATTACCGAAAGGAAACCTCGAAAACGTGGAGGAAAATCCAAACACAGAGGAATCAGTCGCGAACAAGTATGTGTTCTTGTCGCAAGAGACCGTACAAAAGCAACTGTCTCCAAAGTTTCCTGTATGGGTCGTATTGTGAAATCTAAAGTAAATGAAATCATCGGCTCTAAACTATCTTCTGAAAATGTGCTTGTAACAGATGCTTGGAGAGCCTACAAAACGTATGCGAAAGAAAAAAGTTTAGAGCATTACCGAATCAAATCAGATGATGGAAAGCACGTTATTAAAGGCTTGTATCACATTCAAAATGTCAACAGCCTTCATTCTCGAATGAAGAAATGGATTGACCGTTTTAAAGGTGTTGCCACAAAATATCTTGACAATTACCTTGCTTGGTCTTTGTTTATTGACAGTCGTAGTAACGAAAGCACAAAGCAACATATTAAAGAGCTTCTGCTAACTTCATTTGTATTTGAAATGACAGAAACTTATGATAGTCTGCGACAGTCAAAATTCATTGTGTAGTCCTATTAGTGAGAAAGGGATATAGTGAAAATAGGAAACCAAATTTACGCTGAATAACTAAGATACAATTAACTTCGAAAAGGGAGAGTTGTTATGGTTAAAGAAGGAAGTATAGTTAAGCAGACTTTAAGCTCTTTAAAGAAGAGACTGAATGAAAATGGTAATATAATCCAAGTTCAAACCGAAGAAGGGCATTTATACAATGCAAATTGTACATTCAATCCTCCTGCAAGTGATATAGATATTACTAATTTTGAAAAGCAGACGGGATTAATTTTACCTACCGATTATAAGGAATTTTTAAAAATAACCAATGGGTGTCGTCTATTTGATGATATAAATTATGGGGGAGAAATTGAACTTTATAGTTTAGAGAAGATTATTGAATATAATCATAAAGGTTACCATGAATATGAAGGATGTTATGATATTGCATATATTTATCAAGACAATATCGTGGTAAATTCTAAACTTGTTTCACAAAATGAAAGGAATTACCTCCTTTGGAAAGACCATATAGACCAGTTTGAAGAGGCAAGACCGTTAAAAATGAATTTTGAATTATGGTTTGATAGATTCGTTGTGTGCCAAGGAACAAAGTTTTGGTGGTGGTCAATATATACTGGTGAACATTATTACAAATGACATTGTTCATCATCTAACGTTAGTAGAACAAGAATAGGGAAACCCTATTTATAATGGATTTCCCTTTATTTTATGCAATTATCAACATTAAACATTAACAGAGCCTAACAAAAAGAAAGAGCTTAATTCTTGCTGAAGAATTGCGCCCGATTGTTGAATATCGTAAAAAATACAAGAGAGCTTAAGATATATGTCTTGATTTACCTCCTAAAGCCACTTTTTACAATAGGTGCTGCACAAGGATTGCAGAATGGCTTCTGACGGAAGCATACGTCTCGTTTATTTTAGTTATTTGGAAACAATTTTAAGCTAAGGCCGTAAGAATAATTGCAATCCCATTAAACGTTCCGTGAATAATAATTCCAGGCAAAATAGAACCCGACTTTTCATATGTCCATGCAAATATCATTCCAGAGATAAAGTTTACTGGCAGGGTGTTGTAAGTAGGAATGTGAACAATCGTAAAAATAAGGGAGCTAAATAATACCCCAGTGCTGACTCCCCATTTCATCCTAACCCATTTATAGAGAAAGCCGCGGTAAAAGATTTCTTCGTATATCGGAGAAATTATAGCTGCTGAGATAAACCCGATGCTAAAAGTCAACCAAGTCATATTTGCCTTCAATGATTCTGTTTTCCTGTTTTCTACGCCTATCTGAAATAGTTCCATTAGGGTTAATATAAGTAAGCTAGCTGCTATTAAAACAACCGTCCAAACTATTATCCATTTCCAGTAGGTATTGGAAAAGAAACGGAGCCCTAATACATTCCAGCTTAATCGATGAGATCTTAAGGCAATAAAATATACTCCTAATGTAAACACAATTGCCATCACAAAACCTGTAATAGTTCCAGAATAAAGGCTATCTTGAAGTATTTGTTGAAGAAAATCATATAATAAAAATTCAATTCCAACAGGAACAATTACGAGAGCAAGCAAAAGTAATAGACTAAGCTCCTTATATGTCCATCCCATCGATGAGAAATTATCTTCCTTCAAAATAAGATTCCCCCTACACTTTAATTATGCTACATTCAAGTTAAATGATTACGTAACGTAACCTGCAAGCATTTTTAGGAGGAATTGTTTACATGATTTATTTTTCAACAGGAGAGGTTTCAAAAAAACTAAATCTATCCTTACGTACTCTTCGATATTATGACGAAATCGGGCTTGTGAAGCCTGCACTGAAAGAGGATAACGGGAAGCGATATTATACTCCTGAGAATATGTTACTGCTGGAAAAAGTTCTACTACTAAAAGCCACTTCCATGTCGTTAGAGGACATCAAAAAAATAATTAGCCAGATCACCATTCAAAAAACTCTTGCCGTACATAAAGAGCAGCTTGAACAAAACATCAAACATTTACAACAATCACTTGATTATACCAATACACTTATTAACACCTTAAAGCTGGAAGGTGATATTTATTGGGATCAGTTATTGCCACTCCTCTCAGAAGAAAATCAATCCTTGAAGCAGCAAAGAAAAAAGAAGGTATTAGAAAAATTATTCAGCGAAGAGGAGCAAGCAGCATTAATAGAGCAACTTCCAAAAATGGAGAGCAATCCAGAGCAAATGGCGAAATGGATTAATTTGATCAAGCGAATCGAGCTATGCTTTGAGGAAGGGAAAACACCATACTCTCGAGAAGGTCAATTGATTGCGCAGGATACTCTGATTTTATCCAATGAAACCTTTAAGGGGAATGCAGAATTAGCCGACAAATTTTGGGAAGCACGTAAATCTAAGGAGACTTCTTCTGATTTGAATTTGTATCCAGTTAACGAAGAAGTAATGATTTTCTTGGAAGAAGCCATTCTGCATTATGAAAAGGAACAATTATAAAAAATAATTACTTAGAATAATCACCCCAGAAGATTACTAGGAAAAGGTTTACAGCTACAGGAGCGCTTACTATGAGGAATAAAGTGGTTATTACATTAAATAGCCCTTTACATTAAAAAAGACGCTATCCTTTATTCTAGATAAGCGCCCGATTGTTGAAGATCAAATTATTGCATAATTTGATTACTATATTTAACTTGTGATACGGTTCAGCGTAATACATCTAAATGAGTTTTTACCTTTGTTTATCAAAATGAATTTATGCTATTCTCTCCTCGAAATACTTCTAGTATTCAGAAGTTTCTATCTCTCCTAGGTGTACAAAAAGAGAGGGGAACTGGTCAAACTCAAAATTATTAGGGGTTTTAACTGGCACTGCTTATGGGCAGAATAGGAATAATTTCTCTTGCAAACCTTCTAAGACTTCTACTGGCATTTCCCTTACCTTGATATCCCCACCTAGGAAAAGCAGCCAATTTGTTATTTCGGTCAATTCTTCTGAATTATTAACATTGATAAAAGTCTTTAGAATGGCTGTAGTTTGGTAAGGATTCGTATAGGAAATTGAAACTTTTAAAGGATGGTATTTTTTGAACTGGGCAATCGCCTTTGGACCAAGTTCGAGGACAAGGTTGATTACTTCTTCCTGCTTACTTATTTTTTCTAAAATCTTTTTCTTACTTAATCTTTTTTTCGTGGGGTATGGTTTGACATTGGTGAGAGTGTCGACAGAGAAAATTTGTCTCTTCTCTTCCTTTAAGTCAAAGCCTTCAATCAACCAAAGGCTTTTTTCACGATAAAGGTGTAAGAGATAGATTGAGTAAGACTTTATTATCTTCACTTCTTCGATAGTAATCAATAAATAACGATCCAAAAGAAGGATTTGGATAAGTTTTTCTAACATAGGATGGGGGAGGTCTGACAGATCAAGCAGGTCGGGATTATTTGGGTTGGTCCCTTCAAAAAGTAAGATTTGATTTAAAAGAACAAGGTCATCTTGCTGGTTTTCTGAGATGAGACCTAGTAATTTTTCAGCTAAAGACTGACGACTCTTAAGATAAGGGAGTTGTTGATTTCTTGTGGCCATAAAGGCAATAAAGAGAGCTTTAATCTCATTATCGGTAAAGCGGACAGTGGGCAGGACAGAATTGTTCATGACAAAATAGCCCCCATCCCTTCCAACTTCAGCGACAAGCGGCATCCCCATGGCTTCAATTTCTCTGATATCTCTAATAGCCGTCGAACGAGAGATGTTAAATTCTTGCATGATCTCAGAAATTGTAAAGTGGGACCGGTTGTTGATATACCGCATGATGATATTAATCCGTTCAACTTTTTTCATCTGGACCTCCTAAACAGTATCATTTTTTGACACTATTAAAGACTATTATAAACTTATCAAGTGATAAGACAAATCATTTGATAATTTTTAAAAAAAGGATGGTTTCAATATGACAAATTATACTCTAGAAGAAAAAGAAAGCTTTACCGTTTTAGGTATCGGAACTGAGCTTAAGAGCGACTACACAGACTATGCTGGCATAAACAAGGAAAAGGCAGACTTTTGGTCGGCCGTCAAACAAGATGGAATGCTCGACATGTTAAAAGCCGTAGCCACAAATGATTACATTTTTGTCGTGAATGAAGCGGTGAATAACAAGATGATGCATTATGCTGGCGTCATGACAGAGGCATCATTACCAGAAGCATCCAGAGTGATTCAATTTCCTAAAGGAGAATACCTGGTTGTAAAAGGGGAAGCAGAGACGTCTGGAGAGTTGAGTAATATGCTTACTGGCATTGCCTTTGGTCAAGTCTTGCCAGAAGCAAAGAATTTTGCCTATGTTGGCGGGCCAAATGCATCGGTTGAGATGGGGCAACGAAACGGCTTAGTATTTGGTGAAATGTGGATTCCTGTTGTTAGGAAATAAAGAAATAAAAGGAGGGATGAAATTGTCCTATACCGTTGATTTTAAAAATGTGTCTACGGTTGGTTTAGGTTCCTCACCCGTAGCAGAAGCACTTGCTGGTTTACGTGCTAATGAGGCTCGTTACTTTATGAACAAATACAAGCATGAATTTACGGCGGTACCAGCTAGCGAAAGCCAGGAGACCCTTGTTTATGTGAATCGAGTTTTGAAAGAAGAACGTGATCTTGAGTTTGCGGCCAAACCTTTAGAAACGTCGCGTTTTCAGGTGGAAAATATCAAATTTGCCTACGTCTTTTATGAGGATGGTCTCGGGGTCAACGTCATGTATACGGTTGATGACCCTAAGAAGCGGGCAGTTGGTTTTAAACTTTCTGAGGGGATGGAGATACCAAAGGAGTTAGAAGGTAAGTTCAAGTTTGCTAGGCAGAAGTCTAAATTAGCTGGAACCATTCGGGGCTCGTTTTTTGTAATTAAAGGAGAATATTAAAGTAAGCAAAAGCACATGTGGAGGAATTCAGCCATTTTGTGCATATAGTTTTCTTCATTTGGATAAGAAAATCCTAATTGAACAAAAAAATTAAGTTCATTGCAAAAGAAAACAACCATTCATGCAACAAATGTTCATCTAGGCATTCAAATAACAAAACAGCACTTCTCCATAAAATTAGAGGTGCTGTTACTTTTTTCATAAAAACCTCATTTACTTATGATACGGTTCACCTCTTAATCTTAAATTAATTTACCTTCTGTAAAATCGGCAACTCCTTCTCAACAATCTGGCCCTTAACAAAAAGAAAGAGCGTAATTCTTGCTGTAGAATTGCGCCCGATTGCAGAAGATTAATTATCAAAATCTTTTACTTGGTTTTAAAAGAATTAAAGTCAATAAATTTGATTGAACATAAATATCCAAATAGACAGATAGTACTCGACAATCTAGCCAAACCTTAGTAAAGACGCATTCCCTTTTGTGGAAATGCGCCCTTTAATGGAATAACCTGATATGGCCTCATGCTTAGAATCGATTAATTGTCCTTTAGTTTAATAAGAAAAAGCTGCGCTGATGCGGCAGCTGGATCCTCAACTCAAGCACCCTTAAGTTTAAGTACAATTGTTAACCATAGTTATTCTGGATTATACTCCGTTATCGAAACGTATTTTCCAACCTCTGGGTGATCAGAAGAGGCTGAAGGAAATAAATTTAAAGTATTTAAATAAAGATTGGTTTCAAGTTCACCAGAATAACCAGCAATATAATGAGTTCCCTGCCATAGAAAAACCCAAAGCTGTTGCGGCAGATGCAGCCTATAAGACACCTGCCATTACCAAGTATTTGATTGATAACGAAATGACGCCGGCTATGCCTTATACACGGCCGTGTACAAAAGATGGTTTTTTCCGAAAGCACGAATATGTCTATGATGAACACTTCGACTGTTATCTATGCCCGGCCGGTGAAGTCCTGAAGTACTCAACGACGAACAAGGAAGGCTATCGTGAGTACAAATCACCGAAGCACAAATGTGCAGCCTGCCCATTTTTATCGCAGTGCACAGAAAGTAGGGACCATCAAAAAGTGGTAGCCCTGCATATTTGGCAGGAATATGTGGAAGAAGCAGACCATCTTCGTCATCACAAAGATGTAAAACCTATCTATGCGAAGCGCAAGGAAACGATTGAGCGTGTATTCGCAGATGCAAAAGAAAAGCATGGTATGCGTTGGACAACGTTAAGGGGACTTAAAAAATTGTCCATGCAGGCGATGCTTACTTTCGCTGCCATGAATTTGAAGAAGATGGCCAATTGGACATGGCGAGCTCCAGAAATGGCATAAAAATGAGGCTGTAGAGGTCAACTCACACTGAAAATGGAGAAAAAAGGGGAAAATTAACAAAAGGGGTTCGGATTAAGACCATTCCGAACCCCTTTTGTCGACAATCTGATAACTCCTTTACTTCATGTTCAATAATCGCGCCCGTTTGCGGAATTATGAGGAATACTGAGTAAACAAATCACATCCACTAATTATTTCATCGGTTG
>NZ_PGVB01000059.1 GCF_002860205.1 Bacillus sp. T33-2
GAGAATGTAAAAAGTTTTGTGTAATTGGTTATACTTTCCAATAAGGAGATGATCAATTATGCAAAACGAAAGAAACTGGTTGGCTGAAGAAATAGCGAAAGATTGTCGCACGGTGGAAGATATACAAGAAAAGTTAAAGACCTTGTTTAAAGACACGATTCAACAGGTGTTCGAAGCTGAAATTGATGACCATTTAGGCTATAAGAAACATGATAATGAAGGAGACCTTTCTGGCAATAGCCGAAATGGATACAGTCCTAAGACGGTCAAAACAAAGTATGGCAACACAGAGTTACGTATTCCGAGGGATCGAAAAGGCGAATTTGAGCCACACATCATTAAGAAATATGAAACGACATCAAATGGGTTGGAAGATCAAATTATTGGCCTCTATGCCAAAGGTATGTCCACAAGGGATATTGAAGACCATATGCAGGATCTGTACGGAATTGAAGTGTCCCCTACTATGGTCAGTAAGGTAACGGATAAAATCATGCCCCTTATCGTAGAGTGGCAATCCAGGCCATTGGATCGGCTCTATCCCATTGTTTTTTTGGATGCCATTCATTTCAAAGTAAGAAAAGAAAACCGAATTGTGAGTAAGGCTGCCTATAGTGTATTAGGCATCAATTTGTCTGGCCATAAGGAAATTCTGGGGATTTGGATTGGAGAAAATGAGAGTGCGAGTTTTTGGCTGGGAGTCTGTAATGACCTCAAAAACAGAGGTGTACAGGATATTCTAATTGCCTGTAAGGACGGCCTTTCTGGCTTTTCTGATGCCATTAATACGGTTTTTCCACAGACAGATATCCAGCTATGTATTATTCATCAAATTCGTAATTCTATGAAATACGTTTCGTATAAGGAACAGAAAGTAATAATGGCTGATTTAAAGAAAATCTACCAGGCACTCACTCTTGAAGAAGCTGAATTAGAGTTCTCCAACTTCAAGGAAAAATGGGGCAAGAAACATCCGATCATCATCAAATCGTGGGAAACAAACTGGCTGGAGCTGACCGCCTACTTCAGCTACCCTGCAGAAATTAGAAGGCTCATTTATACCACTAATACAATTGAAGGGTATCACCGGCAGCTTAGGAAAGTGACCAAGACCAAGTCAGCCTATCCAACAGATGATTCACTGAGGAAAATCATTTATTTAGCGACAACGGAAATATCAAAGAAGTGGACTATGCCTGTAAGAGGATGGAAAGAATGTATATCACAACTGGCCATTTATTATGGGGACAGGTTGGAAGCAGAGCTTAACGCTTGAGCCGAAGCTTTGTGCCGGCTTGACACGGAGCCTCTGCGGGCATGATTTCTGGCGATTGGGCGATACCTTCTAAAAGGCCCAGGCATCGCCTGGCAGCCAAGCCTATCATGCCCGCCACTCCATGTAAAGCCTTTATATATAATTTAGCTCCAAAAACTAATTACACAAAATTATTTATACTCCC
>NZ_PGVB01000060.1 GCF_002860205.1 Bacillus sp. T33-2
TTCCCCATCAGGTGCAGACGAATCGCCTGGTAACGTTCATACATACGACGGGTTTTTTCGCCTTTAAGTCTATTTTCAACCTCTTGTAATTCGTCAATATTGGATTTCATGACATTTCACCGCCCATTCAGGATAAGTCTCTATTTCGACGGGTGATATGCAAAAATCCTTCTGAATTACGAAGAAAAACTTAAGGTCAATCTATATAGTATATTCAAAATTAACATCTCTTAAGAATGCACATATTCATTAAAGATTGAATCTAATGCTTCATATGCTATGTTTATTTCGGACATTTTCTCTGAGTCTCCATTAGCTAAATCAGGGTGATATTTTTTTGCTAATTTTTTATATTGTCTCTTTACAATTGTAAAATTACGAACATTAGCATCTAATTCTAAAATTCTTAAATAATAAACAATCTTGTCTTCATTTTCAAAACCAAAATTACTATTTCCAAATTGATTTTGTTCTTTTTTACCTTTTAATCTATCTAAATCTATAAAAATTTGTTGCACCTTATAAAACACTTCTTCGAAAAACCCAGCCATTTGCGAATCTATAAGGTAATAATCATCTACAACGAAAGAATATTCATCTGCGTCTCTAATGAAACCTCTATTGATTGCACCATTAAACACATCTATGCTAATTAAAATTTCGAACAGTGCTTCTTTCAAAGTATGTAGATCTAACGAAAACTTATCTAACTCTTCAAGAAGATTATAAATAGTGTGAGGCAAACTATATTGCTCAGTGCTCCGTTGTATAGGAATTATTTGATTATTGACTGTAATACTTTTTACCTTAATTGTCCGATCTGCAAGTTGTTCTAACTTAATTATGACATCTATTGTCTCTTTAATGATAAGTGTGCCTGCTCCAAAGCCAGTAAAATTAAACTTTTTTGTATACATATAGATCGGACCTTTTATCATTATTCCTAGTTCTGGCACGAGTAATTCTTCTCTATTAAAACGTAAATCATATTTATATTTTTTTTCAGTACTTTGTGACACACACTCTTCAATATAATCTTCATAAGTAAAAAAGTGTTCCGTGTGCTTCTCTAATAGCTTAGCTCGCTTTTTTTCAAGACTAGACTTAGTAACCCCTCCTTCAATAAAGTAGCCATTTTGCTTATTAGAAAATACAAGTCCCTCCGGACCAATTTTATCAAATATAGCCCAATGTAATAGCAACTGTCCTAGAGTATGTACTAAGTTGGGGTCATCTAGTCTATTCAATATATTAAAAATTTCTTTATACTCTCTGAAAATATGTATACTGCCCTTCTTCTTTTTTATTTCAAAATTATCAAGTTCAAACCCAGTCATTCCTACAAGCAATTCTCCTAGAAATTTATAAGGCCCTATGTAGATAGTAGCTTTATGACAGTCACTAGTGATGATAATTTTTTTAGTTTCCTGCACTCCAACACAGAACTCATGAAAATTGTTGATTCCAAATAACTTTGGATAAACCCTTAGAGGACCTTTTACCACCACATTGCTTCCTTTTAATAATTCTTTGCCTTCAATAAAATCCTCGTATTGAGCATTTTCTTTTAACATAAGTTTACTATCTATGTTATTATTTTTTATAGCTAAAATCTCTTGTAACATAAATACAAATGTAATTAAAATTAAGACAACGATAACAAAAGCTAGTATTTCCATTTCACTTTCTTCCTTCCGTTCTTAGGAAAAGATATCTAATTTCCTATTTAGTCAACCTATTACAATTTTACTATAAAACCCCGTTATGTTGAAATCTCAAACAAAAATTGTTTAAAGTTGAAGAAGCGTATCTTTTTGTTGTTGATACGCTTTCTAATATTTTATTATCCCTCTTATACACCCATTCCTGTTGATTTTTTATAATCACTACTAATAAGAATTAAGCTAAATAATACCTCTAAATTACCGTGTCATCTTCTAAGCAAAGTAAATAGCTCTAATATTCCAGCTGCGTAATCATAATAAAATGTTTATAAAAATTCTGGGACTCCGACTCCTTTGAAAGAAAAACATTAATTTCAAAACGATTTTATCTCGACTCTTCATTCAAAGGTACAATTACTTCATCTAATATCTTTCTCCACTGGCGCTTCATTTCTGGTCCATATTTCAACGGTTTTGCATCTGGATGTACGGTCTTATACTTATCAAATTGCTTGCTATTGATAATTCCCCCAATATTCGGAATAGTTTCTGTTCCTTCATATTGAATCGCGGATAACTGCAGCTCTCCTTTGTTCACAAATCAAACATTCGCAAATTCTTCAATCGTTTTATTATAGGATTCAGTGAAGAAGCGTCGTTTGACTATAAGAATATCTTCCTCTGAATCTTTTTCTTTGGTATCAATAGCGTTTAAAATCGCACGGTAAACTTCTTTAACAATTTCTGATTTTTGCAGTTTTTGAAGTGCTCCGTCACGGATATTCTGATTATTGGCTGAGTACGTTCCTAATAGTCGGTGAGCAGACTGAAATCTGTCCTGCTATATTGATTTCCCAAAGCAACAATTGTGTTACTATATAGATTGAACTTAAGTTTTTCTTCGTAATTCAGAAGGATTTTTGCATATCACCCGTCG
>NZ_PGVB01000061.1 GCF_002860205.1 Bacillus sp. T33-2
TGAACTGAGCTTTAATTCTTTTTTGGGTAGCATAGTTTCACCAATTTTCTAAATGTTTTCTATCCCTATGATACCATTTTTACTTCATCATCTAAATCATGTGGACTAAAAAAAGGAAGAGATCCCTCTTCCTTTTAATCACGAAGACATATTAAGACTTTTTCAGCAGTCTCGTGATTTGCCCGCTTTTTTTTTCATTGTATTCTTCTTTTATTTACTTTTGGATCTGCTGGCCGCGATTGAAAAGTATAGCAAACTATTGCTCCTGATAGTTGTGCTGTTCCTCAATCTTTCCATCATCGTCGTGAATGATGGCCATCGTTCCTGCCTCTTCAGCCATTCGTTTAGCCTCTTTAACAGCCTGCGACTTTGAATCCGTGGTATATTCAGGCTTTTCCTCACCCTCTGCTTTCACAGCCCAGCCTTCCTCGTCATGAGGCACAACATGGAACCTTGCTTCGTCAGTCCCCGCCCGGTCTTTAAAATACTGGTCGCGTTCATCATGGTTATCCTTACCTTTGTACTGTGGCATGTGTAAACCTCCTTAGATAAAAAACATATATAACTTTACCCGCTTATATAACAGAGAAACATAACAGTCAGCTAATGATTTAGTTAATAAATTGAAAATTTTAGGAGATATTACCAAGGAGGCATTAGAGTAAACTAGGCGGTGATTGTTGGGAAATGGGGTTGATTAAGATATATTACAAAGGATGGCTGGGAAAATCCCCCCTGATCAAATACAAGAAGATATTGCAAGGGGATAGCAGGATGTGGATGTAAAAGAAAAACTAATATGGAGCATAGCTCTTCCTGGATTCGGTCAATTGCTTAACGGAAAGTATGTAAAAGGAATACTTTTCATCTTGTTGGAAGTAGTCATCAATGTGCAGGCCAATTTCAACGAGGTCATTTATTTTAGTTTTAACGGGGAGATTGAAAAAGCCATTTCAGCTGCTGACTATCAATGGCTGATGTTTTACCCATGTTTATATTTTTTTGCAATGTGGGATGCGTTTAAAGATGCAGGCGGGGGGAAAGAGCCTTATGCTTATCTTCCTTTCGTGTTTTCAGCATATTTTGTCACAGTAGGGATTATGTTTTCAACAAGAGTAAAACTGTTCGGAATCCTGTTGGGGACGATGTGGTTTCCGATGCTATGTGTTATTCCGGGATTATTAACCGGTTTTTTATTGAAGCGAATATTAAAAAAGGATTGAAGAGAGCATCAATCCCCTTTAAACAGACGAAGGTAACCTGCAAAGCAAATTTGCAGGTTATTTTAAATGTGTTAATAAATGATTCGCCGCAGTTTTTCTTGGTAATAGAGGGGGCTTCATTTTCGTCGAATATTGGTCATAACAAATCCGCTTTCAGGCAATGAAGGCATTTTTGATAGACTATAGCTTAAATCCTGAGGCGGGACTTCAAAATCAATATTGCCTGACAGAAAATCGAGGCTCGACTTCATCACCTCTATTGTAATTCCTTCGCCCGGGCATCGGTGTCCCTTTGAAGGGTCGCTCCCTCCTTGGGGCATGAAATCAAATAAATTGGTCTTCCAGCCCTTAAACCTCTCCGGCCTGAATTCATTTGGGCGCTCCCAGATCCGGGAGTCGTGATTCATACCATAAATATCCTGAAGGACAAGCATTCCTTTTTTGAATTCACATTGTTTCCAGATAAAATCCGCCTTTACCCTTGCCCCAAGAAATGGGGTGAACGGATAATAGCGCCGTACCTCCTGTGTGAACATTTCCAGAAATTCGCCCCTGTCTGATTGCAGCTTTTCTATACTCTCTGGATGCTCATGCAATGCTAAGGCTGAAAACGTAATGAAGGTTGCAATCGCAACAATCGGACGTAACACATTGATAAGCTCTACCGCAGCTATTTTCGTATCAAGCAGGAGGCCGTCAGACTGTCTGTGAAAAGCCATCTCATAAACTGCAGAACCTTCTGCAGCCAACAGCTTGCCAGTCCTGACATCGTTGATGATCTTGCTGATCCATTCTTCAGCCCTGTTTCTTGCCATTCTTCCTTTCCAGTGTCTCGGACCGACAGCTCCAAAGGCATCAACCATAGCGTGGAAATCGTCGGCACGCTTCTTGAGCTGGGATTCCTGGAGAGGGACTCCTGCCCAGTTGCAAGCTATCCTGCATAAAATTTTCTTTGCTTCTTCAAACAGAACAACCGTTTCTGCACGTTCCCATTTACTGACCGCAGCTTCCCAATCATCCATCGCAAGCGACGCGAGCCTAGTTTGATGAGCGGGTGTCATGAGGGACATAAAGAGGAGCTTACGGTGTATATGCGCCTCGCCATCCATAGTCTGGATGGCATTAACGCCAAAAAGTGATTGTTTTACGCGCATAGGTGCAGCACCTTTTCGCACGAACCGTTCCGGATCGTAAAACACTTTTGCGGCTTCTTCTCCGGTCATGCAAATCACCCTCTGCCCGAATAAACGAGTTTCAAAAACATCGGACTTTAGAACGTCAACCCTGTTTTTAATAAACAGATAACCATCACGCAGCAAATCGATAGTATGGTCTAACCCTTTCTCATGGGGAACTTGTCCGTTCATTGACATAATAATCTTCTCCTTTGCATGCTGACCATGACCGTCTTTTTTAACGCATTCATTTATTAATAGTTGTTTTTCAGTAGGATAAGCAGGGCCCGTTATCCCATCCCTTTAAGTATTGAAACGTAGGTATGTTTTTAAACATGATGTGCTTTGGTTCTAGTAATAAATATTTAATAGCGGAAAATTACAGTACAGACGCAGATGATTGGATAGTAAAATTGATAGGCTTTTTCGGACAGGGCAAGCATGTAATTCCATGGAGCAGTGCGAAAGAGAGAGGGTAATTCGGACAGCGAAGCCAGGAAGGAGCCAGAGGTAGTCCGAATAAGAGGATTATTTAGACAGGAAAAATAGAAAAAACGCCATCCAGCAGCCGCAATAACTGGGTTATTCCATATCATAAGCATGATTAAGAACAGGGAACGCAGCGTATGAAAGGCTGCTATTACGATCAAGGACCGTTTCGTAGCTGATATTGTAATGATGCCGATAAAAGATGAAACCGGTGATGTACAGGGATATGTCGTTATGCTGATGGATGTCACTACAAAAGCTGCGGAAGACAAAGAGAAGGAGCAGCTGATTAATGCTCTTTACTAATAATTACAATATGGGAAGATACGATTGCTGTACCTTGGATAGGCAAGTTTAATGAGGAACGTGCCGACAAGGTGATCTCTTCTGTATTGAATGAATGTGCATTCAATAGCGTAAGATATGTTTTGTTCGACTTAAGCGGTGTTTTTCGAATTTGAAAACGAAACAAAAAATGAGCTTAAAAATTAACTGATTTCCCTTAGATTAATCGGATCTCAATGTGTCCTTGTTGGCATTAGTCCGAAGTTGGTGATGTTAGCCAGGGAGATAAGGAACAATATTCTTACATTTCCGACTGCCTACGCCGGACTGCAGCACATCATAAAATCAGCTCAATAAGAGTTAAACCGCATTCTTCGATGAAAACACCACTGTCAGTCGTCTTGGACTATCTAACAGGGGTGTTTTTTTATGCCATATTTTTCAGCTATTACTCATAAGGGATGTTTATTGATCCTGCTGAAAAAAACGTACAATGAGCCGATTCAGTTCTTTCAGATCCGTTTCTCCAAAAGGTGTCTGACCTCCATCCAAGGATGACAAAGCACTCTTTATCAAATATTCCCGCGGGTTAGTGGAATGGATGAGTTCATCCTGGATAAAGTCCAATAACTCAATATATTTCGCTTGTTCTTCCATATGGTTTAGTGTTTTTTTCATTGATAAAACAGTGTGGTTTAGGTCCTTCTGAAAAGTTTGTCTAGTTTTATTGCATTCTGGCAGCCACTTATTCAGGAGGGTTGGTTCCATTAATTGATCACCTGTTTCCGCCACTTCATTAACCATTGATACGACCCGCTCTACACTGTAATGGACGACTTTATGGATACTGGCTTTTGAACCATGTGCCAACGTGTAATATTTGAGGTTATGCTGCAAAATGCCCACAAACATGATGGCGCAATCCAACAAATACGGTTTCTTCGTTTCACCAAATATGTCTGCAAAACGCTTGGTCAACCAGTGCAGTGTTCGCAATTGTCCTTCTTTGATAAATTGTTTAAGGTCTGGATCATTTGAGAAAATGACTTCTTCGAAAAGGGAAAATAATTTATTGGCTCTATTAGTCTTCAACTGCAATACCATCTGTTTTACGAAAATTTCAATATTGGAAGGGTCCTGGCCAATCAGCAGTTCATTCCGGTCTTTTTCCATCCTTTTGTAAATCGTTTTAATAAGTGCGATTAATAGTTCATTTTTAGAGGAAAAATAATTATAGAATGTTCCCTTGGAAATTCCGCTGTACTCCAAAATGTCCTGGATGGAAGTGGCTTGAAAGCCTTTGTCGATAAATAGTTGGTGGGCCATTTCGATAACATGCTGTTTTCTGTCGTTCATCTCATCACCTTATTTTAGTTGGACAGTCAGTATAGAAATTATAATACAATATTTAATCCCTTAGCACAAACCCTGAAAAAAACCGGTTTTTTTTATTGCGCATTTTGTACTGGTGGTATAATATATTGTCTGTGTGTAACAAGGGTACAAAAAAATGAACTTATCGTATACAGGAGGAACACAATGGATCATTCGCAACAAAACACAGGGCGTCCGCCATACGGGATTCTTGCAATCCTGATCGTCGGAGCCTTTATCGCGTTTTTAAATAATACTTTATTAAACATCGCCCTTCCTTCAATCATGACTGATTTGAAGGTAAAGCCGGCAATTGTTCAATGGCTTACCACAGGGTTTATGCTTGTCAACGGGATTTTGATTCCGACTACAGCTTTCTTAATCCAAAAGTATTCCGTACGCCATCTGTTCCTTTCAGCCATGGCGTTATTTACGTTAGGAACGATCCTCTCAGGCAGCGCAGATACGTTTTCTGTATTGCTGGTTGGGCGGATGATACAGGCTTCAGGAACGGCAATCATGATGCCATTGTTGATGAATGTGATGCTGACAAGCTTTCCAATTGAAAAACGGGGCACAGCAATGGGCGTTTTCGGGTTAGTCCTGATGTTTGCGCCGGCAATTGGCCCTACTTTGTCAGGCTGGATCATTGAACATTATGACTGGAGAATGCTTTTCCACTTTATCACACCAATAGCAGCTGCTATCCTTCTGATAGGCTTTTTCTTGCTCAAAGATAAAAAAGAAAAGGTGGACATCCGCCTTGATTTATTCTCGCTTTTATTATCCAGTGCAGGGTTTGGCGGGTTATTATACGGGTTCAGTTCCGCAGGGTCTGAAGGCTGGGATGACCCGGAAGTGTACACTACACTGATTATAGGTGTCATTGCATTGGTTTGGTTTATTTTGCGCCAGCTGAGGCAGGATAGGCCAATGCTTAATTTTCGGATCTTTAAATACCCTATGTTCGCCTTATCGTCGGCCATTTCCATGGTTGTGATAATGGCAATGTTCTCGGGCATGCTGCTGACTCCGATCTATGTCCAATCGATACGGGGGATTTCGCCATTTGATGCGGGTCTGATGATGCTGCCGGGTGCAATTGTGATGGCCTTTATGTCACCGATCACAGGAAGACTGTTCGATAAATTTGGCGGACGGGCGCTGGCAATCATTGGTTTGGCTATCACAGTTATCACAAGTTATTATTTTAGCGAACTGACACTTGAGACTACATACACACAGTTGATTATTTTATATACTGTCCGTATGTTTGGCATGTCTATGGTAAATATGCCGGTTACTACAAATGGATTAAATCAGTTGCCGGCACAGTATTATCCGCACGGCACAGCAATGAACAATACACTTCAACAGGTCTCCGGGGCAATTGGCACGGCCTTGCTGGTCACAATTATGTCTATACGGACAGAGACACATATCCAGGAACTCACCGAAGATGCCATGAAGAATGCTGCAGGCGCACCGCCAACAGAAGCTGCCATGGTTGAGATGCAGCAGCAAATCGTCATGAAAGCAACTTTGGAAGGCATAAATGACGCATTTTTTGTCACTGTTTTCATTGCTGGTTTAGCGCTTGTCCTGTCTTTCTTTATCAAAAGGGCAAAGCAGGCGGAAGACATTATCGGAAAACCCTCTGCCCAAAATCCATCTCAAAAGTTGGCAGAGAAATAAGCTCGATCGTTTAGCAAGACAAGTGTATGAGGTGAAAAAAGCTGCTCGCAAGATTGAGCAGCTTATTTTCTTATGAAAGATGTGTAAAATATGAAGGAACAGTATTTTGATAAATTGCTGAATATAAGTACCGGTGGAGATCAACAGGGTTTCAATAAGTCCTATCATTATCATCGCTATGAACCAACGCCGTTCAGTGCATTAGAAGAATTATTCAAACATTATGAAATCAATCGCAACGACTGTCTTGTGGACTTTGGAAGCGGCAAAGGAAGGCTTGCGTTTTATACCCATTATTTCTTTGATGCTACTGTAACAGGCATTGAAATGAATGATCTTTTTTACCATGATGCGGTTGAAAATCTAACCCGTTACATAAAAAAACGCAAAAACGCCAAAAGCCAAATCCATTTCCATCACTGCCTTGCGGAAGAGTATGATATTGATTCCGCCGATAACCGGTTTTATTTTTTCAACCCGTTTTCCATCCAGGTTTTTATGAAAGTTGTAAAAAATATATTGATTTCAGTGGAAAAATCAGAGAGGAATGTTGACCTCATTTTATATTTTCCTTCAGAGGATTATATCTATTTTCTGGAAAATAGCACACCTTTTGAACTGATGAGAGAAGTAAAACTGCCGGTTTTATCTAAAGACTATGCCAACGAGAGATTTTTAATATATCGGCTTTTATATGCTTAATGGTTCCAATACCAACAATGGAATTCAGAATTTACTTCTGAAATCTATAATATTTCACCAATATTAGGGAATTCTATGAACAAGGGAGGTGATTGAGATGAAGGACGAAAAAAGTAAAATAAAATATGATGCGGATGGGAATATCTTATCACCAGCATCAGATCCAAAAGAGCCACCAGCATATCTGGACTCAAAAAAAGGGATATTGGAAGAGAAGAACCCTGACGATTTTGAATGAAGCAGACAAATTAAGCCTTACATAAGTCTGCAAACAGCATAAAATATACCTTGACACATACAGAAGGCGGATAAGCCTTCTTTTTTTTACAGAAAAAACAGAAAGGAATCAAAAATATGGGCGAACACTTTTTTCAATTCTTTATCGATGGAGCAGTTGTCAAAGTTTCCACAGCTGATGAAATAAAAAAGCAATACCCGGACTGGGCAGGAGAATATATGATTGGCGACCTGATGGAAATCGACGGGGAAGAGAGGCATGTAACGGAGGTCCACGAACAATTTGCACGCCATGAAGATGATCACTTTACACGAGTGGTACTAAGTTGAGCAGACCGTGAATCTCTTTAAATCCTTCAGACCGAGCAAAATAGATATGGATGGGGCTAAATCGATCCTGTGATGTGGGTTTATAAGACAAAGGGATGTGCGCTGGCCGGGAAAGTGTCCTTCAGAAACGTTCTGATGGACAAAATCCGGCCAATCGGCCGGAGAAATGTCCATCATATGGGCTCTAATGGACAAAACCGAACCAGCTGGACTGGGAAATGTCCATCATGGCCTTTAGAGATAAATTTTATATGTAGTAGAAGCATAACAAGAAGGTTAAAAATTAGTCCTGATTTCGCATTGAATTAAATTACCCAATTAGTATAAAACCGCACGTCCGGCCAGCCGACTGTTCTTCGGGGGCCTTTTTTTAGTCCACGGAATAAGCAGCACCTGCTTTAAATTATCACATAATTGTAACAAATTCACAAACAAATGAAATTCGTTCTCAATTATTCATTGACAATATGAAAATACCTCTCTATTATTGAGATATAAACAAGTTGATAATGATTATCATTGTTAGTTCGATTTAGAGAAGTTGAGGATGCCACATGAAGAAACGTTACTTACTTATAGCGCTGCTAGTACTTTCTATACTTTCACTCTTTGTTGGAGCAAGCAGCATAACACCAATGGAACTTTTCGATTTTCAATCGGAGCAGACAGAGATTTTCCTGATCAGCCGGATTCCAAGGTTAATTGCCATTCTTCTCGCTGGAGCAGGGATGAGCATAGCCGGACTGATCATGCAGCAGCTGAGCCGAAACAAATTTGTTTCTCCGACCACGGCCGGAACATTGGATGCCACGCGCCTTGGGATTTTAGTTTCAATGCTTTTTTTCGCTAATGCTTCCATGCTTGAAAAAATGGCGATCGCTTTTGCCTTTGCGCTTGCTGGTACGTTTCTGTTTATGCAAATCCTCGACAGGATCAAGTTCAAGGATGCGATTTTCATTCCGCTTGTAGGCCTGATGTTCGGGAATATTCTTTCTTCAGTCGCAACATTTTTTGCTTATCGCGCGGATGTGATCCAAAATATGTCCGCCTGGCTGCAGGGAGATTTCTCGATGGTTATGAAAGGCCGGTATGAACTGCTTTACATAAGCATTCCTGTAATATTGTTAGCCTATTTGTTTGCGAACCGTTTTACGGTTGCAGGAATGGGGGAGGATTTTTCGAAAAATCTTGGGCTTGCGTACAAACGTGTGGTGAATATCGGGCTGATTCTTGTAGCTCTAATAACAGCGACAGTCGTGCTCACGGTAGGCATGATCCCCTTTTTGGGATTGATCATCCCTAATATCATTTCGATTTTCAAAGGTGACCACCTTAGAAAGACATTGCCGCACACAGCACTGCTTGGAGCTAACTTCTTGTTGGTTACTGACATTTTGGGCCGGGTCCTCATTTACCCATATGAGATTTCGATTTCCCTGATGGTAGGCGTGATTGGAAGCGGCATCTTCCTGTATCTGCTGTTCAGGAGGAAGGCCTATGCGTAATTCATTCAAAATAATGCTACTCATGGTAGTGGCAGCCGGTATCTGCGGCATTTATTTATTTCACGATTTAAACGGAAGTTTTGATTATGCCTTGCCTAAACGGGCCATGAAAGTAGCTGCAATGATACTGACGGCTCTTTCGATTGCATACTCAACAGTGGTGTTCCAAACGATCACCCATAACAGGATTTTGACCCCCAGCATTATCGGGTTGGATTCTCTTTATATGCTATTGCAAACTTTCATCATTTTTTTCCTTGGCTCTAGCCACCTCACTGTGGTGAATAAGCAATTGAACTTTGCAATATCTGTAGCTACAATGGTTGTATTTGCTTTTCTTCTGTACAATCTGCTCTTTAAAAAAGGCAATCAGCCGGTATATTTCCTGCTTCTTGTAGGAATCATCGTCGGAACCTTTTTCTCAAGCATTTCAACCTTCTTGCAGGTGCTTATTGATCCAAATGAGTTCCAGATTGTGCAGGATAGAATGTTCGCAAGCTTCAATAATATTAATTCTGATTTAGTATGGCTGGCTGTGGGATTGGTTGCACTGCTGATCGCTTATGCATGGCGTTACACATCCTATCTCGACGTTTTATCACTGGGGCGTGACAATGCCATCAATCTTGGCGTTCCATATGATTCCATTATCAAAAAAATGCTTGTATTGGTCGCAGTGTTTATCTCGATTTCTACCGCATTGGTGGGTCCTGTCACCTTTTTCGGATTAATTGTTGCAAACCTGGCGTATCAGACTTTTCGAACATACAAACATAGCATTCTGATAAGTGGTGCCGTTGTTATAAGTGTCATTGGGCTTGTAGGAGGCCAATGGATGGTGGAAAGGGTGTTCACCTTTTCGACTACGCTTAGTGTCATCATCAATTTCGTCGGTGGTGTTTACTTCATTTATTTGCTGTTGAAGGAGAGTAGGTCAACATGATTCAAGTGCGTTCACTGTCAAAGTTTTACGGTAAAAAAAGTGTGGTTGAGGATGTGACAATTGACATTAAGCGCGGCCAGATAACGTCCTTCATCGGTCCAAACGGTGCAGGGAAATCGACGCTGCTTTCCATGGTGAGCCGGCTTTTGGATGCAGATACTGGTGAAGTGCTGATTGACCAGTCAGATGTCCGGAAGATGAAGTCCAATGAGTTCTCGAAATCTGTCTCGATTTTGAAGCAGTCAAACTACATGAATGTAAGGCTGACGATCCGGGAACTGGCTTCCTTTGGCAGATTCCCGTATTCAAAGGGACGGTTGACGGCTGAGGACGACCGGATCGTTGATCAAGCAATCGAATACATGGGCCTCACCGATATACAGGACAGTTACCTCGATGAGCTTTCCGGGGGACAGAGGCAACGTGCCTTCATCGCAATGGTCATCGCCCAGGATACAGACTACATCTTGCTGGATGAGCCACTTAATAACCTGGATATGAAGCATTCAGTCCAAATTATGAAGATTCTCCGCCGCCTTGTCGATGAATTGGGAAAAACAGTAGTCATCGTTTTGCATGACATCAACTTTGCTTCGGTGTATTCTGACCGCATCGTCGCACTAAAGGATGGCAAAGTCGTCAAAGATGGACCAACCCAGGAAATTATTCAATCAGATGCATTAAAAGAAATATATGATATGGATATCCCAATCCAGGAAATGAACAATTGCCGAATCTGCGTTTATTTTAATTCATAATTAAAGGAGAGAAGATAAAATGAAAAAATGGAGTTTCGCTGCCCTTATTTTTACACTGATTTTTGTATTAGCTGCCTGCGGTTCAAAGGAAACACAGACTAACGCAACTGGTAAAGAAAGCAAAGCTGCTGAGTCGAAGGAAATGACCATTAAACACCAATATGGGGAAGCCGTTCTTAAAAAGAATCCTGAAAAAGTAGTTGTGTTTGATTTTGGCGTGCTGGATACACTCGATGAGCTTGGTGTAGATGTGGCTGGTGTACCACAAGCTGTTGTCCCTGACTACCTGAAGAAATATGCTGGAAAAGAGTACACGAATGTAGGAAGCTTAAAAGAACCTGATTTTGAAGCCATCCATTCACTTGAGCCTGACGTGATTTTCATTTCTTCAAGGCAGGCTGCACTTTACGATGAGTTTGCGGAAATCGCTCCAACAGTATTCGTTGACATGGATTTTGCTAATTATATGGATTCTTTCGAGAAAAACATGAATCTGATTGGTGAAATTTTTGAAAAAGAAGATGAAGTTGCCGCCAAGCTGAAAGAAATAAAAGCAAGTGCTGACGAGATAAATAAAGAAGCAGCGGCTTCGAATAAAAAAGCTTTAATTCTGTTAGCCAATGAAGGAAAAGTAAGTGCGTTCGGTTCAAATTCTCGTTATGGCTTCATCCATGATGTTTTTGGGTTCAAACAAAGTGATAAGCAAATTGAAGTATCCCAGCATGGCCAAAGCATTACCTTTGAATATATTTTAGAGAAGAATCCAGATATCCTGTTCGTGATTGACCGTTCTGCTGCGGTAGGCGGCGATGTCGGAGCAAAAGAAACAATTGAAAACGAGCTTGTTAAAAAGACAGCTGCTTATAAAGAGAACAAAATCATTTATTTGGACGGAAAGAACTGGTACTTAAGCGGCGGCGGGTTGCAGTCATTCCAGGCAATGATTGAAGAAGTAAAATCTGCCTTATAATATGGGTCCTGCTACCCATGGAGGGGTTAACATGTTTTATCAAATTAAACGGTTGCATGTAAAAGAAGGATTCTCGAGCCAAATGGTCGAACGTTTTTCAAAAAAGGGAAGTTTGATCGAACAGCAGCCAGGGTTTATAGATAAGCAAGTATTAGTCAAAAAAAGCCGGCGGGGCGATGAGGAAGTCCTCGTGTTGATTCACTGGGAGTCAGAGGAGGATTGGAAGAACTGGGAAAAGCATCCGGACCATATCGCTGGTCATAAAGCGAATCTCGGCAAGCCCAGGCCTGAGTTTGTGATTGAGTCGAGCCAGGATGTATATGAGGTAAAATCCTGATTCAAGTTAAATAGCCATATATGAAAATTAGGGAGCTGGCATTGCCAGCTCTCTTTCTGTTTGTCTTAACCTTACAGACAGGAGATATTCCCCATATGTAAAGTCTCATGAACCGGACTGGCCGTATATCAACATAGAAAACAGCACATAATATTTGCGTATTTTTGTTCAAGGGGAGGTGATCTTATGGCAGAAAGGAAGAGCAAGAACCCAACAGGAAACCTGCACAATGAAAACAATGATATGGATGGAGGACCAATTGGGGGCCGTTTAAATAGTGATGATTCTTTTAGCGACACTGGCTTAAACAATGCCCGTCTAACCCGAGAGGCCGTAATTGGTGAAAAAACAGATCATTAACGTATGCAGACTCATACCATCGGCGTTTAGAAAAAGCCGTGAGCACAAAAGCAGAATTGGAGGGTACCTTATGAAAAACGGCAATGATGAGCTATTGGGAAACGCAAGAAATATGGACAGAGATGTTGAATATAAAAACAATCAAAAAGCCAATCGGAAAAACAGTGAACCAAGTACAGGTGATCCTGAGGCAATCGACCCGGCAGGCCTCAGTGGCGGAGACACGAGGGGAAGATAAATAATCGGGAATCCCGGTTAAATACTCGGAGGTAATAATAATGTTCCATCAAGATAACAAACCGGAAGCAGATGTTCGCCCTGAACGTCGGCAAGATGCTTTAGCCGGAACAGATGAAATAAACAACGCCAGCCCGAATGTACCTCAAAATTTTGTGGGCAATGGGCCTGGAAGCTCACCGGATCATCCGAATGCAGGAATGGCCGGGGCAGGGCCAGATGTTCAATGAACATGTTTACACTTTATGGCATGGCGTGAAATTTATCAGCATACCATAAAGTTTTTTTCGTTAACTCGTACATAAACACTGATTTTTAAGATATGAAACTCTGTATTATACAAAATAACTTTATTATGAGTAAAAGTTGTTTTATTATTAAAAAAATAATACGTTGGTGGAAATGAAAAGAATTTATTCAGGATTTCTTCGTTGCATTCTTTAGGGTATGATGGAGTCTGTAGAGCACACTGGTTTTTATGTGTTAGATTGAAAAAATGGCAGAATAGTAGTTGTTCGTGTACAAGGAAGCTTTCCAGCTTCACTGAAGATCAGCTGGAAGCCTTGCGCAGAATTTCCTACGATGTTTTTTGTTCATGATCATCGATTTGGATGAGCGCTCCTTTTTTAATCCAATATTGGAAGCTATCCAACGGAAAGACTCCCCGGCAAATAGAATTTTCCATCTTTATTACCACTTTATCACTGGTAATTTCCAATATTTTTAATTTGTCCGATTTACTGATGTTCGGAATGAAGGAGCTTGTCATTTCAAATTCCATGTTGTTGTATAAATTCATTCTTAATAACCCCCTGATGGAAATGGACTTACGTTTCTTCTCTAGATTTCCCATTTATTAAAAAAATATCCATATCCCCGGCATGCGAAAATTATACAATAATTCAGAAATGTTCTATGTACAGAGTTGCGTAGGATCAAGAAATTTTAGAAGGAGAGAACTTTATGTTGATGTTTGTATTAGTGGTGTTGACGTTATTCCTCATTCCAGGCCCAGCCGTGCTTCTGACTGTAGGCCAAAGCCTGAGAGGAGGGAGGAACGCCGGGATTTTTACGGGTATGGGGATAGCGGTCGGTGATTTGATTCATACTTTGGCGTCTGTTCTTGGATTATCAGCGATTCTGATGACTTCGGCCCTTGCCTTTGATGTGGTGAAATATCTTGGTGCATTTTATCTCGTGTTCCTTGGTATAAAAGCGTTTCTTGATAAACCTGCAAGTCTTGATATCCCAGTAGTTCAAAAAACAGACCCTTCAAGGTCATTTCGGCAAGCTATTTTGATAGAATTGCTAAATCCTAAAACGGCACTGTTTTTCCTCGCATTCCTGCCGCAATTCGTCCGTCCTGACGGGTTGCCGGTCGTTTATCAACTGATGATTCTGGGGCTTACCTTTGTTTTGATGAGCATTTTATATACTACTTTTATAGCTTTTATAGCAGGGTCAGTAAGCATATGGATATCAAGAAAGAAAAACAGCTTTTCGCGCTGGCAGGGTAAGATTATAGGAGTGATCTATCTGGGACTCGGCTTACAACTCGTGTTTCAAAATGAACGTTAGGTACCATTTATTAATAAGAAAGTGATACACCGCTTATCTTTTTCTGTTCATTGGTACTTTGACTAGGAATTAAAGAAGGCACATCAAAGTAGCATTTTACATCCTGAATCTTTATCATTCTGTGATTTATTCAGAGCCAGTGTGTTAATTTCACTTCGTTATATCGTTATTAAAGAAAGATAGAACCGGGCACAATATCTTTTATCAAAGTTATATTAATTGGAAGTGAAAAGAATGTCGGATTTTTGTCCAGTGATATGGCCTGAGGAACCAACTCCAGGTGACCAGAAAGCTTGCCGTGATTGTGGCCTTTACAAACATGGAAGGCGGATGGTCTGGGGGGAAGGTAATCCTGAAGCACCAATCTTGGTCCTTCTTGATAATCCGGGAGCACGTGAGGACCGCGACGGAAATCCTTTTGTTTGCGGAACCCGGCAAACACCTCAACAAGCGGCTGATCAAGCTGGCTTATTCATGGATAATATATATATTACCTATATTTTAAAAAGAAAGCCTTTCAGGGCTTATGATAAAGACCATGCACGGAATGCCTGCATGATGCATCTTGACCAGCAGCTGCTCGCAAAAAAACCTTCGCTGCTCGTTTGCTTGGGCAACGTGGCAGTGCAGTCTTTTTTTTCGAAACCCCGGTGCTGAAGTGAAGACATTCAGGGGCAAATGGCACGATGTCCGGGGTTTTCAGACAACCGTTGCTTACCATCCTTTAGCTGTAAGGCGCCGTCCTAATTTGTGGCCATTTTTTATAGAAGATTGGAGGCAGGTCACCGAACGTTTTCATAGTGTCCGTCCATACCTGCAAGTAACCCCGCATGTGGCGTGTGCCCTTCCAAAAAAAGATGCCCTTGATGCTTTTTAAAAGCTATTATATAGTATTTGTAAATATGAAACCAAATGGTTTCATAATGCTATCTGGAGGTTATTACATGGAAAAGAAAGAACAATTATCAGATATTATACGCAAGGAAGTTTTTAACGCCCCAATCGGTAAGGTATGGGATGCTGTTGCTACATCGGAAGGTCTGGCCGCATGGTTTATGCCTAACGACTTTCAACCTGTTGAAGGCCACGAATTTCATTTAAACGCAGCCCAATTCGGAATGTCACCATGCAAAGTGACGAAGTTAGATCCTGCAAACACTCTTTCTTTTAACTGGGGTAAGGACTGGACACTTACTTTTCATTTAAAAGAAGTAGACGGCAGGACAGAGTTAACGATTATGCACTCTGGTTGGGATGCTGATAAAGTCACTGAATTCGGCGCACCTCATTCCGTCGTCCGCAATAATATGGAGAATGGGTGGACAGGCTTGGTTGATAAATCACTGCGTCAGTATGTCGAGGCATAATGTGCGCGGCTGTTAAACATGATGTCTTCCAGGCTATCGCCGACCCAACACGCCGACAATTATTAAAATTGTTAAGCGATCGGGAGATGCCTGTCACCGCGATAAGCGGGCATTTTCCAATGAGCAGGACAGCTGTTTCCAAGCATCTGCGCATTTTATCTGAGGCTGGCCTTGTACATGAGAGGAAAGTAGGGCGGGAGACAAGATACCTTCTTAATCCTCAGCCATTGAACGAATTGCGCGATTGGCTCGAGTATTTCGAAATATACTGGGATAACAAATTATCCATGCTCAAACACTTTCTTGAAGACGATCAGCCGAACAAGGCAGCGCGCGTAGCCTTACAGGAATTGAATAAGGAAGAAAAAACAGATAAAGATAATGACTAGTGAGGTGCTTTTGCACCTCTCTTTATTTTTAGGGGTTCAACTATAATATTCTGGATGCAGAATAAATAAAATGCAGGCAGTCATTCCGGCCCTGCAAACATGACATTTATCATGCATTGTGCATGACACGTGCTACTGCACAGGTACACTTTACTTCTTTATAATTATAATTAACAACACTAAGGAAGGGGAAATAATATAAAATGTCGACTGATAACACGAAACAATTGAGGAAACAGGTTGCCCCTTATGAAAAATCAAATACAAGGGACAGTATCATACAGATCGTAAATACAATTGTGCCTTTTGTCCTGCTATGGTACCTGGCCTACCTGAGCCTTGATATATCCTACTTTTTATCGTTAGGGATATCGGTTGTTGCCGCGGGGTTTTTGGTGCGGATTTTTATCATTTTTCATGATTGCTGCCATCACTCTTTTTTTAAGAACCGGAAGGCAAATAAAGTACTCGGCACAATCACGGGCATTTTAACAATGCACCCATATGAACAATGGCAGCACGACCATTCTGTTCACCATGCTACTAGCAGTAATTTGGACAAGCGGGGTACAGGGGACATTTGGGTACTTACTGTGGAGGAATATTTGCAGGCGTCATTTTGGACTCGTCTTGCTTACCGGCTTTACCGTAATCCGTTCGTCATGTTTGTTGTAGGCCCGGTATATGTTTTTCTTATCAAGAATCGGTTCAACAGAAAAGGTGCAAGGAAGAAGGAACGGATCAACTTATATATCACAAATATTGCCATCGTAACGCTGATTGGGCTCCTTTGCTGGGCAATCGGATGGCAGGAATTCCTTTTGGTACAGGGTCCCATCTTTTGGATTTCCGGTGCTGCAGGTGTCTGGCTGTTTTATGTCCAGCACACATTCGAGGATGCCTATTTTGAAGAAGATGTACATTGGGAGTACGTGAAAGCAGCAGTGGAAGGAAGTTCTTTTTATAAGCTTCCAAAATTACTGCAATGGCTGACAGGAAACATTGGCTACCATCATGTCCACCATTTAAGCCCAAGGGTGCCAAATTATAAGCTCGAAGATGCGCACAATCATTCTGCACCTCTGCAGAATGTACCAACGATCACTCTGGCTACAAGCCTCAGCTCACTGAAGTTCCGCCTTTGGGATGAGCAAAACAAAAAATTTATTGGCTATAAAGACATCAAGTCTTTAAAGAGTGTCTCAGTGCACACAAAGCCTGGAATTTAGAAAATACATTGTAGGAGACTCCCCTTATCTGTGAGAATTTGCAGGGGAGTCTTTGCATTCAATCAGTGAAGGCCATTATGGTAAAATGACAGTATGACAAAAAAAGAGGTTCTATGATGTTTAAAAAGTACTGGGTGCTATTAAAAAGTACTGGGATTTCTCCCTATATTTGGACAATACTTTGTATTTTGCCGTTTTATTTTATTTTCCAGTCTTCCTCAACGGCCGAGATTGTCGTTGGGATCATTTTGACAATAGCATTTTTTTTAAGTTACCGGCTGGCATTGCTATCAAACAAGTGGCCCGTTTATTTGTGGACTGTCATCCTGGTCGGCATTTCTTTTGCGTCGACAGCCCTGTTCAGTTATGTGTATTTCGCCTTTTTTATTGCTTACCTGATCGGTAACATGCAAGACCGTTTCGCGTTTATTTTTTTGTACGTCCTTCACTTGATCAGCTATACCGTTTCGATCAACTTTAAATTTTTCCAGCCTGATGAACTGTTTTTAAAGCAATTGCCATTCATTATTATTATTTGGATCAGTGTCATCCTGCTCCCATTCAGCATGCGGAACCGGAAGGAGCGGGGGCAGCTTGAGGAAAAGCTTGAAGATGCCCATAAACGGATTGAAGAATTGGTAAAGCTAGAGGAACGGCAGAGGATTGCACGTGACCTTCACGATACGCTAGGCCAAAGGCTTTCACTAATTGGCTTAAAGAGCGACCTCGCCAGAAAATTGATTTATAAAGACCCAGAGAAAGCCAGAAGTGAATTGCGGGATGTGCAGCAAACGGCAAGGACCGCATTGAATGAAGTGCGGAAAATGGTGTCACAAATGCGCGGCATCAGATTGAAGGATGAAATCATTTACGTAAAACAGTTGCTTAAAGCAGCCCAAATAGAGCTTGTGTACAACGAAGAACATACCTTATCGAATGTACCTCTGTTAACTGAGCACATACTGAGCATGTGTTTAAAGGAGGCTGTCAACAACGTGGTCAAACACAGCGGGGCCGAAACCTGCTATATTTCCATCGAACAGTCCCAAAACGAACTCATCATCATTGTAAGGGACGATGGCGTTGGCGGGGTGTCGGAAAACGACTTTGTCAAAGGCAATGGTCTGATCGGCATGAGGGAGCGCCTGGAATTTGTGAACGGAACTTTGGAACTTTTTGAGCAGGATGGAACTGCTTTAGTCATCAAAATTCCAAATGTAAAACAAATCGTAAAGGAGCAGCTTATATGATTCGAATCGTCATTGCGGAAGATCAGCGGATGCTTTTGGGAGCTTTAGGTTCGCTCCTTAATCTTGAAGATGATATGGAAGTCGTCGGAAAAGCGAGCAACGGGGAAGAAGCCGTCGCCCTTGCCCGCAATCATCAGCCGGATGTTTGTGTAATGGACATCGAAATGCCCGGAAAAACAGGGCTCGAAGCGGCGGAGGAACTCAAAGATCTTGGGTGTAAAGTCATCATTTTAACCACTTTTGCCCGTTCAGGTTATTTTCAGAGAGCATTAAAAGCGGGGGTGAGCGGTTATTTGCTGAAGGACAGCCCGAGTGAGGAGCTTGCAAGCTCAATCCGGAGCATCATGGCAGGGAGGCGTATTTATGCGCCTGAACTGATGGATGATGTTTACGGCGAGGAAAACCCGCTGACTGAACGCGAGAAGGAAGTGTTGGAGTTGGTGGCGGACGGCAGAAACACAAAAGAAATCGCAAGCCAGCTCAGCATCACTTCAGGAACAGTCCGAAACTACATTTCCACAATATTGGATAAGCTCGATGTAACCAACCGGATAGAAGCCATTAAACAATCGAAGGAAAAGGGCTGGTTTAAATGAATTTGACGGGCTATACACTATTTCAATAGAACAGTTCCGATACAATGGTTCTAATCGACTTTACGTCAAAGGGACCACTCAATTTTGTCCAATAGAATGCTTCTAATCGACCTTACGTAATAGTAGTCTCTGAATTTTGTCCAATAGAATGGCTCTAATCGACCTTACGTAATAGAAATCTCTGATTTTTGTCCAATAGAGTGCTTCTAATCGACCTTACGTAATAGAAATCTCTGATTTTTGTCCAATAGAGTGCTTCTAATCGACCTTACGTAATAGTAATCTTTGAATTTTGTCCAATAGAATGGTTCTAATCGACTTTTCAATAAGGAATTCCCTTTATATTGTCCGATAGAATGGTTCTAATCGACTTTACGTCAAAGGGACCAACTCAATTTTGTCCAATAGATTGCTTCTAATCTACCTTAGTCAGAGAAATCTCTGAATTTTGTCCGATAGAATGCTTCTAATCGACCATATGTCAGAGGAATCGCTACATTTTGTCCAATAGAGTGATTCTAATCGACTTCTCGCCAGGAAACCTTTGTTTTTGTTCACTACAAAGATACAAGCGTTAAATTACTTAAAAAGCCTCGATAGTATAGCAGCCTCAATCTTTTTCCACGGCAAAAAATTTTTCATGAAAATATTCTTCTTCACTCCTCTCCCGATTGGATACCGGAGGTCCGGGCTTTGCCGCTGTGAGGCGATCCGGGCTACCAATTTGGCAACTTCCTATGGGTCTCCATGATTTTTCTTGCCCCATTCAATTGTGTTCAAAATGGCATTCATATAGGAATGATAGGGAGAATCAGGCCTGAGTTGAGTGCTGTCGATGCTAGACCAGATATTTGTTTGATAAGAACCCGGCTCGACGAGCACAACATCGATACCATACGGTTTTACCTCCAGACGCAGACTTTCGCTGAAGCCTTCAAGTGCATGCTTGGACGCAGTGTACGGGGACAATCCCGGAAAACCGATTCTCCCACTGATGCTGCTCATGTTAATGATTCTTCCCTGGCCACGAGCACGCATGAAAGGCAGCACAGCCTGTATTGCAGCAATAGCCCCAAAGAAGTTTGTTTCAAATTGCTTTCTGTAATCGTCAACAGTTAGCTCCTCGCAAAATCCCCCGACTGCAAAGCCCGCATTATTAACCAGTACATTGACCGATTCATGCTGATTGAGGTATGTATTCAAATCCTTGATTGATTCAGGTGAAGCCACATCCAGAGGGTGGATATTTATGTAGTCAAGTACATTCTCTGCTTTAGCCATTTCCAAAAGTGTATCTGCTTTGTTCACGTTCCTCATTGTGGCGACCACCTGAAAGCCGCTTTTCGCCAACTCCATCACCGTGAGTAACCCAAATCCAGTTGATGAACCCGTAACAATCGCTGTTTTTTTGCTCATATTGAACTCCTTAATGTCCTTTTCCTTTATTTTAAACTGATTGCCGGGTGGTGTGCACCACACTTTTCTTTTGTGTTCGATGCGGAAGAAAATTCCTGCTACTTATTGCCCATTTAAGTATGAAATACCGACATAATATCTAAAAAGGTCAAACTATTTTATTAGTAATCTTGATTAGATTAAAAAGTGTTGGAAGAAGCTTGTCAAAAAAGCCTTAATGTGGTCGACAGAAATGAATTTATACATACGGAATTTTTTGCTACATTTAAAGGTGAATATTCAAACAATTTTGGACGTTGAAATGGATCATACAAATTACTAGTGACCAAGCAAATCAGTTATATAATATTTTTATCTTTGGATTGAAATTTAAAGGTTAATAGTAACCTGAAAAAATAGATACCAAAGGAGACCATAATCATGGCAAAAAAAGAGGTCATCGCTCTACTATTGGCAGGTGGAAGAGGTACAAGGCTGAAAAAACTCACGGAATTTGCCGCAAAGCCAGCAGTCCCTTTTGGAGGCAAGTACAGGATCATTGATTTTACTTTAAGCAACTGCAGAAATTCCGGAATGGATACTGTCGGCATTCTCACACAATACCAGCCCCATACGTTGCAGAATTATATAAATGACGGGAAGTATTGGGACCTGGACCGGCGGGATGCTGGCATTACATTTCTGCCGCCTTTTCAAAGTGATTATATGGATAGATGGTATGATGGGACTGCTAATGCAATCGCCCAGAACCGCCAGTTTATCCAATCCTATGATCCTGAATATGTCCTGGTTTTGTCAGGAGACCATATTTATAAAATGGATTACAACAAAATGCTTGAGCAGCACAAAAAAACTGCGGCCGATGCAACCATATCTGTTATCAGTGTGCCATGGTGCGACGCCGGCCGGTTTGGCATTTTGAGTGTGGACCCGGAATCCCGCCAAATCCTAGAATTTGAAGAAAAACCCCACAATCCCCAGTCTAATCTTGCTTCTATGGGTATCTACATTTTTAACTGGAAAACCTTGCACTACATATTTGAACAACTGGACAGTGCTCCGCAGGCACGCAATGACTTCGGCAGGGACATTATTCCTTATATGCTTAAGGAAAATTATAAGCTGTATGCCTATGAATTTAATGGATATTGGAAGGATGTAGGCACCGTTGAAAGCTTTTGGGAAGCTAACATGGATTTACTTTCAGCAGATACGAACCCAATACTCCAGCAAAAAGATTGGCCGATTTTGACTGCCGATCATTCCCAGCCGCCCGCTTACCTGGATGGTGATGCCGTCATCAGGCAGTCGTTAGTGAGTGAAGGCTGTGAAATCTATGGGGATATCCTTAATTCCGTCGTCTCCCTTGGTGTTACGGTAGGTAAAGGTTCGACCATAAAAAATTCAGTTGTCCTGCCAAACGCCGTAATAGGAGAAAACGTAAGAATCGAAAATGCGGTTATAGGCGGAGAAGCGTATATTGACAGCAATATCAAAATCGGTGATATGACGTTGGGTGATGTAGTACTCATTGGTGACAAAGAAGTGATTAAAAAAGAGGTTTCAAGGAATTTTCTATAAACCAGGGACTTAACATTTTTTTACAATCATTTAGCAATAGTTTAATAAAATTATGTTAACTTTTAGATATCGAAGGCAACAATATTCTATTCAGAATAGGATGTGTTGGAGCATGGTTACTAAAGTTAGCATAAATTTTATACTGATCATGGCACATTTCTTCTTGCTTTGAGTATTGATGTCCTTTAAAAGGGCATTTTTTAAACTCAAATTTTCCGCCCCAACCAGAAAAACAGCAAAAAATCGGATATATCCCGTCTTCGCCTCTGTTTAAAAAACTTCCAAAAGAAACTGCTTCAGTGTTACATCATTTATGCACGGTGACAAGAAGCATACGTTACTGACGAATGCTTCTTTCTTCTTGTTTTTTTCCTTGAAAATTACAAAAAAGATGCAAAACTATTTACGAAAGATTTTTAAAAGCGAGACTTTTTATTCAAAAGGACTGGAATATAAAGGTTAATTGTATGATAATATACTCAAACGTGTTTAGGGGGAATGGGCATGGAACAAAATCCGATATTTTATGATGGAAGTGTTTCTTTCCAGTCTGCGTTAAATGATGAGTCGCCTATCAATGAACAGCTGCAAATAACTGATGAAATGAGAAAGAACATCGGCTTCAATCCTTATTTTGTTGACAATAACCAATAAGAAAAAGTAGAAAAAGGGACTGCAAAATATATGCAGCCCTTTTTTTGGGATATAACTGATTAAAAAAAGAATCTATAATCCAGGGATAAAATCGTTGACTCTAAAGTAAAAACCTTATAAAATTTAGTCTTGGATTAAAAAATATTTAATTCAAGATAAAAAGATAGCTACATAACTATCAAGATCAATAGCAGAAAGGTGAAGAACATCCATGGCAAAAGTTTTATACATCACGGCACACCCACATAATGAAACGCAATCGTACAGCATGGCTGCAGCGAAAGCATTCATCGATACTTATAAGGACGTTAATTCAAATGATGAGATCATTCACATGGATTTATACAAGGAGAACATCCCGCAAATTGATGCCGACATTTTCAGCGGCTGGGGCAAGCTTCGGGCTGGGCAGGCATTTGAAGAACTTTCTGCTGAAGAGCAGGCAAAGGTTTCACGTCTTGCAGAACTAAGTGACCAGTTCGTCGACGCAGACAAGTATGTATTTGTCACTCCAATGTGGAATTTTTCATTCCCTCCAGTAATGAAGGCATATCTTGATGCTGTGGCGGTTGCCGGTAAAACGTTTAAATATACCGAACAAGGTGCTGTTGGGCTGTTGACAGACAAAAAAGCACTGCACATCCAGGCTCGCGGCGGAATTTATTCTGAAGGTCCTGCGGCTGACATGGAAATGGGCCACCGGTTTATAAGCATCATGATGAATTTTTTCGGGGTTCCTTCATTAGACGGATTATTCATCGAAGGCCATAATGCAATGCCAGAAAAAGCACAGGAAATTAAGGAAAATGGCATCGCTCGCGCAAAGGACCTGGCTCATACATTCTAATAATATTAATCTCAACAAGGCAGATCGAAATCGATCTGTCTTTTTTTGTTCCTGACGGAGAACGAAGAGAAAATGTCTGCTGCATATGGGTAATAAAGTCTGATAATTATAATGAGGTTTTATGGTAAAATGAAGAAAAAAATGGAAGGTGGTGTGAATCAGCATACCGTACTGTCTGGGGTTTACAATTCTATTGCTTTCGGAATTTGAAGGGGGTTTACAATTCTATTGCTTTCGGAATTTGAAGGGGGTTTACAATTCTATTGCTTTCGAAATTTGTAGGGGGTTTACAATTCTATTGCTTTCGAAATTTGTAGGGTTTAAAAACCAATTTGCATTCCGAATTTTTCGGGTGTTTAAAAAACAATGTACGTTCTGAAACTGTTGGAGTTTTACAAACCAATGTGCTTCCTGAGTGTCGCTGAATCGATTTTCCTTGATATATTCATCAAGAATTAAACTGCTAAGGGGTGTCTGGATTGACAGAAGATGTTCGGATATTATCGCCATGCGGCATGCTTGGTTATGGCTTTCCAGAAAGTTCCTTTTTACGGGGGATGGAGGAAGCCCCACACGGTATAGTAGTGGATGCTGGTTCGACTGATGCGGGTCCGCACAAGCTTGGTGCAGGAGTTTCAATCGTCAGCAGAAGAGCAGCAAAGAAAGACTTAGAGATTATCATAACAAACGGCCTCCGCAAAAAGATTCCTATCATTATAGGGTCTGCGGGAGGGGCTGGAGCCCGCCGGCATGTGGAATGGACGCTGGAAATAATCGATGAGATCCTCGCTGAAGCTCAACTGAAGGCAACTACGGCAGTCATTTGGGCAGATATTCCCGATAAAGATGTGTTAAATGCGTGCCAGCAAGGAAAAATAAAGCCGCTGAGTCCAAACGTAAAGGAATTGAACGAAGCCGTCATCGAAGAAACTAATGGAATTGTCGCCCAGATGGGACATGAGCCGATTGTCGAAGCGTTAAAGAATGGGTCAGACATTATCGTTTGCGGAAGGGCATACGATCCTTCACCTTTTGCCGCAATTGGAATCTTTTTTCAAAAAGATGCAGGATTGTCCTATCATCTTGGCAAAATATTAGAATGCGGGGCATTATGCGCAGAGCCTGGCACCACAAAAGATTGTATCCTGGGTATCATCAAGAATCACTCTTTTACTGTCAAATCGCTTAATCCTTCCAGAAAATGCAGCTCCATCAGTGTTGCAGCCCACACATTTTATGAGAAAGAACATCCCTATATCTTGCACGGCCCGGGATTCACTCTGGATTTGGGTGAATGTAAATTTAAAGAGCTGGACGGAGGGGAGGTCGAAGTCACTAACAGCAAGTTCATCCGTAATGAAAAGTATTATATTAAACTTGAAGGGGCCAGGCAAGTTGCATTTCGCACCTGCGTGATAGCAGGAATAAGGGATCCGATATTATTGGAGAATCTCGCGGAAATTGAGAGGAGTGTGGAACAGCAGGTCCGCGACTATTACCCGGAAATCGCTCACGACGATTTCACCCTCAATTTTTATAATTATGGCATGAATGCTGTTCTTGGGAAGAAGGAAACAGAACCGTTCCACGGCCATGAGGTTGGTGTATTGCTGGAAGTAGCCGGAAAAACGCAGGAGCTTGCAAACACCATTTGCGCAACTGCCAGATCCACTCTGCTCCATTTTGGCCATGAAAACAGGAAATCCACCGCCGGGAATCTCGCCTTTCCATTTGCGCCCAGTGACGTTGAATTTGGCCCGGTGTATGAGTTTTCTGTATATCATTTAATGGAAGTAGATGAAAACCCTTTTAAAATTGAATACAGGAGGATGCCTGATGCCATCCTTATTTGAATTGGCAAAGGTCTTTAGAAGTAAAAATTCGGGCCCTTTTGAGCTTACGCTGGATATTTTATTTGACAGCCCCGAGAAGTATTTCACGGTTAAGGAATCGGGCCAAATTACAGTTGAAAGGATTTGCCAGCTGTATCAAATCACCGAAAAGGAGGTACGCTGCCTTGTGTTCTTTGATCAAGCCCTTGGCGTGAAAATAACAATTTTGCGCGATGTTTCGTCAGGGACGGTTGGTGACCGTGATGTATATGGCGCCCAGCAGCATGCCCCATTGATGAACATCATAATTGAGTGAATAGAGGTTTGCTTATGAAAAAAATAGCGGTTGTTGGAAGCGTTAACATCGATTATTTTGTTGAGTCTGACGTATTGCCACAGGTGGGAGAAACTGTGCTTGGCAGGCAGTTTTTTACATCAATTGGCGGAAAGGGTGCAAACCAGGCGGTTGCCGCAGCCCGGCTTGGTGCTGAAGTTTCGCTGTTTGGATCCGTGGGAAACGATGAGAACAGCAAGATGATTAAGTCAAAAATGTTGGACGAACGAGTTGATATCACCAATCTTAATGTCGTGGCTGAAGCACATACCGGGGCAGCGTTTGTCGAAATCAGTAAATCTGAAAATAGAATTCTCGTTATACCTGGAGCTAACCAGTACACTGATATTCCCTATATTGATAGAGTACTCCAACAGCTTTTGATGCACGACATCATCCTTTTCCAGCTGGAGACCCCGCTCGAAATGCTGGAATATACCGTTCCGAAACTTTACGAACAAGGGAAGACAACGATCCTGAACCCGGCACCTGCACAAGTGGTCCCTGCAGCGATTCTAAATATGATTACATTTATCACCCCCAATGAGCATGAATACAGCACAGTCTTCAACCAGCACGATACATCAATGGAAAAAATGCTTGGAATGTATCCTGATAAACTAGTGATTACTTGCGGGACTAAGGGAGTAAAGTTCTCTGACGGTGACAGCATCCATCATGTACCAACTATAAACGTAGACGCAGTGGATACGACAGGCGCCGGCGACACTTTCTCCGGAGCGTTTGCGGTGGCTTTAGCAGAGGGCAGGGACTTGAAGGCCAGCATAGAATTCGGCAATATTGCAGCTGGTTTGTCGGTCAGGAAAAAAGGTGCCCAGACCGGCATGCCATACAGGCCGGAGATTGATGACTTCATTAGTGCAGGTTTTTCCCGGGGGTAAATAACACTGATTTCTGCAAAAAGCCGGCGAACCCTTTTTCATTCACACAGCAAAAGATTTTGTTTACAAGGAGAAACTTACATGAACCAACAAGCTATTGTGAAGCGTATTAAGAGGGACTGGGTATTATATGTGATGCTTCTTCCGGCCCTCGTCTATTTTTCTATCTTCCACGTTATTCCTCTCATCGGGATGAAGCTGGCTTTCCAGGATTACCGAATTATAGGCCCGAACGAATGGGTGGGCTGGAAGCATTTTAAGGTGTTATTCAGTTCACCAGCTTTTTTCGACGTCCTGAAAAATACGGTTATCATCAGCACGATGAAAATGGTTTTCTTTTTTCCGGTCCCGATCATTCTTTCCCTTATGGTGAATGAACTGAGGAACGGTCCCTTCCGAAAATATGTACAATCTGTAGTATACCTCCCGCATTTCCTTTCCTGGGTTGTGATTGCCGGTATCTGGATTAGCCTCCTGAACCCGGCTGATGGGGGAGTTAATGTTATCCGCAATTTCTTTCAGCTGCCATCGCTCGATTTTATGACGAGCAAAGACCATATCCGCTGGGTGCTCGTCTTTTCGGAAATGTGGCGGAGTGCTGGCTGGGATTCGATCATTTATCTGGCGGCGATCATGAAGATCAGTCCTTCCCTGTATGAAGCAGCACGAATGGATGGGGCATCCAATTTTCAGCAAATGAGATACATAACCATCCCTGAACTGTACAGCACAATCATCACGGTATTCATCCTGAACCTTGGTTTCTTCATGAACGCAGGATTTGACCAGGTATTCAACATGATAAATGATTCGGTCATCAGTGTCATAGATATTCTCGATACTTATGTCTACCGGATCGGCATCCTCAACGGCCAGTATGCTTATGCGACAGCGGCAAGCCTGTTCAAAGGTGTAATAGGGGTTGTGTTGATCTTAAGCACACATTTCATTTCAAAACGGCTGACCGGAAGGGGGGTCTGGTGAGCATGGAATTCTTGAAAAAAACAAACTGGGCGCATGTGATTATCTATTTCATATTATTCCTGATTTCTCTTTCCGTTCTGATACCGATTTTAAATTTATTGGCCATGTCATTTTCTGACCCGTTGAAGGTCCATGAATTAAAAGGGCTGGGAATTTTCCCGAAAGGGTTCTCACTGATAAACTATGAGGTTCTGTTTTCAAACCCGCTCATTGTCAGAAGTATGTTTAACAGTATCCTGCTCACTGTCGCAGGCACTGCCCTGAATCTGTTCCTGACTGCAATGTCCGCGTATGTCCTCGCGAGGACTCATTTTGCCGGAAAGCGCCTTATCATTATTTTTCTGATTGTGGTCATGGTTTTTGAACCGGGCCTGATTCCGGAATACTTGCTGGTTAAGGACCTGGGCTTGCTGGATACGTACCTGTCCCTGATTTTATATAAGGCCATTAACGTCTTTTACTTGTTCATTCTGATGCGTTTTTTTGAGGATGTTCCCGACAGCATCATTGAAGCAGCAAGGCTGGACGGTGCCGGCCATTTTAAAATATTTACGAAAATCATGCTGCCATTATCAAAGCCGGGCCTCGCGACGTTGGGACTGTTTTATGGTGTTTACCACTGGAACGAGTATTTCCGGGCCACAATCTACTTGACTGACCCGAATAAATGGCCGTTGCAGGTGGTTTTGAGGCAGTTTGTTGTCGAGCGGGACAATACTTCCCTTTTGGGCGCCCAGAATGTCCTGTCTTATGACCAGATTGCAAGCCTGGATTTTGCTTCCCTCCAGGCCGGAACCATTATCATCTCAATTGTGCTCTTGCTCATTTTTTATCCGCTCATCCTCAAGTATTATGCAAAAGGGGCACTTGAAGGGGGTGTTAAGGACTAAATTAACGGCTTCAAGCATTAATAATAATAGGGGGATTTTTATGAAGAAAATGCTCGTGCTGTTTTTTTCATTGCTTTTAGTGCTAAGTTCCGCTGCCTGCAGCAAAGAGACCGCAAACAATGAAAATGAGGAGACGGCGAAAGGACCTAAGACGATCAAAGTCGTTTACAAGGATGAAGGGCCAAACAACCCGGTTGCGCAAAGCTATTTTTCTAATCTGGAAAAGGCACTGAAGGAAGACGAAAATCTTGATGTGAAATTTAAGCTAGTTGAAATGCCCCAGGGAAATTACGCAGAAAAACTTAATTTGCTCCTGATGAGCGGCGACATTCCCGACATGATTTATTTCCAGGGCGGCGATCAGCAAATTGCCGAACAGGATCTGCTGGAAGACCTGACACCATACATTGATAAATCAAAGCATATTAAAAACATTATGTATAAGCACAACAAGGAAAGACTAAAAAACTATCCTTACCTGCTGTGGATCAAGCCGCTGGATTCCAAGACACCAGTCATCCGGAAAGACTGGTTTGAAAAAGTACCGAGTTCCAAAGAATTGATGGAAAACCCGTCAATAGACAATTACCATAAGTTCTTCACTGAGCTTGTTGCCAATCCTCCAGGCGGCAGCAACAAGCCGGCCAATGCGGTCACCGTTGCCGGGGACATCACAGAGCTGGATTACATCTTCGAAATGGCTTTCGGCATCAAGCAGACATGGCTTAAAAAGGACGGGAAATACCAGTATTCAAAGGTATCCGATAATGAAAAAGAAAAACTCGAATTCTATCATAAATTGTACAAAGAGGGGCTGCTTGACCCGCAATACTTGACGAAGCAATGGGATACGAAGGAAAAGGCTTTTTATGACGGAGAAACTGGGGTCATTGTTGGCACGAACGGCAAGGTCATCGATATATATAACGGTAAAATGAAACAGGTGAATGGTGAAGGCGCGGAAATGGTTGTCCTTCCTCCAGCCAAGGGCGAGTACCAGGGATTCGCCCCGACTGACATTACAAAGGAATCAAGGGGAATCGCGATTTCTTCGCAATCTAAAGTGAAGGATACAGTATTCAAGGTTCTGGATTATGTGGCCAGCCCGGAAGGCCAGATGCTCGACCGACTTGGATTTGAAAAAGAGCATTACAATGTGACCGACTCAGGCATCGACCTTACAGAAAAATATTACAACGAATGGTATGCAAGATTTTGGGAGCCGGCCGAGTTTGAACCTGAAAAGCCGTTGAAAACACCGCTATTAAGTGAGCCTGCCCAAAAATCGAGAGAGATGGCAAATGAATTTTACAGCGAAGACAATAATTTCATCATCCCTGAAGAATTGATCTCTAAATGGGATGCGATGGAAAATCTTTATAAAGAGTACGCCACCGACATCATCACTGGCAAACGCCCTGTCAGCGATTTCGACAAGTTTGTAAAAGATTGGGAAAAAGCAGGCGGCCAGGAAGTGACAGAGTATGCGAACAAAACTATTAAATAGAGGGAAACGATAATTGCTTGTTGTGAAAACAAAACGTTAAGTTAGGAGTTTACGCATGGTTTCTTTCCAGGAGCGTGTAAGGGGTGCAATTTTATCAGTAGCTTTAGGAGATGCGCTTGGTGCGCCGGTGGAGAAATTAAGCTACCAGGAGATCAAAGAGCGTTACGGCTGCGTGGAATCGCTCAAAACAAGGTGGTATAAGGCCGATGCCCCGGAGGATGTGACCCTTGGTAAAATGAGGGGAAATGGGATTGTCACCGATGACACGCTAATGACAGCTGCCTTGATCCGTGTTTATTTGGCAGAAAAGAGGCATCTTGATGCTTATGATCTGGGGAATTCGTTTGTCAGGGAAATTGCTTATAAAAAAACCTATATCCCCGAGTTTGGAAAAGAAGCTTTGATTATCGACCGTTTGTTCTATCCCGAAAAATACATTTTCATCCGTCATGTCCTGGCAAATTGTGAGCCCCGGGAAGGCGGAATCGGAAACATGGTCAACTGCGGAGCCGCCATGTATATCGCGCCAGTAGGAATCGTCAATGCAGGAAACCCCAAAGCTGCCTATGATGAAGCGATCTTGTTCGCGATGGGCCATCAGAGCAGTTATGGACTGGAAGCTGCGGGGGTCTTAGCTGCTTGTGTCGCCAAGGCCTGCGAACCAGATGTGACGGTTGACGACATCGTTGATACTGCAATACGCTTCGCAAAAGATGGAACGAGGAATGCAATCATCGACATGACTGACGCCGCATATAAATTACGGGAGAACAGGGCTGGAATGGATGGAGTGATTCAAGTCTTTCAATCTGTTATCTCGCCTTACTCACCGATGAAAGACGATGTTCACAGAAAAGAAGAAAAACTGGGTGTCCCTTCTAACCATTATACTCCAAGCAGACTTTTTTCAATTGAAGAGCTCCCGATGGCCCTAGCATTCATCGTGCTGAATAACGGGGATTACTATCGTTCGATTTATGACGGCATTAATTCAGGCAGGGACACAGATTCCATCGGGGTCATGATCGGTGCGATTCTTGGTGCTATGTATGGGGAAAAGACCATAAACATAGAAGACATCGAACTCCTCGAAAAAACCAATCATATGAATCTTACAGGTTTGGCGGATCAATTTGCCGAAGTTGCCGAGAAGATTATCCATGAGGACCTTAGCCTGAGTGAAAAAAGGAGAACGATGTTTTAGCCGCATGCAAACAGGATCATTTGGCAGCATGAGAACGGAACGGGAGTGATCTTTTGTTTCTTCACAACTATGTGGAAAAGGTTTATGCCGGGTTCCTTGGCATGAATGCCGGCATTAGGCTTGGTGCACCTGTCGAGCCAAGAGAATGGACCGCAGAAAGAATTCAACGGATCTTTGGGGACGTAAAGGGATATGTAAAGGACTATAAAAATTTTGCAGCCGATGATGATGCGAACGGACCGGTGTTTTTTATCAGGGCCCTTTATGATGATGCCCAAAACCGGGACCTGCAGCCCGGGGATGTAGGAAAAGCGTGGCTCAACTACTGCAGGGAAGGCATTGGCATGATTTGGTGGGGCGGGGAGGATGTCAGTTCTGAGCACAGGGCATTTGCCAATCTGAAAAAAGGAATACCGGCACCGAGGTCAGGATCGGCAGAAGAAAACGGGATTGTGCTGGCTGAACAAATCGGAGGGCAGATTTTTGTTGACACATGGGGTCTTCTCTTTCCTGGTAAAATTGAAAGAGCAGCACGATGTGCAGAGGCAGCGGCGAGTGTTTCCCATGACAGGAATGGCTTATATGGAGCAAGGTTCATGGCCGCATGTATTTCAAGCGCTTTCACGGCGAATTCAATCGATGAAATCATCGCGGCCGGTTTGAGCGTAATTCCGGAACACTCAACCTATGCCAATGTGGTGAAGGCAGTCAAGAGGTTTCATGAAGAAAAACCCGTCGATTTCCGGTTATGCCTGGCGATGCTTCATGATGATTGGGGATATGATAAATATCCTGGCATTTGCCATATCATCCCGAATGCAGGGGTATGCGCGCTTGCCCTTTTATATGGCAACGGGGATTTTTCAAGGACGATTGAAATCGCGACAATGTGCGGCTGGGATACAGACTGTAACGCAGGCAATGTTGGCACCGTTGCAGGGGTTTTCAATGGAATTGACAGGATTCCGGAACATTACAGGCGGCCAATTAACGACTGCATTGTCACTTCCAGTGTATCGGGCTACCTGAACATTCTTGATATACCGACCTTTTGCAAGGAGCTGGCTTTGCTTGGCTATCAGCTTGGCGGCTTGGCCCCTCCAGAAAAACTTGCCCATTCCGTGAAAATTGGGGAAGTATATTTTAACTTTGATCTGCCTGGCTCCACGCACGGCTTCAGGACAAATAATGCATTTAAAACGCTGATCCGCCACTCCAAATCAGTTGGTGAAGGTTCCCTCGAAGTCATTTTTGACAGGATGGTGGATGGCAACAACAGCAAGATTTTTTATAAGCCATTTTACCGACGGGATGATTTCAGTGACGAGAAATATAAACCTGTATTTTCACCAAAGGCGTATAGCGGCCAAATAGTTGCGGCGACTATTTTTCTGGATAAATGGCAGGGCTCGGATATCCATATAACTCCTTACGTCCGCAAAACTCATACACAAAAGGACATCACCCTGGAAACAGTCATCTTAAAGGACCGGACCTGGAACGATATTCAATTTGTCATTCCTGATACAGGAGGGGCGATCATTGATGAAATCGGATATATAGTGGCAAGCCCTTCCCATTTATCCGACCGGGCCCTCGGCACTCTGTATATTGACAACTTCCATATATACGGGAACAGCAATTACAGCATTGATTTTTCAAAGCAAAGTGAAGAGTTTTTAAGTGTGACACCATTTTCCCATAACAAAGGAAACTGGTTCCTCGAGAATGGAAAAATGAAGTGTCAGTCTTTTGACGACTGCTCATCGTTTACGGGGAATTATTATACTAAGGATGCAAACATTGAAGCGGAAATTGAGCCGCTAAGCGGAGAAAGCCACTGCCTGATTTTCAGGGCACCGGGCATAATGCGCCAATATCTGGCCGGTTTTGATGGTAAAGGCCAAATCTCCCTGATAAAAAATGACTTTGGCTATGAACGGCTGCTGACGGTCCCGTTTGACTGGGCGCATGGGAAAAAGTATAAATTTACGGTTGAGTGCAAAGGAAAGGATATACAGTTTTCTGTCGACGGCCAGCCCGTCATTCAGCACCTTGATGGACGATTTTCACATGGGATGTATGGGTATGGCTGCCTTCAGAAGGGCGAATCTGTTATTTACTCGTTTAAAATCAAGGAAATGAATCATAAAGCAATATGAGCGTTCGACTTAGGCGGATGGCTGAGGTGTCAGTTATCTGCCTTTATTATCGTAAAAGACTGCCTCCAGAGGAGACAGTCCCAAATAATATTAATCATACTTTCTATGATCATCGAAAAAGCAAATGCATTTAAAAAATTTCTTATGATGGTCGCCATGTTTCTTTCTGCAGCAGTCGTCATAGCAATCCCGACGATAATAATCTCTTTTCACATCTTTCCAGTCGTACTTATACCAGTCGTCGTGATGATGCTTTTTACAGTATTCGCACATATTCTCACCCCCTTTCCGTTCTCTATATAGTACGCCAGGGTGAACAAGCTGTATCGGCTATTCTCTTAATGCAAATGCTTCATTTTTCAGAGATAACAAGAGCATGGTGTTTTGAATTCATCACTAAGTCTTAAAAAATATAAAATTATTTGAAAATACTTTGCGTTTTCAGCCTGCAATGGCTAAGATTTAATTATGAAACAGTGAAGGGGATAGTTTATTGCGGATTTCTAAGTTGTTTATCAGAAAGAGGTTAAATTTTACTAACTATGGAGATTTATATGACTATTCCTGCTAAAAATTTATTTTTTGGTGAACTCGTCAAACTGTCTGCGGTCCGCGAAGGCGATGCCGAGATTATGGCAAAATGGAGTGAGGATCCGGAATATTTGCGAAATGTCGATACAGATATCGCACTGCCGCCATCCATGACACAATTAGAAACGGAAGGGCAGGGCGAAAATGAAGCCTACTTCCGTCTGAGAACCATCAAGGATGATGAGCTTATCGGGTTTGTTGTCATTCACCGGATTGAATGGAATAATCGGGTAGGCCAGCTGGCGATCGGAATCGGGGATTCTAAAAACCAAAACAAGGGCTATGGCACGGATGCATTGAAGCTTATCCTCCGGTTTGCCTTTCATGAACTCAATTTGGACCGTGTCGGCCTGGATGTCATCGAATATAATAAAAGAGCGATCCGGGCCTATGAAAAAGTCGGATTCCAGCAGGAAGGCAGGGTCAGGTCGGCCGTATATCGGGACGGCAAACGCTACGACCGGGCAATGATGGGTATCCTGCGTACTGAGTGGGAAGAACTGAACCATTTATGATGGTTTATGATGAGTTGCCGGAGGAAAAACCCCGATTCATCGGGATTAACTGAACTAATTCTTATCATTAACGAGGAGTTGAGAGAGGATTTGCCTTTCTCAATTCTTTTTTTAAGCAAGGAGAGGAAACGATGAAGATTATTGATACTCACTGTGATGTATTGCTTAAGCTTTGGGAGTCCAAAGGGGAAATGAGGTTTGCCGACGCGCCTAAGCTTGATGCGAACAAAATGCGGCTGGAACAAGGAGAAGTAGCGGCACAATTGTTTGCGATCTGGGTTGATCCAGCCATCAAGCAGGAGCACAAGTTTGATACGGCACTCGGCCAAATCGATTTATTTTACAGGGAAGTGCTGGACAAGAATCCGCAAATGAAGCAGTTAAGGAACTGGGACGACTTTGACAAGCTCGGCGACGGCGAAATAGGGGCGATGCTCACCCTTGAGGGAGTGGATGCAATCGGAAACGACCTGACAAAGCTGAAAATTCTTTATGAGCTGGGCGTCAGGTCTGTCGGGCTGACGTGGAACAATGCCAATTTGGCAGCAGACGGAGCTGGTGAACCGCGGGGCGCCGGCCTCTCGTTATTCGGAAAGGATATCGTCCGGTTTAACAATGAGCACCGGATCCTCACTGATGTTTCGCATTTGAGCGAAAAAGCTTTCTGGGACGTGATGGAGATTGCTGATTACCCGTTTGCCAGCCATTCAAATTCCAGGACGCTGTGTGACCATCCTCGCAATTTATATGACGACCAAGCGAGGGCAATGTTTGAAAAGGGCGGCCTCATCCACGTCGTTTATTGCCCGCCATTTGTAACCGAAGACGGGAACGCCGGGATTGCCGATGTCATCCGGCATATCGACCATTTTTGTTCACTTGGAGGCTTAAAGCAGGTTGGGCTTGGGTCAGACTTTGACGGTATCTCTACATATGTTAAAGGGCTTGAAAACGCAGCAAAGTACCAGAACCTGATCAATGAGTTGTTAAAGCATTTTACAGAGGATGATGTAAAAGGTTTTGCCTATCAAAACTTCCTAGACCATAGGCCGGCGGGAGGCAGGAGATGAAACTAAGAGACAGGGGAGTGGCGATTGGACGCATGGCCACAGGCAAAAAGAACTGCATCACTGATGTGGCTGGTGTAAAAGTAGGCCACGTTACACTTGATTATCCTTTGGACGACGGAGGGAGGGAATATGCGTGCACCGGAGTGACAGCCATCCTGCCGCACGGGGGGAATATTTTTAAAGAAAAAGTTGCAGCCGCAAGCTACGTAATCAATGGTTTTGGGAAAACGACCGGTCTCGTGCAGCTGAATGAATTGGGCGTGCTCGAATCTCCGATCATGTTGACCAATACCTTCGGGGTCCCAGCAGTAACGGAAGGAACGCTCGAATATTTACTGAACAAAAACCCGGAAATTGGAGAGACGACCGGGACGGTAAATATTGTTGTCGGCGAGTGCAACGACAGCTATTTGAATTCCATCCGTCTAAGACAGGTAAACCTTGAACATGCCATCGAAGCGATTGACAAAGCCTCTAACGACATGGCAGACGAAGGGGCGGTCGGGGCCGGCAAAGGGATGGTCTGCTTCGGTCATAAGGGTGGAATCGGCACGTCCTCACGAATGATACCAATGGAGGACAAGCAATATACCATCGGCTGCCTTGTCCTCAGCAACTTTGGCAGCAAGGAAGAATTCCAATGGGAACGCTACACGAAAAAAGGCGGCAATGAAGACGGCTTAGGTGATGCTCCAGATGGCTCCATCATCATCGTGCTGGCAACAGACGCCCCTTTGAGTGACCGGCACCTCTTAAGGACAGCCAAACGATGCGGCATTGGACTTGCCCGTACAGGCAGCCATTTCAGCAATGGCAGCGGGGACATCGTCATTGCCTTTTCTACTGCTGAGAAAATTCCCCATGAGGCGGTCACCAGCTTTGAAACCCGTACTCATCTTAGGGAGGACCATCCCGTCATGAATATGATTTTTACCGCAGCAGCAGAGTCTGTAGAAGAAGCAATCATTAACTCCCTGTCACAGGCGGAAACAACTAAGGGCCGGCAGGGAAGGGTTATCCACAACTACATATTTGATTGACGATTTTGGCATGGTTACCCAACGCGCACTAAAAATTCTAAGAAAAAAGCAGTTGTATTACCTGGTTAGTGCCCATTCACATATTTACCACACATGAGGCGGCAGCTATTATGAAAGCACCCGGGACAATATAGTCTGGTTCTGTTCGGATGCCGACGCACAGTCAGCAGGGTATAGAGCTTCAAAAAGATCAGCAGCCATTAAAAATGAACGGGCATTTGATGCCCGTTCATTTATTGTAGTTGTGAGATATTTTGCAGGTTCGTCCATCATTAGTTGTAATCCAGGTTATCGCTTATTCCAAAACTTCCACCATGTCTTCTTTGCCGCAGCTGTTTCGCGGAAACTGACGACCATGTCGCGGAAAATATCTTCTCTTTGCTTGATTTGATGCTGGAATTCCTCGCGTTCCATATTAAGGGTTTCGATGAAATATTCTCTGTCTTTGGCAGCCATTTCGTTCAGGCTGTTCAATTTGTAATTGCTGCTCGTAAGGTGGTCAGCCAGAATTTTATATTCCTCTGATGCATTTTCAGTTGACTCGGATATTTCATTTAATAATGAAACTATTTCTTCGGAAGCACCTTTCGAAGCATTCACAACCTTGCTGGAAAGGGCTTCGAATGATTCGGAATGCTGTTTTGAAACTGTTTTTACAAGGTCTTTTATTTCTGTTTTTGTTTTTTCATTATTTTTCTTAAAAGAATCAGATAAATATTTTACTGTATTCATGGAGCCTTTTGAAATCTCTTTTTTTACTTCATCAATGACTTCATTCCGGATGCCGTTGCGAATTTCTTGCTTAATGTCATTAAGCAATTCGAGCTTGTATGACTCCATGGCGTCTAAAAAGTTTCCGAGCCCCGCAGCTTCCACGACAGCCGTTTCCTGCTCTCGATCAGCAGAAGCGGCTGGGACAGTAAGAGAGGTTTCGAAATAATTGGAACCAGCCTCTGAACCCTCTGCTAAATGTCTCTTGATAAGTTCCTGGATCATATCTTTCCCCAGGTTTTTGTCACGCATTTCTTTTACTTTAACAAGCATTCCAATCTCATAGTCTGTAAAAAATCTTGCCCCCTGTTTCGTTCGGGGAATGATAAGAAGCCCATTCAAATCTTTTTCCCACTGTCTGATTGTGCCGGAAGGAACATTGATTTTCTTAGAAACTTCCTTAATGGAATATGCTTTTGTAAATTGGTTGTCCATCATTTCGCCATTCCTTTCGTAATATGATTCTGTTGCATTCATAAATAGGGTTCCGAAAGACGACTATTGACCTTTGAGTATTATAATTCAGCATCGGTTTAGTAGTTTTCCTGCTGGATGACAAAAGCTATCAAAACAAGACCGGTTTCATCAGAAAAGTTTAAATTGATGCAGGGGATCAGTTGCCACTGATTATTTTGCAGATTGGTGTCATGTAGATAACAGATGTTAATCAAGACTAAAGTTGTAGATTTTTTCAAGCTATCCGACGAGGAAAATAGTTTGCAGCCATTCTAAGATGGAAGTATAGCTATCGAATCGAGGGGGAATGGAAATGGAACAAAACAATCGTAAAGTTGTGATGATCACAGGTGCTTCGAAAGGGCTTGGCAAGGCTCTGGCACTAGCGTTTGCAAAGGAAGGAGCAAGACTTGCCATCTGTGCAAGAGGGGTTGAGGACCTGGAAAAAGTGAAGGCTGACGCAGAGGCGCTTGGTTCCGAAGTATTGGCGGTCACTGCCAATGTTGCTGTCCCGCGGGATGTGGAAAGATTTGTCGCTTTGGCTGAGGAGGCATATGGGAAAATTGATGTATTGGTCAATAATGCTTCAATGCTGGGTCCGAGCCCAATGCCGATGCTGCTGGACTATCCTGAAGAAGATTTTGCCGAAGTCATCCGTGTGAATGCAGTCAGCCCGTTTATAGTGACTAGGCGAGTACTCCCCGGAATGCTGCAGCGTAATGAAGGTTCCGTCATCAATGTCACCTCGGAGGCAGGCCATGTCGGGTATGCAGGATGGGGAGCATACGGAATATCGAAATTTGCCGTTGAAGGGCTTACGGAAACATGGGCAGATGAGCTCAGTGACACGAATATCAGAGTGAATATGGTTGACCCCGGTGAAATGGATACCGGAATGCACGCACTTGCTGTGCCTGATTGTGATTACGAACTTGCTGACCCGAATGACGTGGTAGACGTGTTCTTATATCTGGCTTCAGAACGATCCAAGGGCGTGAATGGCCAGCGTTTTGAAGCACAAAAATTTCCAAGGGTGGATAGATGATGGCTAAAACAGCTTTTGAATTTTATTTGCCACCTGAATTAAATGCATCCCACCCCCCTGAAAGAAGGGGGATCCGCAGGGACCATGTAAGGATGATGGTGATGGACCGCAAAACCGGGGCAGTCAGCCATGATCGATTCTTCCATCTCGTCAATTATATACAGGCAGGGGATATAATTGTACTGAATAATAGCAGGACAGTACCGGCCATTCTGAAGGCAATATCGAGAAAGGTGAACAGTCACCAGGGTGAACCAGTTGAGGTAAGGCTTGCGAAACGTAAAAGTGAAGATACATGGGAAGTCTTGATTGTAGCTGAGGACATTATTCCAGGAGACACTCTTGAGTTTTCGCCCCTGCTATCGGCTATAGTGATTCGTGAATCAAACACATCTCCCCTTATGGAGATTCGGTTCTCTTTGAAAGGGACAAAGCTGTTAAACGCGATTTATTCACTAGGGGAGCCGGTTCGTTATGAATATATCAATTATGCATGGGACTTGGATTATTATCAGACCGTTTTTGCAAGCCAGCCTGGTTCTGTCGAAATGCCGTCAGCGGGAAGGGCTTTCAGCTGGGAGCTTCTGTTTAAGCTGCAGCGCAAAGGTGTTAAACTGGGTTTCATTCAACTTCATACCGGCTTGAGTTATTTGCTTGATGACAAGTGGGAGCAGTCACCTACAGAAAATTACGAGGAGTACCACATCGAGCCAGCCACAATGGATCTGATCCTTAAGACCAAGGCTGCCGGCGGCAGGGTTATCGCAGTCGGCACCACAGCGGTCCGTGCACTCGAAGCAGCAGTTGTTAACGTTTCATTATCGGGATGGACTAATCTGTATATCAATTCAGATTACTCGTTAAAAATTGCTGATGGTATCATCACTGGCTTTCATGAGCCTAAAGCAAGCCATTTGGATATGCTGTCAGCCTTTGTTTCTCCGCATCATTTATTTGCTGCTTACGAACAGGCGATTCAAAACCGTTATTTATGGCACGAGTTTGGCGATATTAATATGATCCTATAGGAAGGGATATGAAATGAGGATACATCATTTTGCGCTTGAAGCCTGTGATATGGAACGGACAAAATCATTTTATGAGCGTGTATTGGGTTTCACCGAAGAATGCAGACTGCGCTATTTAGGGAGCGAATTGATTTTTCTTACACTAAACGGCATTCGGCTGGAATTGCTGCCTCAAACAGAAGAAAAGAAGAACACAACAGGCAGCCACCTTTGCTTTGAAGTGGACGATCTACAGGAGATCATTACTCGCATGGCAGCTAATCATATTGTTATTTGTGAAGGCCCGCTCACCCTTGAGAATGGCTGGAAGACCGTATTTTATGAAGGGCCCGAAAATGAAATAATTGAGTTTATGCAACCGCAATAGCAAGAAAAAAGGTTGCTTGGCCGACACCTGGTCAAATAGGATACTTTTGTTCTTGGGGCGCTTTTTTCCCGTACAGGTCGGGTCTACCGTAGGGCAGTGTAGCACATTGCAAAGCATAGCCACTTAGTTGGGATATCCGGTCAGGATATCTCTTTTTTTGGATCCAACCGATAAAACTATTGTTATTAAATTCGAAAAAACAGATATATTCAGATCAAAAACAGCCACACTTAGTAAAATTTTGCTATTATAGTGATTATCAAAAAATCCTGGGGGAAGAAAGAAGTGGTCAGAGATGAGATACATAGAAAAAAATCGAACAGCATATTTCCTGCTGATCTTAGCCAATATGGTCTGGGGAGGCAATTTTGTCCTCGGCCGTGTGGGTGCCGAATTCTTTCCACCGATCACCTTTTCGCTTTTTAGATGGACGGTTGCTTTTTTACTTTTAACCCCTTTTATGTTCAGGCCATTTCTTTATGACTTTAAGGTACTGTGGAGCCATAAATGGATAGTCCTTCTATTAAGTGTGACTGGGATTGCCGGATATAACACGATTATTTATTTTTCATTGCATTACACAACGTCGATCAATGCTTCGATTGTGAATTCCACCACCCCATTGTTTATTGCTGTCTTGTCATTTCTTATGTTAAAAGAACGTTTATCATTCGTACAGGTGACAGGAATTGCCTTATCCGTAATCGGCATTGTATTTATTTTGTCCAAAGGATCAATGACCACATTAGCTTCGTTTTCATTTAATACTGGGGATTTGTTTGTCCTGGTTGCTGTCATCTTCTGGAGCATTTATTCAATTATCACGAAAAAATATTCTACAATTTTGCCGCCATTTACCACACTTTACACCACATCCTTTATTGGTGTAATCATCCTGTTCCCGTTAAGTCTTTTAGAAATCAGGCAGCCTGGCGTGTCGGTCATATTTAATCCCGCGAGCTTTTTAATTTTGGGATATGTAGGCTTATTTGCCTCCATTGTGGCTTTTCTATCCTGGAATACAGGTATGGCTAAAATTGGTGCGGCTAAGTCAGGTATCTTTATTAATTTACTTCCGGTTTTTGCGGCACTTTTTGCCACAGTTTTCACAAAAGAAACTCTCATGTGGTACCAAATAACCGGGGGATTCATCGTCATTTCTGGAGTGATCCTTTCCTCAAAAAAATCACGTACAGCCAATAAGGGAACTAAAAGTAAGGCAAGTGCTTGATCGACTTTAGGCATACTCAACTCCTGGAAAAGGTCGAATAGAAAAGTTCTAATCGACTTTAGGCATACTCAATTCCTTAAAATGGTCGTATAGAAAGGTTCTAATCCACTTTAGGCATACTCAATTCCTTAAAATGGTCGTATAGAAAGGTTCTAATCGACTTTAGGCATACTGAACTCCTTGAAAAGGTTGAATAGAAAAGTTCTAATCAACTTTAGGCATACTCAACTCCTGGAAAAGGTCGAATAGAAAAG
>NZ_PGVB01000007.1 GCF_002860205.1 Bacillus sp. T33-2
TTCGTAGTGAACATGAAACGAATTATCACGATAATGGGTCAATAATAACCCATTTTACCCACCCTCAAAACGTAAAATACGAAAAAAAGATTAGGGAAAGTTCAAACTCATCCCCTAATCTTTTTAATTTCATTGCAGTAAATTTAAAGGCTTATATTTTCAGCAGTCTCGGCAAAACACCGCTTTTTTTCATTTAAAATCATTCAAGGCCTGCCGCAAAATGGCGTAGGCTTTTATCGCATGAAAATCCAGTCCTAAAGCCACCATTGTTTGCGCAATTTCCGGACGTATCCCGGTTATAACGGCGTTCACTCCTAATAACTTGAGCGCCTTAATGACCTGAAAAATCTGTTTTGCAACTATAGTATCAACGATTGGTACTCCTGATAAATCCTGTCTTGATATTTGTTTTTATTTAATGACCGCAAATACTGTCTTTGCCCATAGATCCAACAGCTTAAACAAATTTCCATTTAAAAAACTGCTACATCGATTCGTTATTAATTACCATGAATTAAATTAATTCCTAATTCGAATTCTATCTATGTAAATAAAATCCAACCAATAGGAGTGCGACAAATGTATTTTTATAAAGAAGATTTAATCAACATTATTGTCCCGGATAATCCGGACCCCCAGGCTGCAAAGGTAATGCAGGAAATTCTGGGCGGACGCTTTGGTGAAATGAGGACAATGATGCAATATTTCTTTCAAAGCTCCAACTTCCGTGGTAAAGCAAAGCCTTTCCGGGATTTGCTGCGCGGGATATTCGTCGAAGAAATCGCTCATGTGGAACTTGTCCAAACTACCATCAATATGCTGTTGAATGGGTCTGGAGAGGAACAGGCTGGAAATGCTGGTGCGGACGGGGCACCTCTTGACGAGGCGGTCAAGCATGCGATACCACATCACTTCATTATTGGAGCCCAGGCTTCCCTTCCTGAAGATGCCAATGGTAATCCATGGCTCGGCAACTACGTGTACAGTCATGGAAATTTAATCAGTGACCTACTGGATAATATCGTCCTGGAATCAACAGGTGTCCTCCAGAAAACAAGAATTTATGAAATGAGCAGCAATAAAACCTTCAGGGAAACGCTCGCTTTCCTGATCGTAAGGGATAACGCCCATCAAAATGCCTTTGCAAAGGCCCTTGAAACCCTTGGTGTCGATTGGGGCAAGATCTTCCCAATCCCGAATTACGACATCAATAAATACCCTGAATGCAAGAAATATGTAGATATGGGCTTCCATCATGCTCAATTTAATTTCAGGCTTGATAATACACTTATTGGTGAAATTTTTAAGGGAGAGTCTCCAAGCAGAAGCAGCAATGAATTAGTCCTGACAGACCCTCCTGCCGGATACCCGGTCCCCTATCTTCCCGAGATGCCAAATGAGCACAGCCCTGGCTTAAATGACTTGACAAAATGAACCGTATCAGAAACGCCAAATCACTCACAGTACTGCCGGCTGGGTGGTTTGGCATTTTTGATACCGTTGGTAGATAGATACAAAAAATTTGAAAAGAGCAACCAAAGGGCTGCTCTTTCTGTTAACGCAGGAAGTTTTCACGATTGATTGCCAATAGATCATGGTTCAAACCAACAACATTCAAAAATGAATTAGCATCCATTCCCATCTGGAATCTATCTAATTCTTCATTGCTTAAAGTCAGCTCGCGATGAAAGGTTGTCCCCTCGATAGGTCTCAGTACACCATTCGCATCTGCCATGGCTACTCACCTCCTACTAATAAGGTGCCAAGTAAATTGGATAACATGACAGGGAGAATAAGGCAATGAAAAGGATTGCAACCTTTTGCATTATTATTTAATTTTAATGTGAAAAACTCAAAAAGAGCCCACCAATCCGCGACCCGGGCCTTACCGAATTATTGTCTTCCTCTCGGTACCCTGGCAGGTTTTTGCTGTATTGATACATGCTGTGGTCGTATTGGGAAACTGTTTTGTTCCTGTTCGGGGGGTCCAGTAATGTCCCCCCGCTGGTTCAATTGATCAGTCTCTCTTCGGTTTGACATTCGTTTCACCTCCTCATAATAGGATGGATGAAAATTGAAGAAAATATTATAAAAGCCGAATATCCATCATCAATCCAAATCTCATCACATTTGTTTGTTATTGAATCATTGATCAATGTTAGTTTTCCATGAATCAAATGACCAAAAAATAAGAGTTGCCTTTGCAACTCCAACAAATCTGCATTTATCCAGGTATCTAACACTGTGTGTAAGATTAGCGACACAGGAGGTTTGCATGTCCAGTAGGGTTTGTTTCCATTTCACCCACCCGCTGTGACTTATAGGCAAGGGGAAGAAAAATTGAAAAGGTTGTTCCTGCTCCAAGTTCGCTTTCTATTTCAATTTTGCCGTTATGTTCCTCAATAATCTTAAAACACACCATTAACCCCAATCCTGTGCCCTTCTCTTTGCTTGAGTAAAAAGGTTCACCCAATAATGGGATTTTCTCTTCAGGTATGCCACAGCCCTCATCTTTTATTTCGATTAGAACATGAGAATCGTCATGAATCTTTGTAGAGATCTCAATCTTTCCTCCATCCGGCATTGCCTCAATCGCATTCTTTAAGATATTTATCAGTACTTGTTTTATTTTATGTTCGTCACAGAATATCGCCGGGATGGCATGCTCAACTGACGAAAGAATATCAATTTTATTGTATATGGCCTGGGATTCAAGGATTGATAAAGTCTTGCTTATAATCGTTTCAATATCATGATCATTGAATGCATTAACCTGAGGTTTCGCCAGTGATAAAAATTCTGTGACAATGCCGTCAACACGTTGCAGTTCTGACAGCATTAGGTCTATGTATTCCTTCTTTATCCGGTTCTGGAAAAGCTGGATGAACCCCTTTATTGAAGTAAGCGGATTCCGGATTTCATGGGCGACTGCGGCCGCTAACTGGCCAATGACAGATAACTTGTCCGATCTTCGCAGGAGCTCATAAGTTTTCTTTCTCTCACTAATATCACTCGTGAAAATGGTCAGTCCTATTAACTTTCCCTGATTATCACGCAACGAAGAAAAGGTAGCACTTACTTCGACTGCTTCGCCACATTTTTTTCTAAGAATGTTTTCGGCTCTGATTACGTTTGTCCCTTCTTGAATATGTTCAATAACTTGTTCGAAGTCCGCTTTGATTTCGTCAGGCAAAAATTGTTGGACCTTTTTTCCGATTGCCTCTTCCGGCTCAAATCCAAACATGGTTTTAACAGCTGGATTGATATTCTGTATTGTCCCATCGAAATGCACAATTAATATACAATCTCCACTGTGATGAAACAACGATTCCATCAATTCTTTAGTTTGTCTTAATTCTTCGACAGCTTTTTTGCGGCACGATATATCATCGGCAATTCCGTAGACTCCGACCACTTCACCGTCTACCACAATCGGCACATTCTTGATATCGAGATAGATTTTCTCCCCATTTTTATGTATTGCGACTGTTTCATAAGTCTGTGGTGAACCCTCAACTGCTTGTAAAAAATGGTTCTTCGTAATATCCCGGTAATCCAAGTCCACAACAGGTATAAATGATTGACCTAAGGCTTCTATAGAATAACCCAAGATCTTCTCGAAGGGACCATTAATATCAAGCAGATTGCCCTCTAAATCCATTGTAAAAATGGCATTGGGGCTTTGTTGGAATAAGGATTTATATTTTTGCTGACTTACTTTTAACAAGCGCTCAGCCCTTTTGTTTTCAGTGATATCACGGCCAATGACACATATCCTTTTAGGAAGGTCCTGTTCATGGGTCAGCGGCACCTTCATAAGATCGAGCGCCAGTTCCTTGCCGTCCACCATCGGCAGTATTGATTCAAAACGGACAGGGCTTTCGGTCTGCACGTCTTCAATATGGCTAATTTCAGTATTAATCAAATGATTCCTTGCATTGGGATATAATTCCAGGAAATCTTTTGTGTTTAAACCGGATCTGTATGTATTTTGAAGTGATAATTTATCGATTGCAGCCTGGTTAACCTCAAGCCAGCGGCCCTCTTCATCCTTTAAAATAACGATATCTGGAAGAGCGTCAATAAAAATCCTGAACCTCCTCTCATGTTCTTGTATCATTCGTTCTTCGACTTGGTCACGTTCGACTGCAAGCCCAACCAGGTCTGCGCAGCGTTCAACCATCTTTACTTCATTTTCCGAAGGGCTTGCTGGGAATGGATGATAAACAGCAAAAGAACCGACCACTTCTTCGTCCAGGAAAATCGGGACTGACCAGCAGGAACGTAAACCACATTCCAATGGGAACTCACGAAAATTGGTCCACAATGGGTTGTTGGCAATATCCGGAGTAATGACCGTTTCACCTTTGAACATGGCTGTCCCGCATGATCCCACCTCGGGCCCAATCTCCAGATTCATCGCAAAGTCATAATATGCTTTCGGCAAATTAGGAGCAATGACTGTATCTATTCTACGTTTATCTTTGCCAAGGAAAAGAATGGAACAATATGTTTTTATCCCAAAATATTCTTCCATTTTTACCGATATCTCTTCCAAAATATCAGCGAGTGATTCTCGTTTCACAATCATTTTCAAGACTGTCTTCTTTATTTCCAATAAGGAATGGGTCTGTTTTTGTCTGGTAATGTCCTCAAAGCTGAAGACAACCGATCCTTCATTATGTACTTTCGTATAGCGGGCATTCATTTTAAGCCAAATTGGTTTTTCACGCCTGCCTGCCCGAATTTCAAGAGTGGATAATCCTTGTTTTACCAGTATTTTTCCAAGAGATTCATTAAAAAGGCTAATATCCTCGTGATATATCAAATCTGATATTAGTCCACTCAATATAAATTCTTTTGAGCATCCCAGCACGGTACATGCGAGGTCGTTCGCATACGTGACTTCACTGTTCTTGTTGAAGACTATTATAGGTGTTGGGCTGTCATCGTATTTAAAGGAAAACACGTCACTGCTCGTATTCATCCGAAATCCCCCGATAGTAACATTAATTTGCAAAATATTTGTAAAACTATTATATAATAATTTGCATGAATGTGGGAATGACAATTAAATAGATAAAGAATGCATCCTTCTACCAGATAAAAAAAAGACCGCAAGAAGCGGCCTTAGATAGTTTAATTTAATGAGGTGATTTACTAATCCTTGCGTTCATTGAGTCGGTTGGGGTTTTGAACAGCCACCTGCTAAAATATATGAGGACCATGACATAGCGCATCGCTTCTTATCGTCCTGGTGTTTCATGGAGGGTTACTCTCAGGCGTTTCATGACAGCTGCTACAAACTTGCGGCAGCGTTCGATGTCTGCTGCTTGCGGCAGCAGCTCTATCTTCAAGGTTGCAGCCAAATTTGTATGTACATAAAGCATATCCCTGAAATCGTCAACTGCCCCGCAAAATTCCGGGTAGAAATGGTCGCCCGTCCCGGCAACCCCCGTTACGATATTCTTTACATCCTGCTCCTCGAATGCTTGATAAAGTGGGGCCATTTCATGGGGGATGTTACCATTCCCCCATGTGTATGTGCAAATGATGACCGCATCAAAACATGTCAGGTGCGGTATCGGAAATTGTTCAACATTGAAAACAGGGGCCTCTGCCTTCTCGCCTCGAAATATCTGATGCAGGATATCGGCGAGTTCCTTTGTGTTGCCTGTCACGGATGTATATACTAACGCAATTATCATTTCATCGGCCTATAATTCATCGAAGCCATTGGACTGGGTCACTTTTGAATACGTCCTTGACTTCTGTTCAAAGAAATCCGATTTTGTGTCGTTGATCATTTCATCACTGAAAACATGGATCCATGGCATTGGATTGTCCCTGTCCTTATAGACATTCTGCAATCCAAGCTGCCTGAAGCGTTTGTTTGCCAGGTACTCAAGGTACTCCCCGAATTCTGTAAGGTCAATACCTTCAATGTCCTTTAAAATGACATTCGCCCATTCTTTTTCGAGCTGTATTGCAGCGTCTAAAGTTTTGTAGACATAAGCAACGTTCTCTTCTGTGTTCAGCTCGGGGTTTTCCGTCAAAAGAATCCGAATAAACTGAGCCATAAAATACGCATGCTGCATTTCATCCCTCTGGATATAGCTGATCATCGTACTGGTCTTAAGCATTTTTTGCTGACGCGCCAGATTGTAGAAAAAGGCAAAGCCGGCATAAAAATAAATCCCTTCAAGGTTGATTGAATTCACAGCCAGTTTAAAAAGGTTCAGTGGAGTAGGATTTTCCCTGAAGCTTTCATACGCATCTAAAATGAGCTGATTGCGTTTTCGGACTATCGGGTCGTCTTTGGCTTGAACAAACCGTCTGTTTTGTTCACTTAAAGGCACGAGTGAACTCAATATGTAAGAATATGATTCGTTGTGGACTGCCTCCTGCTGGGAAATGACCGCAAAAATCGCTTTAAAGCTGGAATCAGTGACATAATCCATCACCTGGTACATCGTCGGTGTCTGCAGGCTGTCCAGCGAAGCCAATTGCGTGTTGATCCTCAGGAAGACATCCTGCTCGGCCGGTGTCAGGAAGTCCCATTGTTTGATGTCATCCTGCATATTGATCTCCTGCGCCTTCCAGAAGTTTGAAAGCAGTGTCTGGTACAAATCGTACATCTGTGGGTATGCTATGTCATTCCAATTAAGCAGCCCAGATGATTTGCCGCCAATTATTCCTGTTGATTTATTGGGTGATTCAGGGTTCAACAGCTTGATCTTCGTTATTGGTGCATTGACATTCATGTAATATTGCCTCCTGTGTGTAATTGGTGCCTGAAGTTTAGCTATGGCAGGCCTCGCACTCCTCTATTTCAGCCTGGGACGTGCTCCGGACATAGTATGTTGTTTTAAGGCGCTGCTTCCATGCTTCCATATGGAGCTCAAGCAAATCCTTCGCTTTGATGTCGTGGCGGACGTATAAATTGAAGCTGATTGCCTGGTCTATATGGCGCTGGCGGGCAGCGTTCTGCCTGATGCTCCAGCGCTGGTCCAGTTCATGCCTCGCTCTCCGGTAATACTCATATGTTACATGGGTCAAGTCAGGAGCCGTCACCTTAAATTTAAAGTTCTTCTTTTCTTCAGCATATTCAACCGAATAAATTGGATCGATTCCATCTGTCGAACCGCCGATTTTCGCGGTTGATGAATTAGGGGCGACTGCCATCAGCCAGCCGTTGCGTATGCCATGTTCAGCGATCTCATCTTTCAACTGAAGCCATCGCTCAGAGCGGTAATCCCTGCGCTCGAAATACAGGCCGGTTTCCCACTCGGATCCTTTGAACTGGCTATATACGCCTTTTTCCCGGGCTATTTCCATGGAAGAACTGATTGTAAAATAGGCAATGTCCTCATACAGGCTATCCGCATATTCTACAGCTTCCTCGGACTCCCAATGGATTTTTTCAAGCGCAAGCAAATGGTGCCAGCCGAACGTTCCCAGCCCGACAGCCCTGTATTTCTTGTTTGTCGTTTCTGCCTGGCCGACTGATATAGTATTCAGGTCAATTACATTGTCGAGCATCCTTACCTGGATCCGGATCAGGCGTTCCAGTACCTTCGCCGGCACAGCCTTAGCAAGATTGATGGAAGATAGGTTGCATATAACGAAATCACCCGGCTTGCGTACGATGACGATATTCCCATCTTCGTCACGGTATTCATTGACAATCGTTGTCGCCGACATATTCTGGGCGATTTCCGTACATAAATTGCTGCAGTAAATCGAAGTCCTGCCTCTTCCTGTCAGGTGCTTGTTCGGATTTTGCCGGTTCACTTCATCACGGTAAAACATATAAGGCGTTCCTGTTTCCAATTGTGCAACCATAATGCGGGCCATGATGTCCATTGCCCGGTAAGTTTTCCGCGGCAGAAGCGGATGGCTGACGGCCTCCTCATATTTTTCCGTGAAGTATTTTTTATCTGTTTCATCATAAAAATCTTCCAGCCCCAGTGCGTTTCCGTTCTCATCCTTCCAGCCCATGACCTGTTTAATCTGGTGAGGACAGAATGTATGCCATTCCCCGATGCTTCTCCCGGATTCATCCACTTCCTGCAGTTTTTGCATAAATAAGTCAGGAACAGTGACCCCTGTGAAGATATCATGCGCTTTTCGGCGTTCATCCCCGTTATTCGTTTTTAAATCAAGGAATCCGTTCATGATATCCTTGTGGAACAGGTCAAGGTAAATCGCGATCGCCCCCTGCCTTTGCCCGAGCTGGTCGACACTGACCGCGGTGTCGTTGATCAGTCTGATCCATGGCACAACCCCTGAAGAATTGCCTTTGAACCGTTTTATGTCTGAACCGAGGGCGCGGACCTTGCCGTAATAAATTCCGATGCCCCCGCCACCCTTGCTGAGCCTGGCAATATCCCAGTTATTCAAATAAATGCAGTCAAGAGAGTCATCTACTGTATCGATAAAACACGACGACAGCTGCCCGAAGCTTTTCCCTGCATTCGACAACGTCGGAGTTGCGACGGTCATATACAAATTGCTTAGAGCCCAATATGCTTCCTTTACAAGTTCGAGCCGTGCCGGCCTGTTTTCGTTTTTCATGATCGTCATCGCGATAATCATAAAGCGTTCCTGCGGAAGTTCATAAAGATTGCGGTCGTGGTCCATTGCAAGATACCTGTCTGCAAGCAAAAATAATCCTATATAATTAAATAAATAATCCCGTCCTGCATCGATTTCTTTTCCTAGTTCCCCAATTTCAGCTTTATTATAAGAGCCCAGGAGTTCACCGGAATAGATTCCTTTTTCTGTAAGTCTCTTTATCAAACTATTAAAATCCCCATATTTTAAAGAACTTGAATATCCACGGTTCGCAGCCGCCTTCTCATATAATTCATTCAGGTACAAGTGTGCAGCAACGAAGGTCCAATCGGGCTGGTCCATTGCGATCTGGTTCAACGAATAAAATAAAGCCTGCTGATTTGCTTCCTGTTCTGGACCATTCAGATCCTTGATGCGTTTGATAAGATTTTGCGCGTCCAGGCCGTATTTCTTCGCAGCCTCTTTGATTACTTCAATAACATAGCTTTGTTCTGACTGAACCTCTGTCTTCATGTAAAATCCTCCTTATAAATAAAAAATCCGCTCAAGGTAGCATGAGCGGATGAAACGATAACATCAAATGAAAGCACGGAATGCCTGCTTCCCTCTGGCGCCACCGTTCCATCTTCCCAATCCCCGAAGAAGTGAAACATCTCAAGTTTGGACAGGTCTCCTGACTCATGCATCTACCTACTTTGAGCCCTTCCCGTATAAGTGCCTATTACATAAGCTCGCTTATACAGTGGTTTGCTCATTTCGTCTGCATTTACAGTTGCGGGGGCAGCTCCGGGTTCACACCGGATTCCCAATTAAGCCTGACGGCATCCTGACTCAAGGCGAAACACAATATGTAGTTTATCGCGAAGAAAACAACACGATATGTTGTGCTGTTGAATTAAATTGTAATTCATCCGACTTAGCATTTCAAGCATTTTTATGCATTTTTATACAATTTTCGCGTTACTGCCGGTTCAAACTCGCATGATTACTGCTTTCTCGACCGGAAAAATTTTTGTCGATTTCATGTTGTAAATGATTCGCTCAAAAATATGAGTCTATTAAGATATTTTGTTTTTCTTGTAGAATCTCTCCTTTGCCTGCAAGTATATCTTGTTGATTCTCTCCCGAATCCACAGCTCAGCCTGTACAGTCTCTACAGAGAGCAGCTTGATTTTCAATGCCTTTACCCTCTTTTTCTCTGTCTGGTTCAGAAAATGTTTCCGCCGCATCATGTGTACCTCTCCCTTCTTGTGCTGGTTTCCAAAAAATGCAATAAGTCTTCCTGTACATTCCCTTGTTCTTATTTTAGGCTTTAAACAGGAGGAGAGCATTGTACTCTGGAGGTATTTTCCTTACGACAATAGTCTTACTAAAAAATCCTGCCACTGAGGGCAGGATTCCTTAAATTGTTTATATTGAGTGTTAACTGGTGGTTATTTAACCGGAATTCTGATCTCTGCAGTTTCGTCTTTATTTTTGTCATTAATGACCTTAACATCAAGGAAAGTTGTATCATGGTCAATGGTTTTAAATTCAGTTTCATACACAGGTGTTTCTAATGGATTAGCACTTCTTGTCGTATTTTTCATTTCAAGTTGATTACCTTTATCGTCCTTTACAACTATTGAATATTTTTTTGCCTTCGATCTCGACTGGTCAAAAGTAATTTGTGTTGTTAACGGGGAGATTTGGATTTTCGCTATTTGCAATGTTATATTTTCTGTAGTTACGATTTTGTTCGGCTCGATCAGTTTCGTATCTAATTTTTTAATTGGAATGTGTTTAAAGACCCAATCACCCTTAATTATTTTACCTTCATTATTCTCTTCTCCAAGGGATGTAAAATGGATACTGACATTCAAATCCTTTTCACCAAACTGTTTTACGTAAGGGATGGACTGGACTGCGACAAACGTGTTTGGACCTACTTTTCTACTTTCCCAGTTATATCCCCAGTTTTCCGGTTTCTTTTCATTGAAGGTAAAACTGACGCCAAGGTCTTTACCCACTAGCCTGGTGCCAATACTCTCCAAGTCCTTATCAACTTCAATAGTATAGCTTAATCCTAAACGGATACCATCATACACCGCTTCATTAAGGGTCATCCTGACTCCATTATCCTGAACGGTTTCATTTATTTTCGTAGTCATATTCTCATGTGACGCGTCTGAAAATCCGTAAAAAGGAGAAATTCCTTCATCATAAACCATCTCAAGGAATGGGACTCTTTGCAGCACATTGGCAACCGTAGGGGAAATGAACCCGCTTCCCAATATGCAAGCCGCTGCAATTGCTGCTGCTCCAGGCAAGAACCATTTCCTTTTCGTCCTGCTTATTGGTTTCACCTTACCGGAATCATTCCCCGCTGACAGGTTGCCTTCTTTATATAACTGCGGAATATTATTCGTGAATTCCCTGATAGAATCCGGTACTTCAATCGTATCGATCACTTCTTTAAATCTCGCCTCATTGACTTTCATTTCCAGGATACCTCCAGCACATTATGATTAAAGTTCAGCAACCCAGCCAGTTTTTTTCGTCCACGGGTCATTCGAGTCTTGATGGTATTTTCATTTTCACCAAGCAATTTTGATATCTCTGCAATGGATAAATCGTGATAATAGAATAGGAAAATTGGAATCCGCTGTTCCGGTTTAAGGGCCAGGATGGATTGAAGAATCTGTTCATTTTGTTCCTTCCTTTCCAGATTACCCTGGATGGACACAGAGGCTGGATCAGTAAATACGCTTGAGTCTTCCTCAATAGAAATCATTCTTAATCCAACCAATTTTCTAACGATATCAATCGACCTACTGTAGACAAGTCTATGGAACCATGGTTTAAAATTCCTGATTTCCTTATGTTCCATGATAGCTGTATAAGCGTTTATCAAGGCATTTTGTAATGCATCCTCAGCGTGCTCCTTTGATTTAAGAATTACAAACGCCGTTCTGTAGGCACTGTTCAAGTACGGTTCAACCAATTCACTGAACGCCCCGCCGTCGCCCTCCCTGCACCTATTTATCAGTTCTTTCTCAATAGACATTGCCAGAATGTCACTCCTTTATCTTTTTCTACACCTAAGCCGTAGAAGCGGAAGAAAAAGTTTCACTTTTAAATATTTTTTTTGCAAAACGGTTTTCATTATTGATTACCCTTGTTTATCCGGTAGAAAAAGCAAAAAAACGGCAGACCGCTTGTTTTGAAGCAGCGGTCGATGCCCGTCACCCATCCAGTGATTTAAGTGAAAAAGAATTAAGGACCACAGAAAATAATACCGAGAACGCGGGGGCTTTTCCGATTCCGCAGAAGACACTGCCGGACGGGGAGAAGAATACAATCGGTTGAGTCGAGTAAGCGATGATCATGAGGATCTTGCGCTGGGGGGAGTAAAAAGGAACGGTGGAGTCGTTTGGGTTACAGTGCATTTGCTAACCGTGTAAACAAGGAAGAAATACAAGAACAGCGTAAACACATTCAAAACGAATTCAAGGAAGCGTTTCCGATATCTTTCATTGCTGAGCAAGTGAAATGGGCATTAGTGATGTCACCATTCCACAGTAATGCAGTTTTCATGAAACTTTTTTATTTCTGTAAACGTATTAAAAATAAAGGAGTGATGAAAGTTGATGTTGGATAAAAAATGCCCTGAATGTGGTGGAACTTCTTTTGCTCAAGGGAGTGATTATATTAATCTCCGCCCCTTAAATAGAAAATTAACAGTCGGTTCCGAAAAAATATATACATACTGCACCGCCTGTGGAGAAGTCCTTTCAATCAAAATTGTGAACCCAAATAAGTTGACGTGACCTTTTCTTTCTGAAATCGCACCTGTAAGGGTGCTATTTTTTATAAGTTCCGGTTTTTATAAAAGTTGTTTCCTTAATTGCCATCACTCTTATTTTGGAATTATTAAAATTTTGACTACTAAACCCTAAAAATCTTCTTACGCCATCCAATTAATAAAAATAACACCGCCTGCAAAAGGAAAAACATGCCCCACAGCTGTGCCGGTATAAATAATGACGCTTTAGACAATACGGTGGCATCTCCTGCAGATTGCGGCTGCATAAAACTTAAAACCATGATCTCAAACGAGGAAGTGAACGACTCGACTAATAGTATGCAAGCGATTAAAAGCAACGCGTATTTTACCAGGGTTGGGTGGCCTTTATACAACAAAAGCAAAAAGCCCGCCCCAAACGATCCAAGCCAGAAAAGACCGTAGAAATTACGAACCCAAAATATTAGATTCAAAGCAATGAATGCAAGCAGGATAAAAATCAGTGACTTATATTTTTGTTTGCTAATCAGCCAAATTGAGACAAATGCAATGAACGAAGAAAATGTATATCCGGCAAGCCCTGTGAAAAATGCGCTGATCCAGGAAGTATGTCTCGAATAGGTGACTCCTTCAGTATTCATGAACAGCTGAATCTCATGGACGTTGCCTCCTAAAAGAGCCATAAAAGCATGGCCTGACTCGTGAATAACCGTATTGATCACACCCACATAACTGCCTAAGATAGGAACATAGGTAAGAAAGATCGCTATTCCGATACACAAAATAAATTTTCCACTTACTTTCCCTTTTGATTCATTCAAATGATATTCCCCTTTTCATTTGTATTAGGACAAGCCATCAATTTTCATCTTTTTTTTCCTAAATTAAAACGCATCCGCTGCCAATGATTTTCCCTTCATTCTGGATGTAAGCTTTTATTTCAGTAAATCCTTTTATGTATGGGTATCTCATTTTTCGTATAACTTTTCTTTACCTGCAATATCATTCCCACAAACGGAACAGCTCGGTTTTATGGTAAACAATGGATCGGCCTCCCTCTCTTTACTAAGTACGATTAAATTATACAATGGTTTCATTTCATTCCGTGCTAAAAGCAGTAATATGACTCTAAAGTTTCTCATTTTATAAGCAGCTCAGGAGCATGTGCCCAATCTTTACACTACCTTGAGCTTACTAGCATGCCTTTGTATATAACAAGGAAATTTATATGATATTCCTGTCAATAATATAAGTGATTCATCCCCATGGATGGCAGTGGAGCGAAGGAGTTCATTGATGGAACGAAATTATGCGGTTGACTTTATGAAGTTTTTTGCGATTTTTGCTGTAGTGGTGATTCATACTTTTCCAGCGGACAGAGTGATGGGATTTTTCATTATAGATACACTTTCAAGGTTTGCTGTACCGTTTTTTTTTGTTGCTTCGGGTTTTTTGTTCGGAGTAAAGATAATAAATTATGAAAAATCGTTTACGTACTTTAAAAAATATGTTGTTAAAATTGTCAAAATTTACTTTCTGTGGCTATTTTTCTATACGGTTTATGATGTAATTATCATTCTTTTTATGCAAAAAAATGTGACACAGGAGTTAGCGAAGTATTTTGATGGATTTACGATCTTAAATGTGTTGTATTACGGCGGTGGGCCCACAAGCGGATACCATTTGTGGTTTTTAACAGCCTTGATTTGGGGCATTATTTTTCTGTTTCTTTTCTTTAGATTCAACAAAATAAACATACTGCTGATAATCAGCCTTGTTTTAAACCTGATAGGTCTGTTCGGGCAATCTTACTCGATGTTCTTCAAGATACCGATAAGTACACGAGATGCAATGTTTCTTGGATTGTTTTATATAACTTTAGGGTTTTTCTTTGCAGATCATATAAAATCAACGAAATTGTGGAGAATGGATAGTAAAATCAATTTATTGTTCCTGTGCGCGTTTTCTCTACTTCAAGTGGCCGAGGGATTTTTTTTAGATAAGGCATTATCAGGCAGCCACGGAGAATACTTTATTTCGACTATTTTTCTCACAACGTTTCTGTTTATCTTTGTACTAAATAACAAGCAATTTGGAAAGGATTTGTGGCTGACTAAAATTGGTGCCAAGTCTTTAAGTATTTACGTTATCCATGTTTTTATCATCAATATAGCGAATCTTGCTTTTAACGCAATGGGCATTCATTTATCAAAAAGTTTCTTGTGGCACCTTGTGTATTCATTGTTTGTCTTTATAATATCGTATGGTGTGTATAATCTATTCAAATATTTGCGGAGTAAATTGCGGGGAAGAATAAAAGAAGCCTGAGTGGATACAATTGTATCATGATCGTATCCATGCCAGGGCTTATCGCCTACCAACGTGAGAACACAATACTCTATAATTCCCCGTCGTACCTGCGTTATCCAATCACTTAAATTCATTTTTATCACCCTGGCTAAAATGACCACATAGTATTGTGTGCAAGGTACCTGGTGGATAAATAATCTATTTATTTTATTTTTACTTTTTTCCCCTAGCTTGTGCCTCGTATTGATTCATAAAGAAAGATCCATCGGGGGAAAATAGTGGCAGAGGTGAAGATTAATGGACATTAGTCGCGTAAAACAAATACTTTCATCAGAAGATGAAGTATCCGTGCACTGCCACGGTGTGCCTGTTTGGCTGCAAAGTATCGATGAAAAATCAGGAATGGCTGTTGTACAGCCGCGGGGCAACCACGATCACAGCCGGCTTGTTGCGATTGATAGCTTGGAAGAAACTTGAACCATCAACTATTGAAATAATGCATGGCGCAGTAACTAGAACAAACAAAAAGAGGATGCCGTTAAACGGACAGCCCCCTATGCTGGATTTATAAAAAAACAAATATATTGCCAGTGATGTGACGCTTAGATTAACATGCAAATTTATAATCGCTCATCTATCGCTCTCAACGTTTCACCAATCGATTCTTGAACGACATATGTATTTGGTGAATAATCGTAAGGAGTATCCCCGATGTTAATTATGATAAGAGGAGTGTCCTCGTTGCGATATTGTGGAAATGTTGAGAATGGAGTCACTTTTAAACTGGTCCCCAACACTAAGACACAGTCAGCCTGGTTGATTGTATTAATGATGGTATTAAATCCTTCAACTGTGAACCAGTCACCTGTATCACCGAATAAAACTACATCAGGTTTTATGTAACGGTCTTCTTTATTTTCAGAAGTACAGTTGTCGCATACATAAAATTCTTCCATTTTATTATAGCGTTGGACCATTTCCTCAGTTGAGTACTTTTGCCCGCAATTCATGCAGGATGCGGTCGTCATTGTGCCATGAAATTCAATTACGTTCTCACTGCCCGCCTTTTGATGGAGCGCATCAATATTCTGGGTAATGATCCGGGAGATACGTCCTTCTCTTTCCCATTTCGCAAGGACTTGATGTCCTAGATTCGGCGCCGCATTAGGATGGTAAAGATTCTCCAATGCAAATTCGTAAAAATCTTTAGGCTTCTCATAAAAGTAGTCGATGGAAAGTATGTATTCAGGTGCCATTTGATAAATCCCGGTTTTTGAGCGGAAATCCTTGATGCCTGATTCAGTGCTGATGCCGGCACCAGTTAATACGACTATGTATTTGGAATTTTTGATGATTTCAGTAACTTCATCTATCGTTTTATGTCTCATTATGCATACTCCTAACGAATTTAAAACTGTTAACCCTATGATTAGCAAGATTGTCTCGGGCTGTCATCTTCTGGGAATACTAATATTATTATACACTTCACACCAAAGATCTATATACACTGACGATTTTCTTCTGAAAAACACAACCGCTTGCGAACCCGTTTATTTTTAAAAAACCACTATGGAATCTACTGGATTACAAAATTAAATAGTTGGACAGAAAAAATAAAAAAATAGAATAAATGATCAAATTGGATTCTTGAATATATGGACTATATCGAACAGCGAATGCAAATGCCTTTTATTGATTATCTCTCTTTACGTCCTGAAAAAGCTCTTCCGAAGCTTCAACATTGTACACCGGCTGAAGTTTTTTATCCCCGCGTAGACGTATTCCATTTCTTTAATTAATTACCACATCTGCATTTTTCGTTGTTCCGAAAAAACGAACAAGAGTATATAAAAAAGGTGCCCTGTTAGAAGCACACCCATTTGTCTAATTCTTCTCTTGTTCATTTCCTTTTTAAGCATTAACCTGTCGATTCCCTTTTTTGTGAATCTTATGTTGTTCCTTGTGCATTCGGTATGTTTGCACTTTTATTTTTACTTGTTCTGGCTCTTGCTTTCGGGTGAGAACTTTAACAAAAGCATTTTCTACTTTATGGCAAATTGTCTGATATAATCCCATCATTCTTCCCCCTTAACTGACCATCTTTTTTGCTACATAAAAACGGCGACCCAACCAGGCTAATAGAAGAACTACTCCTCCTGCAGCTGCTTGTTGGTTGGTTTCCGCTTGTTGTTTCTCGTAATCTTTCATGCCCAGTTGAAAATTATGTTTAAAGATCGGCTCAGCTATTTTGTATTTACTTGGTACTTGATATGTTTCTCCTGCAAGACCCATGCTGAAAGCGGCCGCAGCAATCTTTTTAATTTCTTTATTGGACTCGAATCCTTCTTTGTACCAGCCTACCAGCTTTACGTTACCAAGCTTTGGAGCCTCGTATTCTAACATGGTAAAAGCGGCTTCATATCCTTGCTTAACATACATTTCTTTTAGTTCACTTTGCCCTTTCTGATATCCTTCTTCGTATGCCTTAGCGTATTCTTCTTTCACATCTGTTGGTACATTATGTACGTCATTCTTTCCTTCTTCATACCCCTTTTTAGAAAACTCTTCCTTTTGTGCGGCATCCCGTTCACTAACTGCTCTTTTGAATCCTTCTTCATAGGAGGCTTTCACAGAATCGTTTTGTTCATACTCTTTTGGGATTACGATTTGGTCTTGTTTTTGTCCTAGTTGGTACCCGGCTTTGTCAGCTGTTTCTTTTTCAGCTTTTAGCTTTTGGGCTCCTTCTTCCCATCCTTTTTGGAATCCCGTGTTAAATCCTTCTTTATAAGCGTCAGAGCCGGTTGTGTCCACAGAATTGGACTGACCATGATATCCTGCTTCTTTTCCGGCTGCGTACCCTTCCTTTTCACCTTTTGCTTTGTCCTGGCTTGCGGTTTTTGCGGCAATTTGAGCTTGGCTTCCATTTAATTTTGCTGTGTCATACCCGCCGGCTTCACAAGGAATCCCGTCGTCCACTTTATTCCCCCACCCATCCAGCCTTTCCGGGTCATAATCTGCAGTGTAGCCTTTCGCATTCCAGTACGCCACGACCTCGTCGTATGAGGCAAAGTCGGTGCAATCCTTGTCATTTGATTGTGATGGAGTGGACTGTGGCGTTGAACCTGAAGAAGATCCACCCGATGACGTTCCTCCCCCATTATGATAGTGGTAGCCTGTACACAGCCCTTTCGCTTTTGCTGACGGTCCACAATTGTGTCCCCCGCTTGAATCCGTTCTCCCTCCATGCGCATATGCTGACATTCCAACTGATAAAATTAGCAAAAACACCAGCCATGCAACTAGCTTTTTCAATTGGTTCTCCCCCTTGTATTTCTTTAAAATGTCTTTTTATCTGAAAATTATGACTTATACTAATAATTGTTACATGTTTTCCTTTTTATTACAATAAAAAATAGTAAAAACAAGGTTTTACTTTGTTTTTTGCAATGCAATTTGATCCTCCACTAAGAATACATATGAAAATAATGGTGAACATTTCCATTTTTCGCTGTGGAAATATGTTATTATTAAATTGATGGAAATATTTTCATTGGAGGTATTAATACAATGGGCTGGTATTTGTTTCTTGCAGTAATGATTGCTTTGTCTTGGTATGTGAAATTAAACTACCCTACAATTAGAGGTAGATTCGGAGAAAAGCAAGTTTCAAATCTATTAAATAACCTGGATGACACCAAGTACATTCTGCTCAATGATTTATATATACCTAAAGAAAACGGACAAACCACCCAAATCGATCACGTTCTGGTTTCCCATAAAGGTTTATTTGTCATTGAAACAAAAAACTATAAAGGATGGATTACTGGTTCAGAATACAGCCAGTACTGGACTCAGCATAATTACAAGAGACAGGACAAGCTCTATAACCCAATCTGGCAAAACGTAGGCCATATTAAAGCTCTAAAGGAATATCTTGGAGATATTTTAAATGATGTTCCCGTTCATTCCATTATTGTTTTCAGCAAGCAAGCTACTTTGAAGTTTAAAGAACCTTTTAAAAAAGCAACAGTTATTAAAATGGGAGATCTCCTCTCAACAATCGAAGATGAAGGCGGTGCTGGTGAAACTGTTTCAAACTTTAAGCGGCACAAAATAAAACAGCTCCTTTCCGTGCTTTATGTAAAAGATAAGAAGACGCAAAAAGAGCTCAGCAAAAAGCATATCGCTGACATTAAGAACGATATGAAGGTTAAAAACAGTAAAGTGTTAAGCAATATCTGTCCCCGTTGTGGGAGCGCACTTGTTTCGAGAAAAGGAAGAAAAGGAGAATTCAAGGGTTGCAGCAGTTTTCCAAAATGCCGGTTTACTGCATGACACAACTATCATGCAAATGTACCTCATACTTGTTTCTAAATAAAAATCTCCGGCGCCATAATAAGGTACCGGAGATTTTTATTTTAGCTAAGTTGCGATGCAAGTATAACCCTACTTTAACTGTTTTAATTTACGGAGTACTTCATCCTCTTTGGTGTAATCATACTGTCCCCCCTTTTAAACTATTTTTCAACTCCCACTGGATTGTTTTTCTGAGGAAGTTTCATAGAACCTTCTCTATGTATCCCAGTCTTTGCGAATAAGCGGGTCAGTATTTATATTTACCACTTGCGAGTCATCTAGAAATTCTTTGTTAACTTTGAGACCTGGCCATGCCATCCATAGTACACTTTGCCTATATCCTCAATCCATTTCTTATTGGTTGGTGTTTCTGTTTTTCCAATATTATAAATCTTGGAATCACGAAGTGGAGTTTCAACTGCTTTTACGATTCCAGCTGCAATATTCTCAACATACCCTTTTGTCCATTTCCAATTACCATAGCCCTCGTCAAGGATAATCACGGGCCGGTTATCTTTCATCCGTTGAATATATTCCAATGCCCTGTGATGATAATTAAATGTACCATAAACCACAGGAAGCCTTAGTATCGTAGACTGGATGTCTGGATGATTTAATAGTTCTCTTGCTCATAGAGAATCTTTTCGTATTTTCCCCTTGCTTCTACATGTTGAAAGATAAAGAGATTTCCGCGCACCTCAGAAGCTTCAGTAATGATTTCATTCTCAGGGTCACTTTTCTCAGTTCCTACAATCCTTCCAAACGACTTATACACGTACATGCTGCTTAGAGCCACTATACTCTTCGTCAATCTGCTGGCAACTTACAACAGTTCCTTGGCATCGTCGATTGTCATTGGTATCATATCCAGAATAACATCCGGATTTAAATTCATGAATTTATCCTTATAATTGTAAAGATTTTTTCTATCACCATAAATATTTTGTACAGGCTGACCGGTCTTATGATTTCGCCGATGAAATAAGGCGACATTGTGTCCCCTCTCCAAAAGCTGATCGACCACAAATCGGCCTATAAATCTAGTACCGCCTATAACCAATACTTTCATCTGACTCACTCCCTTAAGATATTCACTACCTTACCTGATATGCTGCAAAGTCCATGTCGTGGCTGTTAGTCACTTCGATATATCTTATTAACGATTGTTGTACGTCCGAAGATACGGTCCCCTTATATTTTTTAGTAATTATCTATCTTGTTAACTTCGAGCACTGCTCCAACAAAATAATTTACTGATAGCGATTAGCAGAAAAACGCCCGATACTGGGCGTTTTTGAAAGATGTACTCGTTTTGCAGACCTTATAAAATAGGCTACCTGTCACTCTACCTTACGCACAACTGCACGTACCGGACTTCCATCTGCTTCTACAAGCGGGAGCGGCAGTGCTGCTAGTTCGTAATCTCCAGGTTCTATGTTGTCGAGGACAAGTCCTTCCAGTATATGAATCCCGCATCGTGCCAATTCATGATGGGCAGGCAGTTCCTTGCTTTCCAGAGGATCAACGGAAGGCAAATCAAGTCCGAGAAGCTGAACACCTGCCCTGGCAAGATAATCTGCCAAACCCGGTTCAACAAAAGGTATTGATTCCGGGAAAACGCTTCGGTCCTGCCATGCTCCTGTACGAATGAGAAGCCGTTTGACTCCTTTTAGGTTTAATTCTTCTAATTGATTGACACCCAAACAGGCTGTATTGGGAATATGTATGATCCGTGCCGGACCAATATACAAATTTACGTTCAGATCGATTACCCGTTTGCCATCATCTTCAAAATGAAAAGGCGCATCAATATGCGTGCCAGTATGGACACTCATTGAAATTTGGCCAACATTGACAGATCCGCTGTCCTGCTTGCTCCAGCTCACCTTGTAGTTAAACGGCGCATCCCCCGGCCAGACAGCAATTCTGTCATCCAGCCTCTGTGAAATATCGATCCATGAACTCATTTGTTCTAACCTCCCTTGAGCGTTGTTCTGCGCAGCATAGATTGCCCGGTGCAGTGGAATGTGAATGCTGCCATAGATTAACGGGTTTTAACATTAATAAGAGAAGCATAAGAACCGTCAACATCCTTCAAAGCTTTGTCCTTAAGCTCCACAATTCGGGGAAAAAGCGGTGGTCCAGCACTTTTTTCAAATAGGTCACTCCTGAGGAGCCGCCTGTCCCCTGTTTAAGGCCGATGATGCGTTCGACAGTGCTCATATGGTTAAAGCGCCATAATTGCTGCTGGCTTCCAATGTCCAATAGCTTTTCGGCCAATTCGTACAAATCCCAGTATTGGTCGACATTCCGATATACGGTTAGCCATGCCTGTTCTACACTGCTGTTCGGTTGATATGCCTGTGACCAATCTCTGTCAAGAACTTCTTTGTCAACAGGCAGGCCCCGGACTGCCAGCGCCTTGATTGACACATCATAGATGCTCGGCTCGTGCAGTCCCATCATCAGCAGTCCATGAAGCTCAGGGTCATGCGTGTATACTGATAATGTATGCCCATTTTTTTGGCCCAGCGCGAATTCAATCAGGCGGTTTTGATACGACTGAAAACCGGACGAATGGCCAAGCTTATCCCGGAATTCCATATATTCTGAAGGGGTCAGTGTTGACAGTACGTTCCATGACTGAATCAATTGCTGCTGTATTTTTGATACACGCGAGAGCATCTTAAAGGATGGCTCCAGTTCATCACGGCGAATGCAATCAATAGCCTCAGCCAATTCATGGATGATAAGCTTCATCCATAGCTCACTGGTCTGGTGGATAATGATGAACAACATCTCGTCATGGTGGGCAGATATTCGCTGTTGGCTGGTTAATATTTTATCAAGCTGGAGATAGCTGCCGTAAGACATTTCCTTTTGGAAGTCCGTATGTATGCTCTTCTCCAGACTAGCTGTTTCCTTTGGTTCTTCATTATTGATGTTCCCCATAGGCATACTCCTTTCCTAGGACTGCTTCTATTAATCAATTTTTACTTCTGAAAAAATGGACTCATCATTCGACACGTGATAGACAGCGTTTTTCTTTTTCCATATAAAGTAGGCTATCGAAAGGATCACAAGCCATGGTATTCCGAATTGGAGCAATATCTTGAAATTCGTGAACCAGGTAGAAATGATGAGGCTAAGCAACAGCAGGGCTCCTAATATGGTCAAGTATGGGAATCCGATCATCCTGACAGGCAATTTCCGTCCGCCCGATTTCTCCCATTTTCGCCTGAAAAATAAATGCGACACAAATACCATAAGCCACGTGAATATTGCACCGAACATCGAAACACCCATCATGACCGCATAGGACGATTCTGGGACCATTGCAGTTACCGCGGCAGCTACAAAAATGCCCAGCGTCGATATGGCAAGCGCCCTTACCGGCACCTTTTTCTTGTTTACCTTTCCGAAAAAAGCAGGTGCGTATTTACTGCGAGATAATGTAAACATCATACGGGTGGAGGCGTACAGCTGACTATTCATTGCTGACAAGGCGGCTGTAAGCACAATAAAATTGACGATCCCGGAAGCTCCTGCAATATTCAAGATTTCCATGACTTTAACGAACGGGCTTTTATCGACACCAGCTGATTTCCACGGAGCAATCATCACAGCATGATAGCCATTGTCAAAACGTAAAAAGTGGTCAGGCGGAATACCGTAGCCTTCAGAGCCGTGGGGACTGCGACGTCAGGATCCTTCGCTTCCCCTGCAGTCACAGCGATCATTTCCGTGCCTAAAAAACTAAACAGGGATATGAAAATAGCGACCCACATTCCCCACCAGCCAAATGGCAAAAATCCACCATCATTCACCAGGTTTTGAGTTCCAATCCCAGGCTGCTCGGGCGCTCCGAACAGAATATATGTACCAAGCAGTAAGAATATCACAATTGCGCTTATCTTAATCATCGAAAACCAATACTCGAACGTAGCAAACGTGTTGACATGCGTGGCATTAATATATATCAACACCCCAGCGAATAACAGGATCCATACCATGCCTGGAACATCTGGAAACCAGTACTTCATATATACAGCGATTGCGCTGACCTCCACACCAACTGCAAGGACATTGGCGACCCAGTAAGAATAACGGACAATGAAGCCGGAGTAAGGATTAATATACCTTTCGGCAATTGTCCCAAATGAACCCGAAGTAGGGTGTGCCACTGTCATTTCGGCAAGGCATCCCATCAGCAGCAAAACGATGAAAGCCCCTATTGCATAACTGATCAGCACACTCGGACCTGCCGTTCCAATGGCAAGGCCGCTGCCAAGAAACAGCCCTGTTCCGATTGCGCACCCCATCGCAATCATTGTCAGCTGGTTTGTTTTTAAATCACGATTCAGGCCATTGTCTTGCTCGTGAATAATTGGATTTCCCATATCTCATTCCCCTTTTTCATTATGTGGGATTGCTGAGGAGCCTCCTTGTTCTCCCTCTGCACTCTTTCCCTTATGCCACAACTCCCCGTTCATTTTTAAACTTTTCAAACTGCTTTTCCACCATGATTTGCTTTAGGACTTGAACAGCATTCCACACTTCCTCATATGAAGTATAGAGCGCCACCGGAGCAAGCCGAACGACATTAGGCGAGCGAAAGTCTGGTACGACACCCTTTTCCTTTAATGCTTTGCAAATCCTGGCCGCCTCTGCATGCTCTAGGCTGACGTGTCCGCCTCGCCGCGCCTCGTCCCGGGGATTTCCGATAGAAAAGCCCATTCCTGCCAGTTCATTCTCTATTAAAGCAATTAAATATTGGTTGATTTGCAGTGATTTTTGCCGGATGTTTTCAATGCCTGCGTCAGCAAACATTTCAAGTGAACCAATCAGTGGGGCAAGACTTAACACGTGGGGTGTACCGATTTGATAGGCGCCAGCTGTTTCCGCAGCTGTAAGTGTATGCTCCATGTCAAACTGCTTATCCTTCCGTGAACCGAACCAGCCGGCAAGTCCTGCCCGTGTTCCGAAATGCCTGCGGTTCACATATAAAGCGGCAACACTCCCTGGCCCGCCGTTCAAGTGCTTATAGTTGCACCAATAGGCAAAATCCACTTTCCATTCAGAAAAAGAATGAGGAATTGCACCAATCGAATGGCAGGCGTCAAATCCGATGAGGATGCTGCGCTTATGGGCCTCTTCTGCCAGCCGTTTCATGTCCAAAATTTGTCCGCTTCGATATAGAACCGTCGGCAGGATGACTAACGCGATGTCATCCCTCATCGCCGCGATGATGTCTTCTTCATCTAAAAATCTCCCATCCCGGCTCTTCACACGGACAAGATTAGTGTCAGGATCATAGCCGTGCATGTGCAGCTGGCTTTGCAACGCATAAGTATCGGACGGGAAGTTCAGCTCGTCAGCCAGGATCTTCGTACGTTTTCCCTCCGGTTTGTAGAATGTGGCGGCCAGTTGATGCAGATTGACTGTTGTGGAACCGGTTACGATTACTTCTTCCGGGTCTGCCCCGACCAGTGGTGCCATCATCTCACCTAGCTTTTCAGACAGGCCGAACCACGGGTATTTGCCTTTCATCCAGCCGTCAATGCCAAGTGTTTTCCAATCTTCCAATACTTTAAGTAGCGTCGTTTCTGCCCTTTTCGAAAGAAGCCCTAGTGAATTTCCATCCAGGTAAATTGAACCAGGCTGTACGTAGAATTCATTTCGAAAGTGTGCAAGCTGGTCATTCAGGTCGAGTTGTCGGGCAAATTCCTGCGTTGGCTCAAATGGATATGTCTGCATCATCTTCCTCCTCAGAATTTTCATAAAGCACTGCTAGCCAAATCGTAGCAAAGAGAAAGTCATGCCGTCAAACTTTAATCCGAATATTCCAAAAATTAACGATAAATAAAAAAAAGATGAGGATATGCCGCAGATTGGCTGACCACTTTTTTGCCATTGCAAAAAGAGCGCCCGGTTAAAGGCACTCTTGTTTTCTATCTGGCAAAACTTTATTTCCGCTTGATTGGAATCCATACTTCCGACCTGTAGTCGTCAGTGTACGGATTTCCTGGCGGGTAAAGTTCGAATTCAGGTCCGCCAGCGTGTTCGTATCCAGTAGATGGAAACCACTCGCCGTAAATTCTTTGCCATACATTTTGAATGGCATCCGGCATGGCACCATGTGCTTCAAACACTGCCCACGTTGCTTTCGGAACCGTTTTTTCTTCAAGCCCATCCTTGATGCCTTTTTTTACGTTGATTCCGCCAATAAAGTACGTCATTTCGTCCTGCTTCTGATTAAATTCCATACATACGCCCAGCACGTCTGGAGTCCCTGTAATGTTACAAATTTCCTCAGAGGTTCCATTCTGATTGACTTCTTCCCAAAAAAGAGGAATCACTTTTAAATTCGTACCATCCTTTAACGACACCCTTTTTCCTTTTCCCAATACTGTAAATTCCTCGCGGTCGACAATTCTGTAATTCATTTCCGTCACTCCTTTAATTTGAATTTGAAAGGATATCCGCGGGAACGCCTTTAAATCTCGTCCCTGTCCTCTCACCTGGGATGGCGGAAAACCATGCAGCTTTCGAAATGCCTTAGAAAATGACTCTGGCGTTTCATAGCCATACTTTAAAGCAACATCGATGATTTTCTTGTCCGAATGTGCCAAATCCTGAGCCGCCACTGTCAGTCTCCTGTTTCTGACATAGTCAGCAAGAGTAAAGCCAGTAAGAAGGTGGAACATTCTCTGGAAATGATACTTTGAATAGAAAGATAATCTTGCAAGTTCATCGATATACACTTCTTTATCAAGATGGTCCTCAATGTATTCAAGGCATTTGTTTAATCGCTGCATTGCTTCCATGTTTATCCTCCCATTGACTAAAGTTTAGCATCATATTTTCATAGCATCCGGTCCTTTTGTGCGTTGTGTTGACAGGCGGGATGGAGCAATTAGAACTTCTCGGATCCATAACTGTTTCAACGAGATTAAGACACTCGACGACAGGATAGACTTTGCTACAGGACAGTTTTAATATAATACTTGGTTAACGCAAGGTATTCCCGAATATAAGATTTAAGTACAGCTTGATAAGGCGTTTCAGCTGGCAAGCCTGATATTTCAAGACCTTCATCATTTGCAATCATTTTTGCCCGAAAAATATGAAAATCATTTGTCACCACCAGCCCAGTTTTCGCAGTTTCAGGTATTAGAGCTTTTGAAAACCTTATATTTTCGTATGTATCAGTAGACTTGTCCTCCAGTAAAATGCGTGACCCGTCTATTCCCTGTTTCACTAACTCTCTTTTGATAGATTCCGCCTCTGGAATGTCTTCACCGGAGCCCTTCCCACCAGAGGCAATTGCGATGCAGTTTTCATGGTCCTTCAGAAAATCAGCTGCTTTGTCTATCCTGGATTGAAGCGCCAATGACGGAACTGTGCCTTTCACTCTTGCACCAAGAACAATCACATAATCTACATTTTTTGGAACTTTCATGTGGCTATGCTGGTAAATTTTAAAGTGAAGGAAACCTACATAAACAAGCCCGACCGCTGCCAGTATATGTATTGGTTTAGTTAACATTCTAGTTTTCATGTAATCTCCTTCCAATCCTTCAGTCCTGACACACAGTTCAGGTCCATTAAATCGATCCCCATTTAAAAGTAATAACAATGTAAAAGCACAACTTATCAGGCGGGCTATAACTCAGATATTCTTGTCGCATAGCTTAGTTTGTTTAGCATTTTATTCCAAGTATAACAAAAAAACACCTTATTGAAGCCAGGTGTTAAAAAATGATTTTTGAATTGTAGACTAACGGCCATGATTTAGATTCACCCTAAAGGACAATTTTGCTCGTCTTCCAACGGATTTTGTCCTTTAGAGCCTGCCTCTAGGATAGTTCTTCCATTTCCTCAAGGGATAAGCCATGCTTTCCTATCTAATGATGGACTATATCCTTCACATTCTTATTAAGGACACTTTATCCGTTGCACTCGAGTTTTTTACCAATATACTTGTGAATTTATGCCTTTTACCGGAGAAGTTTAACCTAACTCACTTCTTTCGCCTGCACACTGGAAAATTTCCGCTTCTGTATATAGACAAGCCTTGCCGATAAGGCGATGCCCGCGGCCAGCAATCCGACAGTCAACCCGATCCAGTATCCTGAAGCTCCGAGCCTGGTATAACTGGCCAGAATATAGCCCAGTGGCAAGCAGATGAGCCAATACGCAATCAACGTCATAATAAATGCGACATTGACATCTTTATACCCTCTTAAAGCCGCCTGGGCCGTAGCCTGGATTGCGTCGGAAATTTGGAAGAACAATGCATAAATTAAAAAGTGTGCGGTTAAATTGATGACCGCTGTTTCGTTCGAATAAAACCCTGCAACATCATGTCGGAACAGCACTACGAGCAAACCAGTCACAAGGGCAATCAAGATGGACAGGTAAATTCCCAGCCAGCTGTACGCTTTGGCATCTTTGTACCTGCCGGCCCCAACTTCAAATCCGACCAACACCGTCTGCGCCATGGATATGCTCATTGGTATCATATACAAAAACGCTACAATATTCAGCGCTGATTGGTAAGCTGCAATCGTTGTGATCGGATATTTACTGATCAAAATCATCACGATTGCAAATATGCCCGATTCAAAAAAGATCGAAAGCCCCATCGGCACCCCGATTTTCAAAATTTCCTTAAACATATCTGCTGAAAACTGTTTAAAATACGCTGCAGCTACATACTCCGAATAGGGTTTTTGCTTGATAATGATAAAACCTGTCGCTCCTGCAATCAGCCAATAAGTAAAAGCAGTCGCGTAGCCAGCCCCTGCCCCGCCCAGTTCGGGGAATCCCCATCGGCCAAAGATGAGCACATAGTTTAAAAAGAAGTTCACGGGTAATGAGGCCAGCAGGATGATCATCACGACCCTCGTTTTACCCAAAGCATAGATAAAGGACCGAAGCACATTAAAAATAAACAGCGGGATGATGCCATAGGCGAGGCCAATTAGGTAGCCGCGCGCTGTATGTTCCACACTTGAATTCAAATTCATGATATCCAATATCGGATTCAAAAAGATAAATCCGAGAATAAGGACCACTGTTGCTATCATGAAAGCCAGATAAACACCATGGGAAAGAACCGATGAGACTTCTTTGTGCTTCTTCTGGCCAAACCGCTGGGCAGCAATCGGCGATACAGCGAGAAGAATTCCACTCAAGCCTGTAAAAATCGGGTTCCAGATCGCTGAACCAATACCAACCCCGGCCAGGTCGGAAGGATTGTATTTGCCTGACATGACGGTATTGAAAAATACCATTGAAAACATGCCAAGCTGTGTAATTAAGATTGGGATCAGTAAAACAATGATCTGCTTTGTCTTCTCCCGCAAAGTAAACGTCTCGTACATTAAGTGAACTCCTCTAAAAATAAAAAAATAACAGCAAACAATATTATATTCCTTTTGACAAAAAAATGCGCTAGATTAGCAAATCATCCGCAAAAAACCTGCCGGTGTTTGAGAAGGGTTGGGATTGAACCTATGTCCGCGAAAAATGGACAGAGATTGCCATATGCTACAGTCATCAACTGCGTCCAGATTGATCGCACTCTTTCACGTCGTCCTTGATATTGATTCAATCAGTTCTTTTAATTCATTCGTGAAACCTTTTACTGCCCGATTCCCTGCTACTGTGACAGGAACTCCAAGAAAGCCGAATTTCTCAACTTCCTTCTGAAATTCCGGGTTGGTGGAAACATCCCTGGCCTCGTAAGGAATCCCTTCCTGCGTGAGTACTGTTTTCACCATGGTGCATTCAATGCAGTCTGTTGTAGTGTAAACGATTACTTGTTGCATCCGATTTCGCCTCCTAAACTATGGCCTGCGATTTTTTTATATGTACATATGAGCCAGTTATTATCCGCTGGAACTTCTAAACACTCTTGTGTGTCAGCTAAGAAATCTCATTCTTTTTCAAAAATATAAACCTGGCCATTTGCAGCCCGTCTGAACTTTGGCCCTGTAAATCCCCTTTTCAGCAATTCTTCTCGCATGTACATCATGATCCCACCATGGCCAACGACCAGGACGTCCTCGCCAGATGCAAGAATTTTATCAAGTACTATATGAATCCGGTGTTTTACCTCTGCTTTACTCTCAGGTTGTGATTTATGGTTAAAAAGCCATGCGCCCCTGATAAATAGAAGATGCATGAAAAGAGGGATTCTCATTCTAACACGAAAAAATGGCGAAAGTGCCACTTCCCGCAGCTCCTCCAGAAATTCAATCTGGCCTTTGAAAGCTGTTCTGGCAGTTATCTCCGCCCTCAATAAATCACTTGAAAAACACCGTTTCCAATCAACCCCGCATAGATCTATTTCTTTTTCAAACACTTCCGAAGCGTCATACTCCTCTACCCATTTCATTAATTCATCCGCTGAAACAAGTTTATTCGGGTAGCCTCTTTTCACTTCGAAATGACGGACTAAGCCAACTTTCATCACGCTCATTCCTCCACTAAGAACATAGACAGGTTTTCAGTTCAAATGTTCCTGTCATTATTTACTTTTGTATTCATCTTTATTAAACCGGTTGGAAGAGTTTCCTATTCGTTCCTCGTGCCTTCCGGTTTTTAGAAACGACCTCCATCAAATTTCATGTTCGATTCTTACTTCTGCGATTACTGTTGCCTTTCAGTTATTTATTCATTGTATTAGCGATTCAACCATTCAGTCGTTCTCCGATTATTCAGTTTTTCAGCAAACCAGGCGGAAAAACCAGACGGCATATGATCTTCGCGATTTCGGACAAATCAGCTTTTTTCCCGCTGTCAGCCTCTTTTTCAGGAATTTTCTCAACCAATACCATGACCGCCCATGATACTGAATCCAAATCAAGGTCATTCCATGTAAGGCCTTTTTCCCTGATATGTATCAATCCCCTGTGGATCCTTGAATGGATTTTTCTCCTTGCCTCTGCCAATACCTCCGCGAGTTCGGAATCCCGGGGCAATATTTCCGGCAGCACCCGATGAAGTCCAAGCTTATCAAGCTGACGATAGTGATCGGCCAGAAGAGAAGCCAGAAAATTTTCCGGATCAACATTCAGCCAGTCCGGCTCAGGGGGCATCAGCTTATCCATTTGATCTTCCATAAGTGACATGAAAAGTTGCCTTTTGTCTGAGAAATACCGGTAAAAGGTTCCCGTTGCCACACCTGCATGAGCGGCAATCTCCTTCGCTGTCGTTTGCTCATAACCTTTTTCAATGAACAGTTCACGCCCGCTTTCTAGCAATGCGAGCCTTTTTTGCTGCGCCCGTTCCTGTTGGGGGACTGAGGGGAATATTCCTGCCAGGTTGGCTTCTTCACGGTCTGTCATAGTGTCACCTCCACACGATCATAACATAAAAGAAGAATAAATGTGAACTTGAGTTCATATTATATATTGACAGACCGGGGGCTCATTTTCAATACTTGAACTAAGTTTCATGTTTCATACATTTTATTTTCTGACACCCCTTGGATGATAAATGTAGGAAACATGTACCGCTATTCCTGGCTAAAATTGGAGAATTCCAAAGAAAATAAATAGAGAGGTGCTGAACGATGGAGGCAAAACAAGATAAGAAAATCTCTGTAGATTCAACCATTTCTTTAAAAGGACTTGTAAAAGCCATTTTCAACGATACCATTCATATACAAATTGGCGGAAAGATTATCACCCTGCCAACTTCGGAATTACAACTAGAGAAATAAACCGTTAAATATTCGAAAGGTGCCATTATTGATGGCACCCTTTTGCTTAGTCCCTGAAAGTATGTTTATTCATTCATCTGTTTACATATCCTAAAGATACAGGAGGTGTAACATGGTTAGAATTCATAACCCAAACAAAAACGGTAATAATAAGAAATTAGGTGCTGATGATCAATTGCATGGCGGAATGATGGAAAACGTTGACCAGGTTTCGAATGCGGTTGCGAAAGCTGTCAGGAACGTTGGTGATAAGGACAAAAACAACCAATAAACAAAGCTGTCAATTCTAATGACACTAAAAGAACCTTTTCTCATACTCTTATGAAATCATTAATTGTCGGGAATTTTCCGGCCGTTGGGCACTAGCTTTATGGCTTTTGTTACTTTGTCTTGAATACAATTCTTTATAATAACCATTTAATTCAAGCAAGCTCTGGTGGCTGCCGCTTTCGATGATTTCTCCATTTTTAACTACAAAAATCGTATCTGCATGAAGGATAGTAGACAGCCTGTGGGCGATCATGATGATCGTTTTTTCCCGGTCAAATTGCCTGATGGACTCCTGGACGAGCTTTTCACTTTCATTGTCCAGTGCACTTGTGGCCTCATCCAATATGATGATGGATGGGTCCTTTAAAAAGACACGGGCGAGCGAAATCCTCTGTTTTTGGCCACCGGAAAGCTTCACCCCTCTTTCCCCTATCTCGGTATCATACCCTTGCGGCAAATCTGAAATAAAATCGTGGGCAAAAGCTTTGATCGACGCAGCTGCAATTTCCTTGTCAGAGGCCTCTAGCTTCGCAGTTTTCAAATTGTCTTTAATAGATGAGCTGTATAAAAAGTTGTCCTGTGTAACAATCCCCATTTGCTGCCTAAGGCTGGATAAAGAATAATCCTTTATATTCACTCCATCGATCAATATATCTCCTTTGGTCGCATCATACATTCTCGTCAACAGCTGCAATATGGTGCTTTTACCGCCCCCGCTCTCACCGACGAATGCATAGGTTTTGCCTTTTTCCAATGTAAACGATACATTTTGGATTACCTTTTTGTGCTCGTTGTAAGAAAAAGTAACATTTTGAAACGTAATTGCTTTTGAAAATTCCTCTAATTTAACCGGATCAGCTTTTTCCTTTATGGTGGCAGAGATGCTGAAGAAATCAAAAATCCTTTTTAATGCGACTCGCCCTTCTGTAACCGCCGGGAACGCCTGGACCAATGCGGCAACAGGACTCTTCATTTTATCGACGTATGCAAAAAACGCAATTAAGCTGCCCATTGTCAACTGCCCATCAATCACAAAAAGACTGGCAACAAGTACAACAACAAATGGAGTAATATCACTTAACACATTAACAGACGACAACATGAACGCATTGATCCTGGCATGCCTGTCAGTCAACCCCTCATAATGTTCCAAATGCTTATCAAGTTCTTGTTTATCCCTTACTTCGGAAGAGAATAATTTGGCTATGAATGCACCCTGAATTTTTTCAAAAATAAAGCCGCTTAGGACAGATCGGTAATTCATCATGTTCCGTGTCGATGTTTTGAACCTTTTCGATAAAAGGTGTGCCAACAAAAATTGAAAACCGACCAATAATACAGCAATCGTCGTCAGTTTGATGTTTAACGTAAGCATGATACCAACGACAAAGACCAAAACAATCATTTCGATCCATATATTTGAGAAAGCGGCTGTCATAAAGCCTCTTATTTTTTCAATATCATCAAAAAAACGTGTTCCAATTTCCCCGCTTTTATTATCGGTAAAATACTTTGCATCCAGTGAGTGTACCTTTTTAAACGCATCTTTACGAAGATTTTTAATGATATTGTTGTTTGCCTTGTGCATGAAGTATTGCCTCACGTACTCCATAGGTGCCCTCAAGAAAATAAACACAACGATCATGAGGGCTGCAATCCATGTAAGTTGTTCGATTTTTTCTGCATGTGACAATGCTTTGTTTTGGAGCAAGTCGTCAAAAATATATTTAATGATCAATGGGACGGTGAGTGGGATCAGAAACCGGAATAAGCTTCCGACGAACCCAAGAATATATAAATTCATTTCTTTTTTTACATACGGCAAAAACTGTTTGTATTCGTTCAAAACCATCGCTCCTTCCTATTTTATTCCGTCAATCGTCAAATTCGCATAGATGAAATTTTCCCGTTTACCAGTTGATTTTTGCGCTGATAAAGCTTGCGCCCCCACGCATAGAAAACGACAGCAGCCAGGGAAAACAAGGCCATCACAAGGAACATCGTTTCCCCACCGTATGAAACAAGCAGGATGCCACCGAACCAGGGGCCAATAAAGTTTCCTAATTCACTGAAGCCCTGTGCTCCATAGTACATGCCTCTCATTCCGGATGGGGTGATTTCATCAATTTGGGCATACTCAGAAGGGACTATCAAAATTTCGCCAAAGGTGAACACAATCATGGCGATGATAAAGCCGGTCCAACCGTCTGAAAAGGCAAACCCGATCTCTCCTGCAGCAAACAGCAGGCTCCCAAGGGCGATCCGCTGCAAAAGACCAAACCTTTCCGCCCACCTCGTGATTAAAACCTGAGTAGCAATCACCGTTATGCCATTGATGCTCATCAAGTAACCGAACAGCTTGATTCCTTCTGTAATGTTCTTTTCCAAATATTGCGATAACGTAACAGACATTTCGCCATGGACGGTTGTCAGGAGAACACTTCCTATGATGAACAGAAGGAGCACCTTATCTTTTCTGAAAACGCTCCATGCCTGCGATATGTTTACCTCTTCGTCAGAGGTTTCGTCCACTTCCCTGACTTGATAGTGTTTAATAAGCAAAGCCATCATCAAAAAATAACCGAAATAAGTCATTGCAGTAAACAGGAATGCAGCTTCGTTTCCTGCGACTCCAAATAAGGTTCCTATAATCGGGCCGATGGAAAACCCGATGTTCCCGGCCATATAACGGTTGGAAAACAATCTGAATCTCTTCTCCCTGGCAGTAAGGTCTGCCATCAAAGCCTTGGAAATCGTTGAGAAGAAGGATGAGAACAGGCCGCGAAATATATTTAACACGATTAAGAACACCGGGCTGCTGGCATGTAAGAGTCCTAAAAACACGAACCCTAAAATGATTAAACTCACAAGCAGCAAACGGATTCTTCCAAGAAAATCAGATAGTGTCCCTCCTAAAAATCCTCCAACTGTCGCAGTCAAGGCACCAGCACCAACAATCAAACCGACCGTGACCGGATCTATTTGGGTATTTTTTATCAAATATATGGGCAAAAAAACAACACTCATCGAGTTTGTCAGACTAATTAGGACTGTACCAAACATCATCATATGGACCATCGGATGGTAGGCTTTCAAGTAAGATTTTAACCGGACCATTTTTCTCTCCTTGTCAATGACTCACTTCAAAAAACGTTATACACTCCTCAATGCATCAATCGGATTCAGTTTCGAAGCCTTCCTCGCAGGTGCAATTCCAAAAATAATCCCGATTGCGCCCGAGAATCCCAGTGCCAACATAACTGTTGACGCTGAAAGAGCAAAACTGGTTCCAATCATCGTACACACTCCATATGCAATCAATGCGCCAGCGATAAATCCAATGACACCGCCAAAGAGTGACAGAAAGACTGCTTCTATTAAAAACTGCTGTTGAATTCTTTTTGGTTCGGCACCAAGCGCTTTTCTCAAACCGATTTCAGTTGTTCTTTCCGTAACGGACACAAGCATCATGTTCATAATGCCAATCCCGCCGACGAAAAGAGATATAGACGCAATTCCTCCAAGCATTAGAGAAAACATATCTGTCATCTTGTTGATCGAAGCGAGCATTTCCTCCATATTCATGACGGAAAAACCCTCTTCTTTATCATTGAATGCCTCGTTCAATACAGCTTCAATATCACTTGTTATTTTTTCAGAGTCCTTGGAATCTTCCATATATACATCAACACTAGAAATGTATCCTGTTCCAAGCAAGCTCATGGACGTGGTATAAGGAACTATAACTGCATCGTTTGTTGATGAGCCCGAAAATGCACCTGATTCCTGCAAAGTGCCGATAACGGTATAGGTTACTCCACCTATAATCAGCTTTTTGCCAATTGGATCTACTCCAAAGAATAAATCCTCTGCAATATTCGAACCGATCAGGGAAACCCTATTTTCACTTTCGATATCTAAAATGTTAATGCCTCTTCCTGTCTGGACAAGGTCTCTTGTTTTTGAAAAATACACATCATTTTTCCCCTGAACCAGTACATCTGTTTTTTCAACACCGGAAGCAACAACAGTGGTATTACCAGACAGGGTTGGAGAAACTCCTGCAATATTATCGATTCCTTCAAGCTTTTTGATGTCGCTGTCAATAAGCCCCTGCTTAAGCGGAGTTCCTGTAGCCTGGACTGTTATTTTATCTGCTCCAAAAGTAGCAAACTCACTCGTCATCTCATTCGTTGATGATTTGACGATCGTAATCAAGGCGATGATTGAACCGACACCAATGACAATACCTAAAATGGTTAAAGCAGACCGCATTTTATTGTGGATGACATTCATCCAGGACATCTTTAGATTTTCCTTGAACATCAGGCACTCTCCTCTCTAAGCCGGCCATCCAATATATTGACGATCCTGCTTGCATTTCTGGCAATCTCCTTATCATGGGTAATCATAATGATCGTTTTACCCTCTTGATTGAGATTTTGAAAAAGTTCCATGATCTGTTGACCCGTTTTTCTGTCCAGGGCTCCAGTCGGCTCATCCGCAAGCAAAATAGTTGGCTCTGTTACCATTGCCCTTGCAATTGCCACTCTCTGCTGCTGGCCGCCTGAGAGCTGATTTGGCCGATTTTGTAATTTTTCTCCAAGCCCTACCCGAACGAGCATTTCCTTCGCCCGTTTTTTACGTTCCCTTTCCGGAAGACCGGCGTAAACAAGCGGCAGCTCTACGTTTTGCAGTGCACTCAGACGTGGAAGAAGCTGAAATTGTTGAAACACAAACCCGATTTCCTTGTTTCGTATTGCTGCGAGATCAGCTTCACCTAACTCATCAACCTTTTGGTTAGAAAGGATGTACTCCCCGCTTGATGGGGAATCAAGACATCCAACAATATTCATGAGGGTTGATTTCCCCGAACCGGAAGGACCCAGGATCGCAACAAAATCTCTTTTATTTACGGTAAGATCAATACCATCCAATACAATTTGTTGTTCCTCACCCATTTGATAAGCTTTCGTTATCTGTGTCATTTCAAGGATTTGCGTGCTCATTATTGACTGCCTCCGCCTTGCATATGAGCAGCATGATTGGTTGCCTCAGAGGATGAATCCGGTATCATCACTACATCCCCTAAACTGATTCCACTCTTAATCTCAATCGTTGAACCATCATTGACACCTGTTTTTACATATTTTTTTGCTGGTTTTCCTTTTTCGGAGGCTTTTAGAACATAAGGCTTATTTTTGTTATCGAACTGCACGGCTTTCATTGGAACTGTAGTAACACCTTTAGCGTTATCCTTCAAAACTTGTGCTTCTGCACTCATCCCGATTCTAATCGCCTTGTCGTTGTTAAAGTCAATGAATGCTGTAAAATAGGATATGCCATTTTCGTTTGTGGCTTCTTTAGATATGGCATATACGGTTCCCTGTATTTCTTTTTCGAGAGCGTTAATCGTCACATTTACCTGCTGGTCAACAGCAACGTATTTAAGGTCATATTCGTCAACTTTTACCTTGATGTGTAAATTGCTGTAATCCACGATATCAATCAGCTGAGAGCCTTTCAGTGCATGGGAATTATTTTTTGTGTAAACCTTCGCGACTTCTCCTGCAATTTCTGCGTTTATTTCCTCTCCTTCTGAATTTCTCAACAGAACATCATCTTTTTTTACCAGGTCTCCTTCTTTAACCAGCACTTCTTCGACATGCATTTCCTTCTTGCTTATAATGTTCTGCCTGTTCTTTGCTTCCACTGCGCCAGAAAAGCTGTAATAGGTTGTAATGTCGGCAGTTTCGGCTCTTTCTTCTTCAAAAGCACCTGCTCCCTTTGGCGTGAAGATCAATCCTGCAGCCAAGGATAATATTAATACTCCGGCAATTGACAAAATCACCATCTTCTTTTTACTCTTCTTACTTTGTTTTGAACTCATTTCCTGACCTCCAATTTTTGTTGTAATCACCATTGATACTTTCTGGAATTTAGCACCTCCGACGCTTATTGTTTTGTTTAACTGTGACATTTATCGTTGACTCTATCTCCAACTCACAATCTCATTGTACTTAGTTTCGACTTTAACCAATCCGCACACTTTTGCGAGTATCACCGCACTCTTTTTGGGCAACACCGCAAAATAACGGGGTACCCCCGCATTATTTTCTGTCTTATTTACAAAACGTAAATGGTGCGGTTAATGAACGAAATAATTTTATATGTATCTTTAACAACTTTTTCATCCTTCCTTAAAGTACGTATCATATACTCAGAATGTATTGACAATACTCGTCGAAGGAGGATATATATGCATTTGAAAAAACTGACTTTGAATCGGCTGATCACGATTGATTATTATACTAATGGGAGCTTGCGCACCTTTACGGGTCGCGTTTATCGCCTTAATGTATTCGAACAAATAATTTCTTTAAAAGATGAAAAACATCAGTTATTTACCATACCGTTATCCGGCATCAGACAAATTTATTAATTTTGCCACAATCCATTTCCATTTCAAGCTGCTTTACACGGGACCAAAAGGATCCGTGCTTTTCCTTTTTAAAATTTAATTTTGTTTCCGGCCTTCTTAACTTCCCTCTTTAAAACAAAAAAACTGCCCTCAAGGACAGCCTCAACTTCTACTCTAATTTATTTTTATCTAAAGCCGGTTTATTTAACTTTTTAATAATCTTGAAGTTAACTAACATAATACCCGTGCGTTCCACAGATTGTGACTGAACTATTTGGTATCCGTGCTGTTGAAAGTATGTTTTTGCCGTGATGCTTGCGTCACGTATCCAATATAAAAAAGCAAATACCTTATTTAATTTCATATTGCATTCCTGGTGCATGTGAAGGTCTTGCTGTAAATCCCAGCTTCTCATAAAAAGCTCCCTTGCCAGGAGCACAATTTAATTGAACCCACTTTATGTTTTTATTTTTACACAGCATATTTTATGCTTTTCTATTAAATGCCACCTGAACTATGTGCTGTTCTCCATTATTCTCAAATATCTTATATGTATCCATCCCCATTTTCTGCGCTACCTTTTGTGATGGAACGTTTGTGATTGTGGTGTATGAAAATATCCTGGGGTAATTCAACACCTCAAATGCATAATTCTTACAGGCTATCGCGGCTTCTGTCGCGTATCCTTTATTCCAAAATTCCTTGATAATATGAAAACCAATCTCTGGGACTGTTTCATTATCAATTGTTTGCATCGTGATTCCACAGTCTCCGATGAACTTTTCCCCATCCTTAAGAATCACTGTCCATAAACCATGATTAAATTTTTTATAATTATTGATATTCCATCGTATCCAATTTTCCACCCTCTCCTTATTAAACGGTTCAGGGTAATATTGCATTGATTCCGGGTCAGAAAGAACCTTTGATAATTCGTTTTTATCATCCAATACTAGTTCCCTTAAATACAGCCTGTCTGTTTCAATTATTTTCAAAGATTATCACCTTCCTATTGATATATATGCTCCCCAAAAATCAGGGAGGAGTAATTTCTAGAAAACTGGCTAATTGATGTTGGGGTACACGGTGAACTAGTTGAGGACGCTTCTCTAATATTGCTTTGTACCGTTCTTCCGGAGAAGTACTTATAAATTCACCGAATGGAAGATCACCCTGTCTAAGAAGGAATGCTCCCTTACTCTTCGATTCGTACAGCCTCAGAGATCGCCCGTTGTTCTTCTTCGCTGAGAGAGGTAAATTCAGTCATATACTAACAGTGTGATTCTGAATTGGTAACCTTTCAACATACACTATTGCAATTTAACATTCTACTCCTAATTTAATGCGTCATCATCTCATGGGCAATATCATGCCCATCCATTTCTGACGGGTAGTAGGTCGGCCAGTTGATGACTTCATCCAATAAAGCTTCACGGTCGTCACCCCAATACATGTGATAGTGACTAGCTTCATTCGGATAGATACTATGATCACTGAATTGTATATATTGAGGAAGTCCTTCAGCTTTTTCTTGTAGTTTAAATATGTATCTTACTCCTCTATTTCCCGCATCGTAGGTTAGAATTTCGTACCCATCATAGATATACTCACCAGAAAACTCTTTTCCATTTTTGAAAAACGTTACAGTATCCTCTTTAATCAAGATACGGTCAACATCTGTTTGATACCCTTTATTATAATACTCCTTATATTCTTCAGCTGTCATGTCTCCTTCATGTTCTGCTTTATAAGCAAATACCTCGCTAAGCGTACCATCTTGTAGATATGGATATACAGATTGCCAGTCTCCTTCCCAGTCGGAAAGCGAACGATCCTTCACTTGGCTGTCTTTAAAATAGCCGTCATAAATTTGTTCTGTTTCTTCATCATGTGCATGACTATGATCGTGTTCATGTTCATTTTCATGTGTTTTCTCTTGCGCTTCAGAAGAGTCTGAAACTGATGAGTATGTTGTTGTTTCATCACCATACTCGCCTTCAGATGAATCTGTAGTCTGACACGCTACTAGTAGTGAACTGATAGATAATATGCATAACCCTTTTACAAATGAACTCTTCATTGATAAACACTCCTTTTTATAAATAGTAATTATTATGGCCAGCCAGATGAGGCCTTTAGCCCGTACCACTTCAACCGGCCATTCATCCATCCATTCTAGCAATCTTTTTGGATGAAATGGTTTTCTCATGCGGTAAACAAAGGATGCTACACCGTATTCTTCAGTCTCAGGTATATGTTCTTCTGTAAGTTCTTCAATCCAACTGGCACTTTGGCTTCATATTCTTTTTCTCTCCTTAGACTAATTAAATCATAATGATTACGATTTACGAATAATATAAATCATAATCATTACGATTTGCAACTATTTTCTAAGAAAATGAAAACTACACTACTAAGGAACTAGCCCAGTCTTTATTTGGATGTATTGAACCATGAAGCGCAACACCGGCGCTTCACCACAGATAATGAAAATGGATCAGCGCCAGCCTATACTGTTTTAATGCTGCGAAGAAGATCTTTGAACTATGGTGCCTATGAGGCCATCCGTTAGTCTGACTCCAACGACCACGGTGTACCAGCGACCGTCGCGCCCTTTGTTACGCAAGGAGCTTTCCCCTTTTTTTAAAAACGAATGAGCTGCGTCTTCTTCAGTATTGCCTTTTTCCCTCAACTGCAGAAATTTCTTGAGAGTAATAAGATGTTACGCTATCCACCTTTGACCAACAGATAAAAAAAAAGAACCCCGAACAAAGAGTCCGATGTCATTATCGGCTCTTCGCTAGGGGTCCTCCCTTTCTTTAAATCCAGTTGTTTGTGTACCTCTATTAAAACATGGTTAAATTTGAATATCAGTGCTTTAGTGACATAGTTTCCTACTGCAGCTACTCATAAGGATTCTACCGCATAATAAAACGATTAGGTAATCTAAACTTAATCACCATCTGTCGTTATATTTATCATTATTTTTATGGTAATTTCTATAGAGATAATCTTTATTTTTATCTGAAGTCCATTGACCAATGAATGCGGCTAACGCCATAAATGCTACACCTAATCCAAGACCAGTTTTGAACTGCCCTAAGAAAAAGAATATAAACGAACCAACGAGACTTAATACCATTATTATCACTAACCAAGTTTTTATTTTTTCCTTCCTTTTGTCATTCAAGTCAACACACCCTCCTGTAATATCCAAATTATTCCTATTAATATGGAGCTTCCTTAAATTATATTTCACTAAGAATAGAACCATTTAAAAAACAATCTAACAGAGTTCAATAAAAAGCGCTTTATACTTATTGGATGGTGCATCCTGTTAGTTGAAAAATTGACACTATGATTCAAATATCATTATAGTAAGAGTACTCAAGAATCCATTGTTTATTAAGGATTTCCATAAAGGCTTCTTTTTGTTCATACTGAACCTCCTTCAATTTTTAATATCCCTTTGATTGATTGTTACCACTATAAAATAAAACCTATTCGTTACTAATGGATTCAATTCCTTCTCAATACAGATAAGTATGGGTTTGAAGTTATCGCTCATGTGCTTATGGCTTCTGCCATATGGTCTTTATCGTCTCTTCCTGTAAATGACTGTACGTGCCATACATATTTCTAAAATATTCTTCATTTTCGCATATAATCCTTCTTCAATAATAATCCATGAAAATAGCCAGCTGGATTGCTGGCCACATTTTCATTATAATATTCGTGCTTATAAATAGATTGAATATGGAGTGACTAAAATGACAGAGGAATAAAAGCCTGGAGTGTATGCTTTCATAAACAGGGTTTACAGCACATGCGCCATATTATGAAGCAAGACAAAGATCAGAAAAGACTTTCCATGGAATTCAGGTATTATTTACGCTGTGTCTTAAAAATAAGCATAAGCTTTCTTTTTTTTTAAGATTTACGCTTTTATAACCCTACAATAGGCGGTTGGCATCCTCCATAGAAAAACCTCATCACAGTCCAAGGAACCAGCAGCCCCCTTACCTTAATTCCTCCTCAGGAATCAATCCGAGCTTCTTTGCCTTAGCAATCGTATCGACTCTGGTCCTGACTCCGAATTTTTGATACAAGGCGGTTAGATTGTACTCAAGCGAACGCTGGCTCATCGACAAGGCTCCGGCAATTTCTCTGGTGCTTTTCCCTTTCGATAATTCCAAAAGGATTTCTTCTTCAACAGATGTCAGGATGACTTTTTCATTGGAATTCGAGCCGTCGGTGATGATTCCCGGCCTCCTTAGTTCCCTTACAAGTGAAAGCGGCAGCACGACCTGTTGCCTTAACGCACACCGGATACCTGCCACCAGTTCATCCCGGGACGAGGTTTTTGATAAAAATCCCGAAACGCCCGCTTCAACCAGTAAATTAAAATGGGGCTTAATGTCAAAACCCGTGTAGATCAAAATTACCAAATCAGGATTATACGCCAATGCCTGCTTTGTCAGATCCAGTCCATTCAGATGCGGCATATATAAATCAAATAGCAATACATCGTAATGATGCAGCTTGATTTGATTCAGGGCGTTCAAAGAACTGTTTTCGACTGTAATTTTAAAATCAGGCTCTTGTTCTAAAAGCATTTTCGTTCCTTCGATGATCGATAAATGATCATCTACAATCAGGATGTTAATCATGCCAGACTCCTCTCATCATTTATTGGCAGTTCGAGGGATGCCTTTAATCCGCTGCCCGGTTTCGAAATAAATTCCATTTTCCCGCCCAGGCTTTGCGCCCTGTGGCTCATGCTTGTCAATCCCATGCTATTAAATGATGGATTTAATTTAACCTCATTGAAGCCGATGCCATCATCTGTGTAGACCATCCTGAATGAACCTTCTTCGCATTCGATGTGGAATTTTAAGATGGATGCTTTAGAGTGTTTTTCTGCATTGTTCAGCAGTTCCTGAACAATGCGATAGATTCCGATCGTTTGTTCTTCTGTTAAAGGAGGAATTGGGCTGATGGCATTCGTAAAAAGTATTTTGTAGGTAGAGGTAACCTGTATGTGTTCAAACAAATTCTCCAATGCACGCTCCAGGCCCAACTCTCTTAACATCGGGGGCCTGAGCTCGTTGCATGTTATCCGAATCTGATGGATGGAATCCAGCAGGCCCTGTTCAATCTGTTTGAGCTTGGCTTTGCTTTCCTTTTCTATCTCATATTTGTTTAACAGGGATTCAAGCCTTCGATATAGATCGATTTGATCCTGTAAGACGGTGTCATGCAAATCCCCTGATAAAGTCATGCGCTGCTGCTCCTGGAGATTGAATAACAGCCGCAGCACCCATTGCGGACTTTCCCTGCTTTGGATAGCTGTTTCCAACTGATTCATCAAATTCTCAATCACATTTAAATTCTCAAAGACCATTACAGTATAATAAGCCAGTGTCTCAAGCCAAATCGTTTCCATTTCTTCTTTTATGGAGGATGCATCAATTGAGAGGATGTAAGCATGGCCATTCCGCTCACCAATTTTTATTATCATTTTGTTATCGACTCTTTCCATCCTGCCAACGGAGATTTGAGGCAATTGTTGTGCATTTTTATCAGCTTTTTCTGGATGGATCGTATGAAGTTCAGGATTGGACCCCGGCAACACCGATTCCAGCTCACTGCGAATCCTGGCTTCGAGGTCAGGCAGTTTCATGACTGAAGACAGATCCTGTGAGTAGTTTTTAAGGCTTTTTTGCAGTTCCTCATAACGGTTTTTCTGTCGTTCCAGTTCCATCTCCATTAATTTTCTGTCTGTAATATCCCTGATGGACACAACCTGAAGGTAATCCTTCGTATCCGGAAGAGGAGTTGTTTTACATTCATAGTGCCGAACTTCGCCATTTTTAGTAATCACACGATATTCGCTAGTATTACTTTGCTTGGATGCCAGGAGATTCTCATGCCTTTTGAGCAGGTACTCCCTGTCATCAGGATGAACTACGTCAAACGCATCCCTTTTACCCGCTTCTTCCAGAGTGAAGCCGAAAACCTCCTGCATATTCGGTGTCGCATATATCGTACGACGATGTCGGTCCACAATTGAGAACATATGTGTTTTATGATTCATTATCATGTCAAAAAGCTGATGGTAAGAATACGAGTCTGGTTTTTCCATGATCACACCGCCTGAGCCTTTTCTAAAATACTTAACTCCCTATATGTAAATATTACATGATTCCGGTTATTACAAACCGAAAAAATCTTGCGTGTTAAGTGCATTTTTATTGTGGTTCATATGCTGCGTACCCACTAAATTATCATAGTTTACACGGAAACCAAATTGCATTTTACTAATATGTTATAGATAATCCTACTCCGACTTCTTTTAGCTCTGCTGTTGAGGATAACGCAATCTTAGAATGTAAATCTGTACAATGACAGGCAAACAAATGCTGAGGCTTAATATTTTTAAAGTAATCCACTGTTTTGCTTAACTGCAATTCGTTTGGATTTAATAAATGGAAACCTCCAATTACGGCAAGGATTCGGTCTTCATTACAAACTTTTTTTGCGTACTCGATGGTATTGCAAATACCTGAATGAGAACATGCAACGATGATCACAAGACCATTCTCTCCCTTATAGGCCATAGCAGAATCATCATGCAGAAAATCATCTGATTCACCGGTTCCTGTCACGACTTGACCTATTGGTTTCGACGCCTCAAAAGAGAATTTTCGTTCAATCTCACCTAAAAAAACCAGCTTATCTGTGAGCCAAATTGGCGTCCTGCTTAAGTTTATTTTGAAATGCCTGGAAATCTTCTCTTCAGTATGCATGCTGCCAATTTCCTCACCATTCAGTAGCTTGCTATGAAAAACATCAGGGTGGCCAATGATCATAGGAGATTGGTATTCGATTTTCTCTAACTTTGACTCCGAAAATAAACGGATTAATGAATCGAGACCCCAGGTATGATCATTGTGACCGTGTGATAACACCACATAGTCCAGCATTCTTAAATCTATTCTCATTTTTTCAGCATTCCTGACAAAAACATTTGAATAACCTACGTCAAACAATATCCTTTTGCCACTGTCTTCAACAAAATAAGAAACGGCTGGTTCCCCGATAAAATAACGGTCTATGTATGTATTATTGTCCACTAGCACAGTTAGCTTCATCTTGTTCACTCCCAGTATATCTTTACAGTTACCTAAAAATTTCACAAAGGACGGCGTATCTTTTTTCCTTGATCATTGTTCCAGTCCATTTGGACGTTCTGTTATGTAATAATTTTATACTATATAGATTGAATTAATGTTTTTCTTCCTGATTAGAAGGATTTTTATACATCACCCATTGAATAGAGATAGTATCAAGATTGGATGGTGATGTGTAATGAAACCCATTACTGACGAATTGCAGGAAGTTGAGAATAGATTGAAATCAGAAAAAAGTCGTCGCATATATGAACGCTATCAGGCCATTCGCCTGCATCTCTTAGGCCATACCCATAACCAAATTGCTGCCATTCTTAACCGCACGGACAGGACGATCGGAACCTATATCCGTTCATATCAAAAAAACGGATTGGATGGCCTTTCCATGAAATTTTCAACTGGAAAGCCACCACGGTTAACGGCTGAGGAGCAGGAACAGCTGAAAAAGGTCATTATTGATCATCCTCATGAGGTTGGGTTTCCAGCCAAGTTTAACTGGACGCTGAAACTTATTGGTGAATACATCTTCCGTGAGTTTGGAAAGGAATACTCCATCCGTGGTGTATCGAAATTGATGGAACGAATGGGTTTGAGTTACACCAAGCCTACTTACACTTTGGCTGCAGCTGACGAAAAAAAACAGAAAGAATTTGTCGAAACCACCTTCCCGGAAGTAAAAAAAATACGAGAACGGCGAAATTGATCACATTTTGTTTGAAGATGAAAGCATGATCCGGGATTACCAGGCCCTGCAGTATACATGGTTTGAGAAGGGAAAACAAAGGATCATAAAAACTACCGGCAAACATCGGGGTGTAAAACTGTTGGCTACAGTTGATTACGTTACAGGTGAAATCGTTTGGCAGGAAGAAGATCTCTACACGGCAAAAGAATTCCTTGGCTTTCTTGGAAAAGTGACAACAGCCTACCCGACCGGAAACATCGCAATGATTCTGGACAATGCGCGGATTCATCATGCGAAATTGCTAGAACCTTTCCTCAAAAAAATGGGAGGAAGGTTAAAACTGATATTTTTGCCACCTTACAGCCCCGAGCTTAATATTGTCGAGGGGCTTTGGAAATGGCTGAAATCCGATGTCATAAATAATGTCTTTTACCATACAGTGGAGGAAATTCGTAAAAACGTCCAAGCCTTTATGGAGCATTTGGAACCCATGACAATCATCGATCGGCTATGTGTAAGAATGGAGTCAAATGCAATACAGGAAAATCCTTAATTCATCTTATATAGGTTTTGGAAGAAAAATACTCAATGTTTTCGGGGTACCTCCCTCGCGTTTGTCAGAAAAAACCACCATAGGTGGCTTTTATTGATCTTTATGATATTTTTCAGATGCGTTCTACATTCAAAGACATGGTGTTCCCCTTTTTTTATCCAAGCAGTTCCGAATGCCAAAGGAATTGCTGCTGCTCGTTGGAAATTCATATGCTCCGGATTATTATATACATTCCTCGCTGGAACTTTAACATATTCGGCGAAGGGGCCGTCACATCGCGGATTCCCTATGACTACTTCCGTTTAGCATAGGAAATGCTCGCCTGTAATGCAATAAAACAAGAAGTACGTTTTCCGGATCAAATACTACAGCTTTCATAATTGGTCTCCTTTTCACTGGTTATAGAATTACAGATTGTGTGTCATACGGCTGGCTTGTGTCTGAATCTCATTTGACATCTTGTTTTTCCGGATGAGAGCAGTGTGCAGGAATATCATGGTGATTGACACTAACGAAAAGAATACTAGCACATTGGTGTTATGAGAAATGTTTCCACCGCCAAACAGGATTGAATAATATCCATCCGCCGCATGAGTAGCAGGCAAGTAATCACTAACAGAATAAAAGAAATCTGTTAACATCGCTCGTGGAATCAATACACCGGATGTAGCCAACTGTGTGACAAGGATAATCAGGTTCACAATCATGCCCATTTTTCCCAAGAAGGTAAAGAAAACACCTGAGAAAACAGTGAAAGCAAAGAAGGCTGAAGATTGTAGTAACCACATTTCTATGAAAGTTAATTTTGTTGGAATGTTAAATATGTTCAACATACTGATTATTAATAAGGACATGATCAGGGAAACGACAATATCAATCATTAGTTTACTGGCAGTAGTTCCCCATTTGTTTGATGTAACCTTGTTTTTTGCCATGTGTAAAAGTAGATTCATGACCATTGCCCCGACATATGAGGTGATGATTAACATAAGCGGCAAAAAATCTGACGCAAATGAGGCAGATCCGTTAGTTTTCGTTACCTTGGATGTTACCGGTTGACCGTCCATGGAATGGATAGCAGCCGTTACTTTCGGAACAACTGAATTTACAATTTGAGGAGTCGGCATTGATTCAGATATATTTTTTGAAAGTTGCTCAGCAATTTTATTCTTTTTCTGTTCAGACATTTGTGCGTTCACTTGTTCATTAATTCTCTGTGAAGCGCTTTCCATTGCTTGCTTGGAAATAGAAGAACCCGACTGATTGATATAATATTCAAGAATAGCAGAATTCCCCTTCGCTAACGCCTGGCTGAATGCAGCGGGGATGTAAACAACCATATCCCAATTTCGTTGGTCCATTTCTTCCTTGGCATCTTCAATCGAGCTTAAAGTACCTAACTGGAATGGCAAATTCTTTCTTAATTGGTCAACGATAACATCTGCCTGCTTATCCTCACTAACCACTGCTATTCGTAATTGATTGAGTCTGGAGTCTGCATCCTTAAATACATTCAACCAAACAAGAAAAAAGACAATCGGTATAACGAAAGCCATCACAATCCCCACATACGTTTCAGGTATCTTAAAATACTGTTTCAACGCTTGCATTTCCTGTCATCTCCTTTTAATCGTTAATTTCATTGTAATAGGGTCAGTGTATGTGCAATCCGCATATTTTTGGTGCAATACCGCAGGCTTTTTGGGGAATTCCGCAAGGTTATTGCGAATTTTATTTGTGAAATTTATCCATGCAAAGGAATAAGCACGATTGTAGTCATGCTACATTCAAACAAGTGTAAGAAAGGAGGCTGCCGGAATCCAGCAGCCTCTCAGAAAGATTTGACGTCGCTTCTGTTTACCGCAGTTTTGCCATTTCGGCTACCTTGATTAACAGTTTTGGCAAAGTCCCCTGTTCCTGATTAGTATTTTTTATAAGATGGTCGATTTTTTTGTTTTGACTTTCCTCTTTAATCCGTGCTTTATAACCCAGCTGCCGTACTCGCTGAATCATTTCATCTACTGTCACCAATGAGGGATAATATTCAACTGTTCCAGACGCGAGAGCGAATTCAATATTCACATTGGTAACACCGTCCAGTCTGCTTATCGCTCTTTTTATTATTTTGGCACACAGTACACAAAACATGCCAGTAATGGTTAATTCAGCTTTTTCCGAAACTGCATGATAACCGAATTCCCTGATTCTCTCTTCAAATGATGTTGTGCTTACTACTTATGGATCGTATATTATCGCTTGTTTAAGGTCCAAATCGACAGCGACCTCTGTTACTCCTTCGATTTTCTTTAATCCATCTTCGGCCTGTTTGGCACCATCGGCAAAGTCCAATCCTATGATTGGTAATGTGGCTTCTTTAATGCTCATCGCTTGCTCCTTTCAACTTATTGCTGCCTGAGCGGATTCACAGAAAATCGCTTCAGGTCAGACGACATCATAACCTTGGTTGTCTATTGTGTCCTTAATTTGGTGCAGGTTTGTTTTAGATGGATTATATTCAACCTCCACCTTCTCGTCGCGTAAATACACTTCTACCTTCGATACACCTGAAAGCTGTCCTACACTTCCTTCTATTGCGTTCACACAATGATGACAAGACATCCCTTTTACATTTAGAATTAGCTGTTCCATCCTTATCTCTCCTTTTATATTGTTTTTGCAAGTACATTGTACAAAAGAAACAATGCTTCTTAACCGCAATGTTTTTGGGGAGAGCCCACATCTTTTTGCATTATGCCCCAAAGGAAATTTCGGATAAAAACAATCAAGATATTGAGCGCATCTTCAGTTTTTCCCACAAAAAAACCACCATTTGGTGGCTCAAATTGTATCCTGTTGAAATCGTTGTTTGGAAAAGTTCTATTTATACAAAATCTATTCCATGGATTGGCATATGGATGACTACTCTTACGCCTGTTCCTGGCTGTGAGATAATTTCTATTCTGCCGTCAAGACTTTGTACCCGTTCCCGCATGCTGGATAGTCCCATACTGTTAAAGGAAGGATTCAATTTTTCCGTCTCAAACCCTTTGCCATCATCTATATATTCGAGCATCAAGGTGTCATTGGTCTTTTTCATAAAAAAATGAAGATTCATAGCCTGGGAGTGCTTCGTGGCATTGTTAAGCAATTCCTGTACAATACGGTAGAGGCCGATCGTTTTTTCTTCACCCAAAGAAAGTCCGGTTGTATTGTCTGTACGAAAAGTAATTTTATAGGTTGATGATACCTGGGTATAATCGAATAAATTTTCCAAAGCTCTTTCGAGGCCTATTTCCCTAAGGAGTGGCGGACGCAATTCATTGCATGTCGTTCGAATTTGATGGATCGTATCCAATAATCCCCGGACAACCCCCCCGAGGTCCTCCTTCATCTCTTTATTAAACTCAGACTTTTCAAGGAGTGCTTCCAGTCCTCTATATAAATCTATTTGATCCAATAAAACTGTGTCATGTAAGTCACTGGATAGCTGCAGGCGTTGTTTTTCCGAGAGATTAAACAGCAGCCTCAAAATCCACTGTGGCCGTTCATTCTTGTCCAAAGCGGATTCCAATTGTTTTAATAAATTTTCAATGACATTCAAACTCTCAAACACCATTACCGCATAGTAGACGAAAGTTTCCACCCAAATTAAGTCCATTGATTCACTGACGGAAGATACATTTAGAGAAAGGACATAAGAAAGGTCGTTTCGATCCCCGATCCTGATAAGAATCCGATCCTCCATATATATCAACTTCCCAATAATTAATTGTGGGAAAACGGGCTCCAATTCGCTTAAACTATCCTCTTCAATGTTCTGTTGTTTACGATTGAAAAGGAGTATTTCTGGTTCTGAGCCGGGAAGAACCGTCTTTATCTCGTTAAGCAGCCTCGCTTCCATGTCAGCTATTTTCAATACAGAAGATAAGTCCCTGGAAAAACTTTTTAAACTGTTTTGTAATTCTTCATACCGATTCTTTCTTTTCTTAATTTCAGTTTCCATCGATTTTCGTATCGTAATATCCCGAATGGAAACTACCACAAGACGGTCTGGGTGGTCTGGAACTGGCATGACCCGTGACTCGAAATATTTCAAGTCCCCATTCTTGTGGAACACCCGATATTCATTAGTCAGTGGCTGCTCTGTTATCATCACTTTTCTGTGCGCTTCCATCATGAATTCCCGATCGTCAGGGTGAACCGCATCAAATGCATTTGTGCCAAGTGCTTCATCAGGATTGTATCCTAAAACCAATTCGAATGAAGGTGTAACAAACATTATGTTTTGATTCTTGTCAACAATGAGTAGAATATCCAATGCATGCTGTGTAATCATTTCAAACTCCCAGTTAATAGGGGTTGCCTTCTCCATTTTACTCACCACCTGCAAAAATTTGTGACAGGTTGAACTCCGTTTTATTCCCAAATATGTACCGGTAGTTTGATGATAATTTTATTCTTTTGAATTTACAACATATTTTTAAAACATTTACTACAAGGCTCAGGGAGAATATGAAAAAGGAATTACCGCACTTACAGTAATTCCCCTTTTATTAGACCATTGAATAAAATTGTTCTGTCTATTAAGCCATCGTTTTAGAGACCGTTTTAAGAGTGTTATAGACGAAACCGATGCTTTTCCTCAAATACGCTGTATTATTGAAATTGCCAATGATATACACATCCATTGAAGGATTGTAAAGCATGAAGGATGCAATCGACCCTAAATGTCCCCATACATTATACTTTTCAGTAAATGGAACCATCCGAATCCTCATTAGACCGTAACCATAATCTACGCCCATCCACATTTTCGTCCAATTTTGCATGGCTGAAAATGATTTTTGTGATATCAATTGATTGCCTGCCAATGCCTTCATGAATACGAGTAGGTCCTCAGAGGTGCTTACTGTTTGCCCGGCGGCATACACACTAGAGAAACTGCGGTGGTCTTCCACTCGAATTGGCCGATCTAAGGAATATACATTGGCTACAGGGTGACTGCTTTTTTCTGCTGGCTCTGAAAATTGGGATAAGTACGATTCATTCATGTTGAGCCTCTTAAAAATATACTCATGGAGAACTTCTTGATAAGGCTTTGAGGTAATATTTTCGATTATTAGCCCTAAAAGGTTAAAACCAGTATTCGTATAATGGTAGCCTTTACCTGGTGGAAAACGGGGTCTTAGATATTGTTTAGACCACTCTATTGTTTCTTGTGGGGTCCAAACTCGTGAAGCATCTTCCAGCAGAATCTTTAAAAAATGTTTCCCGCCTTTAGGTTTAAGCTCATAGTAATCAGGCAGCCCTGATGTATTACTCAATAAATGTTCAATACGGATTTCGTGGGAATAGTCTTTCCCTTTATGAATGTGTAAGTCTTTTATTATATCTTCATTTAAATAGTTTGATATTGGATCGCTAAAATTTAGTTTTCCTTCTTCAGCTAACATGGCAATAATAATAGCTGTAAAGGTTTTTCCTATACTTGCAGTATGATACGGTTGATGTGGAATAGCAGGCATTTTATCCGTTTCTCCGAAAGCCATATTCCAGTGAATATTCAATGTATCCGAATGGATCAGCAAGTAAGCATTAAGAAGCTTTTGGTTTGCACTGACGGTTTTTCTCATCTTGTTTTCAATCATTAATTTTGCTTGTTCCCGCTTCATGTATTTTCCTCCGTTTTTTCATGCACAGTTTCAGGTAACGCGTCTGCCTGATCAGGCAGCTATATATTTGGATACCGGGCTGCCCAATGATGGCAGAAAAAATTTATTCCGTTATTTCTATCACAAATGGAAACGCCCTGACTTTTCCGTTTTGTTGAAACTCTGCCCAAATTTTATAGATGCCAGGTTTATCGAATTGTGTTTCAAAAACCGGATCTGTATCATTTTTCGGGTGGACATGGAGAAACTTTTTCGCATTTTCGTCAAGTATGACTACATGGCCCATTGCTCCTAAATATGGAGTCAGATTCGTTTTATCCAAATCAAATGACAACGTTACTGGCTCATTCGCCTTGAAGGAACTAATGTGTAATTCGACATTTTCTCCTTCAACCGTCTTTTCGAAAGCGGTGTCCGGCTCAAGCTCATGACCGTGCGTTTCACCGCCCGGATTTCCTACTACAAATGTTACTGGTTCAACTTCATAAGCAAGATTTGATGGCTTAATGTCGACAAAGGCTTTATAAAATCCTTCAGGAAGCATATTGCCAATTGAAAATTCACCGTTACCGGTTTTTTCCGGGTGCACATGGTAGTATTTCTCCAATTGTTCGTCCACGATGATCAGATGCAGGATCTTTTCGTGGTTTACTTCAAGCTCGTCAACGGGATTGCCGGCCTTATCCTTCAGGAAAATCTTCAGGTTGTTTTTATCATTCTGTACAAACGCATTCACCTCGCTGCCATCCTGGTGTTTAGAATCGCCTCCGTGGGCATGGCTGCCGCCTGCGTCTTCCACATGGCCTTCACTTTCCCCATCATCATGGCCAGCACTCACTTCACCTTCGTGGCTAGCATTTTCTTGATCACTGTTACCATGTCCGCCTTCCTTCACCCCTTTTGCGTCGTGGCTGTCCGCTTGTGCGGCCGTAGGCTTCTCATCAGCAATCCATTTCTCATACGCCTGAAACGCTCCAATAACAATAGCAATATACAGAACGGCTGCAATTGCCCATTTTTTCATACCTGCCTCCCCTTTCTTTCTAAAATCGTTATGAATGTTCAGTTTTACGCGCTGCAAACGAAGGGCATTTAAAACGACTGAAACCGAGCTGAACGCCATAGCCGCCCCTGCCAGCCAAGGTTCAAGATACCCAACGGCTGCAAATGGGATGCCAACTGCATTGTATCCAAATGCCCAAAACAAATTTTGCTTAATATTTTCGATTGTCTTTTTACTCATGAAGATGGCGTCAGCTATACTGTTTAAATCTCCGCGTATAAGAGCAATATCAGCTGCTTCCATCGCAATATCAGTACCGGTGCCAATTGCCATCCCGATGTCAGCTGTCGCCAGTGCCGGCGCATCATTAATGCCATCCCCAACCATGGCCACTACTTTTCCTTGCTGCTTGAACTTTTTCACTTCCTGAGCTTTGCCCTCTGGAAGAACCTCGGCAATGACCTTCTCGATGCCGGCCTGCCGGGCAATTGAGTCGGCAGTCCTTTCGTTATCACCAGTGTTCATGACGACTTCAAGTCCCATATCCTTCAGTCGCTGGATGGCTTGCTTTGATGTTTCTTTTATCGTATCTGCAACGGCAATCATGCCTGCATACACACCATCAACGGCCACTAGCATGGCTGTCTTTCCGCTCTGTTCAAGATCTTCCATCATTTTTGTTATCCCGAGAAAATCTACTTGGTGTTGATTCAATAATTTCCTTGTTCCGACTAGTACTTCTTTTCCGTTTACAGAAGCTTTAATCCCAAAGCCTGGAATGGCTTCAAAATGGCTTACCTCTCCGAGATGGATTCCCTTCTCTTTAATCGCGCCAACAATCGCTTCTGCTAAAGGGTGTTCCGATTGATATTCAGCTGATCCTGCCAGGTACAGAAATTCTTTTTCCCTCATGCCCGGTTCAACGAGGATGTCTGTTAACTCTGGAGCTCCCTTTGTAACCGTCCCAGTTTTATCAAGCAATACCGTTGTGATTTTTTGGGTAGTTTCTAAATGTTCCCCTCCCTTAAAAAGAATTCCAAATTCTGCTGCGCGGCCAGAGCCTGCCATAATCGAGGTTGGCGTCGCCAATCCAAGTCCGCACGGGCAAGCGATGACCAGAACTGCAATCAATTTCTCAAGAGATTCCGCAAATTCACCAGGGCTGATCCATAAATACCAAATCACAAATGTGATGAACGCAATTCCTACAACAACGTGAACAAAGATGGCCGATATTTGATCTGCGAGACGCTGGATCGGAGGCTTCGAACCTTGTGCTTCTTCGACTACCTTGATGATTTGTGCAAGAGCGGTTTCTTTCCCAACTTTGACAGCCCTGATTTTTAAGAAGCCGTTCTTGTTTATCGTTGCACCAATAACACGGTCACCAACTGATTTATCAGAAGGGATGCTTTCCCCTGTCAGCATCGACTCATCTACGGCAGAACGTCCTTCGATAATTTCACCGTCAACGGGTACTTTTTCACCTGGCCTGACTAGCAACAAATCACCCACTACTACTTCTTCATGGGGAATTTCTTGTTCTATGCCATTTCGTATGACAATAGCTGTTTTTGCCTGTAACCCCATCAGCTTCTTGATTGCGTCGGACGATTTCCCCTTTGCTTTTGCTTCAAACAGTTTTCCCATGACGATGAAAGTGATTAATATGGCGCTCGTTTCAAAATAGAGGTCTTCCATGTGTGCCTCTGAGTTGATCGATTTTATAGATAAATACAGACTGTAAAAATATGCGACGGACGTACCCAATGCGACTAGAACATCCATATTGCCGCTTTTGTTACGGATGGCCTTATAAGCACCAACGTAAAATGCCCACCCGATTATAAGTTGCAGTGGCGTCGCAAGTGCCAATTGTACCCATGGATTCATTAGCATATCGGGAAGGTAAATAAAAGAGGTGAACTCAAAATGGGAAACCATAGCCCATAAGAGCGGAAACGACAGGATAACAGAAAAGATCACCCTCCCTTTGTGCCTTTCAATTTCATCAGCCCGGTGGTCAGCATTTTCTCCCTCTTTTTTCGGGATTGCCTTATAACCAATTTTTTCGACCTTTGATTCAATGTCCTTTATGCTTACCTGGGACGAATTATATTCAACAAAAGCAGTTTCAAGCGCCAAATTCACATGAGCATTTCTCACGCCCTCCAGTTTTTTTAACCCTTTCTCTATGCGGGCTGCGCAAGCGGCACAGGTCATGCCAAAAACGTCAAACTCTGCTTTGTCTGTAACGACTCCATAGCCTAAATCATGTATTTTCTTATCTATGTCCTGTACCTTCGTGACTATAGGATCATATCTGACAGTTGCTTTTTCAAGGGCAAGGTTAACGTTAGCAATATCTACTCCGTCCACTTTTTTAAGCCCTTTTTCAATTCGGGAAGCACATGCGGCACATGTCATCCCTGTGATAGCGATTTGAATTTCTTTTAGGGAAGCACTTTCCATTGACCTCACTCCTCACAAGGCATTTTCTTTAGCAGATGATTACCATACCTCAGTACCTATTTAATTTTGAGACCTATTTATGTGATTCAGGTTAAAGGTATGGTAAAGAACATCGCTTATGAAACTATTTTACTGTGCCGGCTATGTTTAAAAGCCGCAATTAATTTGCGTGTTTCCGAATTTATCATGCACTGCTCCGCAATTTTACAGAGAAACTGCCTTCCCCTGCCAAACAAAAAATGTCAAAGTCGAACGATTTTACTGCATAAAAGAATCGGTCTATTGGACATAAACATGGAATAACCTCAGTGTAAAGTCGTTTAGAAGCGCCCTATCTGACAACATCATCGAACTCCATCAGTGTAAAGTTCTTTAGAACGCCTCTATTGGACAAAATTCAATATTCCCCATGTACAAAGTCCTTTACAACCGCTACAAATAAAACGCTGTTCCTGTTATAACCTGTAGGTGAGAAAGCAACAAAGTTAATGGTGCCGAAGCGAGACCAGGGATTGAAAATCCTCAACCATTAAAAAACGTGCCAAGTAAGGCACGTTCGATAGTCTGTCATCCTGCTACTATCCCTGTTCTTTGATTATATACAGAGATACCTTATCGACTATTTTCATTACTCTTTGTATGGAAATTTAATGCTTCAGCCAGAACTTCAAGATCGCCTTTTTTAACCCGGTCAAACATACAATTTTTCAGATGGGCTTCTCCAAGCAATATGGACAAACTGTTTAGAAATGAATGTATCGCGGAAATCCGCAAAAATATAGCACAAGCCACGCAAAGATTTAGCTGTGCCCCGCAAACAAAGAAACAAGATGCTTAAGCGCCCTTTTCGTTTTTTCGCCGTACTAGGCATCCGCAGGCTTGCCTTGTATAACTGCTGTTCTCCCCTTTGTCCGCAGTATCCGGGCTGCTTCCGGTAATACCGCTTAAACCGGAATTCCATATTTGATCCTCAATATTAACCCTGGCATTTGTTTCGTAACCGAAAACATTCTCAAAAACACAATATGAAAACTAATCACAAAATATTTGACTATTCAAAAACGTAACGTATAATAAAGAAAATAAAATTTAGGGAAACTACTCAAAAATGCCAAGGAACTTAGTAGCTCACTACACATGCTTTTAATGTTCAATCCTAATATATAAGAAGGCATCAACTGCGATACGTAATGCACTAGATAGAGAAAGATACGTTTTCAGGGGGTGTAACATTTGGAATACAGCTTACATCCGTTAGGTGATAATGCAGTCATTATCGAACTCGGAGAAGAAATAAATATAAAAACACAGCAAAAAGTTCAATTTATTTGTACTTTTTTGGATAATTATACAGAAAACTGGATAATCGAATACATACCCGCCTTCACGACCCTCACTTTGTTTTACGATCCTGTGAAAGCTTCGGATAATGGGAAAGTGAATATTCCCCCATATGATTATGTTTGTTCAAGAATCCGTTCATTATTAAGCCAGGTTGAAGCTGGCAATGTTGCGGATCCCCGCGTTGTTGAAATACCGGTCTGTTACGGAGGAGAATTGGGGCCGGACCTGCAGTTTGTCGCGGACCATAACAGTCTGACAACAGAAGAAGTCATCCATATTCATTCAACTGGAGATTACATCGTCCATATGATCGGATTCGCCCCGGGCTTCCCTTATATTGGCGGGATGTCGGAAAAAATAGCGGCACCAAGAAGGGAAAGGCCGCGATTGAAAATCCCGCCGCGGACAGTGGGAATCGCCGGAAAGCAGACAGGCGTCTACCCGATTGAAACACCTGGTGGCTGGCAGTTGATCGGCAGGACACCTCTTGAACTGTTCCGACCTGTCGAACAGCCGCCAAGCTTGTTGCGGGCCGGGGACAGAATCAGGTTTAAGCCTATCAGCTATAAAGAATACTTGGAATTGCGGGGTGAAAAGTGATGCTGTCCATCATCAAACCAGGCCTCCTTTCCAGCATTCAGGATTTGGGAAGATTCGGCTATCAAAAATACGGCGTGATCGCGAGTGGCGTCATGGATCCCCTCTCACATCGCATTGCAAATATTTTAGCAGGAAACCAAGAAAACGAACCAACTATGGAAGTCACTTTAATGGGGCCTGCCATGCAATTTGAAAGGGATGCCCTGATCTCAATATGCGGCGGCGACTTGTCCCCTGCTGTCGACGGGGCGCCTGTAAGGCTTTGGCGCTCCATTTACGTTAAAAAAGGAAGTAAACTCAGCTTCGGACCGGCTAAATCCGGCACACGGGCTTACATTGCGGTAGCTGGCGGTTTTGCCGTCCCGGAGGTAATGGAAAGCAAATCGACATATCTGAGGGCGGGGATTGGCGGTTTTCATGGGCGTCCCCTGCAAGCTGGAGACGAGATTGAGTTCAATCCTCCGGGCAGGTTCTCACAGACCATTGTCGAACACCTGGCAACACAAGCCGGTGACCAGACGTTCGCAGAAATGGAATGGTCGGTTGCTTCTGACCTGATTCCCCTGCACCGAAAAGATCCATTTATCCGAGTTATGCGTGGCAGGCAATACGATCTATTTTCGGAAGACAGTAAACACAGGTTTTTCAGTGAACCATTTGAAGTCACACCCCAGTCAGACCGGATGGGCTACCGGTTGAAGGGGCCATTTTTGGCACTTGAGCTTCCCGATGAATTGATTTCCGAAGCCGTTAGCTTCGGGTCCATACAGGTGCCATCCGAAGGAAATCCGATTGTCCTTTTGGCTGACAGGCAAACGACAGGCGGATACCCAAAGATAGGTCAAATTGCAACAGTGGACCTGCCTCTAATAGCACAGGCAAAGCCGGGAGATAAAATTCTATTCAAGGAAATAACCCATGAAGAAGCACAGCTCCTTTTCTTAAAAAGAGAGACAAAAATAAAGCAGCTGGTCAATGGGATTTCACTAAAATTCAGATAGGAGGAACAGCGGAAAATGGTGAAAGTTGACATAAACTGTGACATGGGAGAAAGTTTTGGCACTTATACACTCGGAAGGGACGCGGAAATCCTTGACTATGTGACGTCCGCGAACATTGCCTGCGGATTCCACGCCGGTGACCCGGCAACAATGCGGAAGACAGTGAAATTGGCGCTTGAGAAAAATGTCGGGATAGGCGCTCATCCAGGGCTGCAGGATCTCGTTGGTTTCGGCAGACGGGAAATGCAGATTTCACCCCAGGACGCTTATGACATCGTTGTTTACCAAATTGGTGCCCTCTCCGCTTTCGTCAAAGCTGAAGGCGGAAAAGTCCAGCATGTGAAGCCACATGGTGCCCTGTTCAACATGGCAGCAAAAAGTGCCCCATTGGCCGAATCGATCGCAGAAGCAGTTTATAAGGTTGACCCTCAGCTGGTATTCTTCGGGCTCTCCGGCAGCGAACTTGTCAAGGCGGGCAAGAAGCTCGGCCTGCGCTCGGTAAATGAAGTATTTTCTGACCGGACCTACCAGCAGGATGGCTCGCTTACCCCGCGGAAGCATCCTGACGCGCTCATTAAAGATCATGAAGTTGCTGTCAGCCAGGTGATCAGGATGGTTAAAGATGGCAAGGTCACTTCCCTACAGGGTGAGGACGTCGAGATCAAGGCGGATACAGTATGCATCCATGGGGACGGAGAAAGCGCACTCGACTTTGCAAAATATATCAACAGCGCTCTAAAGGAGTCAGGTATCACAGTTGCTAAAATCAGCAGCTTTATATAATGAAAGATAGCAGAAAAATGCTTCAACTTACCAAAAAAGAAGCTCTGCCAACAATGTATAAACTTCAAGGGGGCTTACTATGGAGAATAAATCACGTGCAAGTTTATTAATGGGTGCCGCATTCTTGATGGCGACATCCGCAATCGGGCCCGGGTTCCTGACCCAGACCACAGTGTTTACGAAGGAACTGCTGGCGAGCTTTGGTTTTGTTATTTTAATATCCATCATCATTGATATCGGTGCCCAGATGAACATCTGGCGAATCATTGCCATCTCAGAAAAACGGGCACAGGATATTGCCAACGATGTACTGCCTGGCTTAGGATATTTCCTTGCCGCCCTTATTGTTGCCGGGGGCCTTGCTTTTAATATCGGCAATATCGCCGGTGCAGGGCTTGGCGTTAACGTATTATTCGGCCTCACAGCAGAAATGGGTGCTTTGTTGAGCGGTATTGTCGCTATCGGAATCTTTCTTGTCCGTGAAGCAGGGAAAGCGATGGACCGATTCGCACAGATCATGGGGTTCGTCATGATTGCCCTGACTGTTTATGTGATGTTTACGGCTGAACCTCCACTAGGAGAAGCTGTTGTTAAGTCCTTTGTTCCTGATGAGATTGATTTTCTTGCCATCGTGACACTTGTCGGCGGAACTGTCGGGGGCTATATCACATTTGCTGGCGGACACCGTTTACTGGATGCCGGGGTGAAAGGCAGACAAGCTCTGCCGGAAGTGACAAAAAGCGCCGTCAGTGCAATTGGGATCGCTTCGATCATGAGGATTTTCCTGTTCCTTGCAGCTCTCGGGATCGTTGCCCAGGGGCTACCCATTGACCCGGACAATCCCCCTGCCTCCGTTTTTAAACTGGCTGCAGGCAATGTCGGCTACAAAATCTTTGGTATAGTCATGTGGGCCGCTGCTGTAACGTCCGTTGTCGGCGCCGCCTATACATCAGTTTCATTCATCCAGACATTGAGCAAAACAGTGGAACGACACAGCAAGTGGTTCACTGTTGGATTTATTGCCATTTCTACATTAGTATTTGTTTTAATAGGAAGGCCAGTAAAAATCCTTGTACTGGTTGGCGCACTTAATGGACTGATCCTGCCGATAGCGCTGGCAGTGATGTTGATTGCAGCCCACCGTACTAAAATTGTCGGCAACTATAAGCATCCTCTCTGGATGACGCTCTTTGGCATCATCATTGTCATCACGATGTCCTATATGGGTGGTTACTCCTTAATCAACGGCATTCCACAGCTGTTTAAATAAAAGTGATGGAGGTTTGATCATGATTACTGCAAAAGTAAAAACACCAAGGGAAGTTCGTGAAATGATCCGCCAAAACTTGTGGCTCAAGCCAACTTCCGGACTGGCAAATGGTTACATCCAGGGTAATTTGGCTGTCCTGCCGCAGGATCTTGCGTTCGAGTTCCTGCTGTTTTGCCAGCGGAACCCAAAGCCTTGCCCGATTATCGATGTAACCATGCCGGGCTCCGGCGTGCCTGAATTGTCTGCACCAGATGCGGATTTAAAGACGGATATCCCCAAATACAGAGTGTATCGCAACGGTGTCTTTACCGAGGAATTGACTGATGTCACCGGGCTTTGGGACGATTCCATGGTAGGATTCCTGATCGGCTGCAGCTTTACTTTCGAAGAAGCCCTTCTGAAAAATGGCATCCCGATCCGCCACATTGAGGAAGGCTGCAACGTGCCTATGTACAAAACAAATATCCCGACCGTAAAAGCTGGAAGGTTTGAAGGACCGACTGTGGTGAGCATGCGGCCAATGACAGAAAAAGACGCGATTCGCGCAGTACAAGTGACAAGCAGGTTCCCATCCGTGCATGGAGCACCAGTCCATATCGGCAACCCTGCCGCAATCGGGATCGAGGACATCAACAGCCCGGACTTCGGTGACAGTGTCAGCATCAAACAAGGTGAAGTTCCTGTTTTCTGGGCGTGCGGCGTGACTCCACAGGCAATTGCCATGCATGTGAAGCCGGAAATCATGATTACCCATGCTCCTGGCCACATGTTTGTCACTGATTTGAAAAATGAACAGTTTAGTATTCTATAATAATAGTAGAAAGGCGTCCCCTCTCATGAGGTGACGCCTTTGAACTGTATAAGCCAATTATAAATCCCTCAAGCCATAGCTGCCCTTACCACGGTTCAATCCTTACAATGGTTACCAATGTAAGAAAGAAACTCAACAAAAAAGCTTGCACACACAATCCATCAGGATCGGTATGCAAGCTTGTAAACTCTAACATACTTTTCTATTATGCCGGCGCATCGAGTTCATCGTCTTCGATGCGTTTTTCAAGATAGTCTACATCCTTTCGGGCATTGAAGCGATCAGCTTTTTCCAGTGTGACCGTGATATTGTAATCAGGAATGCCGGCGAATTTCTCATAGCGGCCTCTTGGCAGCAAGAAGTTTCCTTCAGGGAAGTGAACTTCAACATTTCCGCGTGCGATGTCAACGAACTTTGCTCTTCCCTGGAATACGCCAAAGCCATTGTACAATACAATTCCTTCACCTTCTGCAATGCTCAGCTCAAGGGCATCTTCCTTGCTCATCAATACATCGTATCTGCCTGCCCCATTCAATGGGTCCACTTCATTGTAAACCATGGAATTGAATTGCTTACCGCGGCGGGAAGTTACAATAAACTGGCCTTCCTTTTTACCTAGATCAGGAATGTCAACATTAATCAGATTGCCTTTTCCATCTGGAGTCGGACAGATACCGTCTTCACATAGCCAAGCTCCGCCCCACTGGAATACATCGCCTGCTTTTTTGAGATGCTGGATTCCATCATAATTAGGATTAGCCAGTGCAATTTCGTCACGGATAGCCTGGCCATCCGTGAAATCAACCAAATGGGCTGTTTCTGGCTTAATGCGCTTAGCTAAATCAATATAGATTTTCCATTCAGCACGCGCTTCTTCAATCTTGTTTTTGTTTCCTTCGATTTCCGGGCTGAAGTACACCATCCGCTCTGTGGAAGTCGATGTGCCGCCGCCTTCCTGTTCATAGCGGGTTTTTGCCGGAAGGACGATGACAGCTTCCTTGGCATCCACAAGAGTGGAAGTATTCAGGATGATATCCTGGTGGACACGGATCTCAAGTTCAGACAGTGCTTTTTCAACAAAATCAGGATCTGGCATTGTTTCAAGGAAATTACCGCCAGAAAGGTAATACAATTTGATCTTGCGTTCATGGTCTTCAGGCAGGACGATGTTCTCAAGCGTCACGCCGACAATGTCCCCTTGCCATTCCGGCAATTTGAAGCCCCATAATTTTTCTATACGCTCGATGTTCTCACCGTAGAAGTCGCCTCCAGGCAGAACAAATGGGTCAGCCCCCATCTCGCCGCTACCTTGAACAGAAGAGTGCCCACGGAAAGGCATAAGGCCTGCATGCTTGCGGCCAAGGTGTCCGCGCAGCAACGCAAGGTTGGCTACCTGAGAGATGTTATCTGTTGCAAATGAGTGCATAGTCAAGCCCAGCGCCCAAGCATATACAGCATTTTTGCTGCTTGCAAGCAATTCTGCCAGCTCAATGATGCGCTCTTTTGTCACACCAGAGGATTCGATAATGGCATCCCAGCTTTGTTCCTGGACTTTTGCCTTTAATTCTTCATAGCCGTTTACATGCTCTTTTACGAATTCATGGTTGATCGCTGAACCGTGTGCTTTTTCTTCCATGTCAAACCAGTGTTTCATGATTCCGTGCATGAACGCAATATCTCCGCCGATGTTGACCTGGTAGAAATCGTCCGCTACCTTCGTTCCGAATAATGCTGATTCAGGGTTGGAAGGAATCCAGTACTTATCCATCGCTGGCTCTTTGTAAGGGTTCACCACGATGATTTTTGTACCCTTTTTCTTTGCTTCAAGCATATACTTTGTCGATACTGGTGAGCTGTTTGAAGCTACACTTCCCCAGAACAGCAGGACGTCTGTTCCAATCCAGTCCTGGTAGTTTGATGTGGAAGCTCCTACCCCAACCGAGCGCTTTAATGCTGTTTTTGATGGTGAATGGCAAATGCGGCTCGCATTGTCCACATGGTTTGTGCCAAGGAACCGGGAAACTTTACCTGCAACATAGTAAGATTCATTTGTGATTCCGCGGCTGGTTAAATAAAATGCATATTGTTTCGGGTCAAGCTTTTTCATTTTATCGGCAATCATAACCATTGCTTCATCCCATGTGATCCGGGAAAACTTACGCTCTCCTTTTCTGCGGATCATTGGGTATGGAATACGGCCCAATTTACGAAGCTGAGTACTGTCATATTTTCTTAGTTCATCGATATCCGCATGCAGGATCTCAGGTTTAATGGCACCTACAGTGTTCAGCCGAAGAACATTCAATCTGGTTGTACAAAGGTGTGGACCTGTCAATGTCTGGTCATGAAGGCCGGATACACCCAACGCACAGCCATCACAGACACCCTTTGTTATGATGTTTGTTGCATATCCCAGGTTATCTCTGTTATCCCAGGCGATTTTCATGGTATCTCTGATGTGCTTTGGCTTAATTTTAGTAAGCCCGAATGGAATTGGGCTGACCCAATGCTTTGGTGCCGGCATCGCTATTTTTTTCTGAGGTCCTGGATGTTTTGTTTTTCCCATTTTAAAACACTCCCAATAGATTACTGTTTTTAATATATGATAGGAAAAATAGGAGCAATCTAATTTTCCTGTTATTTACTTGTTCAAAAAGAAAAACCACCGCGAACTCGATGTGCAATAGCTGTCGAATTCATACGGTGGTTAGTCTTTTGCAGGTTCGCTACCAAGTGCCATACCTATTTGTTGAATTTTGCCTGGATGTCTTCGTCAAAAACGAAGATCGACATTCCAAAATCACGGTCTAAATCTATATCGACGAACAGTTCTTTAAAATTGCATCCCAAAAACTCTTCCATCTCAACAGGTGGATGTTTACGATACATATCCTTTACCATTTCGGTTCTGGCTGACCTTAACGCCTGCTTGCCTTCGGTGGCAGAGGCCATAAATTTCTCTACAGGAGAGAGATTCCCCTCCATTTCACAGATGGCCCAATTTTTACAAAAAGTCGTAGTGATTTTGCTCGGTCCCTTCCCCATATGCTTCTTGCGAAAGGAACGGACAATGTTGCTGAATTCTGCTTCGTATTTATTCAAGGTATCCTCCCCCGCCATCTATAGATGCTTAACATGATAGGTTATTGTACCATACGAATAGGTGGCGGAAAAGAATTAACTGGCTGCTTTTGATTGTTGCGCCTCATTTACCTTGCGCAGCTTCTTGATATCAAGTCGGATGAGCAAGGAAACTACAAGTGCCACTACGAATAATCCGGAAAAGAACGTCAGGCTCGTCGCATAGCTTCCAGTCGTGTCCTTCATCCAAGCCGCGAACATCGGGCCAGCCAATCCGGCAGCTGCCCAGGCAGTCAAAATGTATCCGTGGATGGCGCCAAGCTGTTTCGTGCCAAACACGTCACCAATGAATGCCGGGATTGCCGCAAACCCACCGCCATACATTGTATAAACAATCGCCAGCATGGCCTGGAAAAGAAAGGCTTCTTTTGTATGTGGCAGCAACATGAACAGAAGGATTTGTGATGCAAAGAAAATCGTATAGGTGTTGGGACGTCCGATATAATCTGAGATCGATGCCCAAGCAATGCGCCCAAAGCCGTTGAACAGGCCAAGTACACCAACAAGTGCCGCCGCTTCGGCGGTTGAAAGCCCGATGCTTTCCTGTGACAGTGGCTTCGCTGCAGACAGGATCGCGATTCCGCATGTGATGTTAATAAACAGCATCAGCCACAGATAATAGAAACGGGAAGTTTTGATCGCTTCGTTGGCTGTCAATTGGGACAGGTCTTCCTTGATCTTTGTTTTTCCTGCTTTTACTTTCTCTTTTAACCCTTCAGGCGCCCAGTCAGCAGGCGGCCTTTCCAAATATAAAGAAGATAATGTCATGATAATAAAGTAAGCTGCACCCAAAATATAAAACGTATTAGCCGTTCCGACGGATTTAATCAATGTATCCATGATCGGGCTGGCAATGGCTGCTGCAAAACCGAAGCCCATGATCGCAAGCCCTGTTGCCAGGCCGCGACGGTCAGGGAACCACTTGACCAGTGTTGAGACCGGAGCGATATATCCCACCCCTAAACCAATACCACCTAAAACACCATAAGTAATATACAATAATGGCAATGAACCAAGATTTACAGCCAATCCAGAGCCAATAATCCCGGCCCCGAAAAATCCAGCCGCCAGAAGGCCGGCTTTTCTTGGTCCGTGTTTTTCAACAAAATGGCCAAGGAATGCTGCAGACAACCCCAAAAATAAGATTGCCAGACTGAATGTCAACTGTACTTGCTTTGAAGTCCAGCCGAATTCTTCAATCAAAGGATTCGTAAAGTTGCTCCAGGCATACACTGATCCAATGGAAATGTGAAGCCCTACTGCTGAAGCTGCAATCAGCCAGCGGTTTTTTGTCTTTTTCATACGTTTTCCCCCTCGCTCGGTCAGGGTTCTTTTCCGTATAAAACCAGGTGCTATTCGTATGATGAAATTCGTGTTGTATGTAGTACTCAACCAGGAGTACATGCTATGAATGAACAACCAATGTTTTTTGTAAAGAACCCTGCAGAGCCCTTTTCATCTCTCAATTAAAAAACAAGGAATATCTTTATGTAAAAATATCCTGAGGCCCAATTTCAAAAAATGAAACAGGACCATTACAATTAGAAAACCGCCAACTTCCCTGTATCCAAATTCAAAAAAGGACAGGCAGAGAAAAATTGACGGTTAGTATCAAGCAGGTTTCGCTACTATCGGACCAACAGTAAATCGCTTTCAATCAGAGTAACATTTTAACCGACGACAGGATCGCTATCTCGAATCAAAATGTGACAGATTTTTGAACACAAAAAAATATTACCACTTCAAAAAAACATGTGCAATACCTTTTTAACTTGATTTATCAATTTTTCACTATGTTTATGTTGTTTTTCTTGTGTAAAAGATTAGAATATGATTAGATTCTTATATTCTAAAAAAATTGGGTGAAGACAATGTTGGAAAGTATGAGTGAAAAATATACGATAACGAAATTCGAACATGGATCATTCCAGGATGTAGAAGATGTTATTGTGAATGAATTTCCATTGACAATCTATGTCAATGACATGGAGTTTGCAACCATGGTATGTACTCCTACAGACTTTGAGGAGATGGTCGTGGGCTTTTTAGCGTCTGAAGGTGTGATCCGTTTTTACAGCGATATCCATTCGATAAGCATCGACGAAAGCCGGGGCTATGCCTATGTGATGTTGAAAGCAAATACCACCACAAGCCAGGAATATTACTCGAAGCGCTTTATCGGTTCTTGCTGTGGAAAAAGCCGCCAATTCTATTTTAAAAATGATGCGACAACCGCAAAAACATCGACATCAACTACTACCATCACCGCGTCTCAATGTATTAAACTTATGAATGAGATGCAAAATAGTTCCCATGTTTTCCAGGAAACTGGTGGGGTACACAATGCGGCTCTATGTACTCCGGATGAATTGATTGCTGTCCGTACCGATATCGGCCGCCATAATGCTCTGGATAAATTATATGGATATAGTATTTTACACCGTGTCCCTGTCCGTGATAAAATCATTGTTTTCAGCGGACGGATTTCTTCAGAAGTTTTATTGAAGGCTGCCAAGATCGGTGTCGGAATCGTTCTGTCGAAATCAGCCCCTACTGACCTGGCAATCAAACTGGCCAAGGATTTGAACATTACAGCGGTCGGCTTTATTCGGGGAAAATCTTTCAATGTTTACTCATGTCCGGAAAGGATCGTAGATTGATATTTTGGGAGGAGGGAAAGATCGATGAAAACAGAAGAAACCGTATATGATTATTTTAACCGCCCTCTTCGCGATCTCAGAATTTCGGTTACAGACAAATGTAATTTTCGCTGTACGTATTGTATGCCTGCCGAAATATTCGGCCCTGACTATCCCTTCTTAAGAAGAGAGGAACTGCTGTCATTTGAGGAACTTGAAAGGCTCGCAAAAATATTCACCGCGTCATTGGGTGTTAAAAAAATCCGCATCACTGGCGGAGAGCCTTTAATGCGGACGAATTTGGCTGAGCTGATCAGGAAAATGAACAACATCGACGGCGTTGAAGATATTGCGATGACAACGAACGGGTCACTTTTGCCCAAATATGCAAAAGAACTTAAACAGGCTGGATTAAAGCGGGTTTCAATCAGCCTGGACTCTTTGCAGGATGAAATCTTCGGGAAAATCAACGGCCGGGGCGTATCCGTCCAAACGGTTCTCAATGGAATCGATGCAGCAGCTGAAGCAGGCTTACAAGTGAAAATCAATATGGTTGTCAAACGGGGAATGAACGATTTGGAAGTCATTCCGATGGCGAAGTTCTTCCGTGAAAAGGGCCATATCCTGCGTTTCATAGAATTCATGGATGTAGGCAATACAAACGAGTGGAAGCTTGATGATGTGTATCCGAAAAAGCAAATCATTGCGGACATAAATGAGGTAATGCCACTCGAACCAATTGACCCGAACTACACCGGAGAAGTGGCAAGCCGGTACCGGTATGTTGGTTCCGATGATGAAATCGGAGTGATATCATCTGTCTCAGATGCATTCTGCTCCACTTGCAACCGGGCCCGCCTGTCTGCCAGCGGGATGCTCTACACTTGCCTGTTTGCCTCAAAAGGGCATGATATCAGGTCCCCTCTCCGCTCGGAACTGACAGATGAACAATTGACCCAGCTTCTGAAGGACATCTGGAATGGCCGTAAAGACCGATATTCCGTTGAGCGCAGCAAAGCCAGTTCAACGCGAAAGAAAATAGAGATGAGCCATATTGGCGGATAAAATAGTAAAGAGATCCCCTTGATAAAAGTGTTGTATAGCCACTTTTATCAAGGGGGTTTTTCACGTGGATTCGGACTCTATTATTATATTTATATAATAAAAAGCGGCTATTTCTCGTTTAGCTCCTCCAAAATTGGAAGAAGTTCTTCCAGATGTTTAATTTCGTATGTAGGGACAACTTCATTTTTTTCTTTATTGTGACGGTTGATCCAAACCGATTTGATTCCGGCCCGATTGGCACCAAGAATGTCAGTCATCAGGTTATCCCCGACCATGATGACCTCATCTTTGTCCATCGCCATCACTGTTAATGCATGTTCAAAAATCGAAGGGTCTGGCTTTCCCCTTCCGAAATCACCGGATATGACGATTTGGTCAAAATACGGAATAAGTTCTGATGTGATGTCCAGTTTTGTTTTTTGAAGATCTGGCGAGCCGTTTGTCAACAGCAGGAGTTGATATTTCTCTTTTAACACATCCAGTGTAGCAAAGGTTTCCTCGTAAACAAACGGTGCCTTCCTGCGCTCCTTTGGAAAACGTTCCGCCAGTTCAAAACCAAATGCCAGGTCATCAATGCCCATTGCCTTAAGGCCTGCGGTCCAGGCATCTTTTCGATACCCCGGGACGATGTCCTTCATTTTCTTAAAAGCCTCGTGGTCATCCAAAAAATTGCCCCATAGCCCTTCAAACGGGTTGATGCCTATCATTTGTGTGAAAGGGTATGTCTCATAGGAAGCGTACAGTTTTCTGGCTGCTTCCCGGACCGCTTCTTCAAGTTCGCCAGCGTCTACCCCGTAACGTTCTTCAGCGATTTTACAAGTAGTAACAAAGGCTTCCTTCACACTTTTCTGGTCCCAAAGTAGTGTGTCATCTAAATCAAAAAAGACTGCTTTTATCATTTCGTCCCCCATTTTTTCGTTATTTATTTTAACAGTGTACCATTTCTGAAATTGAAAGAATATATAATCTTCGGTGCCATCAGAATAACAGACAGCATTCCAAACTTGAACAACCAAATGACTGTGGGCTTGCCTGGTTTCATCGGCATAACTTTATCAGTGAGGTTTCCTGGATACCTGGGCATAACTTTATCAGTGAGGTTTCCTGGCATCAAGCGCAAAACATTATCCGGCGGCCTTCGCAGTCCTGGTTGTGCCCCGTGTATCCACAAATTTCAACATGTCCAGCTTAAAAATATGACTAAACCCCTTCAATTAAAAATAATATAAAATAACCGTAACTGCCCAACAAGAGAGGATGATTTTTCATATGACAAAATTGTTCGGCACTGACCCCTCCTTCTACCCTTCTCCCAGCTCTGCCATGGAAGCGCCGCCTGAAACGCTGGCTTATGTCGCCTTGCTGAAGCCTGATGGACTTGGTGTAGTTGATTTAAACCCTGCATCACCCGCCTATGGACGAATCGTTTACAGACTGGACCTGCCCGGTGACGATGACGAGCTTCACCATTTTGGCTGGAATGCCTGCAGCTCGGCATTGTGCCCGACTGCTTTCCATCCGCAATTGGAACGAAGATACCTGATCATACCTGGAATCCGTTCTTCCCGAATCTACATTGCAGATACTAAACCTGATCCCCGCAGGCCGAAAATCATCAGAACAATTGAGCCTGCGGAAATCAAAAAACGGACCGGTTACAGCAGGCCCCACACCGTCCATTGCGGACCTGAAGGGATTTTTATTAGTGCATTGGGAGCCGGGGAAGGCAGCGGAGGCCCGGGCGGTATCTTTCTTCTGGACCATTTCAACTTTAATGTATTGGGCGCCTGGGAAATGGACAGAGGACCGCAGCATTTTTCCTATGATTTTTGGTGGCATATTGCCCATGATGTTACAGTGACAAGTGGATGGGCCACACCGGATTTATTTGAGGACGGCCTGAAGCTTGATGCATTATTGCAGCGTAAATACGGGCACAGCGTTCACTTTTTTGACAGCAGGACACGCAGCCACATACAGGAAATCGACTTTGGCGACCAGCACCAGATGGTTCTTGAACTACGTCCCGCCCATGACCCTAGGAGGACATACGGATTTGCGAGTGTGGTCATCGATGTCACAAACCTTGCTAGCTCCATCTGGGTTTGGTTCAGGGATAATGGGAAATGGGCGGCTCGCAAGGTCATTGAAATTCCGGCTGTGCCAGCCGAGGCCGACCAGCTGCCACCTGCATTGAAGGACGTCGGCGCCGTTCCGCCATTGGTGACAGACATGGTGCTGTCTCTCGATGACCGATTCCTCTATGTTTCCTGCTGGGGAACGGGAGCGCTGATTCAATATGATGTAAGCGATCCCTTTAATCCAGTTCATGTCGATACGGTCCAAATCGGGGGAATCATCAATCCAGTTCCCCACCCGTCTGGAAAACAGATCACCGGCGGCCCGCAGATGGTCGAGCTGAGCCGGGATGGCCGGAGGGCGTATTTTACGAACTCGCTGTATAGGGCTTGGGATGACCAATTTTACACTGACGGCATCAAAGGTGCGATGATAAAAGTGAATATCGGTGCGGAAGGCGGAATGGAAATCGATGCGGACTTCCTTGTTGAATTCGGGGATACAAGGGCACACCAAATCAGGCTTGAAGGCGGAGACTGCTCAACTGATACTTTTTGCTATCCGTGACAGGAGGAGACTGAATGATGGAAGCTTTGCTGTCCCATGAAAGCCAGATGTTCGCCGCTTCACTGCTAGGGGCATTCCACGGCCTGAATCCGGCAATGGGCTGGTTGTTCGCAGTGTTTCTAGCTGTCCATCGGAACGACAGGCGGGTGCTTTTTTACAGCATCTTCCCGATCGCACTCGGTCAAATGCTTGGAGACAGTGTCGTAATTCTCCTTCAGAGCGTGGCAAGATTCCAGTTTCCGCTTCACACCGTCCATTTGGCGATTTCCTGGTTTATCGTCCTATATGGGATATACCGCCTGTTCCGTTATTACCGGCATTTCAGATGGTCGGGCGGCCTAAACGTTGGTTACGGACAGCTGGTGCTCTGGTCGTTCCTCGCCTCTTCGACCCATGGTTCCGGACTGCTGTTCGCACCGTTCATCCTGCATGCTTCGAATTACGTTGAGCTTGTGCCCTTATGGGTCGTGCACGAGCTGGCCATGCTGGCATCGATGACCATCATAGCCCTAGTTGTCTATCATTTTGGGATAGCCAAATTCAAGAAGTTTATTGTCAATTTTGAACTCGTCTGGGCGGTTCTCTTGATTACGGTTGGAGTAATTTTGCTGCTGTTGAACGGTGATATGGGCCATGGCCATATGCATTGAATGCAATTGATGAATTTCTTACTGTAAAGTGCCCTTTAGTCATAATGGACAAAAATGACCGAAACCCATTTATGCAGAGTGCATTAGAACCCATCTATTGGACAAAAGGATCGAGACCCATGTATGCAAATTGCATTACAACCACTCTATTTGACAAAATGGCTGAATGCCATCTCTGCAAAGTCGATTAGAACGCTTCTATTCGACTAAAATGAAGGTTTTCTTTGAATATAGGGAGATTAGAGCGCTTCTATTCGACCATAAGGAAAATATCCTTTGCATAAAAGTAGATTAATCCCTTATATTTGACCATAATGAAGATATCCTTTGCATGAAAGTAGATTAGATTCCTTCTATTCGACCACAATGAAGATATCCTTTGCATGAAAGTAGATTAGGTCCCTTCTATTCTCCCATAAGGAAGATATCCTTTGCATGAAAGTAGATTAGGTCCCTTCTATTCTCCCATAAGGAAGATATCCTTTGCATGAAAGTAGATTAGATTCCTTCTATTCGATCAAAATGAAGATTTCCTTACTGTAACGTCCATTAGAACCTATCTATTGGAAAAAAAGAAGAATTCCTTCACGTAAAGTCCGTTAGAACCTCGCAGTATGAAGCAATTGCACTGAAACAAACTCCTAAAAATCAAAAAAGTGCTGGCCTTCACATGGAAGCCAGCACTTTTTTGATTGGAGATCCTGCGCTCTATACGCCCCTTTTGTTTCCCCACACGTAAGTATGAAGCTGAGGCAGCACTTTCACATTTTTCAATTCGGAATCGCCCATTGTTTTGTCTATCAGCCACTCGTATTTAGCGAGAAGGCGAGAAAAAAGTTTTATATTATCTGTGGTGTGGATATCATCGTTCCCAACTTGAAGATAAAAAGGGACTTCAGGATATCTCTTATGAACTTGTTTTGCATACTCATAGTCTTTGTTATCAAATACGACGATCTTTAAGCTGAAATTTTTACGTGCATGTACACTGCCCTGCAACCGGTCGATGATTGAGTCGAGAACTGCAAAATCGGTCACCATTCCTGAACTTGGAGGCTTGGGTGATAAGGTGAGCTCATCAATTTTATAAAACCAGTCCTGCCATTTGCTTCCTTGTGTCTCAAGGCAGGTTTTGATCCCATTCTCTTGCAGCAGGTCAATCAATTCATTTAAGTTTTTTAACAGGGCCGGATTGCCGCCGGAAATGGTGACATACGAGAATCCATCTCCACCAAGGGTTTTCAGCTCATCCCATATGGCTTCAGCTTCCATCTGCCTGATGAGATGTTTGCCTGTTCCATCCCAGGTGAAGGAAGAATCGCACCATACACATGAATAATCGCAGCCGGCTGTCCGGACAAACATCGTCTTCTGGCCAACAACCATCCCCTCACCCTGGATTGTCGGCCCGAAAATTTCCAATACGGGAAACTTACTCACTTTCCATCCACTCCCGTCTCGCTTCAGCATAGCTTGTCGGCGTTTCAAACAGCCGGACAAATTCGACACGTGCCCCAAAATAATGTTCCTGCCTGGCCTCGAGAGCCGCAGCCATTTTTTCATAGATCCACACAACCATGTTTTCCGCGGTCGTATTCATTGGAGGCAGTGTTTCATTCAAGTATTTATGGTCAAGATGAATTTCGATTTCGGTCTTCCAGATCTCTTTAATATCACCAAAATCGATCAATAAGCCCCTGTCATCCACAAATCCGCTTATACCGAAAATCACTTTGTACGTGTGGCCATGTAGATTCTTGCATTTTCCTTCATAAGCATGAAGATGGTGGGCAGAGTCAAACGTGAATTCTTTGCTGACAAGCACCCGTCTGTGATGGTATTTCAGCTGGTCACGGCTGATATCTTCATCTATCTTTTGCAGTTTATCAACGATCCGAAAGCCATACAATGTCAAACCGCTCCTTTCGAATCGCTTCATATTCCTCAAGACCTTTTTGGCGCAGCCTGCAAGCAGGGCATTCTCCGCAGCCATCCGAAATAACGCCGTTGTAGCAGGTAAGGGTTTTTTCGCGGACAAAATTAAATGCGCCGAGATCATCAGCAAGTTCCCATGTTTCTGCTTTGTTCAGCCACATCAAGGGTGTGTGGATGACAAACTGGCTGTCCATCGAAAGGTTCAAAGTGACATTAAGCGACTTGATGAACACATCACGGCAATCCGGGTAGCCACTGAAGTCTGTTTCACATACGCCGGCCACGATATGTTTTGCGCCAATCTGGCTTGCAAGTACGCCTGCGAATGACATAAATAATAAATTCCGGCCAGGTACAAACGTCGATGGAAGTTCTCCATTTTCCCCGTCCTTTACCTCAATGTCATCCCGTGTCAAGGCATTAGGCGCGAGCTGGTTAAGGAGACTCATATCAAGAATATGGTGCCTGATGCTCAACTCCTCCGTAATCTGCCTCGCACATTCAATTTCCGCTTTATGCCTCTGGCCGTAATTGAAGGTAACAGCCTCGACCTTGCCAAACTGCTTCATTGCCCAGAATAAACAGGTCGTACTATCCTGTCCGCCGCTGAATACCACTAATGCTTTATCTTTTTCCATTCTGTCATTCTCCTTTAATACGAAAAACAGTGCTACTAAAGAAAGCAGCACTGTTTTCCCTAGTTTTTTTCAGAGGGTAGCTAGAACCTCTTCCAACAAATTTGGATGTATTAATATCAACTTATTCTACCATAATATTTTTATTCGTGTAATTTTTTTAAAATTCGAAAAAAATGGACAGGATCAACCAGATCCTGCCATCAATCTTTACTCAAATGATAGTTGATAGGCTTTTACAATGATCCCATCGTTTGCCGGCTCGAAGTCAAATTGTGGGACGCGCAGGAAGCCGATCCGTTCATATAAACTCATCGCACTTTCCATAAAATCTCCGGTGTGCAGCCCAATGCCCCGATACCCTTTTGCTTTCGTTCTCCGGATGCATTCATTGATCAAGGCCGTCGCCACCCCGGCGTCACTTTTGGCAGGAAACACTGCTACACTGCCAACAATTTTCCCGTCCAATTCCGCTACAACCAGTTCCACTCCATCATGTGTATCCGCGTCTGATGAAATGGCTTGTTTTAGAGCCTTCCAGTGGTCTTCTGGAATAACTGCCGAATGTTCCATATAAGAGTTGATTCTCAGCTCCCGAATGTAAGCCAGTTCATCCTCGACAGCATCACGTATAATCATTGCCCCACTCACCCGAGACACTGGTTTGTTTCGATGGATCAGGAATTTTTCGTCTTTGCCGCTTAAAGCTTCGCGATGATGTTTAAAATGAAGCCCTGAAAGGTCGGGACCTTTCGGAAATATATTTTTACTTTTATGGTCATCACTCGCTATGTGGTTTGACAGATGGTAATGCACTTTGATCGCATGAAAATCGGTCGTATCACCAAAGCCAGGGGTTTGATATAAATCTCTCAAATAACCCCATAAATTCGGAAAATCAACAATCCGGTTTCGGTTGGCCTTGAATGCAGAATAATAGGCAACATCGAATCGAACCAACGTGGCATAAAGCCGGACGTCTGAATCTGTGATAAAATCTCCAAACAAGAAACGCTTTGTTGCAAGCCGTTCCTCTAATTCATCAAGTCTTGCAAATAGCGTGTCATATGCCTGTTCATAGGCTTCCTGTGACTGGGCAAAGCCGCATTTGTACACACCATTGTTCACATCATGGAAAATTTCCTCATTTAGGGCATCGATTTCCTCTCGTAAATGCTCCGGATACAAATCGGGAGCGCCATCTTTGTGAAACGGAGCCCATACCGTTTCGAAAAAGTTTGTGAGTTTATAATAGTCATTGTTTACTACCTTGTTCTCCATAATGTCTACCATAACCGGTACAGTTGGGCGCCCGCTGTAATCAGGGTCTGTTTTCTTGTAGATTTCACTCATGTATTTAATTCTCAATACCGGGTCGACACCATCCTCATCCAAAGAAAATTCCCAATCCACATGCGGCAGATTCGGACGCATTGGGCTGGCTGTCCCGAGACTGATTACGCCCTCCAAACCGAGGATGCTCCGGACAATGACAGAGCGATGAGCCCATGGGCAGACAGCCGACCATAACAGGCGGTATCGTCCAGCTTCAACAGGAAGATCATCAGGTTTTTCGCCAAATGGCGTTGTAAATCTATTGGTCTGTCGATTAAACGACCCATCTGCTTTGATTTCATTTGCAGCATTTGAAGATGTCATCGGTCCCTCTCCTACTCAATTCTATCTGAATTTTATAATAATTTTACACCAAGAGGGATATGATTTCCAATTATGGGTACTGCGTTATTTATTCAGCTTTAACCAGGATCTCTGCTTCCAGCTGACAACCACGTATCCTGTAAGTGCGGCGGCAATCAGCCCGATGGATCCATTCCAGATAAGACAGTCCTGAACATAGTTGCTGTACATTGCTCCAGTTATTCCTAATAACCCCAAATAAAATGAGTGTTTTTTCTTATTCTCATACATTGTGAAATACAAATCCCTTTGCTGCTGGATGTCTTTATGTTCCATAATCCGTTTGGGAGCATCTAGCAAGTCCGCTATCGAATGGACAATCTGAAATACAGGCTGGCTATTGATCCATTTCATGACCAGTTTCCATTTATTCAGGGGGCTATTGTTTAACCATTCCTTGAATTCATCTTTCGCGATCGCCATCATGTCTGCATTTGGACAAATCGTATTTAGCATACCTTCTATCGTCACGAACGACCGGCCAAGGAAAATAAACCGGGTAGGCACCTGGATTGGCAGAGACCTTACGATGTCATTCATTTCTTTTTGAACAGCAAACAGATCCATCTCTTTTAAATGATCCAAATTAATGGACAATGCATCCTTTAAGTGATGTTCAATGCTTTTTGGGTTCACATCCGGCAGCAGGAATCCTAAATCCTGCAGTATGGATGCTGCGTTGGAATAATCTTTTACGATCAGCGCTTCAACCAGATTCTGAAAATTAGAGGCGTCTTTTTTCGAAATTTCCCCCACCATTCCAAAATCCAGTAGAACCAATGTACCATCCGATTTGACCAGTACATTTCCCGTATGCGGATCAGCATGAAAAAATCCTGGTTCCAGCCATTGAGGAAGAAAAACCCGGAAAAGAAACCTGGACAATTCTTTTCTGTCTACATGATGCTGATCTAAAAATTCAGTGTCGGTAACTCTTGCAGCGGAAATCCATTCCATCACCAAAATCTGTGAGGTGCAGAGTCCAGGGTATGTTTGGGGAATGGCCAATCTTTTAAAAGAGGAGAAACGCTGCCGAAACCGGTTCATTGTATCCATTTCCTTCTTAAAATCCAATTCTCTTTCGATTACAAGCTTCAGCTCTTTGAACAGCATATCGAAGTTGATAAATCCTTTTGGAACTGGTGCAAAATGCTTGGCAAACCAAATGACAATCTCCAGGGCCCTGAAATCTGTGTGGATGATAGACTTGATTGTAGGGCGTTGCACTTTAACCGCTGCCTCAGTGCCATCCAATAACCTGGCCCTGTACACCTCGCCAATAGACGCAGAAGCAATTGGCACTTTTTCGATAGAAAGCAAAGTGTCTTCAATTGGCCCATCCCACTCCTGCTCCAGCACCTGTTTGATGTCGTTCCATGGAGAAGGAGGAACCTGGTCAACAAGATCCTGTATTTGTTTGATAAAACCATTTGGAAGCAGATCCGCACGGATGCTCAGCAATTGGCCGACCTTGATCAATAGTCCCTCCAATTCGAATAAAGTCTCCCGAAAATCCCTGCCAATCATTTCCCATAGCCGGTCCCATTCTCTGTCTGGCTTCTTTCGAATTTTGAACCAATAGGCTTTGCTAAATATAGATAATGCGAGGCTGATTATCTTCCACATTCTGTACCATCTTTTCTCTTTCTTCATGACCATTTCCCCCTTTCACATTTCCTTCATTATTCCGCGAATAAGTACTGTGCCATCATGTCAAGAAGCATGTTCATCATCCTCGGATACTCAGGCCCAACTTCTTTTTTCTGGAAGGATAATAACACCAGACTTTTGAATAGTGCTGCAACAGTCTTTGTATCATAATCTTGAAGATGGCCTTCCATTTTCCATCTATTTAAATACTCTATGATTTCCTGGTCATCCTTTTGGGTATGCTGCATGATTTTTTCCTCTGGCAAGGAACGAAACAAGTAGTTCAGGTCCTCGCTTTGGAATTTCCCCATCAAAGGGGTTTCGTCCATAAAGGCCAACGCATCCTGCATTCTCTTTTTAAAAGTCTCCCGAGCAGACATCCCCGTCACAATTAATTCCCGAAAGAAAAGATCCCTGACTTCCTTCTCGACCGACTCAAAAATTTCAAGGAAAAGCTCCTCCTTGGATGAATAGAAAAGATAAAACGAACCCTTTGATATACCTGCCGCCCTTGTTAAATCCTCAACACTCGTTTTTCTAACACCAAATACGGATAACAAGTCCCTGCCCTGTTCAATTAATGACTGCCTGATTCTTTCCCTTTCCTCGTCCGTAAAAGCTCTTGGCATATTGTTCACTCTTTCTAATCTATTTGACTATATTTTTTATTTAGTCATAGAGTAACAGTAAAACCATTGGAATGTCAATCATTTCCTTTCTAGCCAATATTTTCTCCCAAATGTTTAGGCAGGATAAACAGCATATCTAAGATTGAAGAAAATAAACAATATAATAGCAGTGCAACCACATGGGGTCACACTGCTTCTTCAATGTGTTTTTCATTTTTTTCAGATCGTTTCTACAACGTTAAAAGCATCCTTTAACGCAGCGGCTGCCTGATCAATTGCTTTATTGCCCTGCTCCAGGACACCCGGCATCCAGAAAAATCCGTGGATCATGCTATCATAACGGGTAGCTTCCACAGCAACCCCTGCTTCTTTAAGACGTTCTGCATAGGCTTCACCTTCATCCCGCAGCGGATCGAATCCGGCAGTAATCACCAGTGCCGGGGGCAGCCCGCTTAAATCTTCACCCAAAAGTGGCGATGCGTATGGGTTTTTGCCGTCCTGTTCGTCACGCAGATATTGATCCCAGAACCAGGCCATTGCATTTTTTGTCAGGAAATACCCTTCTGCATTTTCCTCATATGATACCGTACCAAAATTGTGGCTGGTGACTGGATAGATCAGCATTTGATATGCAATTGCCGGGCCGCCTTTGTCCCGGGCCATCAATGCGGTGACTGCCGCAAGGTTTCCGCCCGCGCTGTCACCGCCAACAGCCACACGTGCAGCATCCACTTCAATGGATGAAGCATTGTCCTCTACCCACTTGACTGCGGCATACGCGTCATCGGCCGCTGCAGGGAATTTGTGCTCTGGCGCCAGACGATAATCTACAGATACGACAACACAGCGGGCCCGATTTGCCAAGAGGGTGCAAATCACCTCAACCGTATCCAGGTCGCCAATGACCCAGCCTCCTCCATGATAATAAACCAATGCCGGAAACGGACCTTCCCCAACCGGTGTATAAATCCGGACAGGTATGTCCCCGCCAGGCCCGGGTACCATCCTGTTTTCTATTTTCCCCACTTCTGCAGGCTCCCCTGCCAGAGCTCTAAAATCTGCTACCTGACGGGCTTCTTCAGGCGTGAGTGTTTCAAATGCCGGAGCGCCGGCGGCCTCCATTTGTTCCAACAAAAACTTTACCTGGGGATCAAGATTTGCCATGACATTCCCTCCACTATAGGATTTGTATTTTGGAAGGCTACACCTATGTGGCATAAGGTTTTACCTTCAATGAACCCGTTTTCAATTTAAGGCCTTGGAAGAAGACACAACTGTAAATCCGTCGTAGTTCCTTGCCGCTATATCATCACAAATTTGACGGTATAAACCGACACCTCCGGCAAACGCGAGGAATCCTTTTGGCTTGCCTTCAATATTCGCACCCATATACCATGAATCTGTTTTTGTAAGAAGCGACATATCAGCGATTACCAAGCATTGCTGGCTCCAAGCCTCCTCAGCTGGCTCAGTCGCTTCAATCGCTTCCAGGTGATTTTCACGGAGGAAATTGATGCAGTCGGATATCCAGTCGACATGCTGCTCAATCGAAACGATCATGTTGCTCAACACTGACGGACTCTGTGGTCCGGTAATCATGAACAGATTTGGAAAACCTGCTGTTGCAATCCCAAGATATGTCTTCAAATTGGCTCCGCCAGCCCATTTATCCTTGAGCGTGACGCCGTCTTTCCCGCGAATATCAATTTTGAACAAAGGGCCTGTCATTGCGTCAAAACCTGTCGCAAACACAACTGCATCCAGCTCATATTCCCCTCCGGCCGTGCGCAGGCCGTCCGGGGTAATTTCTTCGATCGGTGCGGATTTTATGTCAACAAGGGCAACATTATCGCGATTAAAGGTTTCAAAATAATTCGAATCGATGATTGGCCGTTTTGTTCCGTAATAGTACGTTGGCATCAACTTTTTTGCCACCTCGGGATCCCTGACTATCCCGCTAATCTTTGAACGGATAAATTCTGCTACTGTTTCATTGGCTTCTGCATTTAGTGCAAGATCGCTATACGTATAAAGCATGGTAAACAGGCCGCCTTGCTCCCAGGCATCCTCGAACACTTTCTGGCGAACTTCCGGTGTATCCTCCAGTGCGGAGCGGTCCTGCGGGAAGCTGGGGACACCATGCATGGATGCACACATATGCTGCTTAATTTCACTGTAGTTTTCTCTTACTTGCTGAATGAACTCAAGATCGTACGTGTGGTTTTTCGCAGGGGCGCTATACTGAGGTGTCCGCTGGAAGACGGTGAGGTGTCCTGCTTCTTCTGCAATCACCGGGATGGCCTGTGCGCCGCTTGAGCCTGTTCCAAGCACTCCGACTTTCTTGCCCGTAAAGTCCACTTTCTCGTGCGGCCATTTTCCTGTATGGAAAATCTCACCTTTAAAGCGTTCTATTCCTTTATAATGCGGTATGTTGGCAGCTGAAAGGCAGCCTATTGCTGTGATAAAGAACTTCGCCGTGACACTCTTGCCATCATGGGTTTGAATTTTCCAATCATGTGATGTTTCATCATAATGGGCAGATGTAATGCGGGTCTTGAACTGAATATCCCTCCGCAAGTCTAGCCTGTCGGTGACATAATTGATGTAATCTAGGATTTCAGGCTGCTCGGCGTAACGGGAAGACCATGTCCAATCATTTAAAAGATCATCCGAAAACGTATAGTTATAGTAAATACTTTCAATGTCACAGCGCGCTCCAGGATATCTGTTCCAATACCAGGTGCCCCCGACATCTTGGGCAGCCTCATAGACACGGACCGTATAACCTGCCTCCCGCAGCCGGTGCAGCATGTACAGGCCTGAAAAACCTGCTCCAGCGATAACAGCATCAAACTCTTCAACCTGTTGACTGTCGAACACTTTTTCATTCCCCCTTGATAAAAATACATTTTGCAACGGAGTAAATATGTAAGCGTTTACAATATAATTCGGCCTTTAAATTAAATCTCCTTCTTCGGTTCTGAATTTATGAAATTAATATTGTGGTTTAAGGGTGTGTTTGTGAAATATTGGTGGGCAACGTAATCCGTTTTACAAATGATTTTATGAAAAAACTCGCTTGAAAAAAATCAGCGAGTTTTTCTCTGTCATGCAAACATTGTCAATAATGCAAGCTATGGCGAAAAAGGAAAAATGAAATCGAACATTAGTAGTAAAGACCAGATTAAAAGTAAGAATGTAATTGTCAAACCAACAAACTTGGTTATTCCCTTAAAGTTCAGCTTTTGTAACCAATAAGATAGAATATAAAATAATATCACAATATATGGAAGGTTATTGCTGCCAGATAAAATTACCTGTATCATCATTCCAATTATTATTAATCCTGCGATTAAGTTAAACAACTGTATGTTTTTGCTCATTTTCCTAATTCCCCACATAAAATCATATTTTAGTGTAATTTTACATTATATGAAGTTAAAGGTAAATACAAAAACGGTAGTATTCCGTAAAAATGCATTTTTCTCTATCAAACTGTCTGGAATTAAATGATACAAAGCCTCCGGGAAATGGCGGAATAATCTTTAAGAAAAGCAAAATTTTAATTTAACAAGCAAATATTCTCCAACTAGCAACTTAGTGTACTTCTGCTGTTGTATGATTGCTCCCATTTTACCAACAAATTAACTTAGCATATCCTTCAATTTGATTTGCTAATAATTCTCTAATCCTAAATGTTTTGCTTCATTAACGAACCTGTCCGCTAGCATATAAGAAAAGGAGGTGCCGTAGCATCTCCCTGTTCTCAACTAACGCAACTATTAGTTTATTAGCTGAAAAAACCTCATAATTTGCACAGGCAGCATCATCTAAACCTTTTTCATAACTTTTTCGATTATTTTTCCAGCAGTTCTTCCAGCCTTTTTTGTTATTTGCTTCTTCACTTGCTTTTTAATTTCCTTCTTTATCATACTCTTTAATCCCATCTTTTTCCCTCTTCCTCTTATGAGTCTGTTGAGCTCGGCTACTTCTATTTCGACATTAAGTTACTTCTGCACTATTTGAATAAGGTTGCCGCATGTATCGTCGAATACAGCTATTGTGACTTCCCCCATTTTTGTCGGCTCCATAGTAAACTTCACGCCGTTTTCCAATAATCGTTTGTACTCTTTATAAATATCTGCAACGCCAAACATTGTTGCTGGGATGCCATCGGCAAAAATCTTCTTCTGATACTCTTTGGCGGCCGGATGGTCATTCGGTTCGAGCAAAAGCTCGGTACCGTCTTGATCATCGGGAGAAACAAGCGTTATCCACCTAAATTCTCCGACGGGAACATCCTCCTTTTTTACAAACCCCAGCTTTTCTGAATAAAACTCCAGTGCCTTGTCTTGATCTTGTACGAATATACTGGTAACAACGATTTTCATATGTTTATTCCTCCTGTGATTTTCAGAGACGTATGGTGCTCTGCTAAAGCAAAAAAACCACACATTCGCGAGAAGTCCTGTTCCGATTTTGTCACTTGTTTTTAAATAAAATTATTCTAGCCATGCTTTCATCAAGTTTTTAAGTGGTTCGTTGTTGAATATAAGTACTCGATATTTTCCCTTTCGTTTTGATTTCACGAGCCCTGCATCATCCAATGCAGAAAGATGTTTAGCTATCGCCTGTCGCGAAATGTTAAGGTCGTGCTTCGTAATTAGACGTACCGTAAGTTCATACAACGTCATCTCGTTGCGTTCGGATAGTTCGTCTAATATCAGCCGCCGAGTAGAGTCGCTTAGTGCTTTAAATACAGCGTCTTTGTCCAACATACATCAAGTATAAGCAACCGTATGGTTGCTTGTCAAACTCACAGTATGCATGAATCTTTCTCCAACATCTTAAGTTCACTTTTATGTTTTTACTAATAATGAACCCCGCACAAATTCATTTCTAATATCGATCTATCTCAAACCTCTTTTCACAATTCGATTATTTATTTCTTCATCTATAGTCTTTGATCACTAACAATTTATCATCTTTAACTTTAAATAACGAACATCCGGTTGTTAACTCAATACACCCTGAGTAGCTGCATGGCTTTTTAGATTCAGGTTTCGTTCTCCTCGCTCCAAAATCTTCCCAAAACCCTGACGATAGCGCCTTCCTTATCGGAAAGATGCTATTCTTTTTCACCTACATTAATTTAATGCGTCATCATTTTATGGGCAATATCATGTCCATCCATTTCTGATGGGTAGTAGGCTGGGCCAATTGATGACTTCATCCAGTAATGCTTCACGGTCGTCACCCCAATACAGGTGATAGTGACTAGCTTCATTCGGATAAATGCAGTGAACTGGTAACTAACATCTTAAACTTTTGCAAATGGAAATTTCTAACTAAAAAACGACAAATAATTGTTGTCATTAAAAGTATGTCTTAACATATGATTAATTTTTAACTATAATAAATTAGTATCTTCGGGGCAGGATCAAGATCCGAACCGGAGGAAGGCTTTGTATGATTTAAGGAGTTGATAAGATATGACATGGACTGTTGTTATTTCGGTTATGATTGGCTTTTTTGTTAAATTTTTCCTGAGTCCTCCGAGTGCGGTTGTAGATTGGTACTTAAGTAAATTTGCACTTCATCCAAAACTTAATTCAAAAGATGTTAGTATAACAATTAACGGAAAGCACTTAGAAGAGGAAGAGAAAATTAAATTTATTGACTATTTTAATGAGGCTGCATTTTTAGAAGAATATTGGATATTTCCAGGCAATGAGGAATTATTTCTACATCCAGATACCAATGTTTCTCCATTTGTCATCGACGTAAAAAGAGGCAAAAAACAAGTAAATTTCTTGGTTTATAGTTACGATGACCACGTTGATGTAGTCAAGCAGTACAAGAACAAAGTAGTTTCTTATAGTCTGAGGTCTAATTACCTACAAAAGTTTACTATATCAACTAATACTAAAAGCAGTGCGGTTTAGATTGCGAAATCCACTGCTTTTTTACCCGTACTCCAAAACAGAACGGCATATTAGTCTACCTGCCCTATTTTCATTTATCACCCATTTGATGTACAATAGCTCACAAATTATTTACGAATTCTTTGCTAATATTTCAAAATATTTATTTGCTTCGTTAAAGGATGAATTTATTTTTATTGCTGCTGGAATTATGTTTATAAAAGCATAAATACCGAATGCAAAAACGATTAACACCAATATAGAGGTCTTAATTTTCATTTTTTTCTTAGCAAGATATGTAATGACGAAAACTAAAATTAAATAAACAGTGTATATGATTAATGTAATTATCTGTATATTTAGTTCCTGAACATTATTCATATATTTTGCTAGATAATCTTTGTTATTTTCATTCTCAAAAATAATAAATGTTTCGTCCTTATAACCAATTTCCCACTTCGATGAAGGATCTTGTATAGTAACTTTATAACGGTAACCAGCAGCTTGTTCCTCAAACACATTCTCTGTGGCTGCTTTTGTACTCGCCGTTATTATTATTAGCATGGAAAGTAATAAAATAGCTAGTATTTTCCCTTTCAAACAATCTCCTCCCAGAATCAATGCAATTACTATCTAATTCCATTTTTAAGCATATGTGAAACCTTAAATAAGCCCTGATGATTTCAATATTCGATGATTCACCCTTAGAAAACACGTGGTTTGTTCAGCTAACCTGTCCTGTTACCTTATTAATAAAAAATAAAGACATAAATTTACTAAGGAAGGAACCCCGTTAAATAAAAAAAGGGCAGTGGGAATCTACCTTGCCCACCACCCTTTCCTTAACCTTTCTGTCCAACAACCAATCCGGAAGAAAAACACCGTCCTCCATCTTTTATAATGATCTCAGCCAGGCCCTGGTGGTTTCGGATTCTTAATATTAAGAAACGGATTAATTTCAAAATTGTTCATTAAAGTTACCCCCTGTTCCAAGGGGACTCACGTTTTTTAGGGCAAATTTATTCGCTATCCCCTTTATACTTCTGCCCTGAATGAATAAACATTTTTTTCATTGGCAGGAGCTGCTTTGTGCAATTTTTACTGTAAATTCTCTTTTTCATTGTTAAAATCCTTCTTTTACTACTCTCGATTGGTTGAATCACACTTTAAGAAAAATTAAACTGCCCGTGAACAATCCTTGTGCATATACTGCCGTATCAACTACTAAGGGTGTATCAGATTGAGAAATATAAGGGAGATCCAACCAATGATTGGCCAGGCGTGGACTGGAAAGCATGTTATTTTGCTTCATTGCAGCAACAATAATAAAACGATCAATCTATATAAAAGCTACCACGCACCGATTGAGCCAGTACGTCCCAATTGTGCAGAGACCTTATCCCAGCTGCTAAGCATCGGTTACAGTATTGTTGCCATAACAGCAATCCCGCCCAATCAAATTCAATATTTTTTGGTGCTTTAATCATTTGACGATTACATTCATGTTTTTATTTAGTAGAAAAGAGGATCATAAGGTTGAAGATAAAATTATCGATTTTATCAAAACTTGTTTGGAAGATTCTTAATACAAAGAGTTAAGGTATGCACAGTATTTTCCATCGGGCATGAGCACTGGGATAATCACCAAAATAATTCCTGAGTTTTGGTCATAAAATTATTATGTTAACTAATTGGATTAATTTGATGGCCTATATTATTGCTCGACTGATTATAATACTTTATTATTTTTATAACTTTCTAAATTTAAGGAGACGACACATGGAATCATTCGTTAACCAGCCAACTGGTATCTTCCCCTCTGTCTGCTCGCTTGACTGCCCTGATCAATGTGGCTTGCTAGTTCATAAACAAGATGGGAAAATCGTGAAAATACAGGGTGATCCGAATCATCCTGTGACAAAGGGAAGTATCTGCAATAAAGTGCGTAACATGACAGAACGGATTTATGACGATAAGCGCCTGAAGTATCCACTGAAACGGACCGGCGCAAAAGGAGAAGGGAAATTTGAGCGAATCAGCTGGGGCGAGGCAATCGATACGATTGCTTCCCACTGGAAAAAACTAGTCAATACATATGGTCCTGAAAGCATCCTCCCCTACAGTTTTTATGGCAACATGGGGAATTTGAGCGCGGAAGGCATGGACCGCCGTTTTTTTAATCGATTGGGAGCCTCCCAGCTCGACCGATCGATTTGTTCCGCAGCCGGATCAGTTGGTTATAAATATACGATGGGCGGCAGCTTTGGCATCGACCCTGAGGACACCATTCATTCCAAATTAATCATTTTCTGGGGTATTAATGCGGTGAGTACGAACATGCATCAAGTGGTACTTGCCCAAAAAGCACGGAAAAATGGGGCGAAAATCGTTGTTATCGATGTGCACAAGAACCAGACAGGCCGGCTGGCAGATTGGTTCATTCCGATTAATCCCGGTTCGGACAGTGCCCTCGCACTTGGAATCATGAATATTTTATTTGCCGAAAATATGGCCGACCTGGACTTCCTAAAACAATACGCAGTCGGCCATGAAGAATTGCGGGAACATGTTGTCCAATATGATCCCGTCACCGTTTCGAGCATAACAGGTGTTCCTGTCGTTGATATATACAAACTGGCACGTATGTACGGCAAGACATCGCCGGCATTCATCCGCATCGGGAACGGCCCCCAGCACCATGATAACGGCGGCATGTGCATCCGGACAATTGCCTGCCTCCCTGCCCTGACCGGACAATGGCTCGTGAAAGGCGGAGGTGCGCTTAAAGGAAACGGAGGTTATCTGAGCCATAATGCAGCCAATTTACAGCGCCCAGATCTTCTGCACAACAAAAACACACGAGTCATCAATATGAACCAGCTTGGTCAGGCGCTTCTTGATGCAGAACCACCAGTGAAGTCATTATTTGTGTATGGCACGAACCCGGCGGTCGTTGCCCCGGAAGGCAATAAAGTAAGAACAGGGCTGGCAAGGGACGACCTGTTTACTGTCGTGCATGAACTTTTTTTAACGGAGACAGCAGCTTACGCCGACCTGGTACTACCTGCAACAAGTTCGTTTGAAAATACGGATTTTTACACTTCATACTGGCACCATTATATCCAGCTGCAGCAGCCAGTAGTTGAGCGTTATGGAGAGGCAAAATCGAATGTGGAAGTGTACCAGTTGCTTTCGAAAGAGATGCGCTTTGAGGACCAGCCCCTGTTCGAGACAGAAAAAGAAATGATTGACCAGGCACTCAACAACCCAGCAAATCCGTACCTGCAAGGGATTGATTATAAAGCCCTGGCTGCCCGGCAGTTTATAAAAGCAGACGTAAAACCGTTGCTCTCCGGGAGACTTTCAACGCCAAGCGGAAAAATCGAACTTTATTCGGAAAAGATGAAACAGGACGGGTATCCCCCGCTCCCAACCTATACTCCGCTTGTTGATGATGGGGACTTCCCGTTTCTGTTTGTTGCAGGACCAAACCATAATTTCCTGAATACTACTTTTTCTAATAACGAAAAGCATATTTCTCTTGAAAAAGAACCACTTTTGCATATGAACAGCAAAGATGCGTCTGCGCTGGGTATTGAGGATGGAGATAAAATACGGATATGGAACAACCGAGGAGAATGTGTGCTAAAAGCCTCCGTCGGGGAAAACGTTCTTACGGGAGCAGTCGTGACACAAGGGCTATGGGCCGACCTCCCCGGCACGAAACAGCTGGTAAATTCGCTTACACCGGATCGCGTGGCAGATATGGGCAATGGTGCGACTTTCTTTTCTGGACGCGTGTGTGTAGAAAAACTGTAGCGACATCGAAGAATCAGAGGATTATCACCCTGGTTCTTTATTTTGTTTCAAGACGTGGTCCAGAATAGGAATTCTATTATCCCATCCATTTTATGTAGTTGATTTAACGCAATTGACATCTATGTTTGTGAATTCTTTTTTCAGAACACGAATATAAATTACGGAACTGGCGCCCATATGATCTTATACCCAATGCCAGTGTAGCCATAAGTGTACGGAAGAAGAGTTTTGCAGCCTGATTTATTGTGTTTGTCTATTTCGAAAAATCACTGGAAAGGTAATGCCCTATGTGCCCTGTTTATCAATACATTGGAAGCAAGCAGAAGTGCCAGGAGGTCAAAATAACCTTTCCCCTGCAACATCAAAATCTGCATCCTGGCCTTGAGTATTTTATGGTGCAATGCCGCTATCGGAAAGTCCATATTACAAAGGGAGCGGAAAGCTTAAGAATAAGATAGCTATTATCACAGGAGGAGACAGCGGAATTGGAAGAGCGGTTGCCTATGCATTTGCCAAGGTTGGCGCGGACGTGGTTATTTCATATCTTTAGGAACATCCCGACGCGATATGGACCAAAAACAGGGTCGAGCAGCTTGGACGGCGCTGTGTCCTAGTATCAGGAGACCTTGAAGATGAATCAATGTCACATCAAGTGGCAAACAGGCAATCCGCCATTTCGGAAAAATAGATATCCTTTTGAATAACCATGCTGTCCAATATGTCCAACCGAGTATTCTCGACCTAACGGCAGAACAACTGGACCGGACATTCCGGACGAATATTCATTCGTTCTTTTTCATCACAAAAGCAGCCCCCCATTTAAAGCGGGGCAGCACGATTATCAACACAACATCTGTCACCGCAAATGAAGGATACAAACATTTAATTGATTATTCCTCAACTAAAGGCGCGCTTGTGACATTTACCCGCTCCCTGTCCCAAATCACTGGTTGATAAAGGAATCCGGGTAAATGGGGTAGCGCCAGAGCCTATCTGGGCACCATTGATTCCTTCCTCCTTCTCTGCCGAAGAAGTAAGTACATTCGGCACGGATGAGCCCAATAAAGCACCAATGTGCGCAGCAAAAGAGCCATCTTTTATCAGGAATAATCGGGTAGGGAATCACAGTCTGATCGCAAAGAAACGTCGCCGTTCTTGATTATCGAACCGTATGGTGAAGCATTAGAGAAACTGGTAAACGCGCCGGCCAGCCGTTTGATATTGCCACCTGCTATGTGTAGTTGGCAACGGATGATTCCAGCTACATGGCGGGACAGGTTTTGCATCCAAATGGCGGCCCGCTGGTAAGTTCATGATGGCATGCAAAAAATAATCCGAGGTAAGAAGCAAATTCTCTGACGCATGTATGGAGTCGCCGTTATATACAACAAAATGGCTGCTTGTTACCAAGGCAGCCATTTTGTTGTTGAGAATTGTTTTAATAAAGAGTACGTTACCGATCTACACCCATTTATTACAGGGTATATCCAACACTATGCGTCAAGATGCGAATCACTTTCCATCAACTACTTCTTTCAATATTTCATACGACCGTTTTTGCTTTTCTGGATCATAAATGTATGATACAGCCATGATTTCGTCTACATTATACGCGTGCTGGAAAGCAGTCAGTTGTTCCCTGACCGAATCCTTGCTCCCCAACAAAGTGACACTGGACATAGATTCCGCCATTTCTTTTTCCTGCGGGCTCCATAGGTCATCCAGGTTTTCAACTGGAGGCTGCAATGGCGTTTGGGAACCACGTACTACATTCAGGAAAAACTGATGGGTTGTCGTTTGCAATAATTCGGCTTCTTCATCGGTTTCTGCGGCAATCAGGTTCAGGCATATCATCATATATGGCTTGTCCAGGTACTCGGATGGCTTGAACCGTTCCCGATAAATCCTAATAGCTGCTTCCATATGCCGTGGTGCAAAGTGTGAAGCAAAAACATACGGCAAACCTAAACTTGCCGCTAAATAAGCGGAATCCGTGGAGGAGCCGAGAATGTAAATCGGAACATTCGTTCCAAGCCCTGGATAGGCTTTCACATAGCTTTGCTTGTCTTCAGGCCCAAAATAAGTGAGCAAAGCATTGACATCCTCAGGGAACGTATAGACAGAGTCCTTTTGGGAGCGCCTTAATGCGTTTGCAGTCAGCATATCTGTGCCAGGTGCCCGGCCGAGCCCAAGTTCAACCCGGTTCGGATAAATCGTAGCCATCGTCCCAAACTGTTCGGCCACCACCAAAGGAGAATGGTTCGGAAGCATAATCCCTCCAGAGCCGACAAGGATGCTATCTGTATGCTCCAATGTATGTTTAATCAAAATGGAAGTAGCTGAGCTCACAAGAGTAGATGTATTATGATGCTCGGCGATCCAATAACGTTTATAGCCCATTTTTTCCGTAGCCTGCGCCAGGTCCACCATCGCATCGATAGCTTGTTTAGAATTCTCTCCCTCGCGTCTCGGTGCGAGGTTTAAGACAGATACAGGTATATTTATATTTGCCATCTTATATTTGTCCTTTCTTGATGAAGATTCATTACTATATTAACAATTGCTTACATTTAAACAAACTTAAATGCTTACGTTGAAGGCAAAACTAAACCGCACGTACATATCCATCGATTTATTTGTAGCCCAGCTTAGCTGATTTCTTTATTATGCGGCTACACTGCTGGTCTATTCTACATAGTCAAGTTCCCTTCAAATGAAAGCTGTATTGATTGCGCGTTATTTTCAATATCAACCACCTGGATTATTCACTGGGGACAGGTCTGATGAGGAAATTACTATATATGTTACACTTAAATTCTTCACACATAGATGTGCGCCTGCATTTGGAGGTTTTATAAGGCTCTACAGAATTGGGTGTAGGCTTAATAGTGGATTTGGAGGAATGAGCAGCCGAAGAGGTAGCTTCATAAAGGCGATGATGGACAAAATCGAGTCATCTGGCCGGGTAAATGTCCATCATAAGAGCAGTGATGGACAAAATCGAGTCGGCTGGCCGGGGAACTGTCCATCATAAGAGCAGTGATGGACAAAATCGAGTCGGCTGGCCGGGTAAGTGTCCATTATAAAAAAATGATGGACAAGATCATTTCTACTGGCCAAAGTAGTGTCGATCATAAGAGCAGTGATTGACAAAATCGATTGGCTGGTAAAGGAAAGTTAGTTAATTGGCATATTGATCGAATTTAGTAATTAGAATAATTCCCCTAAATTCCGTAGCTGATAAGTTTAAACTATATAGTTAAATGAATTTAAAAGGCCCACCCACAAAGGGTGAACCCATTACATTTCGCAAATATTTATTTTCGTACTCATAACTGACCTCGAAGCAAATATAGTTTTACGATTGATTATCAAAAAAATTTTTTTCTGGATCCTAAACTATCTTCTTAACTCTTCCTTCCTCAACATTCTTCGGACAACTTTTCCGACTGCACTCTTTGGCAAGCTGTCTATAAACTCTACATATTTTGGCTTTTTATAGGATGCCAACTGCTCTTTGCAATGGTCGATGATTTCCTGTTCGCTCACTTGATATCCTTCTTTTAACACAACGAAAGCTTTTACGCTTTCTACCCACTTTTCATCTGCAACTCCTACAATGGCTGCTTCCAACACTGCGGGATGTTTATATAAAACTTCCTCCACTTCACGAGGGTAAATATTAAAACCGCCACTTATGATCATGTCTGATTTCCTTTCAACAAGGTAAACATAGCCCTCTTGATCTATGTAGCCCATGTCCCGGGTAAAGATCCACTTTCCTTTTATCGTCTCTTCAGTCAAAGCTTCTTCCTTCCAATAGCCTGACATGGCCTGGCTGGAGGCTACGCAAATTTCGCCAATTTCTCCATCCGGCAGCTCATCTCCCTGTTCATTCACAATTTTTACTTCTGTGGTGATGATAGGTCGACCACAGGACAAGAGCCTGTCATAATAATCCGGATTTTTCAGTGCAAGGATGTGATCCTCTACTGGCAAAATGGTTAATATAAGTGGAGCTTCCGTCTGCCCGTAATATTGAATGAACTTCGGCCCCCAAAGTTCGAGTCCCCTTTTCAATGCTTCCCTGGGCATCGGGGAAGCACCATAAATGAGACTTCGAACAGAATCAAATGAGTATTTTTCAACGTCTGGATGTGATAAAAGCATGACGATCATGGTAGGAACCAAGTTAAGTGTGGTAGGTTTAATTTCTTCGATGGCTTGCAGGAATTCCTGGGGATGGAAGGTTGGCAGGATTGCATTTGCTGCTCCTCTGATCCAATGGGGCAGGACAAGGATGCCGGATGCATGTGTCAATGGAGCAGCGTGCATCATGATGTCTCCTCTTTCAATGGTGAGTGTTGCCAAAATATTCGCAGCCATGGCTGCCCATGACCCTTGTGTATGAATGGCGGCTTTTAGCCTCCCTGTTGTACCTGAGGTGTACTGCAGTGTGGCGTAATCTTCTTCTGATAAAGGAATGACCGGGTCTTCGTCTGTAACCGTTTTCGTTTCTTTATAAATGGGAATTATCCAGTCATAGTTCGGGTCACCATCTACTTGGCAAAATAACGAGACACCCGACAGTCTTTCTCTTAAGCTGGCAACCCGGCCGGAAAACTCCTCAGTGAATAAAATCGCTTTGGAATCCGTTTCTGTTATCATATGAAATTGTTCTTCTTCCGAAAGTCTCGTATTCAAGGGCACACGGACCAGACCTGATTTTAACATGGCAAAATCGATTTCGACGCTATGAATTGAGTTAGCCAACAAAAATGATATACGGTCACCCTTTTCCAAACCCAATTTAAAAAGTGCATTTGCCAGCCGATTGGAATTCCTATGCACTTCGTTAAAAGTAAGTTTCTGATCTTTATAGATAACCGCAGTTTCATTCGAAAAATACTTAGCCCCTCTTTTAATCAGCTCAGCAGCAATCATCCCTTTTTACCCCTTTCGATTCAAAAAATTGTTTAAGCCTTGCCATGTTTCCTCGCTCCTTGTATGTGGCATTCCCAGCTGGCACTCAACACGCAGAGCTTCTTCCAGCGGTAGTCCCCAGCCCCGCACAGCTGCCTGTTTATCCGACCGCAAAGAGCCCTGAGGATAGGACGCCATTTGGAAAGCCAGTTCCTTTGCGCGTGCCAGGAGGTTTTCTGGCTCCACAATCTCCGTCACCAATCCCCAATCCAGCGCTGTTTGAGCATCAATCCTTCTGCCTGTTAGGACGAGGTCCATTCCCCTGCCCCAGCCAACGATTCTTGGAATGCGCTGCGTACCTCCGTCTACCAGAGGTACATTCCATCTTCTTTCAAGGCAGCCGAACTCCGCATCAACAGCAGCAATACGTATGTCACACCAGGCAGCCATTTCAAGCCCTCCGGCAAAACAGTACCCATTCACAGCAGCAATTGTAGGTTTAAAAATATCCGTCATTCTCGTGAATCCTAAATAACCTTTTCCGTCATATGCAAAATCCGCATCATATTGATTTTTTGGGCCCAATGAGTCAATCGCCTTCAGATCGGCGCCTGAACTGAACGAAGAGCCATTCCCAGTCAAAATGGCAACCTTCGCCTCATCGTCATCACGAAAATCAACCCATACATCATAAAGCAATTGAGCCGTTTCACCATCAATGCAGTTATGCTTATCCGGCCTGTTGATCATGATCACTGTTACTCCATCCTGACGTTCCACCAATACCTTTTTATTCATGGTTGTGCTCCTTTTGAGTAAAAACTGATATTTTTTCTCTGCTTCCTCAATCGCTTCCAGCAAATTATCCTCCAATAGCTGAAGCTCCTTCTGCCGCTCCCTCACCGCCTTTAAATGTTCATAGGCAGAGTTTAATCCCTTCTTCGCATTGCCTCACTTCTGTCGGGTCAATGTCATATTGATTAATCAGTTTGGAGGCATCCTGCAATGAGAATCCCAGATGCTTTCCCCTGATAATGATTTTAATTTGGCCCTGTCCCTAATTGAATAAATACGGTGATTCCCGGCACTCCGCCTGGGATGGATCAACCCTAATTCCTCATAATAACGAATGGTTCTCTGGCTTATTCGTAAACCGGTTCTGCATACGATTTCCATATTAAAAACTTTGATGGCTTCCTGGAATTCTTCTGAATCAGTGGTGCCATTTTCTTCACAGCGTTTAATCGAGTCCTGAACGTCAATTGACAGCTTTTTAATATTCCTTGTTGGTCCTGTCCCTATAAATATCTTAAATTTTCTCATTGAAGACCTAGTTTAATAATAAGTCGGTAACCTAATCTTACGGAAAAAGCTACCCCCTACAATAGAGATAGCTTCACTACAAGTCGTCAATTTTGTCCCGTTGTCTCTAACATTTTGAGTGCAGCGTTGTCGAATTTTCTATAGATACCGCAGTCCTGCGAAAAAACAGAAAACAGCCATTTTAATATGATGCTACATTCCTTAATTCCTTCTGCTTCATTTCACTTAGTTTCTCAATTGAATATGATACCTCATCACTTAAAATAGAGAGTATATTCCTGAATTTTCGAAGCTCCTCACTATTTAATTCACCGTCGGCATACCTTTCCATAAGCGATTTCAATTCGTTAAATAGTTGCTGGTTAGTCACATAACTCATCCTTTCAAATGATATCAGCCTCTTGTTTATCTATAATACCAAGGCTTTTTTAAAAGGGTTGTCGAATCATGAAACATACGAATAATTTTGCAAAATGTAATCGAACCCCCGAATGTATCTCCGGGTCATCTCCAAAGAAACAGCAAGCTCGACATTCGCAGCAGCGCACACCGGAAGCGAACCAGACAGTCCCGCTATTCTTCCTGTTCGCCTTTATTGTCCTCAATTGTATGACAATAACCAATCTCTCATTACCTTTAAATAGGCTTCAGGTTCTTCCAAATATGGCAGGTGGGCACTATTCTCGAACACATGGAATTTCGAACCTGGTGTTAGTCTGCAGTAATACGCTGTTGTCTCGGGAGTTGCCTCATCAAAACGGCCGCATGTATAAAGAGTCGGACACGTAATTTCCTTTAACCGGTCCGTACAATCAAAGGTTTTCAGGTTTCCCTTCACGGTGAATTCAGAGGGACCCCACATGATTACATATACCTCTCTACTACGATATGGAGATCCTGCTTTTAACCAATTAGAATCGAGTTCGGTTCTGCATACGAATTCCTTATTGAACACTTTGATGGCTTCCTGGAATTCTTCTGAATCAGTGGTGCCGTTTTCTTCACAGCGTTTAATCGTGTCCTGAACGTCAATTGGAAGCTTTTCAATATTCCTTTTTTGGTCCTGTTCCCACAAAGGCGCACTCAGGCATGGACTTGAAAAAATAACGCTTTTCACTCCCAATGGTTTCGTCAGGCAATATGCGGCGGCACAGTGTGGTTCCCCATGAATGACCCAGAATATGAACTTCATCCAGTTCTAAAGCATGCCTCACTTGAGCAAGCTCCTCGACGAACCGGTCGATTCTCCATAAAGAAGTATCCTCAGGCCTGTCCGACTTTCCGCAGCCGAGCTGATCATATAGGACGACAGGCCGGTCCACACTCAGCGCTTTGAGGCCCTTGAGCATATAGGACGAGGAGCCAGGACCCCCATGAAGAATAATTAAAGGCGTACCGCCAGCATTTTTATTGAAAATTTCGTACCAGACTTTTCCCCCGGTCACCTCTATGTAGCCTTCCTCGTTCATTTTGTTCCCCCCTGGATTTGCTGTACAAAAATACTATTCACCCTTCAAAAGCGGGATATCCACTTCTACCTCCAAACGCTTCAGGATTTTCTCAAGTGTTTCGAGCCCGGATTTTGGATTGATTTTCGTTTCAAGGTAGTAGATTTCCCCGGTTAATTTAGATTCATAGGTATGCAATGAAACAAAAGGCCTGTTATCCCGGTGAACTGGTTCCAGTGCGAGTGCAAATCTTTTTCCTGAATCCGTTGAGCCAAGAACGATCCCCTCTTTCACCAGCTCATGCAGCGGCAAATTATGATCTTCAATCCATCTCAATGCCTCTTTCCAGATGGAAGGTACACTTTCCCCACGAATCTCGTCCTTGATGTTATCTAGTGTGACGTTAACATATAATGATTCCCACTTTTTATAACTCTTTTTGTGTTCCTCGTTTAAAGATTCCACGGCACTTTCATCAGTCTTCTCTTTTGATTTCGCCTTTAATTGTTCGAACAGCTTTTCAACTGTCATGACACCGACATTTTCATATTTCGCCAGGATGACTAGCTCTTTCGGAAGCTGTCCGACCGTTACGATCTGATCTTCGTTTAATTGCTTTAACAAGCCTGGTATCCCAGTGAATTTTTCAGAAATCAGAGGAAGTTTCGACAGTTCTTCGGTTACAACAATATGATCCGCTTTATAAAAGAAGAACAGCTCACCCTGCCGTTTTAATGTCAGGTTTCTTCGCGCTTTTTCCTCAGCGATGAAATTCTTCAGTTCTTCAAAAAAGAGCTCATCGTTTTTTTCGCTGTATCGCTTCACATGCTTATGAAGGCCCTCCAGGTTGTTAGGGAGCTCGCTCATGATCCGTGCTTCCTGTTCGGCGCCAAGTCTGATAAGGAACGTTTCTGATTTCTCAAAGCGCTGTGGCAGCAGAAAAGCATCCCTTAGAAAATATGGAACTTCTAGAGTTCGGCCCTTGTAAGTCAGTGTACGAATCGTCGTAAAACCAGGAATTTCCTGGACCTCTTTTGTGATTTCGGCAGTAGCCGCAACTTCCTGGGTTCTAGAACCAGCTGCAGATTTTTGCCCCGGATTCCGCAGTAACTCCTCAAGTCCTTTAAGCCTTACTTCAAGCTCTGTCATATCAAATACTTTTTCGACCTGCGGTGAAGGATCCTGATATTCCGGCACATCAGCATCTACCGGTCCGTAAACCTCAACATACCATCTAACAATGCTGTACAATGCTTCCCAGGACAATAGTGCCTCCGAAAACCTGAACATCCTCGTATCGTGTGCAGCCTGATTCCCCAATCGTCTCACAAGGTGCAGAGCATCGCGAATCTCGGGAATCAAATAACCATTGTCGTTCAGCAAATCGAGCCGTTCCTTTAAGCTCATCCGAGGATCTTCCGTAATGTTCTCTGAATTCATTACCTGCTGCAGAATATTTTCAACAAAAACCCTTGCGTGGGTAAGCATCGTCCTCGGGCTGGTAAAAATGCTATTTTCCAATTCCTTTGCAACTAATGCGAGTTCTTTCGTAATCGGTTCTAAAAATTGATAGAAATATGTATTTTTGTCCATTGTAATTCCCCCGGTTGTAGTCTCGTTTTAATATTACCATAGCGATCGCATGAAAAAGGGTCGAAAATTGGTATAACTGTACCCTGGCTCTCTTAAATTGGTAGAAAAATTTTACTTAGAAAAATTGATACAGATTGTGGTCTTACTTATGGATTGCTCTGATGCTGTTTAACAATATGGTGGTTAAACCGCAGTTTCGCAAAAGTTATGTGATGCTGGGAGAACGGCATTTGGCGAAGATACTGTCCTCTTTAAATCCTTGAGTATTTCCTCTTATGATTTATACATCCCGAAAGAAAACCGGCAAACTACTCAGGTTGGTTATATATAAATACAGAAAAAGATTCGACAACACATGAAGGTTCACCCGGACAGCATTGTGAACAAAAAGAAAAGCGCCTACCCTTTTTGGATAAACGCTTAAGCTATATATTCAACAAAAGAAGGAGGCCTGTGCATTTTCAAGAAAGGTCTTTTGAAAAGCAAATTAATCTTCGATGTCCTGGTCCTGTTCTTGATCGTTGTCTTGATCCTGCTCCTGATCTGATTCTTGGTCCTGTTCGGCATCAGCCCTGGCGCGCGCTCGTGCTCTGGAATCGGATTCAGATTCGGATTCTATATCAATATTAAGGTCAACTCGGGAATTTCCACTGTCTTTGATTTCAGCTTTGTTTTCATTTCGGTTTCTGTTTTTTAATTCATTGTCATTATCGTTATCATTTTGATTATCGTTATTAACATCTACATTTACATCATTTTCAAAATCCACCTCGGATCTTGAGTCATTTTCAGAGTTAGAATTATTGTTGTTGTTACTGTTATTCGGGTTGTTGTTGGAATTTGAATTATTTCTGTTCCGGTTTCTGCGTTTTCGTGCCATGTTTACCTCTCCTTTCTTCATAATACACAACTTATTCATATTCAGAAAATCCGGTATGTACAAAAGCCCTATGCATTCACACATTTTGATTATTTTCGTTCCCCTTCACAGGGTCTCCTGTTTTAAGTTTTTGGATAAATTGATTAAGCCACTGCTTTTTCATACGATTGAGCCGACTAGATCACCAACTTCAACTTCGTAAAATTGTTTCCCGCTTAAGACTCAATATTGAACCTAGTCAAACTTGTGCAAGTTGGATGATAGTATATTTTTTAATCTCTAAGATAATATCGTCGAATGTAAAATTCTCGATAAATTCGAGTATTGAAAAAAAAAGGAAACCCGACATCCGGATTCCCTGAACTTTATCACCATCAACTAGATACTGCCCGTTCCACTGACATTATGTATAGTTGCCTGATGCCTTGACTGAGCCGGAGAACTAAATCTTTCCAAAAGAATCGAAGATGTTCCTACTCCACTGTAAACATCCACGCTACGCCAAATTTGTCTTTTAAAGAACCATGCAGCTTTGCAAAGAAGGTTGGCTTGAGGTCCATATGAACGGTTCCGCCCTCTTTCAGCACGTTCCATGCATGTTGGGCCTGGTCCTCTGAATCTAACTCGACACTAATACTGACTCTCCCTGAATCCGGGTAATCCCGTTTCCCGTCCGAACTGAAGATAGAACCAGCTTTTGTCAATTTCAATTCAGAGTGGAGAATTAGTTCTTTATCCTCTTCTGCTATAGGAAATTCCGGACTTGAAGGGATATCGCCATACCTTTGAATCGATAGCAGCTCACCATCGAAAGCTTCCCGATAAAATTCAATAGCCTCTGCACATTCTCTGTTAAACATCAAATAGGGTTTGATCATACATCTCAGTCTCCTTCACTAAAGTAGTGTTTCATAATACCATTTAAGCTTGTTTTTCTAACACTTATAGTATAACCGAACATTCGTTCTCCAATCAAACAAAGATAAAAAATTTGTGAGGCGTCCAATTTATATTCGAAAATAAAAACTAAAGTTGAACAACAACAAATGTGTCTCCTGGTTACTAAATAACCAGAGAACTTAGATTTCGCTTCAGTATATGACGGCTTGTTTTGCCCGAGTGTTTGGAATCAGACATAGTATTAGCGTTTAATTCAATTCCCTTAACACTTCGCCAATTTTCCTATTGTGGTTCACCAAGTCTGCAATGTCATCCATTTCGGTTGGCTCCATGTTTATGATGACTAATTTTGCACCCGAATCCTTTGCATCGATGGCAAAATAATTTGCGGGTGACACGCTCAAGGATGAGCCGAGAACAATGAAAAGTTCTGCTTTAGTCGTTGCTTTTGATGCTTTTAGAAGTGCTTCTTCTGACAAAATTTCTCCGAATAGCAAAACTGACGGACGGATGAAACCGCCGCATTCGCATGGCAATTCAGTTTCCATGAATCGGGAAATAGGATAAACAGCCCTGCATCCGGAACAATGGCTGGTCCTAAGGGTGCCGTGCAGCTCATAAACCTCCCTGCTGCCGGAAGCATGGTGAAAGCCGTCAACATTCTGGGTAATGACAGCGTTGACTTTCCCCTTGTTTTCCCATTCCGCGATAATAGCATGACCCGCGTTTGGGCAACATTTTTGAAGCTGTTCAACCCGATAACGGTAAAAGGAAACAAAATCCTCCCGGTTATTTATCATCGCATTTGTACTTGCCAGTTTAAGAGGATCGATATTGTTCCAAAGGCCCGAAGAAGCCGAACGGAAATCCGGAAGCCCGCTTTCAGTGGACATCCCTGCCCCGCTAAAAATGACCGTGTATTGTGACTCATCCAGCCATTGCTTCAGCGTATTGATGGAGGACATAACTAACATCCTTTCTATATATCGTTTTCAGGTGTTGCATTAATGTTTTTCTGAGTAATCGCAGCCTTCTAATTGGTGATCAGTGGCATAGTTTCATCCATCAGTTCCCGGTCATTCCCGCTCCAGCTTTTTACTTGCTCACCCATTTTTTTAAGCCATTCAGTTTTCATGCTGTGCAGGCGGGGGCTCGCATGGTAGTAAAATGGGCCTTTGTTGTGTTTCCAGCCTAAGGGATTAATTTTATTGCCGTGAAAGAATTCAAGGGCAGTTTTTGCTAGCCTGGATACGCAAGTGTCAGTGCCCCATGCTAATATGACCGGTCCTTTATTTTGCTTAACCAGGCTTTTAAGCTCTTGTTTTCTGTCGTTGGAGAATATACTGTGTTGGGGGAAAGCTGCTTCACAGCTTCTGAGCAGGTCTCTGAAATTTTTCATATTGCCTTCGCGTAAATCAGAAAGATTGCAAATCGCCACCTGATTCCAATTTTCCTGATTCATGAGCTTAATGATTTGGTGTTGCGTCTGATCAGTCTTTGCTTTTATAAGAGGAGCGACAGTGTCGACATTTTCAATGGTGGGATTCTGGTAAGAAGGATTCAGCGGCTGGCAGCTTCCCGGGTTGGCCATTACCAGTAACGCGTCATACTGCTCTTTCAAAGGGTAGTTTCTGGTTTTTATGACTGCCAGACGCCTGCATGGATATACTGTTTCGTTTCGGACTGCTTGGTAGAATTCTCCTTCCACCTCAAATTGGTCGTGAACAGTTGGATAAGGCATAGTATCATCCTCCCTTTTCATCTCAAGCCTTGCCGGATGTACCTGGACTTTCAGCGACTTTCAGGATTACACTCCTATTCTATTTATGCTGCCTGCTCCAGATTCAGTGATTCACAAAAAAATAGTGCATGACTCCGTCTTGTTTAAGCACTGAAGTCATGCACCGTTGTTATTGTTCAATTAGTTAAGCAAAAATCTATTAGTGGGGAATATACTTTCAACTCTCAGTAAAATCACGATAATGATCGCGAACAAGTTCAGTCAGACCGATGCTGTCCAGGTATTTCGTTGGACATAAAAATGTTACAGTCACAACGCCTGGATGCCGGCCGATTTCAATGCTGCCTGTAACAGTGGCGCGGTTCATCACTTCAGGAACGGTGATATTTAAAATATCGGCAGCCCTTTGTAAGCCATTTACTGTTGCGTCATTCAAGTTTGCACCTGTGCCTATAAAGGATATCGGCAATGATTCCTCTAATTGGCGGACTCCCCACTGTTTACCGACATTCAACGCTGTTTCTTTTTCCTTTTTCGTAATTGGCCTGGCTAAATAGGGCAGGTCCTCAAAAACTGGAAGCAAAATTGGCCCCTCAAGTGTCAAGCCTTTTATAACTTTGACTTGAAGGTTCACAATCCCTGATACGTCTGTCGTATGCCCTGCAATCTCCCCATCACCTTGCATTGCATGCATATCGCCTATATACACTCCACCACCGGTTACTTTTACGGGACAAATGAGAATTGCCCCTTCCCGGACACGATTGATATCCATATGGCCATCAGTGCGCTGTTCCAATTCTTCCTTTGTGACAGCATAGTCATGAGGGGCTTCAATTAAGAACTGACCAAAATCGCCGGCATTGTGTGAATCAGGCATTGGCCGTGACGGTGTGGTACCAAGCTGGCCAAGAAAGGGGCGTACCCTTGCCACTGTCCCAACCAGGTCATGGGGTGCGAATGTAACGATTGGATTTTGAACAGATTTCTCTGGAGTAGCCATGTATGAACGGCCATCTTTCGCAATTTCTTCAGCTGCTTCCTTAGGCAGCGTAACCCCGACGTTTCGACTGGAATCAAAAGCCATCGTATAGCCGTTCGTAAATACAAAAGGAGTTACGTCTTCACCACAAGATGCACACCGGATAGCCTCAGGTCCTGTTCCGACAATGTTAGTGTCGGGATATAACGTACCGCAATTAGGACATTTCACTGCTACGAAAGGATCACCAAGAAACCGGCCCTCCATAGGTTTGTCATTTCCCGATGAAGTAGCAATCGAGGTTATCTGGATGGATTTAATCCGGATTGCAACCGCATCACCCACCTCGGCTCCTTCAACATACACTGGTTTCGTGACTTCATGCCCACCTCGGATACACGGAGTGATCATCGGGCCCCAGCAGCCTGGAGTCGTATTCGCAATGATATGCCCTCCGTCTTTTACAGGTCCAAGCATCTCCTTTTCCGGGTCCAGAATACCGTCAGTAAATTCATTAACATATACCGTCTGTTCAGCAGCCATACGATTCTCCCCATTTCCTGTTATATTCTTTCGGAAAATTCACACACTATTATTATACAAGCTTTTAAGGATTGTAACTAAATTTTGTATCATTTCTCATTCAAAATAAGTGCTATTTTGTTAATGATTCAAACTGCTTGAGTCTGAAAATTGGAAGCAGACGAGCGAAGGGTATAAAAAAGAGCCACCCTGCCCTCAAAAAAGTTGGAGCCTGGTTGCTCTTTTCCTCTTATATAGTGGTTACTGAATCTACAGTCACTTTTTGCTACTTCATTCTGGAATGATCCGGTTTTTTCACATAAATAGTCAAATAGCTTTCCGCCTAACAACACCGTTAAGCAAGCCCCGATTGCAGTGGATTCATCCCAAGATACAAAATAAAACTCGAATACGCTTATTCATATAAAGAAAACAACGAGGTTCAATAGAGCCATTATATAAAATAGTACTCTCTGTATGCCAATTCATTTTGGCCTCTTACGGTGACGTCAGATACTGCGGCCATGTGGAATGGCCGATTAAATTTCAATTCCGCTTTGTCCTTGGCAAATTGCGCCGTTTCTTCGCTTAGCAGATCTTGTGGATTGTCTGCTCCAAGGACTACCTTAATTTTTGAATCTTCTTTGACGATCTGAATCAATTTAATTTGTGACGCCAATTGTTCTTTACTGGGTTTGTTCATCAGTTCTCACTCCATTTCTCTTTTTCATGGGACTACACCCATTTTAATTTCGCCCTGAGGCTCCATCCCATTTTATAATGACACAATCAATTAATCCGTCGAATCCTGGCACTTGTTTTAACTCGTATTAATACTTGCTTTCGGATTTGAAACTTCCACAACCTCATTTTTTGCAATTTTTCATAAAGCCAACAAAACGTCTTTTGATTTTTCCATTCCCATAAAAGAAACAATATAATCACATTCTGCTTCGGTAAATATTCAATTGCCCCAATTGATGAAGATTTTCAATATGTTAGCCCCTGCCATGTTTGTTTCGGACAATTTTAATATCTTTTTTTGAACAATCAAGCCCATGATATGAAGTTTCACTCCTTCAATTTCATATCACTTCTTTTAACCAATGCAGCACTTGATTAATTTCGTCTATTGTTGTATCTGAACCTAAACTAATTCTGATCGCACCCATCCCCACATGTTCAGGCACTTTCATTTCTTTCAATACTGGTGATAGCTCAATACTTCCCGAGTGACAGGCAGAGCCGGTTGATGCAGCCAGATTTGGGATTGATGATAAAATGTCCTGGCCAACTCTATTCACAAAACTCACATTCAATGTGTTTGGCAGCCGCTTCTCCATGTGCCCATTCAATACAACCTTGTCCCCGTATTCTTTCTTTAGCTGGGTCCAAAAATAGTCCGTTAACTCTTTCACCTGTTGGGTATTCATGCGAATATTGGCAATTTCGCATGCCTTTCCCAATCCCGTAGCAAGCAATACATTTTCTGTACCAGCACGCAAACCATTTTCATGTCCAGCCCCATGTATGAGCGGTTCAAGTTCAGTTCCCCTTTTAACATATAAGGCCCCAATTCCTTTCGGGGCATACAGTTTATGTCCGGCAATCGTCAGCATATCGACCTTTAACTCATTGACATCTATGTGAACCTTGCCGACAGACTGGGAAGCATCTGAATGAAATGCGATTCCATGCCGTTCCGCAATTTCTCCAATTTCTTTTACAGGCTGCATCGTTCCCACTTCATTGTTCGAGTGCATAATGGTAATTAAAATGGTTTCTTTTGTAATAGACTTTTCTACTTCTTCAGGTGACACACTTCCATAACGGTCAACTGAAACATAGGTTACCTTTGCCCCCATTTGTTCGAGGAATTTACAAGGGTTCAATATAGCGGGATGTTCGATTTTACTAGTGATAATATGATTGCCTCTTTGTCGGTTCTTATAAAAGTATCCTTTTAATGCAAGGTTGTTTGCTTCGCTGCCGCCACTGGTAAAAATAATTTCACTTGGTGAACAGGAGATTAGGTCTGCAACCTGTTGTCTCGCTTGCTGCAATAACTCTTTGACAGGCCCTCCAGCCCAATGGAGGGCAGATGGATTCCCGTAAAAGTAAGTGAGCAAGGGCAGCATCGCATCAGCTACTTCGGGCGCCACCGGCGTACTGGCATTGTAATCGAGATAGATTTTTTTCATCAGCTATGTAGTCCTCTCGGATAATAAATTTTAAGAGGGTCAAGGCAACTTATTGGCTCCATTGGCACCCTCTGTATATAAAATTAATGATGACTTTTTGTATTTCACCCCAAATAACGAATTATCTTAGTAGAATGCTAAACCATATGAGGACTTCAATCCATACATTTAAAAATCCTTTCCTAGTTAAAACAAAAAAAGTTTTGTTAAATGTTTCAATTATTTGTTAACATCTGAACCTTAATACGGCTTGTCTATGAATCTACGATAATTCCTTCCTACCCTTGGACCTATCATTCTGGTTTCAAAATCCCGGCCTCAAAATTGTCAAGCACACTAAATAACAGAGACTTGGCCCCGTATAAAAGCCGTTCCTGATTCACCCAAAGCGCTGAGTCCTGTATGAAATCGCCCTTTGGCATTTCACTGCCGTAAATCTGCTCAAGGCGGTTAATAACATCGCCCGTGAACTCCGGATGGAATTGCAATCCGAGAACCCGGTCTGCATATGAAAAGGCCTGGTTTGTGCAGCCCTGGTTTGAGGCCAGACGAACGGCTCCTTTTGGAAGATCATAGGTGTCTCCATGGAATTGGAATGCCGTAAAGGAGTCGGGCACTCCATTAAAGAGCCTGGATTCTCCAACATCTTCTATTTTCTCAATCTGCCACCAGCCAATTTCCTTATGTACATGAGGATATACTTTTCCGCCCAAAGCGTTAGCCAGCATCTGGGCACCGAGGCAAATCCTCAACACCCATTTTCCCTGGTCGACCGCTTCCCGTATAAACTCCTTCTCCTTGATTAACCATGGAAAAGCGTCTTCCTCATAAGCTCCCATCCTGCCTCCCAAGATCACCAGCATATCAAACTGGTCCACCGAAGGAAGAGTTTCATTGGCATACATCTGGGTACGTGACAATGTATGCATTTTTTCGTTAGCCCATTCTTCAATATACCCGGGTGTCGCCAATTCATCGTTTTGAATGTAATGAATCTTCATAGTTTCTCTCCCATCACTATTTATACGGTTATTCTCTATAAGTTGCTACTTCAACTTTACGCCGATAGAAAAAACGTCTATTCCTTCTTGGATCAACACACCCGGTACCAAGCAAAAAGACAACATCCCCCCTGATGTGATGTCTTGTTGCTTTTGTTATTAATAATGATCTGAAAGAACCGCACTTCCTTCTTCTTAATCTTGTTTATTTCCCGCCACATTTTGTAATCCAGTTCATTCTGGTTGCATAAGTAAAGTAACAAAACAAAAAAGCCACTGTTTAGTATAAATACAGCGGCTTCTTACATTATTTAGCTGCTTTTTATTAATTTCATCCCAAAAGTTAAAACCTCATAACTAGTTTTTAGAATAAATCCATAATTTTTTTTATAATCGATTACTATATCTGCATCAAGGTGGCTAATCACCGTTGGGTCTATTAATATGGTAATTTCATTAACTTTGAACACTTCATCATTTTGCATCTGCCCACCCTGGGCAAGTTCGTACACATAGGTCGCACCTCAACCGGTGGTACGGACTTCATTAATCCTAATGGTTGGTTCCGCACCAAGTACATTGAGAAGCTGCTGAGTTGCATCTTTGGTTATATTAACTTTCATTTTTTTCACCTCAATGTTACTTTACCCTACCCAGCTAAATGCAATCGAGAAAATTTTTTTATCATATTCTTTGTTCATTCAAAAAAATCAGCCATAGACCACTTCTTTTTCTCCTCGCTCAAGTGCCTGTTCTTTTGCTCTGCTTAATCCAAGCGTCTTTGCTGTTGAAGCATGAATATCATTGAAAAATTCAGGGTTGTCTACTAGTGACACGCCATAGGAAGGAAGCATTTCGATAATTTTTGGTTCCCACTCTTTCATATGCTGTGGGAAGCATTTTTCCAACAACTCAAGCATGACGTGAACGGCAGTGGAAGCACCAGGGGAAGCGCCGAGCAGCGCAGCTACCGATCCGTCAGCTGCACTTACAACTTCCGTCCCAAACTGAAGTGTTCCTTTGCCTGCCTCGGTGTCTTTGATCACTTGCACCCGTTGGCCCGCAACCACTATTTCCCAATCCTCGTTTTTGGCGTTTGGAATGAACTCGCGCAATTCTTCCATGCGCTTTTCATTCGATAGCATAACCTGCTGGATCAGGTATTTGGTCAATGCCATCTCTTTTGCACCTGCCGCAAGCATCGTAATGAGGTTATTCGGTTTTACTGAATTGATTAAATCCAAATTTGAACCAGTTTTTAAGAACTTTGGCGAGAACCCGGCAAATGGCCCGAACAGCAATGCTTTTTGGTTGTCGATATATCTAGTGTCCAGATGCGGAACAGACATTGGAGGAGCGCCAACTTTCGCTTTCCCGTACAGTTTGGCATGATGCTGCTCCACAACTTCCGGATTGTTGCATACCATAAACAGTCCGCTTACCGGGAATCCGCCAATATGTTTTGACTCAGGAATACCGGTTTTCTGCAGTAAAGGCAGACTTCCGCCACCGCCGCCGATAAAGACGAATTTTGCCGTATGGCGTTCGATGTTGCCGGTAGTCATGTTCCACACTTTTAATTCCCACAAGCCGTCACTCGTACGTTTGATATCTTCCACAGTATGCTTGTATTTGACCTCGACGTTTTGGCTCTCCAAGTGCTCAAACAGCATGCGTGTCAACGCACCAAAGTTGACATCGGTTCCAGAATCGATTTTCGTTGCCGCTATCGGTTCTTTCGATGTGCGGCCTTCCATGATAAGTGGAATCCATTCCTTCAGTTTTTCAGGGTCATCGGTAAATTCCATCCCTTGAAACAGGGGATTGTTTAACAACGTTTCAAAACGTTTTTTCAAAAAGGTTACATTTTGTTCCCCTAGTACCAAACTCATATGCGGTATAGGCATGATAAAGTCCTGCGGATTGCGGATCAGATTGCTCTTTACAAGATAAGACCAAAACTGTCTTGAAAGCTGAAACTGCTCATTAATTTTTATCGCTTTGCTAATATCAATCGACCCGTCAGGTTTTTCGGTTGTATAGTTAAGCTCGCACAGGGCAGCATGGCCGGTCCCCGCATTATTCCATTCGTTAGAACTTTCTTCCGCTGCATTTTCAAGCTTTTCAAATACTTTGATGTCCCATTCAGGTGCTAGCGCTTTCAATAATGACCCCAAAGTCGCGCTCATGACCCCGGCGCCAATTAAGATTACGTCTGTATTGTTCTGCATGCTGTTCATGATAAACTAACGTACCCCCCATATTTTACAAAAGGATCAGACGTTCCTGCTCACAATCTCACAAACAATAAGATGCTACCCCGAACGTTCCTTTTTATGAATTAATTAAAAGTATATAATAATCTATTATAATTATTTTTATATTAAAATATCTACTATTTTGATAATTATAAACTATTTAAAGTTGTTAAAAAAGGGAAAATTACGTTCATAAAGCCCCGGGAATAGAAAAAACCAAAGCCTCAACCCTGCTTCCAGCATGGTTAAAGCTTTGGTTTTCTGTTACGAGTGAATTTACCACATCAAATTTTTCATATGGTCACGGTAATGTTTTTTAGAATCTTGGAAGGTATCAAGCAGCGTTCTAAATGTGAATTCTTCTTTAAAGTCAATTACTAACCTTTTTGATGATTTCTTCAACCGGTTTATCCTTTTTATCATTTATCTTCCTAACATTTTCCAGAACCGTACCTAAATTTCTAATCCAGCAATCCCGAACCCCCCAGGTCCAGAGTGAGTAGAAATCATTGCACCAGCTTGAATCCACTTTACATTTTCAAAACCAGTTTCCTTTGCGATTTCATCCATCCGATGCATGATGCTTTCATCGAGTCCGATTGAATATAGAAAATAAAGTTGTTCTCTTTTTATATCGTAATCATTTAAATAATCTCGCATGAGTTTTTCAGCAACTACGCTCATTTTCCCACGGTATTTTTTAGTAGAAACAAGTTTTCCTTCAATTAATTCAATGCATGGCTTTATTTTTAACAAAGCCCCTCCGAGATAAGCAATATTACTTACGCGTCCACCCGCTCTTAAAAATTCTAAGCTTCCGGGAATGAAAGCCAGTCTTGATTTCGGAACCATTGATTCTATTTTTTCTATTAAGCGTATCGGTTCAATCGTAGGTTCTTTCTCTAACAAGGTAACAGCATACATGACAATTGCAGTTAATCCACCAGTAACATTCAAAGCATCAATTAGAAAAAGATCTTCAAACTCTTCCGCTGCGATCATCGCATTTTGAAAGGAAGAAGATGCCTTAGACGTATAACCAATATGAATAATGATGCAATCAGGATCATTCACCCTTATTTTCTTAAAAAACTCATGATACTCATGGGTATTTGTAGCCGATGTGGAGGGTATTTTTTTTGTACGCTCATAATAGGCATAAATATCCTTTACGGGTAGAGAACCATCTAAATAATCCTCTCTATCCATGATGACGTGCATTGGGACGACTTGAACATCATATTTACGAGCTAAATCTTCTGGTAAATCCGCTCCACTCTCTGTCGTTATAATAATCCTTCTCATTTAATGTTCCCCTTTCGAATTACATGCATTACTGTTCGTCCTTCATTGTTATGACCTACTCTAACTATACATTAAAAGAGCAGGGATAAACCCTGCATATTTGTCGAAATGATATTGAATTGAAATGAACTTAGTAAGAATATCAATCTATGATTGTTGCAGCATGAAACCATGAAAATCGATATTAGCTATGAGCCTTCTCTTTACCAATTTTTTCATTCTCGCGATCCCTTAAAACTACACGTCTGATTTTTCCGGAATCCGTTTTTGGCAAATGTTCTACGAACTCAATGATTCTAGGATATTTATAGGGTGCGGTTATTTGCTTTACAAAATTTTGAAGTTCTTTAATGAGTTCATCGGATTCTTCTACTCCCTTTTGTAAAACAATGAAAGCTTTCACGACATTGCCCCTAATTTCATCGGGTTTTCACTCCAAACCTTAGGCAACGATAGAGGTAGCCATACTACTAGTTAACCATACGGAAGTCACAATAAATAGGAAAACTTTTTTGGGAATTTGACATATATATGACTTTTTATGTGACACTGCATCATTAACAACAATTCCCTCCACATATTTCTAAATTACACACTTCAGGGGCCGCATTTAAATGAATACTTCTCCTCCTGCAACTATATATATTCCAGACATTAGCAGCCCCCTGGTATTCACTATTCCGATTCTTTTCAGTTGAACTTATTGATAAATTGAATTGCTATATAACCCTTTAACCCATATATTAGTGAATGATTAAGCTTTTAGAATGACTGGAAATCCTGATCTATTTTTGTATTAATAAGCACATTTCATGGTGCCGGCAATAAGGGCCGTCTCCATGGTCTTTGCAAACAAGGGGGAGTTAAGGTTTAATGAATGCTTATCATAAAATCTTCAAAGATTATTGGAACCCTTACATAGCGATCAGTATTGCAGGTCTGGTCAGTGCATTGTACTTCGGGATCACAGGTGCGGTTTGGGCGGTAACGGGGGAATTCACCAGATTAGGTGGACATATCCTGCAATGGTTCGGGATTGATGTATCGCAATGGTCGTATTTTCAACTGGTCGGCCTTGAAGGCACTCCTGTCAGCCGGACTGATGGCTGGATTGTCATTGGCATGCTGGTTGGCGCACTGATTACGATCTTGTTGAGCAACAGTTTTAAAATCCGCGTCCCGAAACAAAAGCGGCGTTTAGTCCAGGGATTCATCGGTGGAATAATCGCAGGATTTGGCGCACGCCTTGCCCTGGGATGCAATTTAGCTGCCTTTTTTACGGGTGTGCCCCAGTTCTCGTTCCATTCCTGGATCTTTATGCTGACGACCGCGATCGGAACCTACTTTGGCGTGAAAGTTGTGAATACCAAATGGTGGAGGGGAAAACCGACCTTGATGAAAGGCTCGATGAACCCGGTTGTCACCCAGCATGTCCAAAAAAGGAATATTCAACCGGTGCTAGGTATCATCTTTGCCTTTCTGTATCTCGCACTTGTTCTTTTCTTTTTCGCCTCAGGCAAACCACTCCTCGCGGTTGCCTGTATAGCTGGAGCGCTTTTTGGGATTCTTATTGAACGAGGACAAATTTGTTTCACTTCCGCTTTCCGTGATTTATGGATCAGCGGCCGTGCTGTGATGTCCAAAGCGATCGCTGTGGGGATGATGATCAGTGTTGCGGTCACATTTTTATATATTCAAAACGGCTCTGTCGCCCTTATCAAAATGGCCGCTCCCAGCACGGCTATCGGCGGACTCCTTTTCGGTTTCGGCATTGTACTTGCCGGCGGCTGTGAAACTGGTATGATGTACCGGGCAATGGAAGGCCAATTATTATTCTGGGTGGTAGGCGCAGGCAATATCGTCGGGGCTACAGCTCTCGCCTATGGCTGGGACCATCTCGTCATCTACCATGCCCTTGCGGAAAATTGGCCAAAAGTGAATTTAATAGAACTATGGGGTCCTATGGGAGCCCTGTTTGGAACGTTGGCCATGCTGGCAGCCTGGTTCCTGCTATCAAATTGGTGGGAAAAGCGGTTCCGTTACGGAACGGGAATCAAAAATCAAAAAACGGAACGGATTTCTCACGTTACTAAGGAGGCTTAATCCATGTCACAGGTGATGGACGTCAACTACACTTTAGATATTCGCGGTGAGCCATGACCATACCCTGTCATTTATGCGCTGGATGCGCTAAAAACCATGAAAATCGGGGAAGTCTTACAAGTTATCGCAGACTGTCCGCAATCGTTTCGAAGTGTCCCTGAAGAAGCCGTCAAACATGGCTATCAGCTCCTGACAGAGCCAAAAAAAGTCGGCCAGGATATCTATTTTTATATTAAAGTAGTTAATTAGGCTTGATCTAAACACTAAAAAAGCAGAAACCCCAATTGGTTTCTGCTTCCTCTTTATTATTTTGAACGCGCACTGCCCCTAAAGACGGCAGGAACGTACGCTCGGCTTTAGATATTAGCCTTATCTTTAAGGCTTATTCCATTCTCGCGATCCCTTAAAACAACACGTCTGATTTTTCCGGAATCAGTTTTTGGCAAATGTTCTACGAACTCAATGATTCTAGGATATTTATAGGGTGCGGTTATTTGCTTTACAAAATTTTGAAGTTCTTTAATGAGTTCAGCGGATTCTTCTACTCCCTTTTGTAAAACAATGAAAGCTTTCACGACATTGCCCCTAATGTCATCGGGGCTTGCTACAGCAGCACATTCTAATACAGCCGGATGTTTCATTAAGGCATCCTCGATTTCAAATGGACCGATCGTATAACCGGAACTAATAATGACATCATCGCTTCTGCCATGGAACCAATAAAAGCCTTCTTCATCTTTCCTTGCACGATCTCCGGTGATGAAATAATCGCCCCTATATGAACGATTCGTTTTATCGGGGTCTTTGTAATACATGTTAAAGAGAGCCGGCAATTCTTTATGGATCGCGATATTCCCAATCTCACCTGCTCCAACCTGTACCCCGTCTTCATTCACAATCTCGACCGTTCCGGTTATGATCGGCTTACCCATTGAACCTGGCCGATGTTCATCATTCAGAAGGGTTCCGATTAGAAGCGTACTTTCAGTTTGTCCATAGCCATTTCTTATTTGAATGTTGAATGTATTTTTAAAGACATCGATTACTTCCCTATTGAGTGCTTCCCCGGCAGAAACCGCACTTCGCAAACTCGAAAGCTCGTAAGTATTCAATCCTTCCATTTTCGCGATCATACGGTATTCTGTAGGCGTACAGCACAGCACATTTACTTTTTGCTCCTGCAGTAATTCCAAGTATTTTTCCGGAGAAAATCTACCTTGATAGCAAAATCCGGTTGCACCTGAACCCAAAACGGATAAAAACGGTGTCCATACCCATTTTTGCCAGCCCGGGGCAGCTGTTGCCCATACAATGTCCTCTTCCCTGATATTGAGCCATTCTTTAGCAGCAATGCGGATATGGGCATAACCCCAACTATGAGTATGGGCTACACCTTTTGGATTCCCAGTTGTTCCAGAAGTATAAGCCAGAAAAGCAAGGTCATCACGTGTGGTTACATGACCGGTAAATTCTTCGGAAGCAGAATCCATTATTTCATTAAGGTCTCTCCACCCAGTGTGTACTCCTCCAAAGGCTATCTTATGGTCAAGATGTGGGAGTTCTTCTTCAATTGCCTCAATCTCTTTTGTAAAATCAGTATAAGAAATAACCGCTTTGGCTTCAGAGTGGTTCAGTCGATAAGCGATGTCCTTTGCCCTGAGCAATTCAGACGAAGGAATGATCACCAATCCTGCTTTTAAACAGCCCAAATAGATGATATAAGTATCAATTAATCGCGGAGTTCCCACCAGTACGCGGTCTCCCTTTTGCAAACCTATATGATTTAAGCCATTCGCGAGCTTATTGGACCTTTGTATAAGCTGGTTATATGTAATCTTATCAGTTACTCCCAATTCATTTTGATAGATTAGAGCTAGTTTATCAGAGGCGTGCTTCTCAATTTCTTGAGTTATATTATAGTTTTCGGGTGCAGTATAGTTCTTTTTGTCATGATACATTTTTACATAACCTCACTTCATCAAGTTGTCTAAAGCATTTAATATAATATCCTAATTCTAATACCTGGTACTAATCAATTATATTATAACAACTTATTGATCTTATGTGGTACCAGAAATGAATAAATCTGTGTAAAGCACCTTAAAGCTGTTAAAAAGGGAGAAAAGCTCCAAATGGTTTTCGGCAATCCTCCATTTCGGAACTTTGCCACCGATAAATATTTTCCATCCCCACACATACAAATTCTTACAAACTTCACAACACACTATCTTGTAGAATAGGAAAAGAGAAAAATGAACAGCTCTTTAATGCAACCCAGGACTAACCTCAAAGGACATCCAGAGCTGGTTTTAAAGTATGGGGGGATATTTGTGGCAAATGCATTTAAATTAAATGGGGAAATTGACAAACCATCCAAAATGGTTTACAAAGTGGAGGCTGATAACAACAATTGTCGTCATGGTTATGATCCTCCTGCATGCGGGGATCAGCTATTACCAGGCAAACTATTGTAATGCAAATATCACAATTAATGGCATAAAAGTTGGGGGACTCACGGCTGTTCAAGCACTTCAAAAATTAGAAACAACGGTTTTAAAAAACGAAGTCTATGGCGGAGAACAGCAATTCCTGGATGGAGAAGATACAAAAATGGCATTCCTGGACAATGACCTGCCGGCGGTCAAAAAATTATTAAGCAGACAAAAGAAACCCTTCCTGACGTTGGAAGGGTCTCTGACCTGAAATAGACTTATATTTTGTCCCGTTCGTAAATTACACTAGGTAAATGTGTCTTCCGTGAACTAGGCGTGAACAGATTACAGCAGATGCTTCTGTTCTTTCCTCAATGCGTCCGCGGCCCTCACATAATTCCAACTACGATATAACTTTCTTATCATCAGTATTGAATACTTCTTCTGCAGCCTCTTCTTTCAGGTCAGCATTATCCATAAGCTTCACAAACGGATAGTAAATGACGACCGTTAATACAAGCGTGATCGCCTGGATTACTGCCCCGCTAATTTTACCTCCAGTTGCGAGATAACCACTGATGATCGGAGGCATTGTCCACGGTACAATGATTCCAGCGGGTTTAGCGACTAATCCCATAGCCATACCAGCGTAAGTAACAACTGCAGCAACTATTGGAGCAAGAATGAATGGGATCAGGATTTTAAAATTCAAAACTACTGGCAGCCCAAACAAAACCGGCTCATTGATAATGAAAACAGCAAAGACATGTTAGAGATGTTTTGATAAAGAAGTTGACCGTCGTTGGAATATGTTAAAAGCCAAGCATGAAAGTCCGTATCTATAAAATAAAATCCCAGGTGATGCACACAAATCACTTGGGATTTTTATTTATATGATTTTCATTACCCTTTATGGATTATAGCAAGCCTCTGATTCCCGTTGTACTAGGTTTTTATCCTGTATGGGAAACAGACGCCCTCTCTAGTTCCCGGTGCTCGAGTTTTCCACCCCTGTACGGGAATCAGACTTCACTCTATTCACCTAATAATGAAAAAAGCACAATCCTTCACAGGATGGTGCTCGTTAAGTAAAGAGTGTAGATGCTCTTTACGCTTTTTCGTATTCATCAACCATATTATTGGTCATCGAACGTTGGACGCTTTCTAAATGTTCACTCATACACTTCTTAGCCAGGATGGTGTCTTTCTTTTTAATCGCATTTAAGATATTGGAGTGTTCTTCTACTGATTTAATGGCTCTTCCGGGAATCTGTATAGACCGGATCCGAGACTCCGACAGTAAATCAATTAAATTGTGCATAATACGTATTAGGACCACATTTTGTGTACTATTGGCAAGCGCCAGATGAAACTTATGATCAAGCTCTGATAGTCTTTGGTAGTCTACTTCCCGGCTGATAACATCCTCTGCTTTTTTAACAATCTCCTCTAGTTCATCAAGCTGTTCAGGAGTAGAGTTTTCGATAGCCCATTGCACGGTGTTTTCCTCTAATATTTTTCGAACAGCGAAAAAGTCTTTTACTTGATCGGTTGAGATAAAAAATGATTCCGTCATTTTTAGGATTTGTTGTTCTGGTGAAGCAACAAATACTCCCGTTCCATGCTTAGTGGTAATATACCCATAGGCTTCAAGAATTTTGTACGCCTCTCTGACCGTGTTACGGCTAACTTCGAGCTCTGCCGCAAATTCTCTTTCCCCTGGAATCTTTTCCCCTACTTTATATTTACCTTCATGAATCATTTTTTTAATCGTGTCCGCAACTTGTTCCGAAATACCTTTTCGGTTAATTGAATTCTTCACATAGTTCTCTCCATTCGACTATATAGAAGACATTAGTTTTCTACTAGTGGGATATAAAAAATTCATCTTTCATTTGACCATTTTATAGGATGAGGCTTACCGTTGGGGTAAGTGTATGCGGGAGGCTACAATAATTAATCCCAAATAATAAAGTAAACAAAGATTTTAGTACTATATTACCACATATAATAACATTTTCACTATATTTGCTTCATTACGAATGGTTCAGGAAATTCAATATTCTGCTGCTGCCCCAGTTCAGAAAGTTCATCCTTAACAATCGTGGATAAAGGAATTCCATTTTCCAAATGAAAGGATGATTCCTTTTTTCTTCTTTCTCCCGGATAACGGATTTCATCCAGTCCGGGTACCTTTGGGAGCTTTTTCATTTCTGTTAATAGATTGTTTAAGTAAGCTGTAAAAAGTTCAACACTCATAAATTTTTCAATATCTAGTAAAATGAAAAAGTGTCCTACATTTGCACGCTCTGTATCTTCGTCATAAATATTGTTAACGTGTGGACCAAATGCCGCTCCTGCGAGAATTCCTGTTAGAATTTCTACCCCTAGCGCTAGCGCTGACCCTTTTGCACCTGCTAATGGCAATACTGAACCATTTAAGGCTTGATGAGGGTCCGTTGTTGAATGGCCATTCTCATCTAGAGCCCAACCGCTTGGAATTTCAGTCCCTTGTTTGGCTGCCAAAATTATTTTCCCTCTCGCAGCAATACTGGTCGATAAATCAATAATGACTGGGGTATCATTACCAGTTGGAAACCCAAAGGCAATAGGATTTGTTCCAAAGAATGGCCTTCTTCCTCCCCAGGGAGCAATGGCAGAGGGTGAGTTGGTTAAACCTATACAAGCGAGGTTTTCTTTACATGCTAACTGACAAAAAAATGACGCTGTTCCAAAGTGATTGCTATTGTTTACACCAATCGCAACAACCCCGGATTCCTTTGCCATTTCAATGCCCTTTTTGATTGCATGATAACCAACAACCTGGCCTAATCCATTATCACCGTTTACCATCAGCAGTGAATTTGTTTTAACATCCAAATCAATCGCAGGATTCGGATTAATTCTTTCCCCTCCTAACCTCTTCAAATAAATTGGGAGTCTGCTGATTCCATGACTATTTACCCCCTCAAGATTGGCCTGGATCAAGGACTCACTAGCTATTGAAGCATCTCTCTCATTAACACCATAGCTCGTTAATAACTTTTCACAAAAAATCTTCAAGTCCTCCGCAGCATAAAATTCCACGACTAATCATCCTTTTTCAATTAATTTATCTATAAAAAACCATCTCCCTACAACAAAAGTAGTAGGGAGAATAAATTATTTTATGCACTTCTATAAAGCTTTGTCATAACGAACTCACGATGTCCTAACGCTTCTGCACTTGTAAGCCTTCCATTAATGGTTCGACAGATTGTTTCCATTAGAACGTCTCCCGCTTCTTCTAACGTAATTTCGCGAGATAACAATCCTTTTACATCCACATCAATATGTTCGCTCATTGTTGCTGCTGTGTTAGGGTTAGCTGTTAGCTTAATTACCGGTTCGATTGGGTTACCAATAATGTTTCCTTGGCCTGTCGGGAATAAGTGAAGGACAGCTCCGGCTGCAGCCATCAGCGTGATACATTCAGCTGCGGCTGAAGAGGTATCCATAAAGTATAAGCCGTTTCCATTTGATGGTGCTTCTGCCGGCTCTAAAACGCCAATCACTTGTTTTGATCCTGTTTTAGCGATATTTCCTAATGCCTTTTCCTCGATAGTAGAAAGTCCACCAGCAATATTTCCTTGTGTAGGCTGTGATCCTAATAAGTCCACACCTTTTGAGATAATTTCTCCAATGTAGTCATCAAAGATCGCCATGAATTTATCTTCTAATTCAGGTGTAGCCATTCTATTTCGAATGATGTGCTCCCCGCCTGTTAACTCAGACGTTTCTCCAAAAAAGACCGTTGCTCCAGCGTCTACAAGACGATCAACCGCTTGTGATACAGTTGGACAAGATCCCAAGCCTGTTGTAGTGTCTGACTCGCCACATTTAATACTGATGGTTAAATCTTTTAATTCAACGTGTTCTCTCTGAAGTTCAGAAGCCCATTGAACAAATTCTTTTGCTTTCCAAGAAGCATTTTTGATGGTTTCGAAATCCCCATTTCCTTCAATGGAAAAGTAGGCAACTGGTTTTCCAGTTTCAGCGATTCCATCTGCGATTTTTCTCGTCCAATTTTCCTCAATCCCGATGACAATGCATGCGGCAACATTTGGATTAGAACCTGTACCGATCATTGTTCGGAAATGCAAATCTAAATCCGGACCATATTGTAGACGTCCATATGCATGTGGTAGAGCAAGTGTTCCTTGAACCTGTTTTGCAACCGCTTCACAAGCGGCGTTTGAAATATCATCTACAGGTAAAATGATTACATGATTACGAATACCAACCTTGCCATTTTCACGACGATAACCAAAAATTTGTTTTTCCATTTTTTCTACCACCTCGCAGTTTTAATATTATGGGTGTGAACATAATCGCCAACAACCCAATTACTTGTAGTGATTCCGACTGGGACACCGTACTTTAATACAGGCTCGCCTTCTTTACGCTGAACTAATGAAATTTTATGACCTAGTGGAATATCTCCGTGTGATACGACTTGGATTTCGGTGTTATCATCCATGAATACGCCGATTACCTTTTCCCCTTCAAGGATTTGACTTGTTGCAACACCGACATGATCTCCTTTTTGGTGAATCAAAAACTTGTGAGTGGAAAGACTTTTAGACTCATCTTTCCGGCTTTTTACAGCTGTGCTAGATTGGCTATTATTACCCATTTTTGAACCTCCTTGTTTTTATTGGTTGAGTGACCCAACCAATGTACCTATATTCATTTAATCACCCTATGAGCGATCCGTCAACTATTAATTTAGAATTTTTTGAATCTTTTTAAATTAAACAAACAAATCATAATATAGTTTGCAGCTTACTAGCAAAATAGAATAGGCAGCTATTCTTTTCAGAGTGATAGACTTCAGTTTTTTCGTAATACGTCCCCCTATCTGAGCACCTATAATACCCCCGACTATTAACACTGCCACTTGGCCAAAATCAATGTCTCTCATACTTAATTTAGAGACCAGACTGCCAGCTGACAATAAAAAGCATGTGATTAAACTTGTGCCAATCGACATCTTTATGGGCAATTTATAAAAAAAGATCATCAAGGGAACAAAGATGAATCCCGCTGATAAACCAACCATCCCTCCTAAAATACCGATGAGGACACCAAAAATAATACTCACTGTCCAGACCTTTTTGTTTTTAGGAATTGGCGTGGGATCTTCAGCCTTATTGGTTGGGATTTGCATGAGAATTGCAGATATGATTGCTAGAGTCGCAAACAGTATCCGCAGGTTAAAATCCGAAATCTGGTTAGCAAATAATACCCCGATGGTTCCGCCAAACATCGCCGGAATTCCGAGCATGAAGATAATCTTTTTATCCACAAGTTGGTTGCTAATATAATAATAACCACCAGATAGAGAAGAAAAAAATCCTTGCATAATCGAAAAAGAGAAAATCGTATGCATCGAAAATTGTGTATTTAATAGTAACGGAGGAATAATCATTAAAGAGAAAATCAATATAATTCCTCCACCAATCGATAATAATCCTGTTACAATTCCAGAAAACAAACCAATAAGAAACAGTGATATTATCATCTACAGGTCTCCTTTTAGAAAAGAACCTAATTAAGCTGTTTAATCAGCTCATCCAATTTTACTTTGGCATCCTTCTTTATATCTTTGTACTTATTATTTCCATGCGAATCAATAGAAACAATGAGCGGGCCAAAATCTTTGACCCTGAATTTCCATATCGCCTCAGGCATCAAATCTTCCCACCAAACATCTTCTATTTCCTCTACTTGAGTCGTTTCTAGAGCAGCTGAGCCTCCTAGAATCGTAAAATAGCACCCTTTGAAATCTACCAATGCCTGGGAACCTTCCTCTAGAAGTCCGCCTTTACCAACGATGACTTTCATTCCATATGTCTCCATCAGCCCGCGGGTAAACCGGTCCATACGATAACTAGTAGTGGTACCGATACTTACTTTTTCATATGTTCCATTAGGCAGCTTTCTGACACCAGGTGCCGTATGAAGTCCAATGGAACCTTTAAGCTGTGGAATTAAATCCGCAGGAAGTTCAACTCCTTTGTCAAAAAGGCGAATTAAATTTGCGTCACGAATTCCAAAGATATGCCCGTCGAGTGTTACAGTATCACCTGCATACAATAGGTTAATATCATCATCAGTCAAGGGTGCTTTTAAATGATAATGTGTCATGCCTTTCCTCCTCCTTTAATATGTAATCTCCGGCTGGGTATCCTCGTGTCTAAACGTTGCTCTCATTCTTCTAGCTGGCCAGCACATCATATTGACAGCAACGGGATTACAGGTCATATGAGTATCAGCTGCTTCAATATGCACCGCTAAAGCTGTAGTATTTCCGCCTAATCCATGTGCCCCTATGCCTAGTTCATTAATCAATCCATATAATTCTTCCTCCAGCTTTCTTACCTCGGGATCCGGGTTAGGAGACCCTACTTCTCTCGCTGCTGCCTTTTTTGCTAATGCCGCACATTTATCCGCAGTACCACCAATACCAATCCCTACAATGGTAGGTGGACAAGGATTGGCACCTGATTCAAAAACACATTCTAATACATATTTTTTAATTCCTTGTATCCCTGCAGCTGGAGTTAACATCTTTAAATAACTCATATTTTCAGAGCCAGATCCCTTAGGAACGATGAGAAGTTCCAGCTCATATCCTTCGACGAATTCATAATGGAGAACCGGAACTTGATTTCCTGTAGAAGTACCATGGTTCTTCCTCGTTAACGTATTCACTATACTGCTCCGTAAAGGATGTTCCAGCGTTGCGCGTTCTGTACCTTTTCGGATGGCTTGTTCTAAGCGCAAACCATCAAAACGTACCTGGTTTCCCACCTTAATGAAAAAAACAGGTATACCAGTATCTTGACAGATTAATAGTTTTTGCTCATCAGCTGTCGAAACCGTTTTCACTAATGTTTCTAGTATTTCCTTACCGGTTTTCAATGTCTCTTTTTCTAAAGCATTCTGCAAGGCTGTTCTTACATCTGGCGGTAAATCCTTTAGTGATTCGATATACAGAGTTTTGCATGTTTCTTCTACACTCTGATAAAAACTTTCATCTAGTTCCCAGCTTTTTTGATAGTCAGCAACATAATCTTGAACGGCCATTGATCGCACCCCTTTATTTTGAAGTCGCTAAAACTTTATAACCTTCGATTTCACTTACGTTTGTATGAGTTTGCTTTACGTTTTCTGTCCAATAGCGTGGTTCATCATCATCCGTTTTGGTGACATAAATATTACTCAACCATTTTTCATCATTGCTCTCAGGATAATCTTCACGATAATGCGAGCCCCTGCTTTCTGTCCGCATCAAGGCACTTTTGGTTACCATTTTCGCGATTGTTACTAGGTTCCTGACATTCATATATTCCTGCCAAGTCAAATTATATTTCTGAGAACCTTTTACACTTACTTTATTAATTCTTTCTTCTAGTAATTGGAGCTGAATCTCAGCAAATTGCAAGTCTTTTTGATTCCGGACTAATCCTACCTTTTCCCACATTAAATTCTTCAGATCATTTCGGATATAAAATGGATTTTCACCTTCTTCACGTTTAAAAGGTTCGAGGATATCATTCATCATCGAATGAACCTGAGTATCTGAGACGTTTGCAAGGTCACTTTTATTTTGGATATAGGAAACCACTGCATCGCCAGCTCTAGCACCAAAAACGGTAGAATCACATACTCCATTCCCGCCAAGTCGATTAGCTCCATGAACGCCAGCTGCATCCTCACCAGCAACAAACAGTCCTTCAATATTCGATTCACAATTTACTGATACTCGAACACCACCCATTTGGAAGTGGGCTGCAGGTGAAATCTCAACAGGCTCGACACTTAAATCCCTGCCGACATCACGGCAGCGTTCAACCATTCCTGGAAACATCCGCAGAACATTTTCTTTCCCTAGGTGGGATACATCAATGTAAACGCCTCCAAGACGAGTTCCCCGTCCCTCCATAATTTCCATGTAGGCGGCTCTAGAGACACGGTCTCTTGTAGATCGTTCCATACGCTCTGGATCATAATTCTTCATAAAGCGTTCACCTAATGAGTTGATGAGGAAACCACCAGCACCACGAAGTCCTTCCTCTAATACGCCCCCATTTAAACGGGAATTTTCAGCAAGCAGACCTGTAGGATGAAACTGCATCATTTCCATATCCATAAACTCTGTTCCGGCTCGATAACACATCGCCATACCATCTCCGGCTTTTTCAAGACTTGGGGTTGCTATTTTATACATCGTAGCAGCACCACCTGTCCCAACAATTACGGCTTTACAGTGAACAACAATGAATTGCCCAGTTCTCATATTCAACATTAGGCATCCGGCAACACGCTGACGGTCCTCATCAATTAATAAATCAATCGCTCTTACTTCATCCCATGTGATGACATTGGGCTTAGCGAACAACTGATCTCGCATCCGGGAAATGATTTCAATACCTGTTAAATCACCACGGTGAACGGTCCGGTCAAAAGATTGACCAGCAAATGGTTTTTGATGAATGGTACCGTCTTCATTTCGATCAAAGAACACACCCATCTTGGTCTCTAACTCTCGAATCCTCTTAGGAGCATCGCTGACAAGTGCCCATGCCATTTCTTGATTGTTAATACCGCCGCCGCCTTTAATGGTGTCTTTAAAATGTTTTTCTAAAGAATCATCAGGATGAAGGACCACGTTATAACCGCCCTGAACCATTCGCGTACATCCACTTTTCCCTATTAGTCCTTTTGCTGCGACAATAATTTTCAGAGTTGGATCAAGGTCTGCTGCATGGTGAGCCGCAAATAGACCTGCTCCACCGCTTCCTAAAATAAGAATATCCGCTTCAACATGTTCCATAACATTCACCTACTTTTCTGTAAATTTTTGTTTCTATGAAACTAGGAAGAAAAAGGTCACTGCACATAAAATCGCTGCGATGATGGTAAAAAGCTTAAAAACGCTTCGATTGTCCTTAACCACGCCTACGTCGATTAAAATAACTCGGATTCCATATAAGGCATGAAAAATCAGAGCAAAAATTAAACCAGCGTCTAAAAATGCGTTCAAGTGTAAGGTGGAAAGGACACCGATTCCGGGCAGCTTCCCAGCCATTGCATAACCGCTATAGATTTTTAAAGGTAAAAAGATTAATAGCACTAATGCTGTTATTCGTTGTACCAACCATGAGATATAACCAACAAAGGGCCGTTGTTTTAACTTCAAGGGTGCTACGTTTTCTTGTGGTACTGCTTTTGCTTTTAATTGTGGATTCGCCATGTGCAACATCTCCTTAAAATTGATCACCATTTCAAACCTAAGGACTTCTTTACTTTCTTCATTTTTATTTTTTGGATGGTAACCATCGGTTTAATCCCTTTTGGACATACCTCTACACAGGCTCCAAAGGTGTGACATCCAAAGGCACCATCTTCTTCGGTGACCAGATCCAATCTCTCTTCTCTCGCTCCGTCTCTTTCATCGGCTATTAAGTTATAAGCTCTGCTCAAGGCAGCAGGACCAATAAAATCATTACCCCTAATGGCTACTGCATCACATGATTGGTAGCATAGGCCACAGGTAATGCAATCCTGATTTTCGTCAATGATTTCACGTCTGCCTGAAGAAGGAGGAATGATACTAAATTGGTCGGTATCTTCTTTAGGAACAAAGTAAGGTTTAACCTTCTCCATATTCTTAAAGAAGTTATCCATATTGACTGATAAATCTTTAATCACAGTTTGATTGCGCATTGGCTGAACGGTAATTTTATCACCCAGCTCTTCAATTTTTGTCCGGCATGCCAAACGTCCGCGGCCATTAATTAACATCCCGCAAGAACCACACATCCCCAACCTGCATGCGCAGCGAAAGGATAGTGTCGGATCTTGATCCTCTACAATTAAGAAAAGACTATCTAGCACCGTCATGTTCTTCTTCGCTTCAATTTGAAAAGATTGATACTTTGGACTTTCATTTTCATCAGGGTCGTAACGCAAAACAGTTACTTCTACTTTACTCACAAATAATCCCCCTTCATTTTTACAATACAAATTTGCTTATCGAGTACATGATCTCTTCCTATTAGCCCCCTTTTTAAGTCTATGTGGTATAGTGACCCAACCAGTATAGATTAATTTAATCATATTTTTAGTAAATATTCAATATTTTTAAAATATTACGATAAAATAATGTTTACATTTATACTATGTGTTGTACTCTATTCAACTTTGACATCAATTCAGCGAAAAAAGGCTGGAAGGCAACTCCAGCCTTTTTTATTCATTTTGGTGTGTTAGATAATTCTTTTTGTAGCCCAAACTATTTATATAATTAGAAAATCATGCAGTTTCTGGCGTAATTTCTTTTAGTTTTTTCCAAACGTAATATCTTTTATCTATAAATTCTTTTACAGTGCGCGCTTCTGCTGGAATTGGACGTGGCCGTGGGATATTTACATCAACAATTTCTATAATTCGCCCTGGGTGAGGTGCCAAAATTATAACTCTATCAGCTAAATATACGGCTTCATCTAGATCATGAGTTACAAAAATGATAGTTTTCTTGGTTTCTTCATGAATTCTTAAGACTTCCCCTTGTAAGGTTTCCTTTGTCTGTGCATCCAATGCACCAAAAGGTTCATCCATTAAAAGGATTTCAGGGTTTACAGCTAGTGCACGAGCTAATCCAACCCTTTGTTGCATACCACCTGATAATTGATTCGGATATTGACTTTTTGCACTTTCAAGTCCCACAAGTCTTAGATACTCCAGAGCAAGTTCTTTTCGTTTTTCCTTAGGTACAGATTTTAATTCCAAACTTAATTCAACATTTTCGACTGTTTTTAGCCATGGCATTAATCCAGGTTGTTGGAATACCATACCCACATCATGTCCAGAATCACTGAGTTTTTTGTCATTTATGAGTATTTCGCCGCTTGTTGAATTTGTTAAACCACTAATAATACGTAAAAGTGTTGTCTTCCCGCATCCACTGCCGCCAATGATTGCGATAACCTCTTGTTCTTTTACAGAAAAGTTGATATTCTTTAAAACCTGAACGGATTCACTTTTGCCTTTTTCGATAGGAAAGTATTTATTGATATTATTAATAACAACTTTTCCCACTACATTCACTCCTTTATCAATCTACTCTGATAATAACGGCATCAGCTTGCCCATAACCTCCACAAATAGCCGCTGCTCCATATCCACCGCCTAATCTTCTTAGTTCATATGCTAATGTCATAATTAATCGAGCACCGCTTGCTCCGGTTGGATGCCCCATTGCTACTGCACCACCATTTACATTTGTAATGGAACGTAATTTAGTTAATAACCCGTTATCTCCGTCACTTAACACCTTTGTACTAACTAACGGCATAGCTGCAAATGCCTCATTGATTTCTATGCGTTTTAAATCCTTTAAAGAAATATTTGCTTTTTGTAGTGCTTTTTGGATTGCAATCCCAGGATAAATAACGGAAGCATTAGGGTCTCCAGATACATTTACATAGCTTAGGATTGTTCCAATAGAATGTAAATTTAATTCTTGTTGTTTTTTCTGAGACATAACAGTCAATACTGTGGCTCCATCATTTAAACCCGGTGCATTACCAGCAGTAATAGTCGGGCTGTCATATACTGTTTTTAGATTTCTTAATTTATCATAGGAGGTATCAGGACGTGGTGATTCGTCCTTATTCACGATGATTGGTTCCCCTTTTCTTTGTGGTATTTCCACACTCATTAACTCATCTTTAAATTTGTTTGACTCAAACGCAGCAAAATATTTCATATGACTGCCAAGAGCCCATTCATCCTGTTGTTCACGATCCACACCATATTTTAAGGCTTCGTGCCCTGTTACGTACGCTACAGGTGTATTGGTAATGGGGTTTTTAATTTTTAATGGGTCTTCCGCAGTAATATCTCCTAACCTGCTTCCCCATCTAGCTTCTCTTAATAACAATGGTGTTTGACTCATAGATTCGATTCCACCTGCAAGCACTACGTCCGAATCACCCACCAGGATGTTTTTCATGGCTACTCCTACAGCAGTTATAGAAGAACAACAAGCACGATCAATTGTCATGGATTTAGTGGTCTCAAGCAGGCCAGATTTGAAAAGCATTTGTCTGGCAGCAACCGAGGTGGCTCCTGCCAGCATGGCTGATCCCATAATTACTTCATCGACTGAATCAGCCTCCATTTTTGTTCTTCTCATCGTTTCCTTTATGACCATAGATCCAAGAGTTACAGATGAGAAATTTTTTAAATTTCCCCCAAGTTTTCCAAAAGGTGTCCTAACCCCATCAATAAGAACAATATTTTCCACTTCTACCCCTCCAACTAACTTATTTAGTTGTCGTAAATGTTTTTTGACTTTGAATGACCTTATTTTTATAGAGATCGGAAATTTTTTCATCATCATACTTTAAAACATCTCTTAGGATCTTTTCAGTATGCTCACCTAATCGTGGTGCTGAGTTAGTAGGAACACTTTCTGCTTTAGATAGGCTTAATGGGGTTCTCGCCAGCACAAGATTACCAGCAACAGGATCTTTCACATCGATTAACATATTCCTAGTTTTTAACTGTGGACAATTGATTAAATCTTCACTTGTTTGGATCGGACCGACTGGTACTCCTTGATTATTAAAGATGGAAACAATCTCATCTCGTGTACGGCCAATTATCCAATTTTCCACTAATGGATTTAGAAAATCCTTATTTGCAGCCCTGGCTGTACCTGTTTTTGTTTTAGGATTATCAATTAAATCCTCTCTATTTATTGCCACACAAAAGCGTTTCCAAATCATATCGTTGGCTACAATTAATGCGACATAGCCATCATCTGCCGTTCTATAAACACCAGCGGGAGCTTGAAAATTTTCTTTCCCCCGCATAGCGACTTCACCTGTGAAGGAATAAAGCATGATTGCCCTCTCATTTAGGGAAACCATATTGTCATACATACTAGAATCGATAAATTGCCCTTCTCCGGTTCGTTCTCTCATGAATAAGGCGAGTAAGATTTGATTGACTGTTACAGTTCCCGTATATAGGTCTGCAAGCCCATAAAATCCCCACATGGGCGGATTGTGTGCCTCGCCAATTAGATGCATAATTCCTCCCATTGCTTGAATGACAGGGTCAAATGCTGGTCGATCTGAATAAACTCCCGGATTATCTTTATCTCGTCCGAAGCCGCTAATGGCTGCATAAATTAATTTAGGATTGATCTCTTTTAAAACTTCGTAGTCAATTCCTAACTTTTCAACAGTACCCGGCTTCATATTTTCAATAACTATATCCGCTACTTTAATAAGCTCCTTATAAATCTTCTTACCTTCCTCGGTTTTTACATCAAGGACTAAACTTTGTTTATTACGGTTGTAGCTAATGAATCCACCATACGCTTCATTACCATCCTCATCTTTGATTACTGGCATATAGTTTCTTCTCGGCTCACCGGTGTCAGGGCGTTCAATTTTGATTACCTCTGCTCCTGCATCAGCTAACCACATTGAGCAATATGGACCAGATATATATTGCTCTAAAGCGATTACTTTGACGCCCTTTAATGGATAATATTTTGTCATTCTGTCCCCTCATTTCAAGAATTTTCAGATAAATTATGGTATAAAAATATCTTTTTACTCCACATTTCTCCACTTAAATAGACGCTTTTCTAATCGTAATAAAAGTTCATTACTTATAAATCCGATTAAACCAATGGCAATCATGCCCACTACTATTTCATTGGACCTTAATAGTTCTGCATATTTTAATATTAATCTACCAAGACCTACCGATTCGCCGCCAATCATTTCAGCCGCTACAATACACATCCATGCTAAACCTAATCCTACCCTCATACCAGAAATGATATCTGGCAGAACACTTGGAATAATTACCTTTTTAATAATCTGTGATTTAGTACCGCCATAGATTTTGACAACATCTTTTAATAAGTTTTCAACCTTTGGAACAGAAACTAGGATATTAATAAAAATTGGAAAAAATGCACCCAGCCAGATGAGAAAAATATACCTTGAAGTTCCCGAAAGTAATACAATCGCCATCGGTACCCATGCTATTGGAGGAATAAAACGTACGGGTTCAATAATAAGTCTACTTCCTTGATAAAGTGATGGATATAAACCCATAACTAACCCTATCAAAACCCCGGTAATGGCAGCAACAGCAAAACCTAATAGAACTCTAATAGTACTTGCCATGATGTGATCCCACATTGTGTACCCTTCTAAGTCTCCAAAAGAAAACAAGTTTATTCCTGCTTGTAAGACACCAACGGGAGTTGGAAAATACATGGATTTAATTAGTAAACTTACAATCTGCCATAAACCCAAAAATAGAAGAAGAACAAGTAAATTTTGAATTGTCTGCTTTAATTCGTTCGTTCGAAGAACACTTTTAAACTTATAGACATTATTGTTTGATTGATACTCTGTAAGTGTAGGCTTAGTGTCCATTCCATCCCCCTCACTTCCTATTTATAATTCAAATATAGTGGTTAAAGATAAATAAAGTTATGGCTTCAATTGGTCTAAAATAGTATTATCTATATATTTCTCCATAAATTTATCAACATCTGGAACTTCTGCTTTCGAAATTTTTCCTGTTGCAATCGCATCTTCAACCGCAAATTTAACACTCGGCATATCTATTTTTGGATTCTCCATGTTAACAGCTTTAAGAGCTGTCTCAATTACTTCATTTGGTTTTCCTATTTTCTTCGCAATGCTATCGATGCTTTCTTTATTATTTTCAGTAAAAAACTCAATCCCTCTCAAGTAGGCTTTTAAAAATTTCTTAACTACTTCTTTATTTTCTCTATAAATGTCGCCATTAAATGCTAACCCCACACTTTCAGCATTCTCAATCACTGGGTTTTCTAGGACATAATGTGCACCATCGATTCTATTAACCGCATCTGCTGCTACCCACTCCCAGCTTGTAAATCCATCTATCTCACCTTTCTCCAATAGTGTTGGCAGATCGGTTACCTTTGCATGTATATGCTGTTTAAATTTTATACCATATTCTGCTTCTGCAACGCTTAACATCGTATTTTGTATGGTACCTATACCTGGAGTTCCGATTATTTTACCATCCAAATCTTTGAATGATTTAATATCGCCTCTTGCAACTACAGGTGCATTGTTTTTAGCCATCGAAGCAACAATCATAATATCTGCACCTTGTGAAGCCGCCTGCAGCATTGGTGTATACCCAGTTTTAACGGCCACATCCACATCCCCATTGGCCATTGACATCATTAATGTTGGACCATTTGCAAATACTTTTTTTTCGATGATTATACCCTCTTCTTCAAAGAATCCCTTCTCAATAGCAACATCCATAGGAGCAATCATTTCCGCAGCAGAGATATCTCCAATCGTTAGGGTGATTTTTTCATCTTTTTCATCTTTATTCGGCTCTTTTGATTCTCCTGAACTTTCATTACTATTACTACACCCTGCTACGAATAGGATAAGAAAAATCGTTAATAGAAAAACTTTATTTTTTATTGAAAAGGTTTTCATTTTTATCCCCCTCATGATTAAAAAACTTGTTTAACTTTGTAAGAGCCATTTTGTACAAAGAATGAACGCACATTCCTTCTTTTTTCAAGTTCTTTTATTAATTCAATTAAAGGTTGACTTGTCGAGATTGGTAGTTTCAAATTCTTCTGGTTTTGATAAAACTCATTCATTGTTCGCTTGCTATTAAAAATATTTAATAACAAATCTTCATCTGACATCGTATGGCCAAGCTCGGCCCTTGCTTTCTTTATATACTCGTCATTGAAATTAGAAGTTGGATCAAGCATATCACTTTCACCGTCTCTTAATACCCTGTCGAGAACATTTTGATCAATAGGTGCTGCGAATTCTCCATAATAGCCTCTGACATATAAACGCAGATCTTCAGGAACAGTATGATACCTTTTCCCTTCCAACACGTTGAAGGTAGCTTGAACACCCACAAGTTGAGATAATGGGGTAACCATAACCGGATAACCCAATTCTTGACGAACTCTCCCAGCCTCTTCTAGTACCTCTGGTAATCTATTTTCAATTCCCAGGTCCTTTAATTGGCTTACGAGATTAGACATCATTCCACCAGGGATTTGATGAGATACATATTTATCAAATTCAATTTGATTAAAAGGCTCTGATTTACCTACAGGCTTTTGTTCTTTATAAGCAACCCAATGTAAGTAATCATCTAGTTCGTTAATATACCTTTCATCTAGACCTACATCGATCCCTAGCTTTCTCGCATCATGTATAATTTTTATATGGGATGGGACAGATTCACCTTCTGATAAAGGTAAAGCTGCTGTAGAAGCAACATCGATTCCTTCTTTAATGGCTTCGATATAACATTCGTTCGCTTGCCCAGTACTGCAGTGTGATTGAAATTGGAGTTCAACTTCACCTGCTGCCCTTCTTAAAGAAGCCATTAAGGATTTCGTGCGTTGAGGTGTTAGAACACCACTGGCATCTTCGAGCATTATGGAATCTACACCTAATCGTTTAAAATGTCTTGCTTTCTCTGCAAAATACTCATCTGTATGGACAGGACTCTCAGAGTATACAAGTGCTCCATTCACCTTCATCCCATAACTTTTTGCCACTTTAATATGCCATTCCAAATTCCGAATATCGTTAAGGCCGTCAAATACCATAATCCAATCTATACCAATGTTTTTTAGTGCTCGAATCGTCAGTTCAACTACATCATCTGGAAACCGTTTCCATCCTAATACATTTCTTCCTCGTAAAAGAACGCTTAATGGTGTATCAGGTATTTGCTGACGCAGTAACCTCAGACGGTCCCACGGATTTTCTCCTAGAAATTTCACACATGTTTCAAAAGCGGCACCACTAATGGATGTTACATAATGAAAACCCGCTTTATTGAATGCTCTGGCAACAGGAAGAATGGATTCCGTTTTCATACGAGTCGCCCATAATGATTGTTGGCCATCCCTTAAGGTTTCATCTACAAATTCAAGCCTTCTTTTCAAAGAAATACACCTCTAATCTGAATAGATTTCTTGTTTATTAATCGAGTGGATAAAAACTTCTTCCCCCCAACGTGTATTAAAATCGTTATTTTGAAAGGTTGAGTCACTCATAAGCTTGTTATGAAACAAGATTGTTGAAGGTACTCCATTGATGACAAACTCACTTAGAGCTCTACGCATTCGTTGAATGGCTTCTGCTCGATTCGCCCCGACAACGATTATTTTTGCTAAAAGTGAATCATAATAAGGAGATATTGTATACCCCTCATAGCAATGACTATCGACACGAACACCAGGACCAGAAGGGATTTGAAATTTAGTTAACTTTCCTGGACTCGGACTAAATCCATTTTCAAAATCTTCAGCATTTATTCTGCATTCTATCGAATGTCCACATAGTAATACATCATCTTGAGTAATGGTTAAAGCTTCACCATTTGCAATCCGAATTTGTTCTTTTACAATATCAACACCCGTAATAAACTCTGTTACTGGATGTTCAACTTGTACTCTAGTATTCATTTCAATAAAATAGAACTTTTGTGTATCTAAATCTAGTAGATACTCAATGGTTCCAGCACTATAATAATTCACATGTTGAGCAAGTTTTACTGCTGATTCACATAGTTGCTTCCTTACATGATCATTGATAACCTCACAAGGGGCTTCTTCTAAAAGTTTTTGGTGACGTCTTTGTACACTACAATCCCGTTCCCCTAAATGAATGGTATTTCCCTTTTTGTCACTGAGTATCTGTACCTCTACATGTCTAGCATTTTCTATATATTTTTCAACATATAAGGAACCATCTCCAAAAGCTGCTTTCGCTTCAGCCTTCGTGCGTAAAAATTCGTCCCGTAATGAATTTTCATCGTAAACAAGCTTCATCCCCTTACCACCACCGCCAGCAGCGGCTTTTAATAGGATCGGGTAGCCCGTTTCATTTGCTACAGCAATAATTTCATCTAAATTATCAATTTTGTTCAATGTACCTGAAATAACCGGTACACCTGCTGCCTTTGCAATTTCTTTGGCAGCAATTTTATTGCCCATCTGCCGTATGAGTAATCCTGACGGCCCAATAAATTGTATCCCGTTTAACTCGCATAGATCTGCGAATTCATCATTTTCCGCTAAAAAACCATATCCTGGGTGAATCGCGTCTGCCCCCGCTTTAATAGCTGTTTCGATAATATTTTGCATATTTAAATAGCTTTTACTGGCTGCTGGTTTCCCAATATTTACAGCAGTATCGGCCATTTGAACATGTAAACTATCTTTATCCGCATCTGAAAAGACAGCAACGGTTTGAATACCTAGTTCTTTACAAGCTCGAATAATTCGAACGGCAATTTCTCCACGGTTTGCAATAAGAACTCTTTTAATATTAGTCACCCGTTCAACCTCCTTCTAGTAGATTAGAATCTATATATTATTTAGCTTCTAGCAGTACGATAACTTGATTTGTTTCAACCAGATCCTCATTTTCTATTAATATATCTTTAACAACACCGCCACAGGGGGCTTTTATTGAATTAAATACTTTCATTACTTCAACGATTCCAATTTGGTCGCCAGCTTTCACTTCAGACCCAATACTCACGAAAGGCTCTGCATCTGGTGAAGGTGACGTATAAAACACACCCATAATCGGTGCTTTAACTTCAACATAATCACTATTCAATATGACTGGATTTACTTCTTGCTGCTTTTCTCGCTGATCTCCTATACTACTTTCCTTACTGCTTACTTCTGGGGTTTCAACCTTTTGAACTTCTCTTTTAATAGAAGAAACTTCTTTCTCCTGGCTTTGCTTTTCTTTTTCAATCTTTAACTTAAAATCACCCACTTCTATGTCTAAGCTCGTATAATTGTAATTGTCAATAAGAGATAAAATTTCAATCAAATTCTTAAAACTCAGCTCATACTGAACTGAAGTATTTTCCAGTGAATTGGTTAATTTAAGCTCTTTAATAATATTTTCTTCTAGTTTTTCTTTCACTTCAAAATCACTAACCAATATAATCCCTCCTTGATATTTAAAAAACGTTTTTTAATGGGAATTTACACTGTTATTTGCTTTTGTTTTTCCAATCAATAGCAATGAACCAGAACTGACCAATGCCCCTATAAATGCCTCGCCTGGAAAAGCATAATCCGCGATCCATCTCAGCTCATGTAGCCCTAAAACCGCTTGAGGTGATACCATCATCCATAACCCAATTAAAAAAACAATATAACCTACTATCCTCATTTCTATGCCACCTCTTTTCCTGTTTTAGGTGCAAACCGATCCTCAACCATTGCCCCAATGAGACCATCATCAGTCGTATTAACAGCAGTACAAATCATCGGTATTAATCCGGAATACATGGTAATAAATGTAGTTACAAATAAGGTAGGATCCGGCACTTGTAATATTATTGCAATAACGGGTGACATAAAGAATCCAGCACCGCCTGGTACTCCAGGAGATTCTAATCCTAATATCCACATCGGCAATACTAATAAGAGAATTTCATAAAAGGAAAGAGGAATATCCATCATTGCACAGGTTGTGACTGTTACGATTAAAACCGCCATGGTGGAGGTACTTTTATTAAGTACAGTACCAAATATGATAGATGTCTCGGCAAATTCAGGTTTAAGTTTTAGGTCTTTTTCAGCTGAAATAATATTAACCGCAAGAGTGTCGTAGGATCCTCCTGTACCAAAACCTGTAGAAAAAACCGTAAAATAGTAGGACAGTAGCTGTTTCCAGGTTCTTTTTGATATTAGTTTCGTGGCAATAAGCATTACAATTGTCCACGACCCAGCTAATAGAAGAACCCAAAGGACGGTTTTACCATAAAACGCCACCCCATTACTACCAAACTTTAATGGGATATTAATGGCTAAACATCCGATCATGATCGGATAATACCATAAAAACCATTTAAATAACTTTAATACATAGTCACTAATATTCATGATGGAGTTTGCGATTGGATGGAATTTTGGCTTGACGGCTACAACCCATCCTACGACAACAGAAGCAACCAATATCTGTAAAAGAGGCTGCTGTGTAATAATCGTTTTGAACGTGTTTAAGATGCTCATAACAAAGGTGGAAAACCCTGCAGCTTCTGCACCAGCTTGTGAAAGTGGTAAATTTAAAAAAGCTAGAATAAACATACATGCAAAAATTAATGCAGCTATCCCTAGCGTAAAATATAAAATAAAAATTCGTCCAAAAAGTTTTCCTGCTGTTTCCTTGTGCACCATAATGAGCCTAGACGTAGCTCCAGCTAGAAGGAAAAAAATGATAGCTGTTGCAAAAGTTACAATTGTTTTAGGAAAATATTCTCCGCTTATAGCAAGTGCTTTTACTAAAGGTTGGTCTGGAGAATAGCTTCCAAGTAAGAATCCAACGGCGAGAGTAATAAAGACCCAATATGGATATGGTACCCTTTTAAAAATATTTTTCTTGGGAAGACTGTACTCTGGTTGAATTTCACTTCTTACACTATTAATATTTTCCATGAAAACATCTCCTTTTTAATGGAATGAACAACAGTAATTTTATCTAAGTCCCCCTAAAACAATTCTCTCATTGTAAACGCTTCCTTTTTTGACTGAAATATCTTTCAAGATCCCCTTCTTTATACCTCCTTTCTGATTTGGACTCGAAGTTTTCACATTCATACAACCGGTTATTTGTAAATAAATCATTTCCAGGCGATGTTTCCACTTTGTGGTTCAGTGGTCCAATCACCTTACCAAATTATCATTAATTTATTAAATTTTCAATATATTCTTTAAATTTAGTTATATTACATTTCTTAATCTATCTTATAAAAAACTAATATAGGTACTTTTAGAAGCTCAAAAAGACTACAGGTACCAATAACCTTTTCATTTATATAGTATTTCTTTATTAAATGTATAAAAAAATGCAATAAATGTTTTCTTTCAACTTGTGTTACTTTAAAACTAATCACTTACTTTCAAAAAATTGTTTGAGGACTAATCCGAAGGAGAATGATAATCTATGCCACAGCCTTATGTAAGAGAAAAAATTTACGCCCCAGCTCAATTAAAAAGAACTGAAAAACCGCACATGTTAATGAGATTATTAGGTGGGATTGGGTTTACCTTTTTTATCGCTTTGTTGGGCTTAGGCCTATCGAAGATTACTGGGTTCGATCGAATTGGATCACTTGCCTGTTCCATCATTATTGCGGTAATCATCAGACAAATTTGGGATTACCCAGAAAAACTTCGAGCTGGAATTGAATTCTCTTCCAAGAAGTTACTTAGATATGCGATTGTATTGTACGGACTAAAGTTAAATATTGTGGTGATCTTTAATCAAGGAATGCCGCTATTGATTCGAGATATTGGGACGATTGTTTTTTCTATTGTCATCACTTTATTACTTGCAAAATGGTTAAAAGCAGATTTTTCTATTTCTCTATTACTTGGTGTTGGTACAGGAGTTTGTGGAGCAGCGGCTATCGCTGCAGTTTCTCCTATAGTGAAAACGAAAGAAGAGGATACGGCGATTGGTGTAGGGATTATTGCATTGATTGGAACCGTTTTTTCCATACTCTATACTGTGCTGCGTCCCTATCTTCCAATGACGGGTATGGATTATGGAATCTGGTCTGGTGTTAGTTTACATGAAATTGCACACGTTGCTTTAGCGGCAGCACCCGGTGGTGAGGATGTATTAGCGATTGCGCTCCTTGCTAAACTAGGGCGAGTATTCTTATTAGTACCATTATGTTTTATCCTCATGTATTGGATGAACAAGAGGAAACCAAATCAAGCAGACAAAACAAAAATCGATTTTCCATGGTTCTTAATTGGTTTTATCGGAATGAGCTTATTCGGAAGTTATATCGTTGGGAAATATATTCATATATCTGCTGAAGTAATGGGTCAGATTGGGAATCTTTCAACCTACATTTTAACAATGGCAATGGTCGGATTAGGCTTAAATGTAAGCTTCCAAGTATTAAAGACAAAAGCTCTCAGACCAGTAATGGCAATGGTTATTACCTCTATCCTGTTATCAGCCCTTACATTTTTTAGTATTTTTTAAAAGGGTTTTCACTTTATAAGTGGAATTAATATGAAACGAGAGCGGGTGAAAAGGGGGAAAAGCGTTGAATTTCGATCACTTAAGAATTTTTTATATGGCTGCGATGAAGAAGAATTTTTCAGAAACCGCTAAAGCATTGCATATGTCACAACCGAGCGTCAGTCTCCAAATTCGTCAGTTGGAAGAATCATTGGATACGAAGCTCTTTAACCGAACGACTAAAAAAGTTTATCTTACTCCTGCTGGCGAACTACTTTTTAATTCAGCAAAAAACATATTAAAACAAGTAAATGACACAAAAAAAGAAATAAAACAACTGGAACAATCGGTTCACGGAAATTTACTTATCGGTGCAAGCTTAACAATTGGCGAGTACATCCTTCCCTACTTATTTGGTGAATTTAAACGAAAATTTCCCAATGTGAATATTATTTTGAAAATATATAATTCCCAACAAATTGCTGAAAAACTAGATGATGAAGAAATAAATTTAGGATTTATTGAATCGATGATTTCCTATCCACAGTTTGTTCAAGAAGCATTTTTAGATGATGAATTGATGGTTATATCGTCGGATCCTATTCCTGACGCAACAGATAGCGAAATTTCGATAGAGCAGCTTTTTAATCTTCCGTTAATCTTGCGTGAAGAAGGTTCAGGTACAAGGCAAGTGATTGAGGAGTCATTACGGAAGTATAATTTTAATCCTGCCAGGTTAAAAGTCATTCTAGAACTTGAAAACACAGAATCGATTAAATCCTCTGTTGAATCTGGCATGGGTATTTCCATCATTTCAAAAGTTGCTGTTCAGAAAGAACTCACACTAAAAACATTAAAAAGTTACTCAATTAAAGATATAAATTTGAAGAGATCCTTGTACTATATCTATAATGATACAAATCTTTCACTGCCTAGCCAGGTGTTCTTGGAATTTATATCAGAGTTTTATAAAAATCAAAATCATCAATTGAAGCATTCAATAAATAAAAAATCATTTACTTAAAAAAGTATTATTATATAAGGAAGAATGTTTTTTCGATTTACAGAGACTCGATTTTTCATTCATTGTTTGTGTTCTGCTCTGCCTCTTAAGTATTTAACTTGTGGACCCAATAATACGACATCTACTTTTTCCTTCGCTAAAAATTTGTCGGCTATTGTTGAAGCGATTGCCATTACTTCGATATATATGCCCCGTTCTTCAGCACACTTTTGCATTTTTGTCATCAACATACTTGTACTCATTCCTGCAGAACAAATTAGCAAGATGCGGTTTTTATCCATTGCTATTTCCCCTTTGTATATGCCGTGGACTTCATACTGTTTTTCTAGAATGTATGCGCTTTATTTTTAAGTTGCGGTTTTTCCGTTGATAACGTAAATCGTTTTATGGAATCAAAAAAAGCCTATTGCTAGTGTTGAAGGCAATAAGCTCAGTTACCAATTTGGCCATGCATGATATTAATGATTTCCTCTTTAGATTGGATTTTGATCAGCCTCTGAACAACTGATTTATTTTCGATCACTTTAATCAATTGCTGATACATACCACTTAAACGTTCTTCACTCCCCTTCTAAATATTTAATTAAAAACAACGGTATTGAAAAAACGAAGTCTATATCGGAGAACAGCAATTCCTGGAAGGAGAAGATACAAAAATGGCATTCCAGGACAATGACCTGCCGGCGGGCAAAAAATTATTAAGAAGACAAAAGAAACCCTTCCTGACTTTGGAAGGGTTTTTGACCTGAAATAGACTTATATTTTGTCCTGTTCGTAAATTACACTAGATAAATGTGTCTTCCGTGAACTAGGCGTGAACAGATTACAGCAGATGCTTCTGTTCTTTCCTCAATGCGTCCCCGGCCCTCACATAATTCCAACTACGATATAACTTTCTTATCATCAGTATTGAATACTTCTTCTGCAGCCTCTTCTTTCAGGTCAGCATTATCCATAAGCTTCACAAACGGATAGTAAATGACAACCGTTAAAACAAGAGTGATAGCCTGGATTACTGCGCCGCTAATTTTACCTCCAGTTGCGAGATAACCACTGATGATCGGAGGCATTGTCCAGGGTACAATAATGCCGGCTGGTTTAGCGACTAATCCCATAGCCATACCAGCGTAAGTAACAACTGCAGCAACTACTGGAGCAATAATGAACGGGATCAGTAATTTAAAATTCAACACTACCGGCAGCCCAAACAAAACCGGTTCATTGATGTTGAAGAATCCTGGTGCAACTGTGAGCTTACCCATTGCTTTGTTATTTTTACTCTTTGTAAATAACCATAAGCAGATAACTAGTCCAATGGTAGCTCCTCCGCCACCCATCCAGACAAAATTCAACATGAATTCATTTGTAACGATGTTCGGCAATTCTTTTCCGGCCTGGAATGCGATTCGATTCGCATCAGAATTTTGCAGCCAGATAGGCTGAATGACTGGAATAACTGTATTCGCACCATGTATGCCAAGAAGCCATAAAAATGAATTTAATGCTATGATGATCAATGTTCCCCATAAACTGCTGCCTAGTACACCAAGTGGTTTTCCTAGCGTATTGGTTAACAAAGTATGGATATTGTCGATTCCAGCGAATCCTAACAATAAATAGATTAAGCTCCAAACCAATATAACCATTAATCCAGGTATTAATGCAGCAAATGATTTCTCAACAGCTACTGGTACACCCGCAGGCATTTTGATTGTAAAATTCTTTTGCACAAAGAACCTGAATATTTCAGCTGATATAAGTCCCACTACAATCGCTACAAATAGCCCGCTGCTGCCCAGGTAGATATAAGAAATTCCAGAACCAGCTTTTGAAATTAAGTCGGGGGTTACGATAACAAAACTTGATAATGCAATGATCCCCGCAGAAATTTCATCAACATCATAAAATTCCGCCAGACTTTTAGCGATTCCAAAAACAGCCACAAGTGCCATCAGTCCAAATGAACCGTTTACAATTTTAGCAAAAACAGGTGCTAATCCAAGGTCATTCAACCACTCGGTATACCCGCTTATCGGTAAATTGCCTAAAATAAGAAAGATTGACCCTATAATAATTAGCGGCATCCCTAATAAAATTCCATCACGCAATGCTCTTAGATGTCGTTGTTCTCCGATCATCCCTGCTATATATTCAATTCTTTCTAACATTTTTTCACATCCCCATTCGAGTTCTTTCGCTATTAACCGATTATATTTTCTTCAACACAAAGCTCGTCCATGGCTTCAGATAGTCTAATAGAAACGTTGACTCTTCTGTAAGCCGGCCTACTACATTTCTGTCGTCGTCGTTGTCCATGTCCGTCAATGCAATTTGTGTTTCACCTTTGTAATGACCAAAATGGTTATTGCAAATTAATATGTCACCTTTCTTGATCGGAACTGTGTTATTCGCTGGAAAATCCTCAGCTTTGTATTTTATTCGTGTGGATGTCGAGCGAATCATATATTCAGAGCGGTCGCCTCTGTACTGATGAATTTCGTCAAGAACGATTTTTTTTTCCACTTCCGAAATGTCGGAAAATAACTCAATTTCAAATGCTGGGTGGCTATTAAGATACGCTTGTGACATGGTCCGCAATTCATCTTCAGTAGCATAGGCATTTCCAATCAATAAATCATCAATTGTTCCCATTAATCGGAAATGTGTAACCTGAGTATGAATAGAACGATTTCTATGGTGCTCCAAAGTGCAAAGCCCCTTTTGAACCGGCCATGGGCCAAGCTCGCCATGCTGCGAAGTGACAAAAGCACCCGTATGTATGCGGTTTTGATTAAACACACTTGTTGTTTGTTCAAAATGGTCCTGAGAAATGCCTGTATATTTTTGCGGATAAAAATTGTGAGACGCGTACAAATAGTCAATATCAGGCTGGTAACTCATAATATTATCAATGTACTTTGTTCCGCTGCTCATATTGATTTCGATAATCAGCCCATAAGGATTCCTGGTCATCGCAGCTTCCTCTGCACCAGTAAAACCTAGGTCCAGACGGATTCCTGTTGCCCCTAAATCCTTGAAGAATTTCAGATCATCATAGCTAATATTCAACTGCTTGAACAAACTCGGATTGATGTCCAGGATTGTTTCCATCCCAATTGAATTACCATACTCAATAATCTTTTTGAACTTATTAATGACTTCACCTTGATCCCCGACTATTTCTAACAAACTAGTAAATATTCGCGTGAATCCATACTTTCTGGCAAGGTCCAAATATTCCTTATCAGCTTCATATTGGCTTTGTGATGGATAAATCGATACACCAAGCTGCCTCATTCCTTTTCCCCCTCTTTAAAAAGTCAATTGGTTTCGCGTTGCCTCAGTTTATGAATTCGGCTGAGTTACAGCCAGTTTTTTATGGACATCAATTACTTCTTTCGCCAAATCCAAGAAAGTAATGGCATTCATTAAATGATCCTGAGCATGAATCAGCAGTAAAGTAACTTGAAAATTTTCTCCAGATGCTTCCTGTGTCAATAAACTTGTTTGTGAATTGTGTGCTCCTGTTAATTCATTGTTAGCTTCTTCAAGTTTTTGGTCAGCCAACTCGAAGTCGTCTTCCTTTGCTGCTTGAATAGCTTCCATTGCAAGACTTTTGGCATTGCCGCTAAGCATGATCAAATTCATAACTGCTTCTAAAGCATTGTTTTCTTGCACTTATAACATCCTTCCTGGAATCTATTTTCCATTGTTGATTAAGTCTAATGCAGTATTTAAAACATTTTCACCATTCATCTTGCCGTAGTCTTTCATGTCAATTACTGCCAGAGGAATATTGTCTTTAGCCAATGATTTCTCATATCTGCCTCTTAAGTATTTAACTTGCGGACCTAATAATACGACATCTACTTTTTCCTTCGCTAAAAATTTGTCGGCTGTTGTTGAAGCGATCGCCATTACTTCGATATCTATGCCCCGTTCTTCAGCACACTTTTGCATTTTTGTCATCAACATGCTTGTACTCATTCCTGCAGAACAAATTAGCAAGATTCGTTTTTTATCCATTGCTATTTCCCCTTTGTATATGTCGTGGACTTCATAATGTTATTCTAGAATGTATGCGCTTTATTTTTAAGTTGCGGTTTTTCCGTTGATAACGGAAATTGTTATATGGAATCAAAAAAAGCCTATTGCTAGTTGAAGGCAATAAGCTCAGTTACCAATTTGGCCATGCATGATATTGATTATTTCCTCTTTAGATTGGCTTTTGATCAACTTCTGAACAACTGATTTATTTTCGATCACTTTGATCAATTGCTGATACATACCACTTAAACGTTCTTCACTCCCCTTCTCAATATTTAATAGACACACAAATTGAACCATTTTGTCATCATCCCATTGAATGGGGGATTTTAATGTACATATTGTCCAGAAAGTATCACTTGTTTCGGCTCTTATTGGATGGGGTACAGCAACTAAATTTCCAAAGCAAGTAGCTGCCAGCTTCTCTCTTTCTAAAACAAGTTCCGCATAATTTTTTGAAACAAGACCTTGCTTATGTAATTCATTACACAGGAATTGAATGGTGCTTTCTTTATTTTCAAACTCTTTATGAATAAAAATTCTTGAGGGATCTAGATACTCTTGTTTATCATTTTGATTGGATGTTAACTTATTTTTTATTTTTATAATGTCTGCATCCTCTAAGAAAGTATTTACAACCAGAACTGGTACACCCAGGTTTTCTTCAATTGGAATGGTACTGATGATGAAGTCAATATCAGATAAATTGTACGCGATTAATTTATAATAACTGATCGTATCTACTATTTCGATTTCACCTTGAAAGACATTTTCCAAATGATAGTAAAGTAAGCTTGCGCTCCCCACACCCGATGCACAAACAATTAAAACCCTTTTCACTTTTTTCTGCTGTTCCTTCATTCTCTGAAGCGCAACTCCAATATGCAATGCAAGATAGGCGATTTCATGTTGACCCACTTCTTTATCTAAAATCTCCTCTATACTTTTACTTGCTATGACCGCTCCTTCAAATGCACTTGGATATTTAGTCTTGATTTGGCTCAATAATGGGTTTCGTATATTCAGGCCATATTTCAATCGGTTGATTGCCGGACGAAGATGTAAGGTTATTGACTTAATAAACTCTTTATCACCGGAAAAGTCCCAATTTAACTCTGTCTTTAATTTTTCCAGTATTCTATTCACAATCGTGTGCACATCATCAAACTGATCAGAATCCTGGTTTGTCAATAATTTCGTGCCTAATAAATGAACAATAATATAGTCTATCTCGGATTTAGGAAAGCTTAATTTCGTTAACGACTCTACCTCTTTAATAATTTCTGCTGAAACGATTTTCTCAAATGTATGTTCTTTATTAAATTCGATATGAATTGGTTCTATAATAAATCCTTCCTGTAATCGTTTGCATGCAATCGCGATATGAACAGCCAGATTTTCCAGTTCAAAATCAGAAATGTTAATGTTATGATTATTTGCTTTCGTTATCAGAATAGCCCTGATGTTTTCAAGTAATTCTTTATCCAACAATTGATCGGAATCCATATGCACCATGCTGCGCCTATTTCTATTTAGCATGGAATCAGACAAGCATAATCTTTTCATATATTCGTCCCCTTCAATCTTTGTTCCATAATGGGGACGGTTTATGATATTTAATTTATATTTTTGTATCATTTTCCGGACTAATTTCAGGTCAGTTTGCAGCGTTGATTTTGAAACAAACGTTTCTTCTTCCAAACTTTCCAGCTTCAGAAAATCCTGCGCGAGCAATAATCTTTTTAATATATATCTAACCCTGTATTCTTGTTCTTCAAAACTATTAATTAACTGATTGTTCTCTTGAGAGAAATGAGAAGTTGCCTTTGCAAACAATTCTCGATGTAAAACTTTTATTATATAACCTTTACCCCGTATTGATTCAATATTGATACCTAACATACTGCTGTTTTGTTGAATCTGCTTTAATTCATCGCGGACAGTCCGATCACTTACACCTAACTCTTTTGCAATCCAGTCGGCTGGTATGGGTTCAGACGATTTTATTAAGTACATTAAAATATCTTTCTGGCGTTTTGAAAGTAATAACATTCAATCTATCCTTCCTACCATCGAACTAATTTACCTTTTATTATGAAAGATGAGTAATTCTTCTCTATATTACGTAAGTATGTAAAGGCTTCTAACGTATAATGCAGGTTGACATAGTAAATTTACGCACTATTTGGAATCCATATACTTAAGAAATGAATAGCATAATATAGTAAAATAATAATGCTAATTTAGTAATGAATCAACTGTATTAAGCAGAAACAATATTAACTGCGTTTCTCTCGTATGTTTGTCTCCAACCGATAATGGCAAATTGTTTTCTTTAACTGGAGCTAAGCCAACTCACAATATTCATGTACTTAACCCTTTCTTACGGCAATACCTCCCCCATTCCGGAATTTTCCTAAAAAAATTATTTTAATTGCCCACACATACAAATTCTGACAAACTTCACAACACACTATCTTGTAGAATAGGAAAAGAGAAAAATGAACAGCTCTTTAATGCAACCCAGGGCTTAACGTCAAAGGACAACTAGAACTGGTTTTAAAGTACGGGGGGATATTTGTGGCAAATGCTTTAAAATTAAATGAGGAAATTGACAAACCATCCAAATGGTTTACAAAGTGGAGACTTATAACAACAATTGTCGTCATGGTTATGATCCTCCTGCTTGCGGGGATCAGCTATTACCAGGCAAACTACTTTAATGCAAATATCACAATAAATGGCATAAATGTTGGGGGACTCACGGCCGATCAGGCACTTCAAAAATTAAAAACAACGGTATTGAAAAACGAAGTCTATGTCGGTGAACAGCAAATCCTGGATGGAGAAGATACAAAAATGGCATTCCTGGACAATGACCTGCCGGCGGTCAAAAAATTATTAAGAAGCCAGTGGTCATTTTTTCCTTCTTCACAGGCAAAAAGTTATTCTTTAACCCCAAACAAAGAGGATCAGTACCGAAGCGTGACGATGAAAAAACTGGTGGAAGATAAGCTTGCATCATTGAATGAAAGCTTAAAAGCGCCGCAAGATGCCAAAGCTTATGTGGAAGAAGGCAAAGTGGTAATCTCGAACAGCTCCAGCGGGGAGCAATATGATGTCGCAAGCCTGTTAAAGGAATTCGAAAAGCAGGAATATATGAGTGAAACCCGTTTGAATCCTGTATATATACAGCCGGTCAAAGAAGACAGCCAGATTGTCAAAGACCAGGAGGCAAAGCTGCAGGAACTCCTCGGACGGATCGTTGAATATAAGGTGCAGGATAAAGTTTATCCATTAAAAGCCAGTGAATTGATTAAAAAGGCCTCAATTTCGGCAGATTTGAAGATTACGATTGAAGAAAGCAATATTCATCATAAAATTTCTGAAATCAATGATTTGCAATCCACACTCAATAAAAATTTCACCTTTACAACCCACTCAGGTTCAACCATATCTGTAAAAGGACAGGGATACGGGTGGGCACTGGATACCGAAAAAGAAACTGCGCTCATTCAGGAAGCATTCGTAAAAGGTGAAAATTCGGTTTCTGCTGCCAATGTTTATGGACATGGCTGGAAAGGTGAAGGTTATGGCTTTGAAACAATAACCAACAATGGAATTGGCGATACTTATGCTGAGGTGTCCATTGCAGAACAGCGTATTTGGCTGTACAGAAATGGACAAATGGTCTTCACCACGAATGTGGTGACCGGCAAACACAGCACCGGTGAAGATACATCACCAGGAGTATGGTATATCCTCTTCAAGCGCACTCCGTACACCCTTAATGGCACTAGCGCTGGCGCCGGGGACTATTCAATTGAAGTTGATTACTGGGCACCCTTTACGAACAGCGGGCAGGGTTTCCACGATGCAAGCTGGCGGACAAACTGGGCAAGCAATGCCTATCTTACAGGAGGGTCTGGCGGATGCGTGAACGTACCGCCGAGTGTGATGAAAACCGTGTATGATAACCTTAGTCCATACCAGCCGGTTGTCGTTTATTGAAACACGGGGACGGTTCTTTTGCTTCCAATAAAGCATCAGAACCGTCCTGTGCTGTTAACCATACCCACTGTTTAAAAATAGCTGCACTAAACGACTCTGAAACAATGTCAAGACAATTTACTTTCAATAGAAGTGTATCCTCATTTAACTTGCCATCATTTCCATACCCTTCTTAACTTAAACATTTCCTGCGTATATCCCCAGACTGAAACCGGACTCATGATGATCTGATAAAACAATACAAATATAAAAAAACCCCTCATGTTTTTTCTGATTTTCAGGTTCAAGCTTTTAAATACGCTTTTTTGATAGAAGTATAATATCGCATAGCTAATCAAAGTTAATGGGAGCACCAATAAAGTGGTTATTCCTACAATCCAATAGACTCCAAAAAACGCCAGTATCAGGCCTGGTATCCAAAAAAACGTGTAAGAAATATCAATATACGGCATGATAAAATTTACGCCCGTTAAATACTTTGTATATCCAGATGGCTGCTGCCAGGGCTTTACCGCTCTTAATCCTTCGATCATACCCCTCGCCCATCTGCTGCGTTGTCTTCCCAAATGTACAAGTTTCACAGGCACATCTGTAAAGGCAACGGACAAAGGCTCAAAATATACCTTTTTACCCTGTTCGAGAAGCTTCCAGGTAAGTACGATATCTTCGCCGATCGAATCAGACCAACCCCCGACCTCACGAATACACTCTGTCTCAAACAAGCTATAGGCCCCTTGTGCAACCAGCGTCCCCTGATATAAACCTTGTAATCTTTTAACCGATGCAATACTTAAAAAATAATCCCATTCCTGGACGCGGGACCAAATATTTTCACGGCTGTTCCTCACCAGGATAGCACCAGCTATCGAGCACACTTCCTGTGGAGCGGATTTCTTCCTGGAAACCAAATGCCTGACAGCAGATTCGTGCAGTAAAGTATCAGCATCTAAAGTGATCAAAAAGGGCGTATCGACATAATTTAATCCTTTATTTAATGCCCGGTGTTTCCCAGGTCTCTTTTCTTCTTTTATTAATAACAGCAAACCTATTTCCTCAGCCGTTGCTCTTGCTTTACTTATCGTCCCGTCCGTTGAACCATTATCAACCAAAACGACTGATATCTTGCCAGCATAGTCCTGGTTTTTTATATAAATAAGTGAATTTGATATTCCCAGCTCTTCGTTTTTAGCAGCAATGAGAATGGTTATGTCGTCATTTGGATTGCTGTATTTTACTTTCGGCTGCCTGTCCAACAGCAAACTTACAACAAGGAATGCATTCAAGTAACCAGGAATATATGAGATTCCCAATAATAATGAACAAAGCCATAAAGGTACCGACAACTTCACTTAAATCTACTATCCAACTTCTTGATAAAAAGATAGCCAGGCACACCCACATGGCAGCGAATAAATGGCTGATGTAGTACTTTGATCGGACTGGAATATAAACATTTTTCTTCATTTCTCACACTCTTTGAGGTCTATTCTTGATGCATTGTTTATGGAAAAAGTTACTTCATTTTATCAAAAGACAATAGTTGTTATTAAGTTGAAAATAGTGGGAATGCTGCCCGTAGTATTTTTCCGTAATATTAATATCGGCAACGATAATGATGTTTCAATCTTTGGATGCTATCAGCCCAATTAATAAAAATATCCTCCCGAATAATTCTCCCAGGAGGATAACATTAGAATATTAAACTCTCTTCAATAAATCCCGATTCAATTCCTGAACATTGCGTTTTCCTGACAAGGCTAAGGTTAGATCGAAATCAGCGATTAAATTTCGCAGCACCTGTTTCACACCTTCTTCTCCTGCCAATGCTAAACCATACATATACGGGCGCCCTACAAGCACTGCTTTTGCACCCAAGGCCAAGGCTTTGACAATATCAGAACCTCTCCTGATTCCGCTGTCCATCAAAACTGGCATTTCATCTTTTACGGCATCGACGATATCTGGCAGAGCTTCAATCGCAGAGATGGCTCCGTCGACCTGGCGCCCGCCGTGATTGCTGACAATGATCCCATCCATGCCATGTTCAAGTGCCAGTCTGGCATCATCCGGATGTAAAATCCCTTTCAAGATGATTGGAAGAGAAGTTTGCATCTTAATGAACTCTAAATCCCTCCAGGTTAAAGCAGGATTTCCGAATACAGAGGCCCAAAGCATGATGGCTGATTGCATATCTTCATGCGGCGGGCAATCAAGCCTTGAGCAAAATACAGGGTCTTCCAGGTAATTACCGATCCCTTGGGCTTCCAGGAAAGGCAGATAAGCATGCTCAATATCTTTTTCCCGCCAGGCGAGCATCGGGGTATCGAGTGTAATGACAATCGCACTGTAGCCTGCTGCTTCCGCTCTTTTTACCATACTTGCAGCAATTTCGCGGTCATTGCTCCAATACAATTGATACCAACGATGAGAATCTCCCATTTCGCTGGCGATCTTTTCAAGACTGTATGTAGATGCGGTGCTAGCGACGAATGGAACATCCATCGCAGCGGCTGCCCGGGCCGTTGCCAGTTCACCGTCAGGATGGACAATCGACTGTACACCTACTGGTGCGAGCAGCACCGGATAATTGATTTTTTTGCCAAATAGCTCGATACTCAAATCCCTTGAAGAGGTATCACATAACATCCTCGGGACAATCTGCCACTTGTCAAATGCTTTATTATTCTGTTTTGCCGTTATCTCCGCCCCTGCAGATGCCGCTACATAATAATAAGGCTTGGCATCTAAATGTTCCCTTGCCTTGGCCTCCAGCTCCTCATATGATACCGGAATGATGTTCTTCTCGATCTGCTGATAAACCTTCAATTGAACCTGATTTCCAAAACTCATTAATCCCCCACCCCTTTTAATATAGCGCTTTCATTTTCTGGTTGCTTGAATTATCCGTTAACATCTTTCAGCTTTTCTCTTCCCTTTCACCGTCCATGACTCGTGCTTAATACCACGCGAATGCAAGATAGCACACTTAACGTAGGCTTGTCCGTTCCTGAACGGGCTTCTTCTATTAGCATATCATTTACAGAATATTCAGGTCAATTTATGCGGCGGCTATCTTTTAAAATCTTATTGCTACTTCCCTATTAAATCAATTGAAAATAAATTCCGTGTAACACTTCGAGAATACAGGCAAGATTTATTTACGACTGGATAACCGTACTTTCGACATCGTTGAAGCAAATGGCAATAAGCCGCATAGCATTTAAAACGGAGAAATATAGATATTTTTGATTGTATTTAACTGCTATATCACGTCCAAATTTATCATAATTCGATGCACATTAACGAAATTTAGCAACCATCTTAGTTTTGAACAAACCCATTGTACTGCGTGTTTGTCGCTTCTTCTTTCGGCGTTCCGGTCCAATACGTGATATGCTTGGATTAGCGATTAGCACCAAAAAACAAACGCACTACATGATCCGAACTCGAAAGGGGTAAATATGTTGATCAACAATATGGCTCAGTTTACAAGCAGAATCAAAGAAAATGGAGGTGGACACATCCTGTATTTTTCCGACAGTGAAGATCAATATGTCGCTAATGCCGTCGAGTTTATCATATCCGGCATCAAAGAAGGCGAACATATTCTGTTTGTGGAAAATGATAGGCTCTATCCTCGCATCGCCGACCAGTTGGTCACACGCCTTACAACTGAGGAAATAAAAAGGATTCAGGCAATCAATAATTTCGATTTTTATTGTTCCGAAGGGAACTTCCATCCCGTGACTATACTTAACTTTTTCTTCAATACCATTGACCCGTATTATGAAAAAAAATTGATCATTCGGGCATGGGGCCACGTAGAATGGGGTTCCCAGCAAGATATCGAACGTACTATTGCAAGTTTCGAATTTGAATTGGACAGGCTGATGCCTGAAATGGATATGGTCGCCGTTTGTGCCTATAATTCCGACCGAGTCTCAGATGACCTTAGGGAAAAATTGATGAACTGTCATGGGTATTTGATGACAGACTCAGATATCCTAGCTCTTTCGGAAAAGGAAGCGGAATTAACAGGTGAATTGTAATCAGTATATAGGTGATCGTGATTCCCCAAATTGTTGGATTATATAATATTTAATGATGACTATGAGGATACAAAAAGCATGGTCACGAAAACCTTTGAAGCAGACAATCGAATACAATATGCAGCAATATTAGATGAGAAACTTATTGATATGGTTTCCGTCAGCTTCCTGTATTTCCAATGCAACTGACGATAGGAACATAAGGGGAGATTTATCTTTCCCCTGCCCTGCTAGCCCATTCAAGAGCTTGTTTCTTAGATTGAAAATAGCTCACTTTATCCTGAGACAGCACTTTTTTGACAGGCTGTTCATCAGCCACCACGTTAAAGGGTACACTTACTAAACCATTAGGAGTGTGAACAAATACGTGAGGCTGACCATGCCTTCTTGAGTAAAACTGATCGATTGATTCACACCTAATCTAAATTGGAGTTTTTTCTTAAAAAAAATGGTCTCAACAAAGTCCAGTCCAGACCATCTTAATTTAGTTAACAACCTTTTCTCTAACCTCATCACTCTTCAACAACTCTTTAACCTTTCGATCAATCCTCTCAATTTCTGCGGAGGGATTTCTCCACCAGTTTCGGCTCCAGATCCGCTCAATAGTCCAGCCTCTGCTTTCTAGGAACCGCTGACGATAGACATCTCTTTCCTTAGCGTTAGCAGAGCTGTGGTACATCGCACCGTCACATTCAATACCAAGGATATATCTCGAAGCATCATTTGGATCAACAATGGCCAGGTCAATCCGATAGCCGGACATCCCCACTTGAGTAGTTGCTTCATATCCAAGGTTTCTTAACTGTTTATACACTTGCTCTTCAAAAAGGGAGTCGAAATGCAATTCTTTTTGTTGTTCCTGCGTATTTACATTTTCATTGATTTCCTGGACAACAGCTAAAATTTGTTCTCGTTGGGCATAAGCAACTGCTTTGACATATTTCAAATATGACTTTAACAGTTTCGGTCCTCTCCCAGATGTGCCAGCCACATTGAGTTCCTCAGGTTCGATACTCGATACAACAATAATTTCTTCCTTAGCCCGTGTTACCGCCACGTTAAGCCGGTTTTCTCCGCCTTTTTGGTTCAGCATGCCAAACCGGTTATAAATTCTTCCTTCTTCATTTTTGGCATAACCTATTGAGAAGAGGATGATATCCCTCTCATCTCCTTGGACGTTCTCAATGTTCTTTACAAAAACCCGTTCATCCAAATCCCTGGACATCATTTGATTATATACGGCACTGAAGGACTCATCTTCCCCTGCCATCTTTTCAATTAGATCCATTATTTTCGACTGCTGTTTAGCGTTAAAGGTGATAATGCCGACCGTTTTGTTTGGCCGTTTCTCAAGTATATTCTTCAATGTATTTACTACTTCAATGGCTTCAACCTCATTGCATTGGTTGATCCACCTTCCCTCAACCTTTTTCCTTTCCATGGCGGGTGGATTTGTGAAAGGCACCACATTCGGTGCAATTTGAACATGTCCATTATAAAACGCATGGTTGGAGAAATTGATCAACTCTTCATATTTGGAACGATAGTGCCACTGAAGAATCTTTTCCGGAAACCTTCGTTTTGCAAGGTTCAGCAAGCTAAGGGAATCATCTGTATCATACTGTTCTTCCTCATCTTCGTCATTCACTACAGACGACTGAAACATATTGAATGGAGGAAGCTGCTTTTCGTCTCCTGCCACAATCAGCTGCTTGGCCCTATAAACAGCTGGAATGCCACTTTCCACCGTACATTGGGACGCTTCATCAAAGATCACAAGGTCAAACAGTCCTTCTTTTAACGGGAAGATTGAGGAAACAATCTCGGTAGACGCAAGCCACACAGGCAAGATGTCCACCAATCCATCCCTCGCAAACTCGTTAACCAGTTTTCGCAGAGACCAGATCATGCGCTTTTTTCCAACCTGGTGTTTTAGCTCTTTTATCCGTCTTGAATGCTGCTGTTGTGCCTGGTCTACATTTGACGTTAATGTATAGATTAAGTACTGTCTAGCTGCCTTCCGTTTTTCATCAATGAGTTTGGCAAAAGACTCTCTAATCCTTGCAAACTCATTGGTAGAAACCTTCTGAACCTGCGGGTACTTTTGCTCTGTTTGATCAATCCAGTGAACATAGGCAGAATTTCGGAACAGATCGACCCAAAAGTCAGGCAGCCCTATTTCGCTGTTATTGGGTTTCGTCTGCAGCTTCAAAATCACTTTTCTATCAATTTCTGAGCAGCCGTTCCAATAACTGTCCATTTGCTGAAGATCTTCAAAATCCCGGTGGATGTACTCAAGCATCTTATCCAGCTCATTTAAAGGAATGTCTCCTTCAGCTATGCGGGTCTTCAGCTTTTCGACAAAATTCTCTTTAAAGTAGCTTTTAAGATGCTCCATCTCATCTGACATCTGTTTTGTTTGCTTGCCAAGCTGATGCAACGTGATAAGCGACTTCTTCACTTTGAGCCACTCAGTAGAACTGGTACCTTTGAATTTCTCTCCTTCAATCAATTCCTCAATGATTGACTTTCCAGAAAAGAACGTCCACCACCATAAACGTAATCCCTGCAGTGTTCGCCTGTTGCCATCCTCCAGATCGGGATAAATTTTATCCAACTTATTCTGCACTAACCAGGTGTAAGCCGGAGTGATTTTCTCATTATCAATCGAATTCAGGTATTCTACTGACTTCCTGGCCTTCAAGATTAATTGATCCATTAACTCAACCATTTCCAGCTTATCTTTCATACTTACTGCATCAAACGATTTCCGCTCTTTTAACGGGTAGTCATCACCGCCAAACTGTTCGTACCATTCAGCATAGGTGAAGACTTTTTCCGACATGTCATCTAACAAATCACGGTTTAAGGCTGACAACACGTCGGTCAAATCCACAATTTGTGTCGTATCTCCCCGGATTGGCGTTTCCGTATAGATCGTACAATCGGAAACCAAAGTCCTGATATTCGTATATAGCATTCGCAATGCTGTTTAATAACTCCTCTTGGGAAGCCAGTTTTTTTGAAACAGATGCTAAAAATTGGACCGCTTGTTCATAATTGACCTGATTATGCTCTCCCAAGTGATTGTGAACTTAATTACCGATGCCCTGAAACAGGAGAAGAGAGTTCTCGTGGTATGCCAGAAACGAGCTGCTTTGGACGTGGTCTATCAAAGGCTGGATTGATTAGGGTTAAGCAGCCATATTGCCCTTGTGCATGACGAAAAGAATGACCGAAAGAATTTGTATAGTAAAATTGCTTCTGTCCTCCTTGAGAATTTCCGGTGAACCGTCCGCTTCCAGGAGATTGAGAATATCAAGGTTCTCTCTGTTAAACTCTTCTTCAATATCTTCGTCTTCAATTCTTACGTGGTCATCCGGCGCAACTAATTCGCCAGCCAAGCCTAAGGTGCTTTCTTCTGACAGTTCAATCAGGGCATCATAATCCTTCACCAAGGAGGAGCTTCCTTGAGGGAAATTACCAATAACGGCATTTTCCAATAATGTCAGATTAGCCACTTCAGGAATATCCTCTTTTTTATATTCCTTTAATTTCGACAGGCCACATGGGATAAAATTAACTTTCATTTCCCGTTCCTTTAAAAAGGTAAGCCAAGCTTTGTAGTCATAGGACTTGGCAACTTCCGAAGCTTTCTCAAAAAAATCCTCCGTAAATGTAAAGCTATTCAGCTTCTTGAATGCCAAAAATAAGGTGCGATTTATCTGCGGGCCACCTTCATCCAGATTTAACACCCACTTCTGTAAATTCACGTGATTCTTTTCAAGTCTTACCGGATATAAAAACAACGGTGCCTGAAAAAAAGTACCATCAGCTAAAGTTCCTGACAAGAACGGAAAACCCAGATAGAAATCATGCACCCCTGTTTCTTCTTCTATCCCTTTCATGTTTCTGTTCAGGTCTGTCAGTTTTCTTGACACAACCATCGATTTCTCATCATTAACCGAAGGTTTCAGAAGTACTATTGCACTCTTGCTTTGCTTGATGACCTTTTCCACGATGGATTTACTAACCACTTCATCTGCCAAGCCGTCCAGCTCTGTCAAATCAAAGCTCCATTTATTATAAAGCTTCAGCATTCGAATCGAGCGATTCCGCCGGCTAATATCATTTAGCTTATCCCTCATATGGATCAATTTATCTTTCATGGCAAAGACCTCTTTCTTTTGCAAATTCCCATTCGCACCATGTTATGTATATGCAGAGAAAGAACTGATATAGTCTTAAGAATTAATTAGGAAACAAATGGGGTTTTTGCCGAATAAGCGAATTACATTTTTAAATATTATAGCAGAAGATGGAAAAAAATGACGAACGAATCTTATTCATTGGATACAGAATAATAACTATTACGTAAAAAAGGCTTCCTTAAAGGTTCGGAAGCCTACATAAGTGGTATTATTGGTATTGATTTGATGAATATACTTATATTGATCTCTTATATTATATCTTTCGATAAAGTATGAATGTACTCTATAGTCTTTTTGTAAAAGCAAAGAACTCCCTCTAAACATTCCCAAGCTTGCCAAATATAAAGCAAGGTAAAGACAAGCTTTGTCAAATACCTCCTCTTCATTAAGCTTTCTATGGTTTTTATGAAAATAGGAATAACAATACTCCCAAGATTTAAAGCGGTGATGCTGATGCTGGATAGATAGAGAGTGATAATTAGAGTAATTTCCCTCTTTTTCTTAAAAAATAACTTATGTAGCAGTTACTTTGAGAGAAACTCAATATCCTTCTTAATCCATTCAATAGCCTCATCTACAGTACGGATTCCCAATTTATTTTTGGACACCCACTTTCCATCGGCATATAAAATAAAGCTGCTCCCGGTGGGACTGATATCTCCCACAACGTTCTGTCTACGATGATGCGGTTGTCGGGTAACACACTCCCCATTGTATAGATCATTCTTTGGGTGTTTATGTATTTTCAATCCCTGTATTTCTACAAGTTTCTCCAGAAAAATTTTATTGTCCATTTTCACAACCCCTTTTATTGTTGATCCGGAAGCACTTCGTTCCCTCTGGTTAAAATGCATGGTTGAATCCCATCCGCAAGTTTAATTGCAGTTACCAGCCTACCCTCTTTATTTTCGATTCTTGTGGTTTGAAAAAGACAATCCCAAAACGGTATGCCGTTTGAAAGCCTGCTAATGTTCTGGCGGATATTATCTTCTGAAAGTTTCCTGCCCCATTCCGCTGTCTTTTCTTGTATCTTCTTATAGGTCATATGTTCAAAAGCCGTAAAAATACTATAGACAATATAAAAAGCTGTGATATTTAACGGTGGTGATTCTGCGTTCATAAACAAAATTTCCCGCCCCGCGCCTGAACACTTTAAAAAAGCTTCATTTATATCAGGTTTCATTGTATTAAACTCGTACTCACTTATACTTTCTTCTATTCCATTCGTAATTTTACAGTAAAACATTTTGTTGAAAATCTGCTCATCCAATACAAGAATTTCTTTTTCATAACGTTCAATTTTCTCTGTATCGATGTCGACATCAACATTGCCTTCCAGATCGCTTAAATCCTTAAGAGCCCCATAAGCAATTTTCATGCCGCAGTTGACAAGAAACATCTGTGCCAACATACTCTGGGTATCATTTAAACCTTCTTCAACAGAACCTGTAATCGCCCTCTCAAAGTGAGTCACAGCTTTTGCATATTCACCTTCCCGGTAAAACAAGTAAGCGAGTCGATAATTGGCAACCGGGTGATCCGCTTGCAAGAGCAACGCTTTATTTAAACAGCTTTTCGCTGAATATGGGTCTGGGCGATCGCCCATCTTGAAATATTCACCCTGTGTGACATAAAGTTTGACCAATTTTTTCGTCAGCTTATCAACTATATCTTGTTCACGATTTTTCTTCGCCTCGTTTAATCCTGCCCTTAATTGCTGTGCTTCTTTGTATGGAAGTAATTCCTCATCAACGTGCATACTATTTCACCTCATCTATATACATTCTCTTTTTCTCCATTAACTCCTTTTTTCCTGCTGTGACAGCTATTCACACCGCCTTGGTACACTTTGTTTAACAATTCAAAGGAGATGATAAGATGCAAAACAATAACAGTACACTTGCGAGGCACGGACTTTTGGCTGAGGATGTTTTTAAGGATTTTAACGGTGGAGTCAGCAACGCAGCAGCTTTGGTAAAAGGGCTTATTGAAAGGAACGGCCTTAAAGATTTCTCGAATGTACCTGACCATGAACTGATTGCAATGCTAAAAGAAACATCCAGGGGTATTCAGTCTCCCGGCCCCGGGATGCTGATTGACCCGGTACAGGGTGACCTTCCGTTAACCGATTTCGACCCATATATCCGTGGAATAGTCCGTTGGCTGAACGAATTAGGAATTTACACTTTTGGCAGCTGTGACGGACATGGAAGAACGCCCGCAATGATTCTATTAAAAAAATTCCCTAACGCTAAACAACTGGAAGTACTTAAAACTGCTGCTCTAGAAGAAATTGATTTCCGCTGTGAAGGCAAAAGAGTAAGTCTCCGCTATCCCGAAGATAAGCAGGAATTGTTACTTAATATGGCAGAAAATCTTTATCGCCTCTGGAACAATCCTGGCTACCTTACTGACCTCCAGGCAATGAAATTTAAATCCTTTCTAATTGAAATGCTTTCTATTCCTGGGTCAAGCGGTAATGAAAGAGCAATAACTTTACGCTTGCGGAACAAATTGCTTCGCCTTCTTGATCACACGTATATAGACAAGAAAGGCAATCTTCTTGGATTCATCGAACTTGGTCAGGGCCCGACCATTCTTCTTTCATCTCATATGGATACAGTGGAAGAAATCGAAACTGGCCGCGAAATTATGGTAAACGGAACAATGCTAAGCAGCTCAAAAGGTATTCTTGGTGCTGATGACAGGGCCGGGATTGCAGCCATCATTGAAATATTAAGAAGACTACCCAAAACCAATTTCAGGGGAACGATAAAAGTAGCATTTACGGTAGAAGAAGAAATTGGCTGCCTTGGATCCCGTGGAATTGACCGGGATTTTCTCGAGGACGTACAGGCTGCGATTGTAATTGACCGGAGAGGGAATCGCGACATCGTCACATCAAACCGTGGCTTTCCCTTCTGCCCGGAAGAATTCGGCTTCATCATGGAGAAAGCAGGTAAATTTGCTGGAATGGATGACTGGAAAGCTGTTCCTGGTGGTATAAGTGATGCGAAAGTCTTTTCAAGCTTTGGTATCCCGTCCGTCAACCTCTCAGTGGGATATCAGCATGAACACACAGATTTAGAAACTTTAGATTACAGGGCTACCTTTGAAACAGTGTTACTGGTCGAATCCTTTTTCCATCACATATTGGGCGAAAAGAATGAAAATATAACTCTTTCAATCTAAACTACTCAGGCCATTATTGAAAAAATCGGTATCATGAGTGGCTGTAAGTAAGGCTTAATTAGCTACAGCCACTTGTAAAGCCGATGATACTCCGAGCACAAAGTGAATAATAGGATGGTAAAACAACGACTGAAAATCTAGCTCATGCGTCCCACATGAAGACGATTTCAATATTGACACCAAAGGAGGAAATAGAATGGAAACAAAAATAATCAAGGTTGAGCACACTGAACTTGGAATTAAACGATTAAAAAAAGAAATGCAACTGGCAGCAAAACAAGGATATAAGCTTGCTTTTGATTTAACAGGAATAAAAGATAGGAAGAGGAAAGTTGAAGTTATTATGATGACCAAGCAAAATAAATGTCTATAAAATTGTAAGGGACGATTTAATTTCTGAAAATTTAACTACATCAATCTTAGCGGAATCGTAGAGAATGTAAAAAGTTTTGTGTAATTGGTTATACTTTCCAATAAGGAGATGATCAATTATGCA
>NZ_PGVB01000062.1 GCF_002860205.1 Bacillus sp. T33-2
AGTCGATTAGAGCCTTTCTATTCGACCCTTTCAAAAAAATGAGCATGCCTAAAGTCGATTAGAGCCTTCCTATTCGACCTTTGCAAAAAAATGAGCATGCCCAAAGTCGATTAGAGCCTTTCTATTCGACCTTCTCCAGGAATTGTCCATGCTAAAGAATCTTGAAATTGGCCTCTCCAACGCCCATTTCCGTATCTACATTGATAATGATATCTGCATCCTCATATGCTTTGTTGATGTAGATCCCATCACCTTTGGAATTCCCTTTTCGGAAGTAATTTTCACTCCCACATCCTCTGGTAAAATGATTGTGGACTCACCAACACTCATTTGCAGCTTTACATCAAAGCTTTTTTTCGAATCCCCTCGCAGGTCGATCTCAATATCATCGACTCCAGCCTTCACCTCCAGGTTGGCCAGCTGCATTCCCTGCAGATCAAGCTGCGTATCAGAGGCTCCTGAATTCACTTGTAATTCAATCGGGATTTCATCCGTTAAAGCCAGATTCCAGTCATTTTTCAAGTCCCCGATCGGTCTACTCGCAAAACCATCCTCTTGTTCAATAACAGCCATCCCTTCTTTTCAAATTACATTATGCTGTTAGAAACCGTTGTCTATAATCCTGTATAATAATAGGAAAAAAGAATCTTAAGGTGGGTTAAAATTGGATTACATAGACGTGAAAAAGAAATCAGCCGGTGAAAAAGCTGTTGAATTGATAAAGGATGGTATGACCGTTGGGTTGGGATCGGGCTCAACCATATACTGGACATTGCAAAAACTCGGTGAACTCGTGAAGAACGGCTTGAATGTCAAAGGCATCCCATCTTCCCGGCGTACTGAGCAATGGGCAACCGGGTTTGGCATCCCTTTGACCGATTTTTCGGAGGTAAGCAGCCTGGACTTGGCAATTGATGGTGCTGACGAAGTCGATTCGGATTTTAATTTGATCAAAGGTGGAGGCGGCTCATTGCTAAGGGAGAAAATAGTCGATGCTGCCTCCGGGGAATTAATCATCGTTGTCGATGATTCAAAAATCGTTTCAAGGCTGGGCCGCTTTGCACTCCCGGTTGAAGTCGTGCCCTTCGGCTGGGAAATAACAGCCCGCAAAATCACAGGACTTGGATGCAAGCCAAAATTAAGAACGCGGGACAACGGTGTATTTCTTTCAGATAATGGAAATTACATATTGGATTGCCAGTTCGATAGCATCCCAGATCCACACGAGCTTCATAAAAACTTAAAGCTTCTTTTAGGCGTCGTAGAAACAGGGCTGTTCATTGGAATGGCAAACAAAGTGATTGTGGGAGAAGCAAACGGAGTGAGAATATTAGAAAAGAATTGAAGAACAAGTGCATAAATTCGTTTAGCAGGAACGTTTGTTCTATAAATAAATAGGGAGGGGTTATAAGATGAGGCCTGAGCTTACAAAAGATATTAGCGTGGAGCAATTTAAAGATTTTTATTGGCTGAAAGAAGAACTGCAAATGTTTTGCAGATATAATGGAATCAGCACGAATGGCTCGAAGCTTGAGATTTCAGCTCGTATTGCGACGTTTCTTCAAACAGGCGAGATCATAAAACCTTTGAGAAGTTCAAAGGCCGTAACAAAATCCAATACAAAAGACAAATTGAGCCTTGATACGGTCATTGCTGAAAACCATCGTTGCACCCAGGATGTCAGGGCTTTTTTCAAATCAGTAATTAATTCTAAATTCCATTTTTCCACATATATTCAGAACTATTTTAAAAACAATGCAGGAAAGACATATCGCGATGTTGTCAAGGCCTGGTATGAAGAAGAAGAACGAAAGAAAGACCCTTCTTACAACAAAAAAATCGCCCCTCAATTTGAATACAATCAATATATCCGTGACTACTTCGCAGACCCCAATAATAAAGGAAAAAGCCGCGAAGACGCGATTAATGCCTGGAAAACGGTTAAAGCACTTCCTGGAAGCAACAAATATACGCCCCTCTAATCATCATTAGCAAAAGCATTTGCGTGACTCCGGCATCAAATGCTTTTTGTTTACCAATTTAAAACTAATTCCCTCTACAACTTCCATCAATGGTCGGTTTTTTACAGCTTGAATATGGTGGATGTATTCTTCGCACAACCCGTATTACTCAAGCTTGATAAATGAAAATTAATATTAAAATTAATAATTTTAATTTATTTATGATTAATTATTTACTTTTTAAACATTTGATTATATAATTTAAACAAATAAACGAAAGGATTATATTATGGCCTATCCTGTTATTACGAGTTGCCCTGTCTGCAGCAAGACGTTGAAAATCACAAAATTGCACTGCACTCATTGCCACACAACAATTGAAAATGATTTCGAGCTGTCGAAGTTCGCCTCCCTTTCGCAGGAGCAGCTTCAATTTGTCGAGACTTTTCTTGTATGCAGGGGGAATATTAAAGAGGTTGAAAAGGAACTTGGGATTTCCTACCCTACCGTGCGAGGAAAGCTGAACGACGTTATTACGGCCCTTGGATATGAGCAGCAAAAGAAGTCCGAATCGGATGAGAAAAAGATTGTTTCCATGCTGGAAAAGGGAGAAATCACCCCTGAAGAAGCAATAAAACTTTTAAAAGGTGAGTAGGAGGAATCAATGATGAAAGAGGAAATTTCCAGGGTTTTGACAATGGTCCAAGAAGGAAAAATCGACTCCGATAAAGCAGCGGAGCTCATCCAGGTGCTAAAAGAAAAAGAAGGAGAACATGCTTTACATAAGTCGAATGACTACCTTGACAAAATATTAAAAGTCCGTGTAATTTCCAAGGAAAACGACAACGTCAATGTTAACCTGCCGCTTAAGCTTGTAAAAGCGGTGTTAAAGACAGGGCATAGTATTGCCGCAAGCATTCCACAATCTGAAAAATATGTGAAGGAAATTGATATAAACTTGCTGATCGAAGCGATCGAACATGAACTGGACGGACAAATAGTAGACATCAAAGCAGCAAATGGCGACTCCGTAGCCGTCTTTATTGAATAGGGATTTCCGATGATTAAAGTAAAAATCAAAACAGACAAGAATCTAAGATTGAACATACCGATACCATATGCCATTTTAAAAGCAGGCTGTTCACTTCTCACCTCAGAGATGTTTTTAAAAAACATCACGAAATGGGCCAACCACCACTCAGAGCATAAAACCAACATATCTTTCATTCCCCTTAACAGTAAACTTAGCAAGGAATTGGTGAAGCAAACCATCGGTGAACTTCGCTGTTACGAAGGACTCATATTAGTGGATGTCAAATTGAAGGACGGTACGGAGGTATCGGTAAAATTGTAGGTGCCTGATCCCCAGCGCGTTAATTCATCACCGCGGCGGGGGTCAGGCATCTTTTTTATGTTTCAAACTCATTCATTTCGGATAAATGATTCTATAATGCCCGTTTCAAATTTTACATAATTGATGATGATTTTTGCCGGGCTATATGGATGGGGGGAATGTGAATGGAAAACTTGACAAAGACTGAAGTCCCTTTAGGACCCAGAAAACCTGCAAGCAACAAACGGAGCGTAATTGGACCCGGCCTGATTGTAGCAGCTACTGGTGTCGGTGCCGGGGATCTGGTTGCAGCCCTTGTGGCCGGTACAAAGTATGGCCTCGTTTTTCTATGGGCCATAGTTGCAGGCGCCATTTTAAAATTCGCGCTTAACGAGGGAGTTGGCCGCTGGCATCTTGTCAGTGGGAAAACGATTCTTGAAGGCTGGCGCTCCATTGGAAAATGGGCAACAGGCTATTTCGCTTCATACTCGATTATCTGGGGATTTGTATATGGAGCAGCCGGAACATCTTCTTGCGCTCTTGCCATGGCAGCATTGTTTCCAATCTTTCCGTTGTGGGGCTGGGCAGTTTTTCACGGCATCCTTGCTTTTTTGCTAGTCTGGAGGGGCGCGTACAAAACCTTTGAAAGAACGATGAATCTGCTTGTTGCCTTAATGTTTCTGACGGTAGTCGGCTCCGCCATCCTCGTTATCCCCCAGCTCGGGGACTTGTGGGACACAGCTGCTCCCACACTTCCAAAGGGTTCACTGCTATATGCGTTAGGGCTGATCGGAGGAGTCGGCGGTTCCCTGACAATGGCGTCTTACGGGTATTGGCTACAGGAAAACAACTGGAAAGGTTCCGCTCTGGTCAGACTCATGCGGTACGATTCCGCAGTGGCGTATATTGTCACAGCCATTTTCACGATTTCCCTATTGGTGCTAGGTGCAGCTTTATTGTATGGAACTGATACCGGGATTAGCGGGGAACAGGGGCTTGTTTCTTTTGCCTCGATCCTTGGGAATGAACTTAATCCAGCTGTCCGCTGGCTTTTCCTGCTTGGGTTCTGGTCGGCCTCGTTCACTTCTGTTCTCGGTGTCTGGAATGGGGTTTCTTATCTCTTTGCCGATTTTATCAGGACTGTCCGTCATTCAAATATAAGAACGGAAGACCTCAGCAAAACTAAATCATTCCGCTTTTATGTGCTCTGGCTGACATTCCCGCCAATGCTGCTCCATTTTATCGGGAAGCCGGTCGGGCTCATTATCGCCTATGGAGCCCTCGGAGCTCTATTTATGCCATTTTTGGCATTCACACTCCTCTGGCTGCTCAATTCAAAAAAGTACCTGCAGCCGGGAGACCGCAACAAATGGCTTTCAAATGCCTTCCTGTCGCTAAGTATTATAACGTTTGTAGTTTTAGCCATAACAGAATTGAGGAATCTTTTCTAAAAAATGGGGCCTGACCCCCGGTACGGTAGCGCGTTAATGCACCGGGGGTCTGGCCCCTCATCTTATATCGTCAGGCTTGTTAACCATTCCCTGACAAGTTTGTGAGTCTCTATGTTGGACAAAATGCCATCATGGGTCTCATTAGATATTTGTTCAACTTTTATTTTGGTATAGGTTGAAAAAACAGGCTCGTACTGATCGGCATAAAAAACCTCATCATTTTCGCCCACGAGTACGAAGGCAGGCTTAGTGAGCTTTCGTAGCCCCTGTTTATACTTTAACAAGGTTCGAGACATCATCAGCCTGTAGCTCATTTCCAGTGTTTCACTTCCATGCCGAAGCTCTTCCGGGCGGTCCACTTTCAACACAGTGAGACCATTCCACCGTCTGATTCCGAGAGCGTTCAACAAATACAGCCCAATCATCCTCTTCATGTCCACAATTATGGTGCCATCGGACGGTCTTTCTGTTGGTGCGCCTGGGCCTAGATGGGGCGCCAATAGGAGACAGGCATCGGCGAGGTCAGAATATTTGCCTGTCATAAAGCGGATAGCCGTCCCTCCGCCTGCTGAGTGCCCGGCAATAATGATCTTACTAATAGCTTGGTCCTTCCTAATTTGTTGAACAAAGTCTGCCAGGTCATCCTCCGTTTGACCAATGTAATCAACATCCCCCCTTCTGGCTGGATTCTCGCCGTAACCGCGCAAATCAGGGGTATAGACCTTCGCAAGATTGTTGGATGAAACAAATTCGGCCAGCGGGTAAAGGTACTTGCTGTCTTCCGAGATTCCGTGGATAAGAATCATTGCCGACTCGGACTGTGCGGGATAGTATCGGTAAATCAGGGAACTGCCATTCCTCGTTGAATAGGTTGGGCTGGCTGGAAGAGCTAGTTCGATTTGCTCCATATTAACAACCACCTTATATTATATTTATCTGAATCATAGTATGATAGGTTGTTTTTTCATACAAAAAACTAAGCCGCTGGTTGCAAAATGGAAAGAAATTCCGAGGATGTGTGAAAATTATTTTGCCACACAATTGAGAGCGGTCAGAAAGGAGAAAATGAGGTGGAGCAAAGTAAACAAGTAAAATTCATAAACCCTGAAACAATGCCAGGAACGTTTGGTTATACGAACGTGGTGGAAGTGAGGAACGTACGGACGATTTATGTATCCGGACAGGTGGCCCTGAACAAGGATGGCCAAGTGATCGGTACAGGGGATCTGGCCTCACAGACGAAGCAGGTTTTCGAAAATATCAAACACGCATTGGAAGCTGCACAACTCAGCTTTAATGATGTAGTGAAATTAACCTTCTTTTTGACCGATATTTCACAAATGCAGGTTGTACGGAATATCCGGGATCGGTACGTCAATACATTGAATCCGCCAGCCAGCTCCGCGGTTGAAGTCCGCAAGCTGATTAGGGACGTATGGTAGAGATTGAAGCAATGGCAGTTGGGGATTTGTAGGGTTTAAATAGTAAAAAAACTAAGCAGGAATGGTATCCAGCTTAGTTTTTCTTGCGGTCTGTCCGACTAAAACGCCCGAAGTGATCCACCATTAACAGTATATTCGGCACCTGTCACAAAAGCTGCCTGATCGGATGCCAGGAACAGGACAACAGCCGCTACTTCTTCGGGACGGCCCAGGCGGCCAACAGGAAGCTGTCGCACATTTTTTGCAAAATGCTCTATCGCCTCGTCCTTATCCATTCCAAACTGTTCAGCCAGCCCTTCTGCAAATCCCCCCGGCTTGTCCCATAACGGAGTGCGGGTCGGCCCCGGCGAAACGGAATTTACGCGTATTCCCTGAGGACCAAACTCATTTGCCAACGCCTTCGATATACTGAGCATTGCGGCTTTCATTGCGCTGTAATCGACCAATATTGTGTCAGGCTGCCGTCCACTCTCTGACGCGATATTTATGATTGACCCACTCTGTTGCTTAATCATATGAGGAAGTGCAGCACGGCTGGCGCGAACCATGCTGATCAGATTGGTTTCAAACATTTCTGTCCAATCCTCGTCACTTACACTCAAAAATCCCTCTCGGGACGGCGCAATTCCGACGTTATTCACGAGCACATCAATTTTGCCAAACTTATTTATTGCCGCCTGGATTAGACGTACCGGGCCCTCCGGGGTACTTAAATCAACTGGCACAGGTAAGAGCGTGTCCCCATAGCCAAGTTGCTCCAATGAAATAATAGTGCGGCTGCCCCCGACTACCATCGCCCCTTCCTCCAGAAAGCCACGGGCAATTGCCAATCCAATCCCTGCACTGGCACCTGTGATAACAGCTACTCTATTTTCCAAGCCTAGCTTCACGAATCTCTCCTCCTCTAGACTTATGTATTTTGATAGCGCGCATAACATAAACTGAAGTGTCCCGTTTAGACCGACATAACTTAAGTATAATCCTCTGCGGCTTTAATATGTCATTTTGCGCATTGGTTACGGTCAGAGCCCGATTTCGCAAAAGCTTTGTTTCTGAAATCAATCCAGAATATAATCATACATAAAGGTATTTATTTTTGATTAAGAAGGAGGGTGTCTTATCTATGGAGCTGCCAAACAAGAATCTTATATCTTTGGAAGAATTCCATAAGTTAAGGGAATCAACCAATCGCTTATTGGAGTATATTGACGGGGCAGTGTTCATGGTTCCTTCCCCATCCACGAGGCATCAAAGAATATCCAGCAGATTACATGCCAGCTTATTCAACTTTTTAGAGGACAAGGATTGTGAAGTTTTTCATGCTCCGTATGACGTCGAACTTCGTAGGGAGGACTTGGAAGGAACGAAAATAGTGGTTCCCGATATTTCAGTAATTTGTGACGAAGACGGAATAGAAGAAAATAAATATGTGGGCATCCCTTCGTTGATCATCGAAATCGTCAGTCCTTCCAATCAGTCCCATGACCTGGTGCACAAATTAAACCTGTATATGCAATACGGCGTCAAAGAATACTGGATTGTTAATCCCCTTTTATCAACCGTGCAAATCTATCGGTTAGACGAAAAAGGTCAATATGAACAAACCGCTGTTATAAAAGAGACAGGAATCATTCATTCAGATGTTTTGAAGGGTTTCACAGTTGACGCGCAAAAAATCTTCCAATAAAAAACGCCTGACACCAGGCTTATTACCCTTATTCCTGTAATCCAATACAGTTTCATCTTTATCAAATTGATAATCCCTTTGTTCGTATGCTCCAATAACAGCTTTATGAGATATGACCAATCCTTCTCCCCGTTTTAAAATATGGTGAAGAAGAGTTGTTTTTCCAGAACCTAAAGTGTAGTCAAAATTATTGTTAATAAACCATTTACACAAAGTAATTTACATTCCCACGATTTTGTCCTTCATAAACCGTATGAAGGATACTTTTGCCATTTTGCCGAACGATTTTGTCCTTCATCACCAGCATAAAGACAGGCATCCTTTTAATTAATGAAAAAATCCTATAAGCACTTTTATGGTAGTATGCACTGCAGAAATTGGCCATATGTCCACATATCCTATTCATCGCTTGGTCTGCTTGCGTCTTTTGATATACTTACATCCCATGCAACGATGGTAGTGCTGTCCCTGGCATCGTTCTGTTTAAGTGTTTGCAGTAGTGGCAGAATATTTTTGTCACCTGGAGAATCTGACAATACTTTAAATATTTCACTTGGATCTAAAAATGGCTCGTTCGGACATTCAACCAACCCATCAGTAGTCAGGAAGATATGATTTATCCCTTTTCTTAATTCCTTCGTTCCACTAGTATAACAAGGCACCGACTGTTCAAAAGTATTCACTTGTCCCAGCCATTCGTAAAATTGCCTTTGATTGACCTGATACTGGCCAAGTGCAGCAAGTTCTTCATGGAATAAGTATAGAATACAGTCTCCTACCGAAAACCACCAAAGATATTTGTCTTTTCTTGCAACAATTAAACACGCTGTTTCTCCCCTTACATTGCGGCAAGCAGTTAGAAAATCTTCTCCTTGAAATAGTTTTAAAACCATTTCTTCAAGTCTTTTAAAAGAATAAACAACAGGCCGGGATAAAAGACGTGTGATGTCTGTTTTTCTATTTAAAAACTGTTCTAATACTAGTTCGGCACTCTCAGCAGTATGATGTGCATCCAAGATGATTGCAAGCTCCCACTCTTCTTTTTCATCCTGCCATACCAAGCAGCCATCTTCGTTTTTATACTGGCCTGCTGTTGAGCTCCCTCCGTAACGTCCAACCATTATTCGGTTAATTTGATGGACATTAAGTTGATCAACGAAATTTTCCTGACTGCCGACCCAGCTAAATGCTTTAATAGATTTATTCATTCGTATTATTCTCCAGATATAATTTAATACGTGTACTTAGTTTCAGAACTTCATTGCTTCACCCACAGGAGCATCTTCCCAATCATATGCTTCCATTGGCCCCCAATAAGCTTTGGGTGTATTTGGATAGCGGGGTACTAGATGCATATGAAGGTGTGGAACAGAATCACCTAAAACAAGGGAATAGATGTGCTCAGCCTTTTCAACCTCCATTAGTGCTTTACTAACTCTTGCCATGGCCATCCCGAATGCTTGTGCTTCCTCCATCATCATATCTCCAATTGTTGGTACGTGCCTCTTTAAGTCAATCATGAGATGGCCCAGGTAGTTCGGTTTTCCACTTTTGTCGATGTGGCTCACATAAACATACTCGTCCTCATAGATCGTTACTCCTGAAGTTGTGATGCTTCACGCATGCTTTTGGCATATAAAACAATCTTCCATTGGAAATACCCCTTTTTGTCGTATGTCTAAAAATTATAATACAATCTAATAATACTGTTATATTTTACTGAAAATTCAACAATTCATCTGTTCCTGCCTTTCCAGCTTTGATGAGTCCTTGCAATACAAATATCGGTCGAACCGCGACGCAAACAATTTCAGTGATGCTGCGGACATCTCCATTTTCCACCCCCTTTTGGACTCTAGTTTAGGTCAAAACCTTCAGCTATATCAGTTATTATCCTATCGTGCTTTTCCTACTTCCTGGTCACTGACACGCTCTTCTTTTAGGACAAAAATATAGGAGAATGTCTATTTTCCATAACTAAAAACCTAGCAAAACTGTTTCTAAAGTCGAAATACTATGGCTTAAGTAGCAATTTTACGCATCACCGTGGTTATTCGTTGACGCATTTTCTTTCAAAATGCTAACCTTTCATTGAAAGCGATTACATAGGAAGGGAGCTTACTTTGGCAGTTGGCAAAAAAATTTTAGAGGAGGAAAACATGAAAAAGTTCTGTACTTATTTAAGCAGTCTAGTATTAGCCTCTACTCTGATTCTACCTTTTGCGGTTAGCGCCCAGTCCAGCAATGGGCACCAGCATCCAGGCCATAAATATGACAAGGCCAACAATGGCATGGTACAGCGAATAATTGCGCGTATGTCCGACAAAGAAAAGATTGGGCAGCTGGTTATGCCATCGACTCATGATAATCAAGCTCAAATGCCGGACGACAGGACACGGAAATTAATCCAGGAGTATAATGTCGGCTCTGTCATTGTATATGGGGAACGGAATGCACAGACAACAGCGAAATATAACAACCAGCTGCAAAAGTGGGCTTCTGAAACCCGCACAACACTACCATTATTCATTTCTGCAGACCTTGAATATGGAGTCGTCCAGCATGTCACCGATGCAACGACGTTCCCGCGCCAGATGGGCATAGGTGCAACAAGAGACCTTGCAGCCGCTAAGGAAATAGCGCGAATCACTGCTGTCGAGTCAAAAGCAACAGGCTTTAACTGGAATTACTCACCGGTAGCAGATGTCAATACAAATCCGGCAAATCCTGTTATCGGTGTCAGATCCTTTGGCGAAAAAACAGACCTCGTATCCAAAATGACAGCAGCCCAAACGAAGGGTTATCAAGAAAATGGTGTAGTGGCAACAGCAAAACATTTCCCAGGACATGGTGATACAAGTGTTGACTCACATTTAGGACTGGCTGCCGTGAACTATGACCGCAAAACGCTGGAGGAAGTGCATCTGCCTCCTTTCCAGGCAGCGATTGACGCTGGTGTTGATTCGATCATGACGGCACATGTGATCATTAATGCAATTGACCCTGAACTCCCAGCCACACTTTCCAAACCGGTGCTCACAGGGCTTCTCCGCGAGCAAATGGGCTTCGACGGAATCATTGTCACTGACGCGATGAGCATGCATGCCATCGCTGAGAACTGGGGTGCGGGCCAGGCAGGAGTCATGGCGATAAATGCAGGTGCTGATATTGTCATGGCAACAGGAACATATGAGGAACAGCTGGAGACATACGACGCGCTGTACAATGCCCTGCAGTCAGGTGAACTAACTGAAAAAAGGGTCGACGAATCACTTAAACGCATCTTAAAAGCAAAGTTCAAATATAATCTGTTAAATGACCGCTACGATGATCCTGCAAAGGCAACCAGCGTGGTCAATACTCCAGAACATAAGCAATTTGCTGCAGATGTTGCGAGGAAATCGATAACACTCCTCAAAAACAACAGTGTACTGCCTTTCAACTCAGCAGCCGAACAAACCACCCTTGTCGTTGGACCAAAGATCTATGGATCGAATTACTACATCAATGATATAGCAAAAGCTGTTGACGAAAAATCAGCAGGTAAAGTATTAAGTTACATCACTGCTAACGACTCGTCTGATGCTGAAATTAGCCAAGCTGTGGCACTCGCCAAGCAGGCCGACAGGGTTATTGTTGCCACCTTCTCACCAGGTGAATTGCCTGCAGGACAAGCTAAACTGGTCAAAGCTCTGCAGGGAACTGGAAAGCCAGTAGCAGCACTTTCACTCGGGCTGCCGTATGATATAAAAAATTACCCGGATGTTGGAGCCTACCTGGCCACCTATGCTGTAGAGCGCTGGGGATCCCCGGTACCAACAGCCTGGAACGCCGCGGTTGACGTGATCTTTGGAGCCCAGCCAGGCGGGAAGCTTCCTGTCGGCATTGAAGGCTTCTACCAGTTTGGAGACGGTTTAAATTACTAAGCTAATTTGAATTTGGCAGCTGTCCCGTCCTTTTGTAGGGCGGGATTTTTTGTGAATTCCAAGCAGCCCTGGATCAGGTTCTCCCTCAGTATCAAGGGGTTTTTGGCGACCTGTATTCCGTTGTTTCTCTACTGACATTATCAGAGTAACGCTGTGAAAATTCAAGAAAACTTAGTAAATCTCTATCAAAGCCGTATGTATAGAAATACTTAGAACAGACTTTGCAATACTTGCTTTTTTCTTAGAGAGGTCATTAGAAATACTTTTTACTTGGTCAATTATGAGTTTCAATGTCCAGTAACGCCTTTTTAATATCGCCAAGGGCCCAATCCGCATAAAAAATGAACTCATAATCACTAAACTCAAATGATTCCGGTTGAATTAGTGTAGACTTACTACAATAAATCCACTTTTCAGGTGAAGAATATCGCCGTTTTTAATTAAAATCTCTCCAGAAAAATATCGATATTCACCGATGTGTTCTTGTGGCAATGCTAAATAACATACTTCTTGAGACTCCCACGGCTAAAGCCGCAAGCCCTAAACCTTACGGTTTGACGGGTGGGATTCTTG
>NZ_PGVB01000063.1 GCF_002860205.1 Bacillus sp. T33-2
GTAGAACATCACCTTGCCAAGGTGGGGGTCGCGGGTTCGAATCCCGTCTTCCGCTCCATTTTTATGCCGGGGTGGCGGAACTGGCAGACGCACAGGACTTAAAATCCTGCGGTAGGTGACTACCGTACCGGTTCGATTCCGGTCCTCGGCACCAAATATTTAATGCGCCCGTAGCTCAATTGGATAGAGCGTCTGACTACGGATCAGAAGGTTATGGGTTCGACTCCTGTCGGGCGCGCCATTAGTTAATTATCGGGAAGTAGCTCAGCTTGGTAGAGCACTTGGTTTGGGACCAAGGGGTCGCAGGTTCGAATCCTGTCTTCCCGACCATTCAAAATATTGGGGCCTTAGCTCAGCTGGGAGAGCGCCTGCTTTGCACGCAGGAGGTCAGCGGTTCGATCCCGCTAGGCTCCACCAATATATTAATACAATAACTTGGCGGTGTAGCTCAGCTGGCTAGAGCGTACGGTTCATACCCGTAAGGTCGGGGGTTCGATCCCCTCCGCCGCTACCATTATTATATTTGGACCTTTAGCTCAGCTGGTTAGAGCAACGAGCAAGGCTACCATGAGATGCTCCCAGTTGTACCCATCGAGCTGCTGCTTGAATAAGCTTTCCGAGATGGGGACAGACAACAGAGTTGGAATCAACATAATTTTTATAATATTAAACATGGACCTTTAGCTCAGCTGGTTAGAGCAGACGGCTCATAACCGTCCGGTCGTAGGTTCGAGTCCTACAAGGTCCACCATTATATTACGGAGGAATACCCAAGTCTGGCTGAAGGGATCGGTCTTGAAAACCGACAGGCGGGTTACACCGCGCGGGGGTTCGAATCCCTCTTCCTCCGCCATATTACTGTTAAAAAAGTAATTGGCACTAAATAATACCGTCGCGGGGTGGAGCAACGAGCGTTACTTCATCGAATAAAAGATGAGTTGTACCGATCTAGTTGCTGCTTGAGTAAGCTTTCTGAGATCGGGACAGTTGCTCTCTATGAGCATATGCAACATTATATGAAATAATACCGTCGCGGGGTGGAGCAGTCCGGTAGCTCGTCGGGCTCATAACCCGAAGGTCGCAGGTTCAAATCCTGCCCCCGCAATCTGGTCCCGTGGTGTAGCGGTTAACATGCCTGCCTGTCACGCAGGAGATCGCGGGTTCGATTCCCGTCGGGACCGCCATTT
>NZ_PGVB01000064.1 GCF_002860205.1 Bacillus sp. T33-2
GAAAGCCCATGCAGGGCGCAGCCCGTCTTTAGACATGGGATGATAGTGAGGTCAAATACGGAGTGCCACTTTTAACCGTAAGGTTTTGTGGTGTTTCAAGTATTTGAAAATTCCACTATCTTTATTTTTATATATTTGTTGTAGTTGTTTCCTTAAACTTATAAAATATAGGTATGGAAGAATATAGAAGAACAGCCACAACAGTTTCATTAATTAACTATCACTTTGTGTTTTGCCCTCGATACAGAAGAAAAATATTTCTTGATAGCAAAGTAGAACAGAGATTTAAAGAGATGGTACATGAAATATGCGAATCACTAAAAATAAAAGTGATCGCTTTAGAATGTGACAAAGACCATGCACACATGTTTCTAAATACACTGCCTACGTTAAGTCCTGCAAATATAATGGCAAAGATCAAAGGAGTGACATCTAAACAGTTGCGTGAAGAATTTCCGCACCTCGACACGTTGCCGAGTTTATGGACACGTTCTTATTTTGTTTCTACCGCAGGAAATGTGTCGAGTCAAACCATAAAGCGATATGTTGAACAACAAAAAACAAGGGGGTGAAATCATTTCGCAAACAATCACTGTAAAAATTAAATTGCTACCTACGAAAGAGCAAGCTTTGATTTTGACTGAAATGAGTAAAACATATATTTCAACAATCAATGAACTTGTATCTGAAATGGTAAAAGAAAAGAAAGCCACTAAGAAATCAAGTAAAAACGTTGATGTATCTCTGCCAAGTGCGGTAAAAAACCAAGCGGTTAAAGACGCAAAAAGTGTTTTCAAGAAAGCAAAGAAAACAAAATTTGAGACAGTTCCAGTCCTAAAGAAACCTATGTGTATCTGGAATAATCAAAACTATTCTTTTGATTTCACTCATATTTCCTTGCCAATCATGGTTGACGGTAAAGCCAAGAAAACACCTATCCGTGCATTATTGGTTGATAAAGATAATCGAAACTTTGATTTGCTTAAACATAAATTAGGCACACTGCGCATCACCAAAAAGTCAGACAAGTGGATTGCACAAATTTCTATCACCATTCCTACTGTTCAAAAAACAGGATTAAAAGTAATGGGTGTTGATTTAGGACTAAAAGTACCTGCTGTTGCTGTAACAGACGATGAAAAGGTACGATTCTTTGGTAATGGCAGACACAACAAATACAAAAAAAGAAAGTTTCGTTCTGTCCGCAAAGCATTGGGTAAAAAGAAAAAATTAAATGCTATCCGACATTCAAAAAACAAAGAACAGCGTTGGATGGAAGATCAAGACCATAAAGTGAGTCGTGCGATTGTTAATTTTGCTAAAGAAAATAAAATATCTGTCATTCGTTTAGAACAATTAGCGAATATCAGACAGACGACAAGAACCAGTCGTAAAAACGAAAAGAATTTGCACACATGGTCATTCTATCGCCTATCTCAATTCATTGAATACAAAGCTGAGTTAGAAGGAATTAAAGTTGAATATGCGAATCCTGCATACACAAGTCAAACATGCCCTAAATGTTCTGAGAAAAACAAGGCGCAAGATAGAAAGTATAAGTGTAAATGCGGATTTGAGAAACATAGAGACATAATTGGTGCTATGAATATTCGATATGCACCTGTGGTTGATGGTAAAAGTCAATCAGCCTAAGATGCTATATGCACTGTCTTAGGAGGGGCAATGGGATGCCCTCACCTTGAGGACTGTTCAAAACAGAAATGGACTGCGAACGCTTAGTCACTCAAGAATCCCACCCGTCAAACCGTAAGGTTTAGGGCTTGCGGCTTTAGCCGTGGGAGTCTCAA
>NZ_PGVB01000065.1 GCF_002860205.1 Bacillus sp. T33-2
GAATCAATTTCATAATTGCTCTTTCTTAAAAAGTTGAGACTTCCCCGACTCTAAATTTTACTTTTTTAAAAATTAAGCTGCTACGGTTTGTTGGCTTTGCAACATGCGGTTAATGCGATCTACGGCTAATTTTGATGCGTTGTAAACAAGTGTGACTAAATCAAAGTGGAGTTTGGCCTTTTTCCCTTTACGGTGCCGTACATTATTTAACTGGAAAAATTCTTTTAAATACGCATTTACTCGTTCAACGGCTGTTCTCTCTGAGTAGAGAGCCTTCCACTTTTCGGAACCTCTTGCCGGGGCCGTATATCTTCTGAGATCCGTTTCGATCCGGACTTTATAGACTTTTTGGCACAATGAATCTTGTGCCAAAGGGCAGCCTTCACACTCTTTGGGACGCACGTATTTTAAGGATTTGTATTTCTTGTCATAGCTGTCATAGCGGTATGAATGCTCTCTGACACAAGTGGGAGCGAAATGCTGGTCATAGCCAGCCATTTCTCCCTCGCCACGTTTATTATAGGCAATAATGCAGTGGGCATCCATCCGGAAGAGTTGTTGATAAATGGGAACGAAATCAAAGCCGGCATCCATGCATCCATACTGAATGGAAAGCGGCAGCTCTTGAATACCCTTCAAAAGGGGAATCGCTGCCTTGCCATCATTCAGGCTGCCAGAGCTCATGATGGATTGAATAATATATTGGCTCTTCGTTCCAACAGCCAGGTGGGCTTTGTATCCATACCAGAAAACGTTTTTTCCTTCGCTGTTTTTCTTAATCCCCCAGGCAGGCTCTACTGGCATTTCAGAGCGCAGCTCTTCAAGGGAAACGTCAAGCTGAGCGGCGATGGTCTTTTCGTAAAGCGTTTTGTTCAGCTCTTCTGCTCGCTTTTGTTGGTCATATTGTTCTTTTTCTTCTTTCTTTTTGCGGCCACGCTTCTTGGGTTCTGGTTTTGGTTTCTTTTCTTTAGCGGGCGCCTTGTCCCTGGCCTCGAAGTGGGAAGCATCAATCGCTATATTTTCGTCATCTACAAAACCTTCCTCAATTGCTTGAAGAAGAATGGATTCTTTTATCTTTTCAGTGACGTCGCTCTCTGATAGTTTTTCGATCAAACGGGAATACGATGATTCGGATGGTACCTGGTCCGAAAACAGGAACCCACATTCCAGCCGAAAGATGAAATCATGTTTCAATCTTTTCACAAGATCTTTTATCGTCGGGATGCGCTCGATGAATCTGGCGACCAAAGAACAGACCATCGCAGGGTAATTGAGCTCGGTTGGAGCACCCAGCCAGGATTTTTTCGAAACGGCCAAAACCGCGGAATCCAGGTCAATAGTAGAGAAAACAGCCTCAAATCGTTGGGTAGGTTCTAAATCGTATAAATCTTGAATGCCAAATAGGCTTCCTTGTCTTATAATAGGCATAGGGAGTCTTCCTCCAGTCGTTAGAGTTTGTGTGGTAACTACTCATTTCGACATTTTGGGGAGGTACTCCTTTTTTCATGCCTTAAAAGTCTTGGGGCAT
>NZ_PGVB01000008.1 GCF_002860205.1 Bacillus sp. T33-2
TTCGAAGCTTACTCGATCGTGCTGAGCTACTGGGACATATTAATATTATATTATTTAGTTTTGAACACACATTGAATTCGTTCCGTCCTGATCTCAGAAAGATCATTCTAGAAGCGGCTCGATCAGTACGCTGAAGCTATTCCTTGGAAGCTTACTCGATCGTGCTTAGCGACTGGGACATGACATCGTTTTAAAGACAAGTTTTATTATATTAGCGTAATGATTAAAAGTCAATAGTTCTAATCAAATTTTTATAAAGGGAAGCAAAGAGCTCCCCTATATATTATAGTCAGAATCTCCTGACTTGAGAAGCGGAAAGCTCATGTTCAATTCTTCCAATTCTCCGCGATCATAGTCAAAAACGCGGATATATGCATGGTTTTCTGTTAGCTCGAGAATGACATAAGTTCTTTCTCTCCGTCCCCTTGGCAGCAATATGCTGCCAGGGTTTATGAAAAGAACACCCTTGATTAATTCTGCTCCCAGCTGATGGGAGTGGCCAAAACAGACGATGTCAGCTTTAACCTCTTCAGCACGGTATGACAGGCTTAATAGAGATGCCTTCACATTATACCGGTGTCCGTGGGTGATTAATATCCTGTGGCCATTTACTTCTTCCACAGCCTCCTCCAGAAAACCCGGATGGAAATCACAATTGCCCCTTACAGCTGTGTAGTGGCTTATAGCTAAATCATCCGCCTCCAGCTCTGAATCGCCGCAGTGGATCATTAGATCGACTTCCTGCCGATGACGGGCTTTCAATTTTCCCAGGATACCGGCAGAACCATGGCTGTCACTGACAATCAGGATCTTGGCCATATCGATTCTCCCTGGCCTAGAGCTTTTTCAAGCTTTTCAATTGCTTTTGCACGGTGGCTGATCTTGTTTTTCTCCTCCGGCAAAAGCTCAGCCATTGTTTTCCCTGTTTCCGAAACAAGGAAGACTGGATCATACCCGAACCCGTGTGTGCCCCTGCGTTCGGCAAGGATTTTACCTTCGCAGGTGCCAAAAACCGTAATCGTCTCAGCACCCGGGGCTGCAACGGCCAGGGCGCAGCAAAACCTTGCCGACCTTTCCTCTTGTGGGACATTCCGCAGCTCATCAAGCACTTTGTCGATATTCGCTTCGTCATTTTTTTCAATGCCTGCATACCTTGCTGAATAAACTCCCGGCCTGCCTTCCAGCGCATCCACCTCGAGGCCCGAATCATCGGCTATGACCATTTTGCCAAGCACTTTTGATACTGTCTCCGCTTTTAAAATGGCATTTTCCTTAAAAGTGGTGCCTGTTTCCTCCACCTCGTCTATTTCCGGGAAATCGAGCAGTGTTTTGACGGAAAATCCTTTAGGCTGGAAAATCCTTTCAAACTCTTTCGCCTTTCCTTTATTTTTCGTGGCAATAATTACTTCTTTCATCGCCTACTCTCCCATCCCAATTATGCGTTTTCTATTTTCTCCGTGATTTCTTCCCCAAGGGCGATTTTTTGGATTTCGAATAATTCGGTTAAGCCTTCCTGGGCAGCTTTTAAAAGATCCTGCAGCTGCTGGTAGGAAAAAGTCGCTTCTTCGCCTGTTCCCTGCAATTCCACGAATTCGCCGCTTCCTGTCATTACAACATTCATATCCACAAGTGCCGCGGAATCCTCCACGTAATTCAAATCAACAACCACATCGCTGTTTTCCAAAATCCCTACACTGGTAGCAGCCAGAAAATTTGTAACCGGATAGGCAGCAAGTTTTTTATCCTTATGGAGCTTAGTTAATGCAAGTGCCATTGCGACGAAAGCACCGGTAATGGAGGCTGTGCGGGTTCCGCCGTCCGCCTGGATCACATCACAGTCTATCCACACAGTCCGTTCACCGATTGCGTCCAGATTTACTGCAGCTCTAAGGGCTCTTCCAATCAATCGCTGTATTTCCATTGTCCTTCCCGTAATTTTTCCCTTGGATGATTCCCTTATGTTCCTCTGTTCAGTAGCCCTGGGCAGCATTGAATATTCAGCGGTGATCCAGCCTTTCCCCGAGCCTCGCATGAACGGCGGGACACGTTCTTCAATACTGGCTGCACAGATAACCTTTGTATCACCCACCGAAATGAGCACTGATCCCTCCGGATGTTTTAAGTATTCTGTTTCAATATGTACAGGCCTTAATTGCAATGGTTCACGTCCGTCAAAACGCATTCCTGAATCGTCCTCCTTTTTATCGTTCTGCTGTTGCCCGTCTAAATATATCGCAGGCGGCCGCATTCGTTCGTTTACCAAACTAAGTGCTTTTTTCAAAGTAAATAAGAGGCAGCTCATGGGCATGCCTCTTTAACTGTCATAACTAGTATACCAAATTATACGGTTTAGAAACTACCTGTGTTTACATTTTCAGGACGGGTGACCGGTGCGGACAGCTTCTTGCCGGTATCCGTCACGATGTCTGAGCCGCCTTTCACCTTCACTGCCACACTTTTTATCCCTTTTTGCTCTGTCAGGGAGAGCACTAGCGAATTTAACAGATACTCCGATACGACTTTATCACCCTTGCCGTCTTTGTCCTCAAAACTTTCGTAAATTGATTCATTGAAGTTTAGTGTTACCTGGCCATTTTCAACGACTGGCTTGTCAACGAGCTTCACTTCTGGCAGAAAATTTGATAGCAGGTTTGAATCATGGGCTGGCCCTTTTACGAGCTCATATACAGCTGCAGTAATATTGTCCTTCTCCTTGTTGCTGACCCTTTTTGTAACTGGAACATAATAGTATGCTCCTTCCTCGCCGCCAAGATAGTACAATGTGAGCGATCTTGTATTGCTGATGTCCACAGCATCAGAGGTATCGACATTAATCCCGACTCCCCGGCTCAAGGTTTCCCCAACTGGCGTGCCATTTACTGGCATTTCCTTCAGTTCGTGGCCGTTCATCTGCAGTTTTACCTTTTTCACGGAATCAAACTGTGTAAGTGTATAGGTCACCGCCTCGAGTATTCTCCGCTCGTCTTCTTTGTTGTAATTCTTAAATTCCTTTGAAAAATCTACGGTTGCTGTTCCATCCTTGATGTTGACTGACACTTGAGTATCTGCCGGGAGTACAGCCCGGAAGCCGTTTGGAAGGATTCCTGAGACAGGCCCGTCAACAACCAGGTATTCGAGCGCCTGCTTTGCCACACTTTCTGTTTTCGGCAATTCCATCTTCTGTGCCACGACATACCCGTTTTTATCAATCAAGTAAAGATCTGTCATGACGGTTTTCTCCGCTGCTTCTTCTTTTGCATCTGGTTTCGCTTCAGTTTGGGATTTTTCTCCAAGCGCTATATCTTCCCCTTCCTTCAAGGTAGTCGCTTGCTGGGGAGGATCAATTTCCTTTTTCACTTCTCCGCCGAAAAGGCCGCACCCTGACAAAAAAACGGAGGCAGCCAGGGCGGTTGCAGCGGCAGCCATGGCAGTTCTATTATTTTTATACATGTAAATCCCTCCAAGACAGTTTGTACTACATGTATACGGGCCTGTTTATGATTTAGACCGCCTGGTGAAAAGAATTTGGACATTCCTTGAACAGTTTTAAGTGACAAAAGGAGACAAAAATAATTTGTAGAAAATGTAAGCATTGCGTTCTAATTTCAGCACAAAAAAATAGGCTCCCTATATCAGGGAGCTCTATCATTTCAATTTTATTGTTTTAACATCTTCAATGGTACGTTCCAGCCATTGGGAGGCAATCCGTGAAAATATTGTCTTTGAACCTGTGGTATAAAAATGATGCTCTGGAGTATCTTCACCTTCGTTCAGCATGCCATTATGATGAAGGATGGTGCTGACTTCACGGGCTGTCTCTTCACCGGAGCTGATAACGCTCACCTTTTCACCCATTATGTTTTTAATAAGCGGTTCCAGAAGCGGATAATGGGTGCATCCGAGAATCAAAGTGTCAAGTCCCCGATTCGCAAGTGGCTTAAGTGTCTCTGCCACAACTTTTTTCGCGACTGGCCCATCATATTCACCGCTCTCGACAAGGGGAACAAATTTAGGGCAGGCCAGGCTGGTGACGCGTACAGACCGGTTGATCGATTTCAGGGCGTGTTCGTAGGCACGGCTTTTTACAGTGCCTTCGGTTCCAATTACCCCAATTTTACGGTTGCTTGTCACCTTAAGAGCAGTTCTAGCACCAGGATGGATGACGCCCAGAACAGGTATCTTAAGCTGGCTGCGGATCTCGTCCAAAACGACGGCAGTCGCAGTATTGCAGGCAATTACGAGCATTTTTATATTTTTTTTCAATAAAAACTGTGTCAATTCCCAAGTGAATCTCTTAACTTCTTCTGCTGGCCGCGGGCCATATGGGCATCTTGCCGTGTCGCCCAGATAGATAATTTGTTCATGTGGCAGCTGGCGGATAATTTCTTTTGCTACGGTTAATCCGCCCACTCCCGAGTCTATTATTCCTATTGGCTGTTTCAAAATCTCGCCTCATTCTCCACGCATTTCTTGATGTAATTTCATTAAACTGGCTTTTAGAAGTTCAACCTCCTCGGCAGAAAAGTTTTTCAGCACTTCCTGTAAATAAAGCTGCCTTTTTTTGATTACTTCGTCAATCACCCGTTCGCCTTCTTCAAGCAGGTGAATCCGGACTACCCTCCGGTCATTCGGATCCTTCACCCTCACAACAAGCTGATTTTTTTCCATTCTATCAACCAGGTCCGTCGTCGTGCTGAATGCAAGAAACATTTTATTTGAGAGTTCCCCGATTGTCATGTCTCCATCTTCAAATAGCCACTGCAGGGCAACAAACTGGGGAGGCGTAATCGTATAATTACTTAAAATTTCACGGCCTTTTTGCTTGATGATCCCGGATATGTAACGTAAATCTTTTTCAATATCAGCAAAAACAGCTGCATCTTTTTTAACTTCGAGCTCCATTAACTTACAACTCCTGTTCAAAGGACTCTATATTTTAAATTAGGTCAAATACTATCTTTCTGGGAACTGGAAGACCACTTTCAATATTTCACATACCAAGGCAATGGCGACCTTACCATGCACCTATTTTCTACTTTTTCCATGAAAAATTCAAGAAGGAATTGCTTCCACACTCCAGCCCAGCAAAAAAACACTCCCATAAAATGTGTTAACCGGCCACCTTTTCAGGATGGCCGGTCTAGATCAAAGTTCTAGCTCTCCCATTCGAAGGAGCTCTACAACAGCTTGTGAACGCCCCTTTACGCCAAGCTTCTGCATGGCGTTTGAAATATGATTCCGAACCGTCTTCTCGCTTATAAACAATTCACTCGCGATCTCTTTTGTCGTTTTATCTTGTACCAACAGTTCGAATACTTCTCTTTCTCGTTTGGTGAGTAACGGCTTGTGAGTATATTCATTCTCCTTCAAGTATTGTAACCCTCCTTGCCTTTGCCAGCTGTGAACCTGCGGGGTGGGTATAAATTTAGTCAAGATATCATATGTGATGCAAAGATATGAAGTGACTATATTTGCGGCAAGGAGAAACATTTTTCAAAAAATGAGTTAATCGTTGAAATGAGCGGAAACTTTATGCACTTGCCGACTCAGGAGCTATTGCTTGATGCAAGATAAACCTGGTGTTTTTCCGGCTAACGGTTTTAAAGTCTTGCCGGATAAGGGTCATGAAACCGCCGTGTTTTTGCTTTTGGCAAGGAGCTCTTTCATGGCGTCGGTCCATGGAACCCCCTTACCGGTTTTCTTTGAAATCTGGACGATTGTACCCCTGCCAACAAAGCAGATGGATCCGCTTGCGCGTTTGCCCATATAGTGAATGTCCACTGACGACTTGCCGATTGAATTGGCTTTTACGAATATTTTCAGGTCTTCATCAAAATATACCTGTTTCAGGAAATCACATTGCAGGTCAGCCACCACAGGGATTGTTTCACTGTCAGGCTTGAGCCACTCCTGCATAAAGCCTGCGCTCTTAAAAAATTCGATCCTCGCCTGTTCAAAATATGCAAAAGGCACCGTATTGTTTAAGTGTCCGAACATATCCGTTTCTGAGAAACGAACCTTTACCGGAAAATAAAAATCAAATTCTTCTTCCCACGATACAAGTTCCTCTATATAATCCATTTTTCCCATGCTGTTTCCTCCGTCTCTGAAAATGAATGATCATTCATTCTTGTTCTCTATTATAATTATTTTCAGACAATTTACAAATCATTTCGCTAATTTTTGCCAAAAAAGAAGAGGAGGCAGCTACACTACCCCCACTTAAAGCTCTTATATGATTTTGTCCTGCTTAATCCTCATCTCTATTTCGTGTCCATCCTCTATCATCTCTCCGGTCGTCGTCGCGGTCATTATCTTTGTTGCCGTGCTTTCCAAGAGCCAGTACATATGTGCTCAACGCCGGTACGGTTACCTTGTTTCCTTTTACTATGCCAAGCACGGATGTTCCTGCTTTTTCCCCATTCGCAAGTATTGCCCAATAGCCATTTTCAGGAAGCGTGATCTGGACTGGCTTCTTGTTGGCGTTGTAGGCGACCGCTATTTTTGCTGATGAACGCCGGTTTGTATTCTCATTCAGGACAAATGCGACAGAATTGGCCGGTGCATCCAGGAATTTAAGTTGCTTTTTAATTTGATCTGCAGTTGTCAACCTGAAAGCAGGGACGCTTGTTCGCAGTTTTACAAGGCCTTTAAAGTATTCTACTTCTTTGTCAAACTCGCTGCGCCGTTTCCAGTCAAGCTGATTGACTGAATCCGGGGACTTGTAGCTGTTATGGTCCCCGCCCTTCGTGCGCATGAATTCCTGCCCGGCGTGGATGAAGGAAACGCCCTGCGAGGTCAATACAATCGAAGTGGCCAGCTTGTGCATTTTCTTGCGCACTTCTTCACTGTCGTTCGGGTTGGTCAGTTGCAGCTTATCCCATAATGTATGGTTATCGTGCGCTTCTACATACGTCACTGTTTGCTCAGGGTCAACCGCGAATGTTTTGATGCTGTCGCTGTATGGAATGCCGCCAACTATGCCTTTTTTGATGCGTTGTTCCATGCCTGACTTGCCGTTTACAAAGCCGTTATCACGGTCATCAAAAACGCTGCCCTTCAATCCGTCCCTGATGTCATCGTTGAAGTGCGCGATTCCTGGCATTTTGAAGGCATTTTTTTGGTTCGCTTTCAATTCAGGATCGAGCGGTGTGGCAAGGTCCCAGCCTTCCCCGATAATGATAATGGAAGGATCGATTTTATCAAGCGCCTTGCGGACCTCGTTCATTGTATCCACATCATGGATGCCCATTAAATCAAAGCGGAATCCGTCAATATTATACTCTTTTGCCCAGTATGTTACTGAATCGACAATGAACTTGCGCATCATCTTATGCTCTGAAGCCGTGTCGTTCCCTACTCCAGTTCCGTTTGCCAGTGTGCCGTCGTCGTTATATCGGTAGTAGTAGCCTGGGACAAGCTTGTGGAAATTCGACTCAAACGCGCTGAACATGTGGTTGTACACAACGTCCATGACAATCCGGATATCGTTGTCATGCAAAGTCTGGACCATCTGCTTCATTTCATTGATCCTCACTGTCGGCTCATACGGATTGGTAGAATATGATCCTTCCGGCACATTGTAGTTCTTCGGATCATAGCCCCAGTTATATTGAGGAATGTCGAGCTTCGTCTCATCCACACTTGCTGTGTTGTAATCGTACATTGGAATGAATTGCAGATGTGTGACACCAAGGTCTTTCACATGGCTCAGGGCTGTTTTCACTTTATCCGGCCCTTTTGTTTTTGTTTCTGCCACGCCTAGGAATTTTCCTTTATGCCCATCGGAAACACCGCTTTCGGGGTGAATCGTCAGGTCGCGGATATGGGCTTCATAAATGATCGCATCCTCAGGATTTTTGAACTTCGGTTTTTTCTCGCTCCATTTCTTCGGATCAGTAGAGTCAAGGTCAACTACCGCCCCCTTGTCCCCATTAACCGCGACGGCACGGACGTACGGATCAACCGCTTCATTCCATGTATCTCCAATCTTCACTTTGTAGGTGTAAAGTGTTCCCTTATGGTCACCAGCGAGTGCCGCTGTCCAAGTTCCATTTTCAGCCCGTTTCATGTCGATTTCCGTGCCTGCAGCGCTATCCCACTTGTCATATGTTACAAGCCTGGCTTCACTTGCGGTCGGGGCCCAGAGGCGGAACTTGGTTTCTTTTTTCGAATAGGTGTTTCCAAGGTCATTACCCGGGTAATAAAAGCGTTCTTCAAAAGATTTGCTGCCAATTACCTTGCCCATCTGCACGGTGGCTTCACCGAAACCTTCCTTACTCACTTTATACGCTTTGGTGAGGTCCAGTTCCTGTTTCGTAGTGATGATGACTTTGTTGACTGTGTCACCGGCTTCAGCATTTATAGCTTCAACTTTCTCAATTTCAGCACCTGACAGTTTGATTCCGGCATGTTCCCCTTCCGATAAAGAGAATGGGAAATTCGTTTCAAAAGTGATTTTATTCAGTTCATCTATTGCTGCTTTCGTAATCCGGGGTTTCCGGTCCACTTTTGCGGGATTGTCAAAAATGCGTTTCTGCCCCTGGGCAAGCCAGACTTCCGCTTTTCCATCTTCAGAGAAATCGGTGATAAACCGATTCTCGGCAATGTCTTTTTCAGACCAGTCTTCTTTGCGGACGATAAAGCCAACCTTCGTCGCACCGCCAAGGTTGTCAAGCTTCAGTGTACCCTGCCTGCCGTATGATGTGGTTTTATCCAGCTTTACAACCTGGCCATCCGATTTGTCGGTCCATACCCAAATATCCCATTTATCATAGTTCAGGTCGTGCCGGTAATAGTTAAATTTCACTTCAAGCGTGTCGTATGTTTTCGGCGGGGTGCTGCCGTCCGGATTGCTTGTATAAACCTTGTCATCCCCGGCTTTGACCCATACTTCGTCATTCCCGTACCAAATATCTTCAATGAAACGGTCACCGCCGTCTTTTTCCCAGCTGTCAGTCCTGACGATAAAGCCAACCCGGTTATGGTCGCCATCCAGTTCAACTTCCGCGACTTTTCCAAATTCGTCTTCCCCGGTGAATTGGTGAACCTGGCCGCTCATGCCATCCGGCCATACCCACAGGTTCCAGTCTTTTGTGTCGCCTGCTTTCGGCTGGTAGTGGATTTTTACCTTTGTAGTCACTTTTTGCTCGGCAGGCTGGACGTTCACTTTCCTCTCATCAAGCGCGTCAAAGATGAATACAAATTTATCTGTTGCCTGAGGGGTGAATGTCAGGTTGCTTCCATCAAGCCAATTATTGTCCATTACATATTTGAACTCTATAGTCTTTCCAGCCTGCAGTTCAATCGGCTGGCTCTTCCACACTTTTTCTTCAGGATCGTAGCTTAAAGGATTGGAGTCTCCGTCCCATGACAGCGGCTCAGAACCTCTTAACACGACTTTCTCGTAAACTTTGTTCCGGTCGATCGGTTTTTCGCTGTATTCCAATGTACCGGTGATTTCGTATATTTCAAACGATTTTCCTTCTGATGTAAATTTCAAGTCACCATTGCCATCGTTTTTGATTTCTTCATTGCCAAGTGCGTCAGATAACGTTACATCAGTGATTTCGAGCTGGTTGTACAGCTTGTTGACGTCAATTTCTTTCGCGTCTGTACCTTTATTGACGACAATGAGAAATCTACCGCTTTCATCTGCGCGCTCATAGGCAAATATTTGTTGATCCGCTGCCAATGTGTTATAAGATCCTATGCTTAGCGCTGATTCGCTTGTCCGGAGATTTGCGAGTTTTTTGTAAAATTCTTTGACCTCAAGATCCTGTTTTGTTTCGTCCCAGGGCATCATTTCCCTGTAGTAGCGGTCTTTCCAGTCTGTTACGGAGTTGTGGTCTTTGCTCTGCGATAATCCCACTTCATCTCCATAATAAATGATCGGGGCACCCGGCAATGTAAACTGGGTGGCTGCAGCAAGCTTTAATTTTGTCTTGTCCCCGCCTGCTTCAAACAGGAACCGTGGCTGGTCATGGCTGTCCAGGAAAGACGCCGTGACATATTCTTTTGGATAAGTCGCCAGGTTCGCTTGTACTGTATCGGCCAGCGCTCTCATCGGCTGGTCTTTCGCAAACGCATTGACAAGCGCATCCCTCATGCCAAAGTCAAGCGCACCGTCAAGCTCGCCGGCGTAACTGTTGATTTTTTCGCGGCTGTCCCACACTTCTCCATAAATGAACGCGTCCGGATTCAACTGTTTTACTTTATGGCGGAAATCCACCCAGTAGCTGTAGCTTGGCCCTTTTGCATAATCGAGTCGGAAGCCGTCAAAGTCGAGTTCAGTGAGCCAGAATGGCACAACTTCATTTAAAATGTAATTTCTGGCGTCGTAATTATTGTTGTTGAATTCAGGCAGCTCTGCAATACCGTAAAAAGTATTGTATTTGTCAGGCCATTGTGTAAAAGTGTACCAGTTGTAATATGGACTTTTTTCACCATTCTTCAGTGCATCCTGAAAGAATGGATGCTTGATTGATGTATGGTTTGGCACGAAATCATACACAACCTTCAAGCCTTTTTCATGTGCCGTATCGATGATTTGCTTCATTAATTCTGGATTGCCGAAATGGTCTTCAATTGCCTGGAAATCTGCGGGATGGTATCCATGTGAATATGGGCCTTCAAAAACAGGGGACAGCCATATCGTGTTGACTCCAAGGTCTTTGATGTAATCAAGCTTGTCAAGAACGCCTTTCAGGTCTCCCCCCATCCAGCCTTTCAGGCGCTCATCATATGGAAGGTCGGCCGCACCCGGCTCGTCGTTGCTTGCATCCCCATTATTGAAACGGTCAACAAATATATGGTAAATGACCGCATTTTTCGCCCAATCCGGAGACTCGAATTGGTCGACGTAGTAGGCAAACTCTGTTGCGCCTTCCGGGTTTAAGCTGTTTGTGTCAGCAAATTGCGATGTTTCGCCATTTGCTGACCATACATCAATGATGTATTTTACACGCGTGTCATCAGGCTGTTTAGGAATCGTTCCTTTGTACACAGTTGTAATCAGCCCGTTATCGTTCGTTTCGGAATCCTTCACCAGCCTGACAGCCTGTCCATTTGTGGCTGTACCAAGAGCACCGGCCGGCTTTGAACCGTCAGTAGTATAATAAAGTGTACCATCGGTTACCGAGCCGTAATGCTTTACAGTCACAGTAGCTGTCACATCGTCCTTGCTGGTAGGGACCGCGGGCGAAAACGCGAAGTTATGCTCTACGTTTTTCGCAATCGGCACTGCCTTCCATGCTGATACTTCATCCGTGTAAACCTTGCCGCCTTTTACAAAGGTGGCTTGCCTTTTGTCCGTGCGCTGTTCGGTGTATTTTTCGTCTCCCAGTCCGTAGAGATATTCGATAGTTTCCCCTTCGTTGCCGGCAAGTTCAATCTTCCATTTCCCATCTGCTGCTTTTGACAGGGAAGTAACAGTATAGTTAAATCCGTTTAATGTAGACCCCAGTGTAGGGACAATCCAGTCGGGTGTATCAGCAGGTACAGTCGCCTCCAATGTGAGTGAACCTGTAAATTTGGATAGATCGATCTGAACGTCCACTGTCCTGTGCTGGTCAGGGTGAAACACAAAGATGTAATCACCGGTCTGGGGCGGGGTAAACCGCAGATTCTCCCCTTCCATCCAATTTCCGTCCATTACAAACTTATATTCTACTTCTTTGCCGCCAGGCAGGCTGACTGGCTGGCTCTTCCATACTCCCGCCGCTGAATCATATGTGAGCGGATGGTTATCAGAGCTCCAGTCCAGCCCTTCGGCATTTCCTCTTAAAACAACCTTCTGGTACGAATTTGTTTCAGCTTTCGCACCATTTGTTACTGGTGTGATAAACGAGCTGCACAACAGTAATACCGACATGCATAAAGAAAAAAACCGCCTCATACCTTGTCCTCCCTCAGGGAAAAATTGTTTGTGAAATCGTTTGCACAAATCGACAAAGATAAAAACGAATGCAAAGTGTGCTGTTTTTTGTGCAATCGCTTTCATTTTAATAATAGATTAACATTTTAAGGAATCTAGCACAATTAAATTCGAGAAGATTTGATGGAATGGTAGAAAAGTACTATTCGGTGGCTGCCAATGCCCCGGTCCCGCATATCTTTTTTCCTGTGGGATTTAGAAAGACTGTTATTCAGTTGCCGCTGCTGGTTTTGTCCCTAAGCGCCCCTATCAAGGACACTTTTTGCGGTTCAACACCTGATATTGTCGTTGAGCAGAAAACCAAAAACCCCCTTCTCTCAAATAAAACGGAGATAAGGGGGTTGCATATTGTTATACCTGATCGCTTCCAAAGAAGTTCCTGAAAGCCTGGATTGTCGTATCGCGGTTTAGGGCGGCGATCGAAGTTGTCAGTGGGATGCCTTTCGGGCAGGACTGGACGCAGTTTTGCGAGTTTCCGCAGTTTGCGAGCCCTCCGTCTCCCATGATTGCCTCCAGGCGCTCTGCTTTGTTCATTTCACCTGTCGGATGGGCATTGAACAAGCGAACCTGTGACAGTGGCTGCGGGCCGATAAAATCGGATTTGCTGTTCACATTCGGGCATGCTTCAAGACATACACCGCAAGTCATGCATTTTGACAGCTCGTACGCCCATTGCCTCTTCTTTTCAGGCATGCGCGGCCCCGGCCCCAGATCATAGGTCCCGTCAATTGGAATCCATGCCTTGACCCGTTTCAATGAGTCGAACATGCGGCTGCGGTCGACCTGCAAGTCGCGGACTACCGGGAAAGTCCTCATCGGCTCAAGCCTGATTGGCTGTTCAAGCTGGTCGACCAGGGCCGTGCATGATTGGCGCGGACGCCCGTTAATGACCATCGAGCAAGCCCCGCAAACTTCCTCAAGGCAGTTCATATCCCAGGCAACCGGAGTCGTGTGTTCACCTTTAGCGTTAACAGGATTTCGGCGAATTTCCATCAATGCTGATATTACATTCATATTTGGACGGTAAGCCAGTTCAAACTCTTCCTCGTAAGGGGCAGAGTCAGGAGTATCCTGGCGGCTGATGATAAAACGGACTGTTCTGTTTTCGGACATGAGCAATTACTCCCCCTTCTTCTTCGAATAGTCACGCTTACGCGGTTTTATCAAGGATGTGTCGACGTCCTCGTAATGGAATGCCGGAGCAGAATTTTCACCAGTAAACCTGGCCATCGTTGTCTTTAAGAATTCTTCATCGTTCCGTTCCGGGAATTCCGGCTTATAGTGGGCGCCGCGGCTTTCGTTCCGGTTGTATGCGCCGATTGTAATGACACGTGCAAGCTGCAGCATGTTTTTCAGCTGGCGGGTGAACACAGCTCCCTGATTGCTCCATTTTGCCGTATCGTCAATATTGATATTTTCATAGCGTTCCAACAGCTCAACAATCTTTTCATCAGTCTTTAACAGCTTGTCATTGTGTCGGACAACAGTGACATTGTCGGTCATCCATTCTCCCAGCTCCTTATGCAGAACATAAGCATTTTCGTTGCCGCTCAATGTCATGATCCTGTTCCACTTATCTTGTTCCTGGCTGACAGATCGCTCAAATACGGATGAAGGCACAGCATCTGAACTCTTTTCAAGCCCGGAAATATAGCGGATCGCATTAGGGCCGGCCACCATTCCGCCGTAGATGGCCGACAGCAGCGAATTCGCCCCGAGGCGGTTGGCGCCATGCTGGGAATAATCACATTCACCTGCAGCAAATAAGCCCGGGATATTGGTCATTTGGTCATAGTCAACCCACAGGCCGCCCATGGAATAGTGGACTGCCGGGAATATTTTCATTGGTACCTTTCTTGGATCGTCGCCCATGAACTTCTCATAGATTTCGATAATTCCGCCCAGCTTAATATCCAGTTCCTTCGGATCCTTGTGCGAGAGGTCAAGATAGACCATGTTTTCGCCGTTGATGCCCAGCTTCTGCTCAACACAGACGTCGAATATTTCCCGTGTCGCGATATCGCGCGGCACTAGGTTCCCGTATGCCGGATATTTTTCTTCGAGGAAGTACCACGGCTTTCCATCCTTATAAGTCCAGACACGGCCGCCTTCCCCACGTGCTGATTCGCTCATCAGGCGCAGCTTGTCGTCCCCGGGGATTGCAGTCGGGTGGATCTGGATGAATTCACCGTTTGCATAGTATGCACCCTGCTGGTAGACAATGGATGCTGCAGATCCTGTATTAATGACGGAGTTTGTCGACTTCCCGAAAATGATCCCCGGTCCCCCGGTTGCCATGATGACAGCGTCACCAGCAAACGACTTAATTTCCATCGTTGTCAGGTTCTGTGCCACAACCCCCCGGCAAATCCCGTCGTCATCCAATACAACCCCAAGGAATTCCCAGCCCTCATACTTGGTCACAAGCCCTGCGACTTCATGGCGGCGCACCTGCTCATCAAGGGCGTATAGCAGCTGCTGCCCTGTTGTCGCACCGGCAAAGGCGGTACGGTGGTGCTGGGTGCCGCCAAAACGGCGGAAGTCAAGCAAACCTTCAGGCGTACGGTTAAACATGACCCCCATGCGGTCAAGCAAGTGGATAATTCCGGGTGCAGCCTCCGTCATCGCCTTGACCGGCGGCTGGTTGGCAAGGAAGTCCCCGCCATAAACTGTATCGTCAAAGTGCTCCCACGGGGAGTCGCCTTCTCCTTTTGTATTTACTGCTCCATTAATGCCGCCCTGGGCACATACAGAGTGGGAACGTTTTACCGGAACCAACGAAAAAAGCTCAACCGGTGTCCCTTCTTCCGCAACCTTTATCGTTGCCATCAATCCGGCCAGCCCGCCCCCGACTACGATCACCTTACCTCTACTCACTATTGCTCACTCCCTTAATCCAACTATTGCGAAAATTAATAACGTAGAATGGTAAATTAATAATTTATCATAATTGCAATTTAATATGTTTGTAACTAAATAAAAGCAAACAGCGTCCGGATCCCGACAACAGACAGGACGATGAAGACACCGATGGTGAAATAAGTTGAAATTCGTTGCGACCTTGGCGTAACAGTAATTCCCCAACTTACGAAAAAAGACCATAGGCCGTTCGCAAAGTGGAAAATCGTCGATATTACCCCGATTGTGTAGAACGCGAACATGAATGGTGAAGAGAGAATGTTCTCCATCATGTCAAAATTGACATGGGCACCGAATGCCGCTGCCACCCGGGTTTCCCAGACATGCCATGCAACAAAGATAAGCGTGATGACACCCGATACTCGCTGAAGCATGAACATCCAATTTCGGAACGTGCCGTACTGGCCTATATTGTTTTTCGCGGTAAAAGCAATATAAAGTCCATAGATTGCGTGAAATAATAATGGCAGATAAATAATGAACGTTTCCAAAACAATGCGGAAAGGAAGATTCGCCATGAAATCTGCCGCATTATTGAAAGATTCTTCTCCGCCTGTAGCATAATGGTTCACAACCAGGTGCTGCATAAGGAAAATTCCTACAGGGATGACCCCGAGCAATGAATGCAGCCTTCGCCAATAAAACTCCTGTTTTCCTGCCATATGTATTACCCCCCTTGAATTAAAAAAGATGTCAGGCCTCAATGTCCCAGATTGAAGAAACCTGTCATCAAGTAGAAAAACGAATCATTTCTTACAATTATGTGACATGTTCATTTTACTCCCAACGGATAGGAGCGTCAAGAAAACGGATACATGAAAATGTTTATATAGATAAAATTTTTGAAAAATATCGACATTACCAAAAACCATATACAGTACCTTTTTACCTTTTCAAAAAGAGTATACTGGGATAACTTTATATTTATATTTTGCAGCCCGCCATTTTCCTGCAAAAAGTAACAATTACCTTAAAGAAAATAGGGTAATCATAAATTATGGAATACACAAGCTAAAATTTAACAATAGCGATTGGCGAAACGGTACTGATTTTTCAAGCAAATTGTATATAATAGACTAATAGAAAGAGGGGAAGACCATTGAGCGAATTATCATCTTCTGAAAAATATGCTGAAATTGAGCCGCTTTCGGTTTCCGTATTCGGCTATGAACTTATCCGGGAAGTGCTGTTGCCGGACCTGCTTGGAAAAGATGCCCGAGAAATTATGTATTGGGCTGGGAAAAGGCTGGCCCGCAAGTTCCCTCTTGGAAGCAGGGAAGAAATCATCGAATTCTTTAAGCAGGCCGACTGGGGCCTTCTCACCATCAAAGAAGAAACAAGAAAAGAACTGGTACTTGAACTGAGAAGTGACTTGATCTCTGAACGCCTCAAAAACAAGGCAGACACAACCTTTCAGCTTGAAGCAGGGTTCATTGCCCAGCAAATCGAAACACAAAAAAACGTACTGGCAGAAGCCTTTGAACACCCGAACCGGCGTGCCGGCCGAATCCAATTTACAGTCAAATGGGATAAGTCGGATCCAATCAAATAGTATCCATGAAAAAAGCTTTCAAAGGAGTTTTCCCTTGAAAGCTTCTCCTTTATAGTCTCGGGTTAAAATCAGGAATTTACCGGAGCACCTGCAAGCTCAAAAGCTTTGTGCAGCGCCTCTACTGCCTTTACCATTTTAACTGCCTCTACAACAGTGGAAATTTTAATTTCAGATGTGCTGACCATTTTCACCTGGATGTCATTGTCCGCGAGCACTTCAAACATTTTCGCCGCCACGCCCGGGTTTGAAATCATGCCAGATCCCACAATTGATACTTTAGCCAGGTCAGATTCAAATTCAATCGATTCATACTTTAATAATTCCTTATAGGTTTTTAGAACTTTTAGCGTGTCTTTCAAATCAGTGCTTTTGATGGAAAACGAAATATTTGCATTTCCCGCCTCTGTCCTGCTCTGGATAATGATATCGACATTTATGTGATTTTGGGCGAGTGTCTTGAAAATTGTCGACAGCCCGGTCAGTGAATTTGCGAGGCCATGCACTGTCACCCTTGTAATTTCATCTTCAAAAGCCACACCGCGAACGATTAAGTTCTGTTCCACACTAATTTCCTCCTCAATTGCGGTACCTGCTTCCCGTTCCATGCTTGAACGCACTTCAAGAGGTACCCTGTAATTTTTTGCGAATTCGACAGCTCTCGGATGCAATACCCCGGCCCCAAGATTGGCAAGCTCCAGCATTTCATCATATGAAACACTCAGCAGCTTCCTCGCTTCCTTAACATAGCGGGGGTCCGTTGTAAATACACCTGTCACATCAGTATAAATATCACATTTATGTGCTCCAAGCGCCGCGGCAAGAGCAACAGCAGTTGTATCGGAACCCCCCCTGCCTAGGGTCGCTATTTCTCCCGATTCGGTAATGCCCTGGAAGCCTGCGACGACTACGATTTTTCCATCCTGGACATCCTGTTTGATCTTTTCAGTATCAATTCTTAAAATCCTTGCGTTTCCATGAACAGGCTCGGTAACAATCCCTGCCTGCCAGCCAGTATATGATACCGCCTCATGCCCTTTTTCCGACAGGGCCATGGTCAAAAGGGCTATTGTTACCTGTTCCCCGGTTGAAAGCAGCATATCCATTTCCCGCCTGGAGGGAGAAGAGCTGATTTCACTGGCCATGCTGACCAGCTGGTCTGTTGTTTTCCCCATTGCTGACACCACGACGACAACATCATTGCCCTTTTGTTTTTCCTCGATTGCCCTTGCTGCCACATTTAATATTTTTTCTGGGCTCCCGACTGAAGTTCCGCCAAATTTTTGTACAATCAATCCCATTATTCTATCCTCCTGTAGTTCCTTCCGATGCTGTCCTGTGCTTTTTTAGCATAAAAAAAAGCAATGAGAGGCCGTCCCATTGCTGTGTATTGCGTAACAAACAACATACGCTTGCACAGTGAGATAGCGCTCCAGGACATACATCCTGACAATCCTGAGTTTATTCAACACAGGACCAGCCGGAAAAGAAATGAGCCTCTTCCAGCTTCGGCGAACTTTCCTTTCAGAGCCTTTCACAGAATCCCATCCTTCTCCAGGCTCCTACTGATAAAGTCCGCACCTCTACCTTCACTTTAATGCTATAAAGTGATAGTTTATGAAATTTTTGTTTATTATAGCACACCTATTTAAAAACTGACAACGTTATTCTGCGAGTTTTTTCTGCAGCTCTTCCGCCACGTTTGACGGAAGCCCGGAAGCAATCAGCTCTTCAAGGCTTGCTTCCTTCATTTTTTTTACGGAACCAAACCGTTTCAGGAGCATTTTTTTCCTTTTCTCTCCGATGCCGGCAATGTCATCCAGGATTGACTGAAATGCGCTTTTCCCCCTGATTTGGCGGTGGAAAGTGATCGCAAAGCGGTGCACCTCGTCCTGGATCCTCTGCAATAAATAAAATTCCTGGCTGTTCCGGGGCAACGCAATGATCTCCAATGGATCCCCGTAAAGAAGCTGGGACGTCCGGTGTTTTTCATCCTTTACCAGGCCGGATATCGGGATATCCAGACCAAGTTCGTTTTCCAGCACATCCCTGACTGCTTCAACATGTCCTTTTCCTCCGTCAATGATGATGAGGTCGGGAATGGGCAGGTTTTCTTTCAATACTCTCGAATACCGCCTCCTGACAACTTCCCTCATCGATTCATAATCATCGGGCCCCTTTACAGACTTTATCTTGTACTTGCGGTATTCTTTTTTCTCCGGCTTCCCATCAATAAACACAACCATTGCCGAAACAGGGTCAGTGCCCTGGATATTCGAATTGTCAAAAGCCTCAATCCTCCGGGGTATATAAATTCCCATCTTCTCCCCCAGATTCTCTACGGCCCTGATTGTCCGCTCTTCATCCTTTTCAATCAGGGAGAACTTTTCCATCAGGGCTATGCTGGCATTATTAATGGCAAGCTTAACGAGATCCTTCTTCTGGCCGCGCTGAGGCTTAAGCACCTTTACACCCAGAAGCTCAGCAGCCAGGCCGGTATCTACCGGGTCAGGGACAAGAATTTCCTTTGGCTTGAAGTGCCCGGGCCTCGAATAGAACTGCCCGAGGAAGGTGAGGATTTCTTCTTCCGGTTCATTGTGGATCGGAAACATGGACACATCGCGTTCAATCAGTTTTCCCTGGCGGATGAAGAAAACCTGGACGCACATCCAGCCCTTGTCAACGGAATAGCCAAACACGTCCCTGTCCGTAAAATCGGTCGTTGTCATCTTTTGCTTTTCCATTGTAGCCTCAATATGCGCGATCCTGTCCCGGAACTCCTTGGCCCGTTCAAAATCCAACTCTTCTGCGGCAGCTGTCATTTTTTCGGTCAGGTCTTTCTTAATGTCTTTAAAGCCCCCGTTTAAAAACCTGGTGATTTCGTCTGTCATTTTTTTATACTCCTGCGTGGACACATCATTCACGCATGGAGCGAGGCATTGTCCGAGATGGTAATACAGGCAGACCCGGTCAGGCAGCGTAACGCATTTTCGGAGCGGATAAATCCTGTCGAGCAGTTTTTTTGTCTCATTGGCAGCCTGAACATTCGGATAGGGCCCAAAATATTTGCCGCTGTCCTTCTTTACTTTTCGCGTGATGATTAACCGGGGATGACGCTCGGCTGTCAGCTTGATGAACGGATAGCTTTTGTCATCCTTAAGCATTACATTGTATTTTGGATCATATTTTTTGATCAGGTTCATTTCGAGCACCAAAGCCTCGATATCAGAGGAAGTGACAATATATTCAAAGTCTTCGATTTCAGAAACGAGCCGGAGCGTCTTGCCGTCATGGGAACCTGTGAAATACGAACGAACCCTATTTTTCAATACTTTCGCTTTTCCTACGTAAATGATGGTACCTTGGCGGTCCTTCATTAAATAGCAGCCTGGCTGGTCCGGCAGGAGCATCAATTTATTCTTTATCGTATCATTCATCCTGGCCACCCCCTTTATAGAAACGTTTTATTATACCATTTAATCGAAAAAAAATCCCGCCTTCATAGTTGAAGTGTGGGATTTTTCCAATTGTTCATTAAAATGGATTAAGAATGGTGGCAACGCCTATTAAACGTGCTTCGAAAGCAGCCCGGAAAGAGCGTCTTTTGGCTGGAAACCAATCACTTTATCCACCACTTCGCCGTCCTTCAGGACAAGAAGTGTAGGGATGCTCATGATGCCAAATTTAGCGGCAGTTTCCTGATTTTCGTCAACATCAACTTTAACGATTTTCACTTTATCTCCAATTTCAGAATCCAATTCTTCCAGAACAGGCGCAATCATTTTACAAGGGCCGCACCATGGTGCCCAGAAATCGACAAGGACAACTCCAGAACCTGTTTCTGTACCGAAAGATTGGTCAGTAGCGTGTGAAATAGCCATTATATAAGCCTCCTAATAATAAATCTAAATTGCTAACGACAGTATATCACCGTTTGTAATTTGAAGCTAACGATTTGTTTCGCGCTCCAATTACACATCTTCTTACATATTTATTCCCATTGGAGTAAAAGTTGAGACAAAAAAAGGGCGAATCCGCCCTTTTATAAAACGAACACTTATGAGTGAACCTTGAGCTTTTTAAATTCTTCAGTCAGCAACGGGACGACTTCAAACAGGTCCCCGACGATTCCATAATCAGCCACTTTGAAAATGTTTGCTTCCGGGTCTTTATTGATGGCCACAATTACCTTGGAATTGGACATACCAGCGAGGTGCTGGATCGCTCCGGAGATCCCGCATGCAATGTAAAGGTCCGGCGTGACAACTTTTCCTGTCTGGCCAATTTGCAGCGAGTAGTCGCAATAATCAGCATCACAGGCTCCGCGTGATGCCCCGACAGCACCTCCAAGCACGTTTGCCAGTTCCTTCAAAGGCTCAAACCCGTCAGCGCTTTTCACGCCGCGGCCGCCGGCCACAACCACTTTTGCCTCTGAAAGGTCGACACCTTCAGTTGCCTTGCGGACAACATCCTTGATCACGGTACGTAAATCTTTGATTTCTGCTGATAAAGTCGATACATCTCCAGACCGGCTTTCATCCTTTTGAAGTGGTGTAATGTTATTTGGCCGGACAGTTGCAAAAATCAAACCATCAGTGACTACTTTTTTCTCAAAAGCCTTCCCGGAGTAAATCGGACGGGTGAATACGAGGTTGCCGCCTGCTTCCTCGACTCCGGTTGCATCCGAGATCAAACCAGAATTAAGTTTGCTTGCAATTTTCGGTGCCAAATCTTTTCCTAAAGCTGTATGTCCAAAAATAAGTCCTTCAGGGTTTTCCTCGCCGACAACAGCCATAAGCGCCTGTGAAAAACCATCCGGTGTATATTGTGAAAGTCTTGCGTCTTCCACGGCAACTACGCGGTCGGCTCCGTATTGAATAAGCTCCTGGCCGAATGAGCTTACTGAATCACCTATTAAAACGCCGACAACCTCGCCACCCTCGGCAACCGTCTTAGCAGCGGCTATTGCTTCAAAAGATACATTTCTTAGCGAACCGTCACGAACTTCCCCTAATACCAATACTTTTCTAGCCATATGATTCCCTCCTGCGTTAATATTCTCGCCTATCCCTTATCAGACTACCTTCGCTTCGGTATGAAGCAGGTTCACAAGCTCTTTGACCTGGTCTGGCAGGTCGCCTGAAAGCACCTTTCCCGCTTCTTTCTTTGGAGGCAGGTAGATTTCGATCGTTTTTGTCTTCGCTTCCACGTCATCCTCTTCAAGATCCAGGTCATCAAGCTCAATTTCATCCAGCGGCTTCTTCTTGGCCTTCATGATCCCTGGCAAAGACGGGTAACGCGGCTCGTTCAGCCCCTGCTGGGCTGTGACAAGGAGCGGGAGGCTTGTTTCAATTACCTCTGCATCCCCTTCAACATCCCGGGTCACAGTTACGGTTTGACCGTTAATTTCAAGCTTTGTGATTGTTGTTACATATGGAATTCCAAGCTGGTCTGCAACCCTTGGGCCCACCTGTCCGGAACCTCCGTCAATCGCAACATTGCCTGCAATGATCAGGTCAGCCTCTTTATCCTTCAAGTACTCAGCAAGAATTTTCGCAGTGGTGAATTGATCACCATAATCGAGGTCATCCTCTGTATTGATCAGGACAGCTTTATCTGCTCCCATTGCCAGTGCAGTGCGAAGCTGTTTTTCGGTCTCTTCGTTTCCTACGGAAATGACGGTGACTTCTCCGCCCTGGGCGTCGCGGACCTGGATTGCTTCCTCGATCGCGTACTCGTCATAAGGGTTGATAATAAACTCTGCACCATCTTCGTTGATGGCGCCATTGGCAATCGTGATTTTTTCTTCCGTATCAAAAGTCCTTTTCATCAAAACGTAAATGTTCATGGTTTCCCTCCTAAATAGAAATGCGGAAGCGCCTTGGATAAGCGGAACGTCGACTAAAAACGTCACGTCCTGTGGAAACGTCGACGTCAGTACATCCTGAGCAAGTCTGACAGGCGTAAGGCGAAAGCCGCCGACTTACGACCCGGGGCTAGGCGCTGCAGTTGGACAATTTACCAGTCAATCTAAACATTTCACCAGTTCTAAAGATTGAAAATATTCATTGTAAAAAAATTTTGCGTGCCGGTTATCTTCCCTTGAAATCCGGATCTCTTTTTTCAAGGAATGCTGAGATTCCTTCCTGGCCATCTTCTGAGGCAAACACTTCCCCGAACAGTTCGGCCTCCCGCTTCACCCCGCTGTAATAGCTGTCAGTTTTCGTGAATTTAAGCAGATAGAGCGCAGCTTTGACGGAAACGGGACTCTTTTTGGCAATCTTTCTGGCTATATTGTAGGCGTTTTCAAGAAGCTGTTCTTCAGGGTACGCATGGTTGGCCAGGCCGTATTGTACCGCATCAAGGCCGGTAATCGGCTCGCTGGTTAACATCATCTCGGCTGCCCTTGCTGCGCCAACATATCTTGGAAGCCTCTGGGTTCCGGCAAATCCGGGTATCAATCCAAGCTGAAGCTCAGGAAGGCCGAGTTTTGCATTTTCACTTACCAGACGGAAGTGGCAGGACATCGCAAGCTCCAGTCCGCCTCCAAGCGCTGCTCCGTGGATTGCTGCGATGACTGGCTTTGGAAAGGTTTCAATCCGCTCAAAGAGTTCCTGCCCGTATTCGGCCAGCTTTGTGAATTCGCCCCCGGACTTTACTGTCGTGAACTCCTTGATGTCTGCCCCAGCGGAAAAAAATCTACCTTCACCATGGAGCAGCACGATCCTGATATCGCTGTTCGATTCAATCTCATCCAGAATGGCCGAAAGCTCCTTCAACAGGGCTGAGCTAAGGGCATTTGCCGGAGGCCGTGCAATAGTGATTGCTGCTATCTTGTCTTCCGCGGACCATTTTAAATGCTCCACTAATATCCCCCCATCTGTTTACAGAACCGGACGGTCTTGCATTCGGTAACCACAGCCGTTGATAAGGAGCTGATGTACCGGCTTGGCAAGGGCTGGCAGTTTATATTTCTGGTCGTTCATCACCCATGTCGTGATTGTTTCATCAATCGTCCCAAAAATCATCTGCCTCGCCAGGCGAACATCAAGCGAGCTTGAAAATTCACCTGCATCAATACCCTCAATGACAATCTTGTCGATCACCTTCAAGTAGCCTTTCAGCACCTCATTGATCTTCAGCCTCAGGTCCTTGTTTGACTGCCTGAGTTCGAGCTGGGTTACAATTCCAAGGTGCCGGTCCTGTGAAAGCATTTTAAAATGTTTTTCTACCAACATTAATAACTTCTCTGTTGCTGTCTCTTTTCCTGCAATGCCTTCCTCGATATTTTGAACGAATGAACCCATTTTTTCGCGAAAGAGGGAGATCAGAATATCTTCTTTGTTTTTAAAATACAAATAGATGGTTCCGTCAGCGACACCGGCCTGTTTGGCAATCTTTGAGACCTGTGCCTGGTGGTACCCGTTTTCGGCAATCACAACTACGGCGGCATCAATGATCTGCCGGTATTTAGGTTTGTTTTTTTTCAATTCTCTCCCCCCTCCCAGGAAAACGATTAAATGAACAGCAATCAGCTTTGCGGCAGACTTCTATGCATTCTCTTTCCAAACAAATTAAACGTTAAAATGAATGAATAGTCATTCATATTTTTATATTAGTCATCCCGTCCTTTTCTGTCAAGAAAAAGTCGATCACGATCACATACCTGGGACATGCCTTCAATTGCAAAAAGAAAAGAGGCTTGCGCCAATCAAGCTCGTTTTTGCTCTTCCTCGAGATTTTTCTGTTTTTCCTCGTCGACAAGTGCTCTCCGCAGAATTTTACCGACTGCCGTTTTAGGGAGCTCACTCCTGAATTCATAATGCCTCGGCACTTTATAGGCTGCCAGGTGTTTTCGGGCATATTCGTTCATTTCAGCTTCCGTCACTTCGCTGCCTTCCTTCAGTACAATATATGCCTTTACTGTTTCTCCACGGTAAGGATCCGGAATTCCGGCAACAACGACCTCCTGGACTGCAGGATGCTCATAAAGCACTTCTTCGATCTCACGCGGATAAATATTGAAGCCCCCCGCTATGATCATATCTTTTTTCCGGTCGACAATGTAAAAGTAGCCTTCCTCATCCATGTAGCCGAGATCGCCAGTCATCAGCCAACCGTCCTTCAACACCTGGGCAGTTTCCTCCGGACGGTTCCAATAGCCTTTCATAACCTGTGGTCCGCGGACTCCAATTTCTCCGATTTCACCCGGCGGCAGCGGTTCTCCAGTTTCCATTGAAAAAATGGCCGCATCCGTGTCAGGCCAGGGAACTCCGATGCTTCCCGCCACCCGCTTTTTGTCCCACAGGAAATTTGCATGTGTTACGGGGGAGGTTTCAGTCAGTCCGTAGCCTTCTACCAGCTTGCCACCTGTCAGTTCTTCAAATCTTTGCTGGATTTCGACAGGAAGCGGGGCCGAGCCGCTGATGCATGAATCGATCGACGAAAGGTCGTACTTCTGAAGGTCCGGGTGGTTCAGCAAGCCGATATATATTGTTGGTGCCCCGGGAAATAACGTCGGGCGCTGTTTTTGAATCGTTTTTAACGTTGTTTCTGGATCGAATTTAGGAAGCAGGACCATTTTTTGCCCTTCCATGACTGAAAGGATGAGGACTGTTGTCATGCCATACACATGGAAAAATGGCAGGATCCCGAGGACAACTTCTTCGCCCCGCTTGCACCTATACATCCACGCCTGGCACATTGCCGCGTTGGCAACGAGGTTTTTATGGGTCAGCATGACACCCTTTGGAAACCCTGTCGTGCCCCCGGTGTACTGGAGAAGGGCGAGGTCTTCTTCAAAATTGAATTCATGCTCTGCCGGCTCCCGCACTGGCTGCTTCAATATTTCGGTCAGTAAATGGTTGTTGCCTTCGTGCTTGACATTGACAATGATACCATACTGTTTTTTCTGGATGAAAGGGTATATAAGATTTTTCGGAAAAGGAAGGAAATCTTTGATAGCGGTTACAATAATGTGCTGCAAATCCGTCTGGCCCTTAATTTTGGACACCCGGGGAAATAATAAATCCATCGTTATGATTGCTTTTGCACCGGAATCCTTCATCTGGTACTCAAGCTCTCGTTCCATGTACAGAGGATTGGTTTGAACAACAATGCCTCCAGCCATTAAAATGCCATAGTAGCTGATTACAGATTGCGGGCAATTCGGGAGCATGATGGCCACCCGGTCCCCTTTATTAATGCCAAGCGACTGCAAATAAACGGCAACCTTTAGCGAAGCTTCATACAACTCTTTGTAGGTTACTTCTTTCCCCATAAAATGTATGGCACATTTATTTGGGAATTCACGGACTGCCTCCCTTAAATACTCCTGCACCGGTCCCTCTTTATAGTCCAGAGTTCCTGGAATTTCAGGAGGATACTGCTTTAGCCACGGCTTAATCTCCATCTTTTGGCCTCCTTTTAAAAAATTTTTAGAAAATTCTTTCGTTTCGGGTTTATTATAATATAATGATTTTTTTCTGACAAATAGAATACTCTACAAGCTCGAATTTTGGTGTACAGGTTATACTTTTTCAGAATAAAAAAACGCCGGGTTAATCCGGCGTAACAAAACATGACAATTCAGTTATACAAAGAAAATCAGGTAAATAAGGCCGATTATCATAAACATACCGCAAAGGACCAGCAATACTTTCGCCAATGTCTCCAATTCGTTCTCCCCTTAAGAAATTCCCGCGCCAATTATATAAGACAATCCGATTGATATGATCATCGAAATAAAGCCGACCGCGCGGTTGTCATTTTCGATTTCCATATCGATATTGAATTTTGGTGTTAAAAATTCAAAAATGAAGTAACCGGCCAACAGGAGCAGAAAACCGAAGATTCCCCAGCCAATCATTGTGATCAAGGAATCATTCTGCATGATGGAGTGGCGGAAGATATTTGCCACCCCGAAAATTTTTCCTCCTGTTGCCATCGCTACCGAGATGTTTCCTTTTTTGATTTCATCCCAGTTCCGGTATTTCGTGACGAGCTCGAAAACCGCCAGGAATACAATCATGCATAAAATTGACACACTGTAATATCCGGCAGTCGTGACATACTCATTAGTCCAAAATTGGTCCATAGCCGTAATCTCCCCGCGAATTATTTAAATTCTGCAATTGTTACACCGGTTCCGCCTTCCCCGGCTTCCCCAAACCGGATTCTTTTTACCGACCTGTGATTTTTCAAATGCTCCTGCACACCCTGCCTCAACGCGCCCGTTCCTTTGCCATGGATGATGGAAACACGCGGGTAGCCAGCAAGCAGGGCGTCATCAATATATTTTTCAACCTTCAGAAGAGCGTCCTCGTAGCGCTCTCCACGCAAATCAAGCTCCAGGCCGACGTGCGAATCCCTGCCTTTGACTGTGGACACATGCCTTAATTCCGGCTGCTTCTGTGTTTCAATATATTCAAGGTCTTTTTCATTTACTTTCATTTTAAGGATCCCGATCTGGACCTGCCACTCATTGTTGGAAGCCTTTTCTACCAGGTGGCCTTTTTGGCCGAAAGTCAGCACTTTTACCTCGTCTCCAGGCTGGAATACATGCACTCTTGCGCCCTGCCTGGCTGCTGTTTTCACGGTTACTCTTACAGGAGCCGCCTCCTGCAGGCGCCTTCTTGCCTCAATGAGCTCATGTTCTTTTACATCAGCACTTTTCTCCAACCTTAGTTTTCTTAAGTCACTGATGATCTCTTCAGCTTCTTCTTTTGCTTTTTCGACAATGGAGGCCGCTTTCTCTTTTGCTTTCTCCGTCAGTTGTTCTTTTTTATCGTAATACGCCATCACTTGTTTTTGAAGATCCTTGTGGAGCATTTCTGCCTGTTTCAACAGCTCATGCGCTTCCTCAAGTTCTTTTTCAGCCTGGCGCTTGCTCGATTCGAGGGAAGCAATCATGCTTTCAACCTGGCTGCTGTCAGCATCTATATGGGAGCGGGCATTGCTGATGACCGAATCCATCAATCCGAGCCGCTTGGAGATTTCAAAGGCATTGCTTCGGCCAGGAACCCCGATCAGCAGCTTATAGGTCGGGCTCAGTGTCTCTACGTCAAATTCGACACTTGCGTTAATGACACCTTCCCGGTTGTAGCCGTAAGCTTTCAGTTCCGGGTAATGGGTGGTCGCGATCACTCTTGCTCCCCGCTCATATACCTCATCAAGAATAGATATCGCAAGTGCCGCACCTTCCAGGGGGTCGGTACCGGCTCCAAGCTCATCAAACAGAACGAGGCTGTTGTAGTCCACTTTCTGCAATATATCAACGATATTCACCATATGGGAAGAAAACGTGCTCAGGCTTTGTTCAATTGACTGCTCATCCCCAATATCTGCATATACCGCATCAAAAACGGCTGTCTCCGAACCGTCAAGCGCAGGTATCTGCAGTCCTGCCTGGGCCATTAATGTACATAAGCCCACAGTTTTTAACGTAACTGTCTTTCCGCCTGTGTTAGGTCCGGTGATGACGACCGTTGAGTAATCTTTTCCAATGGCCACATCGTTCGCCACTACTTCATCGATTGGAATCAACGGGTGGCGGGCTTTAAATAAAACAATTCTCCCTTCATTGTTGACTGCCGGTTTCGACCCTTTAATCCTGCTTCCATAACGCGCTTTTGCGAACATGAAATCCAGCTCACCGATTATTTCTGTAATTGCGGCCAGCTCCTGTTCATGATCACCGACAAGGACTGAAAGCTCAATCAGGATCCGTTCTATCTCCTGCTGTTCCCTGAGCCTTATTCCCTGAAGCTCATTGTTCAATTGGACAATCGACTGGGGTTCAATAAATAATGTTTGCCCTGATGAGCTGGTATCATGAATAATCCCGCCATAATGCCCACGGTACTCCTGTTTTACCGGGATGACGAACCGGTCGTTCCGTATTGTGATGATCGCGTCGGACAGCATTTTCTGGGCGTTTGACGAACGGATCATGCTTTCAAGCTTTTCACGCACCCTTGCCTCCCGCGACCTTAGCTGCTGCCTTAGTGAACGAAGTGTATCACTTGCACTGTCAAGCACTTCCCCGCTTTCATCAATCGCGTTTTTAATCGACTCCTCCACATCTGCAAGGACCACAATATCATTTGCATAGGTCAGCAGGATTGGTATGTCGGTTTCCTCCGCCATATCAGAGAGAAATTTTTTCATTTGGCGGCTTGCGTGTACAGTGCTTGCTATTTGTGTCAGTTCCTGGGGGCTAAGCATGCCTCCAATTGCCGCCCGTTTCAGGTGCGGGCGGATGTCAAATATTCCGCCAAGTGGCACATGGCCTTTCAAACGAAGGACTTTGGCTGCCTCGTCGGTTTCATTCTGGAGCCTGACGACTTCCTCATAATCTATTGACGGAACCAGCTTTTCTGCCTTTCCCCTGCCTAGCGATGAAGAAGCGTGTTCAACTAGCTGGTTCCGGACTTTATCGAATTCCAATGTTTTTAATACTCTTTGGTGCATTTGATTTCCTCCTTCTAAGAAGGATCCTGGCTTTCATGGCGTCGATGAAGGAAATCCAGCAAAGCCACTTCATCCATCGCATTCAGGACTGACTCTTTTACAATCCAGCCCTTCATTGCCGATGATACGCCTATATCCATTTCGACCAGGGTATCCAGTCTGTGTGCATCTGTATTAATGACAATTTTAACCCCGGCAGCCTGTGCTTTTCGCAAGTGCTCGCTTGCGAGATCAAGCCGGTGAGGGCTTGCATTCAATTCTAAAGCAGTATTTGTTTCCTTGGCGAGCTCAATCAGCATGTCTATATCCACGTTATAGCCTTGGCGCCGGCCAATGACCCGTCCGGTTGGATGGGCGATAATATCAACATTGGCATTGACCAATGCTGTTTTCAGCCTTTGCATGATTTTTTCCCTTGGCTGGGAAAAAGCAGAGTGTATCGACGCGATGACAACATCCAGTTCTGCGAGCAGGTCATCATCAAAATCCAGCGTTCCATCAGGTAAAATGTCCATTTCCGTTCCTGTCAAAATTGTAAAATCGTTATACTTTTTATTTATTTCCTTTATTTCCTGAATCTGCTTACGCAATCTCTCAGGGGTCAGCCCGTTTGCGACCCTTAAGTAGCGGGAGTGGTCTGTGATGGCGATATACTTGTACCCGCGCGCCCTTGCTGCTTCTGCCATCTCTTCTATTGAATGGGCACCGTCGCTCCAGGCGGTATGCATATGAATATCGCCTTTAATATCTTCAAGGGAGATCAAGTCCATGCCTTCCCGGAAATGATCAACTTCTGTTCCGTCTTCCCGCAGTTCCGGGGGAATGAATGGCAGCCCAAAATGATTGTAAAACGCTTCTTCTGTCTCAAAGGTTTTTATTTCACCGCTCTCGATGTTTTCAACACCATACTCGCTGATTTTTTCGCCCCTGTCCTTGGCCAGCTGGCGCATCCTTACATTATGATCCTTGGAACCGGTAAAATGATGCAGTGCTGTTACAAACTGCGCCGGTTCAACAATGCGGAAATCAACATTAACATCATATTGGAGGCCAAGAGTTACAGACACTTTAGTATCCCCGGCGGCGACCACTTCCTTTATGTCCGGTAGCCCGACAAGCTGTTCTTTTATAATTTTGGGTTCAGGCGAGGCTATGATAAAATCAAGGTCTTTGACCGTTTCCCTCATTCTCCGCAGGCTTCCGGCTCTTGAATATCTTTGAATTCCCGTCAGCTTTTCGAGATGGGACTCTATCATTTCTGCAACGACAAGCATGAATGCGAGCGGAAGCCGATCCGGCCTTGTACCGTGATTTGCAATCGCCGCCAGGATTTTTTCTTCTGTCTTTTCCCCAAAGCCAGCGAGCTTTTGAACCTTTCCAGACCGGCAAGCCTGTTCGAGGTCGTGTACATTTTCAATACCCAGTTCCTTATAGAGCTTGGCGATCTTCTTGCCTCCCAAACCCGGGAGCTGCAAAAGGGGAACCAACCCGCTTGGAACCTCTTCCCGCAGCTCCTCCAAAACGATTGACCTGCCCTCGTTCACATACTCCTCTATTACCGCGGCCGTGCCTTTTCCGATACCGGAAATTTCGGTTAGGTCGCCCATTTCCGAAAGACTGCGGTCGTCCGTTTCAAGGGCATTTGCAGCTTTCCGGAAGGCAGCCACCTTAAACGGATTCTCACCCTTTAATTCCATATAGATTGCGATCGTTTCCAGCAACCGCACGATATCCTTTTTATTTGCTGACATTTTATAGCACCTGCCCTTTTAGACATTCACCTTATTGTTTTACATACATCTGCAAGTTGGTCCTGTATTCTTTCCCATTTTATTTTATAAAAATTGTTGTTTAGAGGGAAATTAATTGAATTCAAGCAGAGCCCGGGCCACAAATAAAAACTTCTCTGCTAAGAGAAGTTAGGCCACATAATCTATCCATAATTGTTTAATCTGCTCTGAAAAAATAGGAGTATTCTTGACGATGTTTTCAGCAAGGACTGAGTCACTAAGCGGAGTCTGGATTGCTTCTATTGGAAGAAGGGCGGCAATATATAATAGAATGAACAGGATAAGATATACCTCGACGATCCCGAGCACGCCGCCTGCCCAGACATTCAATGTCTTGAGAATTGGGAGATTGGCCACAAAATCAAGCATGGACCCGATGAGCTGCAGCAATATTTTTACGGCGAAAAAAATAGCGACAAATGCAATCGCCCGGTAATATGCATCTTCCAGATTGGCATTGTCAAAAAGCAGCCTCAGCGCGGAATCGCTTCCAAAGCTTGGATATGGGATCCACAGGGGCAGCCGTGGGGCCAGATCGTCATAATAAAGATTGGCCGCTATAAAGGCGAGCACGAATCCTGTCAAATGGATGGATTGAAGGATAAAACCTCTTTTTATCCCTACGAAAAAGCCTATAATTAAAATAACCAAAACAGCAAGATCGAGCATGAAACTTCATTCCTTTACCCTTTTTATTTCTTGTTCAAGCCGTTCAGCGTGGTCTTTCATTTTCAAATAATCGTTTACCGCATTGACAGCGGTCAAAACCGCCAGCTTATTTATATCAAGTGAAGGATTCGCTGAACTGATTTCACGCATTTTGTCATCAACCATAGAGGCAACCAGCCGGATATGGCTGCTGCTTTCTGAACCGACTATTGTATATTGCTGACCATATATGTCAACAGTCGTGCGATTTTTTTGTGTACCTGACAACATTATTGCCCCCATTCAAAGAATCCTAATCTATACTATAACATGAACATAATTCACAGAAAAGCCATAGGAATATAAATTCATCGGAAGCTCAGGGGTTTTGTCTAAAATTGTAATTAATTTCGGCCCTAGTACGCAATAAGGAGTGTAGACAATTGGGAAATACTGTCCTGAATAAAAATTTGAGCGAAATTATAAAAATGAAATCTTACTATGCCAGGTATCTCACTGCAAAAATTCCCCCAGGAAGTGTATTTGCAGCCAAGACACCTAACTGTTCAATAACAGCCTACAAATCGGGAAAAGTCCTTTTTCAGGGAAAGGAAGGAGAAACAGAGGCAGCAAGGTGGAGCCAGGGGGGACAGGCAACTGGAGTTTCTTCCGGTGAAAACGCATCTGGGAATCCACATTTGCCTGCAAATCTCAGCTCGATGTCGGTCATCGGTTCTGACGAAGTGGGCACGGGTGATTATTTCGGCCCAATCACAGTTGTGGCGGCTTATGTGAAAAAAAAGGATCTGCCCGTTCTAAAAGAGCTTGGTGTACAGGATTCGAAAAACCTGAAAGATGATAAAATTATTGCGATCGCAAAAAAGCTTGTCGAATTCGTCCCCCACAGCCTGTTGACACTGCATAATGAAAAATACAACCATCTCCAGGCATCAGGAATGTCCCAGGGGAAAATGAAGGCTATGCTTCATAACCAGGCAATCGGGCATGTTTTGAATAAAATTGCCCCACAGGAGCCTGAGGCAATATTGATAGACCAGTTTGCGAAAGAGGAGATTTATTACTCTTACTTACGGGGGCAGAAAAACATTACGAGGGAACGTGTTCTGTTCAGTACAAAAGCTGAAAGTCTCCACCTGGCAGTCGCGGCCGCCTCCATGATCGCCCGGTATGCATTTGTCCGCCATTTCGAAAATTTAAGCGAAAAGGCTGGATTCACTCTGCCCAAAGGCGCAGGTTCGCAAGTTGACCAGGCCGCCGCCCGGCTCATTAAGGAGAAAGGTGCAGAGGTTTTGCCACAGTTTGTGAAGCTGCATTTTGCTAATACAGAGAAAGCTTTGAAGATTGCCTGCCGGAAATAAAGAGGTTGTAGGCACGCCTGCTGATCGTAGTATGGATCCATGCTGGTTTTGATGGTTTCGCTCAATTATTTTTAATTTCGCTTAATTATTTTGAATTTCGCTTAATTGGCCCTTTTTTCGCGTAATCGAGCTATGTTTTCGCGTAATGAACCGGATTTTTCGCTTAATTACTACAACCTGGTTCGACCGCCCCTAAAGCAAGATTCTATAATAGTAAAAGGCAGCCGGATGGGCTGCCTTTTTGCTACACTATCCCCTCAATAGAGCGCCTGCCTGTTCTTTGACAGCGTTCAGCACTTTATCATGGGCTTTTGCTACATCTTCGTCGGTTAAAGTCTTTTCAGGGTCAAGGTATTTCAATGTAAAGGCGATGGATTTTTTGCCTTCTTCCATGCGCTCTCCCTCATATAGATCAAAAACATGGACTTCTTTCAATAACGAACCGCCAGCTTCGACAATAATCTTCTCAAGCTCTCCTGCAGCCTTTTCCTTATCCACGACAAGCGCAATATCCCTTGTGATCGACGGGTACCGCGGAATCATGGCATACTGGAGCGCAGGAGTGTCCGCTTCAAGCAGTGTTTTCAGGTCAAGCTCGAACGCATAGGTTTCCTTTAAATCGAGCGATTTTTGCACAGTCGGGTGGATTTGCCCTACAAACCCCAGTGCATTTCCATCCAGATAGACCTGTGCAGTCCTTCCTGGATGCATCCCGTCCAGTTGGGCCTGCCTGAATTCGATACGGCCGAGAAGCCCGAGTTTCGCGAACAGCCCTTCAAGAATTCCTTTTAAAACAAAGAAATCGACCGGCTTCTTTTCTCCCTGCCACGGATGGTTTTCCCAAAGCCCGGTTACTGCCCCGGCCACATGTTCATGCTCTTCCGGAAGATCCTCTTGGCCGTTGGATAAGAACACAGCCCCTGTTTCATAAACTGCGATGCTGTCATTCTGGCGGGCTGTATTATATTTCAGGACTTCAAGGAGCTGCGGCACTATGCTTAACCGCAAAACACTGTGATCCTCACTCATAGGCATGGCAAGCTGCACTGGCGCCCGATTTTCGAGTGCAAACTGGGCTGCATTTTCTTCGCTTGTAAGAGAATAGGTAACGGCCTGGTACAGACCCGCCCCTTCCAAATAACTTCTGACGGTCCGGCGCTTCTGCTGATAAGCAGTAAGATGCCCCGGTGTGGATGAACCGACCGGGAGCGTGGTCCGCAAGTTGTCATACCCAAACAAACGGCCCACTTCTTCAACCAAATCCTCTTCAATCGTGATATCGCCGCGGCGTGTTGGAACTGTCACAGTGAAGGTCCCATTGTCTTCCACCGTCTCAAATCGAAGCCGGTTAAATATTTCTTCTACCTGTGTAGAATTTAACTCTGTTCCAAGGATACGGTTGATTTTTTCAAGTGTGACAGAAACGACTGCAGGCTTGACGTCAAGGCTGTCAGCTTCAACAGAGCCTGCCAGGATTTCCCCGCCGCCATACTCCGCCATCAGGGCTGCGGCTCTTTCAGCAGCTGCGCGGACGCGGGCCGGGTCGATACCTTTTTCATAGCGCGCACTTGCTTCGCTTCTTAAACCATGATCCTTTGAAGCTTTCCGGATGACACCGCCGGTAAAATATGCGGATTCAAGCAAAACCGTTGTCGTATCTGCCTGAACCTCGGAATTGGCACCGCCCATGACTCCAGCAAGAGCCACCGGTTCCATTCCGTTTGTAATGATAAGATGATCCTCTGTCAACGTACGTTTTACATCATCCAGCGTTACTATCACTTCACCATTTTTAGCGCGCCTTACAAGTATTTCCTTTGACCCCAAGCGGTTGTAGTCAAAGGCATGAAGCGGCTGGCCGTATTCAAGAAGAATGTAATTGGTGATGTCGACTATATTATTGTGCGGCCGGATTCCTGCTGCCATGAGGCGGGTCTGCATCCACAACGGCGATGGCTTGACTTTGACATTCTTGATTACTTTCGCCACATAAAGTGGATTATCTTCCTTTGCATCTACAGTTACGCTGATATAATCTGCTGCCTGTTCAGATGCTGTTTCAGCGTCCGGCTCCGGGAGCTTGACTTCATTCCCAAGGATTGCCCCAACTTCGTAAGCCACCCCGAGCATACTTAAGCAATCCGCGCGGTTTGGTGTAAGCCCAAGTTCCAGTATTTGATCGTCCCTGTTTAACAATGCCAGTGCATCTTCACCGACCGGCGTGTCTTCTGGAAAAACGAAGATACCTTCAGCAAACTCTTTCGACACGAGCTTTCCTTCGATGCCAAGCTCCTGGAGTGAACAAATCATCCCATTTGATTCTTCCCCGCGCAGCTTCGCCCGTTTAATTTTAAAATTCCCAGGAAGGTCGGCCCCGACCTTCGCAACCGCTACTTTCTGGCCCTTTGCGACGTTCCGGGCCCCGCAAATAATTTGCACTGGCTCACCTTCACCAAGGTCGACAAGGCATTTGTTCAGCTTTTCAGCATTCGGATGTTTTTCACATTCGAGCACGTGTCCGACAACCACACCGCTTAACCCCTCGTTTAACTTTTCAACGCCTTCGACTTCAATGCCGCTTTTTGTTATTTGTTCAGCCAGATCTTCGGCTGACGTCCCGTTTAAGTCAACATAATCCTGCAGCCATTTATATGATACCAACATGGTTTTATCCTCCTATTCATTTGTGGAAAATTGCTTTAAAAAACGAATATCGTTTGTATAGAAATGGCGTATATCATCAATTCCGTACTTAAGCATGGCAATCCGCTCTACACCCATTCCAAATGCAAACCCGGTATATTTTTTCGAATCGAAGCCGGACATCTCAAGCACGGCCGGATGGACCATGCCTGCGCCCAATATTTCAATCCAGCCAGTGTGCTTGCATAAATTACATCCATGCCCGCCACATTTATAGCAGGAAATGTCCATTTCAACAGAAGGTTCTGTAAATGGGAAAAAACTTGGCCGCAGCCGGATTTCCCTTTCCTCGCCGAACATTTTTTTCGCAAACACTTGAAGTGTTCCTTTCAGGTCAGTCATGCGGATATGTTCATCGACAACCAGCCCTTCAATCTGCATAAATTGATGGGAGTGAGTCGCATCATCATTGTCACGCCGGTACACTTTCCCCGGGCAAATGATTTTCACTGGTCCTTTGCCGTGGTGTTTTTCCATTGTCCGCGCCTGTACTGGTGACGTTTGCGTACGAAGCAGAATTTCATCGGTGATATAAAAGGAGTCCTGCATGTCACGTGCTGGATGGTCCTTCGGCAGGTTCAGCGCTTCAAAATTGTAATAGTCTTTCTCTACCTCCGGCCCTTCTGCAATCGTGTAGCCCATGCCAATGAACAGATCTTCAATCTCTTCGACGATTCTGGTCAAAGCATGGCGGTTCCCTGTTCTGACCGGCCTTCCTGGCAGGGTAACATCTATTTGTTCGGAAGCCAGCTGAAGCTTCACGGCCTCTTCTTCAAGCTGTATTTGTTTTTCTTCAATTTTACCGGAGATTCGGTCCCTGACTTCATTAGCCAGGGCCCCCATCTTTGGCCTTTCTTCTGCAGACAGCTTCCCCATGCCCTTTAAAACTTCAGTGATCGGCCCTTTTTTACCAAGGTAAGCGACCCGGATTTCATTCAGCTCTCTCAGGTCAGCAGCGCTGCCCACTTTTTCGAGGGCTTCTGCCTGTAATTCCTTCAATCGTTCCTGCATTTCAAATCCTCCTTTTTGTACATTCCAAAGCCTGTTTTTAGGCAAAATAAAAACCTCATCCCAACAAAAGGGACGAGGCTTGGTTTCGCGGTACCACCCTTATTAACACACAGAAACATTGTATGTTCGCTTCATTCGGATAACGGCGGTGTGCCGGTGCATCTTTACATTTTTTATAATGGTCCCGATGCCAACTCGGGAGGTGAACTTCGCTGTGCCCCCGCCATAAAAATGCTTTCAGTCTTCGGCATTTTCTCCCTAAATGGTAGCAGGCAAGCTACTCTTCTCCGTCATTGTTTTTCTCAATAATCAATTTGCTGTTTATTATAGTATAATGTCAGGCGGTTTTCAACAAAGAGCCAGCCTATTTGGCCGTTTTTAGGTAATATAATAGTATCCCGGCGGCAACCGCCACATTTAAGGATTCACTTTTGCCGAAAATGGGGATGAATAAGTTTTCAGTTGTTTCATCCAGCAGCTCCTGCCTCACGCCATTGCCCTCATTCCCGACCAACAGGGCAAACGAATCCCCCGGGGCGATTTCTGTGTACTCGCGGGCATTTTCCAAGGCTGTCCCATACACTGGAATGCCATGCTGGCGCATCCGCTCAAGCCATCGAAAAAGATCACCGCTTACGACGGGCAAATGAAAATGGCTTCCCTGGGCAGACCGGAGAACCTTTGGATTATATATATCTACACTGCCTGTTCCGACAATGACCGCGTCAATCCCGGCTGCATCCGCAGTCCGGATCATAGTCCCAAGGTTGCCCGGATCCTGGACAGAATCGACGAGGAGAAATGTTTTTCCCTGAAGGTCTGAAATGTTTGGCTGGCGGCATACTGCGAACACACCCTGAGGCGTTTCTGTGTCAGCCAGTAATCGGACAATGTCATCAGTCACTACTGTCACTATTGTGTCTCCGTAATCCCAGCTTTGCGGCATCTCAGCCTTTTCGCTGGCGATGATCTCGATTATGTCCGTCCCTGCCGATAGTGCCTCCTCAACGAGATGGAATCCCTCCACGATAAAAGCACCCGCTTTCTGCCTTTCTTTTCTGCCCAGGAGTTTTTTCCATTGCTTCACTTGGGGATTATTAACAGACTGAATGTATTTCAACGCCGTCTCTCCTTCCATTGCAAGCCACGCTCAGTTTTCTAATAATAGCTTAACTAATATACATATTAAATCCAAATTTAGCAATCATATTGAAAGAAGTGAAATTAAAAGGAGTGTGTACAAATGGACATTAATTTACGCCATGCCATCCACCAGAATGTTGCCGGCAACTCACAGGAAGAGCTTGAGGACACTATCATTGACGCGATTCAATCCGGAGAGGAAAAAATGCTGCCTGGCCTTGGTTTCTTATTTGAAGTAATCTGGCAGCATTCTTCCGAGCAAAGCAAAAAAGAGATGCTTGCCGCGTTGGAAAACGGGCTGAATAAATAAAAAGAAATCCTCCGGTGCACGGAGGATTTCTTTTCTTATTCAAACGTAATTCTGTCCACGGTTTGTCTGTCAAGCCGCTTGATCACTTCGACAATGAGCTTTACGGTGTTTTCAAAGTCGTCCCTGTGGAGCATTGATGAATGGCTGTGAATATACCTTGTCGCAATCGTGATCGATAATGCAGGAACCCCGTTGCGGGCAATATGGATCGAACCAGAATCGGTGCCGCCTCCAGGCATCGCATCGAATTGATAAGGGATGTTCAGTTCATCAGCCACATCGACGACTAAATCGCGAAGTCCTTTATGGGAAACCATCGATGCATCATAAAGGATGATCTGTGGGCCCTCTCCCATTTTTCCCATTGCTTCTTTCTCGGAAACTCCCGGTGTGTCACCGGCAATACCTACGTCCACACTAAAAGCGATGTCCGGCTCAATGAGATGGGCCGAAGTTTTGGCGCCGCGCAGCCCCACTTCCTCCTGCACTGTCCCTACTCCATATACTACGTTCGGATGGTTTTCGTTTTTCAGCCGCTTCAGGACATCAATTGCAATCGCGCAGCCAATCCGGTTATCCCACGCTTTGGCGAGCAGCATTTTTTCATTGTTCATAACAGTAAATTCAAAGTAAGGAACGACCATGTCCCCGGGCCTGACTCCCCATGCCTTTACTTCATCCCTGCTTGAAGCGCCGATATCAATGAACATGTCCTTGATTTCCACCGGTTTTTTGCGTGCTTCGGGCGTAAGAATATGAGGTGGTTTGGAACCGATGACGCCGGTAATATCGCCTTTATTTGTGACGATCGTGACCCGCTGGGCAAGCATGACCTGGGACCACCAGCCACCCACAGTCTGGAAACGGATGAATCCTTTATCATCGATGCTAGTAACCATAAAACCGACTTCATCAAGATGGCCTGCAACCATGATTTTAGGACCGCCGTCCTGTCCGACTTTTTTGGCGATTAAGCTTCCAAGCCCATCTGTTGTAATCTCATCAGCATACGGCTCTATGTATTTTCTCATTACCTCGCGCGGCTGGCGCTCATTGCCTGGAATACCATTCGCATCAGTTAAATCTTTTAGCATCGTTAACGTTTCATCTAAATTTGCCACTTATTTCGACCCCCTTAATATTTTAGTGCCCATTCATTATACAAGAAGTTGCAAAGATGCACAAAAATTCTGCTAATAACCCTTCAACTGTCTTTCATAATTTACTACATTTTTTTTAATATATGCTTCTTCAATTTGTCCACTTGAAAAACCAAGGACAGAAGCGAGCTGGATATAGCCGCTGAACAAGTTTCGGTAATCCTCCAGGCTGCGGCTGCCACGGAAGCGCACGGCTGCTTCATACACCTGCAGGAATTGGGCATTTATATCCAGTGACTCCAGTGGTTCTTCAATCGGCAAGTCCCTGATATCAAAACCTGCTTCTATGCCGAGCGACAGAATGAAATGAACACCATCCACAAACTCCTCTAAAATGACCGCGGAATCAGATGGAGGCTTCACACTCCAAAATTTAAAGCATCTCGTTTCGTTGGCCAATTCCCCGAGTTCAACGAGAAGTGCAAGCACTTTCTTTTCAAATAAATCCTCCGCTAGCAGCCCGTGCTTTGTCTCAATATGGTTGTCCAGCTCTTTTTGCATGCTTAAAAGTTTTTCCAAGTTCAATTTGTCCCCTCCCTCACCTTTTCCAGGAATTGTATATAGCTAAAGTCGATTAGAATCTTTCAAATCGACCTTTTCAAGGAATTGTAATTGCTTAAAGTCGATTAGAGCCTTTCTATTCCACCTTTTCAAATAATTGAAGGTCCCTGAAGTTGATTAGAATCTTTCAAATCGACCTTTTTAAGAAATTGTAATTGCTTAAAGTCGATTAGAGCCTTTCTATTCCACCTTTTTAAGGAATTGTAGGTCCCTGAAGTTCATTAGAATCTTTCAAATCGACCTTTTCAAGGAATTGTAATTGTTTAAGATTAGAGCCTTTCTATTCCACCTTTTCAAGGAATTGTAATTGCTTAAAGTCGATTAGAGCCTTGTCTATTCCATCTTTTCAAAGAATTGTAGGTCCCTTATGTCGATTAGAAGACTTCTATTCGACGTTTGAAAGCAATGATCTCTCCAAAAAGTCGATTAGAGCCTTTCTATTCCACCTTTTCAAGGAATTGTTTCTCCATAACGTCGATTTGGACCTTTGTATTCCACCTTTTCAAGCAATTGTAAATGCTTAAAGTCAATTATGGCCTTTCATTCGACCTAATGAGGCAATTGTGTATGTCTGTCTAAAGTCATTTAGCACCTTTCAATCAGCACATACAAAAAATTATAAATGAAATGAAAAATCAATGAAACTTAATTATTCCTTATCCGTAAATAAACAAAATGAAGATGGAGGGCTTTTCATGTTGTTGCTTGTGCGCTTCCTGCTATTCGCCTTAATTTTGTTTATTTTATATAGAATGGTCAAATATGTTATCGACCCGAAAAGAAAGCTTGAGCTTGCCCATGAGCAGAAACGCTATTTCTTTTTGGATGACGAAAACAATATCAGAAAAAACTTCCTGGTTACATACAAAGGAGTTCTCTTTGAAGGCGAGAAATACTTAGGGACAACCGATAATGCCTTTGAAGTGGTTTCCATCTTCGTATGGCCGCGAAATACTGCCTCTTTAAAGGGGCTCGTCCGGGAAGATTTCCTTTTTATCGAAAGAAAAATCCTTGACCATTACCAAAACGCCGTAGTCGACTGGAAAAGCCCGATCAAAGAATTCATGGAAAAGGATCGGCCATTCTAGCATCGCGTAAAGAACTCGCCGATTGCGAGCCCCTAAGGTTGAAGACAGAGGCGTGGAAAAGCACAGTTTTCAGTCTGCTACGCCTATGCTGGCGTAGCATTTTCCTTATGCACTTATACTTATTTCCTAAATTGGCCCCTTCGTCGAGTTTTCTTTTCTTGCTCCAATTTAAATCAGCACGCGTTCACTAGGCTTGCTTTTTGGTTTTTATCTAAGAAGTTGAATGAAATACAAATACCCAGCAAAATTCAAGACCGATAGAAGCGGCAGCCCCAGCTTGAATTGAAGATGCTTCGTCTTATGGCGGTAAAACTGCATGCCAAATGTTGCCCCGATTGCTCCCCCCAGGAATGCCACCAGGAACAACGTGCTTTCCTTTATCCTGTACAGCTGCATCTGTGCTTTCTTTTTATCGGCGCCCATTATGTAAAAACCCAGCAAATTCATAAAAATAAAATAGATTACTACAAATTGCAGGCTTGTCATAGCGTTCCCCTCCTCCAAAACTTAAAAAGCCACTCTCAATGCATGAGAATGGCTTAATTGATTACTTATTGTATTGTTGCTTTGCAACATTTGCAAGTTCAGCAAATGCGTTTGCGTCGCTTATTGCCAGTTCAGCAAGCATTTTGCGGTTTACATCGATGCCTGCAAGCTTCAAGCCATGCATTAAACGGCTGTAAGAAAGGCCGTTGATGCGGGCAGCCGCGTTGATACGAGTAATCCAAAGTTTGCGGAAGTCGCGCTTTTTCTGGCGACGGTCGCGGAAAGCATACATTAAGGATTTCATAACCTGCTGGTTGGCAACTTTGTATAATGTATGTTTTGAACCGAAATAACCTTTAGCTAATTTAAGAACTTTTTTACGACGTCTGCGAGTAACTGTACCGCCTTTTACACGTGGCATGTCATTTTCCTCCTATATAAATCGATCGCTCGATATTACTTAATGTTGTCCAATAGATGACGGATGCGTTTGAAATCGCCTTTAGAAACAAGTGTTGCTTTGCGAAGCTTGCGCTTTGCCTTAGTTGATTTATTGGCAAATAAGTGGCTTGTATAAGCGTGTGAACGCTTCAGCTTGCCAGATCCAGTTCTTTTAAAACGCTTTGCAGCGCCGCGGTGTGTTTTCATTTTTGGCATTGGGGACTTCCTCCTTGTTACTTGTCGTTTTTAGGTGCTAAAACCAGGAACATGCTCCGGCCATCCATCTTCGGATGGGACTCAATGGTAGCAACTTCCTTGCATGCTGCAGAAAAACGGTCTAAAACGCGCTGGCCGATTTCCTTGTGTGTAATGGCACGACCTTTAAAACGGATCGATGCTTTAACCTTATCGCCTTTTTCCAAAAACTTGATGGCATTGCGAAGCTTTGTATTGAAGTCATGCTCATCAATTGTCGGGCTCAGGCGGACTTCTTTAGTTGTAATGATTTTTTGGTTTTTCCGCGCTTCTTTGTCTTTCTTTTGCTGCTCGAATTTGAATTTTCCGTAGTCCATGATGCGGGCTACAGGAGGCTTTGCATTCGGTGCAACAAGAACAAGATCAAGATTCACACGCGCCGCAATTTCAAGCGCTTCATTTTTTGATTTAATTCCCAGCTGCTCGCCATTTTGGTCTATGAGACGAACTTCACGGGCACGGATGCCCTCGTTCAACAGCATATCTTTGCTAATAGTTAGCCACCTCCAGGGTTTAATACGAATACAAAAAGTTTGGGTCAAGAATCAACATAATTATTTATAACAGAAAGCACACGCTTGAACTGTTACATCCCGAGCTTTGTCGCAAATAAAAAAGTGCGGGCATAAAACACCCACACTTACGAAAACAAATGAGATAAGTCCATTTTCCGTAAAACCTGCCAACTGCTTAAATTGCGTCAATCAGGTGAGAAGCGGGTGCTTCTTCTTTTCCTCAAACTCGTATTCAACTACCTATGCTAATATATCACAAAGACTTTTCCATGTCAAACGATGCATTCTTTTGCAGCAACGAAAAATATTGTATCAAATAGGCTGAAACGAATCAAGTGGTTTTTCAAAAATTCTCATTACATATCAAAAAAACTCAGAAAGAGAGGGAACGTACTTCCCTCTCTTTCCTGTTACACCCGTTTTGCCACTGCCTTAAATGCCTTCAGGAAGTCTTCAAACGGCACTGTTTCTGATTTTTGCTCCCCGTATTTGCGGACGTTGACTGCGTTCTCTTCAATTTCCTTATCGCCCACGACAAGCATGTACGGGATTTTTTGCATTTGGGCTTCCCTGATCTTGTAGCCGATCTTCTCGTCACGGCTGTCGATCTCGACCCTGAAGCCTTCTGCTTTCAGCCTCTCCTGAATTTGGCGGGCGTAATCATAATGCACATCGGGAGCAACCGGGATCACCTGGGCCTGGACAGGCGCAAGCCAGGCAGGGAATGCCCCCTTATATTCCTCGATCAGGAAGGCAACAAACCGTTCCATTGTCGAGACGACTCCGCGGTGGATGACGACAGGACGATGCTGTTTGCCATCTTCACCGACATATGTCAAATCAAAGCGTTCCGGAAGAAGGAAGTCGAGCTGGACAGTCGACAATGTTTCGTCCTTGCCGAGGGCTGTCTTTACTTGCACATCAAGTTTAGGCCCGTAGAATGCGGCTTCCCCTTCAGCCTCAAAGTAGTCAAGGCCGAGGTCATCCATCGCTTCTTTCAGCATGCTCTGTGCTTTCTCCCACATGGCGTCATCGTCAAAATATTTTTCTGTATCGGCCGGATCGCGGTAGGACAGCCGGAACGAGTAGTCGTTTATGTTGAAATCCTTATAAACCTCAAGAACTAACTGCACAACTCGCTTGAATTCATCCTTGATTTGGTCAGGACGGACAAAGACGTGTGCATCGTTCAATGTCATTCCCCGCACCCGCTGCAGGCCTGCCAATGCGCCAGACATCTCGTAGCGGTGCATGGTTCCCAGTTCGGCAATCCGGATCGGCAGCTCCCGGTAGCTGTGGATGCTGTTTTTGTAGACCATCATGTGGTGAGGGCAGTTCATCGGGCGGAGGACAAGCTGCTCATTGTCCATATCCATTACCGGGAACATGTCCTCATGGTAGTGGTCCCAGTGTCCGGAAGTTTTATAAAGATCCACGCTGCCCATGATTGGTGTGTAGACATGGTCATAACCTAGGCTGACTTCCTTGTCCACAATATACCGTTCAATCACGCGGCGAATTGTAGCACCCTTTGGAAGCCAGAGCGGCAGTCCCTGCCCAACGAGCTGATTGTTTGTAAACAGGCTCAACTCTTTCCCGAGCTTGCGATGGTCGCGTTCTTTTGCTTCCTCTAGGAGGCGTAGGTGCTCATCTAGATCCTCTTTTTTGAAAAAGGCTGTACCGTAAATGCGCTGCAGCATTTTGTTGTCGCTGTTGCCGCGCCAGTATGCACCTGCGATGCTCAACAGCTTAAATTCTTTAATTTTTCCGGTGGAAGGGACATGCACGCCCCGGCACAGATCAAAAAACTCACCCTGTTCATATATTGTTACAGTTTCATCGGCCGGTATCGCTTCAATTAACTCAAGCTTATATTCATCCCCGATTTCCTTGTACAGCCGGACAGCTTCATCACGGCTGATTTCTTTACGGACAACATCGAGATTTTCCTTTACGATTTTAGCCATTTCTTTTTCAATGGCAGGCAAATCTTCCGGAGTGAGCGATTCTTCCAAATCAATATCGTAATAAAAACCGCCTTCAATCACCGGGCCAACCCCAAGCTTAACATTTTTGAAAAGCCGCTTGATTGCCTGGGCCATGAGGTGGGCTGTACTGTGGCGAAGGATTTCCAGTGCCTCGTCCCTGTCCTGGGTAATGATTTCGATTGCCCCGTCTTCTCCGATTGGACGCCGAAGATCATACAAGCTACCGTCCACTTTCCCCGCCAGAGCCTTTTTCTTGAGGCCCGGGCTGATTGATGCCGCGATATCTTCAGTTGTCGTACCTTTAGGAAACTCCTTGACTGCTCCATCAGGAAACGTAATTTTTACAACGTCTTCCATCACTTTTCCTCCTTATTTGCATAAGCCAATGATAAGACGACCCCGCGAAAAAATAAAAAAACCCGTCCCCAAAAAAGGGACGAGTTTACTCACACGCGGTTCCACCCAATTTTCCATTTTTAAACACATCAGTTTAAAAACGGCTCTGGTTCAGATAACGGCTGCTGCCGCCAGCAAATACTTGCGCGAACCGGAACATTTCCCGGCTGCTTGCTTTCATTGCTGAAGTTCAGAGGCGGTAAGCACTTCTATTCTGTTAGGAAGGTTTCAGCCCTGCCTTCCCTCTCTGCAAACCAAACTAGAATGCCCATGTCCTCATCAAGACTTTTGCATTATCATATAATTATGTACGTTATTATAGTTTGTAATGTACCGAAAATCAAGTGCGCTGTTACATTTTTTCATATGGTTCAGATAAAATGGCAGCCTGGCATTCATAAAACAGCGCTATCGGAAACACTTTAACCCGTTCCTCAAAAATGTTTTTGATCGTCCGCACAAGAGGCTGCTCCGGGTCGTTGGAATAAAGGAAGATGGTGGTGGGTGCGGTTGAAAGCAATGGGGCAATCGTCACGGAATCCACATAAACAGGATGATTGGCAACTAGCTTGCGATCGATCGTTTTTACAATGTCACTCCTCTTTATTTCTTCAAAGAACTCGTTGTAAAAAGCTGCTTCTTCTTTTATTACCAAGTGAAGATGGCTGAATTGGGCAGGTCTGCCCACGAGGAATTCACGCAGCGTCTGCACGAACATCTGGTAATCCTGCTCCATTTTAAATTCATCGATTGCCACCTTTAAATAGCTGCCTAGCTGTTCAATGTACGATTTCAACCGGAACATGACAAAAGAGTCAAAAGAAAACGTGATTTTTTTGGAAAACAATTCATCAATTGCCGCCATTAAAGTACGTTCATCTGACAATCCCTTAAAAAACCCGGCAAGTTCCTTTCGGTTCCCCTCTAAAACAGAATAAAGGATATCCAGGATTTGCCCCTGCTCCTCAGGATCTGTAAAAAAATAGTTTTCAGAAAGAATTGTTCTGCACCATTCATCCCGTTTTGTTAATATGATAAATTCAAAAAATCCTTGCTTCACTTTATTCAAAGCCGCTGCCGACAGCTTTTTGACAGGGATTTTTACTTTGTTGCGTTCTCCGTCAAGAAGAATTTCGCAGTGTTCCAGAAATGATGCCAGGCAGCCATTAAGCATTTCCTGAAGTTTTAAGGCATCCTGGTGTTTTTGGAAGATGATTTCAACCAACCAAATCCCCCCTATAATCCAATCTCTGATTAAATATATATGGGGAACTTGTTCAATTTAGAAGCACAGGCACAGGACAATTCACCTTGCCTGCTTATGGCTATTTGATACAAAAAACCACAGCTGTCAACTGTGGTTTTACAATTATTACGCACCTTCGGCCCATCAAGACCGGCGGTTCCTGCCATCCACTTTAACCGGCACGGCAAGATATTTGATTCTTTCCATGATCCTGGCAGCTTTTAATTGCTCTTCTTCGCCCCGTTGGCTATGGGTCAGATGGTGTTCCAGCCCAGTTAAATCAAAATTCGATGTAAAGAAAGTCGGAAGGTTTTCCATCATCCTGAACTGGAGCACGGTCCCCAGTACCTCGTCCCGTCCCCAGCCGCTCATCGTTTCCGCGCCAATATCGTCCAGCATGAGGACCGGGGCCTTTTTTATGATCTCCAGTTTCTCGCTTACAGTGTGGTCACCGATCGCGCTTTTCATTTCACGGAAGAATTCAGGCACATAAACAAGCAGTGAGCTGACCTGTTTTTTGGCAAGTTCATTTGCGAGAGCACCGAGCAAATGCGATTTACCGGTTCCAAACGGACCGAATAAATAAAGGCCTTTCTGCTTTGCGCCCGGGGAATAATTTTTAACAAAATCCTTTGCCGCTTTTATTGCTTTCAGCCTGCCAGGGTCGATATCCATGTCAGTCAGGGAGGCGTTCAGGATTTCTTTCGGTACAAAGATGCTTTGAATCAGCCGTTCATGCTTCTGCCTTTCATCATGAAGCACTTTTTTGTGGCAGCGGTCGTATTTAATATCAATATTATTTCCGTTCAGCACTAGCTTTGGTTCATATCCCTGGATCATATTTTTACAGTTTGAGAGACTTTCGCAATTCCCGCAGCCCTTGCTCTGGCCAGAAAACTCGTCCAGTTTGGTCAAGCTTTGATCTATTATTTCCGGTGTTACGCGATCCCCGTGTTTCCGTAAAAACTCCTGAATATGCGGATCAGACATGACTTCTTCCTTTTTTGCTTCATAACGCTCCTGAAAATTCTGGTTGTTTGCCAGTTTTCTAAGCGTCTCATTAATGCTTTGCAACGTAAGGGCACCTCCCCTATTTCAAATTTTTCAACTCTTCCTCAAGCTGCTTCTTTTCTGCTTCAAAATCAAAATCTTCGTCTGCAGCTTCAGGCTTTCTATCAATCTCGCCTTTGCGGGCTTGTTCAAACCAATCAGGAAGCAGTTCTTTTCTTACAGGTTTCCGGTTCCCACGTGCTGGCTGGGTTTTCTTGCCTTCAGCCCAATCAAGATACTGGCGGTGCTCAAGCTTTGCAAGTTCCATTGCCTGCCTTACCGTTTTAATCTGCTTGCGGGCCCAATGGCTGGCGATTTTTTCGACATAGCCTTTAGTCATCTTCATATCCGTTTTGAGCATAACATATTGAACCAGGACATTCACGACTCCCGGCAAAAGTTTTTGCTTGAACATGACATCCTCAATGATCTGCAAATCGGATTTTGACGCTTCAGCCCCTCCGGAAATATCGATCAGCAGCTGGCGTGGGGAAGTGGTCTCGAGGTAATGGATCAGTTTTTCCTCTTGCGTTTCCAGCTGTGCCGGCTCTTGTTTATGCTTAACAGGCTGGACGCGATCAAGCAATGATGGCAGCTGGTCCTGATTCTCAAATTGGTACCAGTCCCGGGCGGCTTTTCTTAATTCTTCAATATCAATTTCATTTTCTGGTGAAAGTGCCCCTAACACAATATTTTTCATCTGCATTGCATCAATCCCGTATAAAAAGGCAAGATTGCTGATCGCTTCTCTCACTCTCTGGTTTAATGCCTTGCCAGGCAGCAAAGATTCCTTGAGGCCCGCCGTTAACAGATCAAAATTAAAGAAAGAATCATCCAGCCTGACCCCTTCAGCGTCCTGTCTTCCTATAAAAGCAAAACCATCGGCAGCCCCAAGATCATCCGCGGTTTCCTTATTATACTTAAGGGCGTCTGGTGAGGCGGATGAAATGTAAACATCCTGAAAAGCTCTTGTGATATTTACATATTCCTCTTCTGCGCCGCTGTTCTTCTTTATGCTGAAAAATCGCTTCATTCTTAAAAACTGGTTCCTGCCCACTTTGCGGTACAAATAGATATTAAGGAGCCCGTCAAGAAAAAATTGCTCAGGGGTAAGAGGAGCCTGTAATTCATAAATAAAGGCACGTCCCTCTTCGCCGTTTTTCATAAATGCCTTTAAAAGGCCCATGCCCTCAAGCTTTAAACGGGCATTATATATTTCCTTCAAATTCATGTCCATAATCGTCATCAATCCGTGGTGGGAAGCAGCTTCCGACCAGAGCCGGTTTTCTTCCAATTCGGTCCAGAGGGTCATGTACAGGCTTAAACAGACAGGCCCAATAAGGGGCTGGTATAAAAAAGTAAGCACCTTCCGATCATAATCGTTCAACAACCCGCTTGCCGTGACACTATACTGGTCTACCGGCAAAATTTCCTGCCAATGCTGTGCCATTCCCCTCAAACCTTTCTTCTCTGAATACAGCGCATGAGCTGCTAGTAAAAAAAGAGCTAAGGCATTTTCCCTTCAGCTCCGTGATCACTGCTCTTTTTTTATTAATTCTTTTAATTCGTCGATGAACACGTTGATGTCTTTGAATTGGCGGTACACAGAAGCAAACCTGACATATGCCACTTCATCCACCTTTGCCAGCCTGTCCATCACCATTTCACCGACAGCTTCACTTTTCACTTCTGAAATCCCCTGGTTACGAAGCTCCTTTTCAACCTCTGAGGCAATATCCTCCAGTTCCTTTAAAGCAACCGGACGTTTTTCACAGGCTTTAATCAGTCCTCTTAACAGTTTTTCCCGGTTAAACTCTTCCCTTGTTCCATCCTTTTTAACGACTATAAGTGGAATCTCTTCCACTTTTTCAAAAGTGGTAAACCGGTATCCGCATGATTCACATTCTCGTCTCCGGCGGATTGACCTTCCTTCGTCAACTGGCCGGGAATCAAGCACCCGGGTCGAATTATTCTGGCATGTTGGGCATTTCATCAAAATCAGCTCCGGATTTTTTTCGTACTGAACTACTTCTATTCTATCTTATAAAAAAGACCGTATATGTACAAGTAGCTCTATACATTTCCATTTTTTCCAGAGCCAACAAAAGTATGGGCTTTGTCAAGCTTTCCGTATAGGCGGAGCACTTCCTTTTTCAAGGCAGGATATATGCCTGCAGGGGAAAACCGGTCAGTCGAAATGTTAAAATCGACCGCTGTCTCAAATGGTTTCGTTGTGATAATTGTGGCGACAATGAAAGCTGGAAATCCGCTGTTGGTCTCAGCGGCAATTTCCCCATGGTCTTTAGAAACATTGGTTATCTTTCCATTTTGTTCCTTAAGAAGCTGTTCGACCGTTTGGAATACTTGATTGAAGTTCGCTTTATAATATCTTGTTTTCAACTGTGGATCACGGTGATTTTCACCTGTTTCACAAAGCTTTTGATAACGGATGGCTAATGATCGAAAAAAAGACATTTGTTTTCCTCCAGCTCTTATACGTATATTGTATTACAAAAAAATTCGTTTGAAGAGGTAAATCAAAATAATTAAAAAAGAGGTGTGTATGATATACACCCCTCATCATTTCATTGATAGCCATCGAATTATTAAAGAGCTTTGGCCTGTGCCTGCTTAACACGGACAGGTCCCATGCCGCGAGGGATTTCGATGTTCTCGCGAGTTTGCGCTCCTAACGCTTCAGCAATGTAGTCAGCCGCAATATTCGGATTTAAGTCGCCGCATGTATAAACATCTATGCTGGCGTAGCCATGCTCTGGAAAACTGTGTATTGACAAGTGGGACTCTGAAATAATGACCATTCCACTTACACCCTGAGGCGCGAATTTATGGAAAGCCACTTCGCGGATTTCAGCACCGGATTTAAGTGCAGCTCCAACAAAGATTCGCTCGATTTGATCGATGTCATTTAACTTATCAAAATCGCAGCCCCATAATTCAGCAATAACGTGACGACCCATAGTTTCCATATTCAATTTCCCCCTCTAACTTATTGACTGATAAATGAAATTCTTATCAACAGCCGGTATGTTAACTACCACGGGGGAAAGTTAGTCCAGAGAGGTCCTAACCCTTTAAGTAGCTAAGAGGTACCTTATAAGAAGTTCACGAGGAATAGTATACTTCCTTTATATTTTTTTTGCAACATATACAGAAAAATTTTATAAAGTGCGATTTGGATGGCTGGAACAAAAAAATTCACCATAAAATAATACACTGTTCGAATTATCATACAGCATTCAATGTGTGTTGGTTCATGCCCGGAGAAATAAAAAAGCCCATCGGAGCCTGCCGATAAGCGAAAAGTTTTTTACAATATTTATAGACGGTTAACCGACTTTGGCAGCAGATTTAGAACGTGACAATGCATAGGCCACATGGTTTGCCAGATCGACAACACGGCACGAATATCCCCATTCATTGTCATACCAGGCGAGCACTTTGACTTTTTTGGCACCGATGACCATTGTCGAAAGACCGTCAATGATGGCGGAATGCTCATTGGTATTAAAATCGATGGAAACGAGCGGCTCGGCCGAAAAATCCAGAATTCCATTAAGCTTGCCATTTGAAGCAGCTTCAAAGGCGTCATTAATTTCATCAACCGTTACCTCGCGCTTTAAATCGACCACGAGGTCAACCAGGGACACATTGGGTGTCGGCACCCTCAAGGCCATTCCGTGCAGCTTTCCTTTTAATTGAGGAAGGACAAGTGATAATGCTTTTGCGGCACCGGTGGATGTCGGAATGATCGATTGAGCGCAAGACCGGGCCCGGCGCAGGTCTTTGTGTGGATTGTCAATATTGTTTTGGTCATTCGTATATGAATGGATGGTCGTCATTAAACCGTTATCAATTCCAAACTGGCTGTCAAGCACCATTGCCACTGGGGCAAGGCAATTGGTTGTACAAGAAGCATTTGAAATGACATCATGCTCATTGATGTTTAACACTTGTTCATTGACGCCCATGACAATGGTGACGTCCTCATTGTTTCCCGGGGCGGTCAATATTACTTTTTTAGCCCCCGCATCTAAATGGAGGCTTGCTTTTTCACGCGAATTAAATTTTCCTGTAGCTTCTATGACAATATCAATATTCAAATTTCTCCATGGAAGTTCGGCTGGGTTCCGGTTGCTGATCAGCTGGACACGTTTGCCGTTAACTATAATTGCATTGTCAGCCGGAATGACTTCTCCGGTAAATTGTCCGTGATTAGAATCATATTTTATCAGATGCGCCAATGTTTCAGCCGGATAACTGGCATTAATGGCCACAACTTCAAGATTGTTTTCAAGAATGGCTTTTCTGAACACCATTCTGCCTATTCTCCCAAAACCGTTAATCGCTATTCTCGCTTTCATTGCACGGCCCCTTCCGCATAAATGTTATACTTATTAACCCTTTGTTCACAATTAGTATAACATATTAATATTTGGATGCGCCAAATAAAAATACACATTTTTTGGTAAGAATAATAGTTGAAAGGAAAAAAGAGCCCGCAGGCCCTTTTAAATTCCCCATTCAGCTAAAATCTGCTGAAGCTGAGTTTTCGTATTTTCAATTGTTCCGTTGTTATCAATCACGGCGTCTGCCAGTTTTACTTTCTCAGATAGCGGCATTTGCGCGGCAATTCTGGCGGTTGCTTCCTCCTCGGTGAATCCGTTCCGTTTGATCAGCCTTTCGAGTTGAGTGTCTTGATCGACAAAAACAACAATCGTTTTATCCACCATATAGGTCAGCCTGCTTTCGAATAAAAGAGGAATATCCATGATTACGGCTTTTTCCCCTTGCTGTTCCGCATTCTGCTTTTTTATCAGCATTCTTTCCCGTACTGCAGGATGGACAATTGAATTTAACAGCAATCTCTTTTGCTCGTCGTGAAAAATAATGGCCCCCAATTCGCCCCGGTCGATCGTGCCGTCTTCTGCAAGGATGTCTTGCCCAAAATGGTGAACGATTTCTTTGTAGGCTTTTTCTCCTTTTTCAACAGCGTTCCGCGCTTCGATGTCTGCGTCGATGACGGTCAGGCCCATATCTATTAACATATTCGAGACTGTGCTTTTCCCGCTGGCAATTCCTCCAGTCAGACCGATCACTAAAGACATAATGTCATATCCTTTCTGGGTATCCTTAAGAGCCATTTCTATTGGACAAAATTGAGGATTCTCCTGCTCTAAAGTCCTTTAGAAGCGCTATTCGACCAAAGCATGGATTCCCGCTGCCCTAAAGTCCTTTAGAGGCCTTCTATTCGACCAAAGCATGGGTTCACTCTGCCCTAAAGTCCTTTAGAGGCCTTCTATTCGACCAAAGCATGGGTTCACTCTGCCCTAAAGTCCTTTAGAGGCCTTCTATTCGACCAAAGCATGGGTTCCCGCTGCCCTAAAGTCCTTTAGAGGCCTTCTATTCGACCAAAGCATGGGTTCCCGCTGCCCTAAAGTCCTTTAGAGGCCTTCTATTCGACCAAAGTATGGGTTCTCTCTCCCCTAAAGTCCTTTAGAGCCCTTCTACTACCAAAGCATGGAATACCGCTTCCTTAAAGTGCTTTAGAGCCTTTCTATTGCATAAAAACGCAGGAATCCCCGGGCATAAACTCCTTTTGAACGTGCTGTTGGAACAAATCTGGAAATTCCGCCCCTGCTATATGTTTTAAAGCTTCTGGCAGTTAGGGCAGTAGTGCGTGCCCCTTCCTCCAACAACCGTTTTTTCTATCGGGGAGCCGCACGTATTGCACGGTTCCCCTTTACGGCCATAAGCTAAAAGCTGGAGCTGGAACATGCCGATTTGCCCCTGTGAATTAATATAGGACCGGATTGTGCTGCCGCCTTTTTCAACTGCTTCTGTGAGGGTATTGATAATTTCCCTGTGCAGGACGACAATCTCCTCATCTGTTAGTGAATTAGCGATTCGTTCCGGATGGATGCCGGCACGGAACAGTGCTTCATCTACATAAATGTTGCCGAGCCCAACCAATACTCGCTGATCAAGCAGTACAGTCTTCACCTTGCGGTTCGTTTTTGAAAGCTTTGCTGCAAGTTCTTCCACGAAAAATGTTTGCGAAAACGGTTCGGGCCCTAAATCAGTCAGCGGTGCCTGTGCAAATTCCGTGCCCCTTTTATATAGATGAAAAGTTCCAAACTTCCGGACATCTTTATACCGCAATTCCGTCCCATCTGTAAAATGGAATATGGCATGTGTATGCTTATCTACTGGATCCTGTCCTGGAAACAGGCCATACTTCCCTTCCATCCTCAGGTGCGATACCAGCGCATAGTCTTCTGTATAAAAAATCAAGAATTTTCCCCGTCTGCCGATTTCATGAATCGACTGGCCCTTAAGGGCATCATTAAACTGTTCGATTTCTGCGGGATTTTTAATCATTTTGGGCCAGAAGACAGAAACATGGTCGATTTTTTTTTGAATAACCAACGCTTCGAGTGTCCTTCTGACCGTTTCAACTTCTGGAAGTTCAGGCAAGTACATCCACCTCTAATCAATTATTTAGCATCAAACCAGGTCGGGCCGTATGAATAATCCACCACTAATGGCACTTTTAGTTCAACCGCGTGCTCCATGACTTCAGGAACAAGTTTCTCTAGCTTTTGAATTTCATCCTCAGGCGCTTCAAAAATCAGTTCATCGTGAACCTGCAGCAGCAAACGCGCCCGCAAGCCCTCCACTTTCAATCTGTCAGCCATTTCAATCATCGCTTTTTTAATGATATCTGCGGCACTTCCCTGTATAGGTGTGTTCATCGCCGTTCTCTCTGCAAAACTGCGGAGGTTGAAGTTTCGGCTTGTAATTTCGGGAATATATCTTCTTCGCTGCAGCAAGGTGGAGACATAACCTTTTTGTTTCGCATCTTTTACAATATCCTCCATATATTCCTTTACCCCAGGATAGCTTTCCAGGTAGCGGTCAATAAATTGGCCGGCCTCTTTTCTGGTGATTCCCAGGCTTTGAGACAGTCCGTAATCACTGATTCCGTATACAATGCCAAAGTTCACGGCCTTGGCATGGCGCCGCATATTGGAAGTCACTTCATCGGCTCCGACATGGAACACTTCCATTGCGGTTTTCGTATGAATGTCAAGGCCTTCCTGAAACGCTTCGACCAGCTTTTCATCCCCGGCAATATGGGCCAGCACCCTGAGTTCGATTTGGGAATAGTCAGCGGCGAAAATCACCCATCCTTCCTCTGAAGGCACAAATGCCTGCCGGATTTTCCGGCCTTCTTCAAGCCTTATTGGTATATTTTGCAGGTTCGGATCCGTTGAACTCAACCGTCCGGTCTGGGTCAATGCCTGGTTGAACCGGGTATGGACCTTTTCCGTCCTCGGATTTACGACTTTTTGCAGCCCTTCAATATATGTGGACTGCAGCTTTCCAAGCTGCCGGTAGTTCAGGATTTCCTTAATGATCGGGTGTTTTGCCTCCAATTTTTCCAGAACGTCGGCGGATGTTGAATATCCTGTTTTCGTCTTTTTCGCAGCAGGGAGGCCCAGCTTTTCAAAAAGAATGACACCAAGCTGCTTTGGAGAATTGATATTGAAACTTTCCCCGGAATAGTCATAGATTCGCGTTTCGATCTGCATCAACTGCTCGGAAATCTCTTCCTCCATTTTTTTCAGCCTGGCAAGGTCCAGTTTTACACCCTGGAATTCCATGTCCGCGAGCACAAGGCTCAGAGGCATTTCGAGCTCAGTAAACAATTCGTATTGATGGTTGCTTTTTAATTCAGCCTCAAGTTTTTCCCTTAAGGCATCCAGGGCAGCCGCCTTCCGGACAAGATGCTCCGCAAGCTTATGTTCTTCCGGCACACTTCGTTTTGCGCCTTTCCCATAAAATGAGGCATCTGATTGCAGGTTTGTAAATCCATGCTGCTTTGCGACTGCAGCGGCGTCCTCTGATGATTCGGATGGATTGATGATATATGAAGCTAGCAGCAGATCGAAATCCGCCCCTCTTAAATGGATTCCCCGGTGGCGAAGGGCAACTTCAGAAGCTTTTGCATCGTACACAGTCTTCTTCTTCGTTTCATCTTCCGCCCATTTTTTAAACGCTTTGGATTGATAGGCCTTTTCCGGGGAAATGAAAAAGTTCCCTTTTTCATTAACTAGTCCAAAGCCGATGATGTCAGCGTAATGGTAATTATCATCCAATATTTCAACGTAAAAAGCATTTTCGTCCGCAAACAGGCCGTCCGTGATTTCATCAGGAATTTCAAAGCTGATTTCCTCAAACTCCGCTTCCTGTATGCCTTCTTCTTCGCCAGCCCCCAGCTTGTCCAGCAAGGAATTAAAGTTGAGCTCTTTAAAAATTTTCAGGACATTCTCTCTTTCATATCCTTTATACTCAATCTCCGGCAGACTTATCTCAACAGGAGCTTCCCTTGTTATCGTGGCAAGCTCTTTGCTCATCAACGCCTGTTCTTTAAACTCCTGAAGCTTCTCCTGAAGCTTTTTGCCGCTCACCTGATCAATGGAATCGAGCAGGTTTTCCAAAGTATTAAATTCTTTTAACAGCTTGACAGCCGTTTTTTCCCCTACACCAGGGACACCGGGAATATTATCGGAGGCGTCTCCCATCAAACCTTTCATGTCAATAATCCGGCCAGGGGTCAGCCCGTATTTCTCTTTAATGTGATCAGGAGTGTACTCCTCAATTTCAGAAATCCCTTTTCTTGTAATATTGACAGTCGTTTTATCTGAGCTTAATTGCGTTAAATCCTTATCTCCGGAAATCACCCTCGTTTCAAAGCCTTCCTGCTCGGCAAGCAGCGAAAGAGTGCCGATGATGTCATCAGCCTCATAGTTTTCCAGCTCATACTGCGGGATTCCGTATGCGTTAAGGAGCTCACGGATAAAAGGAAACTGCTCGGAAAGCTCGGGCGGAGTTTTTTGCCTGCCTCCTTTATACTCACTAAATGTTTTATGCCTGAAGGTCGTTTTGCCGGCGTCAAATGCAACAAGCATATGGGTTGGCTTTTCTTCCTCCATGATCCTCATCAACATCATCGTAAATCCGTAAACCGCGTTCGTATGCACACCTTTATCATTATTTAACAGCGGAAGCGCAAAAAACGCCCTGTATGCGATACTGTTTCCGTCAATTAACACCAATTTTTTCTTCAAAACTGATCCTCCCCTGCGATCACACGGCAACCCGCGTGCTGAATAGTACTTTAAAAGCTATATATATATAAAAAGACCGCTATTTTTCTTCTCTATTTTATCATGAGTCAAAAGAGAAAGAAAAATAACGGGCTGTATGGTGTTTTATTGAATTGGTGGTGTCAGGAATACTGTTATCCTCACCTCGTGCACGCGCTATTCGGTGTACCCCATCAACAAGCGGGCGTACGGGGAATCCGATGGCAGCACGATCACCGTTTTCCCGTTGATTGTCTTCTTGTACGATTCAAGTGTCCGGAACATTGAGTAGAATTCCTGATCCTTTGAAAAAGATTCGTTATAGATTTTCGCAGCTTCCCCTTCCCCTTCGCCTCGGATGGCTTGGGCATCAGCCTGGGCTTTGGCCAGAATTTCCTGTACTTCCTGGTCTGTTTTTGCAATAATCACATTTTTATCTGCATCGCCCATTGACATATATTCCTGTGCTTTGGATTCACGTTCAGAAATCATCCTTGTATAAACGGACTTTTCATTTTCTGCCGGCAGGTCAGTCCGCTTCATTCTGACATCTGTTACAACAATTCCATACTCATCATTAGCGAGAAGTTCGTTCACTTTTTCCGTAACCCGGTCGTTTAACGACCCCCTTGAAGATTTTTCATCGTTGATAATGTCTTCATAATTAAGCTGCCCCAGCTCCGCCCTGACTACAGAGTAGATAAATTCTTCCATCCGGGACTCAGCGTTGCCAAGATTTCTGGCATTTGCGATCATTTTTTTCGGATCTTCAATTTTCCAGATCGTATAGTTGTCAATCAAAATCCGCTTTTTGTCCTTTGTATTGATTTCTGCCTGTGATACGTCATATGTCATTTGGTATTTTGGGAGAGTCGTCACGCTTTGGACAAATGGAATTTTATATGTGAGGCCAGGCTCCTTAACGATCCTGACAACCTCGCCAAACTGGCGGATGACTTTATACTCACCTTCCTTCACGATAAAGACATTCGTGAAAAACAGGACCAGTCCGGCAATCAAAATAATGAGGAAAAGGCCGATGTTTATATACTTCCGCAAATTTAAAGGGCTGCCACCACGTTCTTTTAAATTGATTATATTTTGATCAGCCATTGTTTTCACTGCCTTCTTTTTCCGACTTCGGTTTTTCCGTTTCCAGAGGGCGGATCGGGAAATATTTCATCGTATTCCCGTCATCATTCATGATATATATTTCTGATCCGGGCAGCACTTGTTCGAGTGTCTCAATCACAATCCTCTGTCGTGTAATTTCAGGATTTTTCCTGTATTCTTCATACAGTTTATTGAATACGGCCACATCGCCCCTGGCGTGTTCAATCCTGGCCGCTTTTTCCCCCTGTGCCCTTGAGATGAGGGCCTGCTTTTCTCCCTCGGCTTCATTCATCTGTTTATTGCGGTACTTGTTCGCTTCATTTATTTTCGTATTCATCGTTTCCCTCGCATCCGTAACATCGGTGAACGCTTTCCGGACCTGCTTGTTTGGCAGTTCCACATCCTGGAGCTTTACCGCAAGCACGGAAACACCCATATCATATTTTCCAACAAGGGATGACAGCAAATCCCTGACATCAGCTTCGATTTCAGCTTTTCCAGAAGTAAGGGCATCATCAATTTTTGAACTTCCGATGATGCTCCGGACTGAAGCTGAGGTCGCGTCATATAATATTTCCTTTGGATCGTCTGCGTTATAAAGATATTTCGCAGGGTCGGTTATTTTCCACTGGACGACAAGGTCCGCAAGCACAATGTTTTCATCACCTGTGATCATTTTTGTTTCGTCCGGAAATTCCTTGATCTCCCCATCCTTCTCTTCATAGCCGAACTGGAGACTGAATGTTTCCTTGGAGAGTTTTTCTACACTCTGTATCGGCCAGGGAAGTTTGAAATGAAGGCCTGCATCACTTATTCCTTCCTCCACCTTACCGAATGTCAGGATCACGGCTTGTTCGGATTCATCAACTGTGTACCAGGTCGTAAAAGCAAGCAAACTTACAAATAACGCCAGAAACACAATGCCTATCACGACATAAACCCTTTTCAAACTAATCATCGTTTCCCCTTCTTTCCCTTTATCTATCTTTGTCTAATATTACGGCCTTTCTTGTTAAAGGTTTCAGCAAATGGCAAAATAAAAAGCGGCAAACGTCCATTAAAATAACTGTTGCACACGAAAAAGGACACAGGCGGGGTCTGCCTGTGCCCTTTTCGTTGCTCCTTGGATGAAGGGGTTTTCACAAATCATTCTATCAAGAAATTGTAAAGTCGAAATAAACAGGATGTAAAAGTACTGTAAACTTCCAGGAATCTCTAGAATTATCTTGAATGAATCCGTTTTTGGTGGATACCCTATCCGACAGAACCTCCATTCACCTGAACAAACATCATGTTTATTTCGGGAATACTTTAAAAAGCTTGATGCTGAATACTGTGCCATTTCCAATGTCGCTTTTAACCTCTATGCTGCCTTTATGTGCTTCAACAATATGTTTTACTATTGCAAGGCCCAATCCTGTACCGCCTGAATTTCTGCTCCTTGCTTTATCAATACGGTAAAAGCGCTCAAAAATCCGCGGGATTTCTTCCTTATCAATCCCTATGCCTGTATCTTTTACCTTAATTGTCACCGAGCTTGAGTTCTCTTTTACAGTGACTGACACCTTGCCGCCATTTGGGGTGTAGTTTAAAGCATTGGTCACCAGGTTGATGAATACCTGCTTCAGTCTGTCAACATCACCCTCAATCATGACATTGCTGCCATTGTCCTTGAATTCAAGCGCAATGTTCTTCTGCTCTGCCCTGCCATTTAATATCGTGACAACTTCGGATATTGCCTCTGTCACATCGAATGGCTGGACCTCGAGTTTAAAGCCCTGCTGCTCAATTTTGGACAGGTCGAGCAAATCCTGGATCAGCGACTGCAGCCTGTCGCTTTCTTTTAAAATAATCGACAGAAACGCCTCAAGAGTATTCTTATCATTCATCGCACCATCCAGCAGGGTCTCGGAAAAACCCTTAATTGAAGTAATGGGTGTTTTTAGTTCATGCGATACATTTGCAACAAAATCCTTCCTCATCTGTTCAAGCTTCTTCAGCTCGGTAATGTCATGAAAAACGAGCAAAATCCCTTTCCATACATTATTGGTGCCTATTATGGGAACCCCGTAAACTTCAAAATGGCGCCGCTCAATATCGATAGGAAGTAAAACCTGTTTCCTGACCTTTTGCTCAGTCATGAAAATTTCTTCAATCATATTGGTAATTTCCCGATGTTCAATGACATCGTAATACAGCTTGTACAAATATTCACCGGGATCAACATGGAAAATATCCTTGTACGCCCTGTTGATCAGGTTGATATAACCTTTGCTGTCAATTAATATTAAACCGCTTCCCATATGTTCAATCAGGGTGCCCAGCCGATCCTGCTGAATCTCCTGCGCTTTCATAAGCTCCTGCAGATTCCTCGCCAATATATTAATTGAAGCACTGAGCATACCTGTTTCGTCAATATGGTCTTCATATGTCCTCGCACGATAGTTTCCTTTTGCGAGTTCAATAGCAACATTTGTGGCAGCTTCAATCGGCTTTGTGTACCTGGCCGTAATCCGGGTCACCAGCAATATGATAACGATCAAAGCAAGGCCGAGGCTGATGGAGAGCAGCCACCAGATCTGGCGGTAAGCTTTTTTAAGTTCATTGATTTTGATTGTCAGGAATGTGTATCCATCTTTTTCACCATCAGAATTTAGCGGGTGCCAGTAATAATGGAGATCATATTTGCCCCCGACTTTAAGTTCATTTTCTTTCTCCGGCCGTTCCGAGACAATATCCCGGATAATGTCCTGGTGCTCTCTCATATTTATATTGGATATTTCCCCTGAATCATAACGGATGTTCCCATCCAGGTCCACAAGGGTCACACGGGCATTAAGCAAATCGCTCATTTTGGAGATTTCATCCTCGTTCAGCCTGGCAAGGCCGCCGTTTTCCTCTACATATGTTGTGACGATGCTGGCTTCCTTTTTGAGGCGTTCATTGAAGGTGTTGACATAATAATTTTTGAAAAGTTGTCCCAAGAGCAGCCCTAGGCCGACCAAAACGCCAATGATCAGCGTAATCAGCGCCACAACCAGCCTTGTCCGATATTTTGTCATTCTGCTTTTGGTTCCTCCAGCTTGTATCCAAGTCCCCTGATTGTTTTGATATATGATGGCTTTTTCGTATTATGTTCGATTTTCTCTCTTAAATGGCTGATATGTACATCAACAATCCTTGTATCCCCGGCAAAGTCATAGTTCCATACTGCGCTTAACAGCTGGTCCCTTGTCAGGACACGGCCTTTATGTTTTGCGAGATATAAAAGCAATTCGAACTCTTTTGGTGTAAGTTCCAGCAATTCTTCGGCAAAATAGGCTTCATAATGCTCCGGCAGGATTTTCAGCTCTCCAATCTTGAGCTGGGATGCATCGTCCTGCATATTCTCCTGCCCTTCTTTATTGTGCTGTGCCCTGCGAAGAATGGCTTTTACCCTGGCCACAACTTCCCGCGGGCTGAAAGGCTTAGTCATATAATCATCCGCACCAAGCTCAAGGCCAAGAACTTTATCAAACTCGTCATCTTTGGCAGTCAGCATTAAGATGGGTGTCATTATTTTCTGCTGGCGAAGCTGCTTGCAAACTTCAATGCCATCAAGCTTTGGAAGCATCAAATCTAAAATGATCAGATCAGCATTCTCTGCCAAGGCAAGATTTTTGCCCTCCTCACCATCCATTGCTGTGACAACCCGGTAGCCTGCCTGTTCAAGATTATACTGCAGCAACGTCAGGATTGATTGTTCATCATCGACAACCAGCACTTTTTTTTCCATAAAAGCCTCCAATAATTTTTATTAACCCCGGCTTCATCCAATTGCTTAACTATTATTATAATATAAAACAATCGCGGATAATCAATAGTTAGGCTTTTCCTGTGAAGAGATCACTGATTCACACAAAAAAAGAGATACATGCTTGTATCTCAGGATTAAAAGTTATCCAGTGCGTTGCCGTCCATTTTCTGCTGCAAGTGGGGCGGGCAGACGAGAATTTTGCCCTTTAATACAGGCTCTTCTTCTTCATTATTACCGGTTACAAGGATTTCTACAGAATGGCTGCTTTTGTTGACCTCTGTAACCTCAAGTAAAAACTGGACTGTGCTGTAATGATAAACAGGCTTTATAAATTCAAGGTCCTGCTTTAAAATATGGCTTCCTGGCCCGGGAAGGTATTTTGAAACTGCAGAAGTCACGATGCCTCCAAGCATGATCGCCGGAACAATCGGTTTTCCATAAGGAGTTTGCGACGCGTAATCATGCTGTATGTATAGCGGGTTTGCATCGTTGGTCAGGCCCAGATATAAAAGCAAGTCTTTATCTTCTATCTTTTCAGTCAGTGAAAGTTTCTCGCCAATAGAGATTTCGTCAATATTCCTTCCAAGCTTGCGTTTTCTCCCAAGCAGCATACGCGGGCACCTCCAATGAATTTGCGGTGATACATAATTATTTTATTAAAGATTTAAATTGTAAAAAAATCGGGGAAAGGCCCCGATTTTTTTGTGATAATGGTCTAAACCCATGTACCATTTTATGTTATACCAGCACAGACATTACGCTGCGGACAGATTCCACAGATTTATCAAGTGCTTCTTTTTCATCGGCTGTCAACTCAAGCTCGATGACTTTCTCTATTCCATTCGCACCGAGGATTGTCGGGACGCCGAGATAAATTCCTTCATAGCCATACTCACCTTCCAAATAAGCAATTGAAGGAAGAACGCGGCGCTGGTCTTTCAGGATTGCCTCAACCATTTCCACAAGTGATGCGGCTGGGGCATAATAGGCGCTGCCATTTCCAAGAAGGTTGACGATCTCCCCGCCGCCTTTGCGTGTGCGCTCAACGATGGCTTCCAGCCGGTCTTTTGGAATTAACGTTTCAAGCGGAATTCCACCTGCATAAGAGTAGCGTACTAGCGGAACCATGTCATCCCCGTGGCCGCCAAGAACAAAACCTGTAACGTCTTTAACAGACAGGTTCAGTTCCTGTGCAATGAATGTCCGGAAGCGGGCAGTATCAAGAACGCCGGACTGTCCGATAACACGGTTTTTGGGGAATCCTGATTCCTTGAAAATCGTATACGTCATGGCATCTACTGGATTCGTCAGGACAAGGATAAAGCAATCAGGAGAGTGCTTGACAATTTCCTGGGCAACGCTCTTCATGATCTTCTGGTTTGTCTGGACAAGGTCGTCCCGGCTCATGCCCGGCTTCCGTGCGATCCCTGCAGTGATGACAACGATATCGGAGTCTTTCGTGTCCTCATAATTTGAAGTTCCTGTTATATTTGCGTCAAACCCCTGGACAGGGCTTGCTTCAAGCATATCCAAAGCTTTCCCTTTTGTTGAATTTTCCAGTTGTGGGATGTCCACAAGGACAACATCTCCCAACTCCTTTTGAGCGAGCAAAAATGCGGTAGTGGCTCCAGTGAAACCTCCACCGATAACTGAAATCTTTTTACGCTTCAATGACATGCCGGTTCCTCCTCAATTCAGAATCGAATGATAATCATTACGCTACAGTCATAGCAAAATGATAAATGTTCCGATTATAAGGTTTAAGTAAGGGCTATTCCAGCATTAAGAATAGCCCAGCTTCATTATTCCATATTTTTGATCAATTCAGTTCCGAACTCAGAGGCTTTAACCTCTGTTGCACCTTCCATAAGGCGGGCAAAATCATAGGTAACCACTTTTGAAGCAATTGTTTTCTCCATTGATTTTATGATTAAGCTGGCAGCTTCAATCCAACCCAGGTGCTCAAGCAGCAACACGCCTGAAAGGATGACAGAGGATGGATTTACTTTGTCCAGCCCGGCGTATTTAGGGGCAGTTCCATGCGTAGCCTCAAAAATCGCATGGCCAGTTTCATAGTTGATGTTTGCACCAGGTGCGATTCCAATACCGCCCACCTGTGCAGCCAGTGCGTCGGAAATGTAATCACCGTTTAAATTCATTGTTGCAACGACATCAAACTCTTTTGGACGAGTCAGGATCTGCTGGAGGAAAATATCAGCGATGGCATCCTTCACGATAATTTTACCTGCAGCCTCAGCGTCCGCCTGTGCTTTGTTGGCTGCTTCTGTACCTTCCTCTTCTTTGATCCGGTCATACTGGGCCCATGTAAATACTTTGTCTCCGAACTCTTTTTCAGCAAGTTCGTAGCCCCAGTTTTTGAAGGCACCTTCAGTAAATTTCATGATATTGCCTTTATGTACAAGCGTAAGTGACTTGCGGCCTTCTTTGATCGCGTAGTTGAGAGCCGCCCGCACCAAACGGGTTGTACCTTCTTCGGAAACAGGTTTAATTCCGATGCCTGATGTTTCAGGGAATCGGATTTTCTTGACACCCATTTCTTTTTGAAGGAAATCAATCACCTTTTTCACTTCATCGGAACCGCTGGCATATTCGATTCCGGCATAAATATCTTCAGTATTTTCACGGAAAATCACCATATCAGTATCCTGGGGGCGTTTCACCGGAGATGGAACCCCTTCAAACCATCGCACGGGACGCAGGCACACGAACAGGTCGAGTTCCTGGCGAAGCGCAACGTTCAACGAGCGGATGCCGCCGCCGACCGGTGTGGTTAAAGGTCCTTTGATGGCAATTAAATATTCATTGATCAGTTCCAATGTTTCTGCAGGAAGCCATTCTCCCGTCTGGTTGAAAGCCTTCTCTCCTGCAAGCACTTCCTTCCAGACAATTTTGCGTTCACCCTTGTACGCTTTTTCGACTGCTGCATCAAGCACCCTGACAGAGGCTGCCCAAATATCGGGCCCTGTGCCGTCTCCTTCGATAAACGGGACAATCGGGTTGTTTGGTACGTTCAATACTCCATTTTGAACCGTGATTTTTTCACCTTGCATAATTATTTCTCCCTCCAATGTAGTAATGCTCGCCTGTCCACCCTTAAGCCGGAAGCGGTTTTTCTGCCCTGGATATCCCGGCATCAGAATCGAAGGTTAGCAGATTGGTTGAGCCTGCTAACCTTCTTTTTACATAAAGTAAAAACTGCGGTTTGGCTGAAGTGGCGGACCTGCTTGTTGTACACTCCTATTACAGCAATTTTTCTCTTAAAAGTAAAATGCTGTGTCTATCTCTATATAAAAATTAATTTCTCTCTGCGAATATCTCATACCTGCCTGAGCGAATCTGCCAATTAGGTGGAAGATGCTGCTGGCTGTAAATTCATGAAACCGGCTTCCTATCATCCTCTTAAATCAATTGGAACATATTCCTGTCTTCCAGGCCCTGTATACTCAGCGCGAGGACGGATTAAACGGTTGTTTTCAAATTGCTCAAGAATATGGGCCAGCCATCCGGAAACACGGCTGACGGCAAATATTGGCGTAAACAGGTCATGGTCTATTCCGAGGCTGTGGTAAACAGATGCCGAATAGAAATCCACGTTAGGCGGAAGGTTTTTCTCGCCCGTAACAATGTTTTCAATTTGGGTGGACATTTGATACCAGTGCGGTTCACCTGTCAATTCCGTCAGTTTTTTGGACATTTCACGCAAATGCTTGGCACGTGGGTCGCCCTGGCGGTATACCCGATGTCCGAATCCCATGATTTTTTCTTTATTTTGCAATTTCTGCCTGACATAAGGTGCGACATTTTCCAATGTGCCGATTTCTTTCAGCATCTTCATCACTGCTTCATTTGCCCCACCGTGAAGCGGCCCTTTTAAGGCCCCGATTGCTGCAGTCACACCGGAATAAACATCTGAAAGGGTCGCAACACAAACTCGCGCAGTGAAGGTCGATGCATTCAGCTCATGGTCAGCGTGAAGAACGAGGGCCTTATTAATGGCCTCAACTGCGATTTCATCAGGCTCATTCCCCGTAAGCATATACAGGAAGTTAGCGGCAAAACTGAGGTCTTCCCGTGGAGCGATTGGGTCGAGCCCTTTTCGCACACGGGAAAAAGCTGTTACAATTGCCGGCATTTTTGCCTGCAGCCGGACAGCCTTCCGGTAGTTGGCCGCTTCATCCATTAAATCGGATTCTTCATCATACAGACCCAGCAAAGAAACTGCTGAACGAAGGGCAGCCATTGGATGTACCTTTTCAATCGGATACATTTTAAAATGGTCGAGAACTTCTTTTGGCAAAGCCGCATTTTGGGCCAATTGCTGTTTTAGTTCATCCAGTTCAGGCCTGGCCGGAAGCCTGCGGTGCCATAAAAGATAAATTACTTCCTCAAAGCTTGCATTGTCAGCTAAATCATCAATGTCATATCCCACATACGTTAGTGTGTCATCAATAATTGAGCTGATGGAGGAGGCTGTTGCCACTACCCCTTCGAGTCCGCGTGTGACTGTCATATGAATCTCTCCTTTGCGTAGTAAGTTTCCCCAATACCCTTTTGTCTGTATAAGTAAACAACTATTATATCGATCAGAAAAATAGACATTTCTGACTTTTATAGGCCTAAATGGCCAAAAGCCGGTGATACACCGGACGACAGACCTTTGTTATTTGCACAGCCTCCAATGACCGGCACTTCCTGAGCGCTTGCTCGGACGGCAGACAAAAAGAAAATGCTTACATTTTGCTACAAGGGAAAGCAATCCTGCCAATTTACCTTTCTAAAGGGAAGAAGCAAGAATTACAAGTCCTATTATAAACAATTATCAGACTTTTGTGAATGAAAAGCACTTAAAATCCAAAAAATTATTATCTTACAAAAAAACTATTTTATTAGTTCATACAATTTCATTGCTGCAAAAGCAATACCGGCTCCAATCAGCGGCCCGACAGCCACGCCTTTAAAGAGGGACACAGCCAGAATGGTACCGATGACAAGGGCAGTCGTTATGTGCGGATCCTGTGACAGCAGTGTGACTCCGCCCTTTGCAAGAAGTGCGACAAGCATCCCTGATACGAGCGCAATCCATGCATAGGGAGATTTGAATGCAGCGGATAAATCCTTCAAGCCAATTTGTCCGCTCGCAATCGGGGCCAAGACAGCAATCGTAATGATCGTTACGCCCCAGTTTATCCCTTTCGCCTGCAAAATGGAAAAAATCTTCGAATCCGCACCGGCAATCCTCATAATCAGAAGGACAATGACCGCAATGATCAATGATTGGTTTTTTGCAACGAAAGCAATCGCCAGCAAGAGAAACAGGAACAAGAATGGTTGAGCCAATTTATTAACCCCCAAAGCTAAAACTATTGTAACATAATTTAAAATATTCCCATTAAATTTAACCGTTTTTAATTAAATTTTGAATTTAATATGGCGTAATTATTTTTATAGGTTGCATTTATTTATATGGAAAGGAATCTTTTTCCAGGCGAAAATCGTATGAAGAGCAGCTTCACCAATTTCCAGACAGCTGTTAAAATAGAATAAACAATGCGTGAGATTAATCTTTTATTATTGGTTTAAGGAGGTACTTTTTTGAATCCAGCATACATATACCGCACCGTGAGATTTTTCTTTGTCATAGGTGTGGTGGTGGCAGCAGCGCTTGCCTTTTATCATTTATCACGGGTTACATATCCATTTCTGATCGGGCTTGCCATTGCATTTTTAATCAATCCGCTGGTCAATTTCTTTGAGCGTAAAACGAGGATGCCGCGCTCTCTCGCTGTTTTGGTCTGCCTGATCCTTATTTTTGCCATTTTTGCAGGATTGATTACCCTTTTAATTGCAGAGATCGTTTCTGGCGCTGAATATCTTGCCAGGGTGGTTCCACTCCATTTGGATACATTGATAGACTATATTGAGGAGCTGTTTGCCGCGCAAATCATCCCGCTATACAACCAGCTCACAGGTTTATTCCAAAACCTCGATGATGGCCAGCAGGACACAATCATGAACAATATTCAAAACGTCGGGGCAACTATTGGTTCCACAGTTGGAGATTTCATCCAAAACTTTTTCGGGAATATCCCCAATATCCTTTCATGGTTTCCAAACGCCGCTACCGTGCTGATTTTTTCATTACTCGGCACATTTTTTATAAGCAAGGACTGGTACAGGCTATCGGCCATTGGCTCCCGGATTTTGCCGAACCGGGCCAAATCAAGCAGCAAAACCGTTTTTGCCGACCTTAAGAAAGCTTTGTTCGGTTTTATCAGGGCACAGCTTACGCTTATATCGATTACAACAGTTATTATTCTGATCGGGTTGCTCATTTTAAGGGTCGACTACGCGATTACAATTGCGATAGTAAGTGGGATTGTCGATGTCATCCCTTACCTTGGCACCGGTGCAGTTTTTGTCCCCTGGATTATATATGAAGCGATCGCCGGTGAAATGAGCCTGGCGATCGGCCTGGGTATATTATATGTAGTAGTGCTCGTCCAGCGCCAGATCATGGAGCCGAAAATCCTGTCCTCCAGCATCGGCCTCGATCCGCTCGCCACACTGATTGCCCTGTTTGTCGGCTTTAAACTGATCGGTTTTCTTGGCTTGATTGTCGGACCCGTAACGCTTGTTATTATTACGACCCTGCAGCGTGCAAATGTGTTCCGTGACCTCTGGAACTTTATTAAGGGGAAAGACGAAGAAATAACGTAATCAGTAACTATAAGTGATCTAATTGAAAACGCCAACTGTAAATAGTTGGCGTTTTTTTAATGTAATATGGTGATATTGCCTTTATTGATCCATTTTCTGAATGCCTTTAGCATCATCATCTTAAAAAATTTCCTCGTTGGCGGGACCAGCAGCAACAGTCCAAGAAGGTCAGTGACAAAACCAGGTGTTAACAGAAGCGTGCCCCCGACAAGGATACAAATCCCATCAAGGACAGTCTCCCCTGGCATTCTTCCTTGCCTTAGCTGCTCCTGGGCCTTCCGGATTGTTTCGAGTCCCTGCCGTTTGGCCAGATATGCCCCAAGAAACCCAGTACCGATGATCATCAAGATTGTCGGCCATACCCCTATTGTCCTGCCCGATAAAAGCAAGAGTCCGATTTCAGCCGCCGGGACAATGATTAAAAATAGAAGAAAATACCTCATAAACACCTCCTCGAATTATGCCGGCAAGCATGTCTAATTATTATATGCCCCTTCCGTGGCAAACATCAACAAACTATCCGACAGTTAAAGCAAAAAAAGATGGAGGTAGCCCCATCCTTTTTGCTTATAGTACACTTGCGTGGCCGTTATAGATAACGCCCCGCGCTGCGTCAACCGTGATTTCCTGTCCGTCCCGGAAAAGGGTCATTGCGTTCTCGACGCCTACGATTACTGGAATGCCGATACTCAAACCGACAACAGCCGCATGGCTTGTCAAACCGCCTTCCTCCGTGATCAAAGCGCTGCACTTTTCAATTGCAGGCACCATGTCGCGGTCGGATCCGACAGTTACAAGAATGCTGCCTTCAGTGACCTTGCCCAGAGCTTCTCTCGCATCCTTGGCAAGGACTACTTTACCGTATGCAGTTTTGCGCCCAATCCCCTGCGCTTTTACGAGGATATCGCCGATGACATGGATTTTCATCAGGTTGGTCGTGCCCGCTTCCGCTACCGGAACGCCGGCTGTGATTACTATTAAATCACCATGGGACACGATTCCGCTGTTCACACTTTCCTCCACAGCGCTGTCAAGCATTTCATCAGTTGTTCTTGCCTGCTGTCCAAGCTGGGCATACACACCCCAGACAAGCGCCAGGCGGCGGCGCGTATTGTCGTTAGATGTAACTGCCACAATTGGTGCTTTTGGACGGTATTTGGAGATCGCCCTCGCAGTATGCCCGCTTTCAGTCGGCGTGATTATAGCATTGACATCCAGATTCAAAGCAGTATGGGCAACAGATTGGCCAATCGCATCGGTCACATTGTGTTCAGTATCCTTGCTCCGTGTAGATAATAACTCCCTATGGTTCAATGCCTGCTCTGCACGGGAGGCAATGTTGTGCATCGTTTGGACTGCTTCGACCGGATACGCACCAGCCGCTGTTTCGCCGGAAAGCATGATTGCATCGGTGCCGTCGAATATCGCGTTTGCCACGTCGCTCGCTTCCGCACGGGTCGGGCGTGGATTGCGCTGCATGGAATCAAGCATTTGGGTAGCTGTGATGACTGGTTTTCCAAGAGCGTTGCACTTTTTAATCAGATCCTTTTGCACTAATGGAACTTCTTCTGCCGGAATTTCCACACCCAAATCCCCGCGCGCTACCATCAAACCGTCGGACACTTCAAGGATTTCGTTAATGTTGTCAACACCTTCCTGGTTTTCAATCTTAGGAATGATATTGATGTAACTGGCGCCATTTTCTTCAAGCAGCTGGCGAATTTCAAGAACATCTGCGGCCCTTCTTACAAAGGAAGCAGCGATAAAATCGATGCCCTGCTCGATTCCGAATAAAATGTCCTGGGCATCTTTTTCAGTAATTCCCGGCAGCTTCACCGACACGCCCGGCACATTCACACCTTTTTTGTTTTTAAGGGTTCCGCTGTTTAGGACTCTTGTTTTAATTTCGTTGTTTGCTTTATCGATTCCTGTCACTTCAAGGCCAATCAAGCCGTCATCAAGGAGGATTCTTGCTCCGGTGTGAACATCCTCAATCAACCGTTCATATGTTACTGAGAATTTTTCAGCTGTTCCAGTCACTTCCTTCATGGAAATTGTGACATCCTGGCCAGATTGGAGCTCGATGGCCCCGTTCTCCATGTTGTTGGTGCGGATTTCAGGACCTTTCGTGTCAAGCAGTATAGCAACGTTCTTGCCGGTTTGCATGGCTGCCTCACGGATATTCTTAATGCGCTGGCCATGTTCTTCATGATCACCGTGGGAAAAATTCAGGCGGGCAACGTTCATTCCTGCTTCCATTAGCTGAACTAGTTTTTCAACACTCTCACTTGCCGGTCCTATCGTACAGACAATTTTTGTTTTACGCATAATCAAGCAACCTCCTGGTTTACTGAAAACGGGATTATATTGAAAGCTCTTTGGATAATTTATATAAGTTCATATCAAGCGTGTGCGGTTTTGCAAGTGCTTCAATGATATCATAATCGACAAGTCTGTTCTTCTCGATTCCGACTGCCCTGCCGCCTCTTCCTTCAATAAGAAGTTCTACTGCGCGTGCCCCAAGACGGCTTGCGAGCACCCTGTCGAACGCAGTTGGCGAACCGCCACGCTGCACATGGCCAAGAGTGGTTACACGTGTATCAAAATCGGTCATTTCCTGAAGCTGTTTCGCAAACTCCACCCCGCTCATGACGCCTTCAGCGACAATAATGATACTGTGCCTTTTGCCTCTTTCATGGCCTTTTTTTAGCCTTGCTGCGATTTCGTTCATATCATAGTTTTCCTCAGGAATCAGGATCGTTTCGGCCCCGCCGGAAAGCCCGGCCCACAACGCAATGTCTCCTGCGTTACGGCCCATAACCTCGATGACAAAAGTTCTTTCATGGGAAGATGCTGTATCACGGATCTTATCGACAGCGTCTATGACTGTGTTTAAAGCTGTATCAAAGCCGATCGTAAACTCGGTGCCGGGGATGTCATTATCAATTGTCCCCGGGACGCCAACACATGGAAAGCCCTGTTCGGTCAATGCCTTTGCACCTCTGTACGACCCGTCCCCACCGATCACCACAAGTCCGTCAATGCCATGCTTTTTTAACTGCTCAATGCCTTTTTGCTGGCCTTCCTTTGTTTTAAATTCCTCGGAACGGGCAGAGAAAAGGAAGGTTCCGCCGCGGTGGATAATATCCCCTACAGAACCAAGCTCAAGCTTGGAAATATTGCCGCTCATCAATCCTGCATAACCGCCATATATGCCGTAAACCTCAACATCATGGTAAATACCCTTGCGGACTACTGCGCGTACGGCAGCATTCATTCCAGGAGAATCCCCGCCGCTGGTCAAAACTCCGATTCTTTTCACTCAAACCACCTCTTTATTCATCGAAACTATGTACAATTTCCAGGTGCGCCATAGACTTCAGAGAATCCTTGGATTGCTTCTCTTATTATGGACAAAATACCTGCTAATATTTCTAAAATAACATGAAGATATAGGTATCACAACTTAATCCACAATATTATCATAAAGACGGAATTATCGGTTAAATGAAAGCGTTTTATATTTAAAAACCAGTCATGAAACGGATAATTGGCAGTTTTAGTGGGGTTCGACAAATTGGAAAAAGGATACTAAATAGACTCGCCATTTGCTTCCTGTCCAAAAGGAAAAAGCGTGCTTTCACAGCACGCCTTCACTTTACCCCAATGTATTGATCGACAAACGAGTACTCCCCGATCACCCTGTATTTTTCATATCTGTGGCTGATGAGTTCTTCCTCAGTGAGCTTTTTTAGCTGTGTAAGAGAAGCAATCAATACTTTTTCCATTTCGGCAGATTGCTCAACGACATTTTTGTGTGCGCCGCCTTTGATTTCCGGAATGATTTCATCAATTACGCCGAGCGCTTTAAGGTCGGGTGCTGTAATTTTCATTGTTTCGGCTGCTTTTTTGGCAAGCGAAGCATCCTTCCAAAGCAGTGCAGCCGCACCTTCTGGCGATATAACCGAGTATGTGGAGTTTTCGAGCATATGAATGTGGTTTCCTACCCCAAGAGCGAGCGCGCCCCCGCTGCCGCCTTCACCAATCACGATGCACACAACCGGCACTTTAAGTCCTGCCATTTCGAAAAGGTTGCGGGCAATTGCCTCACTTTGCCCTCTTTCCTCTGCTGCTTTGCCAGGATATGCACCTTTTGTGTCAATAAAACAGATTACCGGGCGGCCGAATTTTTCTGCCTGCTTCATCAGCCTTAGTGCTTTCCTGTATCCTTCCGGATGGGGCATGCCAAAATTGCGGCGGATATTTTCCTTAGTATCCTTGCCGCGCTGGTGGCCGATGACTGTGACCGGAAGCCCATGGAACTTGGCAATCCCGCCTACAATGGCTTCATCATCACCAAACAGCCGGTCACCATGGCATTCAAAAAAATCAGTAAAAAGATTTGATATATATTGAAGCGTCGTTGGACGGCTCGGATGACGGGCTATTTGCACCCTGTCCCAAGGTTTCATATTTTCATAAACGTCCTTTTCCAGCTTTTCAAGCCGTACCTCAAGTTTTTCTATTTCAGACGACAGATCCACATCTGCATTTAATGTAAATTGCTTCAGCTCGGCAATTTTGTTCCGCAATTCAATTACCGGCTTTTCAAATTCTAACTCCCCTACCAATCGAAATTCCCTCCTGGCTGATGGATTTCAAGAATGTCCGCTAGTTTTTCCCGCAAGTCAAGCCTTGAGACGACTGCATCAAGCTGGCCATGCTTAAGTAAAAATTCCGCTGTCTGAAAATCCTCGGGAAGTTCTTCACGGATTGTTTGCTCAATGATCCTTCTTCCGGCAAACCCGATCAGTGCTCCTGGTTCGGCAAGATTATAATCACCCAGCGAGGCAAAGCTTGCAGAAACCCCTCCGGTTGTCGGATGGGTCATGACAGAAATGATCAAGCCGCGGTTGTCACTGAATTTTTTCAGGGCTGCGCTGGTTTTGGCCATCTGCATCAAGCTTAAAACACCTTCTTGCATTCTCGCACCGCCTGACGCCGTGAAGATAATAAATGGGACAGATAATTCATCGGCTTTTTCAATGGCACGGGCAATTTTTTCACCAACAGCAGACCCCATGCTTCCCATACGGAAGGTTGCATCCATGACGGCAACAACGGTTTCCATTTTATTGATGCTTCCTGTCCCGGCTACGACCGCTTCATTGATTCCGGTTTTCTTTCGGTCTTTTTCAAGTTTTTCTATATAATCAGGGAATTGCAATGGATTTTCTGAAATCATATTTTTATCGAGCTCCTGGAAGCTTCCCGTATCTAGTATGCTTTGCAGGCGCTCCCTAGCATTCATTTGAAAATGGTATCCGCAATGGGTACAAACCTTCAAATTCTTGTTTAATTCTTTTGTATACATGATTTTCTTGCAATTCGGGCATTTAGTCATGATTCCTTCAGGTACATCCTGTTTGGCTGCCTCCGAAGGAATCGTAGCGTACTTTTTCTTTTTTGGCTTGGAAAAAAGCTCTTTTATCATGTGAAGCCTCCTCAAAATGTTGCTGTTTAACAATTGAATGCATGACTTCCGTCCTCGCATTCCCCGGTGGCCAGACCACTTGAGCCTGAAAACGGGATCTGTCCCTTCCACCGGGCGCATCAAGCCTGTCCTTTACTATAGAACAGACGGAATACAAATGCTGTTAAACAGTGTCGTCAACTTAGCGACAATTTACGCAAGCGCCGATACATCGAAAGGATCTGATCCTCATTGCCCAATACCAACGAATCCGCCAGTTTGAGGTAGTCATCCCTAGCAGCGGATTGTTCGTTTATTTGGAGCGAGTTATAATAGTCCTTTAAAATTTCCCAAATCCGGTAAAACAAGTGATTGTCCGCAAGAGCTGCAATTCTGGTAAAGAATTCTTCATCAGAAAATGCTGTCGTTTCTGCCCAGCTTTTGAGCTGTCCAAGACCGCTTTTTGCGGCAGCGAGCCGGAGACAATCCATTTCAATCATATATTTAGTCTCAATGACATCCTTCTTTGCTTTTTCATCCTGCAAAATAAACGTGCTCAACAGCTTTACGAGGTGATTGCCGCGAAAATCGCGGATAAACGTTCCTTCCCCCCGCCTTGTTTCAATCAATCCCAGCAATTCCAGGGCACGGAGAGCCTCCCGTACGGATGAGCGCCCGGCACTCAGGCGCTCGGATAGTTCCCGTTCAGAAGGGATTTTGTCTCCGCTTTTAAGGTTGTCCTTCTCAATCATATCCCTGAGCTGTTTCACAATTTCAATATACACTTTTGTGTTATTCTCAGTTTCGTTCACTGATGCCGATCACTCACTTTTTTCAATGATTGCAAGCTTTCGTGTCCGCTGCTTCACTTCTTCCGGATCAATCCTTAACCTGGCTACCCCTGTTTCCATCGCAGCCCTGGCCACGGCTGCGGCCACCTCGGGTGCAACCCTTGGGTCGAATGGGCCCGGAATGACATAATCACTTGACAGTTCATGTTCATTGATCAGGCTGGCAATTGCCTCAACTGCGGCTACCTTCATCTTTTCATTGATATGGGTTGCCCTTGCATCCAGTGCCCCCCGGAATATCCCGGGAAACGCGAGCACGTTGTTAACCTGATTGGGAAAATCAGATCGGCCTGTCCCAATCACTTTCGCCCCTGCAGCCTTTGCCTCGTCGGGCATGATTTCCGGAACAGGGTTTGCCATTGCAAAAATAATTGCATCCTGGTTCATTGATTGAATCATATCCTGGGTTAATGCGCCTGCGACTGAAACACCGATAAATACATCTGCTCCTTTGATCGCTTCGGCAAGATCACCCTTCACATTTTCGCGGTTCGTGAATTTGGCGACCTGTTCTTTGATGGTATTCATCCCTTGGGGCCTGCCTTCGTAAATCGCACCCTTCGTATCGCACATAATGATGTCGCGTACGCCATAGGTGTACAGCAGCTTTATGATTGCAATCCCGGCAGCACCTGCACCATTTGCTACAACCTTTATCTCATTCATTGTTTTGCCGACAATTTTAAGGGCATTGACAAGCCCCGCGACCGTAACAATGGCTGTCCCATGCTGGTCGTCATGGAAAACCGGAATATTCGTTTCCTTCTTGAGGCGCTCCTCGATAACAAAGCAATTGGGCGCGGCAATGTCTTCAAGATTGACACCGCCGAATGTAGGTTCCAGCAATTTTACAGTGTCCACAATTTTATCAATGTCTGTAGTATTCAGACAAATCGGAAAAGCATCGACCCCTGCAAAGCTTTTAAAAAGCACGGCCTTGCCTTCCATGACTGGCAGGGCAGCTTCCGGGCCGATATTTCCCAGGCCGAGCACAGCTGTCCCATCGGATACAACAGCAACCATGTTCCCTTTCATGGTATATTCATATACTGTTTCCGGCTTGTCATATATAGCCTTGCACGGCTCTGCCACACCTGGTGAATAAGCCAGGCTTAAATCCCTGGCATTCCTTACCGGCACCTTTGATTTTGATTCCAATTTCCCTTTATTAACCCGATGCATATGCAAAGCTTCTTCCCGTAAAGTCAAGGCCATGTCACTCCTTCATTAATAAGAAAAAAATATTGAAACCGATGTCCAGCTCCGACGGACAGGATGTCCTAGTGTCGACGTTGCCACAGGACGTGGCGTATTTAGTCGACCAGCACCTAGCCAGTTTTTTATCCTGAAAAATCTTCTTGGAGTATCTTGCGAGAAGCGTTAGCTTTGAGCAGCTCGAGTCATAAGCCACCTCACTACGGAAATCACGATTATCCTCCGTGATGCGTCTTATGCCTGTCGGGGCTGAACATTAAGGAAAGCTTCTGAGAATAATCCTCGCAGGAACGAGCACGCTTTTTGCTTGTTCCGAATGCGCTTCCGCTTTTCTAAGTGGTCAGACCAGTTATCTTTTTATCAATATAACACATCTCTTATACATGTAAAGGACTAATTTTTTAGTACTACGTTTTCTTTCCCAAGAAAACCGCGCAATTCCTTGAGGCAGCCGTGGTCGGCATTCACCTTGAACTCCGCAGGCAAAAGGACTGTTTTTTGATTATGTTCGTAGTACAGGATCACCGGAATTTCCCCGTAGTGCTTTTTGAGCATAGCCTTAAGCTCGGTTAGCATCTCTACTGAATGCCGGCCCTGGCCGACTCTGATAAATAATTTCCTGCCCGTTTCCCTTGCAGCCTCGAGTGCGGCATGTTTATTTAAAACTGACTGGATTATGAATTGGACTTTCCCATCGCGCTCTTCAAACTTTCCCTCGAGCAGCGTAATTTCCCCCTGTTTCAAATCTGGGCCAAACCGTCTGTACTCATTCGGGAAGGCGACCGCTTCAGTTTCACCGCTCGGATCACTCAAAGTAAGAAAACACATCGGATCGCCCTTTTTCGTGCGTATTTTTTTTGTTTCGGTAATATAAACACCGATCCGGCATCGCTGCCCGCCTTGTTTTAGCGCCAGCAACTGAACATTGGCCGCTTTAAACACCTCCTCGAAGATGGATACAGGATGCTTTGACAGGTAAAAACCAAGCACATCCTTTTCATACGCAAGTTTCTGTTCAACCGGCATAGGATCAACGACCGTATATTTTGGCTTTATTGAAAATTCAGCTTCAGCAAACAGATCGAACTGGCCGGATTCATCCGGGGCAACAAGCAGGGCATGTTCAATCGCGACATCAAGGGATGCCAGAAGGCTGGCCCTGTCCTGCCCAAATTCGTCAAAGGCCCCGGAATGCACAAGTGCTTCCATTGTTTTTCTGTTGACCGCTTTCTGGGAAACCCTGATGCAAAAATCAAATAGATCCTTGAAGGGCCTCTGCTTCCTCGCTTGAAAGATTTCCCTGAGCGCCTGGGCACCCACACCTTTGATTGCCGCCAGGCTGTATCGGATCTTGCCTCCCTCTGCCTGAAAACTGTAGCTGCTCTTGTTTATCGACGGCGGTAGGAGGGGTATTTCCATTTGCTTTAATTCCCTGGCATATTGGGCAATTTTTGCGTCGTTTCCCATTGCGGACGTACAAAGTGCAGCCATGAAATAAAGTGGATATTGGGCTTTTAAGTATGCGAGCTGATAGGCAATAAAGCTGTAGGCAATGGCGTGGCTCCTGTTAAACCCATAGTTGGCAAACCTGACAATCAAGTCATAAATATCATTTGCGGTTTTTTCATCATAGCCCTTTTTAAGTGCGCCGCTGACAAAATGGCCTCGTTCACGGTCCAAAACTTCTTTCTTTTTCTTTCCGACCGCCCTGCGCAACAGGTCTGCCTCACCAAGCGAGAAGCCCGCCATTGTCGAGGCTATTTGCATGATTTGCTCCTGGTACACAATGACCCCGTAAGTATTCTCCAATATATCCTTTAAATCATCATGCGGATAAGCAACCTCCTCCCTGCCATGCTTCCTGGCGATGAAGAGGGGGATGTTCTCCATCGGGCCGGGCCGGTATAATGCATTGACAGCAACAATATCTTCAAATCTGGAAGGCTTTAATTTTACTAAAACCTTGCGCATCCCTTCGGATTCCAGCTGGAAGATGCCGGTTGTGTCCCCTTCGCTAAGCAGTTCGAACGTCTGGCGGTCGTCAAGCGGGATGTTGTGGATGTCGATTTCCCGGCCGGTTTTCCGGTGGATCGATTCAAGAATTGCTTCGATCAGCGACAGGTTCCTTAAGCCAAGAAAATCCATTTTCAGCAGGCCTACTTCTTCCAGGTGCTCCATGGAATACTGGGTGAGCAACACTCGCTCGGAGCCGGACTGGATCGGGATAACATTGGTGAGCGGCTGTCCGCTGATCACAACCCCCGCGGCATGGGTGGAGGTATGGCGTGGAAGGCCCTCGAGCTTTAGCGCAGTTTCAAACAGCTTTGCGTTCATGTCTGATTCCTTAATGAACGACCGGAGCCCTTCAGACTCCTTGAATGCATCCGTTAGCGAGATGCCAAGTTTAGAAGGGACCAGCCTTGACAGCCTGTCCAATTCTTTAGTGTTCAAGCCAAAAGCTCTTCCGGTATCCCTGAGTGCCGCTTTGGCGGCCAAAGTCCCGAACGTGACGATCTGTGCTACATGCAGCTCCCCATATTTTGAGGCAACATATTCAATTACCTCGTCACGGCGGTGGTCAGGGAAATCGATATCTATATCCGGCATTGAAATTCTTTCGGGATTTAAAAAACGCTCAAAAAGCAGCTGATGTTCGATCGGGTCTACATCTGTAATGAATAAAACGTATGCAACCATCGAACCTGCTGCCGAACCGCGGCCGGGCCCTGTAAGAATGCCGTTTTCCCTGGCAAATCTCATAAAATCCCAGACAATTAAAAAGTAGTCGCTGAATTTCATCCTCTTTATCACAGACAGCTCATATTCTAGCCTCTGCCAATGTCCGGAAGGCGCCTTCCCATACCTTGTTTCAAACCCGGTGCGGCACAGCTTTTCTAGCAGCCCGTCGGAGGTTTCCCCTGGTGGTGCTGGATACTGTGGAAGATGCTTTGTTTCGAGGTCAATCAGTACATTGCATTGTTCCGCAATCTTGAGTGTGTTTTCCAGTGCATCGGGGTATTCGGAAAACAATTCCGCCATCTCGGCGGCTGTTTTGAGATAAAAATCGTCGCTGCCAAGCTTCTCCCTTTCTTCATCCTGCAGCTTTTGCCCATTTTTGATTGCCAGAAGGCATTCCTGGGCAAAAGCATCTTGCCGGTGCAAATAGTGGACTGGGTTGGCAGCCACTGTCCGGATGCCACGGCTTTCAGCCAGGGCAGCCAGTTGTTTATTTAAGGCGGCCTGTCCAGGGAGCTCCTGGTTGTGGAGTGATATAAAAAATTTCTGGCTGCCGAACATGCTGCTATATAAATCAACTGCCGCTGAAGCTTTGTCTTGTTCGCCAGCAGATAAAAATTGCTCTATTTCTCCGCCAGTCCCGGGTGTTATTGCTATAAGCCCCCCTGAATAAGCCTTCAGCCATTTGACAGGGATTCCATCTGGTGATCTCGTTTGCACCGCACTGGAGATTTTTATCAGATTTTGAAAACCCTGATTGTTCATGGCCAGCAGCACCAGCTGGAAAGCTTCTTTTTCCCGGAATTCGCTGGCTACATCAATTGTCAGGCCTATAATTGGCTTCAATGAATTTTTTAGACATTCTTTATAAAAGGCTATTGCCCCATACATCACATTCCGGTCGGTTAATGCCAGTGAAGTAAATCCTTTCGATTTCGCTTCTTTGACAAGCTGTTCCACAGTTGCCGTACTGGTCAGCAGGCTGTAGGCACTGTAAACATGAAGGTGAATAAATGACATTTTTTCTCACACCTTTTGATACTTCTTCATGTATTTATTATAGAACCTATCCATAAAAAAAGAAAATATATGTTCCCTTTTTGTACAGGAACATTTAAAACATAATCCCCCCTGTTTGTCCATATGATGAAGTATCGGCAAGGGATCGAACTTTACAAAAGGGTGGTTTCAGGATGATGAATCAGCCGTTTTTTACCCATTTATTTGAAGCTTATTTCATCGCGCTTGGCGTACTGCTCGGCGGCTCCGTCATTGGCGGGCTTGCTTCGTTTCTCACCGGACAGCCTCTCCTGACGGAAATTGTCCGTATTTCTGATTTGATACGCATCTGGGCAATTATCGCTGCGATCGGCGGCACATTTGATACTGTGTACAGCTTTGAGAGAGGCTTCCTGGAGGGGGAGACTAAAGATATTGTCAAGCAGTTTTTGTTAATATTGTCTGCCATGGGCGGAGCGCAGACTGGCGCACTGATTATTAACTGGCTGACACAGGAGCATGTCTCCCAGTGAGGATCCCGCCATATTACCGGAAACCCGCCTGGCAAAGATTTCTTTCCGGAATGGCTGCAGGGGGTGTCGCGAGCTGGTTTGTCTTCCTGTATATTAACGGAGCGACGATTGAAAAATTATCAAAAAAAATCGACGAACAGAAGCATGATATTGAAAATCTTCAAAATGAGAAAAAAATCTGGCAGGAAGAATACAAGCTTTTAAATAAAAAGAATGAAGAAAAAATGACCGTCCAGGAAGTTAAAGTGAAGATTTTAAACTGGGAAAAATACAGACTGGATACTTATAGTGTGTTTCAAAGCGAAGAAGAAATCAATGACCTTATCAGCAAATTTTTAATAGCGAAAGACCTGGAGACAGTTTTTAAGAGCAAGGACATGGTCATGAAAATCATTGAGAACAAATCCCTTAAAATCAACAATAAACGATATAAAATAGAAGTGAAGTCCTTTTTCATTTACACATCAATATCCATCCAGCTCGACATCCATCTTGAAGGGGCCTGACCCCCGCCGCGTTAATACATTACCATGCCGGGGACTGGCCCCCGCTGAGGTAACGCGTTAGCGTGCAGGGGCAGGCCCCGGATATTATTTACACACCTCGTCAAGGTCCTTCATTACGTTTTCTGCTTCGCTCCAGGAATAAATGGACGCCCCTGATGCAAGCGGGTGTCCTCCGCCTTTGTATTTCTTTGCGATTCCGTTGATGACGGGACCTTTTGAACGGAGCCGGACTCTGATTTGGTCTTTTTCCTCTATGAAAAAGGCCCATGCCTTTATCCCTTCGACATTGCCAAGGGTGCTGACAAGAAGTGAGGCATCTGAAGGCTTCACTGAAAACTGATCCAGCAGTTCCCGGTTGATTATCACACTCGCTGCTCCACTTGGGCGGACTTCAAAGTTTTGCAGGACAAAACCGTTCAGTTTAATGACATTTTGCGGTAGTTCGTACATGCGGTCATATAGTTCGGTCCGGGAAAATTGATAATGGATCAGTTCACCTGCATATGCAAAAGTTTTTTCGGTCGTGCTGGGGTAAAGAAAACGCCCAGTATCCCCTACAATGCCAGCATATAACAGCCTTGCTGCCTCATTTGTTATTTCCAGCCCATGATTTTTTCCGTATAAATAGAATTCATAGATCATTTCGCTTGTAGAACTCGCAGTTGTATCCACCCATAAAAGGTCTCCATATGGATCTTCGTTAGGATGGTGGTCAATTTTAACGAGCAATGCGCCCATAGTGTAACGGGAATCGCAGACCCGCTCCTGATTGGCTGTATCGCAGACAATCACCAATGCCCCTGAATAGGTTTCATCCGGAATGGAATCCATCCTTCTCAGATAGTTGAGCGATTCTTCCTCCTGTCCGACCGCATACACTTTTTTTTCGGGAAAGGATTCCTTCAAAATCTCAACAAGCCCGCCCTGGGATCCGTAAGCATCCGGGTCAGGCCTTACATGCCTGTGCACGATGATCGTGTCATACTTTTTAATTGCTTCCAGGATTTGTTCCTTCATAACTGCTCCTTCGTAATACATATTTTTTTTCGCTTATATTTCAAAATAGTAAGATTCAATGGCAATTCCGGCAAATTACCGCTAAAATAAGGAGAGATTTTTAAATCTGGGGGAGTTGCAATATGCCGGTACTCGCACTATTAATCATGCTCAGCTTAGCTCTATATGTATTTTATAAAATAAAATATGTCCGGAGCAACAGGCCCGCCGAGAAGAAATGGATATCTGCCAAATCAAGCATCGCCCTCGGCTTATTCGTTGCTTTGTTTGGGCTGAACCAGCTGTTTTTATTTCAAACTGCAATGACATACATTGTTGCCGGAATTTTCATATTCCTCGGCAGCTTGAGCGTTTGGGCAGGATTCAAATCCTATAAATTTTACCTCCCTGATGCAGCCAAAGAAGCTCAGGACGCAAGAAACAATTAATCAAGAGGAAGAAGCCGTTCATGCACAACCGGCTTCTTTTTTATTGTCCGGCTGAATCACCATTTTCTTGTGAACCCAGGACTGCTTTAACCGCAGGTGTGCATCTCAATCTTTTAATTCCTGTCTATGAGCTGGCACATCATCATTGCTTTTCCAACAAGCATCCCTTCATTAAACACTTCAACATCGACTTTGCCGAATTTCCTGCCTACTTCCAGAACCTTCGGATAAATCTCCAGTGTGCTGTCGATTTGGACAGGCTTGATGAAATAAATGGTCATGTTTTCGACAACAAGGTCACCTTTCTTATAGCCCCTCAAAACCCTGTTTGCAGCTTCAGTGACAATCGTCGTAAACACGCCATATGAAATGGTTCCAAGGTGGTTTGTCATTTGCGGGGTAACCTGGCAGCGGAAAATGTCTTCCTCTTTCAGTTTGCCTTTTGTGACTACCATCTGGCTCGTGACGGTATCATCAAGAGTTTCCCCGACTTGCGGCTGGCGCTGGATTATCTGCAGCGCCCTCAGGACATCCTGCCTGCTGATCATTCCTTCGAGCCTGTTCGCCTCATCCACAACCGGAAGCACTTCAATCCCTTCCCACACCATCATGTGCGCCGAAGACGCCACACTCGTCTTTCCGCTTACTGTCATCGGATTCTTCGTCATGACCTTTTCAATCAGCAATTGATGCTCGGAGCTCATGACGTCCTTAGGGGTTACCATCCCCTGGATCTTCAAATTATGGTCTACCACCGGAAAACGGCTGTGCAGCGTTTCTTCCTTGAGACGGTACCAGTCCGCTACCTGATCGTCCGTTTTTAAATAAACTGTCTCTGAAAGGGGCGTCAGGATATCCTCAACAAGGACAATCTCCTTTTTGATCAACTGGTCATAAATGGCCCTATTGATCATCGTTGCGACAGTAAATGTGTCATAACTGCTGGAAATGACCGGCATCTGAAGCTCATCAGCAAGCCTTTTCACACTTTCTTCTGTATCAAAACCACCGGTGATCAATACCGCTGCGCCAGCTTTCAGTGCCTGCTCATGCGCTTTCGTCCTGTTCCCGACAATCAGGAGGTTACCCGGCCCTGTGTATCTCATCATCGCCTCGAGCTTCATCGCACCAATAACAAATTTATTGAGTGTTTTATGAAGGCCGGCCCGTCCGCCAAGAACTTGCCCATCAACGATATTAACCACTTCAGCATATGTCAGCCTCTCGATGTTTTCTTTCTTTTTCCGTTCGATCCTGATCGTGCCAACCCGTTCAATGGTGCTTACATACCCTTTGTTTTCGGCATCCTTGATCGCCCGGTAGGCTGTGCCTTCACTGACAGTCAGCGCCTTGGCGATCTGGCGCACTGAAATTTTCTGGCCGATTGGAAGCTCATCGATATATTGCAAAATTTGTTCATGCTTCGTTGCCAAGACCTTCACCCTTTATAAAATAGTAATTTCCGTTCGAAAAATAGTTGTCCTATCTTATTATAAGGTGAACAATGTCCTGATTCAATTCGATTTAATTGTTTATTCTCCACTGCGGCCTTAAGACACCTTTAACCGCCGGGCGCTTCATCAATTACCGTAGCCGCGCGGCACTTTTCTCTCCTTAAGGTGTGGCTGGCGATCCAACGGAACTTTTCGACTTTTTGGCGCATAAAGGAATGCTGCGAGGTTGCCAGCAGCAGACAGGAACGCAAGCAAAAGCCAGGCGGCAGCGAACAGCCCTTCCTTGCCCGGTGCCAAAACATTAAGCTTTGGCACACCAAAATACAATAGCATCGCACATATCAAAAGACAGAGAAGATAACGGTTATGATTCATGTGTTTCCTCCTACACTAAGGCTTGTATTAATATATATGCCAGTCAATAGTGAAAAAGCATTTTCAACAGACCAAAACGCAAAAAAACTGCACAGCAGACGCCGTGCAGCATGTATTACACTATAATTCTATGGATTCCCCCGGCTCCATTACTTTGCCTGTACCGTTTTTCAATAGCGCGATAAATTTCTGCGGATCCTGTTTTATAGGCGGGAAAGTGTTAAAGTGGATCGGCACAACCTGCTTTGCCTGCAAAAAATCTGCAGCCAGCGCCGCGTCCTCAGGTCCCATCGTAAAATTATCCCCGATCGGCAGGAAAGCAAGGTTGATTGGATGGCGTTCGCCAATCAGCTTCATATCTGAAAACAGTGCAGTATCCCCTGCATGGTAAATCGTTTTTCCTTCCGCCATCACGAGAACACCGGCCGGCATCCCGCCGTAGACGATCTCTTTGTTATCAGTAACAAGGCCTGATCCGTGAAAAGCGGGAGTGAACTTTACTTTCCCGAAATCAAATTGGTACGCCCCGCCTATATGCATCGCATGTGTTTTCACTCCCTGCCATTCTAAATATTGGGCCAAATCCGCATTGGCGATGACGAGTGAACCATTTTCCCTTGCAAGGCTGACCGTGTCGCCAACATGGTCCCCGTGGGCATGGGTCAGGATAATCACATCCGGTTTTACATCGCTGACATTAAGGTCTGTCTGTGAATTTCCTGTGATGAAAGGGTCAATGAAAATGGTTTTTCCACTGGTTTCAATCTTTACAACCGCATGTCCATGGAATGAAACTTTCATAAAAATCTCCTCCTGCAAATAAGATAATAAACTAATTTCAACATCTGGTGCATGAATCCTTCCTTCTGTCATTTATTCCCCAAATTTTTTAAACTAAAAGTTTACTTTTCGAAAGGTAGTTGCTAATCTCGAAATAAGCTGTTACTTAATAGGGGGAAATGCAATGAATGAGCGATTGGAAAGTTTAAGGGATTGGATGAAGGAAAATGGGGTCGACCTGTCCTTCCTCACCTCCCCGGACACCGTGTTTTACTTAAGCGCATTTTTAAGCGAGCCCCATGAGCGCCTGCTTGGAATAGCCGTCTTTCAGGACGGGGAGCCGTTCCTGGTTTGTCCGGCCATGGAAAAGAACGATGCAAAAAATGCCGGCTGGGAGCATGAGATCGTCGGGCACAGCGACATTGACCGCCCATGGGAGCTTGTCCAGAAAGCTGTTGCAGCGAGAATTCCCCGCATCGGGACGATTGCGATTGAAAAAGAACATTTAAATGTTGAACGCTACGAAACACTTAATCACACGTTTCCGGGCGCGAGGTTTATTTCTGCTGAAGATAAGCTGAGGCTTTTGCGGTTAAAAAAAGACGAACAAGAATTGGACAAGATCCGCCAGGCATGTGAGCTTGCCGATTTTGCGATTGAAACCGGCGTCCAGGAAATTAAAGAGGGCCGGACAGAGCTGGATGTTCTTGCGGCGGTCGAATATGCACTGAAGAAAAAAGGGGTAACGGAAATGTCCTTTGCCACGATGGTGCTGGCAGGAAAAAATGCTGCTTCCCCCCACGGCACTCCAGGACTGAACAAGATTAAAAAAGGTGATCTGGTACTGTTTGATTTAGGCGTTGTCGTTGATGGCTATTGTTCAGATATTACCAGGACGGTTGCCTATCATGACATCAATGTAGAACAGGAAAAAATCTATCAAACTGTTTTGAAGGCCCAGCTTGAAGCAATTAGCACCGTACGCCCCGGGGCCGCTTGCTCGGCAATTGACCTTGCCGCAAGGAACGTAATTGCTGGTGCAGGATATGGGGAGTTTTTTCCGCACCGGCTCGGCCATGGACTTGGCATCAGCGTACATGAATTCCCTTCCCTGACAGAGACGAACCAGCTCGTTCTTGAGGAAGGAATGGTGTTCACCATTGAACCGGGAATCTATGTGCCGGATGTAGCCGGTGTAAGGATAGAGGATGATGTAGTGGTAACACGTGATGGAATCGAAATACTAACTAAATACCCTAAGGACCTGACTATCATTAAATAAGTGCAAGAGCAGCCTCCGATGGGGCTGCTCTTCGTTTTAACCTGTGCAATGCCGGGTTCTCGTTTAATCAACCTGACAAATAAAATAGACAGGTAGAGGACATGCACATATGATAATAAATTTCAAATCGGCAGTACTATCGGTTGTCAATTTTCTCAGGATATAAATCGTGGTTCATAAGCCTGTATTCCGCCATTTGCTCATACTTGGTGCCTGGTCTGCCATAATTTGTGTATGGGTCGATGGAAATTCCTCCCCGGGGAGTAAATTTGCCCCATACTTCAATATATTTCGGATCCATGAGGGAAATGAGGTCATTCATGATGATATTCATGCAGTCTTCATGGAAGTCACCATGGTTTCGGAAGCTGAACAAATACAGCTTTAAGGACTTGCTTTCAACCATCTTTTCACCGGGAATATAGCTGATATAGATTGTTGCAAAATCCGGCTGCCCTGTTTTCGGACAAAGGCTTGTAAACTCCGGGAAGTTTAATTTCACAAAGTAATCCCTGTTTGGGTGCTTGTTGTCGAACGCTTCGAGCACTTCCGGGGCATACTGAAAAATATATTTGGTCCCCTGATTTCCCAGTAATGTTATATCTTTTAATTCTTCATCTGTCCTGCCTGCCATAAAAATGCCTCCCTGATATTTATTCCGTCCAATCAGGGAGGCATAACAAAAGACTATTTCCTTTAAAAAACAAAAAACCTTATCCGCACGGATATGTCTGAAATTTTTCAAATCCATAGTTTTTTATAGAGGGTGTCCGCTATGAACCTCTCCCGCATTGAACGGGGTCCACTATTTAATTACAAAAATCAATATATACAAAAATCGCTTTGAAGTCAAAAGAATTTTTCAGCAGGCTCTGATTGATTAATCAGTATACCTTCCCCCTCGATGCTGAGCCTGTTTACTTTATGAATGTTCATTTTTACTGAATTTTTGTTAAAATAGGAATCAAAATAAACGTGAAATAAGGTGGATCGATGGAAGAGAGACTGAAAAAAGTAATCGAAGCAGCCCGGATGTATTACCTTTTGGACTATAACCAAAATGATATCGCGAACATATTGGGCGTCTCGCGGCCGACCGTTTCCCGCCTGCTGCAAACTGCCAAAACTGAAGGCATTGTCCAGATCAAAATAAATGATCCGACAGAGGACGTGGAAAATCTCTCAAAATTGCTTCAAGACCGGTTTGAACTGAAAAAGGCGGTTGTTTCTTCCATTCCCCAGTATGAAAATAATCTGATAAAGAATTATCTTGGGGAGAGCGCTGCGGCCTACCTTCATGAAATAACGAAAGACGGGGACACGATCGGAGTTACATGGGGAACTACCTTATACCATGTTGCGATCGAGCTCAAACAAAAATATTTAAAGGATGTAAAAGTAGTCCAGCTAAAGGGGGGAGTAAGCCATTCCGAAACAAATACTTACGTTTCCGAAATCCTTTATCTGTTCGGGAAAGCCTTTGATTCCAATCCAGTCCATCTCCCGCTTCCCGCGATTGTTGACCACGTTGTAGTCAAGCAGGCCATGGAAGCAGACAGGCATATAAAACGGGTATTGGACCTGGGAAAACAGGCAAATATCGCTGTGTTCACGACTGGGCCGATCAGACAGGAATCCCTGCTGTTCCAGCTTGGTTATTTTTCTGAAGAAGATCTCAAAATAATCTATTCAAATGCGGCCGGCGACATTTGTTCAAGATTCTTTGACGACAATGGTTCCATCTTAAATGACAGCCTGGATAACAGGACATTGGGCATCGGCCTGGAAGATCTGAAACAAAAAGAGTATTCCATTCTCGTTGCCGGCGGACCAGAGAAAATTCGGGGCATCTATGGGGCCTTAAAAGGCGGTTTCGCGAATGTGCTGATAACAGACCAGTTTACCGCCCGGTTCCTCCTCGATAAAGATTAGTCTTTTTTATAACTGTCTTTATGATAGAATTTTTCGCCAATCAGTTAGTCAGAAAATCGCCTGTTTTACATTTGTTCAATATGTGGTTTACACTCGTTCATCCTCCTGATATATTGGTGAGGAACGTGTTACTATATTTTTTATTTCATGCTGAAGGCGGTTTCAGCTTTTGGCACATAAAAAGAGAGGGATGACAAGATGGCCTACGGACTGGCTCGTATGATTGACCACACATTACTTAAAGCGGATGCTTGCGAGGCGGAAATTATCAAACTTGCAGAAGAGGCTAAGAAATACTCCTTTGCTTCTGTTTGCGTCAACCCCGGCTGGGTGAAAACAGCCGCAGAAGTTCTAAAAGGTACACCTGATGTGAAGGTTTGTACTGTAATCGGATTTCCTCTTGGAGCCTCAACTCCAGAGGTTAAAGCATTCGAGACGGAAAATGCGATGGCAAATGGTGCAACTGAAGTGGATATGGTCATTAACATCGGCGCATTAAAAGACAGGCAATACGACATAGTCGAAGCTGACATTAAGGCAGTAACTGTAGCAGCCAAAGGCAAAGCCCTGACAAAAGTAATTATTGAAACCTGCCTGCTTACGGATGAGGAAAAAGAAATGGCCTGTAAACTGGCAGTCTCTGCTGGCGCGGATTTCGTAAAAACTTCTACTGGATTTTCAACAGGCGGAGCCACAATCCAAGACATCGCGCTAATGCGCAAAACAGTGGGACCGGAGATTGGCGTGAAAGCATCCGGTGGTGTCAGGACACTCGAAGATGCGCAAAACATGATCCAAGCCGGGGCAAGCCGCATCGGGGCAAGCTCTGGTGTTGCCATTATGAATGGCATTGCTTCAACCTCATCATACTGAGCGGGTAATACATTTGTTTGACGCAAAAGTTCAAAATTACATGGCTCAACCGTATTAGACTGCTATTTATTTGTCCAGGTTAAACAAAACACGGAATGGAGAATGAAAATGGATGTAAAAATGCTCGTTGAAAAAGCAAGTGAAGCTCAGAGAAAAGCATATGTTCCATATTCAAATTTTCAGGTCGGTGCCGCTCTCATCACAAAAAGCGGGGAAATATTTCTGGGGTGCAACATTGAAAATGCCTCTTTCGGGCTGACGAATTGTGCCGAAAGGACAGCTATTTTCAAGGCAGTTTCTGAAGGACAGAAAGAGGTTCAGGCTATCGCCGTTGTCGCGGATACTGACGGGCCTGTTTCTCCATGTGGTGCTTGCCGGCAGGTTATGGCGGAATTCTGTGATGAAAACACAAAAATTATCCTGGCCAACTTAAAAGGTGACATCAAGGAAACCACAATCAGTGAAATCCTGCCGGGGTATTTTACATCAAAAGATATGCATAAATAATGATGATACGTGCAAATTTACAGAGATTGCTAATTCACAGTTACACCGATGCGGTCATGGGTCTCCATTCTTCTCCTGTAAATGTAAAAGAGCTGTCATTGGAAACAGCTCTTTTGCGTTTCTATTCAGCCGGGGCTGCATCGACAGCGATTTCGTATGCATCTAAAATTGAATCTCTTTCAGATTCATCCTCGATTCCAACTAAAAACTGCTCGCCGCCTTCATCCTCAACACGCATCAAAATCGTTTCTTCCTCGGAGCGCAACAGGGCATACGATTCACCATTCATATCGAACAGTGCCTCTACCTCATACTGTTTCTCTACCCCTTGCTCATCTTCTATCGTGATAAGATCCCTGATTGAATCACTTTTTTCCAACATGACCACCTCCAAAAGTTCAAAATTACTTTTCCCTTCTCCCGGGAAACTTATGAATTGAAGGTGCAATTCAAAAATAAAAGCCCGGTGCTTGTCCACCGGGTCTTTTGGCAAAAAAATGATTATAGCTGCTCAAGCAGTTTTCTTGTCTCGGAATATTCGAGATTATGAGCTTCCGCAACAGCCTGGTATGTAACGTAGCCATTCAGGGTGTTAATCCCTTTTAAGAGTGCTTCATTATCCAGGCAGGCCTGTTTAAAGCCTTTGTTGGCAATTTGGACAGCATAAGGGACAGTTACGTTCGTGAGCGCGATTGTAGAAGTGCGCGGTACGGCTCCAGGCATATTCGCCACGGCATAGTGGACGACACCATGCTTTTCATAAGTAGGGTTATCATGGGTGGTGATCCTGTCAGTTGTTTCAAAAATGCCACCCTGGTCAATCGCGATATCAACAACAACAGACCCGGGTGTCATCGATTGGATCATTTCTTCTGTAACAAGCTTTGGCGCCTTCGCACCAGGGATAAGGACCGCGCCGATTACCAGGTCGGATTCCATTACAGCTTCTGCGATATTATAAGGATTTGACATGAGAGTAGTTACGTCTGCGCCAAAAATGTCATCCAGCTGGCGCAAACGGTCCGGATTCAAGTCAATGATGGTCACTTTTGCACCGAGGCCAATTGCCATTTTAGCAGCGTTTGTGCCCGCAACTCCCCCGCCGATAACGGAAACCGTCCCTCTTTGGACTCCTGGCACACCAGAAAGAAGAATCCCTTTGCCGCCATGGACTTTTTCTAAAAATTGGGCACCAATCTGCGGAGCCATCCGTCCGGCCACTTCACTCATCGGCGTCAACAGAGGCAGCGCTCCGTTGGCAAGCTGCACGGTTTCATAGGCGATGCCCACCACTTTATTTTCAATCAGTGCTCTCGTCAATTCAGGCTCCGGAGCCAGGTGCAGGTATGTAAACAGGATCAGGCCTTCACGAAAATACCGGTATTCTTCTGGAAGAGGCTCCTTTACTTTCATGACCATTTCCTGTGACCATGCTTCCTCAGCGGTATTTACAATACGGGCCCCAGCATTCGCATAGTCTTCATCGGTAAAGCCGGATCCCAGCCCTGCGCCTGATTCAATATACACTTCGTGCCCGAATTTAACCAGGTTTACAACCCCGGCAGGTGTCATTGCTACACGGTTTTCATTGTTTTTTATTTCTGTTGGTACGCCGATACGCATATTGCATGCCTCCCCAGCAAATATCAAATGATTTTCAAAACCGTTTCTAATATAACATTTTAAAACAATAACAGAAAGATAAAAGTGATATTATGATAGAAAAATGTAAACACTTACATTGTTTTTTGACCCAAAGCCAGAATCCGCACCGGCACGGGATCATTTCCGCTATTTGGGAAGGATCCGGCAATAGAACATATAAAGAAAACTCGCCGATTGGCGAGCCCCGAAGGGCGAAGACAGAGGCGTAGTTCAACGGAAAAGTTCCACTTTTCCGCCTGCGATGCTGATGCTTACGAAGCATTCCTTTATGCACTTATACTTAGATCCAAAAATTGGCCCCTACGCCGAGCTTGCTTCTTGCTGCCAATTTATACTTTCCAAACGTATAAAAAAAACAAGCTGCACCGGCAGCTTGTCCTTCAGCTTCATTCTGCTTCATTTTCCTGGCTGGCCAATAATGAGCCGAATTCCGAATGGCCATGGACACCACTGAAATATGAATCCGTGATTTGCCTGCTTACTTCGTTCACTCCGTCATCATTATATAAAAACTCTGATAAACCTCGAGGCTGCCGTTTTTCCACGTCTCTTTTCTCCTTCTCTGCTGGACTCCTTCTTATTGTTCGACAGATTGTAACAGCTATTCAGAAAAACACTATTGTATAATATAGGTAAAGGAGGGGATATCTATGGGGCTATCATATAAAAATATTTTAGTTGCCGTGGATGGATCTAAAGAAGCAGCATGGGCTTTTAAAAAAGCCATACAGGTTGCGAAGCGGAACAACGCGAGGCTGTTCATGGTCCACATCATTGATTTGCGGACTTTTGCCACTGTTGAAGCATACGACCGCACCATTGCAGAACGGGCCAACGATTATGGCACTGAGCTTCTGGAAGCTTATAAGCAGCAGGCCATCGAAGCCGGTGTGGCAGATGTCCAATATGAAATTGATTACGGATCTCCTAAGGTGAAAATTGCAAAAGACATCGCCCGTGAATACAACGCTGACCTTATTGTGTGCGGTGCCACTGGGATGAATGCGGTTGAACGCTTCTTCATCGGCAGTGTCTCTGAACACATTGCCCGGTATGCTCCTTGCGATGTCCTCATAGTACGGACGGAACAGGAAATTGAGATTTGAATTTTGCACATAAAAAGCACGCAGCCATCAGGTTGCGTGCTCTTCTTTTTCCCCAATCAATGTTTTCGCTTTTTCGATCTGGGCGGCAACCTCTGCGAATCCCGTGCCGCCCTTGGATATTCTCCGCTTGACAGCCGTGAACGGGTTCAGTGCCACATATATATCTTCTTCGAACAAAGGGCTTGACTCTTTATATTTTTCAATAGAAAGGTCAGCCAGATAACAGCCTTGCTGGATGCAAGCTAGCACAAGCTTCCCGACGATTTCATGTGCCTCGCGGAACGGCACCCCTTTTACTGCCAGATAATCGGCAAGCTCTGTTGCGTTCGAAAAATCTCGTTTCACCGCATTTTCCATCGTCCCGATGTTGACCTTCATCGTTTCAATCATTCCTGTAAAAATCCGGAGCGACCCTTTTATCGTCTTCACTGTGTCAAACATGCCTTCTTTATCTTCCTGCATATCTTTATTATAAGCAAGTGGAAGACCCTTCAGGACCGTGAGCAGACCGACGAGGCTGCCATATACCCGGCCTGTTTTTCCCCTGATCAGCTCTGCCATATCCGGATTTTTCTTTTGTGGCATGATGCTGCTGCCCGTTGAAAAAGTATCGGCCAGCTCGATGAACCGGAACTCCTCGCTCGACCATAGTATGATTTCTTCACACAGCCTTGATAAATGCATCATCATGATGGAGCTTGACGACAGGAATTCAATGATAAAATCGCGGTCGCTCACGGCGTCAAGGCTGTTTTCGTAAATTCCTGCAAACCCCATGAGTTCCGCGGAAAACTCCCTGTCAATTGAAAAAGTCGTTCCGGCCAATGCACCGGCTCCAAGCGGGCTCATATTAATCCGGCCAAGATTTTCCTTGTAGCGCTGTTTATCCCTTTCAAGCATCCAAAAGTAGGCCATTAAATGATGGGCAAACGAGATTGGCTGGGCACGCTGCAGATGGGTGTAGCCTGGTAACACCGTCTCAACGTGGTCGCCCGCCTTTTCTAGGATTGCTTTCTGAAATTCACCAATGAGCGCGATCACTTCTGTTACCTGCCTGCGCAAATATAAATGCATGTCCGTCGCGACCTGGTCATTCCGGCTTCTTGCTGTATGAAGCTTGCCGCCCACCGGCCCGACCAGCTCTGTCAGGAGATGCTCAAGATTTAAATGAATATCTTCAAGCTTTGCCGAAAAAGGAAGCTCATCGGCCGCTGCCCTGTCTTTTAAAATTTTCAGGCCGCTGATGATTGCTTCTGCCTCGCTGCCAGAAAGGATTCCCGTTTTAGCCAGCATTTCGGTATGTGCGATGCTTCCTTCTATATCTTCCATGACAAGTTCCTTGTCAAAGGAAATGGAGGCGCCAAATTCATCGACCCATTCTTCTGCTGACGCTGTAAACCTGCCGCCCCATAATTTTTTCACACTGTCACCTTCTTATTCTGGATCATGCTCTGGACCTTCGTAGGCAGTCCCCATAATTCGATGAAGCCGACAGCCGCGGCATGGTCGAACTCATCTTCGGAAGTATAGGTTGCCAGCTTCTCATTGTACAGTGAATATGGGGACTTTCTTCCCTCAACAATCGCATGGCCCTTGAACAGCTTGACGCGCACGGTACCTGTCACATGCTGCTGGGTTGTTTTTAGAAATGCCTCGAGCGCGTCCCTAAGCGGTGAAAACCATAAGCCCTCGTATATCAGTTCGGCGACTTTTTTCTCTATGACCGGTTTAAAATGCGCTACTTCTTTTACAAGCGTGATATCCTCCAATTCTTTATGGGCCTTGAGCAATGTCACTGCGGCAGGGCACTCATAAACTTCACGCGATTTAATCCCGACAAGGCGGTTTTCAACATGGTCGATTCTGCCGACGCCGTGCTTGCCGGCGAGGGCATTGAGGTTGAGGATCAGCTCTGATAACGGATAGGCCCTCCCGTCGATTGCGGTCGGGATTCCTTCCTTGAACTCGATTTCAATCGTATCAGGCTTGTCGGGAGCATTTTCAAGGCTTGAAGTAAGCTCGTAAGCCTCTTCGGGCGGTGCTGCCCACGGATCTTCCAAAATCCCGCACTCATTGCTCCTTCCCCATAGGTTCTGGTCTATTGAGAATGGGCTGTCAAGGTTAATTGGGATAGGGATGCCATTTTCGGCCGCATACGCAATCTCTTCTTCACGCGACCATTTCCATTCCCTTACAGGCGCAAGCACTTTCAGATTGGGGTTCAACGCTTTAATCGATACTTCAAATCGTACCTGGTCATTCCCTTTGCCTGTGCAGCCGTGGGCAACTGCTACTGCGCCCTCCAGTTCTGCAATTTCAACAAGCTTTTTCGCAATTAACGGCCTTGAAAGTGCCGATACAAGCGGATATTTACCCTCATACATGGCATGCGCCTGTAGAGCCAACAAAACGTAATCGGTTGCGAATTCTTCTTTTACATCCAGGACATAGGACTTTATGGCACCGATTTTCAATGCTTTTTGCTTAACAAATTCAAGATCCTTTCCTTCCCCTACATCAAGGCAGCAGGCTATGACTGAAAATCCCTGTTCCTGCAGCCATTTTATCGCTACGGAAGTATCCAGGCCTCCGGAATATGCGAGTACAACTTTTGATTGGTTCATTTTGCTTTCTCCCCTTTTGTATAATTATACAAACCCATATATTTTTATTCATAAAATAAAAGTTATCAGGTTTCATTAAAAATTTCAACAAAAAAATGAATGTTTTTTTATTAAAAGGAATAAACACCACATATAGCCAATATATTCAACAGGACATTTTTTGATGAAAGGGGATAATATAATGGCTTTGTTCGAAACAGAATATTTAAAAACTGTAAGAAATGATTTTGAGTCTATCAAGAAACTTGGCGACCGGACGCTGGCCCGGCTGGATTTCCAAGCATTAAACTGGACGCCCCATCCAGACTCGAACAGCGTCGCGGTTATCGTCAAACATATGAGAGGGAACATGATTTCCAGATGGATTAATTTCTTGACGGAAGACGGTGAAAAGCCGTACCGAAACAGGGACGACGAGTTTGTTGAATCGTACTCGTCAGCTGATGAAGTAGTTGCGGCATGGGAGGAAGGATGGGAAGCGGTATTCAATGCGATTGGGTCACTGACAATCGATGACCTTTCTAAAACGATTTTCATCAGGGGCGAGGCACACAGCGTTCTGAAAGCGGTGCAGAGGCAGATTGTCCATTATTCCAATCATGTCGGCCAAATCGTCTATTTGGGGAAATGGCTTTTAAAGGAAGACTGGGAGTCATTAAGCATCCCTAAAGGAAAATCGCAGCAGTATTTGGTACAAAAATTATCGGAAAGATGAAATACACAGATAATTCATACAAGCCTCCTGTTTAATGTAGTAGAATGTAGACAGAGATACTACGATTGGAGGCCCGGATACATGGAGCAATACTTTAAATATGATGACCGCCTGGGAATTCCCGTACCAGTTTTGAATATGGACTGGGATCAATATAACTATGAAACACGGCAGTCGATTCTTTTGGATTGGGAAAAGATTCGTGGGAGAATTCCGGACAGGATTGCTGAAGTTGAGGCCGAGATTAATTCAAAGCAAGCCGAGCTGTCGGACGAGAGTGACTTTAAACGGTCATGCCGCCTGAACACGGAGATTGCCGAACTGGCTTCCATCATAAACGATCTGTGGCTCTGGTACCGTACGAACCAGAATATTTCCGGAAAAGTGCATCATTGACTAAGTGGCTTTTGATAAAAAAGCTGATTCATAACACAAAAATCCCTCCTGGCGGAGGGATACTTTCTGTTATAAATCTTTTTTGAGTTCGCTTATGACATGGCCGATTTCCGGCAGAATGAGCCGTTCCATGGCAAGCCTCACTGCCCCTGTTGATCCGGGAGTGGAGAAAATGGCACGGTCTTTAATGACTCCAGCCGCAGCCCTGGACAGAATGGCGGCAGCACCGATATCTTCCTGGTAGCTCAACATCCGAAAAAGTTCGCCGAAGCCAGGGATCTCCTTTTCAAATAATCCCTGCACGGTTTCAATCGTGACATCGCGCCGGGCAATTCCTGTCCCGCCATTTGTAAGCACAGCATCTATGCCGGGATTGTCGCAGCCCTTTAATACCTCTGCCCTGATTGGCTCCGCTTCATCCTTCACGATGATGTAATCAGTGATTGTATGGCCGGCTTCCTCAAGCATGTCCATCATAAGCCGTCCGCTTTTATCGGTTTCCTCATTTCTTGTATCACTGACAGTGATGACCTTGCACCTGACCTGTCGGGGGGCTTTCTTTTTATGCTCCTGGCTACTCACGGTCTCACAACACCTTTATCTAAAAAATATCTCATCTGGTAGTATCTATGCGCAAACTCGGTGACTCTTCTTGTCGTCTGGTAATTCGTGCCCGCGCCAATTGCCATGCTGATAACTGGAAGTCCCTCAAGCTTTCTTTTCCTGAATAGCAGGATTGCGATCCCTTTAAAAATTTGTTTGATCGGCTGCTCCAGCCACGATGTATCTGTCAGACGGTCATTTCCTTCGTAAAAATAATAGTCTTCCGCACTTTCCAAATCCCGCATCAGTTCTTCCCAGCCGTGGCTCTGCATCCTCGATGGCAAAGTTGCTGCGTGAAAAACTTTAAGCGCGGCCATCATTTCAAATGGAGTATTGACCTCAAATCCATACGTCATGGCAATCATCTGTACCACCCTCAGATTAATGACCGTCATGGCGGGCAGGTCCGTTCCAAGCACCAGATTTCCGCCGCTGCCCGACAATCCCCCCTGGATGAAAGAATAAAGGCGGTGCCGCGATATTTGCTGGTCTGCTATGTATTGCAGTTGTTCAATCGTCAGCTTTCTCAGGTCCTGTACAGTTTCGAGATCCGGATCGAACACCCGGCCTGCGGATAGAATCCTCTCCTTGGCCTCCATTTGCAGCTGGGAACCCTGTATCAGTGCATGAAGATGGAACAGCCAGCTGTCAAAAACGGAAAAAAACTGCGACCTGGTTTCCTCCGGCAGCAAGGAAAAAGACCGGTCCAGATATCGTTCGTACGCCAGTTCAAAATCATTGGGCTCGTAGTTGTACAGCTTTTCCTCCCACTCTTTAATTTCATTCAGCACCTTTTTTTCCCGTTCCGTCAAAGGCATCCAAAACCCTCCAACATAAAAGATTTTATTCAAGTATAGCATAAATAGTAAAAGGCAAAAGCACGGGGGCTTTTGCCTTTTACCATTATTTCGCCAAACGGACAACGTCCCTTGCAATCATTACTTCTTCATCTGTCGGGATGACCATTACTTTTACAGGTGAGTGCGGATAGCTGATGAATGCTTCTTCGCCCTGTACTTTATTCAGAGCAGGATCCCAGTAAACGCCCATGAACTCCAGCCCCCGTAATACCCTTTCACGGATGGAGGCACTGTTTTCCCCGATCCCTGCAGTAAAGATAATGGCATCAACACCGCACATGCGGGCTGCATAAGAACCGATATACTTATGGATTCGATCGCCAAACACCCGTAGGGCAAGTTCGGCACGTTCATTTCCTTTTGATGCTTCTTGTTGAATATCCCTCAGATCGCTGGAAAAACCAGAAACGCCGAGCAAACCGCTTTTCTTATTCAGGACTTCAAGCACTTCTTCTGCGGTTTTGTCGGTTTTTTCCATGATGTACGGGATCAAAGCAGGGTCAATATTCCCGGATCTTGTACCCATTGTCACACCCGCCAATGGAGTGAATCCCATTGATGTGTCGATTGACTTGCCGCCTTCAATGGCCGCGATGCTTGCACCATTGCCCAAATGGCATGAAATCAGGCGGAGGTGTTCAATCGGACGGCCGAGCATTTCAGCTGCGCGCTGGGAAACATACTTATGTGAAGTACCGTGGAATCCGTATTTGCGGATTCCATACTTTTCATAATACTCGTATGGCAGGCTGTAAAGGAAAGAGTTTTCCGGCATCGTTTGGTGAAAAGCCGTATCAAACACCGCAACAGCCGGAACATTTGGCAGCACGCGCTGGAATGCCCTGATGCCAGTTACATTTGCCGGGTTATGGAGCGGCGCCAGTTCAGACAGCTCTTCAATTTTCCTGAGGACTTCGTCCGTAATTAACGCGGAATCGTCGAATTCTTCCCCACCATGGACAACACGGTGGCCAACACCTTCTATCTCATTCAGGGATTCAATGATTCCAAGTGTCGTAAGCTTGTCCAGCAGCATTTTGACAGCCACTTCATGGTCAGGAATATTTGACACTTCTTTGATTTTTTCGTTGTTTACAGTGATAGTGAAGATGGAATCATTAATGCCGATTCTCTCAATAATTCCCTTCGTGACCACTTCTTCGCTCGGCATTTCAAACAATTGAAACTTTAAAGAAGAACTGCCGGCGTTGATTGCAATAATCTTTGCCATAATATGTACCGCTCCTTTTATATAACAGCCTGGCCTAAAAATAATGGGTAGCACAGTTTTATTTTGTACAGCAGGCTGCAATTATATCTCTCAATTTCCCATTTAAACACTGTCCTTTCCACTTTTCAAGTCAAGCTTACATTGGTATCGCTTACAGTTAAAATGAGTTTATTTTCTGATTCTTTTACCCCGAATAACAGACTGTCAATCGCAAAAAAACCGGTGCGCTGTGACACCGGCTTGGGTTTATCCTTTATTTTCAGCTATCCATGTGTCTATTTTCTGGATAATGTTCTCCATGGCCGGGCCGTTGGAAAGCTTCGGCAATTGTGCAAGAAGCGCCTGTTTAGGGGCCTTGATATTTTCCCCTTTTTTTTGGGCGATCAGGATGCTCTTGGCCGCATGTTCCGACTTAAACAGCGACCGCGGTAGTTGCAGCACTGCCTGCATATTCAGGTGTTTTTTTATAAAATCATGCAGCTGCGGTGACTGCTCACTTTCAAACAAGCCATTTGGGATGATAAAAAATAAATAGCCCCCAGGCTTCAGGTGCCTCGTTCCTTGCTCAATGAACAGATGATGGGCGTATGTATGCCCGTGTTCAGCCCTGATCTCGTATTCTGCCGCCCTTACATCATTAGGATAATAGCCAACAGGCAAATCACAGACGACTGCATCGACTGGATCCACAAATAATGGCTCAAGGCTGTCCTGATTGAAAAACTGGACACCATGCTGCTGCAGGTTTGCGTTTGTATAAGCGAGTTTGATAAGCAGGTCATCAATCTCGATCCCAATTGAGGTTATCGTTTTATCGGGCTGCTGGTTTAAAACAGCCGAAAGAAGGTTCCCGGTGCCCACAGCGGGATCGAGCAGCCGATAAGAGCCCTGCCCGATAAACCTGTTCACGAGATAGCCGATAAACATTCCGACTGCATCCGGGGTCATCTGATGGTTTGGCTGGACGTTCTCCTGCATCCCTTTTAGAATGGCCAGCTGGTAAGCCTTGCGGATTTGCTCTGATGAGAATCCTGATAAATTGATATCTTTATAAACCTTTTCAAGCCGTTTCTGGGTGATCTCACTCAGTTCCTCCTGGAGGATGGTTCCGTGAAACAGGTTCTCACCCGTCTCAGCCAGAGCATCCAAATATGTACATGACAATTCTTCCTTTAAAATATCAGCCGTCTCATTCAAAACGGCAAAAAGCTTTTCTACCGGAGTAACGCTCACTTTTCTTTCCTCCTGCATAATTGACCTTCATATATTGTAACGGGGTAAAACCCGCAGAACAAGGATTCGGCATGATAAAGAAAATCCCGCCGATTGGCAAGCCTGAAGGCGAAGACAGAGGCGTAGTTGCACTTATACTTATTCCTAAAATTGCCCACGGCGTCTAGTTTTCTTCTTCAATTTCAGCTACGAAAGTATAAAAGCCGCAGCTTTTCCTGCGGCCTCCGTAACATTTTGGAATTATCTTGCCTGTTTCGCTGCTTCAATCGCTGCTTCATAATTTGGATGATCTGTCGCTTCGCTGACGTATTCAACGTAAGTAACCTGGTCATTCGAATCGACGACAAATACCGCACGGGCCAATAAACGCAATTCCTGGATTGCTGTCCCGTATGCCTCTCCAAAAGAAAGGTCGCGATGGTCTGATAGCGTCTGCACGTTTTCAATGCCATTCGCCCCGCACCAGCGCTTCTGTGCAAACGGCAGGTCGACGCTGACAGTCAGAACCTTGACATTATCAAGCTTTGCCGCTTCCTCGTTAAAACGTCTTGTCTGTGCGTCACATACCCCAGTGTCAAGTGAAGGCACAACACTGATCAGCCTTACTTGCCCCTTTGAATCCTGGAGGGTCACTTCGGACAGATCATTTGCAAGCACTGTAAAATCCGGTGCTTTTTCCCCAACCTTTACTTCGCTTCCCAGCAATGTAACCGGGTTCCCCTTAAATGTAATTGATGCCATTTCCTCATCCTCCTTGCCAAATTATGTACAAGGTAAATATATCTGTTAAACACGCACTTTGCAATTATTTCAAACTGACAAAAACATTTGCTGATATGATGGATATGCGCTAGTGCATACAGCAGTCAACCTTCTCTTCAAAAGAGTTAACAACTCTGATCCCTTAAGAAGCAGATTCATCTTCTGAGCCGCCAGATTCATCCTGGTTTTTACTTTCGCTTTCTTTTTTCTTCTGCTTGTCTTTATTATTATTTTGCTGGTCACCATCATTTTTTGGGCCTTGATTATTCTTGGAAAGCATTTGCTGGATTTTTTCGACAGCCTGGGGTGCAAAGTCGAGAATCCTCTCATAAAGATGAGTGGTTTCTGCGAGATGCAGCAATTTTATCTCATCCTTTTTGACAATCAGGAAGGCAATTGGTGTAATCGATACCCCGCCTCCGCTTCCCCCTCCAAACGGGTGGCTTGACTTTCCCTGTTGGCCATCCGAACCTTTTGAACTCTGGGAATTTTGGGAACTGTCTAATTTAAACTCACTGCCGCCGGCTGCAAAGCCGAACCCTACTTTTGATACAGTCAGAATTACACTTCCATCCGGTGTTTCCACGGGGTCACCGATGATCGTGTTCACGTCGATCATTTCTTTTAAGCTTTCCATTGCCGTAGTCATAAGTCCTTGAAGTGGGTGGTCGGGCATTGCCAGCTCCTCCTCGTCTACACAGATTTTATTTTATCGCCGGAAAGGTGGGACAGAGGCTTTGATTTAAAATGCATTCCAGCGCCTTTCCAGTATTTAACCAGCTTGATTCCTGCGAATATAGCATGTCCGAGTCTCAAATGAAAAATACATGTCAGCCGGGTCTGTGACAGAGCCTGGTGGAAATTTGGACAAACATTCAGCACAGGCATATCTTTAAGTCGCATATAGTTGCTGATTAAGCCCATGATGCCCCCTTTTACGGCCCAGAATGAACCACAGAGTATCGCTGTATGTGCGGCATTCCCGGCTCCCACCCCAGTATGCCATTCCAAATTCCTAACCTCCACTTTTTTCAGGAAGTGCCTGACAATCTTGTACATTCCGCCCACACAAGCCAGGAAATCCTTAATGTCATGAAATATATTCAGCAAATCCTCTTCCATTTGTTCAATGCTTACTGTTTGTGTTGTGTCTCTACTGGACCCGGCATGCGCACTGCCATTGTCGTGGAGTGACAGCGAACCGTCAGCCTTTTCGCTCTTGGGAACATCGATCTTATATGTAATTAATCCAAACATCGCTTTGAAAACTATCTTTAACCGGTCGTTGCCCTGCCCATGGTAATAATCCAAATGAATTTTTATCCTGGCCAGGACGAGAATCACAGCCAGCATGACAATAAAAAGCATGATGATGATCAGCCAGGTCACCGTCGTCACAACCTTTCAGCCTTTTATTATAGGCTGAACCACAAAAAAATAAACCTGCCGGCGGGCAGGTTTATCCATCATCCTTTGTGAATCACTGTAGTGTCTGTGAACAGGTCATGGAGCCCCTGTTTTTTCGGTAAAAATGCAACGATTAAATATCCGATATATACAGTCGCCGAAATGAAGCGGCCAATCCATTCCCTGAACAGGACGGTTCCCCATGTAAGGCTGCTTCCATCAAGGTCAATGACTTTAAGGCCAAATACCATTTTACCGAGCGTCTGGCCAAAAAATTTCGTCATTAGGACAAAATACAAGTAAAAAATCACAGCTGTTGCGATTGACACAGGCTCGAATATACCTGTAACGCCAACCGGTATATCAAACGCCCTGAACAGCGGATATACCACTAGACGGTTGAGGCTGCCAATGACGATCAAGTCGAGCAAATAGGCCCAAAATCTCATCCAAAAACCGGCATATCGAACTGCAGTATGAATTGATTGCGTATGATATCTATCAACGGACTGATGCTGTGGACCCGGCTCGTCTGCAAACTGCCCGCGGACACTGCTAGTATCTGCCGTTTCTGCAGGCGGTCCGCTCTCAGTGCCTGCCATTTGTTCCAGCTTATGTGCATGATCGCCATCCTGGTACAAATCATTTTTATAGTCGTTTGAGCTCATCGCAGAAGTTCCCCCTTACTCCGCATACAAATACATCAGCCGTGGAGAGTTAGGCTGGGAAAGAATCTTCATCAATCCGGCCATTTCCAGGTCTTTGCCCATCAGCTTATGAGCTCCCATCGAAAACAGGGAACCAAAGCCAATGTTCTCTGAATAGCTTACCACCTGGGCATCACCCAGCTTTTTATCCTTTTTTACAATCTCGACAACATCATCGAAATAGCCAAAGCCATCGATTAGCTTCAGATCCTTGGCCTGCCGGCCGTCATAAATTCTGCCATCGGCAATTGATTTTACCTGTTCAGGCGACATCCCCCGGCCTTCGGAAATTACTTTCACAAAGCCTTCATATGAATTATTGATCATCGACTGCATGATGCTCCGTTCTTCTTCTGTCATTTCCCTTGTCGGGCTCATGATGTCTTTGTATGGCCCGCTTTTGATTGTCACGAAATCTACCCCATACTTTTCGGCTAGCCCCTCATAATTGATCCCCTGCATGATGACCCCGAGAGATCCGGTCATTGTTTCCGGGCTAGCATAGATCTTGTCAGCCGGTGCTGAAATATAGTATCCTCCCGAAGCGGCAATTGCGCCCATCGACACGTAGACCGGCTTCTTAGTTTCCTTTTGGATTTCCTTGATCTTGTCATGGATCTCGGCGCTTTCAACGACTCCTCCACCAGGCGAGTTAATCCGGAGGATGATTGCCTTGACTGCATCATCTTCTTTTACATGGTCAAGCTGGTCCATGAACAGTTTATGGTTGTATCCGGCAGTTTCAAGAAATCCTGTCGGTGCCCCTGTATCCTGGATCACTCCGTCAACAGACAAAACGGCGATTTTATCAAATTCACTCCCGTTTTCGATAATGTCCTCCACAAACATTTCGTCGCTTACGGCAAATAAATCTGTAAAAGAGCTTTCGACTTCCTCAAAAGCAAAAGCAGACAGAAAATTGACCAGTACCGAAACTAAAAACAAACCAGCAGCTATTGCCAGTGCCGCCCACCTTTTCCCATTCATCGTGATGTTCCTCCTCGTATTCACTCTGACTATCAAAATGTTCAAACAATATGATACACTTATGCCAGCAACCTCTATTTTAGCAAAATATTTAATCATTGGGTCAAAATATGAAAAAGAATACATTATGTCTGGAGGAATACAAATGCCTGGCCGCCGCAACCTCTATTTTTACCATTCACCTGATTCAACCATGTTGGAGAAAGTCCAGCCACTTTATGACCTTGCTAAAAGATATGACTTTACCGTTGTAAAACATTACCGGGACGCGAACATAATTGTCAGCATAGGCGGGGATGGCGCGTTTCTCCAGGCGGTCCGGAAAACCGGCTTCAGGGACGACTGCCTGTACGCAGGAATTTCAACGACCGGAAGACTCAGCATGTACTGCGATTTCAATATAGATGACCAGTCCCGGATGATCGAGGCAATCACAAACGTAGAGATTGAGGTGAGAAAGTATCCGACAATCGCTGTCACCGTTGACGGCCAAACCTCTTTTGAGTGTTTAAATGAACTAAGCATCCGCTCAGCCATCATCAAACCGATTGCAATGGATGTTTTTATTGATCAGATCCACTTTGAAACCTTCCGCGGGGACGGACTGATTGTTGCCACTCCTACAGGAAGCACGGCCCTTAACAAATCCGTCAAAGGAGCTGTCGTCGATCCATTGCTGCCTTGCATCCAGGTTAGTGAACTTGCGTCAATGAACAACAACCGCTTCCGGACTCTCGGGTCATCATTCATACTGGGCGGCAGCAGGAAGCTTACGCTAAGAGTCGTTCAGGACGGGAATGACTATCCAATCATGGGGATGGACAATGAAGCCCTGAGCATTCAGCACGTTGAAAAAATTGATGTCGAATTAAGCGGCAGGGTGATAAAGACGGTCAAGCTGAAGGACAATTCGTTCTGGGAAAAAGTGAAAAGGACCTTTTTATAAGGAAAAGCGGCCGCTATGGCCGCTTTTTACTTTGCACATTTAAGTTCTTAAAGCTCAATCCCTTTGCCTTTTCTGGTCTTAAAATTAAGCGCCAGCTTCGTGCGGGATACAGAATATATGGTTACTGCCGCCCATATGAATGTGAATGATAATAAATGCACTTTAGAAAAAGTTTCGTCGTACATAAACACGCCAAGCAGCAGAGTGATAGTCGGTGCGATATACTGAAGAAATCCCAGCATCGACAACGGAATGCTCTGTGCTCCGCGGGCAAAGTACAGAAGTGGGACCGCAGTCGCTGCTCCTGCACCTATAAGCAGGATGTCAACCACCACCGCGGAGTTGAAAAGCGTGCTTGTTCCATTGAGGAACAACACAGCCATATACACTGCCGCTACAGGCATGACTACCAATGTTTCCAGTGTCAAACCCACTGCAGCCTCGACCTTAATCAATTTTTTCGCCAGGCCGTACAATCCAAACGAGATTGCCAGTGTCAGGGCAATCCACGGGAACTGCCCATAGGAAAACGTCAAAATCAGTACCCCGATTGCAGCCATGCCAAAAGACAAGTACTGCCACACGGAAAGCTTTTCTTTCAAAAATATCATTCCAAGCAGGACACTCACGAGCGGATTAATATAATAACCGAGGCTCGCCTGGATCATCTGGCCGGTGTTGACAGCGTAAATATAAATAAACCAATTTATGCTGATCAGGATTGACGCGGTGATAAGGGCAAGCATTTGTCTCCTGTTGGCCGCCAGGCCGCGGAATGTCTCGATAAACAGCGGCCTTTTTTTTGTTACCAGAAGCAAGGCGACCATAAAGAAAAACGACCAAAACACCCTGTTGGCCAGGATTTCATCAGAACCGACGCCACCAAGAAGCTTCCAGTAAATAGGAAGCACGCCCCATAAAATATAAGAAAAAGCGGCATAGAAAATTCCTGTTTTCATTTCATTCTGGTTGTTCAAAAGCCGCACACCCCATTTCTTTCTAGACTCGAAATATGTCTATTATAAAACGAATGAAAAAAGGCTGGCAATCTATTTATTTTAAATCTGGTATTCTTTCAAAAACAATATTGCCATTAACTACAGTCATTTCAATGTTTATTTCCGGGATGAGATGAGGGTCTGTGTTGAAAATGTCCTCCTTAAAGACCGTAAAATCTGCGGTATAGCCGATGGTGATGATGCCCCGGTCTTTTTCATGGCCTGCGGCATAAGCACTTCCCTTTGTGAACAGGGACACTGCTTCATAAGCAGACAGAGCCTGTTCTGGCATATAGGCTGTTTTTTCGCTGTCCCCGTGCCTTGTCCTTGTGACAGCTGCATGTATTCCCAGCAATGGATCGGCCGGTTCAATCGGGGCATCGGAGCCCCCGGCGCAATGTATTCCTTCATCGATCAGTGTTTTCCAGGCATAGCAGTATTCCATATTTTCTGCCCCTATTCTTTCAATGACCCACGGAAAATCGGAAGATACGAAGCGTGGCTGGATATCGAGGATGACAGGCAGGTTTTTCACCCTATCTACAAGCTCTTTGTTCAATATTTGGGCGTGAATCAGCCTGTCTCTTCCAGTACCGGTGTGTGGAAAAGCCTCGATCGCATCAAGAGCGTATTCAAACGCCAAATCCCCGATCGTATGGATTGCGACCGGTTTGTTCAGTTTCCGAGCGTTTTCCACCAGCTTTTTTAATCCTTCGTGAGTATGAATGGCAACGCCCGAAGTGGAAGGATCATCGGCATAAGGATGGCTGAGCAGGGCTGTCCTTCCTCCAAGGGCGCCATCGGCAAAAATCTTGACCGCTCCCAATTCAAGCAGACCGGAATCAGGAACGGTGAAATTTGCTGCCTCATCTGCCACTTCATGGTGTACAAGCAGATGTGCCTTGAAAGGAAGACCTTCCCCGATAATCACCTGCCGGAAAGCATCATACGTCATCGAGGCGCTCCCGTAATAATTCAAATCCTCGGTATGGACCCCCGTAAGACCGAGCCGGTAAGCATCTTTAATGGCCGCCCTTAATGCGGTTTTGACGTATGACAAACTCACTTTTGGAATGGCAGCTGTCACTAAATCCTGGGCCTGGTCCTTTAACAGCCCGGTAAGATCACCGGTTAAATCCCTCTCAATAACACCACCTGCGGGGCATTCGGTTTGGGCTGTTACTGCAGCCTTTTCAAGCGCCATCGAATTCGCCACAAGAGCATGGCGGCAGACGCGTTTCAAGATGACAGGCCTATCCGGGATCAGGCTGTCCAATTCAGAGCGGTGGAGAGGTGCCGGAGTTTCCCACAAATTTTCATTCCACCCCTCACCGATGACCCATTCTCCATCCTCCAGAGATAGTGCGTACTTATGAACAGCGTCAAGGACTTCCTGCTTAGATGTACACCGGGACAGGTCCAGACGAATCAGCGATTCCCCGTGCCCGATCAAATGTATGTGGCTGTCCACCAATCCTGGGATCATCGTACATCCCATCAGGTCAACCCTCTTATGGATTTGGCCGTCGTATTGAGTTTCCAATTGATTTTTAGCTCCTACGCCGACAATCCTGCTTCCTTTTGTGAAGACCGCCTCTGTCTGATGGCCTTCATTTTGCATCGTATAAATATTACCGCCGTACCAGAGTGTTCCCATTGCTGTACTCCCTGAATTTTTATTTTTGATGTAACAAAAACTGCAGACGGAAGCGCCTGCAGTTCCTCTCATTATCAATTATCAATTATTATAGCCAGCTTGACGCCTCACCCATTATTGTCTCTGTGCTTTGAAAAGCTCCTGCTGGCGAAGCTCCACCCGGCGAATCTTTCCAGATGTAGTCTTTGGCAGCTCTTCCAAAAATTCAATTTGGCGAGGGTATTTATAAGGTGCCGTGATCTCTTTCACATGCTGCTGCAGCCTTGCCGCCAATTCCGGATCATTCCGGTCGACACCTTCCCGTAAGACGACAAACGCTTTGACAATATGGCCCCGGACCGCATCGGGACTTGCCACAACAGCGCATTCTTTTACATCGGGATGTTTAACGAGCGCATCTTCCACTTCAAATGGCCCAATCGTATAGCCAGAGCTGATGATAATGTCATCACCACGCCCTTCGAACCAGAAATAACCGTCCTCATCTTTTGAAGCTTTGTCCCCGGTTACATAATAATCTCCACGATACTGCATTGCGGTCCTCTCAGGATCCTTGTAGTAATTTTTAAACAAGGCTGGAGTTTCAACATGAACTGCGATATCTCCTGCCTCACCGGGTGCGCACGGATTGCCGTTTTCGTCAATAATGTCCACCCTGTTGCCCGGGGTTGGCTTGCCCATTGATCCAGGCCTCAGTTCCATTCCCTTCGTGACTCCGACAAGCAGCGTATTTTCTGTTTGCCCGTATCCGTCGCGGACATCAACATGAAAGTACTTCTTAAAAGTATCGATTACTTCCCTGTTCAGTGGTTCGCCCGCAGAAACCGCACTGTGCAGCTGTGGCAATTGATATTTCGAAAGGTTTTCGACTTTGGCCATCAACCGGTATTCGGTTGGCGTACAACATAGGACATTTACCTGATATTTTTCCATAAGGGACAAATACTTGTCCGGCTCAAACCGTCCATGGTAGACAAATCCGGTTGCGCCTGTCCCCAGCACAGACAAAAATGGGCTCCAAATCCACTTTTGCCAGCCGGGGCCGGCTGATGCCCAAACCATATCTCCTTCTTCAATGCTGAGCCAGTTTTTGGAAGCTGTCCGTAAATGGGCAAATGCCCAGCCATGGCTGTGGACAACGCCTTTCGGATTGCCAGTCGTGCCTGAGGTATAGGATAAAAACGCCATGTCATCCCTTAGTGTATCAGCCACTTCAAGCTGGTCAGATGCGTTTTCCATTTCACGATCCAAATGGATCCAGTTTTCAACATCCCGGCCGACAGAGAATTTCGGAAGCGGAACCGCTTCTTCGATTTCATCAAACTGTCCGGCAAACGGATAGTAGCTTACCACCGCTTTTACGTCGCCATGGCTGATCCTGTATTGCAGATCTTTTGGGCGCAGCATTTCTGAACTTGGAATGACAACGAGGCCAAGTTTGAGCGCTGCCACATATACCTGGTAGGATTCAATGAGCCGCGGCATGACAACGAGTATGATATCACCCTTTTGAAGTCCGCTTTTAAAAAAAACATTCCCAATTTGGTTTGAGTTTCTCAGCAATTGCCCATATGTAACAGATTTGGTATTTCCATTTTCATCTTCCCAAACTATTGCTTTTCTTCCTGGTACATTTGCATAACGCTCAATTTCAGTAATTAGATTATACCTGTCTGGTGCAATAAATTGCTCCCGGTCCATGTGTCTCCCCCTCCGCACAATAATAGAACAACCTTCAGGAATTCATTATACAAAATTATTAGAATTTTTTAAACAAACACGCAAAAAGAAGGAACGGGGATGTCTTCCCGCTCCTTGTAGCCATAATGTTTATTTATTGTCTTGATAATCTGCTCGGATGCATTTGCACCCTCACTACTAAATGCTCAGTGATCTCAACACCGGATGAAGCCGTGATTCGCGGGGCGCCACGGCTAACTCCGAACCCTGAGCGATTTCATATTTTAATTGGTCGATGGCGGCTTGGACGCCTTGTACAAGAAGTTGGTTTCTGTTACCACGGCTTGCCTTGTGATATAACCTCCTTGTTCCTATAGGATGTGAAATATCACATGGCCTGATACTTGAAACATATTGGCAGTTTGCATGATGTATTCAGAATAAATCATGCTCTGGTTGAACGTCCCGATCATAGCCAGGTTTAACCGTTATCGTTTCCGTTTCACTTATGGCCTTGGCAATAAGCGGATCGAAATCGATGAAGCTCTCATAATGCTGCAGTTTTTCCCGCCGCGGCTTTGTTTTGGGTGCCGATGGGACAAATACAGTGCAGCAATCCTCGTATGGAAGGATCGAAATATCATGTGTTCCGATCTGGCGCGACATCTCGATGATTTCTGTTTTGTCCATTGTGATCAGCGGCCTCAAGACGGGTGTATTGGTCACCTCGTTGATGGCATACATGCTCTCAAGTGTCTGGCTCGCTACCTGGCCGAGGCTTTCACCGGTGACAATTGCAAGTCCTTCCCGCTGCTTTCTAAGTTCATCTGTAATTTTTAACATTAATCGCCTTGTTGATGTCATAGTGTAGTTTTCCGGAACCTGCTTATGGATCAGCTGCTGTATCTCAGTAAATGGGACAATATGCAGGACGATCTGTCCATGTGTTTCTGCCAGCTTCTTGGCCAGGTCAACCACTTTCTGCCGGGCCCGTTCACTTGTAAATGGAGGGCTGTGAAAATGCACGGCTTCGAGCTCAAGCCCCCGCTTCATCGAAAAGTAACCAGCAACAGGGCTGTCAATGCCGCCGGACAGCATCAGCATCGCTTTACCGCTTGATCCTGCCGGAAGCCCTCCGGCCCCATGTATCGTTTCCGCCGAAATGTATGCTGCCTCAGTCCTGATTTCGATTTGGAGGTTGATGTCCGGATTCCTTACATCCACTGTCAGACCCGGAATATTTTTTAATAAATGGCCGCCGAATAAATGATTGATCTCATTTGTGTCAAGCTCGAACATTTTATCTGCCCGTTTTGTAGTGATCTTAAAGGTTTGGCCCTCTGAATAAAGGCGTTTAAACAACCCAATTGCTGCAGCCTTCATGGCCTCAATGTCTTTTTCACTTTTGATTGCCGGGCTGAAAGATTGGATGCCAAATATTTTTTTTAACCTTTCACCGATCTCATCTGAATTTTCCCCGTTCAATAAAATAAACATCCGGTCACGGTCAGATTCAATACGTGCAGCAGGAAAGTCAGCCAGCATGTGCTTGATGTTCCTTCTTAGTTTTTCAACGAATTTGCTGCGGTTTTTTCCTTTTGTAGAGATTTCGCCATAACGGATCAGAATCCTGTCGTAAATCATTTGCGCATTACCTCGCCTAATCTTTTTAATGTAGCTTCAATTGCCTGTATTGTCCGCCGGGCTTCATCCATCGTGTTATCGAACGACAGGCTGATGCGGATCGCACTTTCCGCCTGTGCCGCCGGTACGCCCATTGCCAGCAATGTTTTGCCTGCAGACTTACGTTTCGACGAACACGCACTGGTCGTTGAAACAAATATGTCCATTTCCTCCAGCGCGTGCACGAATACCTCAGCCTTAAATCCTTCGACTGAAAAATTCAGGATATGGGGAGCAGCATTTTCTTCAGGAGTATGAATGACAATCTGCTTTATTTTAGCTAGTTCCGTTCTCAAGGTCGTCATGATTTGGTTCATTTCAGGCATTTTTGTATCACGGCGCTCAAGCGTCATTCTAAGCGCTTTTGCCATAGCGACAAACCCGGCAACATTTTCGGTGCCGCTTCTTCGCTTACCCTCCTGGCTCCCGCCGGTCAGGAGGGGGGACAAACGGACACCCTCTCGGATGAATAATGCGCCGGTGCCCTTCAACCCATGGAATTTGTGCCCTGAAATGGAGCAAAGGTCGATCCCGCTCTCATACAAGTTTATCGGAACTTTACCGGCCCCCTGTACATAGTCAACATGGAACAAAACCTTTGGAAAGGCTTTTAGCAGTTCTCCGATTTCCTTTACAGGCTGGATGGAACCCACTTCATTGTTCACATGGATTACGGAAACAATGATAGTATCATCACAAATTTCTTGTTCAATAGCACGGACATCTATATGGCCGTCTGAATTTACCGGAATGTATGATATCCGGAAGCCCGCTTCTTCTAATTGTTGGACGGACTCCCTGACTGATGCATGTTCTATCTCGGTCGTGATGATGTGCCGTCCCCTCCCTTTATATGCCAGCGCCGCACCTTTTACGGCCAGATTGTTGCTTTCTGTTCCGCCTGATGTAAATAATATCTCACTTGGCTTGACGTTCAAAAGGCTTGCGAGCTGTGCCCTGGCCTGGGTAAGCAGCTTTTCTGCCTGGCCGCCAATGCCGTGGAGGGAGGACGGATTCCCGAAATACTCCGAAGACACTTTTACATAAGAGTCGATGACCTCTTGGTATGGCTTTGTTGTTGCACTATTGTCAAAATAAATCATGGTCTTCCCCCTTTGTGCAGTAAATCTTGATGTCCTCGCTTTTGTGCCGGAAACCTGTTTTTCGATTTTTGTGCTGAAAACCATTTTTGTGGCTGGAAATACTGGTGACATTGCGAAAAATATATTAATCGGTTTTTGGCTAACCAAGTTATACAGAATGTTGCAGTCCGTTTGTTGAACAAGCCTGTATTCCTATTACTGACTGTCAATCTTAACATAAACCGCCTGTTTTGAAAATGAGTTGCTTATTAGACCTAGGTGCACGGGACTACTGTTATATTCTCTGTAAAAAACTAGGCCTCCAATCCGGTAGATTGGAGGCCTGGCTTGTTATCCTTCATTAAGCATTTTTTCAATTTTTTTCAGTGCACCAGGTTCGATTTCTTCAATCGAGGTGGCAGCCTGCTCAAGTGCTAGGCGGTAATCATAGCTGCGAAAGGATTGCTCCGCTTCCTGCAACCCTTTTGCCACCGAAGGATATTTGCTGCGGTAGCGGTTGCCGTACTGGATTGTTTTTTCAGCAAGCACGACATTTTCAATCGTTTCAATTGTGGTGTTCTCAAGCTTTTCAACGGTTAACACCGCAATTTCAAGGTACTGTTGGACAACCGGGATATCAAGTGGTTTCTGCTGCAGCTTTTCCGATACGTTCTGGATGCTTTCCTTTGCATCATCCAGCAGGTATTTGTAATCCTGGGCCATTCCCGGAAGATTGCTTTTTGCGACAAGCCTGATCATTTCTCCCGCTTTTTTGGTGAGCTCTCCCACTTTATCACGGGCTGACATTTCATCTTTTCTAAGGGCACTCAATTTGTCGCTGAACGACCTCTGTTCTTCTTGCAATGATGCAAGCTGCTTTTTTATTTCCTGAAGTTCTTCACTTAGAAGGCTCTGGGCAGTATCAGCCTCCGAAACTCTTGCCGACAGCAGTTCAAACCGCTTCGCAAGCTTGTTGAGATGCTGGTCAATTTCCCTTTGTATTCCCAAATCTTTTTCAGATAGATGGTAGCTTTCCTGGACTGTTTCAGTTTCCGCCTTAAGCTTTTTAGCTTCACCTTCCGCAGTCTCGAGCAAATTTTTGACAGGCAGTTGATTCTCGTTTATATATTGCTTTGCTTCGAATTCCTTCTCGAGCAGATCCATAAGGTTGTCAATGCGTTCCTTTATTTGGCGGGTTCCCTCATCAGCCTCCTGGACCTCTGTTTTATACAGGAGCTGAAGATAGGTTTCAAGCTCGAGTTCAATGTTCTTCAGGCTGTTTTCGATATCCAGATGATCCACCACATAGCCTTGGCCTTCCATTTCCCTCAAGCCATCTTTTAGCACATTGATTTGTGCCGGGATGCTTGTCTGGCACTCCAGAAGCAGGCTTGGAATCAGCTCCATGCTTGAAGCGATTTTGTCCAGTTGGCCTTTAATGGTCAAAACAATTTCCCGTGCTTCAAGATAGTTGCCGTTTTCAGTTTTTTCGTCAAATTCCTGGAATCGTGCAACGACCTCATCAAGCTGCTGTTCCAGCTTCTTTTCAGCCTGGCCGTAATTATGCCGGTGCGCCAAGAGAGTTTTCTTGCTTTCGCGGTATATCTCTTTAAGGCCTTCGATTTCCGCCCTGTTCTTTTCTTCACTGCCTACAAGTTCATTCAGTTCAGACAGGATTTTTTTAATTTTTTCTTCTATTTCAACCAGTTTCTGTTCAATTTGGTAAAGAGAATCCTTTGCTTTGTTGAAACGGTATTTGTCGATATAGTCTTCAGCATCAAAAAGGTAATCTTCGATATGTGGAAGCTTGCTTGTGACAATCTCATCCCAGTCCCGGCGCCACCTCTCAAACATCTGCTCCGTTTGCCCTGTCATGTTCAGTTGTTTGACCTTCGACATCTCGTCAAGCACCGGCCGGTTCATGATATCTATTTTCCACGCTTCATAGCGGTCAACCTCTTTAAACAAATTCCGTTTCATAAAATATCCTATTAAAAAAAGGCATAGTAAAACAGCAAATGCGCCAATTATGTATTCCATGTTAAATCCCCCTGGCCTCTCAGAAACAATTCCGAGTGATCCTATATACATCACTTAAGTGTAAATGTTTTTTTAATGTATTTATGATACCATGTAAACGACAATTTTTGACTATTAATTTCATTTTTTTTGATATATTTAGTGAAATAACAGGTTTTTTGGAAACAAGCCGTTATGTTTGAAACTAGGTGTCGGGGGTGTTTGATATGATAAGAGACGGCCATGTACATACTCCGTATTGTCCCCACGGGACGAAAGATACTTTGGAGGCCTATGTAGAAATGGCAATTTCGCTTGGGTATAAAACAATTACATTCGCTGAACATGCTCCCTTGCCGGCCGGGTTTACCGATGCCGCCCCAACAAGGGATAGTGCGATGGACAATGACATGCTTGAAGAGTATTTTGCTGACCTGGACAGGGTAAAACGCACCTACACAGGGAAAATCATTATCTATGCAGGGCTGGAAATCGATTATATCGAGGGATTTGAAGAGCAGACAACTGCATTTTTAAACAGGGTCGGACCTCGCTTGGACGATGCCATTTTGTCCGTGCATTTCTTACAGAATACCGGTGTGTACGATTGCCTCGATTACAGCCCAGGTGTCTTCGGGTCCATGGCCGAAAGGTATGGGTCAACCGAAATGGTTCACGAGAGATATTATCAAACAGTGCTAAAATCGATCCTGGCAGACATGGGCCCTTATAAACCGAGGCGGATCGGCCATATGACTTTGGCCTGTAAATTTCAATTGAAGTATCCCAGTTCAAGATGTTTTCAAAACGAAATAACAGCTATTTTATCAGCGATAAGCCAAAAAGGCTACGAGCTGGATTATAATGGCGCCGGGACGGCAAAACCGCTTTGCCGGGAACCGTACCCCCCTGATTGGATCGTAAAAGAAGCGGTCCGCCTGGGCATTCCGCTTGTATACGGTTCTGACGCCCATCAGGCAAAAGAGCTCGGCCAGGGTCTCTCTGCTATTGACAGGACAGTTTTAGCAACATAACAAAAAAGAACCGGGAGTTTGCAAACTTCCGGTTTTTACGACGAAACTAAATGTTTTTGCCGGGCTGGCTGATCCCTGCAGAGCACTGAATGGATCCATTTATAAATTTCATTGCTGTATTTTTCTATGAAATACTTCTCATTGGGCAAAACGTGCAGCACCTCGGTTAAATAATGCATATTCAAAAACGGCATGGACAAGAGGCCTTTTAGCTGAATGATGACAAATTGAATGGAGATGGCCTGGAATTCTTTTGTTTTCAATCCTGCTTCAATTACTTTTTTAAAATAAAAACGCTCTTTCACATTGTAGGTGGACATGATTTCCCTGACAATCTGCGAATCAATCGTCATTTCCCTCAGGATGAAACGCGTCAGGTGAAGATGGTCAGACTGGTATTTCACCAGATTGTACACGATGCTTTCCAGACAAACCGCCGCCCCTTGATCAAGCTTCGCAATCCCTTTTTCAAGCTCCGCCAGGTAATTCTCGAAAAATACTGTAAAACAATATTCAAGCAGACCCTGCTTATTATTAAAGTAATAAGCAATATTGGCGACATTGACGTCAGCCCTGGCTGCGATATCGCGGATGGAGGTTCCGGTGAAGCCTTTTGTATTAAACAGGAAAATAGCCGCTTCTACGATCTTGTCTTTTGAATTCCTTCGCACTCTCCGACCCTCTTTCCTTGTCCCTTTTTTATTGTTACCCTTATCTTACTTGATGCCAAGCCATTTTCGGATATAAACCGAACGACAAAGTCTGCATTTTTTTGATCGATTTGATAAAATGGATATTAATTTTTAACAATAAGGAGGAAATACGATGTTTAAAGTCGAATCTTACGATGCAGCACGCGGAAAGAACTATGATCTAGTTATAAAGCAGCTTCGCGCACTCATCGATGGAGAAACAAATGCGATAGCAAACTTGAGCAATGCAGCGGCCCTGCTAAATCAATTTTTGGACCGGGTGAACTGGACCGGCTTCTATCTAATGGAAGATGGAGAGCTTGTTCTTGGACCATTCCAGGGACTGCCTGCCTGTGTACGGATTCCAGTTGGAAAAGGAGTGTGCGGGAAAGCAGCACACAAAAGGGAAACAGTAAGGGTCGAGGACGTCCACCAGTTTCCCGGCCATATCGCGTGTGACGCTGCCTCTCAATCAGAAATTGTTATACCACTGATCAAGGACGGCAACGTAATTGGAGTTCTTGACATTGATTCCCCGGAAAAAAACCGTTTTGACGAGCTTGACCAAAGGAAGCTCGAGGAATTTGCCGCAGCGCTTGTGGAGGTCCTGTAACTTAAATAATTCAGCCGGCATACGGACATTAGTCCCGGCCGGCTGCTCCTTTTTTAGAGCGAATCGAGGGCGTCCCCCAAATCCTCCTTTATATCCTCCCACGCTTCAAGCCCGACCGACAGCCGGAGCAGATTATCCGGGATTCCCATTTTCATCCTTGTTTCCGAGGGAACGACCGCATGCGTCATTGTGGCCGGGTGTTGAATCAGAGTCTCCGCATCCCCAAGGCTTACTGCGATTTTTATCAGGTTCAGCCTGTTCATGAAAAGCTGCGCAATTTCTTTTGACCCTTTAACCGTAAATGAAATTAGCCCGCCCGGCCTCCGCATCTGTTTCCGGGCAACCTCGTAATCAGGACTTTGTTTATCCCCCGGATAAAAGACCCGATCTACTGCGGGGTGCCCATGAAGGAATGCGGCCACTTTTTCTGCGTTTTCGCAATGGCGGTCCATCCGTACCGGGAGTGTCTTCAGCCCCCTTAGAAGCAGCCAGGCGTCAAATGGGGAAATAATCCCGCCGATATCCTTTTGGGTCGTCTTTGCCACCCGGTGCATCAATTCTTTGCTGCCGACAGCCAGCCCTGCTACGACATCCCCATGCCCGCATATATATTTGGTTGCACTATGGACGACAACATCGCAGCCAAAATCAAGAGGTGTCTGTAAATATGGTGAACAAAATGTATTATCGACCACCACCGGGATTCCATTTTGTTTTGCTACTTCCGCTATCATTTGCAAATTTACAAGCCTCATCGTCGGGTTGATCGGCGTTTCAACGTAAATGCAGCTGGTTTCAGGCCGAAGTGAACTTTGTAATTCCTCCCTGCTGTCCATTAAAGAAAAATCGTGGTCAATATGGAACTTTTCTTTCATAAGCTGCAAAAGCCCGAATGTACACCCGTAAACTCCCTGGGAGCACAGAATGTGGTCACCTGTTTTTGCTAAAGATAACAAAATGGCCGACACTGCTGCCATACCTGAACCAAATGCAAGTGCTTTGTCCCCTTTTTCAAGAGCTGCAATCCGGTCCTGCAATATTTGAACAGTTGGATTGCCTAACCGTGAATAAATAAAGCCTTTTTCCTCACCGGCAAATCTCATTTCTCCCTGTTCGGCATTGCTAAATGTGAAAGTCGAGGTTTGAAACAGCGGAGGCGCCAGACTGCCGATGAATTGTTCAGGATCATATCCTGAATGGATGACTTCCGTTTCAAATCGTTTTTTGCCCATGTTAATCCCCTTTCGATTTGCAAACGCTTACAACACTTCTGATTTAGGATATGATATTTCTGACCATTATGGAAGCAATATCCACCAGCAGCATATTACTCATTTTTTGAACTACTCACCCCTCAACGACCTTACGGTCTGTTTGAAGGGGGAGATTCCTACGAACACCGAAGTATCCTTCAGTTATTTAGTAGGCTGACCCCGTCGCACCGACGGTTCGAAGTCTTATAGCTTCATTTTTAAGATTTTGTCCTGCGCTAATATCTCGGTCATGTTGAGTATGGCATACTGGACAGTCCCACTCACGCAACCCAAGATTTTTAACGTCTTTGTTTTGATAGCCACAGCAGGAACAAAGCTGACTGGTGGAAAGTTTTTCGCCACTGCAGCCACTTGTTTTCCATACCATTTTGCTTTGTACTCAATCATGGTTTTAAACTGTGGCCATGACACTTCACTGATGGCTTTGGCAAGATGATGATTTTTAAGCATATTAGATACTGACAAATCCTTCATCCCGATAATGTCGTGGTTTTTGACAATCTCAGAGGAAATTTTGTCTAAGTAATCATTTCTTGCGTTTGTGATTTTTTCATGGAGACCAGCCACTTTAATTTTGGCTTTATACCAGTTCGCACCGCCAACCGTCCGTCTGTTCATGATTCGTTGTGCTTTCGCTAATTTTTCTTCTAATGTACGGAAGAATTTTGGATTAGAGTAAGTTGTTCCATCAGAAAGAACCGCAAAATCTTTAAGCTTGACATCAATCCCGAATGCTGAATTGGTTTTCGGCAGTTCTGTAACTTCTGTTCCTATAGAAACAAAGTATTTGCCCGAAGGACTTCGTCTAATCGTTGCATGTAGAATGCGTCCTTCTACTTCACGACTTTTCGCAAAACGAACAAATCCAAGTTTAGGAAGTTTCATATAGTTGTCTATAACAGCTATGTTGCCGTTCGAATGTTTCGTTGTATAAGATTGAACAGGATTCTTTTTAGACTTGAAGCGTGGATATTTATTTTGCTTTCTATAGTACCTATCGAAAGAATCAGCTAAATTTTCCACTGATTTCTGCAAAGCAATACTATCGACTTCTTTCAAAAAAGAATACTGCTTTTTTAATTCTTTAACAGACTTAACCGTTTCGTATTTATTGAGGCACTTGCCCTTCCAGTTGTTCGATTGAAGCTGACCGTTTTGCACCATTTCTTCAACGATATGCCAGTAAGCGTCTTTATCCTTCTGCTCACCTAAAAAGAAGTTAAATGCGAATCTTGAACAACCTATTGTCCTGTTGATAAGTTCAATCTGTTTTTTGTTTGGATAGATACGGAACTTATAGGCTTTATTGACTAACATGACTTTCACCTCCTTATTTGTTATGATACATATAGTCTATCATTTTAGATATAATTTGTATGTCATTTCGAGGTGAAAACATGGAAAAACAAACAGTTGTTTTACGATTCCCAAAGGTATTATTGGAAAGAGTAGATACTTATAAAGAGAAGAATGGTTTTGGTACTCGTACTCAAACTATTTTTCATTTATTGCAAGTTGCTCTCGAACAGTCGCACAATCGAGATGGAAAGTAGCCATCCCTTGTCCGAAGGCGATAAACATCTAAAGGGACTCTGGTTCATTAAAAAAAGCACTCATTCAATCATGAGTGCTCAAAAACTGATGCTGGTCCTCCCGTTGGACAACGACTTTGTTCTTGCCTGAGCCCTTGGCGGTATATAAAGCCTGGTCAGCTCTTTTGAACAAATTTTTCGAGCTGTCATCCTGGCCTTTTATCCATGTGGAAACTCCGCAGGAAATGGTGACACTTGGTTTTGTATATTTTTCCACGTTCCTCACAAGCCGGCTCGCGATTAACACCCCAGTCTCAAGCGGTGCCCCTGGCAGATAGATGGCAAGTTCCTCACCGCCCCATCTTGTGCCAATATCACTGCCCCGAATGCTTCTGATGATCATCCTCGCAAGCTGTACCAGGACTTCATCTCCTACCTGGTGGCCATATGTATCATTCACAGCCTTGAAATTGTCTATATCAATCAGGATAAAAGTCCCCTGGTCATCTTCCATCATGGATAGATGCATCTTTTCATCCAAATAGCTCCGGGAATAAAGCCGCGTTAAATGATCTGTCACGACCAGCTTTTCGAGTTCCTCGCGCAGCATGGAATTCGCAAAAGCAAGTGTTGAATGATGGATCAATGATTGCAGCAGCTTGAAGTTTTCAAAAGAAAAATAATATGGTTCTTCGTGAAGGACGAGCGCGAACCCTTTTAAACTATCACTCTGGATCATTGGCACACACATGATCGACCTGTACAGGCCGGATTTGCCCCTTGCTTGAATATCAAAATCCCCGATAAAAAGCGATTCCATCCCCGTCTGGATTTTGGCACCGATCTCCTCAATATATTGGCTTGCGCCGACAGAAAAGAAAAAACCTGTACTGCCTTTAAGAACCTTAAACTCTCCATGGTCGGCATCCAAAATAATGAATCCGGCTTCACGGGCATTGAATGAGTCGAGGATTTGGCCACACATAAAGTTCACTGTGTCCGTCAGCCGCAGATTGGAATTCAACCGGTGGGAGGTTTGGTTAATCAGCTGCAAGTCTGCTATCAACCTTCTCGATTGCTCGTACAGCTGGGCATTTTCGAGTGCACTGCCCGCCGTGTTAGCAAGCAGTTTTATGAATTCGACCTCACTCGCTGGAAAAACGAGAGCGTCGGGTGCAATTACTTGCAGAACTCCATAAACCCCTTGTTTTCCTTTTAAAGGTGCGTACAATATAGAATTTTTTGCGGCAAGTGAATCTTCAAATTGAATGTGTCCGCTGACATAGGCTTGCATCGCAGTAATATTTTTACTGTTATATTCCAAATCCTTTATCGGCAAATCCCCATGCCCGTGATTGTCCCTTGAAAGCATAAGATAGTATGTAAAGACAGGATAGGCCTCCTGAAGACTGGAAATAATTTCACCGAGCACATCGTCCATATTCATGGTAGAGTGGAACTTCTCAGTTACCCTGTATAGCTGCTTGTACCGTTTTTCTTCAGCAATGATTTTTGTGAGGTTCTTGATTTTAGTCAAAAACATTGAACATTCATAAGCGATATCTTTCAGGAGCCTGTCCGTTAATGAGTGAAATTCCCCCTCACTGCCCTCCGACAGAGCGATGATCCCGAGTATTTCTTCCTTGTGGGCGAGCAACAGTACTAGATCATATTCCTCAAATCCGGGAAACTGGGCAGGGCGTCGATTAGTGAGTCTGTCTTCAGAATACCCGGCGGCACTAAATGCCCGCAATTCAGGATTAAACGCGGGAGCTCCGCTGCGCCTGACGGCAGCTTCCGCCAGGAACCCATTTTTCAATTCTTCATAGCGGTAAAAAATGGTTTGTTCAGCCTTGGTCAGTGAATGCACTTGATCGAGCATGCCTTCAAGCAGTAAGTCATACGACACTGTCTCTTTATTTGTTCCAAGCAAATCTAAAAAAAGGCTCTTTAATTGTAGAATTAAATTTTGTTCAACGAATTCTTCCATCCCTCTATCACCCATTTAGTCCACTTAAATTCCTAAACACTTTTTTGAGTCTTTTGCTCTAAGCAATGACCTAATGCAAGGTAAATTTTGCAAAAATAGACATAACTCCCTTTATTATAGCACAGGAAAAAAGAAATAACGCGTTTTGGTTTATTTGTTTAAAAAAGATTTATACCTGTAAACATCGGTAATGCTGTATCAAATTACTTTTTATAGAATTAAAGCAATTAGGCATAATATTTAATTTGTATTGACTTAGGTACTATAAAAATTATATAATGGTCTTTGTGTAAAATATCGCAGCCTATGTGGGCGGCTTTATGAATTGCATTTTGTTCCTCATGGCGCGCAAGCCGCTTCCCATTGAAGGTGTATCTTGTAACCCGCTGCTGCTAGGGCGAAGGTACATGAAAACAAAATGCGCATAATCGCTGCATTCACAAACTGTTTTTATTTTACCAAATAAAAACAAAGGAGGAGTCTTAAATGGCTCGTTATACCGGCCCAAGCTGGAAATTATCCCGCCGCCTTGGAGTTTCTCTTAGCGGTACAGGTAAAGAATTAGAAAAACGCCCTTACGCTCCAGGTCCACATGGTCCAAACCAGCGTAAAAAACTTTCCGAATACGGAATGCAATTACAGGAGAAGCAAAAGCTTCGCCACATGTACGGAGTGAACGAGCGCCAGTTCCGCAACCTGTTTGACAAAGCAGGCAAATTGGCTGGTAAGCACGGTGAAAACTTCATGGTTCTTCTTGAATCACGTCTAGACAACGTTGTTTACCGTCTTGGTTTGGCCCGCACTCGCCGTCAGGCCCGTCAGCTTGTAAACCACGGCCACATCCTTGTGGACGGTTCACGCGTAGACATCCCATCTTACCGCGTAACACCAGGCCAGACAATCAGCCTTCGCGAGAAGTCCCGCAACCTTGACATCGTAAACGAAGCTATCGAAGTGAACAACTTCGTTCCTGACTTCCTGACTTTCGATGCAGACAAATTGGAAGGTACATTCACTCGCATGCCAGAGCGTTCTGAACTTCCGGCTGAAATTAACGAAGCTCTTATCGTTGAGTTCTACTCACGTTAACCTTTACCAGAAAAAAATCCCTGTACCATTTCGGTGCAGGGATTTTTTTGTACAAATAAGAAAGCTCGCCGATCGGCGAGCCATTAAGGTAAATACAGTGACATCGTTTCAGAGAAGCTTGTGTGTCCGTCAGCATGATGTCGAAGCGGACATTATGCATGTCTGGATGGATTGTAATGTAAAAAACTCTTTGCAGGACAGTTTTTCTCTTCCCCTGGGGGATCTTGTCTTTCATACCCGTTATGAAGCACAGTTTTCCCTGTCCCATACGGGTTTGTGTCTTTCATCGCCCTTATGAAGGTTTCGTTTTGTTCCGCTCATTGTGTCCTTCACACAATATCCTCAAGTAAAGAAAAGCTTTCAGCATCAGTATTTAATCAGGTAATATTTCTTTTTCCCGCGGCGGATGATCGTGAACTGCCCTTCGATGCGGTCGGCAGCGGACAGCGCATAGTTGGTGTCAGTTACACGCTCTCCGTTAACCGAGATTGCACCATTGCCGACATCTTCACGGGCCTGGCGCTTTGACGGCGAGATTTTTGCAGCTACAAGCAGGTCTATTAGGCCAGCCTCTTCGTCAGCCGGAGCATCAAACGACGGTACATCTTTAAAGCCCTGTTTGATTTCGGAAGCCGTTAAATTCTTCACATCTCCATTAAATAGAGCTTGAGAAATTTTTATTGCTTGCTCTAATGACTCTTCGCCATGAATAAGACGGGTCATTTCCTCGGCGAGAGCTTTTTGCGCTTTGCGCAGATGTGGTTCTTCCTGTACGGCTCTTTCCAGTTCCTCTATTTCTTCATGTGATAGGAAAGTGAAGAATTTCAGGTATTTTACCACATCGGCATCAGCTGTGTTGATCCAGAATTGGTAAAACTCGTAAGGAGATGTCTTTTCAGGGTCCAGCCAGACAGCGCCGCTTTCCGTCTTTCCAAATTTGGTTCCATCCGCTTTTGTCACCAATGGAATCGTGACGCCAAATGCCTTCGGGCCTTCGGGCATCATTTTGCGGATCAGTTCGAGGCCGGTTGTGATGTTGCCCCACTGGTCACTTCCGCCAATCTGCATCCTGCAATTGTGCTTGTCGTACAAATGCACAAAATCCATACCCTGAAGGATGGTGTACGTAAATTCGGTAAATGAAATCCCAGTCTCAAGCCGTGACGCGATTGTGTCCTTTGCCAACATGTAATTGATGCCGACATGCTTCCCATAATCGCGGAGGAAGGTAACGATGTCCATTGAACCGGCCCAGTCATAGTTGTTCACCATGAGCGCTCCATTTTCACCTTCAAACTCAAAAATCTGGCGCAGCTGCTTTTGCAGCCCCTGAACGTTACGCTGGACGTCCTCAATCGTTTGGAGCTTCCGTTCTTCACTTTTGCCGCTTGGGTCTCCGATCAGGCCGGTTGCCCCGCCTACCAGGACAATCGGGCGGTGCCCGGCGTTCTGGAAACGGCGCAGAGTCAAATATGGCAGCAAGTGGCCAATGTGCATGCTGTCAGCAGTTGGATCCATTCCACAGTAAAGCGAAATTTTTTCCGTCGAAAGCGTATCTTTAATTCCTTCTTCATCTGTCTGCTGGTAAATAATCCCACGCCATTTGAGATCCTTTAATAAATCCATTTAGCATCCTCCTCTTCTAAAATAAAAAAGCGCCCCTGCAAAAATTGCAGGGACGCTGTATGCGCGGTACCACCCGGCTTGAAAACAATCAGTCTTCCACTCAAAAAATAACGGTTCAACCGTCCACTGCTATCCGTGGGATTCGCAGCGGCGCTCAGGGAGGTAATTCATCCTTCTATTTGTACCGGCTCACAGCATCCGCCGGCTTTCTGGAACAGGGATAGAAGCACTACTGGGTTCCCGTCAAAGCTTTCAATCAATATAAAATTAGATAATGCATTTTTACCATAAAAATCGAGCAATTGTCAAATACCGCACGAAAATCAGAAAAATGTCAATGCCTTCCGTTTTTGCCATGGATGTTTATGCTATAATGTATGTGATTTTAGGGGGACTGATGCGAATGAATAAAGAAAAACAGAATTGGAAAGAAAGATTCAGGGCATTGCAAAACCTATTTACAAATAAACGTACTGTAAAGGGAGCCAGAATCACCTATCAGGTTGTCTGGAATTTAGTACTTATCTTTATGGTCATCGTGCTGCTTGGCGCCGGATTTGCCGGGGGTGCCGGAGCAGGTTATTTTGCATCACTGGTAAAGGATGAACCAATTAGGTCCTATGAAAATATGCAGAAAGATATATATAACTTTGAAGAAACATCGGAATTATATTTCGCCAATGATGTATTCCTGGGAAAACTGCGTACCGATCTTTACCGTGAAGAGGTCAAGCTCGAAGACGTCTCACAATACCTTGTAAACGCGGTCGTTGCTACCGAGGATGAATATTTCTACAAGCATGATGGAGTCGTTCCAAAGGCTATTTTTCGTGCTTTGTTCCAGGAAGTTTCCAACTCGGCGAACCAGTCTGGAGGCAGCACACTGACGCAGCAGCTCATCAAAAACCAGATCTTGACCAATGAAATTTCTTTTGAGCGGAAAGCAAAAGAAATCCTGCTTGCGCTTCGCCTCGAGAAGTTTTTTGATAAAAAAGAAATTCTTGAAGCCTACTTGAACGTTGCCACTTTCGGCCGAAATTCCGGCGGCAGCAATATTGCGGGGGTACAGGCAGCTGCCAAAGGAATCTTTGGTGTTGAGGCAAAGGACCTCAACCTCCCGCAGGCCGCCTTCATCGCCGGCCTGCCGCAGAGCCCATTTGGGTACACCCCGTTCACTAAAGACGGCACCCAAAAGGAAGGAGAGTTCCTGCAGCCTGGGCTTGAAAGAATGAAAACAGTGCTAAACAGGATGTACACAGGCGGATTTATCACTGCAAAAGAGTATAATGAGGCACTCGCCTATGATATCAGGAAAGATTTCACGTCATACTCAGATGAAAATTCCGTTGAGGAATATCCATATTTGACTTTTGAAATTGAAAAACGGGCCACGGATATTTTTTCGAAAATTCTTGCCGAAAAAGATGGATATGAATTAAAGGACCTTGAAAATGACGATGCATTGCGGGAAGAGTACCTTGCGCTTGCCGACCGCAACCTGCGCCAGAATGGATATAAGATTTATTCCACGGTCAACAAAGACATTTATAACCGGATGCAGCAGGTGGCCGCTTCCTACCCGTACTATGGGAACGCCAAACCACAGCAAATCAAAGATCCTGAAACAGGAGAAATCAAAACCGTCATGGAGCCCGTAGAGGTCGGGGCAATTTTGATTGAGAACAAAACTGGCAAAATCATCAGCTTTGTCGGCGGACGTGATTTCAAGCGGGAACAAGTGAACCATGCGACCGATGCAAAACGACCGAACGGTTCTACAATGAAGCCGATCCTTGTATATGCCCCGGCAATTGAGATGGGCAAATTGGCACCTGGTTCCGTTTTGCCGGACGTGCCGGTTTACCTTAACGCTCAAAAACCTGGAGTGCCATGGCCGTTGAACTATGATAGAAAATACAGCGGTTTAACTTCAGTCCGTCATGCCCTGGCGAAATCCTATAACGTGCCTGCTGTTTTGGCATATAAAAACATCTTGAATCAGCGCCCAGCCCAATATCTTGAAAAAATGGGGTTCACCTCTTTAATCAAGAAGGACTTTGAGAATCTGGCCGCTGCTATCGGGTCGATAGAGAATGGCGTAACCGTTGAAGAAAACGTCAATGCGTTCGGAACCTTCGCGAACAACGGGAAGTTCATTGACGCCTATATGATTGACAAAATTGTTGATAAACACGGTAATATTGTCTATCAGCATAAAAGTACTCCTGTCGATGTATTCAGCCCGCAAACAGCTTATTTGACACTCGACATGATGCGGGATGTCATCAATAGCGGGACTGCAACCAGCATGAATAAGCGGCTCAAATTCAATTCAGATTGGGCCGGAAAAACCGGGACAGGACACAACTTTTATGATGCATGGTTTGTCGCAACCAACCCTAATGTGTCGTTTGGAACCTGGATCGGTTATGATACTCCGAAAGGATTGGAAAAAGATTACAAAAAATTAAATTATTCAGTCCGAAATATTTATCTCTGGGCAGACCTTTTGAATGCCGCCTACGATGTTGCACCGCAGCTCGTTGACCCTGAGGAACGCTTCAACATGCCTGGCGGGATTGTTAGCCGTTCATATTGCACTGTTTCAGGATTGCTTCCTTCACAAGCGTGTTCCAGTGCAGGATTGGTTAAATCGGATTTATTTAACGCGAAATTTGTGCCGACAAAAGTAGATGACAGTCTTGTCGCAAGCAAATTTGTTCACGTGGGAGACAAGAGGTACCTGGCACTTGATTCAACTCCTGCAGAATTTGCTGACACTGGGGTAATTTTGAACCCGGCATATATGGAAAGCATCATCGGGCATAAAATCCGCAATCCGTACCAGCTGATACCGAAAAGGGAAGCATGGTCCAATATTGTTGTGGCAAATGATAAGCTGAATGACAATGGACGGGCGCCATCAGCTTTAGGAATCACTTTGTCGGGAACCACAATTACATGGGGCGCACACCCTGACAATGACATCGTCGGTTACAGGGTGTACAATGGCGGCCACAAAGTCGCGAGCATAAAGGCTGGCGGAGCTTTATCATACAATGCCGGAAGCGGATCATTTTATGTAAAAGCAGTCGATATCGCAGGAAACGAATCGCCGCCATCCAACACTGTCCAGGTCGGCCAGGCGTCGCCTCCAAATCCGGCTGCACCTCCAGCTGAAGCAGGCCAGCCGCCGGGAGTACCACCGGTGGCACCTCCGCCTCCAGATAACACTGGCGGAACAGGGCAATAATAAGTAAAAAAGGAACCGTATCGTGATAAATCGATGCGGTTCCTTTTTCGTTGCTGAACTGTTTCGCTTAATTATTGGTGGCTTACGCGAAATTATAGGTTTTTTCGCGAGAATGTACACAGTTTTCGCAAGATTATCATTTTTTTCGCGAGATTGCCGACTACTTTTGCTAAATTTCTTTCTGACCGGCTCTTCCCGCCAGCCATCATATTTTAAAGCCGGCCTCTTAATCTTCCATCGTGGACAAATCGCCTGTAGGAAGGTCAAGTTCCCAGGCTTTTAAGACGCGGCGCATGATTTTACCGCTCCTTGTTTTAGGCAGCTTGTCACGGAATTCAATCTCACGGGGTGCAGCATGGGCCGCAAAACCTTTTTTCACAAATTGGCGGATTTCTTCTTTTAATTCATCAGACTGATCGTAGCCATCACGAAGGGCTACAAACGCTTTAATAATCTCTCCACGGACAGGATCAGGTTTTCCGATCACCCCTGCTTCGGCGATAGCCGGATGTTCCAGCAGCTTGCTTTCCACTTCGAAAGGCCCGACCCGTTCCCCTGAAGTCATGATCACATCATCAACTCTGCCTTGGAACCAGAAATAGCCTTCTTCATCCATATAGGCGGAGTCCCCTGAGACATACCAGTTACCCGGCATAAAATATGATTCATATTTTTGCTGGTTATTCCAGATGGTATGCATCATCGATGGCCAGCCCTTTTTTATCGCAAGGTTGCCCATCCTGTACGGTGGCAGCTCATTTCCCTGATCATCCACAATTGCGGCTTTGACTCCCGGAATGGGTTTGCCCATTGAGCCGGGCTTGATTTCCATGCAAGGATAGTTACAAATAAGCTGTGCTCCGGTTTCTGTCATCCACCATGTGTCATGGATGCGAAGGTGGAATACTTTCATTCCCCATTTGACTACTTCAGGATTTAGGGGTTCGCCTACACTTAAAATATGGCGGAGGCTGCTTAAATCAAATTTTTTCACCACTTCATCGCCTGCACTCATTAACATCCGGAACGATGTCGGTGCACTATACCATACAGTGACACCATATAATTCAATCATTTTATACCATGTTTCGGGATTAAACCGCCCCCCCATAACAACATTCGAAGTACCGGTGAGCCATGGCCCGAAAATTCCATAAGATGTGCCCGTTACCCAGCCAGGGTCAGCGGTACACCAATAAACGTCCTCTTCTTTTAAATCAAGGACCCATTTGGCGGTCTGGTAGTGCTGGACCATCGCATTGTGGACATGGAGAACACCCTTGGGTTTCCCTGTTGAGCCCGAAGTATAATGAAGAATCAGTCCATCCGTCCTCTCAACCCATTCGATCTGCAGTTTGTTTGAAGCTTCCGCCATCCTCTTATTAAAATCGATATACGGACCGTTTTCTTCGATATCACCGCCAACGAGGAAAATATGCTTTAACTCGGGCAAATCCCCGACTGGGACCCGATTGAGCAATTCCGGCGTCGTAACCAGCACCTTTGCCCCACTGTCTTCAAGCCGGTCCCGGACTGCGCCTTCCATGAATGCCTCAAAGAGGGGGCCTACGATTGCACCAAGCTTTAGCGCACCAAGCAATGCAAAGTACAGTTCCGGGGAGCGGGGCATAAAAATAAACACGCGGTCTCCCTTTTCCACATCCCCGAATGTCTTCAGCACATTTCCTGCCTGGTTGGAAAGCTCCTTCATTTCTTTAAAAGTGTACTTTTCCTTCCGGATCCCGTCTTGATAATATAAAGCAATTTTATTGTTTCGGAAGCCTTCGGCGTGCCTGTCAATGGCTTCATAGGCCATATTGACCCTGCCGGTTTCATACCAGGAAAATTGTTTTTCGGCCTCTTTCCAGTCAAACTGATCGTACATTTCACGATAATCTTTCAAATTATGATTCCCGTTTATTACTGGCAGCGCTTCCACATTCATTTATCCAATCCCCCTTGATACTATGTAATGACATCATTATAGTACAAATACTATTTTTTCTCAATTTTAAAAATTCTGTTCATAAGCTCACAAACAGGAGCGGCAATATTTTAGGAATAATACTGAAAATTGTGTGAAAGCGCTTTTATCTGTTAGATTTTATGTATAATAGAATTGACAATTGTTCGGGTGGTGACCAGATGGAACATAGAAAAACCTATAATGCAAAAGAGCTTAAAACACCTCACGGCAGCTTGATTATTGAAGGGCCCATTACTCCGGAAAAGCTGGCTGGATACGAGTTCCATGAGGATCTCGTTGCTTTTCGTCCCGCAGCACAGCAGCATAAAGCTTTAGTCGAAATTGCCGGGTTGCCGGAGGGAAGGATCATCATTGCAAGGCACCGGCACATGATCGTCGGGTATGTGACCTATCTTTACCCGGATCCGCTGGAAAGATGGTCCGAAGGTAATATGGAAGATTTGATAGAGCTCGGGGCCATTGAAGTCATTCCCAAATTCAGGGGTAGCTCTGTCGGAAAAAACCTTCTTGTTGTCTCCATGATGGACGATGCCATGGAGGATTATACCATTATCACGACAGAATATTACTGGCACTGGGACCTGAAAGGCACCGGCCTGAACGTATGGGAATACCGCAAAGTCATGGAAAAAATGATGAACGCAGGTGGGCTCACCTGGTATGCTACTGATGATCCGGAAATCAGTTCCCATCCAGCCAATTGTTTGATGGCCAGGATTGGAAAAAGAATCGGCCCCGAATCCATACAGAAATTTGACCAGCTCAGGTTCATGAACCGTTTCATGTATTAACTGGCGATTTGTATTGCAGGTGCAAATAATCTATTAATCTTAATTTCCGCCATTGTAGGGGGGCAGGAGCATGATTATAGAAGAAATAATGAAGACGGAAGTAACAGTCCTTTTCAAGGAGGATTCCATTGCGGATGCTATTCGGTTGATGGCTGAAAAAAAGATCCGCCATATACCGATTGTCGATTTGGACCAGAAGCTGATTGGACTGGTTTCCGACCGGGACATCAAGGATGCGGCACCATCAATTTTCCGGATAGATGAACATAGAGAAGATCTGCTGAAGCCCTTGGAAACGATTATGAAAACAAATATTCTCACCGGACACCCGCTAGATTTTGTAGAGGAAGTGGCTGCTGTTTTTTATGAACACCATATAAGCTGCCTGCCGGTTGTAAAGGAAAAAAAATTAGTCGGAATCGTTACAGAGACAGATCTTCTCCATACCCTGGTCGAATTGACAGGAGCCCATCAGCCGGGATCGCAAATTGAAGTCAAGGTCCCACATAAAACTGGCATTCTTACTGACATTACTGCTGTCATCAGCCGCAGGAAAGGGAATATCCTGAGCATTCTTGTTTATCCGGATAAAACGGATGAAAATGCTAAAATCATAGTTGTCAGGGTCCAGACAATGAACCCGACGGGAATCATAGAAGAATTAAAGAAAGCCGGACATCAGGTCCTCTGGCCAAACCTTCCGGGGGTTTCTTCATGAGCTGCCGCTCAAGTCTTATCTATTCAGAAGACTTGCTCAGCTACAAATTCAGCAGCCACCATCCTTTCAACCAATATCGTTTGAAGCTTACAATGGACCTGTTAAGAAAAATGAATGCGGTTCAGGATGACCAGGTAATTCCTCCACGGATGTCAACCGAAGAGGAGCTGTGTTTAATACATGACCCGAATTTTGTGAATGCTGTCAAGATGGCCGGCCAGGGAAAGCTCCGGGAAGAAACAGCAGAAGGGTACGGCCTTGGGACTGAAGATACACCAATTTTCCCTAATATGCATGAAGCCAGCTCCCTGCTTGTCGGCGGCACTTTAACGGCTGTGGACCAGGTGATGACAGGAAAAGTGGATCATGCATTTCACCTTGGAGGCGGGCTTCATCATGGTTTCAGGGGAAAAGCGTCAGGATTTTGCATTTATAATGACAGCTCTGTCGCGATTAAATACATTCAGGAAAAATTTCATGCAAGAGTGCTCTATGTTGACACAGATGCCCACCATGGCGATGGGGTGCAATGGTCCTTTTATGATGACCCTTCTGTCTGTACGCTATCAATCCATGAAACTGGACGCTATCTGTTCCCGGGGACAGGCAATGTAAATGAGCGGGGGCAGGGAAAGGGCTATGGATATTCCTTCAATATCCCGGTCGATGCCTTTACAGAGGATGAATCGTGGCTTGATGCCTACACCACCGCCCTGATAGAAGTTGCTGACTTCTTTAAGCCGGATGTGATCCTGACGCAAAACGGGGCTGATGCCCATTATCTCGACCCGCTCACCCATCTGTCGTCGACCATGAGAATTTACCGGGAAATCCCGAGGCTCGCCCACAAGATTGCGCACCAGTACTGCAATGGCAAATGGATTGCGGTCGGCGGAGGCGGATATGATATTTGGAGAGTGGTTCCCCGTGCATGGGCACTGATATGGCTTGAGATGACAGAAAACTCAAACTGTTACGGCAGTTTGCCTTCTGAGTGGGTGGCCCAATGGCAGCCAAAAGCACCTGTCGAGCTTCCCCTCGTCTGGGATGATCCTGAGGATCTATATCCACCCATACCAAGAAAACCGGAAATCACCGAAAAAAATGCCCAGACGCTTGAAAAAGCCCTGTTCCCAATCCGGAACAATAAAAAATCAGAAACGGTATAAATAAGCAGAGGCTCACCCATGATCCGGGTAGCCTCTTTTGATTAATGTTGTACTTAATCCTGTTTTACCAGAGCTGAATCTGTTGAAAGAGTCTCCATGTCAGCGTCTTTCATTTCAAAGGCCAGGCCATCGATTCTGTTTCTGACGGCCGGCTTCCCTGAAAAGTTTTCTATCAGCTCCTTCACGTCAATTCCCGACGAAGCTTTAAGCGATTCTTGAATGGTCGCCATTAAATCCGTTGCATAGCCTGTAACTTTATTGGCACCGCCAGAGCCACCTGTATCGACAACGGTTATTTTATCAATATTCCCAAGCGGACTCGCCACTTGTTTTGCATATTCCGGCAGCATCTTCAGGATCATGTCAAGGATCGCAGCCTGGCCAAACTGCTCGAACGCTTCGGCAACCTTTTGTTTTGCATCCGCTTCCGCAATCCCCTTTAAGCGGATGATTTCTGCTGCCGTTTCCCCCTGCGCCCGCTCGGCCTCCGCCTTTGCTATTCCGTCTATACGGACTCTTTCTGCCTCGGCGCGCGCCATAGCTTCAATCCTGTACTTATTGGCATCGGCATCTGCCATTTGCTTCGCTTTCTCAGCGGCTGCCGACTGTTCGACCGCATACCGGTCTGCATCAGCTTTTTTCTTCACTTCAGAATCATACTGGCGCTCACGGCGCAGGATTTCTTTTTCTTCGAGCTCAATTTGCTTTTGGCGCTCGATGATTTTCACCTGCATTTCCTGCTCTGTTACCTCCTGCTGCGCGCGCGCCGTCTCAAGGTCGTATGCCTGGTCGGCCCGGGCTTTGGCAATGTCCTGTTCCCGGCGGTATTCTGCTATTTTCAATAGATTTGTTTTTTCGGCTTCAGCGATTTCTGTAGCCCGTTCAAGCTCTGCTTTTTTCGCATCCTTTGCTGCTTCAGCCTTCTTAATTCTCGTTTCCTTCTCGGCCTCGGCCGTAGCAATGTCCGCATCACGTTTTACCTGGGCAATCCTTGGCTTGCCGAGCGAATCGAGATAGCCATTCTTGTCCCTGACATCCTTGATTGTGAACGATACAATGATCAGGCCCATTTTGGCGAGATCCTGAGAGGCTACCCGCTGTACTTCCTGCGAAAATTTATCCCTGTTTTTGTAGATCTCCTCAACCGTCATGGATCCCAGTATCGAACGAAGATGTCCTTCCAGCACTTCCCTCGCTTCATTTTCCCGGTCCTGCTTTGACTTGCCGAGGAATTGTTCTGCAGCGGTGGCAATCTCACCTATTGAACTGCCTATTTTAATGATGGCCGTTCCGTCTGCCATCACGGGCACACCTTGCTCGGTATAAACCTCCGGAGTTGTCACTTCAAGCTTGCTGGATAGCAAACTTAATGGACGGGATTGCTGAAATACAGGAAAAATGAACGTTCCACCGCCCCGGATAATCTTAATTCTGTTCCCGGATTCATCCACATGGACATTCTTGCTCCCTAGGAAACTTCCCGTCACGATCAGTGCCTCATCCGGGCCGGCTGTTTTATATTTTGTGATAAACACGGCAATAAGGGCGAGAACAATAAAAACAGCAATTCCGATGACGATCGACATTGGTCCCATTACATTTCCTCCCTAAAAGTATTTTTGAAACTCATTATATTTTTTCACTTGCACTACACCTTTGACTGAATCTATGACCAGCACCTTTTCACCATAAGCGATTTCCGTCTGGTCAAAGCTTGCCGCTGTCCTGGCAATCCGTCCGCTGATGCTTTCGATTAAAATTTCACCAAAGCCATCCTCGGGGATTGGGGTGATCACAGTCCCAATCCGGCCCTTAAGGTCACTTTCATGGTAAACAAGGGATTCTTCTGTGTTTCTTAGCGGGATTAATACAAAAACATTTAACAGGGTGACGAGGATGAGTGCCAATGAAGCGGACAGCACTCCGGCCAAAATCCCGTGTACAGGACTGTAAACCTCAAACAGGAAGCCGCCGGCAGAAAAGAATGTGAGAAAAGAAAACAATAATGTGGGGTGTAAAAACTGGATGCTTTCAAATACTCCTTCAAGCAAATCACCAAACAACAAATATAGCACCGTAAAAGCACCTGATCCGATCAAGCCATAAAGATAAACCGTTTCAATCGGGACACCGAATACCTCCATAACCATCTATCCCTTCATCGCACTGGTTGATGGTGACTCAACAAGTTCCATCCCCTTTCAAATATGTATTCCATTACCAGTCTATACGGATATATTTCAATAAAGTTTCAAAACTTCCAATTATTTAAAACTTTCTTTCGGCCAAATAAAACCCGGCATTATGATCAATGCCGGGTTTCCGCTTACAAAGAAATTATTTCGTGGACTGGCGCTGCTCGATCCTGTGCGGAAGCACAACGATATGCTCGTCCACTTTTTCTTTGTTCATATATTTGGTCAACAGGCGCATAGCAACCGCGCCAATATCGTACAATGGCTGCACTATGGTCGTCAGCTGCGGGCGGACCATCAGGGTAAGCCGCGTATTGTCCGAGCTGATCACTTCAAAATCGTCCGGGATTTTATAGCCGCGATCCTCGGCGCCATGGACGACACCAAGAGCCATTTCATCGGAACCGACAAGGATGGCCGTTGGTTTAGGGTCGTTTTCGAGCAGTTTTTCAACCGCTTCTATACCGGAATCGTATGTGTAGTCGCCTTCAAATACAAGATCCTCATTATACTCATACCCGGCTTGTTCAAGCGCCCTCTTGTATCCTGACAGCTTCTTTTCCCTATTGATAGGTTCATGATAAGGCCCGACGACAAAAGCGATATTTTTATGGCCCTTCTCGACAAATGTCTGAACCGCATCAAACGTTGCCTGCTCATAATCGATGTGCACAGATGAGATGGTTTCTGATTCTTCAACCGACCCGGCCAGCACAATGGGAACAGGTGATTTTTTAAATTCTTCCACAAGCTTTGGAGTAATGTTTCCGCCCATGAATACGATTCCATCCACCTGCTTGCCTAACATTGTATTTAACAGATGAAGTTCTTTTTCTTCGTTTTGGTCGGAATTGCTCAGGATGATATTGTACTTATACATCGTCGCAATGTCTTCAATCCCACGTGCCAATTCCGCAAAAAATGGGCTGGCAATGTCAGGGATGATTACACCTACTGTTGTTGTTTTTTTGCTGGCAAGTCCCCGCGCCACTGCATTGGGACGGTAGCCAAGGCGGTCAATGACTTCCATTACTTTTTTGCGTGTTGCCGGTTTAACATTGGGATTTCCGTTCACTACGCGGGAAACGGTTGCCATCGAAACATTTGCTTCTCTTGCAACATCGTATATTGTTATGTTCATTATGCACACTCCTTCATTGACGGGCACAATCTAAATTTTCCTATTAGTTTATAGCAATATGTGCCAGAATAATCATTTTTCTGTAGTTTGTGATTTTATATACAAGTACAATTATGAATTAATCATACGATAACATGTTGAATACCGCAATCTGAAGCCACCGAATTATTATAAAAATTGTCATAAAAAAACGCATTATATTAATACAACAATAAAACTGCCTTCCCGGAACCCAGGAAGGCAGTGTATTCGTCTAAAAACTAAATCCTGACAAATGATGAGGATTTTAATTCATTAATGAATTCATCAAATTGCTTCAGGTCCATTTGCTGGGCGTTGTCAGAGAGTGCGACTGCAGGATCCGGATGCACTTCTGCCATGACCCCGTCTGCCCCGATCGCCAATGCCGCTTTTGCAGTCGGAAGAAGCAAATCCCGCCTTCCGGTTGAGTGGGTGACATCCACCATGACTGGAAGGTGCGTTTCCTTTTTCAGGATTGGCACTGCTGAAATATCAAGAGTATTCCGCGTTGCCCGTTCGTACGTCCGGATTCCTCTTTCACAAAGAATGATTTGGCCGTTCCCTTGCGCCATGATATATTCAGCGGCATTGATGAACTCTTCAATTGTGGCCGCCAGACCTCTTTTTAGCAGGACCGGCTTGTTCGCTGAACCGGCAGCTTTTAATAATTCGAAGTTTTGCATGTTCCTGGCGCCAATTTGAATGACATCGATGTAATTTACAGCTGTCTCTATGTCGGCAGGATTAACGATTTCACTGATGACTGCCATATCGAATTCATCGGCGACCCTTTTCAGGATTTTCAGGCCCTCAATCCCAAGCCCCTGGAAATCATAAGGAGATGTACGCGGTTTATAGGCACCGCCGCGAAGAAGATTAAAGCCTTTTGCCTTTACAGCCTGAGCAACAGTAGCTACCTGCTCATAGGACTCAACTGCACACGGGCCAAAAACAAAGTCAGGTATGCCATCACCGACCTTTACTCCCTTTACGTCAACAACGGTATCTTCAGACTTCTTTTTCCTTGAAACGAGCAAGGCTTTGCGATGATCGTCTTCCTGAAGCTCCAGTCCGGCTTTAAATATTTCCTTAAAAATATGTTCGACCGTGGAATTTTGGAAAGGCCCGTTATTATGTTCTTTAATTAAATCGAGCATATGGCGTTCACGCACAGGATCATACCGGTAGACCCCCTGTGTTTCTTTAGCTTTGCCGATTTCCTGGACGAGCAATGCCCTTTCATTTATCAACGAAAGCAGCTGAAGATTTAATTCATCAACACGATCACGAAGCTGGTCAAGTTCTCTGTTACTCATTTTTCCCCGTCCCTTCATTTAATTGATTGGCCCGAAAAAGAATTGTTTATGAACAAAAGGTTGATGCTGACATCACGAATACTTTTTTCCCTCTGCCCATTTCTAATCTTCTTTATAGGCCAGCCATTCTATGATACATTTTTTATAATAAGGGTTATTATATATGAAATATGATCGCCTGTCACGAATTTTCTTTATTAATTAAACGCTTTTAAGTATTAAAGTATTTTAACATTTTTCAATGATGTATTTATCATTCTATGATGCTATTTAAAAGAAGGTGCACGCTTTGCAGGTAAATAAAAAACTATTTGCCCTTGATATAGGGACCCGTTCAGTGGTCGGGATCATTCTTGAAGAAAAAGACGGACAATATCATGTCGTTGATGTCCTTTCTTCAGAGCATAAAGAACGGTCAATGCTGGATGGCCAAATCCATGATGTCCTGTCTGTATCCAAAATCATTTTGGAAATAAAAGAGCAGCTTGAAATAGTCCACGGCCCGCTCAAAAAAGTATGTGTTGCGGCTGCAGGACGGGCATTAAAGACTGAACGGGCGAAAGCGGCTGTGGAAATTGACGGGAAACCGCTGCTGACAAAACAAGATATCCTCCATCTGGAGCTTAGTGCGGTACAGCAGGCCCAGGCGGCTGTGGCCGAAAAGCATGAAATTGAACAGAGCCATTTTTATTATTGTGTAGGCTATTCCGTACTTTATTACCACTTGGATAATGACGAGATTGGAAGTTTGATTGACCAGCAGGGAAAAGAAGCTTCGGTCGAAATTATTGCGACGTTTCTCCCGAAGGTGGTTGTCGAATCCCTGATTGCTGCACTTGGGCGGGCCGGCCTTGAAATGGAAGCATTGACTCTCGAACCAATCGCTGCCATCAATGTCCTGATTCCTCCCTCAATGAGGAGGCTGAACGTCGCCCTTGTCGATGTAGGAGCGGGAACATCGGATATTGCCCTCACAGATACGGGAACAGTGGTGGCTTATGGGATGGTCCCGGTTGCCGGGGATGAAATCACCGAAGCGATCAGCGATGAGTTCCTGCTTGATTTCCCGCTCGCGGAAAAAGCAAAGCGGGACCTCTATGCAAACGAGTCAATTAAGATTACCGATATCCTTGGCTTTGAAACTGAGCTGTCCAAAGATCATGTTATAAAAAAAATATCACCATCGATTGACCGTCTTGCTGAATCGATAACAGACGAAATCTTGAGCCTTAATAACAATAAGCCTCCTAAAGCAGTCATGCTTGTAGGCGGAGGAAGCCTGACTCCCGAGCTTCCCAAAAGAATCGCCATGAAGCTTAACCTGCCGGAAAACCGGGTGGCCATCCGGGGAATTGATGCCATCTCATCACTTACTATGGCCGACCATATTCAAAAGGGGCCCGAGCTCGTAACCCCGATCGGAATCGCGATTGCCGCCAAAAAGTCACCTGTCCAGTATAGGACCGTTTATGTAAATGGACAGCCCGTAAGGCTCTTTGAGGTCAAAAAGCTTAGTGTGGGGGATTGTTTGCTCGCGGCAGGCATAAAAATGAACAAACTGTACGGCAGGCCGGGACTTGCGATGATTGTATCTATCAATGGAACGGACATAACCATTCCAGGCAAGCACGGGGAACCGCCCGTAATATTACGAAATGGCGGCCAGTGTTCATTTGATGATGAAATTTCACATGAGGACCAGTTGGTTGTCGAAAAAGGTGTTGACGGAAAGAGGGCCAAATTAAAGATAGCCGACTTAATCGATGAGGTCCCTAAAAAATTGGTTCATTTTAATGGGAAGCCCTATGAGGTCACGGCCAAATTGACATGTAACGGCCTCCCTGCATCTCCTGATAAATGGGTTGAAGACAGGGACAAAATAGAGTTCACCGTGCCTAGGTCGATTGAAGAGTTGATCAGGTCGCTTGATTTCCTCGAATTCATGAAAGAACTCAGGCCATTCCGGCTGAAATTGAACGACAGGGAAACTGTCATCCCAAAATTCTCCGGAAAAATATACCGGAATGGACTGGAGGCCAGGCTTAATGCCGCCTTTGACCACCTCGATGACATCAGGGTTGAAAACCGGCCTTTGCCTACCATTAAAAAAGTGGCCGAATCACTGAACATTCCGATGCATACCAAGATTCCAGTATTTTTTAACGGAAAAGAAATCATGCTTGAAAAGACTGCTGCACAAATATTCCGTGGGGAAAAGCCATTATCAGATGGTGACCTGCTGAGCAATGGGGATGAAATTACAGTGAAACAGAAACCGGTCGATCCTTTTATCTTCCAAGACCTGTTCAACCACGTAAAAATTGAGATTCCCAAGGACGCCGCAGGCCAATTCTTCCTTCTGAAAAATGATGAAAACGCGACTTTCTATGACAAACTGTCCCCCGGCGACCACCTCAAGATTGTCTGGAAGCTTCCACAGCAAACAGGTGAAATTCAAAGGGGGTAAGTTACGGCAGCAATCATGCCGAAATAGAGCAAATTCCACCTATACAGGAAAGACCCGTACCACTCATTGTGGGTACGGGTCTTTTGAACAATGTTCGATTACACAGAATTAGTTGCCGGACTCGGCAGCCTGTTTCAGCGACTTGCCGGTAATTTTCCAATGGGATGCATGCCAGGCAGGCTTGGAATCCTTAAATAGGATAGCCTGTGGTGATTCATGCGTGATTTCATATTTTTCCGCAATATGGTTCGACAGCCGGCGGGATTCCTGGACTGTTAAATAAAATGTTGGCAGTTCACTGCCGTTGGAAAACTTCACATACTCATCATAGGCCGCCTGGCTGATCGGACAGGTTGTGCTATGTTTTAAAATAAAGAACGTTCCAGCGGTTTCTATTTGATTGTCGAATTCTTCAACTGACTTCATTTGTTTCATATTTGCACCTCTTGCACTTAATTCTTCCTGCTATTTTCAGACTCCCGTCAAAACCAATTTACCAGATTTCTGCCAATGATATCGAGCGGGAACTTATAAAACAACGGTGAAGCTATCTTACCACTTCACCGTCCATAAAACAATTTTACTGATTGATCTTGCTTTCCGTTTCATCAAATGCTTTTTGCGTTTCTTCCAGCTTCCTCTGAATTTCTTCACCAGTAGCTGTATGTGTTTGTTCCATGCTGCTCGTTTCCGCCATTGAAGTAGGAACCTCCTGCAGGTTTCCTGCCGGGCCGGAACTTGCCTCCTGCTCAGCGCCATTCTGCTGGTCTTGCTGGCTCCGCGGTCCTTTTACCTTGTTAAGGAGGTCCGCAGATTGCTGTGTTACCGTCTTGGTAATGGTGTTCGCCCTATCCTTCGCAGCAGTGGCGAGGTCATTCCCCCTTGTCATTGCCGCGTCACGCAGTTTTTCTGTTTTTGACAGCAGGGCGTTAGTTTGCTCGTTTAAATTGCTGCGCAGCTCTTTTCCTGATTTTGGAGCCAGAAGAAGGGCAGCAAGGGCTCCTGCAATCCCGCCAATAATGGCTCCTGCCACGAAATCATTTGATTTGGAATTTCCCTTGGTGACATCATTCAAGTTATAAAGATCCCGGTTAGCCATTGATTAGCCTCCTTTTCAAATTAATATTTAGCTCTTTCCCTTTGTCTCGCGATAATCTGTTCCCCTTCGAACTCAGGGCTTATCTGTGCTGTTTTTTTTGTCTTCCATTTTTCCTTAAGCTCCAGGAAGACGTTGCTCCATTGTACCACCTGGGTGATCTTGTCCTTATTTTTGTCAATCTGCCTGTCAACCAGGTTCTGGACATTGTTGATTGTCTGGTTGAATCTATGGACTGAATTACCGACATCCTTGACCGCATTGACCACACCATTCAGGCTTTCAGACTTCTTCTGAATATCATCTGCCAATGTATTGGTTTTATGTAGCAGCATGGTTGTCTCACGGGTGACACCGTCCAACTGCTGTTCCAACCCAGCCAGCGTGTGGGAGACACTGTCAAGTGTAGTCTGCAATGATTTCAGTGTTTTTGCCAGATACATAACAAGAATGAAAAAAGCGACCGCGATGACTGCAACGCTTAAGTACAAGATAATTTCCATTGATTACACCTCCATGAACTTAACATAATTTTACCCTGACAATAAGGACATAAACCTTCCTAGTAAGTATTTCAATATATGGATGAGTTATTCCCTCCTCTAGATGATACCGAATAATAGTAAACAAAATCCATTAAATTCGTTACAATGTTAATATGTTTTTTATTATCTATACTGGAGGGACTCATTATGAAAGATCCACGTATCAAAACACTCGCAAAAAACCTGATTAACTATTCTATCGGGCTTCAAAAAGGGGAAAAGGTATTGATTGAAAATTTCGGGCTGCAGCGTGAGCTCGTAAATGCTCTTGTGAAAGAAGCGTATGCAGTGGGTGGGTATCCATTCGTCCTGTTAAAGGATAACCAGGTCGACCGTACGCTGTTATTGGGCGCCCAGGAAGAGCAGTTCAACATGATGGCTGATTTTGAAGCAAATGTAATGAGCAAAATGGATGCATACATAGGCTTGCGCAGTGGCAATAACATCAATGAGCATTCTGATGTCCCGGAGGATAAAATGAAAATCCAGGGCAATACGATCGGAAAGAAGGTTCACCGTGAAATCCGTATTCCGAAAACAAGGTGGGTCGTGCTTCGATACCCGAATGCATCAATGGCACAGCTTGCCAAAATGAGCACAGAGGCTTTCGAGGATTTTTATTTTGATGTGTGCAACCTGGATTATGGAAAAATGGACAAAGCAATGGAGAGCCTGGTTGAGTTGATGAATAAAACAGACAAGGTAAGATTGACCGGACCCGGGACAGACTTAAGTTTCTCCATTAAGGACATCCCGGCAATCAAATGTTCAGGGCAATTGAATATTCCTGACGGGGAAGTTTATACTGCACCTGTAAAGGAATCCGTAAATGGGGTTATTTCGTTCAACACTCCTTCACCTTACCATGGGTTTACATTTGAAAATGTGAAACTGACATTCAGGGACGGGAAGATCGTTGAAGCAGAAGCAAACGACACCGACCGCATCAACAAGATATTTGATACAGATGAAGGCGCACGGTATATCGGTGAATTTGCGATCGGTGTCAACCCTTATATCCTTCATCCGATGCAGGATATCCTCTTTGATGAAAAAATCGACGGAAGCTTCCATTTCACGCCGGGACAGTGTTATGACGAAGCATATAATGGCAACCATTCCAACATCCATTGGGACATGGTCAACATCCAACGCCCCGATTACGGCGGAGGCGAAATCTATTTCGATGATGTACTGATCCGCAAAGACGGCCGTTTTGTCATTCCCAAACTGCAAGACCTGAATCCGGAGAACCTTAAATAAATGCCAGGCCCATTAAAGAAAACTGACCGATTGGCGAGCCTTAAGGCGAAGACAGAGTTCCTATAGTGCTAAAAAGGACGCGAACCGAATTCGCGTCCTTTCTTTACAGCTGTAGCTGCTTTTCGTATGCATCCTGGAATTTCTGGATATCGCCGGCCCCCATGAAAATGATCACTCCGTTATCATGCTTTCTCAAAGCTGATGTATCATCTTCACTGATGATGGCCGCTCCGTCTATTTTTTCCTGGAGGTCCTTGATGCTGAGCTTTCCCTGATGTTCACGGGCTGACCCAAAGATTTCGCATAAATACACTTTATCAGCGTTGTTCAGGCTGTCTGCGAATTCATTAAGGAATGTCTGTGTCCTTGTAAAAGTATGCGGCTGGAACACAGCAACAATTTCCCGATCAGGATATTTTTGGTTCGCCGCTTCAATTGTCGCCCTGATTTCAGTCGGGTGGTGGGCATAGTCATCAATGATGATTTGCCCTCCGATCTGCTTTTCCGAAAACCTTCTTTTTACTCCCTCAAAGGTCTTCAACTGGTCGGCAATGATATCCGAGTCGATGCCTTCATAATGGCACAGGGCAATGACTGCGAGTGAATTCAACACATTATGGTTGCCGAACGTTGGAATTGAAAATGTGTCGTAATACGTATTCCTTACAAAAACATCGAAGGTCGTCCCATTTGTCGACTTGATAACGTTCCGGGCCTGAAAGTCATTTTCATCACCAAAGCCATAAAAGACCACCGGAACCTTCGCCTGGATTTTTTGCAGCTGCTCATCATCACCGCACGCAAAAATTCCTTTGTTAACCTGCCAGGACATTTCCTGAAACGCTGAGAAAACATCCTCAACATTCGCGAAATAGTCAGGGTGGTCAAAGTCGATATTGGTCATGATCGCATAGTCGGGAAAATACGATAAAAAGTGTCTGCGGTATTCGCATGCTTCAAACACGAAATACTCCGCTTCCCTGTCGCCCCGGCCCGTCCCATCACCAATCAGGAACGAAGTCGGCTTCGCGCCCTTCATGACATGCGCAAGCAGGCCTGTCGTCGAAGTTTTGCCGTGAGCCCCAGTGACAGCAACACTCGTGAATTTTTCCATGAAATCGCCTAAAAAGCGATGGTAGCGTACAATTGGAAGGCCAAGCCTCATGGCCTCCTGAATTTCCTCATGTGTATCTGGATAAGCATTGCCGGCAATGACGAACATGCCCGGCTGTATATTGTCCTTATTAAACGGAAGGATCTTTATCCCCGAGCTTTCAAGGGCCAGCTGCGTAAAAAACCGCTTCTCGACATCGGAGCCTTGAACCTGAAAATCCATGTCGTGGAGAACTTGAGCGAGTGCGCTCATACCAGACCCCTTTATACCTACAAAATGGTAAATAGTCATATAAAGAACCTCCAACCAACGTCTGTATGTAACACAGTATATGACAGATGTGCTGTTTTGCTAATCAATCACTTTACCGCTTTAAACAACGTCTGAAAATATTGCTTCATTTTCATATTTAAACATTATAACATATCAACTTTCAAGTATAAAAACTACAGCTTTAAATCACGTGATCATGGGAACAACACATGGACTGAATGTTCACTCCACTTTTTCCAGCCGTGGATTCGGCCGAAATTTCCGTCCGGCTTTAGCCTGGTGTTCTCCGTCCAAAAGGACATTGTCACCCGTGAAACCAATGTTGATCTTCAGCAGGCTCCCCCCGACTCCATACATATCGACCGGCACATTGTGCTTTTCAAAATCGAGTATGCGGTTTTCATTGAAGCCGCCGCTTACTACGATTTTCACATGGCTGAACCCCTCTGCATCAAGAGCGTTTCTTAATGCAAAAATCAACTCGGCATTGACGCCCCGCGGATCAAATGTACCAAGCAAATGCTGATTTCTCAAGAAATACTGGTCAATCAGGGTGCGGGAAGTATCAACGCGTACCCCCTTGAGCAAATCACCAAATTCTCTGGCAACTTTAAGGGAGTCCGTTATCGCATCATTATTGTAGTCCACGAGAGCGACCAGGTCATCATCCGGGAATGTGTCATGATACGCCTTTGTGGCCGCCACGATATCCCCGTCAAACAGCTGGATCAGCGCATGCGGCATCGTGCCCATCCCCTGCTTGCCCCACCATTCGTTCATTGCGTGTGTTGCCTGCGCGGTGGCACCGCCAATGTAGGCGGCATATCCATCACCAGCCTGGGTGATAAAGTGGTCGTCCCTGTCCCCCATAAAAATTACAGGCTTTTGGGTTCCAGAATAACTGGCTGCTTTGACAACATTATAAACATTTGTTGCCACCGATGTCCTTCTTGCCAGAATACCATCAATGATACCCTCCAGATATCCAAAGTTCTGGTAAGGGCCCGTGATCGTCAGGACTGTTTCAAACGGATCGATTTTGTCACCATCCTTCAAGGAATGGATCTCAAGCTCATCAGGATTGTCAGCAAATGTCTTGATCAGGGCAATGACCTCATCAGTTCCGCAAAGGACTGCTTCATCCTTTTGAAAAAATTGCATTGTAACTGTATTGTGCTCGCGATACTTTTTCACAATATCTTTCGTTTTTAAAAAATAAACTGCAGAGAACCAGCCGTCCCTGACCCGTTCGTCAAATTTGAAAGTATTGTTGGTCAGCCTGCTAAGCTTTCCCTGCATTTTCAACTCAATTTCCTTCATTCCAAAAGCTCCTCTTAAGAAAAAGCGCCGCCAATTTACGAAGACGCGTCCGCTGCACTCGGCTCAGCCTTACAAGGACTTCATGTCGGACCAGGCTGGCTGTATATCCTTCCAGCCGGCAGCACTTTAATGTATAATTTTGCATTCATTCAGCCGCCATAGCGACGGCGATGGTTACCACGATTATTGGTACACGCAAATAAAGAATACCACTAATTATATCAATGTACTAGTTTCCTGGATATTTTCAAGATCAGCCGCTGAAATCAACACATCCCTTGGTTTGCTGCCGCGCCCTTCAGAAATGAAGCCATGCTGCTCCATCATGTCGATTAGCCTCGCTGCCCGGTTGTAGCCAATCTTGAACCGGCGCTGCACGCTGGATGTGGAAGCAGCCCCATGGTCAATGACAAATTCGCATGCCTCGTAGAAGAGATCATCCTCTTCTTCATTTACTTGTGCCTTTTTCAGCAATTCATCCTGCTCAAATAAGTATTCAGGCTTGCGTTGTTTTCGCACAAACGCAACTACATCATCAATTTCACTGTCTGTCACAAATGTGCCCTGCAGGCGCACCGCCTTGGAGGATCCATTTTCAAGGAACAGCATGTCCCCTCGGCCAAGCAGTTTCTCAGCCCCACTGATGTCAATGATCGTTCTTGAATCAACCTGGGATGACACAGAAAAGGCAATCCTTGTCGGAATATTAGCCTTGATCAGTCCGGTAATGACATCGACAGACGGACGCTGAGTGGCAATCAGCAAATGGATGCCGCACGCCCTTGCCTTCTGGGCGATCCGGCAGATTGCTTCCTCAACATCGGCTGGTGCCATCATCATTAAATCGGCAAGCTCATCAATCACGATAACAATGTAAGGCAGTTTATCCGCATAACGTTTATGCTGGATGGCCAGTTCGTTAAACCTGGAGATATCCCTGACCCCTGTGTGGGCAAATAGTTCATAGCGCCGCTCCATTTCTTCTACTGCCCATTTCAGGGAGGCCGTCGCCGCTTTCACATCGGTAATGACAGGGCTCACCAGGTGGGGTATATGGTTATATGGCGCGAGTTCAACCATTTTCGGATCAATCAGAAGCAGTTTTACATCATCAGGATTGGCTTTATAAAGTAAACTCACCAGCATTGTATTAATACAGACACTTTTTCCCGAACCTGTCGCACCAGCTATCAGGCCGTGCGGCATCTTTTTCAGGTCGGTTACGATCGGCGTCCCTGAAATATCGAGGCCAAGGGCAACTGACAACGGAGATTTATCGTGCCGGAAACTCCCTGTCTGTAGAATTTCACTCAACAATACTGGCCTGCCCGACTGGTTTGGGACCTCGATCCCGATTGTATGCTTTCCGGGAATCGGTGCTTCGATACGGATATCACGGGCGGCTAGGCTTAGTTTTATGTCATCTAAAAGGTTAGTTATTTTATTGACCTTGACACCCGGTTCCGGCTGCACTTCAAAACGGGTGACGGACGGTCCCTGGGTTACGTTGACAACCCTCGCTCCTACATTAAAATTCTTCAATGTCTCGTTTAGCAGCTGTTCCTGCTGAAACAGCCACTGGGGATCCGCTTCCTTGTACACGGGTGGATTCAATAGGTTAAGAGAAGGGAATCCATAGTTTCCAGTGACTGTCATGCTCCCGGCTTGGGCAGAAGTCTGCCCAGTTAACTGGGGTTTGTCTTGCCTGGCGGTATCTGCAGCCTTATTTGGAGGGTTCTCCTGCTTACCGGGTCCCTCCATCCCTGGCCGGTTCCGTACAGTCTCTCTGGCTTCATGGTTTCTCAATTGAGAAATGGAGCTCTGTTTTTCTTCCCACTTCCGTTTGTCTTGCTTAAGCATTAGTACATTGAACGGAACATGCCTTTTTGTATTTTCCCGTTCCGGTGTTAATGGTTCTGATTTTTCCACCGGTTCCGTTGGTTGGCCTGGATCTGCCAGCTGTTCCAGTCCTGATTGTTGAACTGGTTCCGGCTGCTGTTCCAGGTCTGGTATTGAAGGTACATTTTGTTGCAATGACACTTCATGTTCAGGCTCCTTTTCCCGATCTGGTTGCAGCTTAGGTTCTCGTTTCGGATCGAACACCGGTTCAGCTTGGAAAGGTGAATTCAGTGCCTCGGCCGGTTCCTGTTCTCGGCCTGCTTCTGGCACAGTGTCCAACAGTGGATTCACCACCGCTTCCGGTTCCTGTTCTCGGCCTTCTTCCGGCACAGTCTCCAACAGTTGATTCACTACTTCCCTTTCCTGTTCGCGGCCTGCTCCTGGCATAGTCTCCGACAATGGATTTACTACCGCTTCCGGTTCCTGTTCTCGGTCTGCTTCCGATTGCAGCATCTGTTCCTGTTTTTTCGGGCTGGAAATCGAGGTTGCGTATGTAAAGCCCGTTAATTCATATTCAATCTCATTAATATTTTTTGGCCTGTTAAAAGCAAAAACCGGTGATGGAATTTCAGTCGGCCGAAAAGGCTGCCGATATTTTTGTTCTTTCTTCGGTACTTTAACCTGTTTTGGTTTCGCAGGCATCTGGATTGCTGTATTCTCTGCAGTGTTATCAGCAGCTTCGGCTTTCCGTGTTCTCCCTTTTGGAACCAGCGTGGATGGCATTGCCTCTTCATCGGGAATCAGCGGAAAACGGAAATTCCCTTTTGGGTATTGGTATAAAACCCTGGCTTCAACCTCTTTTCTAGGCTCAGCCTGCTTTCTGCGGGGCGGATGGGAATTATTTATGTCCTTATTACCAATGTTCTGATCATCTTCATTTTCAAATATCCCTAAAAGTTTTTTAAACCAACTCAATTAAAATCACTCTTTCTGTTTCTTATCATTACTATTTTAACAGTTATTCAGCTTTTTTCGAGATTATTTGAAAGAATGAGTCGAATTATGGGGAAAAGAAGTGATTCCGGCGCAGGACCATAGTCCCCATTCATGAAAACATGCCCCAGCCAGAACCTAAAAAAAGACCCGAAAAATTCGAGTCCCCGTCGATGTGTTTGTTTCAAAATTTTTACCTGCGATTTTTACCAAGGATAAAAATAGGTTCAAGCTGACCTTTCTCATATAAAAACGATAATGCTGTAATTGGCACTCGGCCGGAGGCAAAGAAACTCATTGCCATTTGTGCAAGCACGTCATATCCGGTGTTGTTCCTGATGTCGGCTATGATCAGGACATCCTGATGTGGTACTGCAAGTGCCATTGTCCCTTCTATCCTTTTTTTCACGTCATTCAAAAACGCTTCGTTTAAAATCCTGCTGGCATCGTAGCCATCATTGGAATTCATGAAGTAAAATACATTCCCGGCCACATGGTCTTCTTTTAATGAAGTTTGCAATGATCGGACATTAAACAATGCCGTTTCCCGTACCTGGCTTTCGGTCCAGCCTTCCTTCTGCAGCAAATTCATGTCGATAAGCCGGTATGTCTTGCCCATGTCCAAAGCGTAATAAATCCTGGTTTCTGCCGTATGGTCATCAAAAAAGAACGGCACACCTTCTTCAGCTTCGTCCGGGAAGGAAGTTGACCGTATGACAGGATATATATTGCGCTCGTGGCCCGAAAACCGGACTTGCCCTTCCATTGCCTGCAGGCCTTCGGTGACGTAATAAACGACTTCATCAATCGCCTTGTCTTTCTGCTCCTGCCATTTTGCAATGATTCCGGGCAATGAAATAGTGATTCCACGTCCATTATTTGTATTTTCAATCCGGAGCGTGTCTTTTTCACGGTCGAATGTAATAGAGCGGCTTGGATCCTTTAACCGCCTTTCAAGTTCTCTTCTCATTTTGTTGCTGTCCATATGATCCCTCGTATTATCAGGTTTTTATATAGTGTATAATAAAATACCCTCCACCTCAACGCAGATGGAGGGAAGGCAATTAGCTTAACCCTGTAATAAAGTTTTCTATCTCTTCCTGTGTTTTACGGTCTTTACTTACGAAACGGCCAAGTTCCTTTCCGTTTTCGTACGCAATAAAACTCGGAATCCCAAATACGTCCAGTTGGGCACATAGATCGATAAACTGATCACGGTCCACGTACACGAACGTAAACTCCTTGAACTTATTTTCTATTTCAGGCAAAACAGGTTCAATCACCCTGCAATCAGGGCACCAGTCCGCCGAAAACAAAAAGATGTGTTTCCCTGAATTTTTTAAATCTTCAAATTGGCTCATTGCTTCTAGATTTTTCATGTGACTATATCCTCCACTTCGTGATTCCCATGAGTTGATAGTAACAAGCATATCTTGTTACGTCCAATAATATGCAAACAGCAGGGTACCTTTTTTCCAATTGAAAAATGCTCAAAAAAAAAGCATCCCGGAAAGATGCTTTGATCATTTTTTGAATTTCACAGATTTGGCAATTTCCATCATGGCAGCGGCATCGGACTGCAGGCTTTTTGTTTCGGTTGTTAATTTTACGCCGCCAATCCCAACGACAAGCTCATATGCGTCATTATCAGCTTTTTTCATGAGCATGTAGCCAAATTTGCCATCGTTTTTATAGGTATCTTCAAAATCCCATTCAGGCCTTTGTTTCACAGTTGATTGGTACACTACCTCACTGTCCTTTTGCTCGTGCTGATTGTAAAAAAGTATATATGTTTTTTTACCGTTCTTTAAAATGATATTGTTTGGGGATTCTTTTTCTACTTCAACACCAAACGGCAAATAGTAATCTATATCTTTATAACTATTATTAGCATCTTTTGGTTTGCTCTTGAACGCAGCTTGTACTGCATCTGAAGCTGACTTCTGTTTCTCTTCGCCCGAGTCCGAGCAGGCTGCGAGCACAAGTACTGCAATAATCAGCAGCAAGCTTTTCCGAAACTGTTTTATCATACTTTTTTCCTCCTTTCGAAAGGAACAACTTCATACTTTTATATCATACCGTGCAAGTTTCATAGGTGACAAGACTTGCCCGTATTTTTTTCTCGTAATTTGGATATTTTTTGCACAGTGCCAGCTTGCTTACCCTAGTTACTTGTTTATCTTGTTAAAGATCGATAAAATCTTTCACCTGTTTTAATAATTATATATGAAAAGTTTTGGGTATTAGAGATGGTTATTATTTCCGTTTCTGAAGATTTTCTTTGAAAGTGAATATGCAAATTAATCCTCTATCAATCCACGGTCGATTCTATGAATACTCCGCAATTTATTCCCCAACATTAACAAAAACTTCACTCTTTTACGATTACTTCAGCGAAATTATTTTATAAAATGGACTTGAAGTTTAATAAAAATAAGAAAGGAATGGACGTATGCTTAAAAAACCACGATCTGAGCCTGCTGAAATTAAGATTCTTACATACTTAAACACAAGAATGGAATTACCTGAAAATGACAAACAGAACTATTTATTTCTTAAAAAAGGCTATGAGGGTGAGGTACTCTTTGATTCATTGACAGAGAAACTTCAATGTGAATGTTTTATTATAAACGATTTACTTCTGGAAATGAACAACACCATGTTTCAAATCGACTCTCTGATAGTTTCCCAAAATACTATATATTTGTTCGAGATAAAAAATTATGAAGGTGATTTTTATTATGAACGAGATAGGCTATACACAAAAACGCAATCCGAAATTAAGAATCCATTGCTACAGTTGAAACGAAGCGAATCTCTTCTACGCCAGTTGCTCCAAAAACTTGGATTTCCTTTCCCCATTGAGGCATGGGTTGTTTTTATCAACCCAGAGTTTACCTTATACCAAGCACCCCTCAACGAGCCAATTATTTTTCCGAGCCAGCTTAATCGCTTTATGAAAAAAGTAAATACGACACAGTCAAAACTAAATGGGCAACATTGGAAAATAGCTGAAAAACTAACCTCGCTGCATATTGAAGAATCACCATATAATCGGCTACCAGCTTATGAATATAATCAACTGCGTAAAGGGATAACTTGTAAAGTGTGCCATTCATTTTTTGTTTCTGTACGGAGCAAAAAATGCGTTTGTGATGTTTGCGAGCACGAAGAAGCAGTGGACTGTGCAGTATTGCGAAGTGTGGAGGAGTGTAAGCTTCTTTTTCCAGGTAGTAATATTACAACCAACCTGATTCACGAGTGGTGTAAAGTGATTGAAACTAAAAAGAAAATAAACCGAATCCTGCATTCACACCTTAAGATTGAAGGGGTACGTCAATGGGCCTATTTCAAGTGAATGAGACATTTGCATCTTATTGTTTATAGGATTAATTCTGCTGACAGAGGGGAATAATCTTTAAGAACCAATATGATGGACAGTTCTGCGTCTTTCTTCAAGGATTTTGTCCATCATACCATCATGATGGATAGTTCTGCGTCCTCCTTCAAGGATTTTGTCCATCATGATGGATAGTTCTGCGTCCTCCTTCAAGGATTTTGTCCATCATGATGGACAGTTCTGCGTCCTCCTTCAAGGATTTTGTCCATCATGATGGACAGTTCTGCGTCCTCCTTCAAGGATTTTGTCCATCATAAACATCATGATGGACAGTTTTCCGTCTTCCTTCAAGGATTTTGTCCATCATAACCATCATGATGGACAGTTCTGCGTCTTCCTTCAAGGATTTTGTCCATCATAACCATCATGATGGACAGTTCTGCGTCCTCCTTCAAGGATTTTGTCCATCATAACCATCATGATGGACAGTTCTCCGTCTTCCTTCAAGGATTTTGTCCATCATAACCATCATGATGGACAGTTCTGCGTCTTCCTTCAAGGATTTTGTCCATCATAACCATCATGATGGACAATTTTGGCCGCTCCCCTTCGGATTTTGTCCATCAGACGGACAAAATCAAATTATAAAGTAAGAAAACGGGACAGCAACCTATAAGGCTGCCCCGTTTTTCAGTTTAACCTGATATTCATATTGTCCCACAAGCAGTTTCATTACGTGGGTAAACATTTCAGCCCTGTTGACGGCTCCGTTTGTGAAAATTCCGACTGCCCCTTCGTTTTTGCGGACATTCTGTTTTTTTGCATAGTCATCCATCACAGGGCCCAGCTCTTCCCCATTCAAGAGACGGTCAGATACCTCTTTTGGAAGGAGAATCCTGGCGCCGCCTGCGATGATTGGCTCCATCCCTCGGGCGGCGAGCGCCCCCCAGTTGCACAGGAACAGGCCGCTTTCTGTTTGGTGGACACCGCCTTCAAGCCCAATGCCAATTTGGGCGTCCAGCAAGCCCGCAGCGCCAAAGGCACGATTCACGGCTCCTTTTATTGTTTCTTCATCAGAAAAAGGCTGTGCGCTGACCCCGGATGGTGCATCAACGGGAACTACTTTACATTGATAAGTCTTAAACGCTGATTCTGCTGCTAAAATTTTTGCAGGGTTGTTCGATCCAATGGCGATTAGCATTTTTTCCTCCTGGCTTCCTGAAATTCGAATAGAAAAAAGAGGCAGTTGACGTCTGCCCCCCTAAAGTCCACAAGCTATGGCAGAACATGTTTCAACTGTTCTGGCGGATTGACTCGACAGTAGACTTGTCGCATGAAGTGACGAGCTTAATCAGCAATTCTTTTGCTGCAGCATAATCATCTACATGGATCATTGATGCATGCGTATGGATATAACGGGAACAAATTCCAATGACTGCACTTGGCACTCCTTCATTGGAAGTATGGACCCGGCCTGCATCTGTCCCTCCCTGTGAAACGAAATACTGATAAGGAATGCCATGTTTTTCAGCAGTGTCGAGCACGAATTCCCTCATGCCCCGGTGTGTCACCATTGAGCGGTCAAGGATCCTTAACAGCGCTCCTTCTCCGACCTGGCCGAACTCGTTTTTGTCGCCTGACATATCATTCGCCGGACTGGCATCAAGAGCAAAGAAAATATCCGGTTTAATTAAATTTGCTGCTGTTTGCGCTCCCCTCAATCCGACCTCCTCCTGTACGGTCGCCCCGGAATAGAGGGTGTTAGGAAGCTTTTGATCCTTTGTTTCCTTCAGCAATTCAATCGCCAGCCCGCATCCATAGCGGTTGTCCCATGCCTTTGCAAGGATTTTTTTGCTGTTAGCCATCGGGGTGAACGGGCAGATTGGCACGATCTGCTGGCCCGGTTTAATGCCAATCTTTTTCGCATCAGCCCTGTCATCCGCGCCGATATCAATTAACATATTTGTAATTTCCATAGGCTTCTTCCGCTTTGCCTCATCCAGCAGATGGGGCGGAATTGAACCAATTACCCCTGTCACAGGTCCATTGTCGGTAATGATCTGTACCCGCTGGGCTAGCAGCACCTGGCTCCACCAGCCGCCCAATGGCTGGAACCGGACCATCCCGTTTTCAGTGATGGAAGTTACCATAAACCCGACTTCGTCCATGTGGCCGGCTACCATGATTGTCGGCCCGTTCGGATCGCCTTTTTTCACTCCAAATATACTGCCCAGCTTATCCTGGATCACTTCATCCGAATACCGGCCCAGTTGTTCGCGCATAAACTGCCGGACCTGATGCTCATTGCCTGGGGCACCCGGCAGCTCTGTTAAAGTTTCAAATAGCTGTAACGTCTCATTGTTCATGAATAAACTCCTTTAAAAAATATTTAGGGATACAAAACATATGTAAGTATATTCTGTATTTTACAGAACTTTCAATTGTCTTTCCACTGTTTAAAAGGATAAAAGCCTAAAAAACCCGGCTGCGCCTATATCTTTAATATGCTCAAAAAATCTGCTATGATGGAAGAAAATTCAACCGGGACAAAGTACCAGGAGGTGCTCTTTTGATGAACTGGAAAACATTTTTATTGGGTTTTGGTGCCGGACTGCTCGGTGCCTATGCGGTTAAGGAGTTATCTGCCCGCAGCGAAACCGTATCATCTGAAGAAGTTCTTAAACATGTCAAAGCTGTTTTTAAAAAGGAAGGGCCTATAAGCGGATCGTGGATTAACATGAACATAGAGCCCCATATAAAACACCCTATTGAATATCAAGTGTACAGGGGAGGAATCTCCCGGAACATCGACGGAGTGTACGAGCAATTTGAATTTATCGCCGATGCGAAAACCGGGACCATACTTGATACATATCCCCTTACATAGTATGCAAACAAAAGACGTGCAACCCTCCAGTCCCGGTTGCACGTCTTTTTTTAAAAGGATGATTCTTTAGGGGTACGGAATTGCACTTCAGACCGGTAGATCCGGTTTCCTTTCGAGGAAAACTTTTCTTCGTATTCAGTCATGATATTTCCTTCAAAATTGCTGTTGTGCAGGTCCAGGCTGACAAACTTCAGCAATAGGCCATATTCTGAAAAGCTCTTCAGCGAAAACTCGAACAAATCCTGGTTGTCAGTTTTAAAATGGATTTCCCCGTTATCAACGAGGATTTGTTCGTACAATTCGAGAAAGCTTTTATATGTCAGGCGCCTTTTTTCGTGACGGGTTTTTGGCCATGGATCAGAGAAATTCAGATATATCCGGTCTACATCCCCGTCTGCAAAATATTTCGGTAACTCGGCGCCGTTTATATTTAACAGCTTGCAGTTTGGAATTTCTGCTTCAATCAGCCGGTCCAATGCCGACACAATGACACTTTCCTGCATTTCAATCCCCAGGTAATTGATTTCCGGATTTGCTTTTGCCATTTCTGTAATGAACCGGCCTTTGCCCGTGCCAATTTCAATATGCAATGGCTTCCCTTTTTCAAATGCTGCATGCCATTGTCCACGGAATCTTTCTGGATCGGCGATGACATATTGGGAGTATTGCTGTAATTTTTCCTTTGCCCAAGGTTTATTTCTTAATCGCATGCTGCCACCTCTAAATTTTCATGTCGTTCAAACAATATCATGCAAAATATTTATTTTCAAGCGGGACCAAATATCTTATCTGATGAATAAACAAAAAAAGGAATCCACAACCTAATGTGAATTCCTTTTTCATGAAAGGGTGATGAAAATGCCTATTAGCCAACATGACCAGTTTACTTTACTGAAAGATATATTGCAAAACCAGCAAACGGATTGCTGCGGCTCTGTAGCTGAGTGCGAACAGCTGGAAAGGCTGGTGAAGTCATTAATGGTGAATGCCAGTATTGACAACAACGTCAAAACGATCCTTATGGAGATTTACGATTACAGCCAGCACGGGGCACAGTCCCCGGATCTGGAACAGCATATCCAAAGAAATCAGGGTCGGCTGTCTGGCTGGGTAAACAGCATCGACCAATTTTAATCACCGGTTTACTCTGGCTGTATCAGCAGCACCGAGCAATTCTAACCACCGGTTTACTCTGGCTGTATGCAGCACCGAGCAATTCTAACGACCGGTTTACTCTGGCTGTATCAGTAACACCGAGCAATTCTAACCGCTGGCTGGATAAACAGAGTTAATTATTCGTAACCACAGGTTATCTCGCCGGATAAACCACCGGCTATCTGCCAGCTAATTTTTAATATTCAATGGCCTCGAGGAATTGCAGCCATTTTTCCATCTCGGAAAGTCGGTTTTGACTTTTATGCCATTGGATCGAGGCGAGCGCCTGTGCGGCGACATACCACTTCATCCGGAGCTTCAGATCATATGTCAGGCTGAGTCCATATCTTTCCAGCCACTCTGCCCATTGGTCCACCGGGATGTACGAATATAAGAGAAGCCCGATATCAATCGCCGGATCGGCAATCATCGCGCCATCCCAGTCAATCAAATACAACTGGTTGTCTTCGGAAAGCAGCCAGTTGTTATGGTTGACATCACAGTGGCAAACCACTTCATCTTTGCAGTTGATATTGCCAACCTCGGCAGATAAAAAGCCTTTTGCTTGTTTTACTTGAGGCAGAGCCAGTAACTCTTCATCAAGTTCACTGTCCATCATGCCAAGGAGCGTTTCAGGTTGGAGCGGATTTTTGCCAAGTCTTTTAAGCATTCCCAGCAGCGGCTTAGAATAATGGATTTTCTTCAACAGCCTGGCTACCCTGTCATCATTCATCTCGCTTGGCTTCAGTTCCCGTCCGTTTAACCATTGCTGAGCTGTGATGACATCTCCGGTTTCCAGCCTTTTTGTCCAGACAAGCTTGGGGACTATTCCCTCTGCAGACAGAACAGCAAGAAAAGGGGAGGAATTCCTTTTTAAAAACAACCTCTGTTCTTCATGCTGCGCAAAAAAGGCTGCCCCTGTCGCACCGCCGGCAGGAATAATCTCCCACTCCCGTCCAAATAAATGTTCCATCGTTGTTCACCTTATTTCTTCCTTCAATCCACGCATCCGAGCAGGATGCGACTTCAATTATTATTAAGTCTCTAAATATCTATATCATTTGCAATGTGCTGTAATAAAAAAGACGGCTATTGATTCGATTGTCTCACAATAGCCATCTTTATAAATTTTATCTCCAATAGGCTTTTTTCGTCAAGCCTCGACAAGCAATTAACACTGTTTTCTTGTAGGAAATGTGCAGACGCCCTCGCAAAGTCATATTACACCCACGAAAACCGAGCATGGGTCCATCATCGCCGTTTCCCCACGCAATTCCCCGATTGGTGTTGCTGAAGCCAGCCGGTCGTTCACGAGAATATTCCACATGCCATTTTCAGGGAGTACTATTTCCTGGACAGATAAAGTCGGGTTAAAAAAGACGGCTATCGTGTCCCATTTTCCGAACTCTTTTACATTGGAAAGGCAATACCCAATCACCGGCGTCTGGGCAGCCAGAAATATCATATGTTGCTTAATTTGGGCTGCTTCCCTAAGCCTGAAAGCCTGGTGGGATTGGCGCAGGGAAATGAGTCCCCTGATGTATTCAACTGTTTCAAGATGCTGATCCCGTAAATCCCAGTCCAGCCAGTTTATCTCATCAGGCGACCGGTAGCTGTTCCCAATGCCTTTCTTGGTCCTGAAGAACTCCTGCCCGCTATGGAGAAAAGGGATGCCCTGGGCCAGCAGCACCAATGAAGTGGCCAGCCTATGGCGTTTTTGATTAAGCTGCTCCCCGGCCTCCTGGTCGCAAACAGAAATTTTATCCCATAAGGTATGATTATCATGTGACTCTACATAATTGACAGACTGCCCAGGTTCCAGGAACAAGCCGCGCTTTCTTGCGCCGATGCCGATGCTCGCCGCCAGCACTTGCTTTGCGGCATCGACAAAGCGCTCATTACCAAATATATAGCCCTTGTCGTAAAGGTTGAATGTGCTTCCTTTGATCGTATCCCGAAACCAATCGTTAAATTGGCCGATCCGCGGAAGCTTTTCCTGATTCCCGATATTGGCTTTCATTCCGGCGGGTATAGGTGTATTCAAATCCCAGCCCTCGCCGATAATAAGGGCGGCAGGATCAATTTGGTCAACTGCCTTCCTGATTTCCTGCAATGTTATAACGTCGATGATCCCCATCAGGTCAAACCTGAAACCATCAACATGGTATTCCTTCATCCAATAGATGACAGAGTCGATGATGAATTTCCTTGCCATTAGCCTTTCAGATGCAAAATCATTGCCAACACCTGTGCCATTGGAGGGGAGCCCGTGTGAATCATGCCTGAAGTAGTAACCTGGCACGAGTTTTTCAAATGCAGAGGTTTCCCTGATATAGACATGGTTATAGACCGCATCCATGATCACTCTCATACCCGCCTCATGAACCGCACCTATCAATTTCTTCAGTTCAATGATCCGGGTATATGGGTTTTCGGGATCGGAGCTGTAGCTGCCGTCCGGCACATTGAAATGGATTGGATTATAGCCCCAATTATATGTTTGTAACCGGTTCAGTTCGTCGACACCCTCAAAATCATTAAACGGGAGAAATTCTATATGGGTAATCCCAAGTTTTTTTACGTACGATAAGCATGTGGGTTCACCATGCCTGCTGACAGTACACCGTTCCGCCGCTCCTGAATAAGTTCCTTTATGCTGCACGCCGCTGCATGGATGAATCGTGAAATCGCGTATATGTGTTTCATATATGACTGCGTCAACATGGTGTTCAAGCGGAGGGAGTCCAGGCTTCTCCGTTTTCGTGTGCTCCAGGTCGATAATGGCCCCATATTTTCCATTAACAGTTACGGCCCGGGCATAAGGATCCACTGCTTCCCGCCACTCCAAATTAATGCAGACAAGATACGTATAGCGGTACATTTCAAGGTTCCGTTCCACTTCAATTGTCCAGACACCATTTTCAAGCCTTGTCATTGGAACATGCTCCGATTCCCCGCTATCAGGGGAAATCAAGTTGATCTTTACATTTGTGGCTGTCGGCGCCCACAATTTAAAAACCGTTTTTTCAGGGGAAAAGGCTGCACCGAGATCATTCCCGCCGTAGTAAAAAAATTGGTCAAATTCAGGGGTCCGGATCACGGCACCTATCTGCAGGTCTGTTTTCCCGCCATGTTCATCAAAAACATGGTACTGCCGCCCGATTTCCAGATTGAGCCCGATGTCACAAATATATTTCACCGAATCTTGCAGATTTATCTTTTCCCTGATTGCTACAGGAGCATTCAGATTTTCCCCAGTCAGGAAAAAAACCGAAGAAGAACCTTGATGATAATTATATGGCAGCAAAATCGTGATGACTTGCATTTCATCAAGATAGGCGTAAAATTGCCGCTCTATGGCAATCATTTCACTTCATCTCCTCGGCCCGCTCTTCTTTGAACTCCCGGCCCGCCAAAATACTTAGAGCATGTCTGCAAACACGGATTTTCAATGGTGTATTTCCTATGATCTCGCCATCAGCATGGACCAACAGCGGACTGCTGGAGGAAATGGCAACAGATTCGCCGGCAAATTTTTTGACTTCCTTAAAACGAGTGTGGCCACCCCAGAAAACACTCATAAAGACGATCAGCAGCTTCCATCTCGATAGATTGTGGACTACGGTTACGTTCAACAAACCATCGACAGGCGAAGCATCCGGGGCGATTTTCATTCCACCGCCATAGTATACCTGGTTGGATACCGTCACAAACCATGTATCATTGAAATGGTGTTTCTTGCCGTCTACCAATATTTCAATCGGCGTGCATTTATATGTTAACAGCTTATTTATCAAAATGTAGACATATACCAGCCTGCCAAGGGAAATCCGGTTAAATACCGGTTTCATCACTGATTCATTGGCTTTCTTTGAAACAACCGCATCAAAGCCGGCCCCCATATTGTTGACAAAATAGGTTTCCTTGCTGTCGCCACCGGAAATTTCGCCGAGATCGATCGACAAAGACTGGCGTTTTTTGTCTTCCAGCAATAAAGACAGAGCTAGGAGAGGCTGTTTTGGAATCGAAAAACCTCTGCAAAAATCATTTCCAGAACCGCCCGGTATGCAGGCGATGTCGACTTTGGGATAATTGGCTGCTCCATTCACGACTTCATGGGCCGTCCCGTCACCGCCGACAGCTGCAATGATGATTTTTTGCCCGCCCGCTTTTTTGGCCAGTGATTCAGATAATTCCTTTGCGTGGCCAGGATATTCCGAAAAAAAAGCGAGGTAAGGAACTTGTTCCTGCTGCAGCTTTGTCTCTAAAGTTTTCCACAGTTTCAGGCAGTGGCCGTTTTTTGCTTTAGGGTTTACGATAAAATATATATTCTCCATAAGACCAACCTTATATATTAATCTTCGTTAACATTCTCGCCGGCATTGCTCCACTCGACCCGTTTAAAGCGGGTGGTCTGGCAATAATCAAGCAGTGCCTGCGCTCCCTTTAATTGTGCAGCTTTTAGCGGTGACTTGAGCCCTCTCATTGACTGGAACCACTCTTCATAATTGCGCTTTTCAATCAGTTGGATGTCGTAAGGTGGTGATGGAAAGTCCACATAACCATTCCTGCAAATAACAGCTTTATTGATCGGAAGTTCCACCTCATGCAGCTTAAACAGTGTGCTGATGATTTTCTCTGTACGGTTTAGGCCAAGCACCGGGTTCAATACTTTTACACTTTGGCCCCCAGGGTTTCGCTTCTCCCAGAAGCGCCCCTTTGATGCTGCAAACACATCGTTCTCCCTGGCGTCGATAAAATGGATGCACCACGCCCCGGTCGGAGTCATAACGATTGTTTCTCCCTCCACAGGCGCCTTTTTTAATAAAAAAATAGGCTTATATAATATGAGAAACGTGTCCGGAAAACGCTGCAGAAGAAACTTCAATCGTTCATCATGATAAAATGCCCGGTCTACATAAGACTGTTCTGTCAGGGTTGAGCTGGCCCATTTTATTTGAAAAGGCAAAATAGAATCGAGAAAATGTTGTTTTAACAGCTCGGTTGACCGGATGCTGTAAGGGACAGCAACGCTGTCACCGATATTGAAGTCATCCTTTTCTTCCCCTGAAAAATCAGGCTCAAACCCCATTTCTTCCACATCATTCTGTTTTCTGGCAAAAAGATTGCCAAATCTTTTAAATGCTGTCTGTTTTATTTCGCCAGTCATTTCCGGAACCTCGGCATGTACTGGCGTGGAAGGGCCCTTCTCCCAATTTTCCTTGAGTCCCTCCCATTGTTTTTTCTTCAGCCGTACAAATCTTGAAGGATAATGGTAAATATCCTGCTCATAGCGGGATACATAATCCTGAAGTTTAATTAACTGTCCCATCTGTTTTCCTTTCCCTTAATGAATGCCGGTCTTTTAGAAAACCTTAATCACCAGCAAGCGTAAATGTAGATATTGCTTCATACTTTGGAGATTTCCCTATATTTGTCTTGTACAAAACTACTTCGTGAGCAATAAATGTCAGTGGCTCTTCCCCAAAGGGATTGGATTCATCAAGTGCCGCAGAGGAGAAAGCAGAATCAGCCACCCACGTTCTAGCCAAAGTAATATGTGGTTTAAATGGCCTTGTTTCAAGTTGAAAACCCGCTTTCAAACAGGCTGAATACACATTATCCCTTATCTCGTGCAATTTCGGTTCGTTTTGAACTCCGGCCCAGAAAATCCTTGGTGAATCATTTTTTCCGAATGTCCCAAGCTTTTGGATCGCCAATGGAAACGGGTGGAACTTTTTTATTCCGGGTAGCAGTAAATCCTTTGATATGTTCAGTTTTACTTCAGGAGCGGCACCAAGGAACGCCAATGTAATATGAAAATCCATTGGATGTGTCCATTTTTTAAAGGGGAACTCTTTTTGAAGCGAAATGCATTTCTTATTTAAATCAGCTTTTTCGTTCTCTGGAATGGCCAATGCATAAAAAAAATGAGTGTGTTGCTGCATTCGTAAAATGACACCCTTTCATTACAGCCATCTTTTTTTAATTGTATCAAAACTATGTATATTTGGGCAGTTGATACTTTGCCGTAAGCAAAAAGTTATCTTGCCTTTGTATCATGGACGTAAGACTATAAAGATATACAATAGGAGCTGGCCTTTAATTTTAGACCAGCTCCCAATCATCGTGAATGCGCTATTAATATTTTTACTGCAGGTTACCGCATTGAACCAGTATTCGTTTAGAAAAGAAATCCTGTAGCTTTCTTGTCAAAGGGCCTGGCGTATTGTTCCCGACAGGTACTCCTTCTACTTCTATGATGGGCATGACTTCTACAGTTGTTCCGGTTGAAAATACCTCATCCGCGGCCATCAGTTCTTCTACAGTAAAAGGCCTTTCTTCATATGGTATGCTTTCGCATCGGCAAATATCAAGCAGGGTCTGCCTCGAAATTCCGTTTAAAATGAAATTGTCAGCCGGATGTGTGACAATCCTGCCATTTTGCACGATTGAAATGTTCGAATGGCTGCCTTCGGTCACCGTACCATCCCTGTGAAGTATCGCTTCAAAGCAGCCGGCATCAGCCGCTTTTTGCTTGGAAAGCAAATTGCCAAGCAGATTCAGGCTCTTGATGTCACAACGGAGCCAGCGAATATCCTCATCAAGTATAGTCCGGATTCCTGTTCTCATTAATTCCTCAGGCCTGCCAACTTTCCGTGTGTATGCAACATACGTGGGAATTACATTGGCCCCGGGAAACACATGGTTCCGGGGTGAGGTCCCCCTCGTAAATTGCATATATACCGTTCCGGTCACTAAATCATTCTTTTGGATAAGCTCTTCCAGCTGCCGGGTCAGTTCTCCGACAGTATAAGGAATTTTAATGCGGATTTTATCCGCACTATCGGCAAGCCGGTTTAAGTGTTCCCGGCCAGTGAACATCTTCCCGTTATAAACCCTGATCACTTCATAGACACCATCACCAAATTGGTAGCCCCTGTCTTCAATATCAACCTTGGCTGTTGTCCGCTCCATTATATTGCCATTCACAATGACGTACTCCATTCCTGCTTTCACTCCCCTGAATACTTAGCGTGCCAGTTCATAGATGGCCTGTGCGTATATCGACGCTGCCCTTAGTAGGTCTTCTATTATGATATATTCATCTTTCTGGTGTGCGATGTCCGGACGGCCCGGAAAAAGCGCGCCAAATGCCACTCCCGATTTTAAAGAACGGGCGTATGTCCCTCCACCAATGGACAGCAACTTAGCTGATTCACCTGTTTGTTCCCCATAAACCCGCTTAAGCGTTTGAATAAGAAAATCATTTTCCTCCACATGATGCGGACGGGAATTTGAAAAATTATCTATGGCAAAGCCCTGTTTAAAGACGGCCTGTTCCAGTACCAACTTCGTCTTATCAAAGTCCGTCGTTACCGGGTAGCGCATATTCAGGCCGAGGCGTCCTCCAGTTTCCTGTGAATAGGACAATTTTCCAACATTGACCGTCAAATCCCCTGTTATTTCATCGGAATAGGCGATTCCGAGCTCTCTTCCACGCGAGTCCCCGTTAAAATATTTAGCGGCAAAATCGAAATAACCTTTTGCTTTGTTATCAATATGTAGCTGCGCCAGAAAGCCGGAAAGAAGCAACCCTGCGTTTTTTCCTTTGTCCGGCTCCATTCCGTGGGCTGAAATGCCCTCAAGCTCAAGGACAAGCTTGCCATTGTCGACGTGGCAACCACCTGCAACGCCATGCTGTTTTTTATAGTCTTCAAAACGCTGCAGGACTTCGGTCTGGGTCTCATGGACAATTAAGCACGCCCTTGCAAAATCAGGAACCATGTTATACCGTCTTCCTGAAGAGAATTCCAGGATTTGCACTTCTGCTTCATTATCTTCTTTCTTTTCCGGTTTTAGCACAAGGTCAAAGTCTGCTATTCCCTTTTCTGCGTAAATGATTGGAAAATCCGCATCCGGCGCGAAGCCCATTGCCGGCATTTCCTCATGCTTGAAGTAGTGTTCTACACAGCGCCAATTGCTTTCCTCATCCGTACCGATGATCATGCGGACACGCTTATTTAAAGGCAGTCCCAGCTCTTTTACAATTTTCATGGCATAGTACGCAGCCATTGTTGGACCCTTATCATCAATTGCACCCCTGGCAAAAATCTTCCCATCCCGGATCTCGGCACCGTATGGATCGCTTGTCCATCCGTCTCCTTCCGGCACCACATCCACATGGCAAAGAATGCCAACGATGTCATCTCCTTGCCCAAACTCCAGATGCCCTGCCAGGTTCCCGACGTTTTTCGCAGTAAATCCGTCCTCTTCTCCCAGTTTAAGCATGAAATTCAGCGCTTCCTTTACTCCTGCGCCAAGCGGAGCATCTGCTGACGTGTTCTCTTCATCAAGAACGCTTTTTATATGCAGCAGTTTCTGTGTATCTTTAATTAAATCATCTTTCCGTTTTTTGACTTCCTCCGTCCAATTGATTGACACCACATTCATTCCTCCTGCGTATGAGATAGTTTGCTAATCGTTATTTGCTTATTATACAACATTTGCTTCACTTTCCATTTCCAACTGATAAAACGCCAGAAATATTCTGCACTGCCTCAATTCACAGACGATTTTTTAAACATCTATTTTCGTGTTCCATATAAATTTTAGCAATATATACCCTTACATCAAATTTTTTAAATTTTCTCACGTTTTTTCATATTCTGCATGTCCTACTCCATAATGTAGAGTAATACATATACCGGAAGGAGTGATTACAACCTGAAAAAAGTCGTAAATAATTTGTAAATTTAGTTAATTAACTAGAATTTTGTTTTAATTAGGGGTACAATAGTCCACAAGGTAAGACTTCAGAGTACTGCGAAAAGGATAGCAAAGGGGTTGTCTGGAAAGAAGAAAACTACATAAGTTGAAGTTAACTTCAATGAATTGTCGGTTGCAGGAATATGACAAGGGTTTAAATAAAGGATAGGGAGTGTTTGTTTGAAACCTTCAACTAACCGGATGATAAACCGAATCAAATCCGTCTACATGTTTATCAGTAAAAAAGGAACTGTTACTACTCAAGACCTTGTAGAGGAATTTGGCATCACTCCTCGCACCATCCAGAGAGATCTGAATGTCCTGGCTTATAACGACTTAGTACAAAGTCCAAGCCGCGGGAAATGGACCACAACACAAAAGAAAGTAAAGATATCTTCATAGAACCCACGAAATACACAAGAAGCCGCCTGTCTGACAGGCGGCTTTCCGTTATGCTTCATATTGTTTTATCAATTCAATCTCTTCATCCGTCAACTCACGATATTCTCCAAGCTCAAGGGATTCGTCCAGCCTGAGCGGTCCCATGGAAATCCGCTGTAAATACACGACCTTTTTTCCAACCGCCTGAAACATCCGTTTAACCTGATGAAACTTGCCCTCGGTGATTGTCAGCTCAACGTCTGACCGTAAGCCGGCTTTTAATATCCTGAGCTCACCTGGTTTTGTGTGGTACTCGTCATCAAGCGTAACGCCCTGATTAAATGCCTCCACATCCGCCTCTGTCACCTCGCCGTCAATTACCGCGAAATAGGTTTTCGGAACATGTTTTTTCGGTGACAGCAGCCTGTGTGCCAACTGACCGTCATTAGTGATCAACAGAAGGCCCTCAGTGTCTTTGTCAAGCCGGCCAACAGGAAAAGGTTCAAATACCAGGTCCTCCATTTCCAGCAGGTCAATCACAGTTTCATCCCTGTTATCTTCGGTTGCAGAAACGACACCACCAGGTTTGTTCATCATCAAATAAATATATTCTTTATATTCAATTTCCTCGCCGTTCACTGATATGGAATCGGTTTGCGGATCAATATGCTGTTTCGGGTCTTTGATGAGACTATCATTTACTTTAACACAGCCATCCTTTAGCAGCTTTTTTACCTCTTTCCTGCTTCCAAAACCAAGGTTGGCCAGAACTTTATCAATCCGCATAAAAACTCCCCCTCTTAAAAAAACGCAATTACACGCTGGGCATCCGCCCATTCACTTTTACCTTTCTCACATAGACTAAAATCATACCTTCCCCAAAAAAAAGGAGTTGTAGCACATGTACTTTCACCCGCAAGGCCAGGGACAGAATTTCCGGACGCAAGGATTACCAGGAGGCGGCGGATTCCCTGGTGGTGGCTTCCCGGGAGGATTTCCAGGAGGCGGCAATGTAGACCGGAGACTCGATCGGCTTGAACGTGAAGTCACACGGCTGAATAACCAGGTCGAAAGGCTGGACCGCCGTGTTGACCGGATTGAACGCAGGCTCGGAATTCGGACGGACGATTACGAATATTAAAAAAAGAACCGGTCTTCGCCCATGCGAAGGCCATTTTCATTACATAGGCAGACGCAGTTTCTGTTTGATCCGTTCCGCCCTTTCCCCGAACAGCCGGTACACCAGTTTCGACCTGAAGCCGAGATAAAAATAAATGGAAGCTCCCATAACAGCACAAATGATTATGATAATCAGTGAACTCAATTTAGCTGCAGGGGACAAGAATTGTACCGAACCTGCATAGACTGCCAGTGTGCCTGCGGCCATCAAGGCAGAGAAAATACAGATCAGCAGAATGCGCCTTGCTGTAAATCTAAACGAGTACTTCGTAAATTTCTTTATGACAAACAAGTTAATCATTACCGAGGCAGCGTATCCGAGAGCGGTCGCAAGGACTGCCCCGTTCGTCTCCAGCATTTTGATGAGTGGTATATTAAGGCTTAGTTTAACAAGCAAGCCTGTCAGCAGGCTCAATATCGTAAAGCGCTGCTCGTTGATTCCCTGAAGGATTGCAGCTGTGACAGAAAACACAGCAAATAATATTGCGACAGGAGCATAGGCCATCAGAACTTCGGTCCCTAGCTCTTTTTGTTCATAGAACACCGTGAACAACGGCTCTGCGAGAATCGTCATGCCCACCACTGCCGGAACAGTCAAATACATCAGCACCTGGAATGTCTGGTCCATCTGGCGGTTCAGACTCTTTTTGTCCTTTTCAACGAATGCTTTCGTAATGCTTGGTACGAGTGTCAGTGAAAAAGCGGTCGCAAGAGAAACCGGAATGATCACGAGTTTATGGGATTCAAAATTGAGTACCGAAAAGGCTGACGTTGCCTGCCCTGCAAGACCGATCGAGGCCATTGCCCGGCTGAATGTGATTTGGTCGATGAACTGGTACAGTGGATTCGCAATGCCGACAAACACGAATGGGGCGGCATAAAGCAATATTTCCTTATACATTTCCCTGATGGAAATGTGGACAGTGCCTTTATCTTTATCAAGCAATTCATCAAGGTGCGGCTTTCTCTTATACCAATACCATCCCAACACCGCAAGGCTGCCAAGCGCCCCTATGAATGCGGCAAAAGTGGCTATGCTTACTGCGGTGACGAGGCTGCCGTCCATTACCTTGTACACGACAAAAGCGCCCCCGAGCACGAACGCAATCCGGACAATCTGTTCAACGACCTGGGAAACGGCCGAAGGGCCCATCGACTGGTGGCCCTGGAAAAAACCGCGGATCAGGCTCATGAATGGCACCACAATAAGCGCGAAACTCACTGCCCGGATAACCGTCGTTACATCTTCAACGTTCACATCAAGCTTTTTGTCGCTGTTGATTGACATCTCCGCCAGTATCGGGGCGGCAAGGTACATCACAAGAAAGCCAAGGGTACCGCTTGCCAGCATGACAACAAGGCCCGATTTAAACAGCCTCCGGCCAACCGCATATTCTTCCATCGCATTGTACTTTGCAATGAATTTTGACACCGCAAGCGGAACCCCGGCTGTGGCGATGCTGATAAAAATCGTATATGGAATATAGGAATATGAATAAAGAGCAGTCCCCTCTGCTTTCACAATTGCGTAAAACGGGATTACATAAAACAATCCGAGAACTTTGGAAATGATCGTTCCCAGAGTTAAAATGAACGTCCCTCTTAACAGCTTTGATGACATATAATCCCTTCCTAATAAAAAATCGCTTAAGAGTGTATTTTAACATAAAGTGAAACTTCAATCAGTGGGGGTTTTCTTCCATACCCCACTGATTGTTAGTTGAACCAATCGGGTTTTTACGGTCAGTTATCCCCCACCTTTGCTGCTTCGATTTCTGAAAGCCTTGAGGCGGGGTTTTACTGCCCGTTAAAGAGCGGGATACAGTTTAATTACTCGATGATGTTAAATAGTTGTCAATTTCCGCAATTTTAAGTTTACCTTTCTTTCTTCGTCTCTGCCACTTTCTGCTGCAGTTATCCTCGCTGTTTCATTTTCGTAGTTTCAGGAAATGTTTTATAATGAAGAACGAATCTTTTTACGAAATGAAAAAGTTGGTGGACATATGAAATTCGATGTAATTGTCATTGGTGGTGGGCCTTCAGGCTTAATGGCCGCCAGTGCAGCAGGCGAACACGGGGCAAGGGTGCTCCTTATTGACAAAGGTGACAAGCTCGGCCGAAAGCTGGCCATTTCAGGCGGAGGGCGCTGCAATGTCACAAACCGGCTCCCTATTGAAGAGATCATTAAACATATTCCCGGCAATGGGCGTTTCCTCTATAGCGCACTGTCTATTTTCAGCAATGAAGACATAATTGATTTTTTTGAAAAGCTGGGAATTGAGCTGAAGGAAGAAGACCACGGAAGAATGTTTCCCGTTAACAATAAAGCCCAATCGGTAGTTGACGCACTCATAAACAAAATAAAACAGCTTCGGGTTGAAATTAAAACAAACAGCCCGGTGAGTGATGTGATATATAAGGAAGGCAAAGTAGATGCGGTAAAATTGCAGAACGGGGAAACCATCCATGCAGGCAGCATTGTGATCGCGGTGGGCGGAAAATCGGTTCCCCATACAGGCTCCACCGGTGATGGATACCCATGGGCCCAAAAAGCCGGGCATACTATCACACAGCTGTTTCCAACTGAAGTGCCTGTCACGTCAAATGAGCCGTTTATCAAGCAAAAGGTCCTGCAGGGGCTGTCACTGAGAGATGGGGCGCTCTCCGTCCTTAATCCTAAAGGCAAACCGATTGTGACCCACAAAATGGATATGATTTTCACCCATTTTGGCATCAGCGGCCCGGCCGTCCTGAGGTGCAGCCAATTCGTGGTGAAAGCCATGCAAAAATGGAACTTAAAAGAAGTAACAGTGAGCCTCGACGCACTGCCTGAAAAAAAGGAACAGCCGCTGTTTGAGGAAATAAACAGTGCGGTGAAGGCCGAGCCGAAAAAATCTGTTAAAAACTTGTTAAAAGGGCTCATTCCCGAGAGGTATCTGCTGTTTTTGCTGGAACACAACGGGATTGATCCGGCCACACAGGCAGGGCAGCTTCCACATGAAAAAATCCGTGCCTTTGTCAAGAGCTGCAAGCAGTTTGAATTTAAAGTGAATGGAACCTTGCCCCTTGAAAAAGCATTTGTGACCGGTGGGGGAGTATCGGTAAAGGAAGTCGAGCCACAAACAATGGGGTCCAAATTAATGGAGGGCTTGTTCTTTTGCGGTGAAATCCTGGACATACATGGGTATACCGGCGGCTACAACATTACTTCAGCCCTGGTCACAGGGAGGCTCGCCGGAACAAATGCGGCACTGAATGCTATCAATTCATGAAAAACAGAGCCTGATACTTTCAGGCTCTGTACACTACCATCGCAGAAAAACAGTAAATTTGATCATCCTCTTCTTCTTGCATTACGGCAACATTATATTTAATATCCAGCAGCTTATCCTCGTCCAGCCGTCCCAAAAACCGGTTCATTTCTTTTTCAAGATCCTTCTCATGCTCATGATCAAACACCTTGACCTGAATCAAAACTCTTCTCCCTCTCTTTTTTTACCATTCTGGCCAAATTTTCAGTTTTTTATAAGCATGGACTTTACGGCGGCAAAAGCGGTTATTCTACTTCCCCTTCCCATTCAAGCATGCCGCCAACCATATTCCTGACTTTATAGCCCTGGTCCTGCAAATAATGGCACACATTGGCGCTGCGCCTGCTTGAACGGCAAATGAGAATGTATTCTTTGTCTTTATCAAAATATTCCAGATTGTCAGGGATGTCGCCCATCCTAATATGCTTTGCCCCAGGAACCATTCCAGTCGCCACTTCTTCGTCTTCCCTGACATCGACAATCTCTAGTTTTTCACCGGCTTCCAGCCTTTTTTGCAGTTGTTGCGTAGTAATCGTCTTAATATCGTCCATCGTATCCATCCTTCCCTTATACCATTGTTCTTATTTGATGTATTATAACCAAAATCGGAATAAAACGAAAATGAACAACTCGATTTTACGGGATATTCCATAAAATAGTGATGTGCCAGTATTCCAAAAAGCCATTTTTACTGGTTGCTGCCGTTTTAATCCCGGTAACTATAAATTTAATCCCGGTAACCATAAATTTAATCCCGGTAACTATAAATTTAATCCCGGTAACCATAAATTTAATCCCGGTAACTATAAATTTAATCCCGGTAACCATAAATTTAATCCCGGTAACTTCGGAGATATTCCCGGGATTTAGAAATACAGGTGATGCTTTACACCATTTATAAAAGGACCCGCCCGCCGGCGAGTCCTTTTTACATTAGTTTGCAACGATATTAACTAGCTTTCCTGGAACAGCGATGACTTTTCTCACTGTTTTCCCGTCAATTTGTTCTTTCACCGTGTCAGTATCCATCGCAATTTGCTCCAATGTTTCCCTGTTGGCGTCAGCCGGGACCATCATTTTCGCTTTGATCTTTCCGTTGATCTGGACAACGATTTCCACTTCATCATCGACAAGCTTTGCTTCATCATAGGCAGGCCATGCGGCGTAAGCAATTGTGTCAGTGTGGCCCAGCTTTTGCCATAACTCTTCAGCGATATGAGGGCACACAGGAGAAAGCATTTTGACAAAGCCTTCCATATAATCCTTAGGAATCCCGGATACTTTGTAAGCTTCATTGATAAAGACCATCAGCTGGGAAATGGCTGTATTAAAGCGAAGGCCTTCGTAATCCTCGGTCACCTTCTTCACAGTCTGGTGGTAAGCCTTTTCAAGCTCACGGCCGTCGGCATCGTGGATCTTCGGATTTACAGAACCATTTTCTTGAACTACGAGGCGCCAAATGCGGTCAAGGAAGCGGCGTGCCCCGTCAAGGCCATTGGTCGACCAGGCAATGGATGCATCAAGCGGGCCCATGAACATTTCGTAGAGGCGGAGCGTGTCTGCACCATGGCTTTCAACGATTTGGTCAGGATTGACGACATTCCCCTTTGACTTACTCATTTTTTCGTTGTTTTCACCAAGGATCATCCCCTGGTTAAACAGTTTCTGGAATGGTTCCTTTGTAGGAACAACCCCGATATCGTAAAGGAATTTATGCCAGAAACGCGCGTACAGCAAGTGCAGTACTGCATGCTCGGCACCACCGATATAAATGTCGACCGGAAGCCATTCATTCAGCTTTTCCTGGTCAGCAAGCCTGTTTTCGTTTTTAGGGTCAATATAGCGAAGATAATACCAGCAGCTGCCTGCCCATTGCGGCATCGTGTTCGTTTCCCGGCGCCCTTTTTTGCCTGTTTCAGGATCGGTCACATTTACCCAATCAGAAATATTCGCCAGAGGTGACTCGCCCGTTCCGGACGGTTTAATTTCCGTTGTTTTCGGAAGGAAAAGCGGCAGTTCTTCTTCCGGAACTGTTGACATGGTGCCATCTTCCCAGTGGATGATCGGGATCGGCTCACCCCAGTAGCGCTGGCGGCTGAACAGCCAGTCACGCAAACGGTAGGTCACCTTTTTCGTGCCGATTTTCTTCTCTTCGAGCCACGAAATCATCCTGCTGATGGCTTCTTCTTTGTTCAGTCCGTCAAGGAAAGCGGAATTTACATGTTTCCCATCGCCTGTATAGGCTTCTTCTTCCACATTTCCGCCGGCAACCACTTCTTTAATCTCAAGTCCGAATTTCTGGGCGAACTCATAATCGCGTTCGTCGTGTGCGGGAACAGCCATGATTGCGCCAGTCCCATAGCTCATCAGCACGTAGTCCGCAATCCAGATCGGCATTTTTTCGCCGTTTGCCGGATTAACTGCGTACGCCCCTGTAAACACACCGGTTTTCTCTTTTGCGAGGTCGGTCCGCTCCAGGTCGCTTTTGCTCTTAATTTGGTCAAGGTATCTGTCCACTTCTTTACGTTGCCCATCGGCAGTTATCTTATCTACAAACGGATGTTCAGGAGCAAGAACCGCATAAGTCGCGCCGAACAAAGTATCTGGCCTGGTTGTAAAAACGGTGAATTTTGCGTCATGGCCATCAATTTCAAATGTGATTTCGGCACCCTCGGAGCGGCCGATCCAGTTACGCTGCATTTCTTTAATGCTTTCAGGCCAATCGACTTCTTCCAGATCATCAAGGAGCCTGTCAGCATAAGCGGTGATCCTTAGCATCCATTGCTTCATCGGGCGCCGTTCCACCGGGTGGCCGCCGCGCTCACTTTTGCCATCAATGACCTCTTCGTTTGCCAGTACCGTTCCGAGTGCCGGGCACCAGTTGACTGCAACCTCATCGATATACGCAAGTCCTTTTTCATAAAGCTTCAGGAAAATCCATTGGGTCCATTTATAATAGCCTGGGTCGGTCGTATTTATCTCCCTGTCCCAGTCATATGAAAATCCAAGCGACTTAATTTGGCGGCGGAAGTTGTCAACGTTAAGTTTTGTGAATTCCGCCGGGTCGTTTCCGGTATCCAGCGCGTATTGCTCTGCAGGGAGTCCAAAGGCATCCCAGCCCATTGGGTGAAGCACATTATATCCTTGCATCCTCTTTGTCCGGGAAAGGATGTCTGTTGCTGTGTATCCTTCTGGATGCCCTACGTGAAGGCCGGCGCCAGAAGGGTACGGGAACATATCAAGTGCGTAGAATTTTCGCTTCCCTTTATCTTCTGTTGTTTTAAATGTTTTATTTTCTTCCCAAAATTTCTGCCATTTCTTTTCAATCTGCTGATGGCTAAAGCTCATCGTTTTGTACCTCCTGTTATCGATAGATGATGTTGTATGCTCCGACAGTAAGCTTTTCATAAAAAAATAAAAAACCCCCCATCCCAAAAGGGACGAGAGGATATGTATATCTCCCGCGGTACCACCCACATTAGTGAAAATTCACTCGCTTCATTCAATCCTTAACGCGGAAAACGGCAAGCATTACTTTAGGTTCACACTTGCGACTCAAAGGCGAGTTCACGGTGGTCCCGGCCGGCTTGCACCATCCGCCAGCTCTCTAACATCGGGCTAAAGCACCACTACTACTCCTTGTCACGGTCTTTCATTATAAATTATAGACATATTGTATTAAATCATAGACATATTGTAATAAATTTCCCGCTCATTTGCAAGCAGTGGACAACCAAGCGGGAAATGTATTAGTCATCATATTCAAAATCCAAAAACATGTGATACGGAGTTTTACTAATTTGCTTTTGTAGCTATATGTTTTGGTTCCTTCAGTTTCCGGTCATAAACAAGCGTTGTCCCGATTGAAACAATGAATAGGCATATCATCATTGTGAAGAGCATGGACATTCCATTCAGGTCAACTAGAATGCCTCCCAGGAGCGGGCCAATCATTCTCCCGCCTGTTGCGGTGCTGTTGACGACACCCTGGTAAAAGCCTTCCCGCCCTTTAGGGGCCAGCTGGTCGGCCACCGTTGGCACTGCAGGCCAGATAAGCATCTCCCCGATTGTCAAAATGCCCATCGCCGTTAAGAACCCTGAAAATTGATGGGCTGATGCTGCAACTGCAAACGCTACAATGAAAATGGCCATGCCCAACACCATTTGAATTTTTATCGATTTTTCAAACGGCTTGACAAGTCTGTTCAACACTGGCTGGCCGATTACAATCAAAGCTCCGTTAATGGTCCACAGGATACTGTATTCTTTCAGTGTGATGCCAATCTCCTGGGTATAGGCAGCGATTGTCGACTGCCACTGGACATAGCCCACCCAGCACAACAAATAGCCTGTACATAATATGAGGAGAGCCTGTAATTTTGCATGGCTTTTAACCTGGCCGTTTTCCTTAAGGATGCTCGTATGTTGAGCAGCATGGATATTAATTCCCCGGTAACCGAAAACAGCTATCAACATGAATATGAAATACATCAATGCATTTGCCAGGAAGATGAGCTGAAATGAATAAGAGGCAACCAGCCCGCCAAGTGCTGCGCCTAAAGCGACACCTAAATTCTGCGCCACGTAAATCGCATTAAACGCCTTACGCCCTCCTTCCTTCCAGACGGAACCTGCCATTGCATACATCGACGGGAAAACAATGCCGGAACCAAATCCCGCAATGGTTAAAAAGACGACGTATTGGGGCCATCCATGCCAGATTGTCATGCCAGCAAGGCTCAATAGTGTGATGAAGATTCCAAGGAGAATCGATTTATATCCGCCTATTTTATCAAAAAGATTCCCTCCGAACAGGTTCCCTATTACACTTGCAGCTGAATTCAGCATTAAAACAATCCCTGCAACGGACAAAGATTTGCCAAGATGGTCATGAATATATATGGCGTTTAATGGCCACAAGAAAGAAGATCCTGTTACATTAACTGCCATTCCAATTATCAAAAGCCACAGGGCTCGCGGCATATTAAACGCTCCTTCAAAACAAATTATTTCGAACACCAAAGTAATTTTAGAGGTTTTTATGCCGTGTTGCAATATAAAATATTTCCGTCTTAACACCTGAGTTTTAAACCCGGATTGGATCTATGATGCTCAAAGGATTTTCAAAGAAAATTCACTATTGAACCATGTTATGATATTGACACATGTCTAAAAGTTTGCCAAACTAAAGAAAACACTGCACAAGCTACTATTTGCACAGTGTTTTCCTATTTAACTATTCTCTATACTTGATAACATATCTCTATTATTTGTTAGTCGCTGGTGGTGCCGGAGGCTGTTGGGCCGGGAAGTAGCTGCCAGTTGCATGGTCTTTCTTCTTGAAGTTATCTTTCTCGTCATAAACAGCCTTTTTCGTTTTTTCGATCTCTGAATTTAGTTCCTCAAGGCTCACGCCTTTCTTCACTAATTCCTCTGTCGCTACTTTAATAGCTTTGTTGGATGCTTCCATTGAAATTCTTAACGAATTCATCGATCCTTGCGGATTATGGAATCCTGCGGAGCTTTCAGCCGCAACAATATCCCAGAACCACTGGCCTTTTCGGACATGTTCCTGAGCTACCTTCACTTTTTCTGCGCTTACTCCAGATGTAATCATTTTATTGACATAGTAGTGTGCAGTGATCGAGACATCTTCTGCGTTATGAAGCCCTTCCATATGTGTATCCTGGATGTCCGTGACGCGTTCCTTCAGGTCGTCCATTTCCCGGTTGCTATGGCATGTTGCACAGGATTGATCCATTGTCTTAAGCGGTGAAGTCCACCAGTGGGAGCTGATTTTTTTCTTGCCGTCAACACGGTCATATGGCATATGGCAGTCTGCACAGCTTACACCAGCTTTTCCGTGAGGACCTTCCATATGGGTTTCAAAGTCTGGATGCTGTGATTTCAGTGTTGGTGTCCCGGAAACATTATGGACCCAGTCTTTTTCGAAACCATTTTCTTTCGCTGTTGTTTCATAGTATTCATACATGTCCTCAGGCTTGAACCCTTTGGACCAAGGGAAAGTGACTTCGCTGTTATCTGCGGCAAAGTAATATTCAACATGACACTGTCCGCATACATAGCTCCGCATGTCATTTTTGGTAGCCTTCGATATGTCAATACCCTGTGATTCCATTCCTTTAACAAAGCTTGGACGGGTAACGCGCAGGTCCATCGTTTGCGGATCATGGCAGTCGGAGCAGCCGATTGGCGAATGGCCCATTGCTTCTGCCTTTGGCCAGATGTCTTTATTGAAATTGCCGCCCCAATAGTCGTCGCCCATTTCCTCGATCATGTGTGGAACAGCCGTTGATTTACAAGTTAAGCAAGAACCGACCGACTTGTCAGTGATACGTGCCACCGCGCGGATGTCTTCGTTTGCGTATGTGTGGCCGCGGTCTTCGTTGTATTCGGTCGCAAAGCCGTATCCGTTAAAAAGGACTGGCAGGTAAGGCTCTTTATCATGGTCAAACTTGCTGCGTTTGACGGAGCCGCTGTATTTTGTATCTTGCATTTTTTCATTTTTCTTGTAGCTGTCATATTGAAGCGGGAATAAATCCTTGAATGCTTCGTTGCTTATTTCATTTTTTTTCAGCCCGGTTTTCAGCTCACTGGCTGAAGTTGCTTTATCCTCCGAGCCTGAGCAGCCTGAAATGATCATTATGACAGCGACCAGGATCAAGTATCCCCACCGAAAATTCCTAGCCATTGTTCATAGTACCTCCCTTATTTTCTAGTAACTCCCCTGATTTTGGCGGCTTAAAGTAATCTTCTGTCTTAAAGCCTTTTCCATGCGGCACAGACTGGTGGCAGCTTGTGCAGTTGTCTTTTGCATCATGCGACACGTTCTCTAATGTGTTTTCGTGGCAACTGATACAGTTGTGGCTGACTACATCTTCTGTGCTGTCTGTTGCATGCAGCACTTTAGGAATTTTTTCTTCCCCCAGAGTATTGTAATAAACATGTGTCATCCCGGCTTTTGCCTTATACGAATACTTTTTGACCATATTGTCGTGCGGCAGATGGCAGTCCCCACAGGCCAGTTCAGCATGCGTTGAATCGGAAAACGATTCATTGACATTGGTCATGATATGGCAGCTGCTGCAAAAATCCGGGGAATCCGTATACGCCAATGTCTTCACGGTGACCACCGAAACAATGATCCCGGCAAAGACACCGATGAACAACAGCATCCTCTTGTCAATAGCCAAGAGTTTTTTTAACATCACTTTCACCTTCCCTTAAAGCATAAAAGCGGAGGCGCCTTGACAGATGAACTTCGACTAAAAACCGCCACGTCCTGTGGCGAACGTCCACGTCAGCACATCCTGTGCAAGTCCGACAGGCATAAGACAGTCCCCGGAGGAAGTCGCTTTTTGACTTTTGTAGGGGACTGGCTTATGACCCGAGGGGCTAGGCGCCATAGCTAGATACAAATAATGAATCTATTAAAACACTGAACGTGTTTTAACCAGGTTATGGTGAAGCCTTTTTCTCAATCAAATCGATTAAATTGTCCTTTGTGGTCGGTCCGGAAAATCTGTGTACAATTAACCCGTTTTTATCGATAATCACAGTTTCGGGCTGGCCGACGACATTGTAAGCCTTTGAAGTATCTTCTTTTGTATCCAATAAGTAAGTTAACTTCGAGTTGCTTTCGCTAATATATTTTTTCATCCTCATTGTCGATTCGCCTTTAGCGATAATGAGCAGCTTTGCATTTTTGTAATCTTTTCCGAATGCCTCAAGCTCCGGTGCTTCATCTATACATGGCTGGCACCAGGTGGCAAAGAAGTTCAGCACTACTGTCCGGCCATTAAAATCGGATAATTTATACTTTTTCCCATATATATCTTTTAGTTCAAACTCGATCGCCTTGTCCCCGGGATTGGCCGAGGCTTTACCGCCAAGGCCATTCATGAGAAACCCGAGGATCCCAAATGCTGCGATGATGACGAACAACGGAACGATTTTCTTCCCCATTCTCTCACCTGCTTTTATTTTTCTAGGCGGGAACACTCCTACTTCAATTTTGTAGAGGGCATAGCCCAAAATGAGTAGAAGATGAATCGCCTTTTCGATTAACAAAACATGCATGGAATTATATTCCTGTACAAGTTGTTCTTTGAAAACTGAAGATATGAGGTTCTGGCAGGAAAAACGTCTGCCAGGTAAAATCTTCAACGTTCTAATCGCCTTCACACGTTCCGAAGTTGCGAAAACCAAGGTGAAGTAGGGCGTGTGGCGAGTCCAACGTACAAACTTGCAAACCGCAGGAGACTAAAAAAGTCGCTTGTACTGCCAACCGTCGGTGCGACGGGGGTAGCCTGCTAAATAATCAGTGGATACATTGGTGTTCGCAGGAATCCCCCACTTCAAATTTTCGTTAGAAAAATAAGTGGTGGGTAGTTCAATGTTCTGTATTCCATTCCTCTAACAGCTGCAGTTCTTTTTTCAGGTCTTTCTGGCGTTTTCCGAGAACCAGTACATAACCCACAATTAAAGCCCAAATTACTGAATATGCCATGAATAGATAAGTCATTTGATGTTGCCTCCTTTTTTGTTGAAACAATTGTTTTTCGACTATTTTTGTTATCCAGCAAGTTTGCTGATCGCTTTGTTCTTCGCTTCTTTCACAATGAAGCGCATTTTTTCGATTTCAACACCTTTACGCATCATGAATGCGTAAAGCACTGTGATTGTAAAAATGCAAAACAATAAAGTAACAAGCATATCCGGCTCGATGCCTCCACCCTGCTGGTTCTTGCCGTCACCGAACACTACCGGGTGCAGCTTTGTGTTCCACCAGCGGATTGCCATGAAGACGATCGGTACATTGATGCAACCTATAATGCCGAATACCGCGGACAATTTTGCGATTTTTTCCCATGACCCATCCATTTTTCTCACGAACAGGTATGCTACATAGATGAACCAAAGGATTAACGTAGTCGCAAGGCGCGGTTCCCAGGTCCACCATGCATTCCAGCTTGATTTCCCCCAGATCATCCCGGTCACAAGGGTGATTGTTGTAAACAGGACACCAATTTCAGCTGCAATACCCGCGTTGATGTGATGGTTTATTTTTGGCTTGATCAACGTCCTGACACTATAGTAGCCGACCGTGATGAACGCCAGGAATGCCACCCATGCACAGCCAACATGAAAATAAAAGATTTTCTGGGGTGCTCCCATGACCTTTTCAACTGGAGACCAGATAAACACTAGATAAAGGGCGACAAAGAACGACGGAACGAGTGTGTAAAGCAACACCCGGTCAATAAGGCCTGAATTGTGTTTCATTAAGATCCCTCCATGATAAATTCAAATAAGAAGAAACAAGCTGCGAGGAACAAAAGGTCATATGCCGCCATCAGCTGAAGCCATGATACAGCGTCTTTCATATTTTCATTTTCAAGCACAATCCTTGTTGCCTGCACACCGGCAATCATCAACGGGCTGAGCAGCGGCAGCAGCAGGACAGGAAGCAGCATTTCACTGTTCTTGGCGTTTGCCGCGAGCGCCGCGAGAAAGGTGCCAACGATGATGAAGCCGAAAGTGCCGCATAATACAACCAGGGTGAACCAGACATAAGAGCCGATAAAATGATAATCGAACAAGATGAACAACACAGGTATGCTGATCAGTTGAACAACTGTGACAAGTGAGAAATTGGCGATCACTTTGCCAAGATATATGCTTGCCGGGTCAATAGGAGCCGAACGGAGGCCCGTCAGGCAATCATTTTCATGTTCCGAAAGAAACGAACGGTTCAGGCCGAGGATTCCGGAAAAGACGGTGATCAGCCAGACCAGGCCCGGAATGATTGCCTTCACCATATTATTTGTTGGGTCAAATGCAAAGCTCAATACTAGGATGACCAGGCTTGAGAAGATGACCATCATCCCGATCGTCTGCTTTGTCTTCAGCTCATTGCTCAAGTCTTTCCCGGCAATCGTCATGGCGTCTCCGAGGATCGAATTCATGCTCCCCTCACCGCCTTCTCGTACCATTGCCTCATCACATCCAGGCCAACATCCGGGTTAAGGTCCATCGTACCGGCAATCTTTCCTTTGCTCAAAATGGCCACCCTGTCGGCAAGTGCATATACCTGCTCAAAATCATGGGAGATAATCAAAATCGATGTTCCGCTTAGCTGCTTTTCTTTAATGATCCGGTTCAACAGCGCAACCGCGTCCTGGTCAAGGCCGGTATGGGGCTCATCGAGCATCAGGATTTCCGGCTCGGCAAGGAGTACCCGTGCAATCGCAAGCCTCTGCATCATTCCTCTTGAAAAAGATCGGATCGGCATATCACGGAACAGGTGGAGGCCCACTTCCTTCAATAATTCGTTTGCCTTTCGGTCAATCTCTTTAATTTTGTACAATTTTCCGTAGAATTTAAGATTCTCCATTGGCGTAAGGGTGTTGTACAGGAATGACTCATGTCCGAGAAAGCCGATCTTCTGCTTAACGGCTGGTGAATTCTTTTTCACCTGTTCGCCGTCCAGAAGAATTTCCCCGCTTGTGGGCTGCAGCAGGCCGACCGTGCATTTAAAAAATGTGCTTTTTCCGGCACCGTTCGGGCCTATGACTGCGAGCGTCTCCCCTCTTTCCAGCGAAAGAGTGACATTCCGTAAAATTAACTTATCTCCCAGTACTTTCGTCAAACTTTTCAATTCAAGCATGGTTCCCACTCTTTCATAAGGTGTAGTGGAGCAGTTCTTTCTTCACCTGGTCAAGATGTTTCTCCAATTCCTTTGCTTTTTGTTCATATTTCTCCTCGGTGAGGCTTCCCTGTTTTCGGCTCTCTTCCAATTCGTCTACTTGCTTTTCGATGACAGTTTTTTTCATGAGCAAATGCTTAAAGCGTTTTTCATCCTCATCGGGCACTTGTACTGCAACACGTTGTTTTCTGAAAAAATACATCCCGAGTGTAAAAATGGCGATAAAAATCAGGAGATAGTGCGGATTGAGCAAGTTCAGTCCCGGCGTGGTCAGCCAAAACGTGACAAGCCATTCGGGATGAAAAGCAGGTATTTCACCCATCCTTATCTTCCTTCCTGTTTGCGCAGCTTTTGCAGTTCGCGCAAAATTTCAAGCTCAGCCTGGTCTGACCGGTTCTTGCTGGCAGCAGCTGATTTTGGTTTGCTTTCCTGCTTCATAATCTCACTAGCAAGAAGCTGGTATTGTTCTTTCATCTGGACAAAGTCTTTTTCATTCACTTTTTTCATCAAATAATCCATTTCCAATTCATTTACAGCTCCGTAAACCATGTCGAGCGTAAGACGCTCTTCCCCAGTTTCCTTTGCAGCGGCCTCACCCCGGTTCCCTGCAAAAAACGGCGAGACAATAAAATAGAAGCAGGTAATGATCACCGCGGCTCCAGCTATTAATAGTATAAAGTCCATATCTATCAACTCCTAAAAGAAAAGCGTATGCGCCTTGGTCAGCCCCGACAGGCATAAGACGGCTCCTGCAGGAAATCCCGATTTCCGAAAGGAGACGGCTTATGACCCGAGGGGCAAGGCGCTGAAGCTAGACAATTATCCTGATTCAGAACAGATTAACTGTTAGAAAAGCTTTCGTCGCTCTTCATCAAATAGTTTTCCGGCGATCTCTTTTTCGGTGTCTGACTCCCATTTCACTGTTTTGAAATCGCTCTGTCTGTGCCCATTGCCTTTTAGCTTTTTCAGCCAAATTGCCACGACGGCGATGCCGGCCGCAAACCCGGCTGCAGGCATTCCCCAGGCAATCAGGCCGCTTTTTCCGCTGCCAGGGGTCCTGAGCGCGGCCTGGCCGTATTCATCGACATAGGACTGGATGATTTCTTTTTCTGACTTGCCGCCGTTAAGCATTTCAACAACTTCTTCATAATAAACCTTTTTCACAGAACAGGTGGAAAGCTCATGGTCGGCGTGGCCCTGCATGTCAAGCTGTTTGATGATATGCTGGAATTCCTTCGAGTTGTATGTGTAAGCGGCAGTCAGCCCTGGAATCAGAATGATGATGAACAAGGCTATCACCGTTATTTTTGTCTTCATCCAAATCACCTTCCCTGTACGTTAACGCTTGAACTGTATGCCAACCGGAAGGGAACCGTCCTGCCTCCAAAAAGGGCCAACGCCGTTCCGGCCATCATGATGATTCCCCCCGCCCAAATCCAGCTGACAAACGGATTTACTTTGACAAGGAATGTGGCTTTTTCTTTGTTCTCCCATGAACTTAGGACAACATAAAGGTCTTCAGACCAATGCGTCTTGATTGCCACTTCAGTCGATGGCTCAGGCCATGTTTCATAAAAGATTTTTTCGGGTTTGATTGTTCCAATGCTTTTACCTTTATATTTTGCGTCCACGTTCGCGACGACGATCCCGTTGCCGTTTTTGCTATGCTCGGTCATGCTGTTGAATGTCAGCTCATACTCACCGATTTGGAAGCTCTGCCCTTTGTCGACCGTTTTCAAAACTTCATCGGAATAGGCGTGGGAAGATATTACCCCGACAGCCAATACCGCAACCCCGATGTGGACAAGATAGCCACCGTATCTGCGCTGGTTTTTCAACGTCAGCTTGAGAGCTGCCTGCAATACATTTTCCCTTGTCGCCTTCATCCGTGCCTGCATGCCGCGCGCAAATTCCTGCAAATGTGTCGCAAGCATGTATGCAGTTGCGGACAGTCCAATAATTGCGTATATCCCTTTAACTCCCAATGACAGCAGCACTACTGCGGCCAGCACCCCTGATGCATAAGGCCACACGCTGTTTTTTAAAAAAATTTCAACAGCCGCCTTCTGCCACGCAATCAAAGGGCAAATTGCCATCAGCACGATCAGTGCAAGCATGATTGGCGCCATGACCTTGTTAAAATACGGTGCCCCGACGTTTACTTTTGTACCTGTAACGGATTCAGATATAAGTGGGTACATCGTTCCCCAGAATACCGCGAAAGCAGCAGCGATGAGGATTAGGTTGTTTAACAAAAAGCTGCTTTCCTTTGAAAAATAGGATTCGATTGGATTGCTTTCTTTTTTAATGAGCTGGTACCTCGACATCACGATATAGATGGACAAAAGCATCATGAACGCCATGAAAACAAGGAAATAAGTGCCCAGATTGCTGTCCCCGAAAGCATGGACACTTGTTAAAATGCCGCTTCTCACAAGGAAGGTTCCAAATAGCGATAAAATATATGACAGGATGATCAGGCTGACATTCCATGTTTTCAGCATGTTCTTCCTTTCCTGGATCATGACCGAGTGCAGGAACGCAGATACGGTCAGCCACGGCAGAAACGATGCGTTCTCAACCGGATCCCATGCCCAGTAGCCGCCCCATCCGAGCTCGAGGTAGGCCCACCAGCCGCCGACGATGTTTCCGATGGTCAAAAATAGCCATGCTGTCAGTGTCCAGCGCCTTGTAAGCTTGATCCACTCAGCATCCATCCTTTTCATGACCAGTGCCGCGATGCCAAATGCGAACGGGACAGCAAGCCCGACATAACCCATATAAAGGGTCACCGGATGAATGACCATGCCAGGATTTTGAAGCATCGGATTCAGCCCTTTGCCGTCTGCGGGCACTTTATCTGTCATTTCAAACGGGTTGGCATTAAGGGCCATGACAATGAAAAAGAATAATATGTTTAAAAGCAAAATGCTGGATACGTAAGGCATCATCGCATTTCTTTTTTCTTTCGAAAATACGAGTATGCCAGCGTAAATGCAAAGCAGGAAAGCCCATAACATCAAAGAGCCGGCATTTCCTGCCCAGAAGGCTGTCAGCTTATACACTAGCGGCAAGCTCTCATTCGTGTACAACGCAACATATTTATATTGGAACCGGCTTGTTCCGAGCAGATAGAGCAGCAGGAATGAGGCGATGCTTGACACAAAAACCAGTGATAAAATTCCTCCTCTTGCACTTTCCAGCCACTTGTTGCTCCGATTTTTAAGCCCAATGATATTGGCGACTAGTGCGTAGGCCGATATAGCAATTCCGAGATAGAGAGCAATATTTCCGATCAAATACATGCAGATAACCACCCATCTGTTTTAATCCTGTTTGCCATGGAAGATTTCCTTGTGCATTTCAGTGTCGTAGTTCTTCATGTCTTCGCCCTCATATTTGGAAGGGCATTTAGTCTGTACTTTTTCAGCTTCAAATACGCCGTTTTCTTTAATAAAGCCCTCGACAATGACAATCACGCCATCCGAGAAGTTATCCGGCTTGACGCCTTTATAAAACACAGGAAGGCTGCCTTTGCCTTCTTCATATATGTCAAAGCGGAGTTCAAGCTTGTCGGCATCCCACTTTATTGATTCTTTCTTTAAAAGGCCCTGGGTCATCACATAGTCACCGTCAAATTTATCACTGTTTTCAACCAGGTCGGCGATTGTAATCTCTTTGCTTCCGGCGCTCGGCATCGTCGAGAACAGCATGATCATGATTGCAGCTGCAGCCAGTACTAACCCGGCCATGATTTTTTTATTTTTTGACATAATTACTGGCCTCCAAGCTTTTTCAATAATGCGTTGTATTCCTCTTCAGTTACCCTTCCATCCAAAAGCATCGAACGGAGCTTTGTTTTTTTCACGTTTTCAGTTGTTTGCTGTTGGGATTTGTCCTTCTTCCCGGATTGATTAGCGCGACTCCTCAGCACGAAGATCAGGAGGACTGCTGCAACTGCTGTAACTCCGCCCACTACGGAGACAACAATCCAGAGTGGCATTTTTTCCTCGTTGTTCGTCGTATTTGTTTGTTTGGCAGATTCACCAGCCTTGTCATCCATGATTTCGCCGGTCGTTCTTGTTTCTGCCCGTTTGTACTTCAGCTGGATTTCCTTCTTTTCCCCCGGCTTCATCCCCTGGGCCTGGTACAAAAACATGTTCATATTGTAAGTATTTTTCTGGTGGGATTCAGCCTCGGGCTTAAGGGTAAAGCTGTCGGTCTTGAGCGGCTCCACAAAAATCAGGTTCAACAATGCTGTGTCCGCAAAGCTTTCGAATTTATAATCAAGTGTTTTACTGTCCTTGCTTTCGTTGATGCTGTCAGTGTAAAACTCAATCACAAATTTATAAATTTCCTCCGGCTTGATTTCCTCGCTCGTCTCCCATGAAATAGTGCCTTTTTGCTTGTCAAGTTGGTAATTGATTTCGTTCATTTCTGTCAGGTCCAGCGAATAATCAGCGACATATCCAATCCGGAAGTTTTTGTCCTTGATAGGAATCGGTACTTCAATCTGGCCTTTTTGCGGCTTGTCTGTGTTGTTTTTAAGTGATACGTGGTAACCGACCAAAAGCGGCGGCCTGTTTTTCTTTTTATCCTTCGGGTGGTAAGAAAATTCCGGCATCACCTGGATGGTCAATTCCTCCATCTGCAAGGCATTTTGATGATTTTCCGCACTTGCCAGCCCGGGGACGGCGGCGAGGAGGCAAATGATCATGGACCAGGATAGCGCTATTTTTTTCATTGTTGAAACATCCTCTCCAGCACATATGCTATTTCGTTTCGGGTCAGTCCGGTAAATTTGACGATTTCGTGAATATTTTCACAAGCACACTTATTTGGGTGCCCATGAAGCCGGTTAGTATGACTTTTACCGTGACTCGACTTCGGGCAGAGGTTATCTAAAAGCAGATATGGACAATATAAAAATAAAATGCATTTTTAATCTACTTTATTTAAACCATTTATAAACACGTTCAATCTGTGATTATAATCACAGAAATTCACCAAGTTTTAACCGTTTTGTGAACGACTATATAAATAGTGAAAACCCGGTTTACCGCATCATTTACAATAACTCAAAATTGCCGCAAAAAAGATGGCAAGGCCCATATTCCTTTGGGGAACCGGGCCTTGCCAATTATTGATCAAGTAAAATCATGCGGTTCTGCGTCTGCTGGAGCCTCAGCCTCATCCTGTGAAGCCTGTCACGCTGCTCTGCATTACAGCTGGCAGCAAGCCTGGTCAGATCATTGTAGGCTGCTTCAAGCGTCTGAAGCGTATCCGTGTAGTCCAGGCCATTGTATTGCTCCTGCCTGCTTGACTCATTGTATTCTTCCTCTGCATTTTGGATTGCCAGGTCACAACGATGGAGAAGGTCATCTACAGACTGACGAGTCGCCAATGCAAACCCTCCTTGAATTCTGAATGAAGCGATTAGAGGCTTCAGTTCTATTGTGTTTCACATCAGCATTTCTATCACTTTTCCTGCTTGCTAGATGCTTCCATTATTGATTTCCATTGGATATGGGCATTCCTCATGATAAAATAATATGATTTCCTTTTTAAACGTAAGCAAGGAGGGTACTGAATTGAACCGGATCAACCCTTTTCCGTATGCAGCAGATGAGAAACGATACCATACGTGGAATTATCACCTCCGCCACACATTTGGACATAAAGTGTTTAAAGTGGCATTGGATGGAGGCTTTGATTGCCCGAACAGGGATGGGACAGTGGCACACGGCGGCTGTACTTTTTGCAGTGCCGCTGGTTCAGGGGATTTTGCCGGCAACCGGGCTGAGGACCTCGATACCCAATTCCTGAACATCAAGAACAAGATGCACACGAAATGGAAGGACGGCAAATACATGGCCTATTTCCAGGCATACACAAACACCCATGCCCCAGTTGAAGCTTTAAGGGAAAAATACGAGACTGTACTGAAACAGGATGGAGTCGTAGGCCTGTCAATTGCCACGAGGCCGGATTGCCTTCCGGATGATGTCGTAGAATATCTTGCCGAACTAAATGAAAGAACATATTTGTGGGTGGAACTTGGCCTCCAGACAGTCCATGAACGGACAGCCCTCCTCATCAATAGGGCGCATGATTTTGAATGCTATATCCAGGGGGTGAATAAGCTCCGCAAGCACGGAATCCGCATTTGTACACACATCATCAATGGGCTTCCGCTTGAAACCCCTGAAATGATGATGGAAACAGCTCGGGAGGTTGCAAAATTGGATGTGCAGGGAATCAAAATCCACTTGCTGCATCTTCTAAAAGGTACGCCTATGGTGAAACAGTACGAAAAAGGAATGCTTCAATTCCTGTCATTCGATGAGTATGTACATCTTGTATGCGACCAGCTGGAAATACTCCCTCCTGAAATGATTGTGCACCGGATTACCGGCGATGGACCGATTGACTTAATGGTGGGGCCGATGTGGAGCGTCAACAAATGGCAAGTTTTGAACGCGATTGATGCTGAGCTTAAAAGAAGGGGCAGCATGCAGGGAAAATATTTCCGTAATAACTGTCCAGAGGCAAATGTTGCAAACAGATCTTGTTTCTTCCGGGAAATTAGCGACAAGGTTGAGGTGAACTGATGAAACTTGACAGAATCCTGCCATTCGCGAGAAGCCTTTTAGAAAAAGCCGTACAGCCCGGTGATATTGCGGTTGATGCAACAATTGGAAATGGCCACGACACACTGTTTTTAGCCAATCTCGTTGGTCCGTCAGGGAGGGTTTACGGCTTTGACATCCAGGATGAAGCGCTGTTGTCGACCAAGTCCAAATTGATTCAGCATGGCATGATTGACAGGGCCACCCTCTTTTGTAATGGACATGAACAAATTGCCGAATGTATTCCTCCCTTGCATCATGGGAAAATTTCAGGCGCAGTATTTAATCTGGGTTATTTGCCAGGCGGTGACAAAAAGGTGGTCACGGCGCCAAAAACAACCATTGCAGCAGTCGACCAGCTGATCCATCTGTTGGAACCAGGGGGAATAATCGTGCTCGTCATCTACCATGGCCATCCTGAAGGTGCTGTAGAACGCGATTACCTTCTCAAGTATGTAAGAACCCTGGACCAGAACCTCGTCCATGTCCTGCAATACCAGTTTATAAATCAAAAAAACAATCCGCCGTTCGTGGTCGCGATTGAGAAAAGATAAATGAAAAGTGGGGCTGGCCCTCCCAGCCCCTCTATATATGTTGACGACAGTAACTATCTCCCCGGCACCAGCAAGCCCATGATTGTCCTCATCAATCCGGCAGGGCTCCATCTTTGCACAGAGCGGTAAATCAGACCATTGAAGTAAAAAAAATAGCTGGCCGCCCCTCCCTGCTTAATCATCTGTACCGCCAGTTTTCTGACTTTTCGCTGGCTGCGGACCTTGGCATCTGATAAATATACTCCAAGCAGACCCCTGTTGATCAGTCGGTGAAATTTTCTGTGAGGAAGCTTGGAGGTGTGAAGATCAGCGTTGTCAATAAAATGCTTCAGCCTTTCAAACAGCCTTTCCTCATTTTCGTAATAAGTGCAGAAATTCAGGTCTCCCCCTGCTCGGTCTTCCTCCTGGTCGATTAAATAATCAAGCAGGATGTGCAGCCCCTGTATGTAAGGAAAATAGCCGCTCTTGATTGTTGCGGCAAGCTCCGGACGAAAATCCTCCCTCATCGCATAAGATACCAGGCAAAAGATCCCAAGGGTAGAGCCTGTACATGCCGAAAACTCGTACCATTCCATATCAGGAATGATCGAGCGGTGGTTTTCGAACCAGCTCTTCAGTCTTGGCACCCTGTCGTTTACGACGACGTGTTTGTGGACTTGCAGATCACAATAGAGTCGGCACAGCTCCATCAAATGCTCGCTGATAGAGTTAAAGTGCTCAATTTTTTTTAACACGCTTCTGCACGTCTGAACCAGTTCGGATAAATACCCTCCGTCATCCCGGTCCAGCCGTTCCCGGTAATAGGTCCCAGACGCCGCGCCAAGTGACAAAGCATCGGACATCCCTTCGTGGAGAGCCGCAAAATCAGCCGGATCATGTGATGTGCTTCTGTCGCACAAATTATCTAAATAATCACTGATCGTTTGATAGGCTACGATAAAGCGGATTGCATCGCTGCTGTTTTCCAGTGCTGCCAGGCTGAAGATTGCGCCTCCTTCACAATGAAACGCCTTTAGTTCAATGCTTGCCAGAGCCTGCTTTCTCAATTCGGGATTGGGTATCATCCCAGCCCTGCGCTTCCACCTTTGGATCTCGCGGTTGACTTCAGGAAGCACTTTTCTGTATACATGGTACATTAAGCTCAACGGCTTTGATGGAATCGACATAGATGGCTCCTTCCTTAATAAGCATAGCCAATTGCTTTTAACTGGCTCAAAACAAAATCCTTCGCGTATTCAAACACTTCTTCCCGTTCAGGCTCATTAAAAATTTCATGATAGCATTTCGGCCATTCTTTATACCGTTTTTCTGACTGCGGGGCTTGATTGAACCATTCTTTTACCGCATGTTTATTGACAATCCTATCATCTCCGGCCTGCATCAAGAGCATCGGCACGTCCCGCACCTTATCCAGGCTGGCAAATGCAAGCTTCATCGCTGCCGCCAACTCCCTGTACCACCTCACTGATACTTTAGTGACGTAAAGTGAATCATTCGCATCAGCGTCCCGTACGTCCTGGTTGCGGGTGGCCATATCGACCGTAATGCCCGCCGGCATTCTGAACGCGGGCATAAAGACATTCAAGATATGCGAAAGCATATACTTGAACTTTGACGGAGCCGCTACAAGCCCAAGGCATGGAGATGACAGGATGACTCCTGCCAAATTAAGATTGGCTTCCTGGAGAAGCCTGATTGCCACCAGTCCTCCCATACTGTGGCCAAGCAAAAATACTGGCAATTCAAATTCGTAGGCGGCATGGACCCAGTCCTTTACTTCATTCAAATACTCGTCAAAGGAATCAATATGGCCGCGATTTGCCCTTGTTGTCAGCCCTTGCCCGGGCAAATCCCCCATGATGACATGAAAGCCTGATGAGCGCCACATTTCAATCAGCCATCCATATCTGCGATGATGCTCAAGAGCACCATGCACCATTACGATAACCGCCTTTGCCTCACCTTCTGCTTCCCATTTCCACATCATTTCTTCCTCCTGCCATTTAACTTTCACTGTTTTCTAAATAATATATAATTAACTTGACGCGCTGCGCACTGTGCAAGTTAAAAGCATTAATTTTACACTGCACAAAATACTAATATCATTTTTTTCGTGGGAGAGTGGGCAAATGATTTACCCGTATAATGGTAAATTACCTAAAATTGCTGAGTCAGCCTTTATCGCAGATTACGTTACAATCACCGGTGATGTCGAAATCGGTGAAGAATCCAGCATCTGGTTTAACTGTGTCATTCGGGGTGATGTAGCGCCTGTGATGATCGGCAACCGTGTGAACGTCCAGGACAATTCAACCCTGCACCAGAGCCCTGGCAATCCGCTTATCCTTGAGGATGAGGTGACAGTTGGGCACCAGGTCATTCTTCACAGCTGCATCGTCAGGAAACAAGCATTGATCGGCATGGGAGCGATTGTCCTGGACGGTGCTGAAATCGGTGAGGGGGCATTTATCGGTGCAGGCAGCCTTGTCCCCCAGGGAAAAAAAATCCCGCCTAATACTCTTGCTTTCGGAAGGCCGGCAAAAGTGGTCCGTGAGCTTACAAGAGAAGATATTGCAGATATGGAACGAATATCACGGGAATATGTTGAAAAAGCGAAATCATATAAAAGCGTGCAAACGAAAAATGGCGGACAAAGTACCGGCTAATCGAACTTTACCCCAAAAATGGCATTATATGCCTTTTTTCGTGATGAATCCCGCTTAACATTCGCTGCAAAAAGCCGATATAAATATATAATGATTGCCTGTTTAAGACATCATCAAACAAGGCCTTAAAGGTGATATATTTGACTTTATTATATATTTTAATCGGATTTTTATCGCTCTCGCTGTTTCTTCTCCTAAGAAACAGCGGACATCTCCTGAAAGCTGCGATTACGTTTTATGCGGTATTCCTGCTTGTGATGGCGTTTTTTCTGCCAGACATTGAAGAAAGCGGCCGTGTCGCAAGGGCCGTTGTTTCTGTCAAACAATGGGCTTATCCGCCGGCTGTTGAAACAGAAACATTTGTTGAGCATAGCCAGCCGGTGCCGATCATTGAAATCAAGGACCACGCACTGATCGATGCACCGGCAATTTCCCAAATGCCGGAGCTTCCGCGGGGCTGTGAAGTGACCAGCCTGACGATGCTTCTTCAGCATGCGGGCATTTCTGTTGATAAAATGATCCTTGCCGAAAAAGTTAAAAAAAATCCTGAAACATACAAGGCAGAAGGCGGCGAAATTTATTTTGGAGATCCAAATAAAGGGTTTGTAGGCAATATGTATACTTTCAGTGAACCCGGCCTTGGAGTTTACCATGTTCCAATCAAAGAACTGGCAGACCAGTATCTTCCCGGAAGAATTGCCGATTTAACCGGTTCTGAACTGCAGGAAATTAAAAACCATCTTTCTGAAGGACGGCCGGTCTGGGTCATCACGAATATACAGTTCAAAAAACTGCCGGAAACTGCTTTTCAGACTTGGCAAACCCCAGATGGGGAAATCAAGGTTACCTACAAGGAACATTCGGTATTGCTTACCGGGTACGACGGACAATCCATATATTTTAATGACCCTCTTACCGGCGAAAAAAATAAAAAAGCACCCATCGCTGATTTCGAAGAATCATGGGTGCAGATGGGAAGGCAGGCGATCACCTACCTTCCTCATTAGCCTTGAGTCGCCTGCAATGATTTTTTCGCTTCATACTCCTCCTGGAAGGAGTATTTTTTTTCGGCATACACATCATGCCATACCATGAACATAAGAACGGTCCATATTTTCCGGCTGTAATCGCCTTTGTTCTGGCAGTGGTCTTCAAGCAGCCGCAATACATATTGTTTATTGATTAAATGGTCAGTGTTGCTTTCGCGGATTGTGTTTTTCGCCCAATCATGCATTTCGTCCTTCAGCCAGTGGCGGATTGGAACAGGAAAGCCCAGCTTTTTACGGTTAAGGACGTGGTCTGGCACAATCCCCTCTGCAGCTTTCCGCAAAATATACTTTGTCGTGCCATCCGCAGTTTTTAGGCTCGTTGGTATCTTCGAAGCTGTTTCGAACACCACTTTATCAAGGAACGGAACGCGCAGCTCCAGTGAATGGGCCATTGTCATTTTATCTGCTTTCAACAGGATATCCCCGCGCATCCACGTATGGATGTCAATATACTGCATCTGGTCTACCGGGTCATAGCCTCTGCTTTCCTGATATAACGGTTTTGTGATATCCGTATATTGAACACCGTCCTGATAAACATTCAACAGCTCGCGCTTCTCATTCTCGGTAAACATTTTGGCGTTGCCGATATAGCGTTCCTCCATTGGGGTCACGCCACGTTCGATGAAGCTCTTGCCCTTCATTCCCTCAGGCATTATTTTCGCTATGCCTCTAAGGAGCGATTTCCCTGCCTCGGGAATTTTGTTGAATACTTCCAGATCCTGCGGTTCGCGGTAAATATTATAGCCGCCGAACAATTCATCTGCCCCTTCACCGGACAGGACGACAGTGACATGCTTTCGCGCTTCGCGGGCTACAAAATAAAGCGGGACACACGCCGGGTCGGCAAGAGGATCGTCCATATGCCACATGATTTTTGGAAGTTCTTTCATGTACTCTTCCGGGGTGATCACATAGCTGATATTCTCGACGCCTAGCTTGTCGGCTGTTTCCTTCGCCACATCAATTTCACTGAAGCCGTTCCTTTCGAAACCGACGGAAAAAGTCTTGATGGCTGGATGGAATTCCTTTGCGATCGAAGCAATGATCGAAGAGTCAATTCCGCCGGAAAGGAACGATCCAACGGGCACGTCACTGCGCATATGCATTTTTACTGAATCAAATAGTACATCCTTAATTTCCTTGATGAAATGGGCCTCCGATTTTTGCACCGGCTGGAAGTGCGCTTTCCAGTACCTCTGGATGTTCATTGGAGCGCCTAGTTTTTTTGTGAAAAAATGTCCTGGCTCAAGCTTTTTTATTCCTTCGGACATAGTGTCAGGCTCAGGGACGAACTGGTACGTTAAATAGTGCTGGAGAGACTGATAATCCAGCACATCATTTTCAAGGGCATGGAGGATGCTCTTCTTCTCGGATCCAAAGAAAGTCCTTTCCTTGTCGTCGTAGTAAAAGAACGGCTTGATTCCAAATGGATCCCTGGCGCCAAACAGAACCTGCTCCTCCTTGTCCCAGATAACGAAAGCAAACATCCCGCGCAGTTTTTCGACTGACTTTTCCTTCAGATGACTGTACAGGGCAATAATGACTTCTGTATCAGAGTGTGTTGCGAATGACAACCCCTCCCGGATCAATTCTTCTCGAAGTTCTACATAGTTGTACACTTCCCCGTTGAAAATGATCCAATAGCGTTCATTTTCATAAGTGAGCGGCTGGTGTCCGCACTCGATGTCAATGATGCTGAGGCGGCGGAAGCCGAACTGGATATGCTCATCATAAAAATAGCCATCATCATCAGGGCCACGATGAGTAATGATATCATTCATATTTTTAAACAGCTGTTTTTGTTCACTGCTGTATTCCTGTGCTTTTTCATGTACACAACCGATAAAGCCACACATTATGTACTTCACCTACTCCATTTCAAAAAAATTTATTCACTTTGTTTATGACAATCCTCATCAAAAACATACTATCTAATACTACCACTAATCGTAATAGATTGGCAGTGGCGAGTCAAAAAATTCTGCGGAAAAAACAGGTAACGCTATATATTACCTGCTTTTACAACAGACAAACCGTATCTTATATATGACGAAAAATTAAAAACGGGAGTTACATAAAAATGTAACTCCCAGTTAAAAATTATTGGTTTAAGGCCTGCTGGCGCAATGCATCAGCTTTATCGGTACGTTCCCATGGGAGGTCAACGTCTGTGCGGCCGAAATGCCCATAGGCAGCTGTCTGCTTATAAATCGGCCTGCGCAGGTCAAGCATCCTGATGATCCCTGCCGGACGAAGGTCAAAGTTTTTACTGACGACATCAATCAAGACATCCTCGGTAACCTTGCCAGTGCCGAATGTATCCACAGAGATCGAGACCGGGCGGGCTACGCCAATCGCGTATGCAAGCTGGACTTCCACTTTTTCAGCAAGTCCTGCAGCGACGATGTTTTTTGCAACATAGCGCGCTGCATATGCAGCAGAACGGTCAACCTTTGTCGGATCCTTGCCGGAGAACGCTCCTCCACCGTGGCGGGCATATCCTCCATATGTGTCGACAATGATTTTCCGGCCCGTCAGCCCGGCATCCCCTTGAGGTCCGCCAATGACGAACCGGCCTGTCGGGTTAATGAAATATTTAGTATTCTCATCAATCAGTTCCGCAGGGACGACCGGGTTGATGACGTGCTCCTTCAGGTTGCGCTGAATCTGCTCAAGAGAGATTTCAGGGTGGTGCTGGGTAGAGATGACAATTGTATCAATCCGTACAGGCTTGTCATTTTCGTCATATTCAACAGTCACCTGAGTCTTTCCATCCGGGCGGAGGTATGGCAGGATTTCTTCCTTACGCACCTCAGTCAAACGGCGGGAAAGCTTATGGGCCAATGAGATTGGCAATGGCATTAGTTCTTTTGTTTCATTGCAGGCAAAACCGAACATGAGCCCCTGATCCCCGGCACCAATCGCTTCGATTTGTTCGTCGGTCATTTGGCCTTCCCGGGCCTCAAGCGCCTGGTCTACCCCCATCGCGATATCAGGCGATTGTTCATCAATAGAAGTCAAAACCGCACATGTTTCTGCGTCGAAACCGTACTTGGCACGTGTGTAGCCAATATTTTTGACTGTCTTCCGGACAATTTTTGGGATATCTACGTATGTAGAAGTCGTGATTTCTCCCGCCACCAGCACGAGGCCAGTAGTGACAGAAGTTTCTGCAGCAACACGGGCATTTGCATCCTTCGCTAAAATGGCATCCAGGATTGCATCAGAGATCTGGTCACAAATTTTGTCCGGATGGCCTTCCGTCACTGATTCAGAAGTGAACAAACGGCGTCTTGTCGACATTGATTTTCCTCCTCATTTATAAAATAACAAGAGGTTATCACATGGCTAAACCTCAGATTGATACGGTACTCATTCCCTATGTAGTATGAAATAAACGCAGAGTTTTTATTAGAAAAATTGACGCAATCGTTGTATTTCCACAGAGCTGCTTCATGTCCATCCTGCCCATGAAGCAAGGAAAACAGAAGTAACTGCGTTTACGTTCAGACGCTATACTTTTCTTATGCCATTTACAAAAAGATTCGTACTCAGAAAACAGCAAAAAACCTTTCCAGTCTGAGGAAAGGTGTAAAAATCAAATTCGCGCCTTTCGCTCTTATCGTTCAAGGACTTCCACCTTGCGTCAGGTTAGCACCTTTGCCTCGGCAATGACCAGGAATCACGGTTGAATCTGCAGTCATATGCAATGTTGGCAGGTTGCTGGGTTTCATAGGGCCTGTCCCTCCACCAGCTCGGGATAAGAGAGTATCCGTTCAAAACAAAATCATATCGGACAGAAACATTACTGTCAATGATTTTGTCTATAACTTTCATAGCGCACAGCTTCCGTCGTCGCATTTCCTCCGCAAAATTCTGTGCCTGTTCCTGGCAATCCAGCGATAGGCAGGGTTCCCGAGCAACGGCACAAGAGGTAAATATAACAGCAGCCCGGGGAAAAATGTCAGAGGTGAAAGGATCATCAGCTTTCTGGCTGCATAGAAGCCCTTTAACACACGGCCGCCTGAAGTAATGATATGAAGCTCTTTTCTCAGCTCGGCCTTGTCGAATGTCGGTCTTTGAACGTTCAATCCATAAGCAGGCTGTGTGCTGTTCTTCTCATACTCCTGTAATGATATCCAATCCACCGCACTAAACCAGTCAAGTTTTTTAAACGTTTTTTTGGTCTCCCTGCATAAACTGCAGGTATTATCAAAAAGGGCAGTCGTTTTCAAATTGACCATTCCTATCAAAAAAATTCTTATATTCATTTATATTTTATCATATTTATTTTATTCAACAGGAAGGCAGACGCTAAAAGTTGATTTATAACCTTTCTATTCTACCTTAACAAGGATATTTGTGGACCTAGAGTCGATTAGAACCTTTCTATTCTGCCTTTACAAGAGTTTGTGTGGACCTAGAGTCGATTAGAGCCTTTCTATTCTACCTTAACAAGGATTTTTGTGGACCTAGAGTCGATTAGAGCCTTTCTATTCGACCTTTACAAGAGTTTGTGTGGACCTAAAGGAGATAAGAGCCTTTCTATTCGACCTTTACAAGGGTTTGTGTGGACCTGGAGTCGATTAGAGCCTTTCTAATCTACCTTACAAGGGTTTGTGTGGACCTAAAGGCGATTAGAGCCTTTCTATTCGACCTTTACAAGGGTTTTTGTTGCTCTATAGTCGATTACCAACCTGACTATTCGCCCATAACAAGCAATTGTTTCTTCCGGTTAAAGGGATAAAGTGTGTGCACGTCCATTAAAAAGGAAGAAATACATATATATCGAACAAATAGTATAGATTAATTGTTTAATTGTGTTATACTAATTTCAGGATGCAAAGTCTGCCAAACATTATTTTGAAAGGGAAGGTATTCGCAGATGGGTTATATAAGTGTGATGAGCGATATAAGCGAGTTATTGTCGGGAAACAATGTTCATACTCAACTGTCTGTTCCCCAGCTTGTTGAAAAGGTTCTGACTCGAAACGAGGGTTTGTTGACCTCGACCGGGGCCGTAGGTGCTGCGACAGGAAAATATACAGGACGTTCTCCGAAGGACAAATACATTGTCAATGAAGCTTCAGTAAGGGATAAAATTGACTGGGGACCAGTTAACCAGCCAATCCCGGAAGAAGTATTCACGAATTTATACAATAAAGTTTTACAATATTTAAAGGAAAAAGAAGAGTTGTATGTATTTAAGGGATTCGCAGGCGCAGATAAGAAATTCCGGCTGCCCATTCAGATTATTAATGAGTATGCATGGCATAATTTATTTGCCCATCAGCTTTTCATCCGCCCAAATGAAGAAGAGCTGCTGAGCCATAATGCCGAGTTTACTGTCATTTCCGCCCCAAATTTCAAAGCGGACCCTGCTGTTGACGGGACAAAATCAGAAACATTCATCATGATTTCATTTGAACGCCGTACAGTCCTTATCGGGGGGACTGAATACGCAGGTGAAATGAAGAAGTCCATCTTTTCTGTCATGAATTATCTTCTTCCCGAGAGCGGCATATTATCCATGCACTGTTCAGCAAACGTAGGCCGTGAAGGGGATGTTGCCCTTTTCTTCGGATTGTCAGGAACCGGGAAAACGACGCTTTCTGCAGATTCTCACCGCCGCTTGATAGGTGATGACGAACACGGCTGGTCGGCAAATGGAGTTTTTAATATTGAAGGTGGCTGCTATGCAAAATGCATTAATTTGTCTAAAGATAAAGAACCGCAAATTTATAATGCAATCCGCTTCGGGTCAGTACTTGAAAATGTAGTCATCAATAATGAAACGAGGGTCGTAGACTATCATGACAGCACCCTTACCGAGAATACCCGGGCTGCCTACGCGATCCAGGCGATTGACAATATTGTGGATCCAAGCATTGCCGGACACCCGAATACGATTATTTTTTTGACAGCGGACGCATTTGGAGTCCTCCCCCCAATCGCGAGGCTGACAAAAGAACAGGCGATGTACCACTTCTTGAGCGGATACACATCGAAGCTGGCAGGGACAGAACGCGGCATCACTTCACCGCAGGCGACGTTCTCCACATGCTTTGGCTCGCCATTCCTGCCCCTTCCTGCAACCCGTTACGCCGAAATGCTTGGCACCAAAATTGATGAGCACGGCGCACGTGTCTACCTTGTCAACACAGGCTGGACGGGAGGCGAGTATGGAGTCGGCAGCCGCATGAAGCTCGCATACACTCGTGCAATGATACATGCCGCCCTTGAAGGAGAGCTAAACAATGTTGAAACAGTCAAAGATGAGATTTTCGGCTTAAATATACCTTTACATGTACCAGGTGTCCCAGATGATGTGCTCCAGCCTGCAAGAACGTGGCCGGACGAGAATGCCTACAAAGCAAAAGCACACGAGCTTGCTGCCGCATTCAGGGAGAACTTCAAGAAGTTCACAAACGTTCCAGCGGACATTATGGCCAAAGGCGGCCCAATCGTATAACAAGCAAAAAGGCAATTGCCAATCTAACTGGCAATTGCCTTTTTGTTTTAACCCGGTAAATCTAATCGAAGATATCAACCGCAGTAGACTCTCCCAGTACAGTCATTCTCCATGTGCCAGGGGCATCGACCGAAAACCCGCCTTTATAAAGGGTAGAGTCGGCAAACTCTGATTCTTTTTTAAATATATATGTTTGTTCTTTAATCGGATTGTCACTGTTCCACCATTTAACTTCGATTTGTTCCGGCAATCCTGTTTGCTGGACATCCAGGTAGATGTCTTCAAACGTTCCCGGATGGAGGTCCTCCTGGGAAATGAGAAGCGTTGAAACAGCGGTGTTCACATATGGCTCTTTAACATGGACTGAAAATTCAGCGAACTTTTCTTTCGCAAAGCTGAATGATAGAATCCAGGTACCGCTCTTTGGAATGGGCTGAAAAGATGTTACTGCATGGGCATCGGAACCGTAACGTTTTGAGCCAAGTTGGGCATGTGCCAAAAGTTTAGTGATTCCCGTATCTACGTGAGTTGCTTCAATTTTCAAAGGATTTTTCAGCAGTTTTTTTTCTTCTCCCCATGCAAATACCAACATTTTAGCAGTATTGCGTTTATCTTCGGCAACCCATTCAAACGGATCCATTACCGCAATTTTTCCGGGGATTCCAACCACGTCCAGGCTGCTTTCAGGATGTTCTTTATCATGCAGTGTGAAACGTTCAGCAGGCGTTGCTTTAATTCCAGGTTCAGCATAATTGTGGCCCGGGCCAGATCCTTTTGCCCCCTGCCTTATTTGTTCCCCAGTGCCGCCCTGATTCTGGTCAAGCTGCGAGAAAAATAATACGGGGACAAGCAGCAATGCCAACATGGCTGCGGCAGCCGGCAGCATTGGTTTCCAGCCGTACTTTTTTTTCGTTCTTGCCTTTCGCAAGGAAACAATGATCCTGTTTTTCTGTTCAAAGCTTAAGCCATGCTTCTGAAATTCTCCTAATCTGTCAAGCAATTGTTTATCCGATATATTCGCCACGAGGTTCTCTCCCTTCCAATAATTTGTTAAGCTTTTGGACTGCCCGGTGGAAGGTCACGTTCACTTTATTCGGTGTCCACCCCAGCACTTCAGCTGTTTCTTTTGAGCTCAACTCGGAAATCCCCCTCAAAATAACAACATCTCGCTGTTGCGGTTTTAACTGATTAATCGCATCATACAGAGCCGCATTTGCCTCCTGCCGGATAAGTTTCTCAGGAGTTGGGATGCTTGTTTCCTCGGAATCCTTCCCAATCCTCTCTTTCAGTTTTTGCCAGACACTTTTCTTCCGGAAATGATCAATCGCCGTATTCCGTGCGATCGAAATAAGCCAGGTTTTCGGGTTGGCCTCTTTTTTGTACTGGCTGTGGTGCTGAAACGCCCTAAGGAAAGTTTCCTGAACCATGTCTTCAACATCTGGTGATCCAGTATAATAAACGAGATAATTCGTGATATCTTTTTCAAATTGGTGAAACCATTCTTCAATTTGCCGGCCGGCTTCCATCCAGTCCACCCTCCTTTTACGAATAAGACGGATGACGTTCAATTTTCATTACAACTCATGCACCCTTTTTTAGAAAAGGCAAGAAAAAAAGCAGAACACCGTTGTGCCCTGCCTAATTGGTTGAATTTAAAGATATCAGCTGATAAGTCAGAACGGTGGCATTTTCGGCCCATTCTACCTTTTTAATCACTGCCGTCCCGCTAGAATCGCCCTCGATGGTCTTTTTAACGTCAATCGGGATATCAATCGGGTAAAGCCTGTAGCCATCCTTTTTTAAAGTAAAATAATTATTATCCAGCCGATTTTCCCTGCCTTTTGTCACGATCATTGTATTTAGCTCTAAAGGCATTCCCATAGCCAAATCGCCCCTTCTTGTTTCCTTAACTTTATATTATCATTCTTCTGCCTGTGTTTTCATCCAAATCGTCAAATCCTCCGCAACTTTTCGGTTGATTGCCGGCGGAAAATAATGCGTAAATTCCTCAAAGTACCAGCTTGCAACGGGCTTGTCCAATTCCTTCAGCCTTTTCTCAAGCCGGTAGGCATGCTCAACTGAGACATTTTCATCCCTCACTCCATGAATGATCAGCACCGGCGCTTTCAGGTCTTCCAAATTGAAAAGGGGAGTCCTGGCCTTATACAGGTCGGGAACTTTGATGGGGGTCCCTCCAATCACCCGTTTCATCATCCGCCTCAGGTCTTTTCGTTCAACATAGGTTAAAAACATATCGCTGACCCCGCCCCATGTAACAACCGATGCAGCATCCGGGTACTCGATTCCAGTAAACAAAGCCATTACCCCGCCGCGTGAAAACCCGAACACATGGACCTTTTCCACGCCTGGGTATTTGCGAAGCAGTTCGAATCCTGCAAAGGCGTCACGACGGTCTTCCCCGGCGAAGTCCTCGTTCCCCTCTCCCCCCTGGTTCCCACGATAAAAGGGTGCAAATACGATAAAACCTTCCACGGCAAATTGGGCGATTCGCGCGGGCCTGACCCTGCCAACATTTTTTATCCCTCCGCGCAAATACAGAAAGCCGTGGTGTGCCGTTCCTGATACCGGCCTTGCGAGCATTCCCTTTACTTTTAACCCCCCCGCTATGTAAGTCACGACAATAAGTTCAACCTCCGGATTTGGGGAGGGAAATCTTTGTGTTGAAATAATCTCGCCGTCCATCTGTGCCTCGTCTCCTTTTTTTATCAATTTTATATCGAACTGGGCATTCACACATTTTTCTCTATGTCATACGATATCATAAGCCAATTACCAGGCTGATTAATATAATAGTTTGATTAAGGAGGATTTCAAATGAAAAAGTGGCTAAAAAGCAGCATCACCCTGTTAGCTGCGCTAATTCTTACCATACCGCTCGCGGCGTGCGGCAAAGAAGAAATCCAGAAAGTCCGCATTGCTGAAGTTACTCGCTCGATTTTTTATGCCCCCCAATATGTTGCCCTTGAAAAAGGATTTTTTGAGGATGAGGGTTTAAAAGTTGAGCTTAAGACAACATGGGGCGGCGACAAAACAATGACGGCCCTCTTGTCGAACGGGGCGGATGTTGCGCTCGTCGGATCGGAAACCTCCATTTATGTATATGCCCAGGGTTCCAATGACCCTGTACTTAACTTTGCCCAGCTCACCCAGACAGACGGCACTTTCCTTGTCGCCAGGAATAAGATTGACAATTTCTCATGGGACCAGCTGAACGGAAAAACGTTCCTGGGACAGCGCAAAGGCGGAATGCCACAGATGGCCGGTGAATTCGTTTTGAAAAAACATGGCATCGACCCTCACGCAGACCTGAACCTTATCCAAAATGTTGATTTCGCAAATATTCCGAACGCATTTGCATTCAGGTGCAAAATACACTACTTATAAAAAAGCGGAGCACCTATTTTATAGATGTTTCCGCTTCATTTTGCTGTAAACATTCTTGGAGTGTTAAATTAAAGGTTATGTTCACTTCTTCCTTACCCAAATGTACCTTATCAATGATCCTGGAAAGCATAGCCTTCTTTAAATCATCATCTGCATTATCAAACTTGGTTTCCCAATTATTTAATTCATTTACCATATAGTTTACATCAGAATAGTTTTCCCTTTCGTTCTCCATTTCTTCTATCAAACTATTCATTCTGTCGGTAGTTTGCTTTATCTTTTTCTCTACCCCTCCAATAGCCACTGATAGCTGTTGTGGAGTAAAATCACTGTCACCAACTAATGATTTTGCAATTTCTCCATTTAACTTTTCAAGTTGATTATTGAATGTATAGAGTTCCCTTTCTAAGTTCCTAAGATTCCGCTCCTTCTGTTTAATAATTGTTTTCTTTTGATTAATTGAACCAGCAATAAATGCGTTGAGGTCTAGTTGTGATAACACTTGCTTAACTTGCCTGATAATAATGGTATCGTACTTGTTTGCCCCCCAAATATTTTGGTCATGATTACAGTTCAATCTCCCCTTATTAAGTGGACATCTATAGCGGTACACAATGCTTTTATAATAATCATCTACACCTTTATATTTATTTGTTCGATATAGATAATTTCCGCTTAATTTTGCCCCACAATATTTACAAAAAGCTAACCCTGAAAACATTAGCTTTCCTACTAGCGGTATTTCTGACTTATCTTGTTCGTTCAATTTCCTTTTTCTCTTATTGCGAATGTGTTCCGCTTGTTTGAATAAATCATCTGTTACTATCCTTAATTTCTCATTATAAGGTTGGGTATCTCCTTCTTCGCCATTAAACCCTTCATACCGTTTCGTGCCGATATAAATTGGATTAGTTAAAATCCTCTGAATTGTACTAACCCCAAATATTTTACCATCTCTATTTCGATACCCGTTGGAATTTAGATAGTCAACGATTTTTCGATATCCCATATGTCTGTCTACATATAAACCAAAAATCAGCTTTATGATTTCTGACTCTTCATCATCAATGGCTAATTCCTTTATATGCCTATCCTTATTTTTCCAATGCATTTGGTCTGTTTCAATTATCTTATAACCGATTGGGGCTGGTCCACCTTGAAAATACCCCTGTGCACTAAGCTGCTTTTTAGCTTCTCTAACTCGAATTGATGTTTTTTTACTTTCGCCTGATGACTGCCAAAAGCGAATAAAATTCACTAAAATATCGGAATGGTCTTCAATTTTAGATTGACCTTCATTAACAGACCAAACCTCTATACCCTGCTCAATTAAAAATTGAACTACAAAAGGTGTTTCATCTTCACGTCTACCCAAACGGTCATACATAAAGACTAGTAAAACATCAAATTCCCCCTTTATAGCACCTTCTCTAATTACATTTAATTCATCCCTTTCATCTGCTTTTTTAGACCATCCTGATATACCCCTTTCATAAAATTCATTTGTTATTTGCCAATCTTCCTTTGTCCTCACAAATTCATGACAGGCATTTCTTTGCACTGGAATATCATCATCTGTATTTACTTGTTTCTTAGTTGATACTCGATAAAGACTCCATACACGTTTCATCAAATATACACCTCATTTTTTCACCTGTATCACTTGCCTGTCATTATAACACAAAAAAATAGAATATCATGACGATATTCCCGAAAAGAATTTTCTAAGTCCTTCCTTTGCCTTTTCGTTTTTCTCCTTATTCTTTGTAAATGTCAAGTTCACCTTGACTTTATTATTTGATTTATCAATTAAGTAGTCATATTCGGTATCTGTTTTGTGTATATATTTGGTTTTACCAAATACAATTTCCTTCAACCGTTCCCCACTTTCGTTTCTTATCATGCCCTCACCCCGATGTTGTGGATTAATAAAGTGTATTTCCACAAGAACATTAATATTAGTAGCCTTCAACTCAACCAAGGAACTACTCTTTACCTCCTAGTAATCGCTTTATGCAGGGAATTAGTTGCGATAATTTTTAGGGGGAAATTTTTAGGGGGAATTTGTGATCGATGTATATTTAGAGGTAATACAGCAGTAAAACAAACACATCAAACTAGTATTGTGGAAAACAATGATAATAAAGTTCATTGTAAAAAATCAAATTATGGAAAAGGAAGGGATACATTTTCCATAATGTTCAATACGTTACTTATCACTCTTGTAACTTCTATTGTTTTAGTCTTCCCCTCCCTTGTTGGATTTTTACAGTCTTATATCGGCTTTACTGAAGCTATCATTCGTAGGTTTATTGGGAGAGTGATTTGGTAAATGAATGTATGAATTGCAGTAAAAAGTGGATAGCAGGTAAGAAGTAAAATATAATACTTGTAAAATTCCCACCACAATAATATTTTTACAAAGAGAAAGGAAAATCCCAGGTGCGACTTTAGGAGCACCATGGAGAAGAACGACCGAAGGGAGTTCTTCGAACATCTAAAGATAAAAGTACACTTAGTAATATTATTCTCCGTTCGCTTCGCTCACTTCGGGGGCTTCGTACCTCGCCCCTATATCACCATTCATTATTTTTTAGTACGTTGACTAAGGTTAAAAAACATCTAAAGATAAAGAGGGACTTCATGTATCTAAAACGCTTCAACCATTGGTACTATTGGTTTTATAGAACTTTCCAACCCTGTTAATTGGTGCAGTTTATACCTGGTATATTGGATAATAGGTGCACTGTGTGCCTTATTGTTATGTGTACAGGTACTTTATTCTCAAAAAAAGGACTGAAATTCAGTCCTTAATTTTTATAATTCTTCTGTTTGCACTGAGTTGATGTGCCATAAACATACCACGTAAAGTATTGAATTGTTCTTTATTACCATCATTTGCTTGCCGGTACATTAAATCAGGGTGTATATAGTAAAGTACATTACCGTTACTATAGGTGGTCATGACTAACCCCTTTTGCCTAAGTTGTTTAACTAGAGGTGTAATATTATCCACGTCATAGTTAATAGCAATCGCTAACTCTTTTCTGTTCATGGATCGAATTTTCTGCTCGTCTGTTTCATCGGGATTATGTGCAAGAACGCATGTATTATAGTGGAAGTACGGAAGGACTTTATATAAAAAGCCTAGCTGTTCCAGTCTTAAATCCTCCACTACCTCACGTAGTTTATTTGTAAGCAACTTAGTAAAGTAGCTTTTCCTAGTAATTCTTCCCATGACATGAAAGTGTTCATTTATGTAAAAGAATTTAGTTCGCCCCACCTTTACCGCTTTAAGTATCGAAAGAAATTCAAGCCGTTTTACAATCTCTACAGTTTGCCTTTTACTCTTACCAAGGATATTTTGAATACCAAGCTGTTTTAAAGGCTTTCCATCCTTTTGTAAAAGACCATCAGCATTTAGTTTCATGTACAGTAATAATTTCATCACCCCTCCACTTTCAGTAAGTGAAAGATGTTGTGTAACATCTTTAATGGAGTCGTGGTAGCAACTTACATAAGGTCTGTTGCCCCTTAATTTGTATTTTTCTAGGTATTTTATTTTTAGGTATTGCTCTTGCTGTTCGTGGGTTCTATAAAAGGCTATTTCTCCTTTTACTTCGCCTGTGTTAGGGTTTATTGCAATTAATTCCATAGTAAATCCTCCTTAGTTTTTTAAAAAAGCTAATGCTTATCTAGTTATCGAAATGAAAAGCTTATAAGTTGCTAATTTATGATCTGGAAAATAAAAAACCGCACCAATGAAAATTGCTTAATGCAAAATCCTGGTACGGTTGTATGTTGACAACTGGAAGTGAGCAAACTTCTATGCTGATAAAACTTCTTCAATTTCTGTTTCAGTAACCCCACGGTTAAGCAGAAATTCAACAAGGGACTGAACATTTACACTGTAACCGTATTTAGTATTTCGTGACTGATAACCTACTTCTATTCGTTGGGCTTTTTCTAGTTGTCGACGTTGCAAATACCCTAAAACTGCATTTTCAGTGAACGAAATGTTAAAGTGATTCAATATTCTGCTAGCTCGTTCCACAGAAACACTATCAATTTTCACTATCATCTTTAACACCACCATTCTGTAACCATTTTATTACTTCCGCTTTATTGAACCGTACGGAGTTACCTACTTTTACACGCCCTGGGATTACCCCATTTCTGGATAATGTATATGTTGTTTGCTCACTCATATCCAGTAATTTTGATAATGAGCGTACTGTTATAAACTCTTTTTCCATATCGTCATACCCTCCAAATTGTGTTATTTCTTCTTCAGACACAAACATTATAAGAAATAGGTTTATATAATTAACAGATACCGGTATAAATTCAACTAATAAAATATAAAAAAATAAATAATATTAAAATCCTTTGAGATGTGCGTACATGAAAAGAATTTTTTAGGCAAGTTGAGCGAGCGTATGTATAGTTATCACCTGTAAAAATGGTTGTATCTAACTTTTATTGGATCTGGTAGTTTTAGGTCATACGTTTTAAACTAATTGTACGTCTTGATATTTTGAAAAATTTTTATACGGAGCGGATAAGCATTACACAAAATCTTTCTGTCAAAAGTGAATGATTCGGTACCGGGTATGGTCTTTTCTAATAAAACAAAAAAGAGTAGTATTTAACTACTCAATTCGTCTGCTGTCGTTAACTCATATGTAATTGGTTTTATGTGAGACAATTTACTTCGCCCACAGTTTTCTTTTGGCTCTGATTAGGGTACTTTTAGATATTCCTGTTAAATCCTCCACCTGCTTGTATGAATGGCTCTCTAGCAGCTTTAAAGCGTGCTCAATTTGTTTTTTTGTGAACTTATTAGGTCTTCCCTCTCTAAAGTCATCACGCTGTCTAGCCATAGCCTTACCCTCTTGTGTACGTTCTACAATCATATCCCTCTCAAACTCTGCAAAACCGCTCATTATAGTGAATATCAACTTGCCTGTTGGGGTATTCTCAATCAATCCCATGTTTAATATATGAACCTTTACTCCCTTATCAAATAATCCTCTAATAACCTGTATAGCGTCACCCGCTGAACGTGCAAACCGATCTAATCTTGTAACAACAATAGTGTCACCTTCATTTACTATCGAGAGTAACTCTTGAAACTGAGGTCTATCGGTTTTAGTTCCAGTAAACTTCTCACTATATATCTGTTCACAGCCTTCATTTTCTAATATGTGAATTTGTCCATCTAAGTCTTGTCCAAATGTCGATACCCTTGCATATCCGTATTTCATGAAAACCCCGCCTTTTATATGTACTTTATAAATATATTTATGGCACTAAGTTATGACACCTTTAATTACCTTGATAATACCGTGTCATCATATCAGCGTCAATACTTTTAAGTTATGACACCAGCAGAACCCCTTAATGAAAATTCACAAAGGATTCTCTTGTATAAAACAGATAAATCCTTCTCTTAAAAAAACAAAAAAGCCGGCCATTTACTACTAAACTCAAACATTAGTCATACCTGTATTCAAAAGCAAAAAAACTTGCTATTATAATAATCTAGTAGCATTTATTATATTCGAAAGATTAATAAGCAGGTGAAATTGAATGAAATCAGTAGAGATATGTGCCGGCGCAGGAGGTCAAGCATTAGGTTTAGCCATTGCTGGTTTTCATCATGTAGCGTTAGTAGAAAACGATAAAAATGCATGTGAAACCCTGAGATATAACCGTCCGGAATGGAATGTATTAGAACAAAATTTAGAGGATTTTAAAGGTGAACCCTATAAAGGTGTTGAACTATTAGCTGGAGGTGTTCCTTGCCAGCCATTTTCAAATGCAGGGCTCCAATTAGGCAGTGAAGACGAAAGGGATCTTATTCCGGAAGCTCTTAGACTAGTAGCTGAAATTAAACCAAAAGCTGTTATGTTAGAAAATGTAAAAGGGCTATTAGACAAAAAATTTGAAGATTACCGACAATACATTTTATGGCAACTTGAGCAACTCGGATACATAGGCGAGTGGCGCCTAATTAATTCATCTGATTATGGCGTTCCCCAGACAAGACCTCGATCGATTTTAATTGTAATGAAGCCCGAAATATTCAAACATTTTCAATGGCCAGAAAATGTAGGTGATCAGTCTTCCACGGTTGGAGAAACTCTAGTAGATTTGATGGGAGCAAATGGGTGGAAACAAGCAAAAGAATGGGCTGTAAAAGCTAATGGGATAGCACCTACGATAGTTGGAGGATCCAAAAAACATGGTGGAGCCGATTTAGGACCCACCGGAGCAAAAAAAAGATGGGTCGTTCTAGGTGTTGATGGAAAAGGGATAGCAAATGAAGCACCAGATCAAGATTTCGAAGGTATGCCAAGATTAACAAATAATATGGTAGCCCGCATACAAGGCTTTCCCGACTCTTGGCGTTTTGCAGGTAAGAAAACACCTGCTTACAGACAAATCGGAAATGCATTCCCACCGCCAGTAGCTCAGGCTTTAGGAGTTCAAATCAAAAATGCAATATTAAAAGCTGAGCAACTGAAGAAAAGTAAAAGAAAGGTGTTATTTAAACATGACCAACAAACCAAAACGTTCAGAGTTAGAGTTGGAACGTAAAAGATACCACGCAGAACTTCTCAACTCTGTCCTGACCATTAATTCAGATGGTGTACCAAGTAATGCAGATAAAGGAAACCGTCTATCTGTATTAATTGCTGCAGGAATTGCAGACCTTCTTGAATCCAGTACCGGAGAAAGATTGGCAGGTCAAACTAGTGGAAGTAAATTTGAAACCATCAATACAGAATTTATTATTAACACTTTCAAGATGATGGGACACATTCGCCCTGGTGAATGGGAAGTTAGGAAAATTGGAAACAATAGTAGAATGGGAATTGCTGAATTTGAACAATACTCCCACTTAGCAGACCTTACAGTAATTGCTAAAGAAAATCCAGTCTTGGCTGCAGCCATTGGGAGAGACTATACCATAACGCCAGATACTATTATTTCGCGAAAGCCATTGACAGACGCAGAAATAAATACTTATTCCCAAATTGTAGATAGTAGCATTGCAAAATACACCCCTTTACGAGAGGTAAATAACCAACACCCAATTTTACATGCTAGCATTTCTTCAAAATGGACAATCCGATCAGATAGAAGTCAAAACAGCCGTTCTGAAGCGCTGAACTTAATTAGAAACAGAAAGGGTAAACTTCCTCACATCGTTGTAATAACAGGAGAGCCGTTACCTAGCAGATTAGCTTCCATAGCACTTGGAACAGGTGACATTGACTGCGTTTACCATTTCGCCCTACATGAATTAATGCAAGCTGTAGCTAATTGTGGAGCATTAGACGCTTTGGAAATGTTAAATATAATGATTAATGGAAAAAGATTGAAAGACATTTCCGACTTACCTTTAGACCTCAGCATATAAAAATTCTATTTTATTGCATGTTTTTAAACGATAAGTCCACAAAAACCTTCGCTATAATCGTGAAAGATTCATCATTTTCTTTAAGGATACATATAAAAAGGGCAGTTAGCGAACTGTCTCTTTTTTTGTTCATATATCAGGGCTAAATCGACATCGTTCCAGAAATTTACGACAGTTTTATTACGTCCTATTGTTTACTTATTACCATCCCATTACTTGTGAGGTCTAGAGGTGTTATTTTTTCGAATCGTACATATATTGTTATCAATAAGAGAAACGAGGGTAGAGGTAGATACCTAACGGAACTTGAAGCGTTAACAGTATTAATACGTTGGGAATTAAGCTAAGAAAGTAAGTCATACCTGATAAAAGGCTTAAAGGTGGGATAATAATGTTTATCAAACTATCCTTAACAGAGCTCGATTTATTAAAGGAACATAACTTGGCGCTACCAATCTCTCGTTGGGAGACCCCAGAAAAAGCTGAGGCATATTACTCCAGTATGGATGGAGATTACATTGTCTATGAAGAGGATGTAAAGAAACTTAGATCAGCTTATTCAACACCGTTTAGGGTTTATATGATTAAAAAAATGCTGACAGAGTAGTCAGCATTCATTAGTCTAGTCTTCTAAAGCCTTTGAGATTCTAAAATATCGTTTATCCAGTGCGTCTTTTCCACCTTCCATTACATCACATACTGCTTCTCGGACATTACTGTTTTGCAAAGCCCCATTCAATTGTTTTTGTATTTGTCCACCAGCAAAATTCATTTGAACAATATTTTCTGCTGCACCATTAACTGGGATATTCGGATTATGGGTAATAACAATCACTTGTTGTTTCGTTTTGAATGTTCTCAAACCTGTCACAACCAGATCCGATATTCTTTTTGTATCAAGATCCTCTTCTGGTTGATCGATGATGATTGGTGAATCATCTAATAATAACATTAAGGATAACATAGCAGCCGTACGTTGACCGGCGGACCCTGTCTCAATGTCCTCTTCTTTCTTGTTGGGATTCACCAATTTCAATGTTATTTTATCTTCTGGATACCAAATAATCATTCTATCAATGTCTTCTGGTGTAGTATTTTTTAGACCAACTAAATGTCTGACAAATAGTTTTCCATAACCTTTTGTGTCAGTTTCATTCACAGATTGAATTTTTTTAACAATACTTTTCCTTAATTTCCATGGATCGGCAGATTCCATCAGTTCAACTAACAATCCTTTTTGAGGCCTATTATCGTCATCACGTTCAAGAATATCTTTGGCATATTCATGACCGGATTTCCGAATAATACTTCTAAATGATTCTTCCGCATTTTCTACATTACCCATCACTTTTAAGTACATTTTAATATTTGGATTTGTACCTACCCATTGATTAATTATGTCTGATCTTTTTTTTCTTAATTCTTTTTCATGTGAGTCAATTTGCTTGAAAATCTTTTTTGATTCCTCTTTTTGAATTTCATATTGCCCTTCAAGCGTTGATATCTCTGCGATTTTTTTCTCAAGGTCCGTCTTTCTTGCTACAAATTCACTGTAGGCATTCGGATTTTTTTCGCCAGTTGCCTCTAACTTTTTAACAAAATCATCATAATTTTTTTCATAGGTCAATCGAACTTGTTGCCATGGAATCTCTCCAATTGATTTTCGAATTTGCGCGTTGAACTGTTCAAAGTTAGTCAGTACTTGATTCATACTGTTCATAAGGACTTCAAACTGGTCTGCTTGTTCTTTTAGACTTTTTAGCGAATCATGATCCAAAGATTTAAACTCATCTCTAACAAATAGGGATTTAGGAGCTTCTTCAATGACACTTTTCAAGTGTAGATAATAATTTTCGATGGATTGAACGTCCTGATTTAATTTCTGATTAACAATTTGCGAATTTTGATATTCATCTAGGAGATCTTTATGTCCAGATTCCTCATATATCTTCATTTTTGCCTTCACATCATCAAGTTCCGTTTGGATATTGCCTTTAGCATTAATTTTCGTTAATAAATCCCTAAGTTTCGCTCGAATTTGCAACCAGTTCTTACACAACCTATCTTTTTCTTCCATCCATCCTACTTTATCTAATTGTTGGTCTATAATACTTAATATGTAATTGGGATCTTCAGTTAATGAATATAGATGTTTTTGACTAAAAATTCTCAATGGAAATCTAGTGTCAATGTTACTGCTTTCTTCCTTCTTTTCCCATATCCCGGATTCATTTTGGTGTTCTTCGATTATTTTATTATCTTTCCAAGTTAATGCAATGTGTCGACCATCTTTTTGCATTTCCACTCTAATCGTTGTTTCTTTCGTTAACATACCAGCCTTACCACGTTCTTTAGGGACTTTTCGAAACTCTAGAAATTCTTCATTTAATTTTGGCGGTAGTCCAGTGGTTTTATCAAAAGGAAGTCTCATATATTCAATAAGACTCGATTTTCCTGACCCTCTCCCGCCTATAATTGCGTTAAGCCAAGGGCTCAGGTTTACCTTTAATGGATTTTTCCCTCTTCCAGCTTTGGCACCATTAGCTATCTCAATTGATTCGATAAAAAAGCGTTTATTTACCTCGTTGGGATTTACAGAAGTTAAATCATATCTAATTATACCGTCTTCACCATCGTGTAGTGCTAGTCTTAAAGCCTCTAAATTAGGGAGTTCCATTTTAACCCACGTGTAACATGATCCAACAGATTCAGGATGATGACTATCTGACCCTGCAATTTCTGTAAAACTCAACTTCATGTCGTTATAAATTTGAGGCTTTACGAATTTTGGGTCGCATACCTGCATGGCTAATAACCCATTTGCGCTTAAACATTTTTTTAAGGAATTACCTTCCTCCTCCTCAAACAGACCACGTGTACTATCAACATGAGCAGGTATCGCTATTCCTTTCATTTGATGAATGATATCAACAACTTCATTGAAAGATTTATTAGTACAATCATCAGAATCCCCGTTAGTTCCTCCATATTCACATTTGCTTAATAAGTTACTGATTTGTATGGACGATTGAGAAGGATCAAATATAGCTAATAAATGAATATTTCCATGTACGGTAATTTCTACTCCAGGAAAAATGGTTATTTCCCTAAAGCCTTCTACATTCTCTTCTCTCATTGAATTTAATTCTTGTTTTAGTGTGTCAATCCATTCCCCTGAATTATGGTCCGTTACAGCAACACAATCGATATGCATTGCCATATGATCTAATAACCATTCACGAGGTGTACGGCTTTTAAGTGTATTTTGGTTGGGACCTTTTCCATAATCAATTGAGATAGGCGTATGGGTATGAAAGTCAAATTTCCACCATTTTGCTCCATGATAAATCACTAAATTCCACCCCTTGTAAACTTTAGATTTATTACTTCGAATAGTTCGACAAGTTAGGACAAATTACCTTCCAAAGGGATATAGATTTTACAATTTCCATGTAAATGGTGTTTATAAAGAGTGTATTTTGTTCTCAAACGCATTTGCTTCAGGAACAGGCGATTTCGTGCAGCTGTTTGAACCGACAGCCAGCCTGTTTGAAAAAGAAGGAAAAGGCCACATCGTTGCTTCGTTTGGCACTGAGTCCGGCCACATACCATATACCACTTTCATGGCGAAAGAAAGCTATATGAAACAAAATAAAGAGACGGTTGAGAAATTCACCAGGGCAGTGTACAAAGCACAGCAATGGGTTCAGGAACATAGTGCGAAAGAAACTGCAGAAGCAATCCAGCCATATTTCGAGGATACAGAATTGTCATTGATTGAAACAGTGGTGGACCGTTACAAAAGCCAGGGCTCATTTGCCACTAATCCAGTGTTGGATGAAAAAGAATGGAATAACCTCCAGGATATCATGGGAGAAGCCGGTGAACTTCCAAAAGAAGTGTCCCACAGCACGCTTGTGAATACGGAGGTTGCCGAAAAAGTCATGAAATAACGAGAGGATGCAGGAAGATGGGCTTTTTATCTATTAAATCCGTACACCATACTTACTTTACCGTGTCTTCCGCTACAACCGCCCTCAACAATATCAACCTGGACATCGGGGAAGGAGAATTTGTTTCCTTCCTCGGCCCAAGCGGCTGTGGCAAAACTACTTTGCTGTCCATAATCGCCGGGTTGATCGATCCAACGGAAGGAACCGTTCACCTTGAAAACAAACCAGTTCAGCTATCGATCAATAAAATGGGCTATATGCTTCAGCAGGATTATTTGTTCCCCTGGAAATCGATTGAGGAAAACATCCTGCTTGGCTTGAAAATAAACGGCACCCTGAACGAGAATAAAAAATCGCAAGCCCTATCACTATTAAAAGTAATGGGCCTTGAAGGAATAGAGCGCCAATACCCCGCGCAGCTTTCAGGAGGGATGAGACAGCGGGTTGCCCTTGTGCGCACGCTTGCGACAGAGCCTAAGCTCCTCATGCTCGATGAGCCGTTTTCGGCGCTGGATTACCAGACCAAGTTAAAGCTTGAGGACCTTGTAGCTGATACTCTGAAGGCTTTTGGAAAGACCGCTATTCTCGTAACCCACGATATCGGTGAAGCTGTCGCGATGAGCGACCGGATTTTTTTATTCTCGCCCCGCCCCGGCAAGCTTCATAAAACCTTTATCATTCCGGAAGAACTGAGAAAGCTGTCCCCGTTCGAAGCAAGACACCATAGTTTGTTTACCCAACTGTTCCAGACTATTTGGAAGGAGATGGAGTCACTTGAACCATCAGCCGAATATTGATCTCCTTCATCAAAAATACAAAGATGGCCTGAATAAAGAAAACCGATGGGTGCGTTTCTATCAAGCTCTGATATTCATATTGTTTTTTTCCCTATGGGAACTGGCCAGCCGTAAACTATGGGTCGACCCGCTGATCTTCAGCTCGCCTTCAAAAATCTGGGGATTATTGATCGAGAAACTTGCAGATGGCTCTCTTGCAATGAATCTGGGTGTAACGGTAACCGAAACAGTCTTTGGCTTCTTCCTCGGCACCTTGCTGGGCACACTTCTCGCGGCGCTTCTCTGGTGGTCACCGATGATTTCAAAAATCCTCGATCCCTATCTTGTCGTCCTGAATGCAATGCCGAAGGTTGCGCTGGGGCCGATCTTAATTGTTGCGCTTGGACCCAGCTTGACCTCAATCATCGCCATGGGGGCCATTATCTCGATCATCATAACCGCAATTGTCGTGTACACTTCATTCAAGGAAGTCGACCCAAACTACTTAAAGGTTTTGCAGACTTTTGGCGCCACTCGCTCGCAGTGCTTTAAAGAAGCAATCCTGCCTGCGTCCTTCCCGACCATCATTTCTACTTTAAAAGTAAACGTCGGCCTGTCCTGGGTCGGAGTGATCGTCGGAGAATTCCTAGTATCAGCAAAAGGGCTGGGTTATATGATCATATATGGCTTCCAAGTGTTTAATTTTACCCTCGTATTGCTGTCTTTGCTGGTCATTGCAGTATTTGCCACTTTAATGTACCAGCTCGTGGAACTGCTTGAAAGAAAACTGATTAAAAATGGAAACATTTAAAATGAGGCCGGCTAAATCATACCCGCCTCTTTTAAATATTGAAAGGCCTTATCGATCACTTCGTCCTTCATTATAAAGCTGTAATGGCTGCCAAGTCTTTCTTTCAAAAGGTCGCCTTCCTCAAAAACCGGGCCATTTGTTTCGTGATAATATGATTCACTTTGCAGTTCTTTTACCTCGCCATAATAAATTCTTTTTACGAACTTTCCGTCCACTTCATATTCACCGACAGCCATAAGGTGTTTGAGGATGGCACCGGTTTCCTCAAACACTTCCCTCGCCGCAGCTTCTTCAAGGGTCTCTCCATCTTCCATTTTCCCCCCGGGAAACTCCCAGCCTCTTTGCTTATGGTCCGTCAACAGCCACTTATCACCATAACGGCAGACTACCAGTATATGAATGGGCGGTTTTGGAAAGGCGTTACGCCCAAAAGCGAGCCTTACAGTCGACCCGTTAATATCTTTAAACTCTTCCATTCAAATAACCTCACTAATATGGAAACTCATGCTATTGTTATATAATAACATGGAAAAAATAACAGGGATGAAAAAATACGAAAGCCGCGTGCCCTAAAAAGGCCGCGGCTGTCTATATTTATATGGGCAGAATCCCCATGCTTTCAATATGTTTTTTCGCTTCAGCATCACCCAGCTGATGGAGGGCTGCATAAATATTGGTTAGATTTCTATCCTGGGCATCATTTTCCCTGTCATAATGGTATTGCACATATGGCACATACGCCCGGAAAAAGTTCTGCCAGTCTGTAGAATAATTTTGCTCGAACAGTTCCCGTAAACGAATGATTTCTTCATCAGTGGCCTGAATTTTGAAATTCCACGGCGATGAGGTCGAAGATTGCGTGATCAGTCCGCTGGCCACCTCTACATAATAAGTTTTTTTCTTTTGCTCCATGCTGCTTCACCCCATGGTTTAACGTTTCCCCCGAATTCATCCCTTATTCAATTAACGAAAATTTTGGGGCAAATTCTAAAAAAATATAGCCAAACGAAGCAGTATAAGCAGATAATAAAGGAAAGGGGCACCTTTTTTGTCGGGAAAAGCCTAGCCCGGCAGGAATATTTTTATCGGCAAAGGGTATTTAATAAATATGAAAATAAAAATCAATGGAGCGCAGATTGCTAAAGAATGAGAGGTGAATGAAATGAAACTGATTGACGAATTGTATGAGCTCTACCGCAACAAGCTGACCGGAGACGAAGAAGATATCGATATGCTGGCTTTCGCATTTCTTGAAGAAATGAGCCGTGATGATTTATTGAAAATCATCCAGGATTTAGATAAACAGGAGCTTTATGATTTAATGGGACTCTACTTGATCGAGAGTTTAAAAGGTAAATTTGCCCAGGATGAGTTCGGTGGCGATCATCGCACACATCTGTATCAATCCCGCAATGTCCATTGATTTTATACATAGTAAGGAAAATAGCCGGCCAACAACCGGCTATTTTTTTGAGGTCTGTAACTTAGCTCAAATAGGCTTTAAACATCCATATATGCTTCCTGAGGCGTTTCTTTACTCCTAAAAGCATATCTGCCGTCCCCTCATCTTCAGCCCGCTCAGCCAGCTCTATCGCTTCCTGGAGTTCGTCCACCATTCTGGAAAAGTCGTCACTGAGGGTGCGGACCATATCTTCTTCTTTTTCTGTACCGGCAGCCTCCTTCACTGTCGACAATTCGAGGCATTCCTTCATTGTGCCAACCGGGCCGCCTTCAAGGGCAAGCACCCTTTCAGCAAATTCATCGATGATTTCTGCTGCTTCATTATACAGCTCTTCGAATTTCTCATGGAGCGTAAAAAAATGATGCCCTTTCACATACCAGTGGTAATTATGAAGTTTAACATAAAGCACCGTCCAGTTCGCAACCTGTTTATTCACTGCTTGAATTACTTCTGCTGACATTGTATCATCCTCCTCGAAATTCATATTCCCCTGGCAGGCTGGTTGAAAGATTAAAGACCTATTTTCTCCTGCACCGGAAAAGAACATGATAAAATAATTTTGAGGCAAAGGAGGCCGTTTTATGTACACCGTCTTAATCATCTCGATTATTATTATCTTTGTAGTGTTAATACTGGCTGTCGTCACGACGTCCAAAGCATATTCGTATAAGCACACGGTCGATCCAATTGAAAATAACCCGTATTTGCGGGAAGCTGCGGGAGAAAATCAGCCAGCCAGTAAGGAAAATAAAAAATAAAGGGAGCTGCGCCAGCTCCCTTGGTGTTTTATGCAAATACTTGTTTAAGGCTTTTTTTATCCTGATCGAGCCAGAAGCGCATCAGCCTCTTTGCCCCATCTAGGTCATGAAGCTTCGCCTGGCCGCACTGTGTTTCATTTGCTGCAGGAATATCGGTGATCTCTACCGCTTCCTTCATTGTATCGTCCAGCAAATCGATGATTTCTTCGACGGCAGGCTGCCCGCTGACTACCAAGTAATAACCAGTCTGGCATCCCATCGGCGAAATATCGATAATATCGAAATGATCGTACTTTTCTGCATGCTTGCGAATATTGAATGCCAACAAATGCTCTAAAGTATGGATGGCGTCCGGTTTCATCGCTTGCTTGTTCGGCTGGCAAAAACGGATATCGAATTTATTCACTACACCGTCACTGCCCACTTTATGGACACCGCAATGTCTGACATATGGGGCTTTAACAGCATTATGGTCAAGTTCAAAGCTTTCAACAGAAGGCATTTTATGTTCACTCCTTTTTGTTCTTGATTATATCATACATTAAATTCCGAGTTATTTCATCAGTTTACCTGAAATTCGTGCTTTAGACTGAATAAAAAATATGTGGTATGTTTGTTTTAGCACTATTTTTCTATAAAGGAGACAAACAAATTGTTACGCAAAGCCATAATAAGTTTAATCCGCTTTTACCAGGTTGCAATATCTCCTTTAAAGCCGCCATCGTGCAGATTCTACCCCACATGTTCCAGCTACGGCCTTGAAGCTGTCAGACGATTTGGGCCGTTTAAAGGAGGATTAATGACGATAATCCGGATAATGAAATGTAATCCGCTTCACCCTGGAGGAGTTGATCCAGTGCCGGAAAAATGGCCTGATACTGATAAATTTAAGCGTCGTAGCCGTCAGTAACAAGGTCAAGCTTCCCTGTGGCCGGATCAATTACAAGACCGTGCACCGGAACATCATCTGGCATCAGTGGATGATTTCTGATTAATTCCGCACTGTGCGCCACACTATCACTGACGTTGTCAAATCCATGGAGCCAGTCAGTAATGTTAATGCCGGAATGCGTCAAAGTATCAAACACTTCATCTTTAACGCCGCGCCTTATCATTTCCGCCTTGACGTCATCAGGCTTTATGCTGCTCATTCCGCAGTCATGGTGCCCGATAACAAACACTTCCTCAGCCTGGAGCTGATAGACAGCGACGAGGATGCTTCTCATAATGCTTCCAAACGGGTGGACGACCAAGGCCCCGGCATTCTTTACAATCTTCACATCCCCGTTGGCGACATTCAATGCTTTAGGCAACAGTTCAAGCAACCTTGTATCCATGCAAGTTAAAATGACCATTCGCTTATTTGGGAATTTCGATGTAACGTATTGTTTATATTTTTCCTCCGAAACAAATTGCTCATTAAATTTTAACATTTCTTCCAACAAGCTCATCAGCAATTACCCCTTTCTCTTTAACCTAGAATACAAGAAACCGCGTTGGAAATCCAAAATTATACCCTTGATTTTTATCATATAATTTTGTAAGATACAAAAAGATAAATCGTAATCATTACGTATTAATTGATTATTATCATTCTTTTAAAAATTGCACCATTTAAATCGTAATAACTACGTTTTAATCCAGAAGCATATATTCGTTGATAAAAGGAGAGCACTTAATGAAAAAAATAAAAGTTTTTATGACTTTACTATTATCGCTTAGTCTGTTTTTATCCGGTTGCACCGAACAAAAAAGTGAAAAAAAAGTGGAAAACGAAACCCTGCAGGTATATACCACTGTATATCCACTGCAATATTTCACTGATAGAATTGGCGGAAAGTTCGTGGCGGCGGAAACGATCTATCCACCTGGAGCTGACGAGCACACATTCGAACCCTCTCAGAAGGACATGATGAAGCTTGCAGACTCGGATTTATTCATCTATGTCGGACTCGGCCTTGAAGGCTTTGTGGATAAAACAAAAGAAACATTAAAAAATGAGGATACTACAATGCTTGCAGCGGGCGAAAATGTCCAGTTCACCGAAGCCGGAGATGACCACAATGACAGCCATGCTGAAGGGGAACATGAGCATGGGGAACAGGGACATGTCACTGAAGGGGAACATAAGCATGGGGAAGAAGGACACGCTGATGAAGGTGAAGAACATTCACATGAGGACGGGCACAACCACGACGGGATCGATCCACATGTATGGCTGGACCCTGTTTACGCAAAAGATTTAGCTGAAGCAATAAAAGATGGTTTGACAGAGAAGATGCCAGAACAGAAACAGGTATTTAAACAGAATTTTGAAGACTTGTCGGCTGAACTCGATGACCTGAACAATGATTTTCTAAAAATGTCACAGTCGGCAGCCCGCAAAGAGATCATCGTCTCCCACGCTGCGTTCGGCTATTGGGAGAAGCGATATGGCATTGAGCAGGTCAGTGTTTCCGGCATGTCCAGTTCGGATGAGCCTTCCCAGAAGGAATTACAGAGCCTGATCGACCATGCTAATGAACGGGGCATTAAATATGTATTATTCGAACAAAATGTGAGTTCCAAGCTGGCAGAAAGCGTTCAAAAGCAAATCAGGGCAGAACGTTTATCACTCCATAATCTTTCCACTCTGACAGATGATAATATCAAGCAAAACGAAACATATTTCACGCTTATGAACAAAAATGTTGAGATTTTACAGATTGCATTAAATCAATAGAACCAAACCTCCCGAACAGGGAGGTTTTTTGTTACTAAAAAGGGAATCATTGCATACTTTTCTGAAACTCGAACAAAATAAACAAATATTATAGAACGAAAGGATGAAAAGCATGAATGACATTCTGATTGCTCGTTCGTTATTTGGGACAACGATGGGCTTCCATATTATTCACGCAACAATCGGTGTAGGCTTGCCTTTAATGATGTTAGCAGCCGAGCTGCTTTACCAGAAGACCAAGGATAATGATTATGTTGTTATGGCAAAACGCTGGACCAAAGCATTTGCTGTTACATTGGGGGTCGGCATTCCAACTGGAACAATTGCTGGAGTACAGCTTTCTTTGCTCTGGCCTGGATTTATGGAAATAATCGGCAGGGTGATGGCTTTGCCATTCCAGATTGAAATCTATGCATTCCTTATTGAGGCACTGTTCATGTCTATCTATGTATATGCCGCTGAAAGAATTCCCCCGTGGATGCGCATTACCAGTCTGGCTCTCGTTGCGTTTGGAGCAGTTGCCTCGGCAGTGCTGATCACGAACGTGCATGCCTTCCAGGGCACGCCGGCAGGATTCAGGGTAGAAAACGGGAGGATCGTTGATGTGGACCCGTGGGCAGCCTTTTTCAACCCAAGTTTCGGTGAAAATGCGCTGCATGTGGCTATAACAGCCTATATGACTGGGGCATTCATTATTGCCTCTGTTGCAGCATTTAAGCTTTTAAGGGCAGAATTTGGATCGAGGCTTTATCAATTCCATAAAAAAGCGTTGATGGCGAGCCTTATCATTGGAGGTATATTTTCCATTTTAAGCGCAGTCAACGGACATACCGTGGCACAGTCCCTCCATGAACACCAGCCCGAAAAATTAGCAGCAGCCGAAGGGCTGTTTGAAACCCAAAGATATGCTCCATTGACAATTGGAGGATTTACAGACCGTGAAACTGAAACGGTTAAATGGGGCATTGAAATTCCATGGGCTTTAAGCTTCCTCGCAGACAACCGGTTTGATACCGAAGTGGCCGGATTAAACGAATTTCCAGAAGAAAATTGGCCGCCTTTATTTGTGCATACACTGTTCAATGCAATGGTCGGGGTCGGTATGCTGTTGATTGCCCTGTCATTGATTGCTTTCATTTGGAACAAAATATTGAAAAGGGACAAATTCCCCCGCTGGCTTTTGTGGCTTTTTGTCTTTTCAGGCCCTCTCTCGATGCTGGGAGTCGAATTCGGGTGGATCTTCTCCTGCACAGGCCGACAACCTTGGAATATTTATCATGTCCTTAGGACTGAAGATTCAGCAACGACAGCGGCGGACTTGGGAACTTTATTCATTTTGTTCGCCTCAATATATGTTTTGCTTGGCATTATTGAAGTACTGGTGCTGCTGTATTATTTCAGGAGAAATACTGTCATGGACGACTTAAATCGGGCGAAACAGAACAATATTCCTTTATTCGGGTCCAACACCTAAGTCAATGTGATGAAAGGATTGACACGTCTTGAGTGATTCACTGACAGCAATAACTCTTTTATGGGGTTTTGTATTTATTTATTCGGTAATGGCAACGATGGATTTTGGAGCTGGCTTCTGGTCAATGGTATATTTGAACAGGACGAAAACGAAAGCAACAAATATTGCGAATCGTTATTTATCCCCTACATGGGAAGTAACCAACACTTTTATCGTGGCTCTCGTAGTGGCCGTGTACAGTTTGTTTCCAGGAGCTGCCTTTACGCTGGGTACGGTGCTTCTCATCCCCGGCAGTATGATCCTGCTGCTGTTATCAGTCCGGAGCGCGTTTCTTGTTTTCTCTCACATAGCTGAAGACTATAAAAGGATACTTACATACACATCGGGAATCACAGGCATCATCATACCCGGGCTGTTGATTAGTGTCCTGCCCATCACACATGGCGAATTTGTCGACTTTTCTGAAGGCAGACAAATATTAAAGATCGCTGAGCTGTTCAACAGTCCAAATGTATATGCCTTTATTGGTTTTGCCGTCAGCAGCACACTGTTCCTCTCTGCACTGTTGCTTGCAGACTATTCGAATGCTGCTGATGAAAAGGAGGCCTATCGAATTTATCGAAGGGATGCTCTCATTATTGGGCCAATTTCTCTAGTTATGGCATTTGCGGTAATGCTGACAATGCGAAATGAAGCTGAATGGATTTACGTAAAAATGATGGACAACTTCTCTATCCTACTTTTGTCAGTTGTCTTTTTTCTGCTTGGAACCCTCGCGTTGGTCTTGCCCTCCTTCATCAGAAAAGGTACAACTGGCATGCCAAGGCTAGCCGTGGTCGCTATTACCATTCAATACTTGGCAGCTAGCTACGTATATGGGCAAGCTCATCTTCCTTATATCGTCTATCCGGAAGTCACCATCGAATCTGGATTTACAGAACCGAGTTCGTTCAGCGCAGTATTTGTCACTTACATAGTCGGCTTTCTCATTTTATTTCCGGGCTTTATTTACTTTTGGAGCCTTTTCATGAAAGACAAACGCTATTTAACGCAGAAAGGAAACAAAGGCCATTCTTGATAGTGTTGCCTGTTTTTTCAACGGATATATTGATATGACAGAGTTAATGCTAACTGTGTATCAATCAAAAAGGAGTGATACATGTTGGCCAAGGATGTATTATGTGAAGTCAACAACTGCCACTACTGGGCCGATGGGAACCTGTGCAGCGCCGACCGTATTTATGTCGTCAGCCACAAAGGCAAAACAGCAGATGACAGCAAAGAAACGGATTGCAAAACATTTATACCTGAATAGAAAAAAACAGGCGGTTCCGCCTGTTTTTTGTTTTAAAATGGATTATTACCTTGTTCAAGCCAGTCACGCAGTTTCCTCCTGAGCAATTTTTTTGAGGCATTGCGTGGCAGTTCATCGATAAAATAATATTTTTTTGGCATTTTGTACTTAGCCAGCTTCTGCTGGCAAAAGGAGAGCAGTTCTTGGGCATCAACTTCCGAGCCGGCTTGTTTTACTAAGAAAGCGACCGGAACCTGTCCCCATTCAATATCACCGATGCCAATCACCCCGGCGTCTACTATGCCAGGATGGGACAGGAGCACCCCCTCGACCTCAGCGGGATAAATATTTTCCCCCCCTGAAATGATCAAATCAGACCTCCTGTCGAGTACATACAGAAACCCTTCAACATCCATATAGCCTATATCACCCGTTGTAAGCCAGCCATCCCGGATTTTCAAACTTGTTTCGTCCTCCCGGTTCCAGTACCCGGCCGTTACATTTGGCCCCTTAACAACTATTTCCCCTTCGGCATTTGGTGGAAGGGCTGTTCCTTCTGGCCCGGCAATTTTTATCTGGTTGGGAAACAGTACCTTGCCTGCAGAGCCCAGCTTGTCGATACTGTATTCCGGGGAAAGGGTCGCAAACTGTGATGATGTTTCTGTCATTCCATATGTCTGAAAGACCGGAATGTGTTTTTCCAGGCTTTTTTCAAGTAGTGGCAATGGCGCGGGGCCTCCGCCCAAAAGCATGCACCTGAACCCGGAAGGCAGACGTTTATGCTCCAGTTTTTCCAGTATCCTGGAGAGCATCGTGCTCACCACAGACATGATTGAAATATGATTCTGTTCAATATCTTCGATCACCTTTTCTTCGTCAAAAGACCTGTGCAGACTGATGCCTATTCCATAAATCTGGCTCCGCATAAGGATTGAATAACCGCTGATATGAAACAGGGGCACGGCGCAAAGCCATCTGTCAGATTCCATCATCCCGATGTTCAGGGCCGAACCGACAGCACTCCACCAGTGGTTGCCGTATGTTTGCATAACCCCTTTCGGATTCCCTGTGGTGCCGGACGTGTACATTATGGTCGAGACATCGTCCAAATCGTATTCTTCCAAAAGTACGGCTGAGGATGGCTCCATCATGAACAGTTTTTCTTTTACCACGATTTGCGTATTGTTGGACACCACTGGGCTGATTTCATCAATGCGGCTGCCAAAAGCAGATTCCGTTACTAAGAAAACCGACTCCGAATCCTTGATCTGCCAGACAAGCTCTTCAGAAGAAAGCCGATTGTTTAAAATAACTGTCCTTACACCCATCATTTGCATGGCAAAAAGTAAAATTACTGTTTCCACATGGTTGGAGAGAAGCACGGCAGTTGGCGTGCCCTTGCTTAACCCGGCAGCTGCCAGTTGGCCCGATGCCAGTGAAGCCCTGTTAAATAATTCTTTGAACGAGAACCAGCGGCCCTCATACAATACAGCTGGACGGTCAGGAGTCAGTTCAGCCCGCTTTTTTAGCCAGTTTGGCATTCGTTGTCCCATATGCTTTCCCCACCTTCTTCACGATACGAAAACAGCCTGATGGAAACCCACCAAGCTGTCTTCTGTAAGTGTATATAATCACTTTGTTTTGCAAGTTTCGATCGCAGGCTATACGATCAAGGGAAACGCGGGAATTGGCCGAAGTCTGGCTTCCGCTTTTCCTTGAAAGCATCCCTGCCTTCTTTTGCTTCATCAGTTGTGTAATAGAGCAATGTGGCATCGCCGGCAAACTGCTGGATTCCTGCAAGGCCGTCAGTATCCGCGTTGAAAGCGGCTTTCAGGAAACGGATCGCCGTCGGGCTCTTTTCAAGAATTTCTTCACACCATTTAACTGTTTCTTCCTCAACCTGGTCAAGGGGAACGACGGTATTGACAAGTCCCATATCAAGAGCTTCCTGGGCGTTATACTGTCGGCACAGATACCAGATTTCGCGGGCTTTTTTGTGGCCGACGATTCTTGCCAGATATCCTGATCCATATCCGGCATCAAAGCTGCCGACCTTAGGACCGGTCTGTCCGAAAACTGCGTTGTCCGCAGCAATTGTAAGATCACAGACAATATGAAGGACGTGCCCCCCGCCAATTGCATAACCCTTGACCATTGCAATCACCGGCTTCGGAATTACACGGATTAGACGCTGAAGGTCAAGGACATTCAGACGCGGGATGTCATCCTCTCCAACATAGCCTCCATGGCCACGCACTTTCTGGTCCCCGCCTGAACAAAATGCCTTATCGCCAGCCCCGGTTAAAATGATCACACCGACATTCGAATCATCGCGTGCGTAAGCAAACGCATCAATCAGCTCCATGACTGTTTTCGGGCGGAATGCGTTATGTACTTCTGGACGGTTAATCGTGATTTTGGCTATGCCATTATATGTTTCATAAATAATATCTTCATAATTGCGTCCGGCTACCCATTCTACTGCCATATAAGATTCCTCCTTTATGTTGTGGATAAAAACTCACTTACTATTGTACCAAATATTGAGGGTTCTTCCACATGAATTGCATGCCCACAGCCATTTATTATTTTCCATGCGCTCCTTGGGAACAAATTCGCCATTTCGCCAGCTATGCCACTAAATTTTTCATCAAGTGAGCCTGTTAATAACAGGGTATGGCACTGCAGCTTTTCCAGTTCTCCCCACCATGAAGGCTGCGAGCCTGTTCCCATCCCGAGCAGGCTCCCGGAGAGCCCAAATGGATTGTTCATAAGCCTCTGCCCTCTTATACGTTCCCTGACAGGCCGGGGAAGGCGCTTTTGCGTTCTGAATAGAGGAATGCCTTCCCAATAGTCCACAAAACGTTCTATTCCCTCTGACATAATGGTGTTTGCAAGCTTCTGGTCCTGCATTTTTCTCGCCTGTCTCTCGCTTTCAGTTTTCAACCCTGGTGTTGTACTTTCAAGAACCAGTTTCCTTACTCGGTGCGGGTACATGCATGCAAACGTGGTCGCAAGCCTTCCTCCCATTGAATAACCCAACAAATCAACTCTTTCAACACCTGCTTCATCAAGGAGCGTGTTTAAATCGTTGGCCGCTGATATGATTCCATACCTTTCCGGTTCTGGAGGGCTATCTGTTTTTCCATGGCCGATAAGGTCAACCATCCATAATTGTGAATGGGCTCCCCATACAGGGCAGAACGGCTTCCAGTTAGAAGCCGCACCAGTAAACCCATGCAGCAACACAAGCGGATGCCCGTCTCCGCATACCTCCACATGATAGTCTACTCCATTGATTAAAAAATTCATTGAGGTTCTCCGGACAGCCAACTTGTCATTTCCCGGGAAACAGAATTCCACAATTCTCGATGCTCTTGAAGATTGGAGTCTCTTGCTGTCGTAACTTCCACTACTTTTAAGCCGCTCCTCTCCTTGAATTGATTCATCACCACGGTAAAATGGTTCCAGTCCTCTGCCTTTTCATAGGAGCCATTGTACATCTTGACGGCATGTTTAAAATCCAGGTCAACCGGTGTTCCGAACAGAACTTCAAAATGCTTCGGATGGTCAGCCTGAGGCAGGAATGAAAAAATCCCGCCGCCATTATTATTGATCAGCAGTATATTTATGTCGATGTTGTGCATTTTGGCTGCAAGCAATCCATTCAAGTCATGGTAAAAGGTCAGGTCTCCGACAACAAGGTACAAAGGCTGGGAAACTGTAGCGGCACCTAGGGCAGTGGAAATGGTTCCATCGATCCCATTTGCTCCCCGGTTTGCCATGACACGGATGTTCTTTCCATTCAAATGAAAAAACGTATCCAGGTCACGGATTGGCATGCTGTTCCCGACAAACAACGTGGCCCCTTCGGGAAGCATGTCGGCCAGCTGAAAGAATAGCTTGCCTTCACTTAACTCTGTTACATCCCGGATTGAAGAAAGCTTGTCCTTTGTGAGGGCGTTAATTGTCTGCCACTTTTCCAGCTGCGGTGAAGTAGTTCGGCGGTCTACATACATGGAGACTGATTGGCAGAACTGGGTTTCATCACAGTAAATCATTTCTGTGGCAGTAATTCCTGGATCACGCCAGCCCCCACCTCCGTCAATCACTAATTGGCGGGCGTTCCTGTTTTCTTTTATATATGTTGTCAGGGCTTTTGAAACCGGCATAGCTCCGAATCGGATGATCAAGTCCGGCTTAAGTGCATTCCTCGCCTCTTCACTTCGCAAAAAGGTGTCGTAGGCATCAATGGTTAAATCTGAACTCTGCTTCCGGCTTCTCAGTTGGGATAAAGGATCCGAAAGTACCGGAAACTTGAGTGCATCGGCGAGATCAATAACCGCTTCAGCAAATCCTTCCTCTTCGATCGGCCCGCACACAATGATTCCGTTTTTAAAGGAATTCATTTGTTCAGCAATTTTTTTGAAGATCCCCTCGTGCATAGTCAATTTTCCAGGAAGGATTTCGACATACCCGCTTGTACGTTCCGCACTTTCAAATAAATGCTCATGCAATTCCGGAATCAACGGCTCCCGCAGGGGGAAGTTTAAATGCACCGGCCCTGCCGGGTAACCGATGGCAGTTGCAGCTGCCCTGGCACAAACTGTCCTGGCATAGCGGATCATGTCTTCAGTGTTTTCAGGGGGTGCCATTTCCACAAACCATTTGACATTTTTTCCGTACAGATTGATTTGGTCAATCGCCTGCGGGGCACCTACATCCCGAAGTTCATGAGGCCTGTCCGCCGTCATGACGATTAAAGGAACCCGGGAAATGCTTGCCTCAATGATAGCTGGAAAATAATTGGCTGCAGCTGTACCGGATGTACAAAGCAATGCAGCCGGTTTTTTGGAAGCCTTGGCAACCCCGAGCGCAAAAAAACCGGCAGACCTTTCATCTATCTGGACGTGGACCCGGAGATCCGGATGCTCTGCAATAATCATGGCAAGAGGAGTAGATCGGGAACCCGGGCTTATTACAACATCGGTAACACCGGCAGTGGCGAGTTCAGCAACAAAAGCTGAAAGATATGCCGTTAGACCTTCTTGATGGTTCATCTGCTTTTTCCTCCAAGTGCCGATAACATAGGGCGAAATTTTATGTTAGTTTCGGTATATTCATTATCAGGGTCTGAGTCTGCGACAATGCCGCAGCCTGCAAAAAGCGAAGCTTCCCTGCCTTTTAATAATCCTGAACGGATGGCAACCGCAAATTCTCCATTGCCTTCATAATCCATCCAGCCAATGGGAGCTGCATACATTCCCCTGTCAAGCTTCTCGACATCCCTGATTTTTTCAACAGCCAGCTGTTGTGGCAGGCCTCCCAATGCTGGCGTCGGATGCAGGCGGCCTGCAATCTGCAGCAAGGATGTCCCGTCACGGTTTTTTCCTAAAACTGGAGTATATAAATGTTGGATGTATTTCATCTTCATCAGTTGAGGTTTATTGGGCAAGACGACTTCATCGCAAGTTTGCCTCATCGCTTCACTGATCATTTCAACAACATATTGGTGTTCAATTAAATTCTTCTCGTCATTTAAGAGGGAATCCCCGAGAAAACGGTCCTCTTCTGGTGTTTTCCCCCGTGCGGTCGATCCGGCCAGGCAGGCAGAAAAGACGCCTGATTCATTTTTTTTCAGAAGCCTTTCGGGTGTGGCGCCAATGAAGCAATCCCCGTTTGATTCGAAAGCAAAAATGAAACTTTCCTGCTGTTCCTGAATCAAGCGTTCGAGGACAGCTTCAATATATATTTCATCCCGGAAGTACAGTTTCAGTTCCCTCGCCAAGACAACCTTTTTCAATTCCCCGCTGCCGAGAGTGGCAACTACTTCCTCCACCGCTTTCTTCCACGATTCCGGGGCTATTTCCTCCTTATTGCCTAATTCAGGCTGGGAAAATGGTGTGTAATTATCAGATCGTGACACGATTGCCTGTCTCTCTGTGATGATCTTTTCATACAGGGTTTTATCGTCATGCGGAGTGCAAACAACATTCGTGGTAAAATATGCCTCCCCATCAATCACGCTAAGCATATATTTCGGAATATGGAACAAAGAATCTGCAAATTTAGACCACAGTGATGTTTTTTCTTTTAAGGGATCAAAAGAAAACCCGCCGAACATCGCAGGACCTGTTCCATTCACTTTATATGGATTATGGATGATTGCATTTTCCAAAAATTCGTTCCAGTTCTTTTCCACAACAAAAAAGCGGTCAGAAGCCTGATCCGATTGGATTTGTTTACATATGCCAAGCCCCGCTAGTACATGATCGCCGGCAGGGTCTTTCCAGAAGAAGCGTTCACCAAGAAATGCATCCCTTCCAGCTGTAAAAAAGAAGAAAGGGTCTATCCTGTCTATTTTTTGAATCTCACTCACTAAAACGGATCGAGAAATTGCTTTGGCCCTGTCTATTGCTGTGAGAATTCCTTCCCTTAGTTCCGTATCTTGAATGGTAACCAAATAAATCCCCCCAATAACAGCCTTTGACCTGTTATCATACGTTTTCAAACTTATTTTAAGATACACCTCATATTTCACTCTGTCAATAAGATTGGTCACACAGGCACCTAGTCTTTTCCTTATTATATATTTCACTGCTTCAAACATTTGTACGCTCTCCAACAGCAAGGAAAAATGACCCATTCAACTATGGAAATAGAGATTGACATGTTTTATGTGAAAACCTACACTTAATATTGTAAACGAATTCTGTCAAGGATTCTGTTGCCTTTTTGACAGTTTCTGTTCATTTTAGCAAGGAAACCCCGAAATTATTGATTAAAGGGAGAGAAAGATAAATGCAAACACAGATACAGCCTGATTCTTCACCAACTTTTCGCGATAATGGGTGGAGAGTCTGGTGGCAATTGACAAGGCCTCATACCCTAACTGCAGCATTCGCCCCGGTTCTGCTTGGCACCGCTCTTGCAATAGAAAATGGTGATATCCATTTTGGCCTTTTTGCCGCAATGCTCATTGCGAGCCTCTTAATCCAGGCCGCTACGAATATGTTTAATGAGTATTATGATTTTAAAAGAGGCCTTGATACCGAAGAGTCAATCGGCATAGGCGGCGCAATTGTCCGTCACGGCATCAAGCCGCGCACGATCCTCAACCTCGCCTTTGGGTTGTACGGCGTGTCAACGCTGTTGGGAGTATATATATGCGCGAACACCAGCTGGTGGCTTGCATTGGTCGGTTTGGTCTGTCTTGCTGCGGGTTACCTGTATACCGGCGGCCCGGTGCCTATAGCTTATACACCATTCGGTGAAATTGTCGCAGGCTTTTTCATGGGACTGTTGATCATTTTGATATCATTCTTTATCCAGACTGGAACGGTCACAACGACGAGTGTGCTCGTTTCCATTCCAAGCTTCCTCCTTGTTGGAGCCATCCTTTTATCCAATAACATCCGCGACCTGGATGGAGACAAAGAGTTTGGAAGGAAGACGCTCGCCATTCTTGTCGGAAGGAAAAATGCGATTACATTGCTCGCGGGAATGTTCATCATTTCATACATCTGGGTTGCGGTGCTGATTTTAACCGGGACAATTTCACCATGGCTCGCTATAGCCGGGTTAAGCATTCCGAAGGCATACGCCGCCGTTAAAGGTTTTATCGGCAAATCCAATCCATTGCAAATGATGCCCGCAATGAAGGCGACCGCGCAAACCAACACAATATTTGGGTTCCTGCTGTCGATCGGTTTATTCATCGCCTACATTCTATAATCCGCCATACAAAAGCTTTCGCCGATAGGCGGAAGCTTTTTGTATGTTTTCTAGAGATAAGACAGGGTATCAAATACTATTACTGTAAATCCATAGACACAAAAGAGGATGTGATTTGATGTTAAAGAAGGATCAGATAAAAAGGCTTAAGGCGATGCTTGAAGAGGAAAAACAGGCACTTGAAGACCAGGTCGACAGAAATCATGAGGAAGGCTATCTGGACGGGAGTACAAGGGACGCTACTGGAGAAATATCCCTTTATGACAACCATCCCGCAGACAGCGGGACTGAACTTTTTGAACGAAGCAAAAATTTAGCGATGGATGAACACCATGGGGATCAGCTCGAGAAAATCAATGATGCCCTAAAAGCGATCGAAGAGGGGAGCTATGGGAGGTGTGCCGTCTGTGAAAAAGAGATCCTGTTTGAACGACTAGAAGCGGTGCCGTACACCCTGTACTGTTTACAGCACACTCCTGATCAAAATATATCCAGGAACAGGCCGGTTGAGGAAGATGTTCTTGAACAGACCCATAATTCACAATTTCAGCGCAGGCAGAATGCGGAAATGGCCGACAATGAAGACAGCTTCCAGGACGTTGCCCAGTTTGGAACATCGGAAACTCCCGCTGACATGGCAGATGGGGATCGTTCAGATTATGACAGCCTATACCAGGACAGCGAAAGTAATGATGGATTTACCGAGGATTATGAATCGTTTGCAGCTACAGATATAAAAGGAAATGAACGGCAAGTGTTTGAAGCCCGAAAAAAAGATGAATATGAAGACATGCTTGATGATTCCGGCATGGAATCACAGCTCGGAAACATCCCCTACAAACAGAAGGACAGCTATATTGAAGAAGATAAAAATGAAGACGGCAAACGATAATTTTAATCTATCAACAAAACCCGGCAGACTGTATATCAATGTCTGCCGGGTTTTATTAGATTAGTGGATATCTCGATAAAGAAACCGCCAATACAGCTTGTCCATCAGTGCTAAAAAAAATCAGTTAATCCCCACTGTTTCTTTTGATACAGGCTGCAGCTTCCATATCTCATCTGCATATTCACGTATTGTCCGGTCACTGGAAAAGTATCCGGACTCGGAAATGTTGGCCAGGCTCATTTTCAGCCAGCTTTGCTGATCGTCATATTTCCTGCTGACGTCCTCATGTACATCGGCGTATGAAGCAAAATCGCGAAGCACAAAATACTGGTCGTTCTGAGCAAGCAATGAATCGTAAATCGGCATGAATTCATCATAGGAATCTGCGAAAAACCCATTGACCAGCTGTTCCACCACCTGGCGGATTCGCTCATCATGATGATAGTATTCCACCGAATGGTAACCGCCATTGTTTTGATAATTGAGTACCTCTTCGGCACTAAGCCCGAACAGGAAGATATTGCCCCGGCCTACCCTCTCGGTAATTTCAACATTGGCACCATCAAGCGTTCCTACCGTTAAAGCTCCGTTCATCATAAACTTCATGTTTCCTGTCCCTGATGCTTCCTTGCTTGCAGTTGAAATCTGCTCGCTTATGTCTGATGCCGGAAAGATTTCCTCTGCGAGGGATACTCGATAGTTTTCGAGAAAAATGACCTTCAGCTTTTCATTCACATCAGGGTCATTATTTACTTTTTCAGCAACAGAGTTAATAAGTTTAATAATTTTTTTTGCATAGTAATAGCCAGGAGAGGCTTTTGCCCCAAAAATAAATGTACGCGGGTATAGGTAGAAATCCGGCTCTTCCTTAAGCCTGTTATACAAATGCATGATATGGAGGACATTCAACAGTTGCCGTTTATATGCGTGCAGCCTTTTTACCTGGACATCGAAAATGGATGCAGTGTCAACCGCGACACCTGTTTTTTCAAATATGGTCGTTGCCAGTTTATCTTTGTTCGCCTGCTTAATTTTGTTAAGCTGCTCCAAAAACGCACGGTTTCCACTGTATTTTATGAGTCCAGACATTTTTTCCGGAAACTCGAGCCAGTCAGGCCCTATTCCTTCAGATATTAGCTTTGCAAGGGACGGATTGGCTTTAAGCAGCCATCTCCTGTGGGTAATGCCATTCGTTTTATTGTTGAACTTGTTAGGTTCATTTTCGTAAAAAAGCTTCATTTCCCGGTTTTTCAAGATTTCAGTATGCAGCTTGGCCACTCCATTTACACTATGGCTCCCGACAATGGCAAGCGGGGCCATCCTGACCTCATCGTAGGCGATAACTGCCATGTCCCTGATCCTTTGCCAGTCTCCGGGATATTTTTCCCATAAAGCACGGCAATGGCGTTCATTGATTTCGTTAATGATCATATAGATACGGGGCAGCAGCGGCTGAAAGATTCTGACAGGCCATTTCTCCAACGCTTCGGACATAGTTGTGTGGTTTGTATACGCGATCGTATTTTTGGTCACATGCCATGCTTTGTCCCAGCCTACGCCCACATCATCCATTAAGATTCGCATCAATTCAGGCACGGCGAGCGCCGGATGTGTATCGTTTATATGGATGCTGATGTGTTCATGCAAATCCAGCAAAGAGCCGTGCTGTTTTTGGTATTCTCGGACAATCGACCGCAGGCTTGCCGCTACCAGAAAATATTGTTGCTTTAGCCTTAGGATCTTGCCTTCATCATGCGTGTCATCGGGATATAACAGTTCTGAGATTGACTCTGTTTCCTTCTTATACTTCAATACATCTTTATGGGTTGGATATGGCGAAGGCTCTGCACTCCATAACCTCAAAGTGTTGACGGTCCCTGTTTTATACCCCATTACCGGCAGGTCATAGGGTACGGCCGCTACAGTTTCTGCATGCAGATGGCGAAACTGGAGGCGCCCGTTTTCATAGTAGCTCTCCACCCTTCCCCAGAATGGAATTTCTTCTGCAGCTTCTGGTTTTCTCACTTCCCACACATTCCCATGCCTTAACCATTGTTCCGGAAGTTCGACTTGATAACCGTTGACGATTTTCTGCTCAAACAGGCCCAGCTTATACCTGATGCCACAGCCGTGGCCGGCCAGATTTAACGAGGCAAGCGAATCCAGGAAACAGGCAGCCAGCCGGCCGAGTCCCCCATTGCCAAGTCCCGCATCCGATTCAGCTTCCTCCAGCTCGTCTAAGTCGATTCCTAATTCTTTAAGCCCGTTTTGTACGGTTTCCTCAATTCCAAGATTAATTAAATTTTGGCGCAACAGCCTGCCCAGCAAGAACTCGATAGATAAATAATACACCTGCTTGCCGTCCATTGTCCGGTATTGTTCATTTGTCTTTATCCAGTCAGTGCTCACATGCTCACGGATCATGATCCCAAGAGTGTGGAACTGGTCCCTCACTGTGCTTTCTTTGAAGCTTTTGCCGCAATTCATTTCAAGCTTTTTTTGAAATGCCGCCTTGAATTCGGTTACACTAGAAAACATGCGTTTCACTCCTTGAGGCCAGGTCTGAATAGAGCTGATTGTATTTATAAGCGGATTTGCTCCAACTATAGTCAAGTGCCATCACTTTGCTGACGAGCCGGTTCCATGTATCTTCATCTCGATAAAACCTTATTGCCCTTTCTATCGTATAAAGCATGTCATGGGCATTAAAGTTTTTAAATGAAAAGCCGTTGCCCTCACCTGTTGCTTCATTGTAGGATTGGACCGTATCATTAAGTCCGCCAGTTTCCCTGACTATTGGCACCGCTCCATACCTCATCGCGATCATTTGGCTCAGGCCGCATGGCTCAAACTTGGACGGCATCAGAAATAAATCGGCCCCTGCATAAATTCTGTGGGCAAGTCCCTCATCGAAACCAATTATGGCTTTACACTGCCTCGGATAGTAGTGGGCCATTTCCCTGAAAAAGCCTTCAAACTCATGGTCCCCGGTTCCTAAAACAATGAATTGCACTCCGGTTGCCATCATTTCATGAAAAACACCTTTAATCAACTCAACGCCTTTTTGTTTCGTCAGCCTTGAAATAACGGCAATAAGAGGCACTTTTTCATTTTCTGGAAATCCGACAAATCTTTGGATATCAAGCTTATTGTGCTTTCTTTGCCTGTGATCCTTGGAACTGAATGTACTTTTTAGAAATTCATCGGTTACTGGATTGTAGATCTCATCATCAATCCCATTTAAAATTCCTGCCAAATCGGATTGCCGCATACGCAGGATCCCATCCAGTTTTTCACCGAAATAAGGCGTCTGGATTTCCTCCATATAGGTGGGACTGACCGTGGTGATTTTGTCCGCTGCTATTAGCGCTGCCTTCATGAAATTTGTGTTTCCATAGAATTCAAGTTGATCCTCATTAAAATAGTGGGAATGAATCCCTAGTAAATTCCAGACAATCTCGGCGGGGAAAATTCCCTGGAATTGCAGATTATGAATCGTAAACACGGTCTTGATAAATCCATACCCAGGCCTTTTGTAATATTCCGTCCTTAATAAAAATGGAATAAACCCGGCATGCCAGTCATGGCAGTGCAATACATCCGGATAAAAGTCTATATTGGCCAGGCTCTCAAGAACGGCCCTGTTAAAAAAAGCAAACCTTTCGCCATCATCAAACTCGCCATAAAGGCGCCCGCGCTTAAAATAGTATTCATTATCGATAAAGTAATAGGTGACGCCATCGTATTCTGCCTGCTCAATGCCGCAGTATTGGCTTCTCCAGCCAACCTGGACATTGAATTCCACTATTTTATTCGTTTTGTTCCTGAATTCTTCCGAAATTGCACTGTATTTTGGCAAAACGACCCGGACATCGGTGCCCAGTTTTTTCAGTTCTCTTGGCAGGGAGCCTGCTACATCGGCAAGCCCTCCTGATTTAACAAACGGTACACACTCGGAAACAACAAATAATACTTTCACGAGTTCATCACTGCTCCCTGCACCGTGCCTTTGCGGATCACGATCGGAGAATGTGAGGGTCCGGCCAACATCGTACCTGGCTCAATTTTCACATCTTTATCAAGGATTACTGAATCTAGGACACAATTTTCACCAATCTGGGATTTTTGCATAATTATGCTGTTTCTTACGATGGAACCTCTTCCTATTTTTACTCCCCTGGCAAGTATGCTGTTCTCCACTTGCCCTTCGATGATCCCTCCGTTTGCTATTATCGAATTTTTAACAACAGCAGCACGTGAATATCTTGCAGGCGGTTCATCTTTTACTTTTGTAAATATCGGCCGTTCTTTAGTAAACAACTGATTCCATATTTCAGGCTTAAGGAGGCTCATGCTGGCAGAAAAGTATTCTTCGATCGAGTCGATCATTTTCGCATAACCACTGTACTCATAAGAACAAAGCTTAAACTGGCTGTCAAGATCTGACACCGCATCTCTTATGCTGTAATACCCTGTTTGTTGCCGGGACTCGATCAGGTCGATTAACAGCGAGGTTTTCAGCAGATACATGTTAAGGGATTTTCCGCCTTGGCGCACCTCGGTTATGTCGCAGTCCGATTCAATATGCCATCTTAAAAGCGGCTTGAAATCCATATTAAATACGGTATAACAATTAGCAATCAACGTATATTTCTGGGTGCTTCGATAAAAATAATCAATATTGGCAGCAAAATGTTCAAGTGAACCTATTCCCCTGAACGGCACATCTAAATTCGGTGAAGGAAAGAAAAACAACCCATCCCGTTTCCTGTTGAGGTCCCAGTTTTTTCCTGACTCCAGATGGTCCATTAAGGACCGGTATTGAAACTTCGGGAAAATTGCGACACTCTCTATTCCTGAATTAACCATATTTGAAAGCACAAAATCGATTAGCCGGTATCTGCCGCCAAATGGGACAGCTGCAACAGAGCGGTGAACGATCAGTTCTTCTAAATCTTCATGGAAAGTTGTCGCATCGATTACACCAAGCAACCGCTTATTCATTTTCAATCCCCTCCTGTTGTGTTTTTTTGGTGTTGCTTACATTGCAGTGACAGCTTCCTCGGAAACAAGCGTTATTTCATCTGAATTAGATTTTGGCCTGATCACAGTTCCATCGGGAACCCTGACACCTGAAGAAATAATGGCCTTTTCTATATAGCAGTTGCGCCCTATCACTGCGTCCGGCATGATGACAGCCTGTTTTACAATGGCTCCCGGTTCAACCGTTACACAATGGAACAACACGGATTTTTCCACAGTTCCCTCAATCGTACATCCCTCGTTTACAAGGGACTCTGACACCTGTGCATAAGGTGAAATGTATTGGGGCGGCTGATTTGGGTTCACTGAATAGATGCGCCAGGAATAATCAAATAAGTTGAGCTCGCAATTTTCATCCAGCAAATCCATATTAGCTTCCCATAAACTTTGGACAGTCCCGACATCCTTCCAATAGCCCTTGAAAGGGTAAGCGACTAATTTTTTCTTTTCTTCAAGCATCAAAGGAATAATATCCTTTCCAAAATCATGGCTTGATTGCGGATTGCGGTCATCCATTTCCAAAAATTGTTTAAGTATTTTCCAATTGAAGATATATATCCCCATGGAGGCAAGGTTATTTCGAGGATTTTGAGGTTTCTCATCAAATTCAACGATATTCATGTCATCATCGGTATTCATGATACCGAATCTGCTCGCTTCGGCCCATGGAACTTCAATGACCGAAATGGTAGCGTCAGCCTGCCTGCTGATATGGTAATCAAGCATATGCTCATAGTTCATTTTATAAATATGGTCACCGGACAAGATCAGTACATATTCAGGGTCATATTGATAAAGGTAGGTCAAATTTTGATAAATTGCACTGGCCGTGCCTGTATACCATTTAACTTCCGAAGATGCACTGTATGGCGGAAGGACGGTCACTCCCCCATCTTTTCTGTCGAGATCCCATGCGCTTCCAATCCCGATATATGAATTAAGCACAAGTGGTTCATACTGTGTCAAAACTCCTACAGTATTGATGCCGGAATTCGTGCAATTGCTCAGCGGAAAGTCGATGATCCGATACTTCCCCCCAAACGGAACGGCCGGTTTTGCCAAATTCTTGGTTAGTGTATTAAGCCTGCTTCCCTTTCCTCCTGCCAACAGCATTGCTACGCACTTTTTCTTTGTCATCGGTTTTCCTCTCCTTTCTTCGCTTCACAGGGCGCAATATCGATATGCCAAATGGTGGTATGTTCATTTCTACCGAGAACGGCTTTCCGTGAAATTCAATGCCAGAAGTGTTCAACACCTTTTTATTGATCACTCCCGATCCCCCATAAATTTCCATATCACTGTTCAAGATTTCACGGTAACTGCCTTGCTGAGGAACACCAACCCTGTATTTTGTATATACTTTTTCTGTGAAATTGCAGACAACGATCACAAAAGTCTCCGGATCCATGCTCTTTCGGATGAATGAAAAGATCGACTGATGCCGATTATCAGCATCAATCCATTCAAAGCCATCGTAACGATGGTCCAGTTCATACAAAGGCTTCGACCGTTTATATATCTTTAAAAGATCCTTTCCATAAACATTTGCCTTTTTATGCAAGTCATAATCCAGTAAATGCCAATCTAATTCTTCCTTATCCTTCCATTCAGCAAAATGTCCAAGCTCTGTCCCCATAAATGTCAGCTTCTTTCCCGGATGGGTATACAAATAACCAAGCAACAATCGCAATTGTGCAAATTTCCGCCAATAGTCACCCGGCATTTTATCTAGCAGGGATTTTTTTCCGTGTACCACCTCATCGTGGGACAATGGAAGAACAAAATTCTCAGAGAAGGCATACATAAGTGAAAAGGTCACCTTGTCATGGAGATATCCACGCATAGAAGGGTCAGCTTCCATGTATTTTAAAATGTCATTCATCCAGCCCATATTCCACTTGTAAGAAAATCCAAGCCCGCCATATTCGACAGGTGCTGTTACTTGCGGCCAGTCGGTGGAGTCTTCTGCAAACATAAGTACTGATGGTTCAAATTCCAAAACTGTTTTATTAAGTTTTTGCAGGAACTCGATACCATAGGGATTCTCAGCTTTTTCAGAATTAGGCCAATAGATGATATTTGCCACCGCATCAACCCTGAAGCCGTCTACATGATATTTATCAATCCAAAAAATAGCGCTTGAAATGAGAAAGCTCTGTACTTCCGTCCTTCCCAGGTCGAAGTTTGCGGTTCCCCAGACATAATTTTCGCGGTCGTGCTCATTTTTGTATTCATACACGAAGGTGCCGTCAAACCGGTAAAGGCCATGGTTATCCTTGCAAAAATGGCCGGGAACCCAGTCCAAAATCACGCCAATTCCATTTTGGTGGCACAGGTCAATGAAATACATTAGATCATGCGGGGTGCCATATCTGCTGGTTGCACAAAAATACCCTGTTGTCTGATACCCCCAGGAGTCGTCGAGCGGATGCTCAGTTAAAGGCAACAATTCAATATGGGTGTATCCGTGGGCCACAACGTAAGGAACTAAATCATCTGCAAGTTCGCGGTAGGTAAGGAGCCTGCCATTCGTCCCCTTTTTCCATGAAGCTGCATGCACCTCATAGATGGACATTGGTTCACAATGGGCATTCAATTTTTCTCTTTTCTGCATCCACTTATGGTCATTCCATTGGTAGCCTTCCAGCGGATAAACAACTGAAGCAGTATTTGGCCGGGTCTCGGAATAAAAGCCGAAAGGATCTGCCTTCAACAGCCTTTCCTCAGTGGTTGAATGAATTTCGTATTTGTATATGACTCCTGTCATATCGGATTCAACGAAAATGACCCATACCCCTTCATTATTCACCCTCTGTAAGCGATGCTCCCCTCCATCCCAGTTATTAAAATCACCGACAAGACTTACATTTTCAGCCTGTGGTGCCCAGACACAAAAACGAGTATATGTTTTCGAATCCCTTTTGATGACATGTGCACCAAATAAATCATAGGCGTGATACAGTGTACCTTCATGAAATAAATGCAGTTGAAACTCTGTTGGGTTAATGACCATCACTCTTTTTCCATCTCCTAATGATTTTCAATGACTTAAAACTACTATTCGTGTTTTTTTCAAATATTCCTTGTAAAAATTTTTTTAATTTTTCGACATAATATTGTGAATTAATACCTAGCGCGGGCATTCATTACATATTTCTTATGTTGTCAACATTAGAAAACGTTTCATTCGACATAATAAAACAAACAACAACTCTCTGCTGAAGGTGAAAATCGCAAGGATATGATGAACATATAAATTTGCTAGGAGAAAAAAGAGAAGTGTGAATTAACCCGCCGGATAGAAATATGCTAGAGCTGTCGCTACCCTTGAATAGCATTAGAAATCAACTGAAAATAATGTTGAAAATTTATTTTTACAAAGGGTGATCCTGATTTAGGAGGCTTCATAGGCTTCGAGGTAGGTAGGTGGCCTTCATAATGGTGCAGCAGGACAAAACCGAGACAGTTTGCGTGGCCGATCTCTCGTTCATATGGGCCCCTAAAGAAAAGGATGGAGCCACTTGGCTTGATAAACTGTGCTCTATGTAAGCGCTAATATACTTTTCGCACAGGGACTTCCTTTATAAGTCCATTAGAGCGTTCTTATCGACTTTTCTCACAAGGAATTCCTTTATTTTGTCTATTAGACGAGTTTCTTATCGACTTTTCTCACAAGGACTTCCTCATTTTGTCTATTAGACCAGTTCTTATCAACTTTCCGCACAAGGATTTCCTTTGTTCAGTCCAATAGAGCGGTTCTTATCGACTTTTCGCACAAGGAATTCCTTTATTTTGTCTATTAGACTAGTTGTAATTGACCTTTCAATTAAGTATTTCCTTCATTTTGTCTATTAGACCAGTCTTATCGACTTTCGCATAGGGATTCCTGCATTTTGTCCAATAAACCGGTTCCAGTCGACTTTTCATACAAGGAATTCCCAATTTTGTCAAATAGCAGTTTTAAAAGACAAATCGCTTGCCTAAGATAGTCCTTGATAAGCGTTTTGAATTCGTGTTTAATAAGTTTCCTAAGTGTGCTGTAATGGTTAAGTTGGGAACGATGTATAGACTTAGGATTTCCTAGCGATGCTACTGTAAGTAGAGACATAATAAATACACAAAAAGCCCACAGTTAAAAACCGTGAGCGCATAATCCTATGTATAAAAAAAGCTGCTGGCGATTGCCAACAGCTTTTTTCAGGATGACCCCTACGGGATTCGAACCCGTGTTACCGCCGTGAAAGGGCGGTGTCTTAACCGCTTGACCAAGGGGCCGTATGGCGGAGAAGGAGGGATTTGAACCCTCGCGCCGGTTACCCGACCTACACCCTTAGCAGGGGCGCCTCTTCAGCCACTTGAGTACTTCTCCATATGGCTCCGCAGGCAGGATTCGAACCTGCGACCGTTCGGTTAACAGCCGAATGCTCTACCACTGAGCTACTGCGGAATAAAAAATAAAAATGGTGGGCCTAAATGGACTCGAACCATCGACCTCACGCTTATCAGGCGTGCGCTCTAACCAGCTGAGCTATAGGCCCATTTTTTGGAGCGGGTGATGGGAATCGAACCCACGACAACAGCTTGGAAGGCTGTAGTTTTACCACTAAACTACACCCGCAAATGCAGAGTTTAATGGGGCGACTAGTGGGAATCGAACCCACGTATGTCGGAACCACAATCCGATGCGTTAACCACTTCGCCATAACCGCCATTATAATAGATGGTGGCTCAGGACGGAATCGAACCGCCGACACAAGGATTTTCAGTCCTTTGCTCTACCGACTGAGCTACTGAGCCTTATTGATAATTGTTCCTAAACATAATTGCGGGTCAACCTTTGCTCAAAAGACCTACCGGTTGAGCTACATAATCGTTTTAAATGGCGGTCCCGACGGGAATCGAACCCGCGATCTCCTGCGTGACAGGCAGGCATGTTAACC
>NZ_PGVB01000066.1 GCF_002860205.1 Bacillus sp. T33-2
AGAAGCGTCCCTTGGGTATTCCCACGATTGAGGACCGTATTGTCCAACAAAGTGTGGTCAATGTTTTACAGCCTAAATTTGAGGACCAACTGTTTCATAACTGGTCTGTGGGATACCGCCCAAACCGAGGAGTGAAAAGAGCTCTTCAAATCATTCTGTGGAACATAGAATCGGGATACAATCATATTTATGACTGCGATATTAAAGGATTCTTCGAAAACATACCACATAAGAAACTGATAGGGGTGTTAAAGAAGTATGTTTCAGACCGAACGGTCTTAAATATGGTTGAGCAATGGCTCAAAGCAGGTTATATGGAAGAAGGCAAAAAGATTCACTCTGATTACGGAACACCCCAAGGAGGAGTGATTTCCCCTTTGCTTGCCAATGTATATCTGAATGAATTGGATTGGGAATGGGATTTACACAAGATTCGTTTTGTACGTTACGCAGATGATTTTCTGCTTTTTGCCAAAACAAAAGAAGACATCAAGAAAGCTGCTTCCCTTACAAACGAGAAGTTGAAAGAACTTGGGCTTGAAATTTCCAATGCGAAAACGAAAATCGTCGATTTTCGAAAAGACGATTTCGATTTTCTCGGTTTTACATTTAACCACTGGAAAGAAGGCAAGAAGGACAAAAAGCCAGTCTTTCATGTCACACCCAAGAAGGAATCCATTAAGGATTTTCGATTGAAAATTAAAGAGAAAACACAGAAAACCCTCACCTTGAATAAAGAAGCGTGGATTAATCGTGTTAATCCGATCATCAGGGGAAAAGTGAACTACTATGTCGCGATTATTGAGGCAATAAAGGAGAACATTAAGTTAGGAAATTCCAAATCATTGCGTAACAAGGTGGGTTCGGAGAACCCTGCAGGATTTGGATGGGTATATTAGGAGAAGGCTAAGAATAGCCTTTATTCACAAACATCCAAGTCAAAGAAAAGAAAAGAAAATGCGGTCGAAATGGAACAATTCTTTCTTCATCGCAATCAATTTAATTCCGGGATACTGGCTTTACCTAAATAAAGCCTATGGTTACACGCTCGAACAATACTTATCTGACATGAAATTGAAGAGCAAACATAGTCTGGAAAATGCCAAAAGACGCGCAAAAGAAAAAGGCGAAGAGTATTATACTCCCCACCGGCTCCAAAAGATGCAAAATGCCTGGAACGCATCCTCTTGATAAACATTGTAACATATGGGTAAGCCGTATGCCTTAATAGGGCACGTACGGTTTGATAAGGGGGAAGCCTTGAGAGAGGTTTCCCTACTTTATTT
>NZ_PGVB01000009.1 GCF_002860205.1 Bacillus sp. T33-2
GTTAACATGCCTGCCTGTCACGCAGGAGATCGCGGGTTCGATTCCCGTCGGGACCGCCATTTTATTATCCTAAGAAGTAAATACGGCTCAGTAGCTCAGTCGATAGAGCAGATTGCTCGCTTCAATGAACCGCTTCTGTGGCAATCTGCGAGAAAGACCAGGAGGTCTTTTGAGCAAAGGTTAACCCAAAAACAATGTTTAGGACACAATTATTATTATGGCTCAGTAGCTCAGTCGGTAGAGCAAAGGACTGAAAATCCTTGTGTCGGCGGTTCGATTCCGTCCTGAGCCACCACTAAAGAATATTTGTTCAGGCATTTTCAAGCATATCTGGGAATAACATTACAGAATAGGTTTCTTTGAAAATATTTTTCCGAAGGCCAAATTATGTTATAATGGAGGGGTAGCGAAGTGGCTAAACGCGGCGGACTGTAAATCCGCTCCCTCAGGGTTCGGCGGTTCGAATCCGTCCCCCTCCACCATTAAATTATAGGGGTATAGTTTAAAGGTAGAACAGAGGTCTCCAAAACCTCCGGTGTGGGTTCGATTCCTACTACCCCTGCCAATATTATTATGAATATGGCGATCGTGGCGAAGTGGTTAACGCATCGGATTGTGGTTCCGACATTCGTGGGTTCGATTCCCATCGGTCGCCCCATTAAAATAACATGAATATATGATTTGAATATATGAATAGTGGGCTATAGCCAAGCGGTAAGGCAACGGACTTTGACTCCGTCATGCGTTGGTTCGAATCCAGCTAGCCCAGCCATTTGCGGAAGTAGTTCAGTGGTAGAACATCACCTTGCCAAGGTGGGGGTCGCGGGTTCGAATCCCGTCTTCCGCTCCAATTTATATGGCGGCATAGCCAAGTGGTAAGGCAAAGGTCTGCAAAACCTTTATTCACCGGTTCGAATCCGGTTGCCGCCTCCAATTAAATTAAAGATTCTGCCGGGGTGGCGGAACTGGCAGACGCACAGGACTTAAAATCCTGCGGTAGGTGACTACCGTACCGGTTCGATTCCGGTCCTCGGCATTGCAGGACTTGTCCTTGCATTGCAGAAAAATTTAATATGCCGGTGTGGCGGAATTGGCAGACGCGCACGACTCAAAATCGTGTTCCTTCTGGAGTGTCGGTTCGACCCCGACCACCGGTACCAATTAGCGGGTGTAGTTTAATGGTAAAACTCCAGCCTTCCAAGCTGATGTCGTGGGTTCGATTCCCATCACCCGCTCCATACATACTGTTTATAACGCAGTGTTTCGTTTCAGAATGAACGAAGCATTGCGTTTTTTCTTTATATCAAGTGAACTGTGACAGTATGGGACTAAAACTAAAAAAGGATGCCTATGATTTAGCATCCAATCAGTTTACAATCGGCCTTTCCTCCATGAATCTGAAGAAACATATTCATCAGGGATTCGGTCATTTTTCTATTAAGTTCTGTATCTGCAGTGGGCCGCAAATAAATAATTTGTACTGCATTTTTCGTTGAGGGAGAGACGGCGCTGCGTTCAGAATCAACGAATGGGCTGCCAAACGGGCCATTGGCATCTGCTGACACAATCAGGTTTTGCAGGCTGTTCTGCCTGCCGTTCAGGCCCATGTATTCTTCTCCCACGGCGCCTGTGCGTAAAACGATGCTGCCAGTGAGCTTATCGGAGTCATAAATTCCGATGGGAACCTGGTATTGCAGCGAAAAAAAGTTGTTTAAATCAGTCGCGCTATGTACAGACTGCAAGTAATTTTGCTTCTTTATTCTCCTAAACAGGGCTTCCGCAGAATGCCTGTAACGGTTTGGATCCTTTCCGGTGTGCTTGAAAATGGCGCGCCATTCCTGGATACCGTCCAGGTCCGTCACATTCTTGTCTTCCAAGTCAAAATAAATCGACTCCTGGAAAAGCTGAAGCCTGCCTTTCAACATTTGGGGCGAGGGCCCAACCTGAATGTTGCGATATTCGATGAAACCAACCGTAAACTGGGGAATTAAAGAGCATAATTCGCTCGACAATTGAATTTCCAATGTTTCCACCTCCAAAATCGCTTAAAAATAGTTTATCATATTAACCGGTACAATGAATAAACACGTCTTCGATATTTACGGGAAAGGAGAGAGGCGGATGAACGTTCATGAATTAAAAAAGGATATCATTGAATACAGTAAAACGATAGGAATAGACAAAATCGGATTCGCAGCACCGTCCACATTTGTCGAAATGAAAAATCGACTGTACGTGCAGCAGGAAATGCAATTCCAATCCGGATTTGAAGAACCTGACATAGAAAAACGAACTGATCCCGCGTTGATTTTTGAACAGCCTAGATCCATTATCTCCATTGCCCTGGCATACCCATCAAAAATGAAAACAACGGTTATAAGCAAGAAAGGTGAAAGACGGGGAATTTTCTGCCGTGCGTCCTGGGGTACAGATTATCATGCTGTACTAAGAGACAGGCTAAAAAAACTAGAGGATTATATTGCGTCCAAAGTTCCTGGCGCCAAGTTTAAGTCAATGGTCGATACAGGGGAATTGGTCGACCGTGCTGTTGCCCAGCGTGCAGGGATAGGATGGAGCGGCAAGAACTGCGCCATCATTACCCCTGAATTCGGCTCTTATGTATATCTGGGTGAAATGATAACCAATATCCCATTTGAAGCAGATACACCAATGGAAGACCGCTGTGGATCCTGCAATAAATGCGTGGATGTGTGCCCAACAGGTGCACTGGTGCAGGGCGGACAGTTGAATGCACAGAGATGCATCGCTTTTCTGACACAGACAAAGGGTTTTCTCCCTGATGAGTTCAGGGACAAGCTGGGAAACCGGTTATATGGCTGTGATACTTGCCAGACTGTCTGCCCAGAAAATAAAGGAAAAGACTTTCATTTCCATGAGGAGATGGAGCCAGATCCAGAGATTGCAAAGCCTCTGTTGAAGCCGCTTCTCCATATCGGCAATCGTGAGTTTAGAGCGAAATTCGGGCACGTCTCCGGGTCCTGGCGAGGGAAAAAGCCCATCCAGCGCAATGCGGTCATTGCACTTGCCCACTACAAAGATGATAGTGCCGTACCGGATCTTATTAAAGTCATGAAGGAAGACCCACGTCCCGTGTTGCGGGGGACAGCAGCCTGGGCTCTTGGGAAAATTGGCGGCGAAACAGCCAGGAATGCCCTGGAAACTGCTATGGAACAGGAAACAGATGCAGAAGTATTAGCAGAAATTGAGAAGGGGCTCAATTACTTCGCACCAAAAGTGTAAATCAGGCATTTAAATATGTAGTGGAAGGATGGATCGTGTCGATCCATTCTTTTTTTTGAAAAAGGGGCGAAGATTGTTTTTATGCCTGAACCATCTACTTTTTTCATAAGTATGATTATGAAAGGAGTGAAGGAGATGCGTGATCAGCTGCAGAAGTTACTGGACCAGCGTGTACGGCAGTGTGTCTCACAAGAGAGGGATTCATTGCATGAATGTGAAGTGATTGAAAGGAAAAAAGAAAGCTGTGCAAAAAGGTCTGCTGAAATAGTAAAAGCGAATGCAACGGGCAGAATAATCACTATAACCGAACACGAAGAACTGACTGATGTTCTGTATAATGTGCATTTCCAGTACTTGATCAAACAAAAGGGACAATTTTACCTTGAGGAAGAGGTTGAACAAAGAAAAGCGGAGTTTTACAAAGGGGTACTGGTCGAGGAGGACACGGATAGTGACCAGTATGATTTACGGACAGCTGAGGTTCCGGACTATAACCTGCTTGGCTTTCGTGCAGACCGCAGCATAGATGAATTTCAACCCTCATCGGATGAAGTCGGAAGGCCGTACGGGTATGACCGGAGAAAAGCGGTGCAGTACGCAGAAAGATGGTGGAACGACTACAATCCGGCCTATAAAAAATTTGACGTTGATTGCAGCAATTATATATCACAATGCCTACACGCTGGCGGAGCGCCAATGACAGGTTACCCAAACAGGGGAAAAGGCTGGTGGATGATGAAAAATAATTGGAGTTTCAGCTGGTCAGTGGCCAACGCTTTAAGATGGTATCTGACTTCATCAAAAGCAGGTTTAAGGGCAAATGAAGTCAAAAGCCCTGACGAATTGCTGCCGGGGGATGTAATCTGTTACGACTTTCAGGGAGATGGCCGCTTTGACCACACGACCATTGTGACAGCCAAGGATGCATATGGTATGCCGCTCGTAAACGCCCATACACATAACAGCCGGCTTAGATATTGGGCGTATCAGGATTCTACGGCTTATACACCTCAAATAAAGTATAAGTTTTTCTCGATTGTTGACGACCAGTAATCCCGCTTGTCCGGCTGGCATGAAGTGGTATAATAGCTTTTAGAGCTTTTGAATGAGGTGAAGAAACTTGGCATTGCATGTTGTTTTATACCAGCCTGAAATACCGTCAAATACCGGAAATATAGCAAGAACGTGTGCGGCGACAGGTACGGCTTTACATTTGATCAGGCCTCTTGGCTTCTCAACAGATGATAAAATGTTAAAGAGGGCGGGCTTGGACTATTGGGAGTTTGTAACAGTCAATTATTACGATTCATTGGATGAGTTTTTTGAGAAGAATGCTGGCGGAGAACTCTTCTACCTAAGCAAATTTGGTGAAAAGCCCCATACGACATTTGATTATAGTGACAAAGACAAGGAATATTATTTCATGTTTGGCAAGGAAACAACCGGGCTGCCCAAGGAATTGATCCATGAAAATAAAGACAGGTGCCTGCGCATTCCAATGAATGAAAATGTTCGATCATTGAATCTGTCCAATACCGCCGCCATTCTAGTATATGAGGCGCTCAGGCAACAGAACTACCCCGGTTTGCGCTGAAAATCAAGGACCTGTGTTTTCAGGTCCTTTTAAATGGGAATCTCTTAATTGTGAAGAAACGCAGGAAGGGTTTTTCCAAATAGCTTCGAACGCAGATAATTTACATATAGGATATCCGTTACCGGAAGAGGGGTTTTGCATGAATAACGTGATTGAACTAATTTTAAACCACAGGTCTGTACGAAGTTTCCAGGACAGGGCCCTGACAAAAGAAGAGATTGAAACGATTGTAAAAAGTGCGCAGGCCGCGTCGACATCAAGCTTTATCCAGGCTTATTCGATCATTGGAGTCACAGATGCGGAAAAAAAGAAATTGCTTGCTGAAATCGTTGGTAATCAGGCATATGTGGCTGAAAATGGGCACTTTTTTGTTTTTTGCGCTGACCTGTACCGCCATGAAACAATTGGTGCGATGGAAAAACGTGATGTTATCCCTGCAATTGAAAGCACGGAAAAGTTCATGGTTGCTTTAATTGACGCGGCACTTGCCGCCCAAAATGCAGCGATCGCGGCGGAATCAATGGGGCTGGGCATTTGTTACATAGGAGGGATCAGAAACAATCTTGAGGCAGTGACGAGCCTCCTGAAAACACCGGATCGGGTGATTCCTTTATTCGGATTGGCGGTCGGCCATCCAGATAAAATCAATGAAAAAAAACCACGGCTTCCTCTCGAACATGTTTACCATGAAAATGAATATGAACAAAATGGTGAGATATATAAAGGGCAGCTTGAGGAATACAATCAGATTGTAAGTAACTATTATTTTGAAAGGACAGGCGGCAGGCGGGATGATACGTGGACAAGCCAGATAGCCCAGATGTTGGAGCGGCAATCCCGCATGTACATGAAACAATTTGTGCAGGATAAAAAACTGGACCTCCGTTAGAAAAACGCTGCCGATTCGCGTCCGTTAAAGGGAAGAAAGAGGTGCAGAAGAGCATATACTAAATGCCATCAGCGCCGAATTGCCAGATTAAACAAAAAAGCTGCTGACATTTCAGCAGCTTTCCTATTTATTTCCTGACTCCTGGCTTATCATCGTAACCGGATGTAAAAATAGCAGCAAGGAATGCGACAGCAACCCCTAAAATCAAAATAGTCCCCATGTTATGTAAGCCCCCCTAAATTCCGTTATACAGCATATAAATTTATTATAGCCCATATTTTGAAAACTGTGAATAAAAACACAACCAATTTCCCGAAAACCGCTCAACAACCAAAAAAGGACAGGGCTGATGACATGTTCAAATCCTATGCCGCATAAGTATTATTAATCGTCTCTGATAAAGCGACATGGGGAGGTCTATATGGATATTTTAAAGAAGATTGAGATGTATCGCGAGGAAGAGGAGAAGCTGAGATGGGAAGGGTCGTTCAGAGAGTATCTCGAATTGATAAAGGTAAAGCCCTGGGTAGCTCAATCCGCACATTCACGGGTTTTTAATATGATTAAGGATGCAGGAATTGAAGAGGTTAAAGGAAAAAAACGGTATTCATTTTTTAGCAGCCAGCTGTTTGGACTGGAGGAAGCGCTGGAGCGCCTCGTACAGGAATATTTTCATCCGGCGGCAAAAAGGCTTGATGTGCGAAAAAGGATCCTGCTGTTGATGGGGCCAGTGAGCGGCGGGAAATCAACCCTTGTCACGATGCTCAAAAGAGGACTGGAAGCCTATTCCCATACAGACCGGGGATCTATTTTCGCAATAAAGGGCTGCCCAATGCATGAGGATCCGCTCCATCTTATCCCGCACCATCTCAGACAGGATTTTTATGATGAATATGGCATCAGGATCGAAGGGAATCTGTCACCGCTAAATATGATGCGCCTTGAAAAAGAATATGGCGGTAGAATAGAAGATGTGTTGGTTGAACGGATATTTTTGTCCGAGGACCGGAGGGTCGGCATCGGCACATTCAGTCCTTCAGACCCAAAATCCCAGGACATCGCCGACTTAACAGGAAGCATTGATTTTTCAACAATTGCCGAATATGGCTCTGAGTCTGATCCGCGCGCGTACAGGTTCGATGGTGAACTGAACAAAGCCAACAGGGGAATGATGGAGTTCCAGGAAATGCTCAAATGCGATGAGAAATTCCTGTGGCATCTGCTGTCGCTCACCCAGGAAGGGAATTTTAAAGCGGGCCGGTTCGCGTTAATCTCTGCGGATGAGCTTATCGTTGCGCATACAAACGAAACTGAGTACCGGTCCTTCATCTCCAACAAAAAGAATGAGGCGCTGCACTCCAGGATCATTGTGATGCCTATCCCGTATAATTTAAAGGTCACCGAGGAAGAGAAGATATATGAAAAAATGATTAAGGAGAGTGATGTTTCAAATGTCCACATTGCTCCACATACTCTAAAGGTGGCCGCCATGTTCACGATCTTGACACGGCTGAAGGACCCGAAAAAAGGTGACATCGACCTTGTCAAAAAAATGCGGCTTTACGATGGGGAAAACGTGGAAGGCTATAATAATGCCGATGTTGAAGAATTGAAAAAAGAATACCAGGATGAGGGAATGAGCGGAATCGATCCTCGTTACGTCATTAACCGGATTTCGTCTACAATCATCCGGAAAGAAGTCCAGTCCATCAACGCCCTCGATGTTCTCCGTTCATTAAAAGAAGGGCTGGACCAGCATCCTTCGATTACTTCAGAGCTGCGTGAACGGTATTTGAATTATATTTCACTGGCCCGTAAGGAGTATGATGATATCGCCAAGAAAGAAGTCCAAAAAGCATTTGTTTATTCCTATGAAGAATCGGCCAAAACTTTGATGGACAATTATCTGGACAATGTCGAAGCCTATTGCAACAAGGCAAAGCTTCGGGATCCGCTTACTGGTGAAGAAATTACACCGGATGAAAAACTGATGCGTTCGATTGAAGAACAAATTGGCATCTCGGAAAATGCCAAAAAAGCGTTCCGGGAAGAGATACTGATCAGAATCTCAGCTTACGCCCGAAAAGGAAGAAGATTTGATTACAATTCACATGACCGCTTAAGGGAAGCGATCCAGAAGAAGCTGTTTGCCGATTTAAAGGATGTGGTCAAAATTACAACATCCACTAAAACTCCTGATGAGCTGCAGCTGAAGAAAATTAATAATGTCGTTGCAAGGCTGATTGACGAGCACGGCTATAATTCAACATCAGCAAACGAATTGCTCCGTTATGTTGGCAGCTTGCTGAACAGATAAACAAATTGCTCCGTTACGTTGGCAGCTTGCTGAACAGATACACAAATTGCTCTGTTATGTCGGCAGCTTGCTGAACAAATACAATTTCTCTGTTATGTTGGGCTTAACAAAAAAACAAATTTCAAACAGGGGGATCTGCTCATCGCTGGCAGGTCCCCTTGTTTATTATTAGACAATTTCGGGTAAAGGAGGGGCAGAGGTGACGCCATGAATAAGAATGAATTGCCTAAAAACTATGTCCCGAAAAATGGTTCAATGGCCCCTGATGTGGAAGACATGAAAAATCTGGGCAAGCAGATGGAAAATCGCCGGACAAATGAAGAACTGGTAGAAGAATACGATAAATACCCTGATCCAATCCAGTATGATGAAGATAAAAGGTAGCCCTCGCCCCAGCAATAAGCGGGGGCTTTTTCTTTGGCATCCGGATAAATGAACTTGGGAGGTTCATTCGATCAGCACTGCACATCAATGAAATATGCCTTTTTTAAAAATTTATAAACAACATAATGAGCGGCGGCCCTTAATAGCATATATTAATAGCTTCTGAGAGGGACAGTCAGGTTGAAAATCAATTGGACTAATATTCTGTTAAGCATATTGTTATTTTATATTTTTAAAGAAGGACAGGCATTTGCCATAACGATAGATTTAAAAGCCGGGTACAGGCCAGCCCAGCCTGTTGAAGAAATGCTGAATATAGAAAACCGTACCTCTGCCATTAAAGTATCCGTACATTCGCTGGACAAACGTCTTTTGATTGGATCTGCCCACAGTAAAAAAATGCTGGGAAAAGAGGTGAAACAATTGCAAAGCAAGGACCCTGTTTCAGCCGTCCGGTCAGCATATTATTGCCTGTAAATCAAGGAACGGTTGCTGCTGCTTATCATCGACTATTTAAATTCAGGGGGATTATCCTGTGAGGCCTATAAGCCCGACTCACATTTCCAGAAGAAGTTTTGGAAAGATGAACGGCTGTAAAAATGGGCTTGTCCATATAAACAAGTATCAGCTCAATTGTCAAAATTCTTTGTAAATTATTTAGCCTTTCTGCATAGGATAGAGTAATTACAATTTCTGCCTGCCAAAAGCACATCGGGATATTGTATGTAGAAAAGGAGAAATTCGTTCCTTTCAAACTTTAAAACATAAGGAGGGGTAAAAAATGACCGATGAAAACAATCACCAGTACGTTATTTCCCAGGAAGATTGGTCCCTCCACCGCAAAGGCCATGATGACCAACAGCGCCATCAGGAAAAAGTCCAGGAGGCGATCCAAAATAATCTGCCTGATCTCATTACAGAGGAAAATATTATCATGTCTAACGGCCGAGAAGTTGTCAAGATTCCTATCCGTTCATTAGATGAATATAAAATCCGGTATAACTATGATAAAAACAAGCATGTCGGCCAGGGCAAGGGAGACAGCAAGGTAGGAGATGTTGTTGCCAGGGATGGTTCTGATGGCAAGCCCGGTCCTGGAAAAGGCCAGGGGGCAGGCGACCAGGCAGGAGAAGACTATTATGAAGCTGAAGTATCAATGATGGAGCTTGAAGAAGCATTGTTTAAACAGCTCGAGCTGCCTAACCTGCAACGGAAAGAGCAGGAAGAGCATCTTGTTGAAAACATTGAGTTTAATGACATCCGAAAAACCGGCTTAATGGGCAATATCGATAAAAAACGGACAATGATGACCGCTTATAAACGGAATGCAATGTCAGGGAAGCCAGCCTTTCATCCGATTTACCGGGAGGACCTGAAATTTAAAACATGGAACGAGGTCGTTAAACCAGATTCCAAAGCCATTGTGCTCGCGATGATGGATACGAGCGGCTCAATGGGGCTGTGGGAAAAATACATGGCCAGGAGCTTCTTCTTCTGGATGACCCGCTTCCTGAGATCCAAATACGAGACCGTTGAAATCGAATTTATCGCGCATCACACCGAGGCTAAAGTAGTGTCGGAAGAAGATTTTTTTTCAAAAGGGGAAAGCGGCGGAACCATCTGTTCATCCGCATACCGCAAAGCGCTGGAATTGGTTGAAGAAAAATACGATCCAAGAAAGTTTAACATTTATCCTTTCCATTTCTCCGACGGTGATAATCTGACATCAGACAACGCCCGCTGCGTAAAATTGGTAGAACAATTAATGAAGGTCTCCAACATGTTCGGCTATGGGGAAGTAAATCAGTACAATCGCCACTCGACCCTGATGTCCGCTTATAAAAACATTAAGGATGAGAAATTCCGCTACTATATCCTCAAGCAAAAAGCTGATGTGTTCCACTCGATGAAAAGCTTCTTCAAGAAGGAAGAAAACAAGATGTATGCTTAACACAGTAACCGACAGGTATAAGTGCCTGTCGGTTTTTCATTAATGCCCGCTGTACATATAAGCAACGAGTTTACTATGACAACAGTTCTATTTTGGTGAAACCCCTTTCAAATTCTGCTAGTTTTATAGTAGTATTATTTTTAAATCGACACCAGAAAGAACCCGTTTGCCTATAATGTTATGCCGAATTACCAAAAAGAGAATATTCCTAAGCCAAAAAATATTTTGTACCGGCTTCTGTCACATTCGGACAGGAGTTTTAATAAATGTAAAACCATTGGGGGAAAAGAAATGCTTACAAAGTCAGCCACGGTGATGTTAACAACTGAGGCCAAGGAAAAAATCACCGCGATTGTCGGCCGGGAAAATTTTGATGATTCACAGACTGGCTGCCTCGTCTATTCATATGATGCGACGCCGAATTTCCAGTCTATGCCTGATGCTGTCGTAAGCCCCAGGAATACAGAGGAAATCTCTCAAATCGTCAAAATTTGCAATGAATATAGAATTCCAATCGTGCCCCGCGGGTCCGGCACCAACCTCTGTGCCGGCACTTGTCCGACAGAAGGCGGTATCGTCCTTCTTTTCAAGCATATGAACAAAATTCTTGAAATCGATGAGGAAAACCTGACGGCAACCGTACAGCCAGGCGTAATTACTCTTGACCTGATCAATGCTGTTGAAGCAATAGGTTTATTTTATCCCCCGGACCCAAGCTCAATGAAAATTTCGACCATCGGCGGCAACCTTAATGAAAATTCCGGGGGGCTGCGCGGTTTGAAATATGGAGTGACAAGGGATTATGTGATGGGGCTGGAAGCAGTCCTGCCCAATGGGGATATCATCCGCACAGGCGGAAAGCTCGCCAAGGATGTGGCCGGATATGATTTAACCCGCCTTCTGGTAGGGTCGGAAGGAACACTGGCCATCATTACTGAAGCGACATTGAAGCTGATCCCGATGCCGGAAACGAAACAAACGATGCTGGCCCTATACCAGGACATTGAAGCGGCAGCAAGGTCAGTATCGAAAATCATTGCCAATAAAATCATTCCTGCGACGCTCGAATTTCTTGACCAACCCACGCTTGTCGTCGTCGAAGCGCATGCGCAAATCGGTTTGCCGACTGATGTGCAGGCGGTTTTGCTAATTGAGCAGGATGGTCCGCCAGAAGTGGTTGACCGTGATATTTTGCGGATGTCAGAGGTCTGCCGCCAGGAAAAAGCCGTTTCAGTCCAGATTGCGGCGTCAGAGGCAGAAGCAGATGCGCTGAGGACGGCACGGAGAGCGGCTCTTTCTGCCCTGGCCAGGTTAAAGCCAACAACCATACTTGAGGATGCAACTGTTCCAAGATCCGAAATAGCTAGAATGGTAAACGCGATCAATGATATTGCAGTGAAATACAATTTAAATATATGCACTTTTGGTCATGCAGGTGATGGTAACCTCCATCCGACCTGTCCGACAGATTCACGTGATCATGAAGAAATGGAGCGTGTTGAAAAGGCGTTTGCAGAAATATTTGAAAAGGCAATTGAGCTTGGGGGCACGATTACAGGTGAGCATGGTGTAGGGGTAATGAAGGCTCCTTACCTGGAATTGAAGCTTGGCCAGGAAGGTATTGCCGCCATGAAAGCGATAAAGAATGCGCTGGACCCGAATAATATTATGAATCCTGGCAAGGTGTTTGCAAAAGACAGCAGGAAGCGCGTGGTGGTAACCAGATGACAACAGTAAAAGAACAGCAAAAGATCCAGTCAGGATTTAAAGAACGGATGAATGAGGATGAGCTATTAAACTGCATGAGGTGCGGCTTCTGCCTGCCGACCTGCCCGACTTATATTGAATCCGGCTACCAGGAGACACACTCGCCACGGGGCAGGATTGCTCTGATGAAAGCAGTTGTGGATGGCCTGATTGAGCCTGATGAAGACTTTGAACGGTCTCTTGAACTTTGCCTGGGCTGCCGGGCGTGCGAACCTGTCTGCCCGTCCGGTGTCAACTATGGCCACCTGCTTGAGGATGCAAGGGATATCGTCAATCAGAATAAACGGCATTCACTGCCTGTGAAATTGGTAAGGAAGGCAGTATTCAAAGGGCTGTTCCCCCACCAAAACCGGATGAGGAACCTTACCGGGCTTATTGGGTTTTACCAGCGCTCCGGACTTCAAAAGGTCGCAAGGAATATCGGTGTCATGCACCTGCTCCCCGAAAGTCTTGCGGCGATGGAAAAGGTGCTTCCGGAAGTGCCAACGATGAAGGAAATGAAGAACAGGCCAGAGCACCTGCCGTCAGTCGGAAAGCAGACGGCCAGGGTCGCTTTCTTCAGCGGCTGCCTGATGGACACGATGTTTCTTGAAAGCAACAATGCGACGATGAAGCTCCTGCAGCTGGCAGGGTGCGAGATTGTCATCCCGAAAGGCCAGGTATGCTGTGGTGCCTTACACGGACACAGCGGGGAAAAAGATGATGCAAAAGCACTGGCCAGACGGAATATTCAGGCGTTTGAAGATTTGAATGTTGACTTTATCATCACCAATGCAGGCGGCTGCGGAGCATTCTTGATTGATTATGATTATTTATTAAAGGACGATCCCGAATGGAAAGACCGTGCGGTGGCATTCACAGAAAAAATGAAAGACATTTCGGAAATCTTAGCTGCTTTGAAGTTCCATGAAAAGGTGAACCTTGAACTTCCTCACCAAATCATTTCGTACCAAGATTCCTGCCACCTGAGGAACGTCATGAAAACGTCTCTTGCGCCGAGGCTGCTCCTTCAGGCCATCGCTGGAATTGAATACAGGGAAATGAAAGAGGCTGACCGCTGCTGCGGCTCGGCCGGAATCTACAATATCGTTGAAACGGAAATGTCAATGAAAATCCTCGATCACAAGATGAGCCAGGTCAAGGAAACCCGGGCGGCCACGATTGTGACCGCCAATCCAGGCTGCTTGCTGCAGATGAAGCTCGGGATTGAGAGGGAAGGGCTTGCCTCAAAAGTGAGGGCGGTTCATATTGTCGATTTGCTTTTGGCGGCCGCAACGAAGCATGGGGAGGGTTCTCCTGGTTCATTTAGACAGGAATAACTGGGTGAAATACTGCAACGTATCTGAAAAGGGGCGAATGTCCTCTTTTTTTAGCTTCTGATTTAAATAATCGCGGACAGTTGGTTATGATAGAAGGGAAATATATTTTTTGAAAGCGTGATAATAATGTGTTTAATTCTATTTGCTTATCGTGTCCACCCGCAGTACAGGCTGATTGTAGCCGCAAACCGTGATGAGTTTTACGAAAGGCCGACGGCTCCGGCCCATTATTGGGAAGATCATCCCGATATTCTTGCAGGCCGGGATTTAAATAAAATGGGAACGTGGATGGGGGTCGCTACTTCAGGACGGTTCGCCGCGCTGACAAATTATCGGGATCCAAACGAGGAAATAGAGGGCAAACGTTCCCGCGGGGAATTGGTGGCTGATTTTTTGAAAGGGAATGAACTTCCTGGACATTATATGCACACAGTGGCGGACAACCGTGATTTATATCCGGGCTTTAACTTACTGGCCGGGGATTTGAACGAGCTTTTCTATTATTCAAATATAGAGAACAAGGTCCAGAACCTTGAGCCGGGGATTTATGGAGTCAGCAATCATTTTTTGAATACAGACTGGCCAAAGGTGCAGCGTGGAAAAGAGGGATTGGCAAAAATCATAGCTGAAAAAAACGGGCAGATGGCCGAGCCGCTTATTGCCCTTCTCCAGAACGCAGACCCAGTACCGGACGAAATCCTGCCGAATACAGGAATTTCCCTTAAATGGGAACGGATTCTGTCGCCGTTGTTTATTAAGAGTGAAGGGTACGGAACGAGGAGTTCGACTGTTTGTTTGATGTCTGAAACGGAAATTTACTACAAAGAACGGGTTTATTCTAAAGAAAACATCAACGACAGGAAATTTAACATATTATTATGAGAAGATAAAAGAGACAGTCATCGTGATTGACTTTTAACAAATAAAGGGGGAAGGTCATGGAAAAAGAAATGAAAGCTGCCATCCATCCTGAAATAAAAGCACAGCTTGAAAAAGAGATAGCTGGCATGTGGTTCACAAAAAATTTCCGGTCTGCAACTGCTGAAGAGTGGTATATATTTCTCCCGGGCTATAAAGATCCTCAATCAGGAGGGGCTGCCGGGAAAGTAATTATCCATTACGATCTGTTTGGGAATAGGGACATCTTTATAAACACAACGGTTATTTTTGATGATCCCGCCATGTTTAAACCGGGGCTTCACCCGTTGGTCTATGGGCTGGCTGATGAACTGGTCAACCGGCTGGTCGGATATGCAGACACACTCTTATCCGTTCACGCCGGTGAAAACTCTTACAATGCGGAATATAAAAGGTGAGAGCCGAAATGAAAACAACTAACTAGGTCGTCCATCGTGATTAGTACACAGAACAATGGAAGTGCCAGATGAAGGTAAAACCTTGAGGAAAGAGAAAAATTTGTCCTTTCATAAGGGTGCCCGGGACAAATCCGTTGAGGGAAGAGAGAAGGTATCCTTTCATTATTATGTGAAGCACATAATCCGGAAAACGCAAAATTGTCCATCATGCTGGTTATGATGGACAAAAATCCCAAAAGTACACACAAAATTGTCCATCATGCTGGTTATGATGGACAAAAATCCCAAAGGTACATATAAAATTGTCCATCATATTAGCTATGATGGACAGAATCCCCCAAGGTACACGCAAAATTGTCCATCATAATGGGTATGATGGACAAAAATCCCCAAGGTACATATAAAATTGTCCATCATATTAGCTATGATGGACAGAATCCCCCAAGGTACACGCAAAATTGTCCATCATAATGGGTATGATGGACAAAAATCCCCAAGATACACGTAAAACTGTCCATCATGATGGTTATAACAAACAAAATCTGCGGAGCGAAGGGAAAGTTGCGAAATTGGCGGAGCATTAGTGATATAAAAAAACGAGGGGCCGTTCCCCTCGTTTTCGTATATGCCACTTGGTTAAAAATCAAAATTATCCGGATCGGCGCCAATTCGCTCGTTTTTGTTCAAGCCAGTAATTCTTTCCATATCTTCAGATGACAGTTCGAAATCGAAGATATTGGCGTTTTCGATGATGCGATGTTCTTTGATGGATTTTGGAATCGTGACAACTTCGTTTTGCAGATCCCATCGTAGGATAACCTGGGCTGCAGTTTTGCCATGTTTCTCGGCAATCTCCACGATTGTTGGCTCATTAAGCAGCTCTCCCTGCTTAAGCGGAGACCAGGCTTCAAGCTGGATGCCTTCTTTTTTGCAGAAGTCGTGGACTTCTTTTTGGGTCAGGTGAGGATGGTATTCGATCTGGTTCACCATCGGTTTAATTTCAGCGGTGCTTAGAAGGTCCTCCAGGTGATGGACGTGGAAATTGCTGACCCCGATCGCGCGTACCCGGCCATCTTTATATAGCTTTTCAAGTGCCTTCCAAGTGTCTTTATACTTTCCGGCAACAGGCCAGTGCACCAGATAAAGGTCCAGGTAATCAAGGCCAAGCTTTTGCATACTCGTTTCAAACGCCTTTATTGTAGATTCATACCCCTGATCGGCATTCCAGACTTTTGTAGTGATGAACAGTTCTTCGCGGGGTACTCCTGAATCCCTTATTGCCTGGCCGACGCCTTCTTCATTGCCGTACACTGCAGCAGTATCGATGCTAATATAGCCATTTTTAAGGGCCGCCATCACTGAATCGACCACTTCGGAACCCTCTTTCACTTTAAAAACCCCCAGCCCGAACCATGGCATTTTGACCCCATTATGCAACGTGGTTGTATCGCGGAGACTTTTTGGCATACAAATTCCTCCAATCAAATTAATTTCTTCTATATTTTCTCATATTTTAAACACAGATAAAAAGAATTGCACTCCCCGTTACAAAGTCCGGACATTTAAAAAGTAGGCTGTTCCTGTATAATAGTTATATTAACTAATAAACCAGGTGATTAAATGCCACGGAAAATATATCAAAACTACGATAACATCGATAATAACAAGACAATGTATGACATGATAAAGTGGTCGCGGGAACGCCGTGCAAAAAAGAAGGATTTATCTGTCCAGATTCCGCACAGCGAACGCAAGGAAGCAGAGAGGCTCAGAGGAAACAGGAAAGATTTTTCAATTACATGGATAGGCCATGCAACGTTTTTAATCCAATCGGGCGGTCTCAATATCCTGACAGACCCTGTTTGGGCAAAATGGATGGGGACCCAGCGACGGCTGACAGAACCCGGGATTGCCATCGAGGATTTGCCGGATATTGATATTGTCCTGATCTCGCACAGCCATTACGACCATCTTGATTTTGCCACAATAAAAAAGCTAAAAGGGGACATCACCTATTATGTGCCGGCTGGCCTTGAGCAGCTTTTTGCCCGAAGGGGTTATGCAAAAGTAGTGGAGGCTGACTGGTGGGATAAGCTGGATCACGCCAGTCTCAATATTTCATTTGTGCCTGCCCAGCACTGGACGAAAAGGACGCTGACCGATACAAATACATCCCATTGGGGTGGCTGGGTTATAGAATCGGAGAGCAAAACCATTTATTTTGCCGGGGACTCCGGGTATTTCCGCGGCTTTAAAGAAATCGGGGAGAAGTTCGAAATCGACTATGCGTTAATGCCGATCGGTGCTTATGAGCCAGAGTGGTTCATGAGGACCTCCCACATTAATCCCGAAGATGCCATCAAAGCATTTACCGAATTAAAGGCAACAAAGTTTATCCCGATGCATTATGGAGCATACCGTCTGGCAGATGATACCGGACCTGAAGCATTGGACAGGCTCCTTAAGGAATGGGAGAGGCTTGCACTTGACAAGTGCGCTCTTGCTGCCATGAAAATTGGTGAAACCATCTGGGATTAGCATTACAGGGAGATATAGAACAATACATGAACAATCAAAAGTTAAAGGCGGCAGTCCAACGAGCGGCTGGCCAAGCTTTATATCAAAAGGGCTTCGTATCGGTCGTAGACGTGCTGATCATCATGAACAAATTGGATAAAAAAAATCACGAACGTTGGAGAAGCGGACAGATTCCTTATCTTGAAAGGGTAATAGAGATGAATTTAAACACGATAAGCCTGGCCGTTAAAGAAATACACGCCCTCTGCCTGAAAATGGGGCTGAAACCTTCATATACGGCCAATTACAAATGGGGGAAGGGACCGAGGCGCAAGCTGCAGTTCAGCAAATCCGGGAGCCCGAACATTGAACAGGCCTACGCCACCCATTATGTTAGCAAGAGCCTTTCTAAAAAAATTAAAGGAAGTGGTGAAAGTGACGATAGGACGGAATGACCACTGCTCATGCGGCAGCGGCAAAAAATACAAAAAGTGCTGCATGAAGAAGGAAGCCGTGATAGAGATAAATCAAGTTAAGGAAGAAAGATTCATGCAGCAAAAGCATGATTTGGTTTTGAAAATTGATGATTTCTTGCTTTCTAAAATACCATTGCATGAATTGGCGAAACTTCGAAACGAATTTGAAAAGCGGGGAATCAATCGGGCTACTCCGAATTTTGACGGTTTGTTTCAATTTTGGCGCATGTTTTTTCATCGCTATCCGAACGGCAAACGGGGGGTTGAGTGGTTCTTTGAGAAAAAGACGAATTTAAGAACAGACGAACTGAATATGGCAAAGAGATGGGCAGGCCTGGTTCCTAAACTGATCCAGATTGTGGATAAACATGAAAAAGGGGCAATCGTCGAAGACCAGTTCACCGGAGACAGGCTTTTGCTGCTAGAATCAGAAACTTTTAAAGAAAGAACTCCGTGGGCAGGATGTTTCTGCCTTCTGGAGCCATTTGATGGCGGATATGCCATAAATGGGGTAACAGCCTTTCGCGATCCCGGTGTACTGAAGTTGGCCAAAGTCATGATCGAGGAACTTATGCATGAAAAAAATCTTGAATATAATGATGCTGTCTTTGAATACTTCCCCGAAATTTTTTCATTGTTTCTAAACGGGAAGAAGGCTGATGGAAAGGACCGGGGTGAACGGACAATTACTTCAACTGCCTTACAGCATAAGGTCTTGAATAAGCAAGAAGTGGTCCAATTTATCATGGCACAAGAAGAAATTGTTGTTGATGAATGGTCACAAGGCAACGGAAGTTTTTCTCTGAGCGGCGATTGGATTCGTTATGATGACAACGCAGCGAATGGTTCGGTATATCTGGCAAAAGTACACGGACAAATCCAGCTCAAGAATGACAATCTATCTTACTTGGCCAACGATGAACAGGGTATCGAAAACTTCCAACAATTTATCAAGCCAGTCGAAAGTGCATTGCTGTTAATGAACAAAAAGGAAAAAAGCTATAAAATACCGATGAATATTGAGGTAGGCACTTATGTTGTTTATATGGAGGAGGGTGTTCTCCAGGCTTTCGGTTCGCTGGCGCAGCACCAGCTTCTGCTCGGGGATGTTGACACCCCTTTCCCCCTCTTTGACAATTTATCGCCTAGAGAGATGGCCACACAGGGACGGGCTCAGGAAGTCGAGCAATGGCTGAGGGAAAAAGAATATAATTCATTTGACATCCTGATGGAACAACATAAAGAGCTGCCAGCTACAACAGATTACAACTCTGTCAGGAAAGAACTTGGGCTGCCATTGTCTCCATTCGTCACTTTGGGGGAAAAGAGGGTGACGGCTTTAACCAAATCAGTTAATCCATTTCCTCGCCCCCATTACATATCAGAACAGGATATGCCGATCTATCAGCAGTTAGGCTTTACACCGGAAACATCAAGGGCTTTCTATGCGAATGACATCCTGGGCTTTTTTAAGAAACAAGTGTCTGGCAAGTCGGCCGCAACCGTTCAGAAATATGTAACAGGGGTAAGCATCCTTGTCGATTATCTACAAAACGTTCAAATGGGAAAATGGAATGAATTGCAGAGGGAGAATTGGGAAGAACTCTTATCGTACTTCTATTTCGAAACTGTCTTTGAAACTAGCAATAATCATTTGAAGTCATTTTTATCCGTTCTGCGAAGCTTTATTAAATGGGTTGATAAGAGGCATCAAACCTCACATTATCAAATAGCAGACAATATTCTTGCTGAACTAGGAGAGCAAATATACAAGTGTGTCGAGGTGCTGGACCTCTTTGTTCCGTATTACCGCAGAAAGCATCAACAGACTTTCCATGATGGATTCTTGAACGTACGACAGGGACTTGTCGGTTATTTTCAGATAGAGTCGGTCTCAGTAAAATCGGTGAGGATACGTAATATTATTGAAAAAAAACCGCAGCGTTACACACTGATGCTGCCACCCCATTGCACGGCGATAATGGAGCCGGGAATGATCATTTCCGGGACTATCGCGAAAGACAATATTAATGCCTGGAAAGTAGAAACAGTTGAGAGGGTTTATCCAGAGAAAGCAGAACTTTATCTATTTGATGAATAGTTTCAGATTGGGAGGGGATTTACATGAAAATAGGCATCATCGGGCTGGGGGACATTGCCCAGAAAGCATATTTGCCGGTTCTTGCCGAACGTGGAGATATAGAGTTTCACTTATACACAAGGAACCAACAAAAACTCGCCGCTATCGGTGCGAAATACCGGTTTCACCAGCACAATGACTTTGACTCAATGTTGCAAAGCGGAATCAAAGGGGCATTTGTCCACTCATCGACAGAATCCCATTATGAAATTGTCCGCAAGCTGCTGGAAGCGGGAATCCATGTTTATGTGGACAAGCCGATTACATATGAGCTGGAATCAGCAAGAGAATTGACCAGGCTTGCCGAACAAAAGCAATTGATCCTCATGACTGGCTTTAACAGAAGATATGCGCCCGTTTACCGCAAATTAAAAGAGCTTGAACAGCCCAATATGGTAATCATGCAAAAAAATCGGAGGGCGCTTCCAGGCGAAGTGCGCAACTTTATTTTTGATGATTTCATCCATGTCGTTGATACGTTAAGATATTTGTTCCCTTATGAAATTGACCAGATGATTGTTTCCGGAAAGAAGCAGGATGGCTTGCTTTATCATGTTGTTGTCCAGCTTATTTCAGGTGGATCCATAGCAATCGGGATTATGAACAGGGACAGCGGAACGCTTGAAGAAAAAGTAGAGGTTTTTCACAGCAGTAAAAAGGGGACAGCCATTAATGTTTCAGACCTGTATATCAGCATGGACAGGGAAGAAACGAAAGCCGGAGGAAGTGATTGGGAACCTACTTTACATAAACGGGGATTTGAACAAATGATAAATGATTTTCTCCAGGCGGTGAATGAGGATTTCCTTCCGGGTATAACTGCGGCAGACAGCCTGGTTACCCATGAGATATGCGAGAAGATCGTGAAACAGCTAGAAACATTGCATTGAGTCCTAAAAGAAGCTTACCAACACTGGAAAGCTTCTTTTTTTGTGGGAAAAGCCGACGGAAATTTGTGCTTATTGGTTGGCTTCTTTATGGCTGAGTGGTGCCCAACACTTGCTGGTGCCGCGAAACGAATGGATTGCCGGTTATCCAGAATCTCCATGGATAGTCTTTGGCTTCACCGGAATTGTCAATGCCGATCCTTTTTCCGTATGAAATGCTGTGAGGTGTTTTTCCTTCTGCAATAAACAATGGCGGCAAATAGAGAGGCTGTCCATAATCGGACATGTCGATCGCGAGTGCTTTCGTCAATTTACCAGGTCCGTTAGTCAAGTTTGATTGGTCTGCCAGCTGCCTCCGCTCTTTCATCAGATTAATGCCAGACACTGGTTCAAGTGCCCTGATTAATGCAGCCTCAGGCTTTTCCGGTCCGCCGCTTACGACGTTTATCAGGCAGTGAGTATGCATAACGTATGTATAGGCAAGACCGGATTTTTGGAACATGACCTCCGTCCGTTTCGTTCTGCGGTTGTTAAAACTGTGCGCGGCCCTGTCGCCGGGTCCTATATAGGCTTCAGTTTCAGCAATATATCCGGATGCAGTGCCCGCTTCAGTTTCCTTGACAAGCAGGCAGCCGAGCAAAGATTTCGCCAGCTCAAGTGTGGGTTGTGCGAAAAATGTCTCGGAGACAGGACCAAGTACTATATCAGCCATGCTAATGAATCCTCCTTGGAGTGGTTCCTTAAAATATATACCCAATTTGCAGGTGAGCATTCTATTGACTGGATTTTTTGCCGGATGTGCAACAAGCTTTTATCTGTAATGCCAGTTTATAGTATAATTAAATTTAGTCATTCAACATAGAGGACGTGACAATTTGAATCAGAAACGAATTGGCTTTATCGGGAGCGGCAAAATGGCTCGTGCAATGATAGCAGGCTTGATCGGGTCAAAGCAGGCCGCCCCTGAAAATATAATGGCAAGTGCAGCCACTCAGGCCACAATGAAGTTAGTGGAAAAAGAATACGGAATATCGGTCAGTCAAAATAATTCCGAAATAGCTGGCTACTCCGATTATCTTGTGCTGGCCGTCAAACCGGGCCTCTATGAGAGTATCATTTCGGAAATAAAGCCGTCGGTAAAAGCACATACGATCATTATCAGTATCGCCGCGGGCATTAGCCTGGAATACATAGAAAACATGTTTGGCAGGAGTATCAAGGCAGTAAGGACGATGCCGAATACACCTTCTCTTATTGGAGAAGGCATTTCAGCGATTTGTCCAAACCGGCATATCAGCCACCAAGAATTGGATGAAGTCCTTGCTTTGTTTCGTTGCTTTGGCCAGGCAGAGGTACTTGAGGAAGCTTTGATGGATGCTGTGCCAGCGGTAAGCGGTTCTTCGCCCGCCTATGTTTATATGATGATAGAAGCACTGGCTGACGGCGGCGTGCTTCAGGGGATACCGCGAGATAAAGCCTACCGGATGGCTGCACAGGCCGTCCTGGGGGCTGCGAAGATGGTTCTTGAAACAGGGGAGCATCCGGCAAAGCTGAAGGATGATGTCTGCACACCGGGTGGAGCGACCATTGAAGCAGTAGCTGAACTTGAAAAATTACAGTTCAGAGCAGCGGTGATTTCTGCAATGGAACGCTGTACCGCCAAGTCAAAAATTTTGTCTGCTGAATAGCTGTGAAGCACACGCTCAAATGAGCTATGATAAAAAAAATCATGACAACCGGGAAAATAGAGCCAGGTATGATTGTAGTTGAAAGGCGTGGAATGTGTGATAAAAATAAGGCCTGAACGGCAAGAGGACATTGCAAAAATAGATGAAGTTGTCCACGGTGCTTTTGGCCGCAGCAATGAGGCACGCCTTGTGGAATTGATCCGGAACTCGGAAAACTTTATCCCCGGGCTTTCCCTGGTGGCAGAAAACGAAAACGATGAGATTGTAGGACATATTTTATTCAGTAAAATAACGATTGAGTCCGCAGAAAGCAAGCACACTACGGTCGGGCTTGCCCCGATGGCAGTCAAGCCTGGATTCCAGGGTCAGGGAATAGGGTCTGAACTCGTTCGGGAAGGATTGAATCGGTGCACGCACGAAGGCTTTACACATGCTGTTGTCCTGGGACACCCTCAATTTTATCCGAAATTTGGGTTTCTTCCTTCTGTACGGTTTAATATCGAATCGCCTTTTCCAGTTCCAGAAGACGTGTTCATGGCGGTCGAACTTGAAGAAGGTTCTTTGACCAATATTCAGGGACGAGTGAAATATCCTCCTGCCTTCGGTCAAGTATAGCGGGTCGCAATGGCAATTAATGAAATTTTAGCTCTACTAAGGAGAGTTGTTCGATAAATGTGGAAAAAGTGGATATGGACAGCAGTGGCTGCTGCCCTGGTTATTTTTCTGGTACCATACAGCCTTCCGCTGATTTTTGCTTTTGTAACAGCGGTAATGCTGGAAGGCATGGTCCAGTGGCTCATCAACAAGGTCCGGTTTAACCGGCTTCAGGCAGTTATGGCTGTCTTTACCGGATATGTTCTTTTGTTGGGAGTGATCGGATATAATTTGATTTCGATCATCGCCCAGCAAGCTGTATCCCTCTCACAGAGGACTCCGACATTTGTAAAGGACTTTTATACAACGGTCATTCGGCCCCTGATGCGAAAATGGGAATTCTATTCTAAAAATCTGCCTGCAGATGTCATAGCATCTATCGAAAAAACGATCGAAACAAATATAAATTCGCTTGATTCTTTCCTGCAGCGTGCTATTGAAAATATACTCAATCTATTGACAGCTGTTCCCGGCTTTTTGATTGAGATGCTTATTTATTTAATTGCCCTGTTTTTGCTGAGTCTGGAATTTCCACGCCTGAAAGAAAAACTGGAGTCTCACTTAAAAGAACAGACAAGGCAGAAAGTTTTTCTTGTTGGCCGCCAGTTGAGCAAGGCAGGGCTGGGGTTCATTAAGGCCCAGATCATTCTCAGCCTGATTACGTTTGCAATGGCAATGGTCGGACTTCAAATTTTGGATGCGCCATATCCCGGATTGCTTTCATTGCTTATTGTCATCGTGGATATTCTCCCGATTCTCGGGACCGGCTCCGTCCTCGTTCCTTGGGCAGTCATCTCCATTTTACAGGATAACCATTTCCTTGGAATTGGGTTGATTATCATGTTTCTGGTGATTACCGTTGTCCGCAGGGTCATTGAACCGAAAATTTACTCTACCAGCCTTGGAATTTCCCCTCTGGCTTCATTAATCAGTATGTATATTGGCTTTAAGCTGTTGGGGTTAGCTGGAATTTTTATCGGTCCGGCTCTGATAATCGTCTATGACACATTAAGAAAAGCAAACATCATCCAAATGAAATTTAAAATTTAGAGCATAACATGATGGGCGGGTATTTTTTCCCGCCATATTGGATTTTCAGCCTTTCTGAAATGATAGTCTCAAAGAAATCTTGGGCGCCTTGGTAACTTGGCTGCAAATCCAAAAAGATAAGGTTTTTCGAAAAATAATAGCGGGATATTTCACATTTCATTTTTCACATAAAAAAAATAGAAAAATAGCTCACACTCTGCATATCTTAAAATATATGGCAAAATAAAAGGGGGATAGCATCATTTATTCCGACTTGACTGATTGGAATATATGTAATATGTTTATCTCGATTCTAAAATGAAATGGAGGGAACAAAGTATGACAACAGGTTTAGTTATTTTGAATATTGCTATCATGCTATTAGTTATTGCCGGCCTGTTTTTCATGCAAAAGAAACATGTATCTTTCTCCAAACGTGTTTTCACCGCGCTGGGAGCAGGGATTGTGTTTGGTTTTGCGCTTCAGTTTGCGTATGGGCCAACGTCCGATGTCGTAGTAAAAACCGCGGACTGGTTCAACCTTGTAGGAGGCGGCTATGTAAAATTCCTGCAAATGATTGTAATGCCACTCGTATTCATTTCGATACTTGCCGCATTTACAAAATTAAAGCTTGCCAATAATATCGGAAAAATCAGTTCGTGGATACTTGGCTTGCTGATTGGGACAACAGCCATTGCCGCGGCAGTGGGTATCATTACCGCGACCGGCTTTGACCTTGAGGCTGTGCAAATCACACAGGGAGAAGCGGAAACTGCCCGTGCGGAAGAGCTTCAGCAGAGGTACGGCGATACACTTGAAGGCCGCACTTTGCCGCAGCAAATTCTTGAGCTATTGCCAGGGAACCCGTTCCTCGATTTTACAGGGGCACGGCCGACCTCAACTATTTCCATCGTCATTTTTGCCGCGTTTCTGGGCATCGCGTTTCTGGGGGTCAGAAAAAAGGCACCGGAGCATGCTGAATTATTTGCGAAAATCGTTGACGCTTTTTATGCGGTGATCATGAGAGTGGTTACTCTGATCCTGCGCCTTACTCCTTATGGCGTTCTTGCGATCATGACAAAGACGGTCGCAATGAGCGATGTTGATTCCATTGTTAAGCTTGGAAAATTTGTCGTTGCATCCTACGTCGCACTGGCAGTCATGTTTATCATCCACCTGCTGTTGCTGACAGCTTCTGGCCTGAATCCAATAACCTATGTGAAAAAGGCGTTTCCTGTACTGACATTCGCGTTTACATCACGCACAAGTGCCGGAGCGCTGCCAATCACGATCAAAACACAAAGATCACTCGGTGTTCCTGAGGGGATCGCCAACTTCGCCGGTTCTTTCGGATTATCAATCGGGCAGAACGGCTGTGCAGGAATCTATCCTGCCATGCTCGCGATCATGATTGCGCCGACGGTGGGCATCAATCCGTTAAGCCCATCCTTTATTGCGACCGTAATTGTTGTTGTTGCCATCAGCTCGTTTGGTGTTGCCGGCGTGGGCGGCGGTGCAACATTCGCGGCACTGCTTGTCCTGTCAGCTTTGAACCTGCCTATCGGGCTTGCCGGATTGCTCATTTCGGTTGAACCACTGATCGATATGGGCCGTACTGCTGTCAATGTGAGCGGAGCCATGACATCCGGGATTCTTACAAGCAGAATCACTAAAGAAATAGATCCCAATGTTTATAATGACATTAACCAAAAAATAGAGGCAGAAGCTTAATACTAACTATTAAGCTATAAAAACGGCGGGGAAACCTGCCGTTTTTTTTTGAATTCGTGCCATAGAACAAAGGGATTTTGCCATTATATCCAAGACTGTCAGAAATGCATTAAAATAGGCCAGCCCATCAACTAGGCTGGCCTGACGGTTGGCCTCTTTTATGTTCGGGCCTGTTGCAAATCCTACATCATCAAATCATTACTGCTTTCGATATTTAGCCGCTGCGTTTTTGATTTTTTAAAATGGAGCAGCTCATACACGACCGGGATGACAACCAGCGTAAGCATTGTTGCTACTGCAAGACCGCCAATGACCACGACTGCAAGGCTCTGGGACACAAGGACACCTGATTCAGCCTTTTTGAACAGTAATGGAACCATGGCAAAGATTGTTGCGACTGCTGTCATTACGATAGGCCGCATTCTGACTGCTGCAGCTTCTACGATCGCATCCCGGATGATCATTTTTTGTTCATTCTGTTTGATGCGGTCCAAAAGCACTATCGCGTTTGTCACTACTATACCAATAAGCATTAAGGCACCAAGCAATGCGGTAATATCGACTGGAATCCTGCTTATTAACAGCCCCAGAATAGCCCCGACTGCTGCAAGAGGCAAGGAGAACAGTATGGCAATCGGCGCCCGGATTGTTTTGAAGGTAATGACCATAATGATGAATACAACTCCGATTGACACCATCATAGTGATGAACAGGTCGGTAAAATCATCAGCCTGCTGCGCGCTGGCACCTCCCACATTCACTTCGACACCGTCAGGAACATCCAGGCCTTTTGTATTTTGGTCTCCGTTAATGATTCTGTTGATTTCTTTGTCAATTTCCGATACACGCTTTGAATCTATTGCAGCCGTTACCCTGACGTACTGGTCGCCATCCTTATGGAACCGGCTTGTTGGTTCCTCACTTTTATTAAGCTCTGCAACTTCAGATACTGGTACGATGCCAGCCGTGGTCATGACTGGTATGGTTTCCAGGTCCTCAGGCGTTTTCGGATCGAGCATCGGTTCAAGAATTACACTTGTCTGTTGTTCGTCCAGTTCCACGGAACCAATTGGGGTGCGATTTAACATAACGCCTAATTGCTGGGATAATTGTTCCGAATTTGCTTTTTCAGGATCGACTGTGAAAGAGTAGACGGTTTTCTTCTCCTCAAAATTGGTTGTTACTTTTTCTACACCGTCAACCTCTGATATTTCTTTCTTGATTGTTTGCGCAGTTTCTTCAATGTCGTCGATTGAGTTACCCAGGACATCTATTGTAATTTGTGTTGAATAACCGGTAATCATCGACGCAGCAGAAGCAGTGAATTGAGCGTCCTCGTAGTTAGCTTTCTGTTTTTCCATTGTTTCGACAAATTGATCAGTCTTCTTTTTATCATCCATGATAATGGTAAAAGTGGTTTGCGTTGGCGACCGGACGTCTCCGTATTGGGCGGATTCAGCTGAGTTACCCATCTGGGTGAACACGTGCTTTACTTCTTTTTGGTCTACAATAAATTCCTCTAGCTCAAGGGAATTTTCTTTTACCGTTTCTAAAGGCGTTTCATTCGGATAGCTCAAGTTGACCATGACAAAATCTGCAGTAGAGCTGTCAACTGTACCTTTTGGCAAAACAAAGTATCCGCCAATGGAGCCAGCAAAAAGCAAAAAGGAAACGGCGATTACCACGAATTTATGGTTCAATGACCAGGTCACAAGCTTTGAAAACCGTATGGCAGGCTTATGCTCAGGCATTTTTGTGTTTTTCAGCAAGCCCGCACTCATTAATGGTACAACCGTCAAGGCAACAATCAATGAAGCAAGCAGTGAGTACGTGATCGTAAGCGCGAATGGAAGCATGATTTCCTGCAAGCCCCCACTCACCAATCCGATAGGCAGGAAGACCGCGACCGTTGTCAAGGTCGATGATGTAATGGCTGCCCCAACTTCCCTGGTTGCTTCCATGACCATTGGGACGGAAAATTTCTCCTTTTGCATTTTCCTGAAGATATTTTCAATGACCACGATGCTGTCATCAACAAGACGGCCCACTGCTACAGCAACGCCACCAAGAGTCAGGACGTTCAGGGTGATGCCGGAACGAGACAGTAAGTATAATGTAAAACACAGTGACAAAGGTATCGAAACAATGGTGATAAAAGTAGATTTTAGGTTTCTAAGGAAAAGCATGATAACAATGGTAGCAAACAGCGCCCCGAGCAGGACTTCTTTAATCATGGAATGAACAGATGTTTCCACCATGTCTGCTGTGGATAGGACAACTGTTATCTCGGCCTGGTCATATTCCTTGTTCAATTTCTTTACTACTTTGTCAACTTCTTTACTGATGCTTACTGCGTTTGAGGTGCTGTCTTTTGTCACAATCAAAAACAGTCCGTCTTCACCATTGATATGGTTTAAGGTGTCGTCCGGCTGGCTTATCTGGATATTGGCGACATCTTGCAGAGCAACATTGGGCGCTACCTGCAAGTTTTTCAGTTTGCCGATACTGTCGATGTTTCCAATCACTTTGATGTTGCTTGCATTGCCGTCAATGGTTTTTTCACCGACAGCGGCAGACAGAGATTGTCCTTGAAGCACCCCCATAATATTTTGCAGCGTAACCTGCTTTTCGGCCATTTTCACGTTGTCTGTTTTTACAGAAACATAAGAATTGGCCTTACCATGTGACTGGACGTTGGCTACACCTTTAATGTCTTTAAATTGTGGGACTATTTTTGATTCTGCAAACTCGATGTTCTGAGCAGTCAATCCATCCTCAAAGGTAACCGAGATTTCGGAGATAGGAATCATGCTGGTATTCAACTGGACAATCGTCGGTTTTGACACGTTTGGTGGTAAAGTAAGTTCATTTACCGCTTCTTGTATTTCCAGCTTCGCATCCTTCATGACAGTTTTAGGTTCGAAGAATAGGTCTATTTTTGAAAACCCGTCACCCGTTGTTGACAGAGCAACACGTTTTCCTTTTACTCCGGATACTGCTTTCTCAATAGGTGATGTCACCTGTTTTTCCATCGTTTCGGAATCGGATCCCTGTCCAAGGACAACGACCGATATTTGTGGCTGGTCGGCGGCCGGGAAGAACTCCATTGGAAGGTTGGTATAACTCACCACACCCATTAAAAGTATAAGCAGAGACATGATGGTTACTGCCGCTTTGTTTCGAAAAGCCCATTTCGTAAACCAAGACATTAAGTATTTCTCCTCCTATGGTCCATAAGACCTAAATTTATCCTGGAAAATCGTAACATAATTTCCGTTTGAAGAAAATGAATAGTGCTAATTTTCACACGTAATTTACAAAATTACATTATAAGCAACGTGTTAACTCATGGAGAAATCCCCCTGTTAAAAAATGATATTTTTGCTGCGCTATTCCCTCCCTGATTATCATCCTACTTTGAACCCGCCTATCCCGAAATGATCCTTAGCATTATTTTTATCTCAGACCTCGGTCTTAGAACAAGTAAGACAAAAAAAAGAACCCGCAACGCGGATTCTTTCGGTGATGTTAATGAGGCAGGAACGCCAGCTGGTAGAAGAATAAAACAGCGAATACATATAGCAGCGGATGGACTTCCCGCCATTTGCCTTTCACTATTTTCATGAGCGGGTATGAAATGAATCCAAGCGCAATTCCGGTTGCGATACTTGATGTGAGCGGCATGCTCAAAATAATCAGGAAAGCAGGGAACGCTTCGTCAATTTCATTCCAGCGTATTTTGGAAATACTGCCCATCATCAGGCTGCCAACAATGATCAGGGCTGGAGCGGTAATCGCTGACAGTCCTGATACGGCTCCGACAAGCGGTCCGAAAAAGGCAGACAGGATGAACAGGATTGCAACAGTTAGAGATGTCAGGCCTGTACGTCCGCCAGCTGCAACCCCGGAGGATGATTCGATATAAGCGGTCGTCGGACTTGTCCCAAACATAGCACCAACTGCGGTCGCAATCGAGTCAGAAAGAAGTGCTTCCCTTGCCCGCGGCATTGAATCACCCTTCATCAATCCGGCCTGATTGGCAACGCCTATCATCGTTCCTGTTGTATCAAAGATGGTGACTAGAATAAATGAAAATACAACAGCATACAAACTATGCTGAATGACATCTCCGAGGGCAGTAAGCGGATTTCCCACGATTAACCCTTCCGGCAGGGAAGGGAGCGACATGAACCCTTCTTTAAAATCAAGCTGTCCGGTAAAGAAAGCGATTATTCCCGTAACCACCATGCCGATGAAAAGCGCGCCGTTGACATTCAATGTCATTAGTACAAGGGTCACAGCCAAACCAATTAACGCAAGGACAGCGGATGGAGAATGCAAATCCCCCAGCGCGACGAGATTGGTTGGATGTGCGGTTATGATGTGTGTCAGGCGCAGCCCGATAAAAGCGATAAAGAGCCCTATACCTGCAGTAATTCCATGCTTCAGATTATTCGGGATTGCCTCTATCAATTTCTCGCGGAATGGAGTAAGCGAGAGGATGACGAAAATGACTCCGGCAATGAATACAGCAGCGAATGCAGTCTGGTATGAAATATTGCCATGTGTGCCGACGACGGAATAAGCAAAATATGCATTCAGGCCCATACCTGGAGCGATGGCGATCGGATAATTTGCAAACAGTGCCATCCAGAGTGTACCTACTGCCGCAGCAATGATCGTGGCGGTAAAGACCTGTTCAAACGGCACCCCGGCATCTGCAAGGATGACTGGGTTCACCACGACAATATAAACCATTGTGAAAAATGTAGTAATACCCGCTAGAATTTCTGTTTTTGTATTGGTGTTGTTCTCTTTAAGTTTAAACATGGGATCCTCCAAAAAACGAACATTTTTAAATACAGATACTATATTATTCGTTTTTAGTTCAATTATCAAGTAAAGATTGCTCGCAGCAGCCATGTTTATAGCCGGGCTGGTTTAGTTATCTCCATTTTGCCCGGCCGCCTTTTCCAAGAAGAAATTCCTTTGAAAGAATCAGTCCAGCAATATAAAGGAATAGCGCAAAGTAAGCGGGCAATAGATGGATAAAATCTGTATACCCTATGAAAATATGTGTCAGGATTCCCGCAGTGAATGCAGGGATACCGCCATATAAAAAGCTTCTCCACAACCATGCGGAACCTTCCTGGAATCCCCACAATGCCATCATCAAAACAAGCACCCCAACGCTGAACAGGGCGCTCCCGAAACCCGCCCGGTCGTGGGCGATGACAGGAATCAGCCTTTCATTAAGATCGTTAAGCTGTTCAGGGGACATGCAAATAAATTCGATGTCAGTAGGAACAAATACATTAGTGGCGCCAATGAATGAAATAACGACACCGCCGGTCACAAAGGAAAAACCGAGAATCACAAAACAAAGCTGGCCATAAACACTTTTCACCCAGCCACGGTGGTTCTTCCTGTTTTTTGACGCGGGTGTATCAAGAGCATTTTTAGACTGCCTTACGCCAAGAATGAAAAATGGCAGCAACACAAGCCAGAACAAGCCGTGCAGCCAATCGAAATATCCAAATCCAAGAAATAGGAGTATGCCGGCAAACCCTGTTGCAGCAGCGATATTTACTGCTTGCCTCGCCCAATGAAGTCCGCGTTGAATCCCGTATTTTGAAAGGTACATATACAAAATTCCACCCGAAATCATCGTCCCTGCAAGAGTCATCCTGTCGTGGGACATGAATTTTAATATATTCGGGTTGGCTGCGATTAACTCAATTCTGCTCAACTGCAGAAACTGTTCATCGTAGAATAGGATGACCCTGGTCATGCTGAAGAAAAGAGCTGAAACGCCTCCGGCCAATATCAGCAGCCCAAACAGCCAGTACCATCTCCAGCCGGAAACCGTATTGCTGCATGAATCCTTGCTTTCATCAATGATGGCCTCATTGATGCGTTTTGGGAGGCCTGGGCCGGACAGGACATAACCCCCTGAAAGCAATATTAGTTCCGAACCGGCTGCAAGCAATTGGATTGCATCTGCTGGCTCCGATACTCCTCCAGAAGTTATGACAGGAAAATTGATGTCATTTTTTTTCAGTAAATGAAGCGCTTCAGCCATCTCTTCTGCCTGGCATGCGGGAATCAATTTTTCTGTAGCTGTTAAAACGGTATGTTCTTCTAAAATGATGCCGTTTATGTACCCGTTTGCAGACCATTCTTTAAGCAGGCTTATCATTTCCCTAACCTCAGTGTGGTCCACTGAAAAAAGTAGCGGCTTGCCGCCTATGGCCGATTTTAGCGTTAACAGATCCTGGGAAGATGCTGCCTGCTGGGGGCCAATCGCAAAAAGGTCGCTGTATTCAGCCAATTGCGCTGCCAAATCAGTAAGGTCCTTGTTTTCTTCTGGTCCGAGACGGATTAAAAGTGGAAAGCCGGTACGTCTCGATTCGCGCAGTTTCTTTATCGTTTCCTCAAGATCAAGTGTCTCTTCCTGAAGAGAAGTAACAAGAACGTCGTTCCTGAAGTGGGGCGCTAAGGAAGGTTTCCGAGGACTGCAGGTGACAGGACCGATCTCAATCAGGCCGAATCCAAGGTGCATAAATGCTCTTGTGCCGGAAAGACGGGGGTCGATCCTGCCGCCAAGGCCGATTGGACTGGCAAACTCTATATTGAACAATCGTTTTCCAAGCTTTCTTGAAGGTGATAAATGGCCAAGAAATTCGATTACAGCAACTCCGCCAGGGAGCTTTGACAGAAAGGACATGCCTTTATGGATAAATTCCCGGCCGGCACTGCCAGGAAGCCGCATCAGCCAGGGCTTGAAAAGGGGATGATAGGACCAGTCAGGCATTTTTTCACCACTCCGAAATTTTTATAAGATTTTTCTATGTATTCATTGTATTAAAACTGTGCGAGATATTAAACCGTCATTCAATATTCCGGGTAATTATCTTTTTTGAGGCATAAAATCCCTCCCGTGAAGAAAAATAAACATAAAAAGGAGGGATGACTCGTTGGATGCGAACAGGGTAAAGCAGATTCTTTCATCGCCTGCAGAAATTGATGTGAAATATAATGGAGTATCAGTTTGGATCGACAAGTTAAACGAAGATGGCAGGACGGCTACAGTGCACATGAGGGACCTGTCCAGGGAGCTGAATACAGTTGAAATACATGAACTGGAGGAAGCTTAATGCCTCCATAAAATGTATGTGAGGCAGTTTTTTATTATCTTCAAAGCGCTTTTTTGATAAAGCCCGAAATACAAAAAAAGCCGGTTTTTGCCGGCTTTTAACTAATTATTAAAAAATAGCATTTAAGATAAAATAAGCAATGCCTGCTACAGTACCAGAAATTGGAAGTGTGATCACCCATGTAATGAGCATACGCTGTGCTGTACTCCATTTAACCCCTTTTACCCGGTGAGCTGTACCAACGCCGAGAATGGATGAAGAAATAACATGGGTGGTACTGACGGGCAGATGGATATATGTAGCACCGAATATCACCATTGCTCCTGTTAAATCAGCGGCAACGCCGTTGACAGGGCGGATTTTCATGATGCCGCCACCCACAGTTTTAATAATCTTCCAGCCTCCAACAGATGTCCCCAGGCCCATTGCCAATGCACAGGAGAATTGGACCCAGAACTGAATATCAGATGAAGATTGGTAATTATTTGCAATCAAAGCCATCGTAATGATCCCCATTGCTTTCTGTGCATCGTTCGTGCCGTGTGTAAAAGCCTGCAAGGAGGCAGTCGCAATCTGGAAGATACGAAAATTCCTGTTGGTCTTTGTTAGATTACTGTTTTTGAAAATTAGCTTTATAATACTGTACACAATGTATCCTGCCACAAATGCAAGTAAAGGAGAGAAAATCAGTGCCTGGATGATTTTCAGGAACCCATGATAGTTAAGCGCATGGAAACCCGCTGCTGCAATTGCCGCACCGGCGATTGAGCCGATAATTGCATGTGACGAGCTGCTTGGTATGCCGTAATACCATGTCAACAGGTTCCAGAATATCGCTGCAATAAGGGCAGCAAGTATTACCAGTGAACCATTTTCTAATGTGAAAGGATCAACGATATCCTTCGTTATCGTTTTCGCAACCCCGGTAAAAGTCATCGCACCCACAAAATTCATTACTGCTGCCAAAATGATGGCGTGCCTTGGTTTTAAAGCTTTCGTTGAGACAGACGTTGCAATTGCATTTGCGGTATCATGAAATCCATTGATGAAATCAAACGCAAGAGCACCAATCACGATTAATATTGTTACAACAAATAATGCATCCATTGATCAGGCTCCTTAAGCGTTTTTCATGATAATGCTTTCAAGAGTATTCGCAACAGCCTGGCAGCTGTCGGCGATTTCCTCCAAGCTTTCGTAAATTTCTTTATACTTGATGATACGGATAGGATCCTTCTCTGTTGAGAACAGGTACTTGATGGATTGGCGCAAAATGCCATCACATCTTGACTCATAGTCTTTAATATTGATAGCATGGTTTCTGATTTGTGGAAGTTTTTTCGTTGTTAAAAGCTGGACGGATTGTTCAATTTCATCAACAGATTTCTTTAAGGCGTCTACAAACTGGACCATATAATCATCGGCGCTTGTAACATTATAAACTTCAAACAGGTTTGCACATTGTTCCATTCCGTCCAGGACATCATCCATTGTCATCGCGAGAGATAAAATATCTTCCCTCTCGATCGGGGTAATGAAGGCCTTATTCAGTTCGACGATAACTTCATGGATCAGGCTGTCCCCTTTTGTTTCATAATCCTTCATTTTTTCCGTGAATACCTTCAGGTCGCTGACATTATTAAGCTTATAATCTGCAAAATAAGCAGCGCTTTCTTTTAAATTCTCGGAAATATTGGTTAATAGGATTGCGAACTTATCTTTCTTCTTGAAAACCATTTGTTGACCCCCATTTATTTATCCAAGGTTTGTTAAGAGCGAAATTAATTCTAGCTGAAATTTGTCGAAATATGAAGATACTGTAATTAAAATTTACAAAAACTTAATATTAATAGGATTGAATTTTTAATAATTTGGCAAAAATTATGACTGTTATAACGAAAGCCTTCACATTCAATCATCCTATCTAATTGGATTGTTTAAAAGGTAGTGTTAAGATTTGTATATGATGTTATTTGGAGGGATACATAAGATGGGGCTAACGGACACAGTGACACTTAACAATGGCGTCAAAATGCCGCTGTTCGGCCTTGGGGTTTACAAGGTTGAAGACGGAAGGCAAGCTGAAGATACCGTGAGAACAGCTTTGGAAATAGGCTACCGGTTGATTGACACTGCGGCTTTGTACCAGAATGAAGAAGGGGTAGGCCGGGCAATTCGCCAGTCCGGCGTTCCAAGGGAAGACATCTTTGTTACTACCAAGGTGTGGAACAGTGACCAGGGATACGAATCTACGCTCCAGGCTTTTGGACAGAGCGTAAAAAAGCTCGGTGTGGATTATGTCGATCTCTACCTGGTGCATTGGCCGGTTAAAGGGAAATACACGGAGACTTGGCGCGCTTGAAAAGCTTTATCACGATGGAAGAGTAAGGACGATCGGGGTTAGCAATTTTCAAATCCACCATTTAAAACATCTTTTGGAAACCGCTGCCGAAATCCCTGCAGTGAACCAGGTAGAGCTGCACCCGCACCTGACACAGGAAGAGTTAAGAGAATACTGCGAGCATCAAAATGTCAAAGTTCAGGCATGGTCTCCGATAGCAAGGGGAAGGCTCGTGGATGAGCCAACATTGAACGAAATCGCGGCCAAATACGGAAAAACGGCAACACAGGTTACGTTAAGATGGCATTTACAAAATAATGTGCTTATCATCCCCAAGTCAGTTACACCGTCGAGGTTAAGAGAGAATGCGGATATTTTTGATTTTGAGCTGAACCAAGAAGATATGGAAAAAATAAACGCGATGAACATTAATAAACGTTATGGGTCTGACCCGGATAACTTTGATTTTTAAGTTGAGTAAAGCATCTGTCACTGTACAGATGCTTTTTTAATTTTTATCCTTTAAACTTCTGTTTTTCATAATACAGGACATTTTGGGTTACATTAAATGTAAGCCCAAAATTGTAGTACTGTCTTGCCTGCCAGTTTTACTTAAAAATGTTTTAACTATAATCAAGCGTGGTAATGTATGTGTACAAGCAGCTAAGGCAGAACAGGGGACAACAAGATTGCTCCCCGGTCTGGAAAAACAAGACTGCTTGGCGGCTGCAGGAATGCAGTTGAAAAGGAAGAAGTTGAATGGCACAGAAACAGAGCAAATACTGAAGCTGCCCGGGAAGCGTTAATATCAGTTTTGCTACAAGCAGCTGCCATTGTTAAAGGAAGAGCTTCTTCATAGAAACCCTGCATGATCAGCACTTCTAATTACACATGAAACTAGACAATAAAGGAGGAAATCACAATGTTAGAATTTCTTTGGTCATTAATTATTGGAGGAATTATCGGCTGGTTAGCCGGAATTATTGTAGGCAGAGATTTGCCAGGTGGAATTATTGGTAACATTATCGCTGGTTTCATCGGTGCATGGATTGGACAGGCAATTTTAGGTGATTGGGGTCCAGTCGTAGCAGACTTTGCCATCTTGCCAGCACTGATCGGGGCGATTGCACTTGTATTCATCGTTAGCCTTGTAATGAGAGGCATGAGAAAAACTCATGATTAATCAAAAAATCCTTCCGCCAGGAAGGATTTTTTTATTAGAAAGTGAAAGGATCAATGTCCCGAAAAATGGGTGGGTTATCAAGGAACGGTGCATGGCATACAATTTTCTCCCTGGTGAAGGGATGGGGCAATTCCAGCTTAAGCGCATGCAGTGCCTGCCTGTTAAATCTGCTGCTTCCTCCATACAGGACATCCCCTGCGAGCGGGTGGCCGATATCGCTGAAATGAACCCGGATTTGATGTGTTCGCCCTGTTTCTAAAGAGCACTGGACAAGTGTAAGATTATCACTTTTCATTGATTTGATAACCATAAATCGGGTCACGGCCTTTTGGCCGGTGCTGGAAACCCGCCTTCTGGTAGCGTGATGCCTATCCCGGCCGATCGGCTTGTCCAAGATTCCTTTTTTGTTTTTTAAAATCCCTTCGGCCAGGGCAATATACGTCCTTTTAATCATGCGATCCTCGAGCATTTTATCCAATATTGCCCCGGCGATTGCTGTTTTCGCGAATAATACCGCGCCTGTTGTATCCTGGTCAAGCCTGTGGATATGCCTGACTTTACGGTATTCCCCATTCACCTGGAGATGAAAAGCCGCCGCATTTGCAAGGGTATTTTTTTGCCCCGCAGTGTTCGGATGTACAGGCATACCGGCCGGCTTATTTAATATCAGAAGATGGTCGTCTTCAAAAAGAACGCCGATGTCATAAAACTCTGGCACCACATCAAACTCTTCTTCCTCAAACAGCTTCAGCTGCAATTTCGCGCCCGGAGTCAACCGAACGGTCCAGTCCGGCAATTTCCCGTTTATGTATATTGCCTTATCCATCCGTAGTTGATGGATCAATTTTCTTGGCGCTCCCCACACATTTCTTAACAATTCCTCCAAAGCATAATCCTTCCAACTTGAAGGAAGGACAATTTCATACCATTCACCTTTCCGGTTTGTCTGTATCATTTTTTCTCCTTCCGGTCAGTTCCTGAGCACGCAGAAACCGTTGATAACTGTCAACTTTTACCGACCCTATGGGCATAATTACCACCCTGCAAAAACTGTCTGATATGTTATTCTTAGTGTATATATTACGGCATCATTTCATGGTTTACAAAGGTGGGTTCATCAGTGAAGGTTGTTTTTGCATCGACACCTGGACAAGAAGCAAAAATCAGGGAATTGACCCGGTATTTTTATTCAGATGTTTTTCCTGTTTTTTTTAATGATCAAGACATAGCAGAATTTGAACAATTGATGGTATTACATACGACGAGGGAACACTTTGACAGCTTCAATACACTGGGCGAGGCTTTTCGGGTCATTACAAGCCTGCAAACGCTGATTTCCATTCTGGAGTCAGGAAAAATTTCAGAACAATATGAGACAGTCTTCAAAAAAAACGTTTGTACGCTGAAAAGCTACGGGATTTATTTCCCGTTCACATTTCGGCAGTTTTTACAAGCCAAAACTGCACATCATCCCTATTTAAGTGTTTATTCCAAAGCGGCAAACAGCTTGCTGTGTTAGAAAAGGACGTATCCACCCTGGATACGTCCTTTTCTTTATTTTGAATTCTCATTAAACCAGGCCTTGAACTCTTCTTCTTCGTGATAGCCGATAATCCGGTTGACTTCCTCGCCGTCTTTATACTGAACTATCGTTGGCGTTTCTTTAATATTATAATTGTTCCAGCCATCCTCAAACTCTAATAGGTTAAACTGGACTAAATCAACATCCATCTCCTTGGCCAGAGGTGCGACGACCGGGGTTGTGCGCTGACAGTGAGAGCAGGTCGGGCTGTAAAAGTATACTGTTACATCCTCATCGTCCTGCAGCTTCTGTGTTAATTCGTCAGGGGTTATGATGTTCTGGTAGTTTGGATCCTCGAGCTGGTCTACCGTTTCTGGATGAAGGGTATCTTTTCCGTATGGGTTGCCCGAAGCTTTTTCTGCATTCTGCATCCTGGTTATAGTGAAAAGTGCTGCGAATAACGCAATGATAATAGCAAGAAAGATAATTACTTTTTTCAATTTATTCGGCCTCCTTTGTCTGTTTCCACATGATCAAGCTCAAAATGAAAATAATGATGAACGCGACGAGCGCGAGGAATGGAATAGTGATAAACCCAAGCCAGTTGATATATTGCCCTGTACATGGGATCCGGCCGCAGCTGTAAGCATTGTCCGCCATGAAGGGAATCTTTTGAAGAGAATAATGGTATAAAGCTATAAGAGCTCCCAGTGCCGACATTATCATCGCATAGAATGAAATGCGGTAATCTTTCTTCACGGTTGCAATCCCGAGAATAAGTACAAGCGGATACATCAAGATTCTCTGGTACCAGCATAGTTCGCATGGTTCATATTGGCGGATTTCGGAAAAATACAAGCTTCCGAACATGGCAATGACCGAAATTGCCCATGCTCCAAATAAGTACGATTCTCGCGAATCTTTTTTAGGCTGCTTCATAATCGATCTCTCTCCCGTATAAGGTTACCTGATTTAACAATATGATTTATTAACTGTAACATGAACCTGGGAATTTATCCGCTTATAAGCTTTCCAGATTTGTCTCTTTTTCGTTTCACGTTTATGCTTATTTTAATCTTAAGGATAAACGTGAAATAGTTCAATTAACATGTTAATAGCTTTTGATAAGAAACAAGTTGTTTTGAAAGTGCTTACTTAAAAATGCTAGCGAACGGGAAATAGAACATATTTTTACAGCAAAAGATAAGCTAAAACATTACTACAAGAATTGACATTTTTTTTAAGTGAACTTGTACTATAATGGATGTTATAGAATTATTTTGTTTACAGGGAGGACATGTCATGGATTGGAAAACAAAAGCCGACAGGTGGCTGAACTTTGCTTGCCTGGACGCTGAGCTGAAAAATGAATTAAATGAAGTTAAATCAGATGAAAAGCACTTAGAGGAAGTTTTTTACAAAGATCTTGAGTTTGGAACCGGAGGAATGCGAGGGGAAATCGGTGCCGGTACAAACAGAATGAATTTATACACAGTCCGAAAAGCCTCAGCAGGCCTTGCAGCCTTTATCGATGAATACGGGGCCGAAGCGAAACGGCGGGGTGTGGTCATCGCATATGATTCCCGCCACAAATCTCCGGAATTTGCAATGGAGGCAGCAAAAACGCTGGCATCCAGGGGAATTCAGACTTATGTATTCCAGGAATTGCGCCCAACTCCGGAATTGTCATTCACTGTCCGCCATCTGCATGCTTTTGCAGGCATTGTCATTACAGCCAGCCATAATCCGCCCGAATACAACGGCTATAAAGTTTATGGAACTGATGGAGGCCAGCTTCCGCCTGAAGCCGCAGACCTTGTCATTTCAAAGGTGAATGAAATTGAAAATGAACTGGCGATCGAAGTGCTCCCGGAACAGGAATTAAAAGACAAAGGCTTAATTACAATGATCGGTCCAGAGGCTGACCGTGCCTATCTGGAAAAATTGCTGACGATTTCCGAAAACCCTGGACTTGCTGATGAAACGGATGTTAAGGTTGTGTTCACTCCGTTGCACGGAACAGCTAACATTCCGGTCCGAAGTGCATTGTCAGCCCTCAAATACCAACAGGTCACGGTAGTTGCGGAGCAAGAGCTTCCTGATCCCGAGTTTTCGACGGTGAAAAGCCCGAACCCGGAAGAACATGCAGCGTTTGAGCTGGCCATCAGGGATGCCCGGAAGGTCGACGCAGACATACTTATTGCCACCGACCCGGATGCCGACCGGCTTGGTATCGCTGTCAAGAATGAACAGGGTCAATATGTGGTATTGACAGGCAACCAGACAGGAAGCCTCCTCCTTCACTATATTTTGACGCAGAAAAAGGAGAAAAACACGCTTCCGGGCAATGGTGTCGTCCTTAAGACGATTGTTACGTCTGAGCTGGGAAGAAATATCGCTGCCTCCTTTGGCATTGACACGGTTGATGTTTTGACAGGATTTAAGTTCATCGCGGAAAAAATAAAGGAATACGAAGAATCAGGTGAATATAAGTTTTTATTTGGTTATGAAGAAAGCTACGGTTACCTGATCGGTGATTTTGCTCGTGACAAGGATGCAGTGCAGGCAGCGCTTCTGGCGGTTGAAGTATGTGCGTTTTACAAGAAGAAAGGCCTATCTTTATATGAAGCACTGCTCAGTATTTTTGAAGAATACGGTTATTACCAGGAAGGTCTCCGTTCTCTTACACTTAAAGGCAAGGAAGGGGCTGAACTGATCCAGAAAACCCTCGGGGCATTCCGTTCAGAACCAGTTGACAGACTGGGTAACTTAAGGGTTTCAATGATTGAGGATTACTTGACTGGAATTAGAGTGCGGGAAGGCATCGAGGAGAGGATTTACCTTCCGAAGTCCAATGTGCTCAAATATTATCTCGAAGACGGTTCATGGATGTGCCTCCGCCCATCAGGCACAGAGCCAAAAATCAAGTTCTACTTTGGGGTCAATGACCAGAGCCTTGCCGCTGCACAGCAAAAGCTTCAGAAACTCGAAAATGACTTTATGGAACTCGTTGACCTGAAAATGGATCAGGCAAAGACACTGTAGGTCATTGCTGAATACAAATCCGGAGAGTGCGTTGCTCTCCGGATTTTTTTATAAAATGGCAAGCTCCTTCTTTAGTCGTAGAACTTTTTCCGCCTTTTTTAGTGCGCCGATACTCAAGAAAAACGATATAATTAAGGCTGAAAAGCTAAACGAGGAGAGGATACAATGCTTGAAGGGACAAGGGAAAAAGCCATCAGCATTTTAAAAGAAATTGCCGAGCTCTTAAATGAAGGGACAGAAATCAAGGAGGTGCTGTCTGAAGTATTGACGAAATTGCTTGATGTAACCGGCCTTGAAACCGGCTGGATCTTTCTGATAGAAAACGATGGCAAATACGAGCTTGCAGCAAGCAAATCGCTTCCTCCCGCTTTGGCATATGAAAACAGCCGGCCAATGTGCAAAGGCGACTGCTGGTGCGTTGAGCGCTATAATAACGGGAAATTGACGAAGGCGACAAATATCATTGAATGCAAACGGATAGAAGATGCGATAGACGCCAATTTAGGGGATAATTTGGGGCTCACGCACCATGCGACCGTCCCTCTCCGGGCGGGAAACGAAAGATTCGGACTGCTGAACGTTGGTTCCCCGTATAAAACCCGGTTCCAGCCAGATGAACTTGCTTTGCTGGAGTCAGTGGCGTTCCAAATCGGTACAGCGCTGAAAAGGATCAAACTGACACAGACCGAGCAAGAAACTGCTCTCGCTGCGGAAAGGAACCGCCTCGCAAGGGATCTTCATGATTCTGTAAACCAGCTGTTGTTTTCATTGAGCCTGACTGCAAGAGCAGGGGTGGAAATGTCGGAAGCTGATGAAGTGAAGCAAACATTCACCTATATCCAGGATCTGGCCCAGGAAGCGTTGGGCGAAATGCGCGCATTAATTTGGCAGCTTCGGCCCCACGGCCTTGAGAATGGAATTGTATGTGCCTTAAGTGATTATGCCCGTATGCTCGGCCTGGCGATACATACAAAAATAACAGGGGTCGCCTGTTTTCCCGGAAAAGTAGAGGAAGCTTTATGGAGGATCGGACAGGAGGCGCTTGCCAATTGTAAAAAGCACTCGCAGAAAAGTGAGGTCAGCCTTGATTTAAATATTGACAGTGATTGTGTGTCGATGGTCATTTCTGACGGCGGGTGCGGTTTTTTCTACGATGACAGCCGCGAGATTCCGTCTCTCGGCTTAAGGAGCATGAAAACGCGGACTGAAAGCTTGAATGGCAAGTTTCGGCTCTGCAGCCACCCTGGCCAGGGAACGACGATACATATAGAAATACCAATCTAGGAGGGAAAATAATGGGGATTCGGGTGTTAATTGCAGACGATCATCATGTAGTAAGGCGGGGGCTTGTATTTTTTCTCCGTACCCAAAAGGATATAGAAATTATCGGGGAAGCCGCCCATGGGAGGGAAGCAGTGGATTTGGCAGAAAAGCTGCAACCAGATATGATACTGATGGATCTTATTATGCCTGAGATGGATGGGATCGAAGCAACGAGGGAAATCAAAAGGAAATTCCCTTCGATAAAAATCATGGTCCTGACAAGCTTTTCAGACCAGGACCATGTAATCCCGGCCCTTGAAGCAGGGGCATCAGGATACCAGCTGAAGGATATTGAACCTGATGAGCTTGTCAGATCCATAAAAAGCATGATGGCTGGCGCGAACCAGCTTCATCCGAAAGCAACCTCCCTGTTGCTGGCGAACCTTGCCAACAAGAACAGCCACGAAAAATATATTATGGAAGACCTGACAAAGAGGGAACTCGAGGTTTTGAAAGAGATTGCCAAAGGAAAAAGCAACAAAGAAATTGCTGCTTCCCTATTTATTACCGAAAAAACTGTAAAGACACATGTCTCCAACCTCCTGGCCAAGCTCGGCCTGGCCGACCGGACACAGGCCGCCCTGTATGCGGTGAAGAACCGGCTGGCAGATTAGGATCTGCGACTTAAGGAGTAGAGATATCGGAATTTTTTAAGTCCATGTATGTATGAGAACTTCATTCAATGCAATGAAGTAAAAAGCGCAAACTCCCGTTAAGATAAATATAGAGATAAAATCTGTTTCCTTTTCCATGGGAACCAAGGGAGTGTTAATACATGAGCGGATTGTACCAGGACCGGCGTTTTTATTTTATCCTCGCCGCCAATATATTTTCCTCAATAGGGACCGGAATTACGATGATCGGTGTTCCGTGGCTGCTTGTCAATGAACCCGGAGGCGGAACGTTGTTCGGTTATATAACGATCATCATGACGGCCATTAGTTTTTTGATCACGCCTTCAGTCGGCCAATTTATTGACCGGACTTCCAGGAAGACCATTTTGGCCGCCGGTGAATTCGCCGGGTTTATTTTAGTATCCCTGTTCGCGGCTGCCGGACTGGCAGGGATGGATTATCAGGTTTGGCACTTCATCGTTTTATATGGAACAGGCACTTTATATTACACCCTTTTTTACCCCGCGATTTTTGCGTTCAACCAGGAAGTGTTTTTGCCGGCGGTATACAAACCGTTGAACGGGGCTATGGAAATCCAGGGCCAACTGTCAAGCGTTCTGGCGGGCGCGCTTGCGGCAATGATGATTGTAAAAGTTGACCTGGAATGGCTGCTTATTATCGATGCCCTGACATATCTGGCTGCATTGTTGCTGTTTTTAGCCGTTCCTTATTCCGGAAGTGCAAAACAGGACAATGCCTCTGTATCATACTGGTTTCGGCTTACACAGGGATACCGGTACATGAGTGACAAGCCTTGGCTGTTTCTATTCCTGCTTGCTTCCTTTATGCCATTTATTGGCGTAATGGTCACCAACTATCTTTTCCCGGTGCATTTGGGTAACGTTTTAAAAGTGGAGGCATCCGTCTACGGCTTACAGAGCATGGTGTACGGAGCAGGAGCTGTTTTAGCTGGTTTTCTTGTTCCTGTGTTGTCCTCGAAGAGGGGCAATGAACAAATAATCACCCTGAATGTGCTGGTGTACACCTTTGCCATTTCCGTTATCGCTTTTGTCCAGAGCATCCCTGTTTACTTCATGCTTACGGTATTGCTGGCGTTTGGAAATGCGGGTACACGGGTAGCCCGGAATTCCTTCTTGATGGATTCAGTACCGAACCACATTATTGGTAGAGTCGACAGCCTGTTCAGGGCGGTCGGGCTCGCCATCAGGATTCTGCTTTTGTCTATATTCACCCAATTTGCTGCAGGACAAAATATTTCACTTAGTTTTTACTTGTTAAGCGGTGTTATTATTTTATCCTTCTTTGCGGTGCTTTGTTCGGGGAAAGTACTGACCAAAAAAGGTAAGCCAGCTTTTTTCGCATCTGTTGAGGGATAGTAGCACGAAAAATTCATTTAAATTCACGGATAAATCATAAAAAACACGGCACCTTAAATAGGGAGCCGTGTTTTCAATTGGTGGAATTCTTATTGTAACAATTATACGTTGTTCAAATTCTTGTCCTTCGAAAGGAACTATAGGTTGTTTTCTAGAAAAATATCCCTTGTTGGCATTTATTTATGTTAAGCCCGGTGCGACTGGCTCGATGTAGCCATCATCACCGGACGTTTCATTTGCATGGTCAATGTAACGAAGCAGGGAGTACAGTCGTTTTTCAATGGCTGAATAGTCTCGTTCAAAGTTGTATGCATGGAGAAAATGTTCTATTTTTTTAGCCAGAAATTGATCGTCTGTCCTGACCATCAGGATCAGTAAATTGTCCCATTGTGACCGATGGGTATAGTACAGGGCCCGGTCGTAGTCGGTTTTGTTCATGTCTCTCCTCCTTTTAAGGAGTTGATTTTATTATATGGACTTTATCGGTTGATGTTACTCAGCAAATGTTGGTCTTGCCTTGGAACATGGCTTTTCAAGTTTTACCTGTATAAATCGCAATGATCATTGGTTTTGTGCCAGCCAGTGAAATTGATTTCCCCTTGTACTATACAATGCATAACTGGTAAAAAAATGACGGAAACTAAATGAAAAATATATATGGAGGTCATCATCGTGAAAAAATATATGATTGCTTTTATCATGCTTTCATGCCTGTTTCTTCAGTTTGGCTCTGGAGCTGATGCCGCAAATACCGAGAGGCAGGATTATGAAAAATACGGACGGATTGCGATGGCTGTAATCAAAGAGGATTATCCAGGCCAGCCGGTCAGGGATTACCAATACCTGGGCAGGAGACAGGCAGACCAAAACAATGTGACTGATTCGTTCAAATTCCAACTGACTCAAAATGGACAGCCACGTACCGCCACTGTACACGTTACGCACAACCTTCAAAATAACAGGCTTGTGAGTCTGTCAGTTACCGAGCAAAGTCAGTAACCTGAAAATTATAAGCTTGTGAATCTGTCGGGGCAAAGTCAATAATCTGAAAATAACCTGTTCATCTTTCCCTTGTTTTTTTCATACATTGTGGTAAGAACAAGAAGGGAGAGAGACGGGTGACCGAAAACCAACAGGCATTGGAATATGCCATTTCCGAAATAACTGAAATTGCCCGAGGATTCGGGCTTGACTTTTATCCGATGCGTTATGAAATTTGCCCGGCTGATATCATTTATACTTTTGGTGCTTACGGGATGCCGACCCGGTTTTCACACTGGAGCTTTGGAAAACAGTTTTACAAAATGAAGCTGCATTATGATCTCGGCCTTTCGAAAATTTATGAGCTTGTCATCAATTCGAACCCATGCTATGCATTTTTGCTTGACTCTAACTCGCTGATTCAGAACAAGCTGATCGTGGCTCATGTGCTCGCACATTGTGATTTCTTTAAAAACAATGCCCGGTTCCGCAATACAAAGAGGGATATGGTGGAAAGCATGTCTGCGACTGCTGAGAGGATCCGCGGCTATGAGGTCGCGCACGGCAAGCATGAAGTGGAAACATTTCTTGATGCGGTGCTTGCGATTGATGAGCATATTGATCCGTCTTTGATGAGGCCGAAGCTTTCCTGGTCTGTTGATGAAGCCGACTATGAAGATGAGGACAGCCGGTTGACCTCTCCATATGATGACTTATGGAACCTGGATTTAACAGAGAAGAAGGCCGAGCAAAAAAAGAAAAAGAAAAAGAAGTTCCCACCACAGCCTGAAAAGGACCTGCTTCTGTTTATTGAAAGCTACAGCAGGGAACTGTCTGACTGGCAGCGTGATATTTTGACGATGATGCGTGAAGAAATGCTTTATTTTTGGCCCCAGCTTGAAACTAAAATTATGAACGAGGGCTGGGCGTCCTACTGGCATCAGCGGATCCTGCGTGAAATGGACCTTACTTCCGGCGAATCGATCGAATTTGCGAAGTTGAATGCAGGGGTGGTCCAGCCGTCCAAGACTGGCATCAATCCATATTATCTGGGACTGAAAATGTTTGAAGATATTGAAGAACGTTATAATAATCCAACTGAGGAAATGAAGGAACGTGGCGCGAAGCCGGACTCCGGGCGGGACAAAATTTTTGAGGTCCGCGAAATCGAATCTGACATTTCTTTTTTGCGTAATTATTTAACAAAAGACCTGGTCATGCGCGAGGATATGTATTTGTTCCAAAAGCAGGGCAGGGAGTATAAAATAGTCGACAAAGCATGGGAGCAGGTCAGGGATCAGCTTGTCAGCATGCGTGTAAATGGCGGGTTCCCTTACCTCACCGTCAGCGATGGCGACTACATGAAAAATGGCGAGCTTTATATTAAGCACTGGTATGAAGGAATTGAGCTGGATATTAAATACCTTGAGAAAGTGCTGCCGTATATCCACCAGCTTTGGGGAAGGAAAGCCCATATTGAAACAGTCGTCGAAGGAAGAAATATGCTATTTACGTACGACGGCAAAGGAGTCAGCCGGAAGTATTTATAAATTGAAACTTCAATCAGTGGGGGTTTTGTTCATTCCCCACTGATCGTTAGTTGAACCAATCGGGCTTTTTTTACCCCCACCTAGAATTCTCGATTTCCTCTATTACTAGAGGCGGGTGTGTTACTGCCCGTTAATGCGGGATAAGTGTTTTTTGAAGGGTCAAAAAAACAGCAGAGACTAAACGTTCTCTGCTGTTTTTAACAAAAACTTCTTAGCCTGGATTGGTATCGATTGAGCCGTCATCTGTGTCGACCACGAGTGAATCACAGCTGTTATCATAATCAAATGGGAGTGCAAGCTCGTATGGCGGCGGCATTAATTCTGCGTCCCTATATTCACGATACGGGGTGTCCACAATAGAGCCGTCTGCATTACGATCCTTCTGGAGTTCTCGAACCGCGATCAAGCCAATTTGCCTGCCGAGACGTAGTCCTTGTTGATTGTCCACTGGAAAATGGATGCCTGCATATAGCCTGGACATTGCAGCCTCTTCAGCCAATGCATAAAGCCTCTGGCGCTGGGCAGGAAAGAAATAGCTTAGGATGGTTGCCGCCGCTCCTGACAATGTAGCATGTCCAGACGGGTAAGAAGGGTGTCTCGGGGTACAAATCACGGTGGCAAGATTTTGATCAAGCTGATTGGGCCGGGCAACCAGCCATTTGTACTTGAAGTGCCAAGTGACAATCATGGCATCATTCAAACCGGCAAAAAAAGCCCCCAGAATCCTGGCTGCCCTAGGAGCCGGAACTGCGTAGATGTCAATCAGCCGGTCAACTATTGGAAGCCATTGTTTTGAGGGTGGGCCGGCACCCCAGAACTTCACAATCGTAATTTCCCTTTCAGTAAGATTTCTATTTACTCGTTGGACAACTCTCAGTTGCTGGTTCCAGTTAATCGTATTCGGATGACGGATTGGCCAGTTTATCGGCGTCCCGGATAATGTTTCAAAGTCCCCATCTTCGTTCTTCTTTATATAATGAGTCCTCCATGAACCTGCCGACGGTTCAACCCCGTTTCTTGGAGGCTGTTCCTCCCCAGCATAAGGAAATTCCGTCCATAGCTCATAATTGCTTTGTTGTTTATCCACATTTTCACCCCGCTTTTCTATAATGTATGTCATAAATCTAACAGTGTTATAGACAGAACCATTAAAAACGGCAAACCTAAAACTACATGTGCGTGTCCATTATCGTTATATCTCCACTGGCCGTTGCGGATTTTAAGTGAAAAGGTTGAACGATTGACCGTTTTTCAGCATAATAAAATATACGCTGCTTTATAGAGAGAGGGGAAAGACAATGGGCCATGGGCATCACCACGGGCACAGCCACAGCCATCATCATACAAGCAATAAAAAAGCTTTGTTTTTATCGTTTTTGCTTATCTTTACATTTATGCTGGTGGAAGTCATCGGCGGGATCATGACCAACAGCCTTGCCCTTATATCTGACGCCGGGCATATGCTAAGTGACGCTGCTGCACTCGGATTGAGTTTGTTTGCCTTGAAACTCGGGGAACGGAAAGCAACAAAGTCGAAAACTTTTGGTTATAAACGTTTTGAGATCATTGCAGCAGCACTGAATGGATTAACATTGATCATTATTTCTGTATATATTTTTTATGAAGCATACCACCGCTTTTTGAACCCTCCCGAGGTTCAGAGCATTGGGATGCTTGCGATTTCAACCATTGGGCTGCTGGTCAATATTGTGGCTGCCTGGATACTGATGAAGGCTGACAAGGAGGATAACCTGAATGTAAGGAGTGCTTTTTTGCATGTTTTGGGTGACATGCTTGGATCCTTTGGAGCGATTATCGCAGCACTTCTCATTTACTTTTTTGGATGGGGAATTGCCGACCCGATCGCAAGTGTGGCGGTCTGTGTTTTGATTCTGGTCAGCGGGTGGAGAGTGACAAAAGAGTCATTGCATGTCCTGATGGAAGGGGCTCCCGATGAGTTAAAACTAGACGAGATTAAACCTGCTCTTCTCCGCATTCCCCATGTTTGCGAAGTTCATGATTTGCATGTATGGTCCATTACCTCCGGCGTTCCGATGCTGAGCTGCCATATTTCAATTACGGAAGACGGCGAGCATGATGCAGCATTGCACAACGCCCAGTCAATTCTCCATGACCAGTTCGGGATTGACCATAGTACTATCCAGGTGGAGAGGGAAGAAAATGGGTGCCCGAGCCATCATGGGGTTTGTAACTAAGCTGGCGAATTAAATACATTATGGAAAAGAGCTGCCCCATTTTTACGGGGCAGCTCTTCTCATTAAACAGCCAGGTCTGTCTGCTGTGGTTCTCCTTTTGACCTCATGAAGAAAACCAGCAGCGCCAGTGTAGCGAAAATAATCAGGTAACCAAGCAGGATGGCTAAATTTGTCAAGCCTGTGCCGAAATCGCCTAATGTCATAAGTGACTTGAAGCCTGCGATAGAATAAGTAAATGGCAGGAAGTCGCTTAGTGTTCGCAGGTATTCTGGCAGCATATCAATCGGCAGGTTTGCTCCGGTTGTAGAAAGCTGCAGTACTACAAATGCGAGTGCCAATAGGCGCCCGATGTTTCCGAGGGAAGCGAAGAACAATACAATCCCCGAAAACACTATGCTGGCAACGACCGCAAAGAATACAAATCCAAATAGATTTTGGACATCGACATTTAAGAACAGTAAGACAACGGTGGAAAGCAATAGTGCCTGGCCGACTGCCAATGCAGCGAGATTCAGGAACTTGGCCCCAAACCAGCTGATGGCTGAAACGTCTTCCGGCCGTCTGAAGTTAATGAATAAGGACATGATCAAAATTCCGACGAACAAAGCTAGTGTTATGACGTAAGGAGCAGTTGAATCCCTGTAGTGCTCATATCCATGCACCTTATCGCTGATCAGCTCAACAGGGGACGCAAACATGCCAATATTATCATCCTCCGCTTTTATGCTGCTCGTTTGCTCAGCCCCGTCTTTAAGTCCTGAAGCGAGTTCGCTGCTTCCGTCATTCAGTTTGCCAGCGCCGTCATTCAGTTTTGTGACACCCTCAGTCAGGTCACCCCAGCCTTTTTCAACACTGTCGGTACCATCACTGACCTGGACTGTGCCCGAGTGGATCTGTGAAGCACCACTTGTTAGCTGGCGCCAGCCACTGTCGACTGTGGCGTTCCCGGTTGCGATTTGTCCTGCACCGGAATCAAGTTTTGTTACTCCAGCGGTCATTGTGGTCCAGCCGGTTTCTACGGTTTTGGTACCTCCAGCAATTTGAGTGGTACCTGCATGTAATGTACCCACATTTGTTATTAGTTCATCCCATTTTGAATTAAGTTCTGACGTACCTTCAGCGAGTGCCGGTGCTTTTGCAGCAAGTTCTTTAACTCCATTGTTAATTTCCGTTTGTCCAGCAATCAAACCATTTAGTGCGTCAATAGGAGTTACAATTTTACCAGATTCACCACCGGGTTCAAATGTTTTTGGTAGAGCAGCAGCACCTGCTTTGAGAGTAGCGAGACTGTCTTTGTTTGTTTGAAGGTTTAATTCGTCTGAAATCTGTTGAAGCGTTCCAATTGCAGTTAAATAAACCTGTTTATTCTCTTCTGTAGGCTCGGTTACATATTTTTGAATAGCAGGTAGATAACCTTGAAGCGCAGCCGAAACTCCTGAAAGATTATCCACAGCAAGTGTTACACCTCTAGCTAAATCTTCAGTCTTAGGTTTAAGTTCGTGTACAAGTCCATTCTTCGTATCTTGTAAACCTTTTAGAACCTGTTGAGTTCCATCATACAACAGTGGAGCTTTTTGGGATAAATCTTTTCCACCTTGAGCCAATAACTGAATTTTTGGTTGTCCTTCTTTTAATTTTTGCAGCAGTAATCCTGTTCCAGCATTTGCAGCAGCAGAACCGTCAGCAAGTCTTTTTATATCCCCAGACTTTTCATTTAAAGATGATAGCAACTGTCCGGTACCAGCTTTCAATTCATTGGAACCGTTTGCGAGTTTGGTTATATCACTTTGTTTAGAAGATAATGAACCTAATAATTGACCAGTGCCGTTCTCAAGCTCATTTGCACCATCCGCCAGTTTGGATATATCTCCGGATTTTTCTGTAAGCGATTGCAAAAGTTGGGTCGTTCCATCTTGCAGCTGGCCAGCACCATCGTTCAGCTGTTGTGACCCATCAGCTGCTTTTTGGAATCCATCTGAAACATCGCTGAGGCTGTTGAACACATTGGTTGTATAGTTTTCGGTAATCTTGTTTGCAAGCTTCTCCCTGATTTTTTCAGTCGCACTTCTTGTGACCTGGGCTGCCATGAAGTTCAAGCCTTCGTTCTGGATGTAATTTAACTCAGGGACTTTTGGATCGGAGTCAAGAACGGAGGCAACTCTTTGAGAGAAATCCTCCGGAATTTCTATAACCATATAATACTTAAAGCTATCAAGTCCCTTTTGTGCTTCCTGGGAATCTACGAATTTCCAGCCGAGATCCGTACTTTTTTCCAGATCAGCGACCAAATCCTTGCCTACATTGATTGGCTCATCCCCGGATGTAGCACCCTGATCATTATTGACAACCGCTACAGGCAAGTTTGACAGGTTGTCATATGGGCCCCATTTTGGAGACAGAAGAATGCCGCCATAAACAACTGGTACCATCAGGGCAGCGATAACCGAAACCAGGACCCCTTTTTTCGCTGCCAGCTTGGCCATTTCAGCTAAAAACAAGCTAAATACGTTCATCCATTTACCCCCGTATTTCTAAAGAATCATATATATAAAGGTGATTTGGAGGTTTTATAGGTCCAAATCACTCGTTTAACAATATATAATTCTAAAAATAGTAAAAAAATCCTGCTTATTTTTACAGAAAATAAAGAATATTTTAATAATATTTCAGTATAGGAAACTTGCATACAAATGAAGATAAATTCCCAAGTGAGGAAGAATATTGTCCCTCCTGTTTGTTATAAAAGACAAAATCACCCGGCGTGATCTGAAAACTGTCCATCATAATGTCTATGAAAGACAAAGTCACCCGGCCTGAGCCCAAAACTGTCCATCATAATGTCTATGAAAG